>CAUTJW010000004.1:0-248944 GCA_963539245.1 Rothia mucilaginosa
ATGTTACCGAGTTTAAGCTTTCCTTTGGTAAGGCGTATCTTGCTCCGGTGTACGATTTTGCCAGTAAAGAGATTGTTGCCCACTCCATCTCGATGTTCCCTAATCTTGCCCAGCAGCAAGAGATGCTTCAGGTACTCGTGGACGCCAAACCTGAGGGGGTCGAGCCGATTGTGCATTCGGATATGGGGTGGCAGTATCAGCACGAGTTCTACGTCAGAACGCTTGCTGATAATGGTTTCATCCAGAGTATGTCACGTAAAGGCAACTGCATCGACAATGGTGCCACCGAGCAGGTCTTTGGACACATTAAGGACGAGTTCTTTCGCGGCCAGGACTGGCAGACCTTCGAGAGCTTCAAAGCCGACCTTGATGCCTATATTACGCACTGGAACACGGTAAGGCGTCAGGTGAAGCTTAGGGGCCTGACCCCGGTAGAGTACCGGGATCAGGCCCTACGGGAAGCCGTGTAAGGGTTACTATTTAATGCGTCCAAGTTTCGGGGCGCAGTTCATTTTCTCGGGGGCTTCGCTATGCCCGGTATCGAGCCGCAGGGCTGAGTACTATTGAGCGCCTGCAGACCGGGCTTCAGGCAAAGAAAATAGGCAGACAAAATTGGCAAACAAAAAAGCCTGCCTCCGAAGAGACAGGCTTATCTGAGCCCCGACCGGGAATCGATCCCGGGACCTCCATCTTACCAAGATGGCGCTCTACCACTGAGCTATCGGGGCGTAGCGGTGGACGGGCTCGATCCGTCGACCTCACGATTATGAGTCGTGCGCTCTAACCAGCTGAGCTACACCGCCACATCATTAATACGTGCTCTCGCATGAATTAATGAGAGAGCCCCGACCGGGAATCGATCCCGGGACCTCCATCTTACCAAGATGGCGCTCTACCACTGAGCTATCGGGGCAACAGGTAAAACTATACAGGTCTTCAAGAACGCTCGCAAGCGGAGAAGCTATGGCATGCACCACATTTAATGTTTTCCTGTTCTCCACGCTGCCGCACGAGAGCCCAGCTTTGACCAGGCGCCCCACTAATGACCAGGCACCACCGCAACAGCTGACGCAAACACATCAACACACAAATACAAAAGACCGGCAGGAGAGCTCATCACTCCCCTGCCGGTCTTTGAATCACATGCGGATGACAAGGCTGCTAGCCGATAGCCTCAGCAAGCCCCTCATACCGCAAATCCAGGCTTAGCCGGAATCTTAGTAGCGCTTGCCGCGGCCGCCAAAGTCACGGCCACCGTCACGGTTACCGCGGTAGCCGCCATCGCGGCGGTTATCGCGGCCACCGAAATCGCGGCCACCATCGCGGTTACCGCGGTAGCCACCCTCGCGGCGGTTATCACGGCCGCCAAAGTCGCGACCACCGAAGTCACGGTCATTGCGCTTGCCACCGAAATCGCGGCTGCCACGCTTGAAGTCGCGGTCGCCACCGAAGTCACGGCCACCGTCACGGTTACCGCGGTAGCCGCCCTCGCGACGGTTATCGCGACCGCCAAAGTCGCGGCCACCCTCACGGTTGCCACGGTAGCCGCCCTCACGACGGCCGCCACCGAAGCCGCGGCCACCGCCACCGCCCTTGGGACCGTTGTCCTTGCGGATGTTGATGAACTCGCCAGCAATCTTGGTGTCGCGCAGGCGATCGAAGAAGTCGCGGGGCAGATCCTCGGGCAGGCCAACAATGGTGAAGTGCTGGCGAATGTCGATGGAGCCAATCTGGGAGCCCTTAATGCCACCTTCGTTAGCCAGTGCACCCACAATAGCGCCTGCGGTCACGCGGGAGGAACGGCCGACGTTCAGCTTGTAGTTGACCATGCCCTCGTCGTTGTGTGCACGCTTGCCCTTGCGGCCGCCGCGGTCCGAATCATCGTCGGAGAAGGGGCGGGAGTTACGTGCGATGTCCTCTTCCTCGTCGAGGAAGAAGGGGCGACCCTGCTGGGCGATAACAGCCAGTGCGGCCGCAATGTCCTCAGCGGTGGTGTCGTGCTCGTTCTCGTAGTCCTCGATAATCTGGCGGAAGAAGCTCAGGTCCTCAGACTCGATGGTCTCGGTAATCTGCTGTGCGAAGCGCTGCTTACGGGTCTCGTTCACTGCCTCCGCGGTGGGCATGTGCATCGGCTCGACCTTCTGGCGGGTTGCCTTCTCAATCTGACGCAGCATGTACTTCTCACGCGGGGTGACGAAGAGGATTGCGGCACCTTCGCGACCTGCACGGCCGGTACGACCGATGCGGTGCACGTAGGACTCGGTGTCGTGGGGGATATCGTAGTTGACGACCAGGGAGATGCGCTCCACGTCCAGGCCGCGTGCCGCCACGTCGGTTGCCACGAGGATGTCGATGCGGCCGTCACGCAGGGCGTCAACGGTGCGCTCACGCAGCTGCTGGGGGATGTCACCGTTAATCGCTGCTGCCGCAAAGCCGCGTGCCTTCAGCTTGTCGGCGACCTCCTCGGTCTCCTTCTTGGTGCGAACGAAGACGATAATGCCGTCGTAGTTCTCCACCTCGAGCACGCGGGTCATGGCGTCCAGCTTGTGGGAGTGCATGACCTGCATGTAGCGCTGGGTGATGTTTGCGCTGGTGGTGGTCTTAGCCTTGACGCGGACCTCGACGGGGTCGTTCAGGTACTGCTGAGCGATCTTGCGGATCGAGTTGGGCATGGTTGCGGAGAAGAGTGCAACCTGCTTGCTGTCGGGGGTGCCCTCAAGGATCTTCTCCACGTCTTCGGCGAAGCCCATGCGCAGCATTTCGTCTGCCTCGTCCAGTACCAGGTACTGCAGGTTGGACAGGTCCAGGGAACCCTTTTCGAGGTGGTCAATCACGCGGCCGGGGGTACCGACGACGACCTGCGCACCGCGGCGCAGACCGGCCAGCTGCGGGCCGTAGGGGGAGCCACCGTAAATGGGCAGAACGGTGAAGTCCTCCATGTGGGTTGCGTAGGAGGAGAAGGCTTCTGCAACCTGCAGAGCCAGCTCACGGGTGGGTGCCAGGACCAGCACCTGGGTGTCGCGGGAGACGCCGTTAATGTCGGCGAGTTCAGCCATGCGGGACAGCGCCGGCAGGGCGAATGCTGCGGTCTTACCGGTACCGGTCTGTGCCAGACCGACCACGTCGTGGCCTTCGAGCAGCAGGGGGATGGTCTGTTCCTGAATGGGGGACGGCTTCTCGTAGCCGACCTCTTCCAGCGCTGCCAGGACGCGGGCGTCCAGGCCCAGGTCGGTGAAGCGTACGCCTTCTTCTTCAGCCTTTTCGGCGGGTGCTTCTGCAGTTGCTTCTGCGGTGGTTTCTTCTGCTTCTACAGCAGGGCTCTCAACGGTGTTCTCGGTGATGTTCTCGGTGGTCACAACGGTCTCTGCCTCGGCGTTCAGTTCGGCCGGGGTAGCAGTATTCTCAGTCAATTTTTCCTCTATACGGTAGGGGTGGATAGCGCACGCTTTTCGGCGCTTACCGGGTGTCCCCTTCACGGCCCAGCCACACATCATCCCCTGGGGAGTAGAGCATCCAGGGGGCCTCCGTTACCGGCGTATTCTGCAGAGGTGTTCTGCGGATGCTGCGGGTAGCGGCTCTTGCTGGGGGTGGTCTTGAATTTCTCGGCACATTATCCGCACGCCTGTTCGTACTCTGCGCTCAGCGCACAGTAGTCCCTGTGAATCAGGGGTGTACAGGGTGGGTAATGCTCACATGCAATGTCACGTATTCCTGGTGGTTCGCCTTCCCGCTCTACGGCGGTGGTGTGTCTGTTACAGCAGACGCAGCAAAGACGCTGGACCAGAGATCGTTAAGAGAAGCCCTCGGGTACGGTGTGAACCGCATTTTTGTGGGGCGTATCAATCGGTGATGGTGAGTACGGCGCACCTACAATTCCAGCACCACCTTGGGTGCCGGGTGCGCACAAGACCTTCATCGGGGGTTCCCGTGTTCTATCCAGTGTACAGTAGGGTCCCTGCCTGGGCTATAAAAAGGTGCTTAAAACCTCATCTCTTAAAAGCGAGCGCCCACCCCAGCGTTTGCGGGGTAGGCGCTCATTGAGAAGTTAAACCAAGGGGCTAATCTACGCGACGCACAATATCAATCGTGCCGACGGTTGCGTACTTAGCGTAGGAGTGGCCGTAGCGGTCAGCCGCGTACTGTGCGGCATTGGTCGGAGGGTTACCGCCCCAGGAGTTGCTCTTGCGGTCAATGACCACGTAGCCGGGTGCGGGCTCACCGGTGTGGCCAATCCAGTAGACGGTTCGGCCGGGAATGAGCTGGGTCAGAATCGACAGGTCAGATGCGACCGTCACCCCTTCGGGTACCTTCTGCACGGCGTCCTGCTTCATCTGGTCGGTGGTAGTCAGCGCGGAGGCGGTAAACTGCGCATTACCCAGGGACGCGAGGGGCTGCTGGGAGCCTGCCACAAAGATTGGGGATACCGCGAGGAAGAGCGCCACGGCGGGCATAGCCCATACGGGCATGCGGCGCGCCAAGGCAGTCAGGCGGCCGGATTCAGCCGTCGCACCAGCATCTCGGGGGGAGGCGCTATCGGCTACGCGCGCAGCCGAGCGTACCGGAATCGCTGCGGGAACCACGCCGTAGCGTACACGCACGACCACATCCAGCAGGGCGAGGAAGACGACGGGCATAAGCACCAGCGAGTAGTGCCAGGTGCTTGCCCAGTAGGATTCCATGGTGGAGAGCAGACGCCAGGCGAGGGTCGGCAGGGCAATTGCCGCCAGCGGAGAAATGACCCACAGGATTGCGCCGGTAATGAGCAGCAGTCCGAGGGTTGCCAGCTTGGTGTTGTTGCTAAGCATCTGCAGAACCGAGCCGAAGGGATCGCCCAGGGCCGCGGAGAAGTTCACCTTGTCGGCGTAGTCGAAGTTACCGCCGCTGTTGAAGTAGGGCAGGATCACGTAGATGGCGACAACGGACCAGAACACACCCCAAATCATGACCATGGTGGATTCAGCAACGGCGGGGGTACGCGCCCAGGAGGAGTAGAGCTGCTGCATGCGGGTGCGCATGGGGGCGGGGGTACCAGCGGAGAGGCGCGGCATCAGAATGTCAACGGCGGTGCTCAGCCAGCCGGTGCGGATAAAGATGATGAGGCCGATGGCTGCGACGGTAATACCCATATCTTCTTTGACAAAGGCAATGGGCAACGACCACCAGCAGGCGTAGGCGAGGTAGCGGGCGCGTTCGGTACCGCTCACGCGCGAGGCGAGCACCAGGTAGCCGAGGCTCATGGCGAGCAGCGGCACGGCGAAAGCAACCTCATGGAACTGGGCGGCGATGGCCTGCTGAACGCCGAAGCTGAGGGCAAAGCCAGCGCCGAGTAGCAAACCGGTAATGGTGGGGATAACGCCCTGAAGTTTTACGGATTGAACGTTCTGCGCGTCTTCAGTTTTCTGGGCGGGTTCGCTCTTCTGCGCGTCTTCAGTTTTTTGGGCGAGCGCGAAGGCACGCTGAGTGAAGCGCACAATGGCGAAGCTTGCGAAGGCGACCAGGGCGTTCTGCACCACCAGCAGGGTGGTCGGCGAGGGGAACAGCGCGTAGACGGGTCCCAGGAGCACCAGAATCGGGTGGAAGTGGTCACCCCAGAGGTTAAAGTCGGGCCCCTTAATGGGCACGATGGGCACGGAGAAGTGCGAGTACGCCTGCGCCATCTGGGTGAAAATCGCCAGGTCCCAGGAGGGGGTAATCCAGTGCTTCATCTGTTGCAGCGAGTAGTAGGTGTACAACGCCATGACGGCGGCGGCAAGCAGCAGGCCGGGTAGTAGTTCGAGGGGGCGGATGCTTTTGACGCGCTCGGTGAGGGACTGACGCGGCTGTTTTTTGGCGCGCTGAGTACGGTCCGCGCTGGTGGCGGTGCTGTTCTTCTGTTCAGGTGCGTCAGTATTCGAGGATGCTTCGTGTGCTTCCGCTGCCATAGGCGTCCTTCTCTCGGGGTGTGTGTCCGGGCTACAGGTGCCCACAGAACGGGTGGAACGCGTCGCCTTTGTCGTTGCCGGTGGCGGAGTTTGCGTTCGTTCTCACTCTACCCTTTAGGGTATCGCATTAGCGCTGTGCCTGCCCTTCCTGCGCTTTTTGTATCTTGTCCCTCAAATATCTGCCCCGGATGCTAGGGCCCGGTTTGGGCGCATAGACTGGTGTGGTGAGTACGTTTCCTTCCTCAACCCCCGGCGGTGTCACCCCTAACTGTGCGGCCCTTGACAGCCACCCGGTAGCGGGTGCTCGGCGCATCCGGCATCCTTTGGCGGCAGCTGGTGTGCCCTATGCGCCAGCGCTTGCGGATGTTCTTCAGGAGCCTACCGTTCTTCACCAGCCGCGCGTTCAGGTTCGTACTCTCTCCTCCGCCGCTTCGCCCCTTCCGGGTGTCCTGGCTCCTGAGGTGTGCGAGGTTGTGATTGAGCCGCATGTTCCGGTGCAGTTGGCGCAGACGTTGGGGTCGCTACGCCGCGGCGCTCAGGATTTTTCGTATCGTGCGCTGAGCCGCGCGGATGGTGCTGAGAGAATCTGGTTGACGGCTCGCACGCCGTTTCACGAGTTCCCAGCGGTGCTGTACGTTGAACGAGTTGCGGAGACAGCCACGCTTCCCGAGACTCTCCCCTCCCTGCATCGCCTGCTGATGCGCCCGGTGCGTATTCGTATCTGGGTTTCTTATAGTGCCGCTGATCAGCAGATGCAGGCGCGAGCCGACCTTCAGGCGCTAGCGCAGGAAATGACGTACTGGCTGGGGTTGCACGACCCCGCCGAACAGTTCGGTGCTCTGTCTTCTTTTGAGTCTCTTCCGCCGCGTGTTCAGCAGGCGTGGCGGCAGAATCCGGGGCTCCGCCTCAGCGCTTCGGGGCAGCTGGACCGGCAGATGCTCAACGCCATTGTGGAGCAGCGCATCACCCAGACCGAAGCGTTCAGGACCTTAGGCTGGGTTCTGCGAAAATACGGCTCCCCCGCCCCTTCGACCGGGTTGGGGAATCAGCCGGAGGGGATGCGCGTCTATCCAAGCGCCCGGACCCTGGCGACGATTCCTACCTGGGATTGGCATCGGGCTGGCGTTGATAAAAGCCGCTACGATGCCGTGTACGCTTACGCTCGTTCCGCAGAGTCTCTAAAAAACATTGCGGCAGAAGGCGACGTCGCACTTCTGGCGCGGAGCCTGCACGCTGTGCGCGGCGTGGGCCCGTGGAGTATTTCCGAGGCCCTGCAGCGTGTGTGCGGGCACCCGGATGCCATCAGCGTGGGCGACTACCATCTGGCGCACGCGGTCGGTGAGCTGTTCATAGGTCAGCGCACCGATGATGCGGGAATGCTCTCCCTGCTGGCGCCCTTTAGCCCGCATCGGCAGCGTCTGGTGCGGCTCATGCATGCTTCGGGCTTTTCGAAGCAGCGCTACGGGGCGCGCATGACCATTGAGGATCACCGCGACCGCTAACGCTCCTGCACCCTCACGAGGTTAAAAGGGGGCGGGGCGCCCCTGCCGGTTGTGCCGGCGGGTGCGCCCCGTTCAAGCTCTTTTGTGGTGGTGAGCTTACTTCTTCTCTGCAGAGCCCTCTGCTGCTGCGATCTCTGCACGGACCTTGTCCATGTCGAGCTCGCGGATCGAACCGATTACGGTCTCCAGCTGGTCTTCGCGCAGTGCGCCAGCCTGCTGGTATACCAGGATACCGTCACGGAAGCCCATGATGGTGGGGATGGAAGTGATGCCTGCTGCCTGAGCGAGCTGGCCCTGGTCCTCGGTGTCGACCTTGCCGAAAACAATGTCGCTGTGCTTCTCCGAAGCCGCCTCGTAGACGGGGGAGAACTGCTTGCAGGGACCGCACCAATCTGCCCAGAAGTCCAGGAAGACAATATCGTTGCTCTCGACGGTAGCAGTCAGGTTCTGCTGAGTAATTTCATTAGTAGCCATGAGATAAAGCTACACCCTCAAGACCCCAATCGCTAATTGTTCGCTCTGGGATTCAAACATGTGAAAGATATGACAAATTGCGGTCATAGTAAATACTTTTTGCGGCTGTTTCAGCCGGTTTACGGGCGTGTCGCGAATACTCTGGCGAATGTCCCTGTAGCCGAATGATGGAGGCGCCCGACCCGGCGGGCGAAGCCCCGTGGTCGTCCCCTACAGCATCCTGAGGAAAGCACCCAATGCGGGCACCCAGAAAATACGGGCGCAACCATGAAAGACCGTTGCTGTGGAAGACCACTGTGGTGGAAGATTACCGCGGTGGAAAGCAGCTGGGTTGGAAAGCGGCTGCGGAATCCGCTATAAAACTGGTTTTAGATACACAAAAGCCCGGTTACTTTCGTAACCGGGCTATTTGTGGCAGGTGAGGGATTCGAACCCCCGTAGGCAGTGCCAGCTGATTTACAGTCAGCCCCCTTTGGCCGCTCGGGTAACCTGCCGCCTAGCTAGGTGCTAGTTGCTCGCTCAAGCGAACAGAGACTACTCTACAGCAGTTTTAGGGACTTGTACACTTCACATAGGGTTTTGTGACGAAGGTTATATATCTGGTTGTATTTATCGTCTTTTCGTCACACAAGAGCGTCAGCGCACGCTCACCGCACGCCCACGCTCTCACCTTATGAATAAAGCCGCGAATAAAGCCACCGCCTACAGTAGCTTTAGAAGGAGCGGGACGGAGTATCGCCATCCTGCTCAAGCAGAAGCACGATCTCCAGGTGCTCCAGATAGCGGCGCGCCTGCTCCACGGTGCACATGTCGCCGGCAATCTCACGCTCCAGGTCACGGCGAACGCCACGGAAACGTGCCACCAGCGAAGGTTCCGTCAGGGTGATACCGATACCGTCAAAGAGAGAAGGCTCAGCATCTTCCTCGTGCAGGTCAAGGTGAATATCGTGGTGGTCAGACTCGCTGAGGCGCTCAGCCTCAGGAATATCTTCGGGCTCAGCGCCCAGAGAGGTATGCAAGTCAATGAAGAGCAGGGTTTGCAGGTCGTGAGCTTCCTCGCTCGTGTGTGCGTCCGTTGCAGACAGGTTATGAATGGTCATATCTCTATTGTCCTCTTTTTAGGTTGGTAACGCCTGTAAAACAGGCCCGTATTTCTGTTAGTTAGCTGTGAACAAGAGCCCCAACCCGGTAGGCTAGTACTAACCGGTGCCAGTAGCACCTCATTCACGAAAGGAAAGCCCATGGCTAGCGAATCGTCATTCGACATTGTGTCCAAGGTGGACAAGCAGGAAGTTTCCAACGCACTGCACCAGGCGCAGAAGGAAATCTCCCAGCGTTACGACTTCCGCGGCGTAGGTGCAGAAATCGACTACTCCGGCGACAAGATCCTCATCAAGGCAAACGCCGAAGAGCGCGCCCTGGCAGTGCTCGACGTTTTCCAGTCCAAGCTGGTCAAGCGCGGCATCTCCCTGAAGTCCCTGGACTCCGGCAAGCCCTACGCATCCGGCAAGGAAACCCGCATCGAATGCTCCATCAAGGAAGGCATCGCGCAGGATCAGGCGAAGAAGATTTCCAAGATGATCCGCGAAGAGGGCCCCAAGGGTGTGAAGGCAAACATCCAGGGCGATGAGCTGCGCGTCTCCTCCAAGTCCCGCGATGACCTGCAGGAAGTCATTGCAATGCTCAAGTCCGCTGACCTTGAGGTTGACCTGCAGTTCGTCAACTACCGCTAAACTCAGGTGAGGCTCCCCGCCCAGCGATGGGTGAGGGAGGCGGCTAGAAGCCGAAACGTAAAAATCCTCTACACAAAAAATCCTCGGGGTGGCTACTTCCACAGTAGCCACCCCGAGGACTTTTTGTCTGCCGCCCCGTCATCGCGGGTCATAATCGTCACCCCGGGTCATATTCATGCAACGCCATCTTCATACAGCGCAATACTTCACACAGCACCACATGCGCGCCCGAATGGTTCAGCCAAGAAAAGGCCTAGTACTGACCCATCTCACGAGCCTGCTGCTGCAGACGCGCAATACGCTGATCCATCGGCGGGTGAGTAGAGAGCATGCTCTTCAGCGAACCGAAGGGATTCGCAATCATCATGGCGCTCGCCGCCTCAGTGTTGCGGTTGTTCGGATCCATCGGGTACATGGACACGCCGCTCTCCAGCTTGTGCAGTGCCGAAGCCAGAGCCAGCGGGTCGCCGGTCAGACGTGCGCCGTCCTCGTCGGCATCAAATTCGCGGGTGCGGCTAATAGCCATCTGAATAATCTGCGTAGCAATGGGAGCCAGCATGGCAACCACGAACATGGCGAGAGGGTTCGAACGTTCACCATCGCGGTTGGATCCACCGAACATCGCGCCAAACGAAAGGAACTGGGCAACAGTACCGATAATGGAGGCGATACCCGCCGCCACCGAAGAGGTCAGAATATCGCGGTTGTACACGTGCATCAGCTCGTGGCCGAGCACACCGCGCATCTCGCGCTCATCCAACAGCTGCAGAATACCCTCGGTGCAGCACACCGCCGCATTCTGCGGGTTACGACCGGTTGCGAACGCGTTCGGGGTCATGGTCGGTGCCACGTAGAGGGCGGGCATGGGCTGACCCGCGCGGGAGGACAGCTCCTCCACAATGTCGTAAAGCACCGGAACCTCTTCACGGCTGACCGGGTACGCATTCATGGAGCGCAGAGCGAGCTTATCGGAGTTCCAGTAGGTGTACGCGACCGAAGCCAAGCTCACCAGACCCATAATCCAGATGAAAAAAGAGGTGCGGAAGGTCGCCGAAAGCAGGCCACCAATGAGCAGCATCATGCCCACCATGGAGCCCATCAGCAGGGCAGTTTTCAGTCCATTGTTATGACGGTGCATGGGTATCCTCCTAAGCAAATAGGTCAGCGCGTACAGCGTGTACTTGACTCTATAGAATACGTGCAAGCACCCGCGGGCGCACCTTATGGCGCGCGGATTCACCCAGAGCGTCACCGACGCGCCAAACTATGCGGGAGGTATTAGGGAATGGCGCCCGGGATATTCACCAGGGGCACCTGCTCCAGCACCTGCGCCGTAGCAGTCGGAAAAATACCGAGCAGCAGAATCGTGCCGTAAGCACCCAGAAAAAGAGTGAAGAGCAGACCGAGCATCAACTGCCCCTCCAGATCAAAACCGGTGGTAGTACTGCGGTACTGGCCGTAAATCACCGGGGTCACAATGGGCACACCAAAGAGCAGAACCATCAGCAAAATGTAGATGGGGTTTGTGAAGTCGTACACCATGACCCTATCCTCCTTGATGGTGATCGCCGGTGCGGGTTACTCTAGGTTCTTTGATTGTACGGCATCTCTTCACACCCGAGGCCAGGGTGAGGAGGGGCGCCACAGAGTGGATGGAAGGGGCACCTCACCGGCTTATTATGAACCTCTCATAACATAATGATGAACTTCTCATAATAAGGTGTAAACTTATACCTATGACCGACGCAAAGACTACCTCCGATACGAAGAAGACTCAAAGCCCAGACCATCACAATACCGGCTGCGCCCACACCACCGGCTTGCCCCTACTCTCCGCAATGAGCCCCGAACAGCTCGAAGAAGCATGGACCACCGGTCTGCGCGCCAAGGGCCGCCGCGTCACCAAGCAGCGCCTCGCCGTACTCCACGCAGTGCAGGAACACCCGCACTCCACCGCCGACACCATCGTGCAGGCAGTCCGCGAGCGCATCCCCGCCATTACGGTTCAGTCGGTCTACGTCATCCTTGCCGACCTGACCGACATCGACCTGCTGCGCAAGTTCGAACCGCCGGGAACCCCCGCGCTCTACGAAACCCGCACGGGCGACAATCACCACCACGCCTTCTGCGTACGCTGCGGCAAGGTCGAAGACGTGGACTGCGCGGTCGGCTCCGCGCCCTGCCTGACCCCCAGCGATTTTCACGGCATGGCGCTCTTCAGCGCAGACGTGCTCTATCAGGGCGTGTGCGTAGACTGCCAGACCGAGCAGGAGGCGGCACTCGCCCGCACCCAGCAGGAAGCGGCAGCACGCATCCTAGCGGCATAGCTTTTAGTCGGGTAGACCCGCTCGGTCATGAGAGCTTTTAAACCGTTGAGGCGGCGACACTACACGTGTCGCCGCCTCAACGGTTTAAGGTAATCAATGCAGGAGCTTAGGCACCCATGCGGGGCTGCGAATCCACAATCTCCAGCAGCTCGCGAATCTGCGCCGCGCTCAGCACGGTCGAAGGGTTAATCGCGTTCACCTTCACGCTCGGTGCGCCAATATCCAGGGCGTAACGCAGAATATCCAGGGCGTTCGCCGAACGCACCTCAATATGCGGGTCCAGCGCCGCAATCTCAATGGCCGAAGTGAACACCAGCAGGCTCTGCGGGTTGCCGTTCTCATCCGGGTCAAACACGAAGGAGGTACCGGACGGATCGGCAGGGTCAACACCCACCAGCAGTACGGACGCCGGGGACACCAGCGAGCCGAGCAGCATCTGCATATTGTCCTGCACCAGCGCCATCTTCGCACCGTCATTACGGGGAGAAGTGACAATCCAGTGCACCTGAGCGCGCTCAATGTAGCACTCGTGATCGGTGCCCGGGTCAACCACAATCAGATCCAGCGCCTCATTGTTAAGGAAGTCAATGAAGACCTTCATCGCCGGTTCGCGCAGAATCAGCTCGTCACCCTCGGATTCCTGACGTACGTAGCTCTTGCCAATGTGCTCGGAAGAGGAGAACACGCACAGCGCCTGCATGCCGGTCTCGGGCATGCGAATAACCTGGTGAGCCAGCACCGATTCGGGTCCCATCGCGTCGGTCTCGGAGGGAATCAGCAGGGAGCCGGTAGCATCGAGCAGAACGTCACCACCGAGCATCGTACGAACCACGTTAATGAGGGTTCGCTCCTGCACATCGTTACGGAAGGTTTCCAGAGCAGAGACCAGGTACGGGTTCGGAATCTCATGCTCGCTCGAAGACAGTGCAGCTACAGCAGAGTGGCGGGCACGGCCCTCCATACGCTCACGAGCCCACTGTGGGATACGCGAAGTATCGCGAGGGAACTCAGCCAGGTGCTCACGCACGTCGGTTGCGGTCAGGGTGCCTTCATTCTTCCAGCTAGCAGGCTCATCGTCACGGTTATAGGAGGCACCCACGCTGAACTGCGGGTTGGGCCAGCCGGTAGCCGCCACCACGATGGAGGCGGTAAACCAGGTGCCGCGGTTACCGTCGTAGGCGGCGCGCTGCAGCTTGCGAACCTCAGCAATAATGGGCGAGCCGTCCTTGAGCGGGCCGATGGTGCCGATGAACTCTTCACCGTCGCGGAATTCACGCACGCGCACGAAAATCTGACCTGCCAGAGGTTTAACGTCCAGCACCATTTCACTCCAGCCGGGGTCAACACTAACGACATCCAGCAGCCAGCTTCCAATGTTGTTCAGCGCGTCCTGGATGCGCGCGGCGCGGCTACTCGTCTCGGGGAGGCGGGGTTCAGTCATAGTTCATACATCCTTGAGTGTGAATACGGCGCGGCTGGAGGCATCCGTGTTCGGTCGTAGTGTCGGCTTACAGGGTGCCGGAAGAAGCCGTCCCTTCGATTCTAACGAACACAGGCACTCAAAGCAGATAGTTTACGCCGAAAGATATATGCTCTATCTCTCCCTCGGAGCTCTTGGACACGGCTCAATCAGGCACCTTAAAGCCCAATACGCCTAAAGTGCACACTAAAACCGGGGATACACGGCATAGTGAACGCTAAAAGGTTGCTAATCTTGAAGCATGACGAATTCTCTGCAGGACCTTATCGACGCATCGATCTTTATCTCCACCGAGTACCAGGCTCGACTCGCTGAGCTCGTGGGTACCTCCGAGTGGAACGTGGATTTCACCTCCCAGTCTCTGGATTTTGAGACCACTCCCCCGCTCTCGCTCAAGCCGCACCTGCTGGGCACCGAATCTGAGAACCGCGGTACTTGGATTTGGTCGTGGCAGCAGCTGGGCTACTTCCCCGACTCCGTTGTTTCTGCCGCTATTCAGGCGCGTGAAACCGGTGAGCGTGACGGCCTGACCGAGCTGACCACCGACGAACTGCCCCTCTCCGAGTCCCTGGCACGCCGCCTGACCCTGGCGACCAAGACCATTAGCGGCCTGTACGCACACTACCCGCTACCCGCGGGCGCTGGCGTGCGCGCATGGACCCTGCTGGAGGGCGCTGAGCTGACCCTCGAGGCACCGACCTACAAGGGTATTGGCCGCGTCATTGCTAAGACCCTGCAGAGCGAAGAGATCCACAACCAGGTTCTGGCGGTGGACTCCTACGCTCAGCAGCGTGGCTTCCACATTGCCTGGGACACCGAGGCAACCGCAGTGCTGACCGCAACCGACGGTGCCCTGCGCCTGTGGTTCGACGAGGGCCGCATCAGCGGTATCGAGCAGGCCGAGCCTCAGGTTGGCCCTGAGGTTCTGGAGCAGTGCGCAGCCGCTGCCGCACAGCGTCGCGAATCCCTCGCGGCACTGCGCGCCGAGATTGAGCGCGTGGCAGCCGCTGAGGCAGCCGCTCAGAACGCACAGCGCGAGCAGGAGGCGGCAGAACGCGCCGCCGCACGTGCCGAGGCTGAGGCTGAGCGCGCCGTCGAAATTGCCGAGCACGCACCGATCGCAGAGACCGAGGTTGCCGGCGTTGAGAGCACCGAGAACCTCTACCCCGCCGACGAGGCTCCCTTCGATCAGGATCCGGCAGAGCACGCAGAGCCCGGCCTGGTCACCGTGGAGACCCTGCCCGGCGAGTACGAGGCAGAAGAGACCGAGCAGGCCCGCGTCTACACCGACGAGTCCATTGGCGCCGAGCAGCATGCTGACGAGTACGAGGCCGTTGAGGCTTCCGTCGAGTACGCTGAGGAGCCGGTCGCGGCTGAGCCTGTTGCTGAGCAGCCCGTCGAGGTTGAGCAGCAGGCAGCAGAGTACGAGGAGCAGCACGTGGAGCCCATCCGCAACGCTGGTGCAGCTCCCGACCTGCAGGCAGAGCACGAAGAGGCAGCCCGCCGCGAGCAGGCAGAAGCTGCACGCCGCGAGGCAGAGCAGCCCAAGAAGAAGGGCTTCTTCTCCCGCTTCTTCGGCCTCTAAACCGAATACGCAACATTCCTCAGGCGCGGTATCCTCGTGGTACCGCGCCTGTGGCGTGCCCGGCAGGTAGAGTAGCCTCAGCGCGCATCAATGACCCCGCTGGCGCATCCCGAGGACTAGCATTAGAAGAACGTAACCGAAGAAATTAGCTCAGAAGAAGAAACCATGTCAGAAACACAGAAGCACACTACCCGCAACGGGTTTATCACCATCATCGGCACCTACCTTATTTGGGGCATGCTCCCCCTGTATTTTGTGATGATGGCACCGGCGGGACCGATTGAGATTGTCGTGGCGCGCGTGGTCTTCTCCCTCATCTTCTGCGCCCTGCTGCTACCGATTTTGCGGGCAACCGCTGACTTCCGCCGCGCTCTCAAAGATCGCCGTATCATGCTGGTGCTGACGGCGGCATCGTTCCTCATCGGCGCGAACTGGCTTATCTACGTGATGGCAACGACCAGCGGCCACACAATTGACGTGTCCCTGGGCTATTTCATTAACCCGCTGGTCTCCGTGGTGCTGGGCGTGATTTTCCTGCAGGAGCGCCTACGCGCCGCTCAGTGGGTATCCGTCGCGATTTCCTGTATTGCGGTGCTCATGATGAGCCTCATCTACGGCCAGGTACCGTGGACTGGTCTGGGTGTGGCGTTCTCCTTCGGCATCTACGGTCTGCTGAAGGCTCGCGTCGCCCACGACGTGAGCCCCATCGTTTCGCTATCCCTGGAGACCTTCATCCTGGCGCCCTTCGGCATCGCAGCATTGTTTATTCTCAACGCACAGGGACAGATGACCCTCTTCAGTGAAGGTCCCGGACACTTCTGGCTTCTCGCCTCCACCGGCGTAGTCACCGTTGTGCCGCTCATGCTCTTTGCGGCGGCAACCAAGGCCCTTCCGCTGTCGATTATTGGCATGGTGCAGTACCTGGGCCCGACCATCCAGTTTGTCCTAGCGCTGACCGTTCTGCACGAGCAGATGAGCGCCGATAAGGTGCTGGGTCTGGGCCTCATCTGGATTGCGCTCATCATCTTCACCGTGGATGCGGTGCGCGCCTCCCGCTCCTACCGCGCCTCCGCGCTGTCCGACCCGGAAACCGGCATGATCCCGCTCGTGCAGGCAGAAGACGTACAGAGCAAGTAGCTCTCCCAAAATCCGCATAAAACACAGTGATGCCCCGCAGGCGTTAGCCTGCGGGGCATCACTTTATATCACGCTCACACGCTAAAGCTCAGAACCCTGAGCCTCAGCAGCATCATCGAGAGCATCCAGATCCGGATGACGGTGCAGGTTCAGCAGAGCCAAACCCAGACCACCCCAAATGATCAGGATTGCCACAACGAGCATCACAATTGCAGAGATAGACATGAGGGCTCCTAACGGGTAACGGTCGAATCAACGTGGCCGTGCTCAACCTGACCGGCAATCACCGGAGGTGCCGGAGGCTCTTCAGCCGCACGAGACTTCTTCGACCAGGGCAGAAGAGAAACAACAATCGCGCCCACCAGAATCAGCGCGCTCATGCCCCAACCAAAGATTGCCAGCAGATCCGTGGGGTAACCCTCATAGGGGGTTGCCACAAGCTTAATGACGCTCTGAATCAGGGAGTAGCCCAGAACCAACGGGGTCACGACAGCCAGCAGAATCATCCAGATCCTGCCGACCTTGATGGAGGAGTAACGGTTCAGGTGCTCAGCCAGAGCGGGCAGCGCGCGCACCACATACGCCACAACGATAATGGCGCACAGACCAGCAGCCAGAATACCGAAGAGGTTCACGAAGTTATCGAGAATATCCAGTACGTACAGACCGGTGGTGGTCGGCATCAGCAGCAGCGAAATCAGAGCCATCGGAACAATCACCAGAGTGGTAGATGCCAGACGGGAGGTCGCGAACTTATCCTGAATACCCGCAATAATCACCTCAAGAATCGAAATAAGGGAGGTGAAACCAGCAAAGAGCAGGGAGCCGAAGAAGAGGATACCAATCAGCACGCCACCGGGCGCCTGAGAAATAATGGTCGGGAACGCAATGAACGCCAGACCAATACCGCTGGTCGCAACCTCGCTCACCTGAGTGCCAGCAGCCTGAGCCATGAAGCCCAAAGCAGCGAACACACCGATACCGGCAAGAAGCTCAAAACCGGAGTTCGCGAAACCAACCACAGCACCGGAACCGGTCAGGTCAGTCTTAGGCTTCAGGTAGGAAGAGTAGGTGACCATAATGCCGAAGCCAATGGACAGCGAGAAGAAAATCTGGCCGTACGCAGCAACCCACACCTCCGGGTTAGCCAGGGAGTCCCAGCTGGGGGTGAACAGAGCATTCAGACCGTCCACAGCACCGGGCAGGGTCAGCGAGTAAATCACCAAACCAACGAACATGACCAGCAGCAGCGGGATAAAGATAATGTTGGCTGCGCCCACACCCTTCTGAACGCCCAGAGCCATCACAGCAAGCAGAACGCCCCACACCAGCACCATAGGAATCAGGACGTTCATGTTGAAGTCCAGGGAGACGCCGGGATCCTTCGCAACCTTCAGGAACTCGCCCTGGAAGAACGCCTTCGGGTTATCGCCCCACTCGTTAGTGAAGGAGAAAACCATGTAACGCAGAGCCCACGCCACAATAGCGGCGTAGTAGATAGCAATCACGAAGTTAATACCCATGTGCCACCAGCCGATGAACTCGGTCTTACGGTTCAGACGGCGGAAAGCCAGCGGGGACGACGCACGCGCACGGTGACCGATAGCGTAGTCAAAGAAAAGGAAGGTCAGACCGGCGGTTAGCAGGGCGACAATGTAGGGAATCATGAAGGCGCCGCCGCCGTTATCAAATGCGATGTAGGGGAAACGCCAAATATTGCCCAGACCAACAGCAGAACCGATGGCGGCAAAGATGAAGACGCGACGGCTGGAGAAGCCTTCGCGCTTCGTGGGCGCCTTAGGGGTAGATGCTCCCATAGTTGTAAACCTCGAATGTGTGGGGACGCGGATGGTTGGTGCGAGAATAACCCGGCGGGGTGGTGGGGCTCTGCTCGCGTCCAGAAATAGTAAACGGCTCTCCAACACGGGTTGGGCGTGGGAGCCGTCAGAGGTCTGAGGGGTGGATGTGTACCTCAGGCATGCCTATAAGGATTACCTTAAAGGCATATGGCGGTCAAGAAGACCCCAGCATGCGGAAGCTTTCGGAGGGTGAGAGCAGCCCCAAACCACCCCAAAAATCGGCACTGACTAGCCGTAACACAGAAAACCCCCGCCAAATCTGACCGGATTCAGCGGGGGTTTTGAAGTGTGAGACACCCGAAAATCGTTAGATTCGGGTACACGCTACACGGCGGGTTTTAGCCTTCGCGGTGAACCACAGCGTGCGCGAAGGACTCCAGCGCAGCCTTCGCGGTGGACTCGGGCAGCGGAGCAATCGCAGCGATTGCGCGATCCGCCCAGTCGTAGGCAATCTGCCATGCTTCCTGAGTGACCGGGTGAGCGGCGAGCGCCTCCACGGCTGCCTCCAGTGCCTCGTCGGAGCTCAGGTCGGCATCCAGCAGGGCGCGAACAGCAATAGCGGATTCGTCGCCGGCGGCTACCGCACGGTCCAGCAGGATGGTCGGCAGGGTGGGCACGCCCTCGCGCAGGTCGGTGCCGCGGGTCTTACCGCTGGTCTTGCCGTCGCTGACAATATCGATCACGTCGTCAGCCAGCTGGAATGCCACGCCGACCAGCTCGCCATACGCCTTGACCATGGAGATAACTTCTTCGGAAGCGCCCGAAAGCAGGGAGCCGTACTCGCCGGCTGCGGCAATCAGGGAGCCGGTCTTACCCTCAATGACGGCAATGTAGTGGTCCAGCAGGTCCTGACCCTCGCGGGGGCCGGTGGTTTCGAAGAGCTGGCCGAGCACCAGACGTTCGAAGGTCTGGGACTGAATCTTCATGGGGCGGGTGCCCAGCTCGGACACCAGCAGCGATGCGCGGGAGAAGATCAGGTCACCGGTGAGAATCGCGACGGAGTTGCCCCAAATCATCTGGGCGCTGTCCACGCCGCGGCGCTTGGGGGCATCGTCCATCACGTCGTCGTGGTAGAGGGTTGCCAGGTGGGTCAGCTCAACGACCACGGCAGCCTCAATGACCTCGTCGTTGATTTCACCGTCTACGGCTGCACAGAGCAGAGCCAGCAGGGGACGCACGCGCTTGCCGCCCGCGGAGAGCAGGTGTCGGGATGCGACATCCGCCAGGTGGTCGGTCTGGGCGATTGCCTCTGCCAGGCGCTCCTCAATACGCGCGAGGGAGGAGAGAATCTGCGGACCCAGCTTGGGGTCTGCGGCGATGAGTTCGAAGCCTGCGGGAAGCTTCAGGTCGAGGTCTCCCAGCAGGTCGGTTGCGGCGATGGGCTGCTCTGCGTTGCTCACGGTGTCTTCTATCTTCTTGGTGTTGGTGTCTTCGGTGGTGTGTGAACGCGGTGTTTAGGCGCTATGCGCTTCGGGCTTGAAACCGCGGTGAATCGCGACAATACCGCCGGTGAGGTTGCGGTACTGTACGGAGGTGAAGCCCGCCTCCTTGAACTTCTGCGCCAGTTCCTGCTGGTTGGGCCAGGCGATGATGGACTCGGCAAGGTATTCGTAGGATTCGGGGTTGGAGGAGATTGCGCGGGCGATCGGCGGGATTGCCTTCATGATGTAGTTCTTGTAGACCGCGCCGAAGGGGGCGAAGGTCGGGGTGGAGAACTCGAGGATGACGATGCGTCCGCCGGGCTTGAGTACGCGGTAGATTTCGCTCAGTGCCTTGGGGTAGTTGGCGACGTTGCGCAGGCCGTAGGACATGGTCACTGCGTCGAAGGTTTCGTCGTCGAAGGGTAGGGCGGTGACGTCTGCCTGCACGAAGGTCATGTCGGGGCGGCGACGGCGGCCCACGTCGAGCATGCCTTCGGAGAGGTCTGCTGCGATGACATCTATGCCGGCGTCGGCGAAGGGTTCGGAGGAGACGCCGGTACCTGCGGCTACGTCCAGCACTTTCTGGCCGGGGTGTGCGTCGACGGCTGCGACTGCCTGCTTGCGCCAGTAGATGTGCTGGCCGAGGGAGAGGATACCGTTCATGAGGTCGTAGCGTTCAGCGACGGTATCAAACATGGCGGCAATATCGCCGGTTTTCTTGTCTAGGGTTGCGCGGGTTGCGCGGGTGTTCTTCTCTGCGTTCACGCTCTCAATTGTGGCATGGAGGTTACCAGATTCGATAGTTGGGTAAACCGTAGTAGTGTCGCACGGTGCGCTAAGGTGCGTTCTGGAGGGATTTTTGAGCCGCCAATCCGGTGTTTTATTCAATTTTTGGGGTGGGTTTTATCGATATTCAGTAAAAAATTATGAATATTTATGTATCTGCTTGCATTTTTTAACATAGGGGCGCACAATGGAGCCTAGACTTCATAGAACACACCTCACACAGGAGCACCTCATGAACACCTCAATCCTCAAAAAGGCTTCCCTCAAGCCCCTCGCACTGCTGGCAGTGCTACCCCTGGCGCTGACCGGCTGCGTCTCCACCGCCAACGAGAACACCGACCCCAACGGCGAGGTCAGCCTCGTCAAGTCCGGCACCCTCAGCGTCTGCACCAACACCCCCTACAAGCCCTTCGAATACGAAGAAAACGGCACCATCGTCGGCCTGGATGCAGACATCGCCAACGCTATCGCCTCCGACCTGGGCGTGAAGGCTCAGCTGACCTCCATCAGCTTCGAGGGCCTGGACTCCGGCACCGGCCTTGCCACCGGTCAGTGCGATATTGCCCTTGCGGGTATCGGCGTGACCGATGAACGGAAGAGCAAGATGGAATTCACCACCGTCTACTTCGACGACAACCTGGCAATCCTGATCCCCAAGGGTTCTTCCATCACCTCCGCTGCAGATTTGAAGGGCGTGAGCGTTGGTGCGCAGCAGGCAACCAGCGGTGAAACCTACGCCAAGGAAAACGGCGCAGAGGTCATCCAGTACGAAGACACCTCCCTCATGTTCTCCGCGCTGAAGACCGGTCAGGTCAAGGCAGTCGCTGCGAACCTCTCCGTGGTTTCCGAGGCGCTGACCAACGACCCAGACTCCTTCAAGATTGCCTACCAGGATTCTGAGAACACCGAGCAGATTGCCGCAGCAGTTTCCTCCAACAACAAGGCGCTGCTGACCAAGGCTAACGCCACCATCGACAAGCTCAAGGCAAACGGCGAGCTCGACAAGATGAAGGCCAAGTGGGTTGGTGCCACTTCCTCCACCTCCGCGAGCGCCTCGTCCTCCGCTTCCTAAGCGTCTAGCCGGCTAGCTTCTCCCCCAATTCACTAGCCTCTCCCCTAATTCATGAGTACCCTTATTACTTTTGGGTTGGGGGATTCTCCGGCCTTTACCCTTGTGAGCGTATACAACGCTCTTGACCGAATAGCACACGGATAAGAAAGCGCATGTCCTCTAAACTCTCACCCCGCCAGAAGCAGAAGCTCTTCCGCTACGCACAGTACGCCCTTCTGGCAGTTATCGCCCTGGCAGCCATTCTTCTGGCTGACTGGAAGACCCTCAGCCAGCAGGTATTCAACCTGGACGTTGCGGCGCAGCAGTTCCCCGACGTCATCACCGTGGCGTTGAAGAACACCCTGCTGTACACCAGCTTGGGCTTCATCGTGGGCCTCTCCGGCGGTCTGTTGCTGGCGCTCATGCGTATTTCCTCCATCGCCCCCTACCGTTGGATTGCGACCCTATACGTGGAGCTTTTCCGCGGTATCCCGGCGCTGCTGGTCTTCTTTGCGTTCGGTTACGGTATTCCCCTGGCGTTCAAGATCCGCTTTGTGGATAACCTGATTCCGGTGACCCTGTCCCTGGGTATGGTTTCGGCAGCCTACATTAGCGAGGTTCTGCGTGCGGGCCTGCAGGCGATCCCGAAGGGCCAGATGGAGGCGGCACGCTCCCTGGGCATGTCCCACACTCGCGCGATGATTTCGATCATTATTCCTCAGGCGTTCCGCGTGGTTCTGCCGCCGCTGACCAACGAGGTTATCCTGCTGACCAAGGACTCCTCCCTCGTGTACCTGCTGGGCGTGACGGTTTCTCAGTACGAGCTGGCGAAGTTCGGCCGTGAGGGCCTGACCGCCGCTAACGCGGGCCTGACTCCCCTGGTGGTTGCGGGTCTGTGCTACCTGATTATCACTGTTCCGCTGGGCCAGCTCTCCGCATACTTTGAGCGCCGCACCCAGCTGACCGGCCGCAAGTAAGCGCAACGACAGATACGGATTACGGAAGATACTATGACTGCTTCAACTTCATCCATGGCCGCCTCCTCGGTGCGCATCTCTAACCTGCACAAGTCCTACGGCAAGGTTCAGGTTCTCAAGGGCATTGACATGCAGGTCGAGCCGGGCGAAGTCGTGTGCCTTATCGGCCCTTCGGGTTCCGGTAAGTCCACCCTGCTGCGTTGCGTGAACCTGCTGGAGGAGCCGAACGACGGCACCATCATGGTGGGCGATACCGAGGTCACCGACCCGGACGTAGACATTAACCGTGTGCGTACCCACATGGGTATGGTGTTCCAGCAGTTCAACCTGTTCGGTCACCTGAACATTCTGGATAACTGCACGATTGCTCAGATTAAGGTTCTGGGCCGTTCCAAGGCGGAGGCGGAGGCGGTTGCCCTCGAGCAGCTCGCCAAGGTTGGCCTGGAAGGTAAGGAAGACCGCTTCCCGGCTCAGCTGTCCGGTGGTCAGCAGCAGCGTGTGGCTATTGCGCGCGCGCTGTCCATGAACCCGGATCTGATGCTCTTCGATGAGCCAACCAGTGCACTCGACCCGGAGATGGTCGGCGAGGTTCTGAGCATTATGCGCAACCTTGCTGACGAGGGCATGACCATGATTGTGGTGACTCACGAGATGGCGTTCGCCCGCGAGGTCGCCGATAAGGTCGTCTTCATGGCCGATGGCGTGGTCGTGGAGGAGGGCCCCGCCGATCAGGTGATTGGCAACCCCCAGCACGAACGTACTCAGGCTTTCTTGGCGCGCGTGCTCGATCCGACCCACGCCGTAGTAGACTAGTACTAGCTCTTGAAAAACGTAGCGGGCGGTGCTGTACGAAACATTCTGTTTCGCGCAGCACCGCCCGCTTTTTAATGCTCTGGTTCGCGGCTACTTCGGCCCTAGAAGATACGGCGCGCCACCTTGTCAAAGAGACGGTCCGGCAGCACGGTATGCAGGAACACGGAGGGCTTAGCGCCGAAACCCACCAGGTAGCGGGTCTTGGGGCGGCGCGCCTCCAGGGCTCGCAGAATGGTCCTCGAAATCACCTTGGGCTCTGAGAGGCTGGAGGACGGCGAGTAGAGCTTACGCATATTTGCCGCAACGCGCTGCGCCTGCTCAGCGTAGACACCGTTTCGGGAGGATTCCTCCAGGTGGTCTGCCGCGATGAGCCCCCAGGGGGTCTTGATGCCGCCGGGCTCGATAATGACCACGTCAATGCCGAACTCTTCAACTTCCATGCGCAGTGCATCGCTGAACGCCTCGAGGGCGTACTTGGTGGCGTGGTACCAGGATCCCAGGGGCATGGTAATGCGCCCCGCCATCGAGGAGATGTTCAGGATGCGCCCGCGACCCCGTGCGCGCATATGCGGTAGCACCAGCTGGGTGAGGCGCGCCAGGCCGAAGAGGTTCACCTCGAACTGGCGGCGCGCCTCGTCGATGGGGACGTCTTCAATAGCGCCGTAGGATCCGTAGCCCGCGTTGTTGATGAGCACGTCAATGCGGCCTTCTGCGTCAATGATCTGCTGTACGGCGGCTTCCATTGATGCCTCATCGGTAACGTCCATGCTGAGCGCTTTCACGCCCTCGGAGGCGAGCTCTTCAATCTTCTCAACGCGGCGGGCGGCACCGTAGACGGTGTAGCCGTAGCGCACCAGTAGCGGCGCCACGTCGTAGCCGATACCGGAGCTGGCGCCGGTGAGAAGAACGACGGGGCGTTGCAGTGACTTGGGCATTGCGTATCCTTTCGGCTTACTCCACTTTCGGGTTGCTCCCTGCAGTGTTAGCGGGGAGGTGTTAGCTGGGGGTACTTCTTAGGGTACGCTCACGCGCGGCGTACGGGCATGCAGAAAGCTCAGGGCGTAGCGTGAGGGTATTCTCACCGGCATATGTGAGGGCAGGCAGGCATATAGAAAGCTCGCCGCGGCATCCTGTGGGGATGCGGCGGCGAGCTAATGTTTTGGGGGCGGGGTTTAGACCTCTTCGACGTCAATATTGACCTTGGGTTCGGGGTGCGACTCGCCGGTCAGCATGGTCACCAGCAGGGTGGAGTCCTTCACGGCGCGCAGGGAGTGCAGCAGCTTGGCGGTCACGTGAATCGGCTTGCCGGGCACCAGGGTAATATCGCGGTCCTTCACGTGGAAGATAACCTCGCCCTTGAGTACCTGCACGAAGACGGGGTGCACGCTGTGGTGCTCGTGCCAGGACTGGCCCGCAGCCAGTTCCATGAGGGTCAGGTTGCCGCCGTCGGCATCAACGATCTTGCGAGCCTGGGGCTTATCGTCAAAGGGGGTCAGCGCTTCGGTGAGCTGGGGGAATACGAGGACGCGGCCTTCATGGGTACCTGCCATGGTACGAACCTTTCTTTTCAGGGATGAGTGAAAGGGGGCGCGCACCCCCTCCCTATATTTGGTATATAAAATACTAAATTAGTTATATTGTATTCCCCTCCCCGCAGCGGGACAATGCCTCAGCTCACACCGAGCCAAAACACCTCGGGCTAAAACACCCCGAGCAGGGAGGGGAACGACATCTACTAGTAACTCCACACCTTCGAATAGGCGGAGCGATTACTATTACGCGGACGCAACAGGTTCACCATCAACGCCGTCGTACCAAAGCTCACGGCAATAATCATGCAGGTCGCCGCAGTAAACGCACCACCGGGAATCGGCGCAAAAATCGCAATCAGATACAGGATGACCGCGCAGAACGACAGGAACAGCGTCGCAATCGTCATCAACGGCACCAGCACCAAACCGCCACGCGCCGCCACCGCAAAATCTGCCGGACGTACATAACGCAGCACGCCCATACCCACAACCGTCCAGATGGCGGTGACCAGGATAGCGGTCACCACATCCGCCGGGCGGTGCCAACCATTAATAATCGTGGAGGCACCCGTCAGGCAGGTAGCAAACGCCGCACAGAGAGCCACCGTGGGCCGCAAGAAACGAGGCGCCGCAAGGAAGAGCGCCGCGCCAGCCGCCGCCGCGAAGGTCGTGTGGCCGCTGGGTGCCGAGTTGCTCAGCGCCTCCTGAACGCCCAGGTCGGGCTTCACAATCAGATAGTGCTTGAGCAGATACGTACTCGTCACCGCGGCAGCCGCGACCAGCACACCAATCAGCGAGGGCAGGAACCGGTGTTTCCAAATCAGCACCGCAACCAGACCCAAAACGGCAATCACGCCGACAACCGCGGGAAGAGAATCCAGCGCGGTCAGGGTCGGACCGCGGTAGCTCTTGAACTGGTGTGCGTACTCGGTGTACGCCTGCTCATCCACCTGCTGGCCGGTCGCCGTGTAAATGAAGAACACGAACGCACCGTAGAGCGTCAGGCCCAAGAACAGCAACGCCATCACGTGACGCATCAAAACGCCGGTACTCGGAAGGTGGTGCCCCTGCTCTTCGCCGGGACGATCCACCGGGCGGCCCGAAGTATCCACGGGAACCTGACCGGTCTGAACATACGCACCATTCGGGTATGCGGCGGCAGGATACGCCTCGGGAGGATAAGCCACCGGCTGCGGAGGCGCCTGCGGGGGCATCAGCGGAGGAAGCGGCTGCTGCGCACCCATTGGAGAGGCACCCATCTGATTGTTCAGCGGAAAACCGCTCACCGGAGGCTTCGGCGGATCGAGACGGCGAGTAGCCTGCATCGGTTCATCCGCACCGTAGTGCCCCTGGGAAGCGCGTTCCTGCGGCGAGGGAATCGTCTCAGGAATCTTAATCGGGGCGCGGTAGGCGCGCGGCAGAGGACGGGTCGCACCAATAACCTCTGTATGTTCGGGGTGCGAAGAAATAACTTCGGTATTCGCGGATTCAGCGTTCGCGGAACCTGCGTTTGTGGAACCTACCGGCGTAGCTTCGTTAGCCGGCGATGAACCGTAATCGGTCAGAACTTTCGTACGGTCATCACTGTGCCCCGCAGCGGGGGCAGCCGTTTCGTGAGCGTTAAGCACCTCAGTAGGATCCTGATAGTCAGAGAGCACCGCAGTCGGGTCCTGATAATCAGAAAGCACCTGGGTAGGGTCTTGATAATCAGAGAGCACCTCAGTTGCATCAGAGCTAAAAGCCGTAGTGGGCGCGTCATCAGAAGGGTGAAGAGCGCGAGTAGCCTCCAGGTTCTCCGAATCGCCCCAACCGGGGTTCCCCGCACCTGTTGTTTGCGCCTTTGATGTCTTCTTCATAACCTCTTCCGTACCTTCTGACCCTCATGCCTGTTAGCGGTATTCGCCCTGCCGGTACCCACTGTTTGGGCGGTAGCCCCCAAGCTACCGTTTTCTCGTACCACAGCGCCGGTTCTCTGGGGCGAATAACTACCTACTATTCCAGGTTAAGCTATGAAAAACTAAAGTTTTTTCGACCATAACCTGAGAGTTTCCAGAGAATGCGTAACAGGATGCGAGCGCGCCCACTCGCCCCCAGAATGCTATGGTGAGCTCATAGCGCATCGAAGAAGGGCAGATACCTTGAACACCAGTATGAGCGTGCCGCCTCTCGGCTACGGTTTTCACCTCACGAACACTCCCCTGCCACCGTTGCAGGAGGTTCTGGAGAACCTGTTCACGGTCGAAATTCCGATGACGGTCACCTTCCGCGGGGTCAATAGCCGCCAGAGCGCGCTGATTCGCGGCCCGCACGGCTGGGGCGAGTTCGCGCCCTTCCTCGAGTACGGTGCGCAGGAGTCTGCCGCGTGGCTTGCCTGCGCGTTGGAGGCGGCGTGGCTGCCCGCACCGGAGCCGGTGCGTACGCGCATCCCGCTGAACGCGACCCTGCCGGCGGTACCGGCGGAGCGTGTTCCGCAGGTGCTCGCCAAGTACGAGGGCGAGATTCAGGAACTCAAAATCAAGGTGGCTGAGAAGGGTCAGAGCCTCGCCGACGATATTGCCCGCGTGGCGGCGGCGCGAGATGCGCTCCCGAATGCACGCCTGAAGGTGGACGCGAACATGGGCTACACCCTCGCCGGTGCCCTTGATGCGCTGCGTAAGCTCTGCGAGTACGGCATTATCTACGCCGAACAGCCCGTGGCATCCATTGAGGATATGGCTGCGCTCCGCTTTGCCATTGCTAAGGAGGGGCTACCCGTCCGCATTGCCGCGGACGAGTCGATCCGCAGGGCGGAAGACCCGCTGAAGGTGGCGCGCGCAAACGCCGCGGACCTGATGGTTATTAAGGCGGCGCCGCTAGGCGGTGTACGTCGTGCGCTCGCGCTGGTGGAGCAGGCGCAACTTCCGGCAGTGGTTTCTTCTGCGTTGGAATCTTCGGTGGGCATTGCCACCGGCGCCTCCCTGGCGGCTTCCCTACCGACTTTGAGGTACGGGTGCGGTCTGGGCACGGTCTCCCTCATGGCTGAGGACGTCACCGATGAGCCGCTCATCGCCCGCGACGGGTTCATGGACCTGCGCGCCATCACCCCCAGCCCGCAGCGCCTGGAGCGTCTTGCCACCGATGAGCAGACCCGCCAGTGGTGGGTGGAGCGCGTCACCGCCTGCTACCGCGTTCTGGAACGCACCGCTGATCTGTAACGGTTAGCGGTGTAACGGTTAGCACTGTAACGATGAGGTCGTGAAGGGTAACCATAACTGAAGGAAAACGCCCGCGGCATTAGAATGGTACGGTGACTGAAAACCGCTCAACCCCCGCCATGCTCACCGCAGTATCCGTGCTCGATTCGCTGATTCGTGCCGGTATGCGGCATGTTGTCGTGTCTCCGGGATCCCGTAGTGCACCTCTTGCGTACGCTATTGCCGCCGCCGCTGAAGCCGGCGCGCTCATTGCGCATGTGCGCGTGGACGAGCGAAGTGCAGCCTTTACCACCCTGGGTATTGCCAAGGCGTCCGGCCAGCCCGTGGGTCTGGTGTGCACCTCCGGTACGGCGCTGGGCGAGTACATGCCCGCCGTCATGGAGGCGTACCACGCCGGCGTGCCCCTGGCGGTGCTGAGCGCTGACCGCCCCGAGCGTCTGCGCGGTAGCGGCGTGAATCAGACGACCCGCCAGGCGAGTTTCTTCCATCCTTTTGTGCGTGCTGAAGCTGATTTGACCTCCTACCCCGAGCAGGTGGAGGGTGAACAGACTCAGGCTTTTGCCGCCTGCCTGAATGCGCTGACCGGTCGTAGCGCCGAGCACTGGCGCAAGCAGTCGACGGAGCCGATTGGTCCGGTGCACCTGAATATTTGTTTCGATACCCCGCTGACCCCCTCGGGTCGTTTTGCACAGATGCTGCCGCAGTGGGCGCAGAGCCTGCTGGAGGATTACGACCCGCAGGCTGAGGGTCGCGCCCGCGCCGCCCGCGCTGAGGGTTCCGGGCTCTCCAGCGCTGAACAGCGTTGGCTTCTGGATTCTTTGGAGGCGCAGTCGGACCTGGCGGAGTTCACCCCGGCGCACCGCACCGTGGTGGTTGCCGCTGACGGCGCCGGCGAGTTTGCGGCGGAGTTCGCACGCGTGCTGAACCTGCCGCTCTTCGCGGAGCCCTCCTCCGAGGCGCGCCACGGCGCGACCTCGATCCCCCACTACCCGCAGCTACTCGCTGATGGTTCATTCGCCCCCGCAGCCCAGATTGAGCGTGTGGTGCTCTTCGGCCACCCGACGCTCTCGCGTCCGATTACGGCGCTGCTGGAACGCGAAGATATTCAGTGCGCGTTCTACGCCCCGCGCCGCGCGAGCTGGTACGAGCCGGGCGCCCGCTCCTTTGTGGAGCTGTCGACCCCGCACGAGCTTGCCGAGTTTGCGTGCGCATCCTCTGTTGCCACCGATGAGCTGGTGGATGAACTGAGCTGGCTGGAGCAGTGGGTTGAGCCCGCCCGCGAGCTGCGGGATGAGTGTCTGCGCGCCATTGCCGCCTACGAACACCCCGGTGCTGAGAGTTCAGTAGACAGCGCTGAGAGCTCGGTTGACTACACCGATTACCGCAACCGCACCGCCGGCCGTTCCTACGCCCGCCGCGTCTGGCAGGATGCGGTGGCTCAGCGCCGCCTCTTGGTGCTGGGCTCCTCAAACCTGGTGCGTGATTTGGATGCGGCAGCCCCCGCCCTGGGCGAGCCCGCCCCCGCACGCGTGTTTGCTAACCGCGGTCTTGCCGGTATTGACGGCACCATTGCGACCGCTATTGGTGTGTCCCTGTCGGGCTACTACCCTGCCGGTGTGGATGAGAACTCCCGCCCGATGATTGGTGGCGCCGCCCTGCCTGTGACCCTGCTGTGCGGTGACCTGACCTTCCAGCACGATGTGTCCTCGCTGAACCTGCCGAATACTGAGCTTCTGCCCGAACTGCGCGTTGAGGTCTTTGACGATGCCGGCGGCGGTATTTTCACGACCCTTGAACACGGCGATATGGCTCGTCAGGAGCAGTTCACCGCCGCTGTGGATCGTTTCTTCACGGTGGTTGCCGCCCCGAATACTGATCTGGCGCGCATGGCTGCCGGTTTTGGTACCGAATCGGGCGTTGAGGTGCGCATTCACACACCCTAAAGCCGCTTCTAAAGCGGTGCAGGCTAAGCCCCGTGCGCAGGGTTGACCGATATACTGAAAACTACCTGTGTCGTAGCCTTCGGTGGCTGAAAGCTAGCCGGTCGTAGCGGTTTCACTCGCCGCTGCCTTCGCGTTTTCTGCGCGCCTGCTGACGTACGGCACCCCATCTATCTATTGACATTCATGCTCTCGCCGCTGATGCACACCGCGCGCGACCGGAGGTTTTACCCCGGTGAGCCCGGTGCATGCGGCGGGCGTTGCTCCCAAGGAATCTCATGAGCTCACTCGATATTATTGTTGCTGTCCCCTCCGGAGCCGGTTGGGTTCCCGTACACGCCATGGCGGAGCTTCTCGCCCGTTACACCGGCGGTACCGTACACACCGTGGATGTGGGCGCATCCCTCAGCAAGGAAACGAAGCTTCTGGCGCGTCTGCCCCGCCTCAAGGGCGGCTCCAAGCGTTGCCTGGTGATTGCTTCTGACCCCGGTCAGCTGTACGCCATTTCGCAGCGTTCCTTCGCGTTCCGCCGCTACGGCGCGATTTACGGCTGGGTGATTGATAGCTTCTGGGATGACCGTATTCCCGCGGTGGCGAAGTCCTCCACCTACGACCGTATTTTCGTTGCGGACGTTGATGACGTTCAGCCCTGGACCGCTGCGGGCGTGAAGACTCCCGGCGTTCTGCCCTGGGGTGCGGACGTGTGGAGTGCGTTCTCTGACCGCCTGGCTACGCTGGAGTCGAAGAGCACCGACCTGCTGCGTGTGGGTCGCCAGCCCGCCGCCTACGAAGATGACGAGGCAACCGCCGCCCTCGCTGCCGAGCTGGGCCTGAGCTTTGAGGGCCGCCCGCCCTTCGGCGCGAACGACCGCGAATCGGCTCAGCACCTGCAGGATTCTCTGAACCACGCGAAGTTCCTGCTGGCGTTCTCTACCTCGGTTAGCCCGGCACCGTACACTCACCCGACCAAGGAGTACATTACCGGCCGCTGGACCGATGCGCTGGCTTCGGGCGTGACCGTGGTCGGCAAGGTTCCGAACACCACCACCGTACGTGACATTCTGTGGGACGGCGCGACCATCGACATTGATCACGCGGATGCTCGCGTGGGTCTCGCGCAGGTTGCCGATGCCGTCTCGCGCTGGACCCCCGCGCAGGGTGAACAGCAGATTCGTCAGGCACTGCAGCATCTGGATTGGCGCCACCGTTTTGTGCAGCTGTGCGAGGCAATGGGCGATGTCCCAGCTTCTTTGACGGCTGATTGCGAGGCAATGCGCGCCCAGTACGTTCAGCGCTAAAACGTACCTCCGCTGAAGATCTATAACAGCTGAGGGCATATAAAAGGTGAGGGCTGGTTTCTACCGTAGAAACCAGCCCTCACCTGTATTTATGCCCTATGAGGCATATTGCATATGGGGTTTAGTACGAAGCCTGACCCAGAGTAATCGGACCCGTGAAACCACTGGTGTCCGGGTGATCCGCTTCGAGATATGCCGCCACCGGTGCACCTTCAAGCTGAGCCAAACGATCCAGCAGGAAGCGAGTAGCACCCGGTGCGTACGGCAGCTTATACATTGCCGCGGTCGTCGCCTCGTCATCACGATCCAAAGTGGAGGAACGAATCAACTCAATAGCGGTCACCATGGTGTTACGCTCACGCTCCACGAAGGTGCGGTCCACCGGCTCACCGTTACCGGGCACAAACACGCGGTAGCGATCAAATTCGAGCACCGCACCGAGGGTATCGATCCAACGATCGGGGAAAGAATCCTCAAAGTAGGGGTCGGTACCCTCTTCAATCAGACCGCCCATAAACAGCACATCTTCAACACCAACCATAATGTCACCGTCGGTGTGACCGGGTCCCATGTACATGAGGGTTGCGCTACGCTCACCCAGGTCGATGGGGGTGAAAGTGATGCCGTCGCCCCTATTGGCGACTAGGCGGTTGGGAACAACAATATTAGTGGCGGCACCCTGCTTGTGTGCCATTTCCGGTTCCAGCGTCTCGACGTAGGGACGCTGCGCCTCACCGTATTTACGGATTGCACGCGCGGCGCGAGGGTGCGCCCAGAATTCTTCGACACCCATTGCCGCGAAAACATCGTTGCCGAAGAAACGCTCATAGTGTCCGTGAGTGTTTACGACGGTAATAGGAAGGCGCGTGAGACGGCGAACCTCATCATAAATTTCGGTTGCCTGACGGGGACCTGCGCCGGTATCCACGACAAGTGCACGTTCCAGTCCGAGGACCAGTCCGGTGTTCAGTCGGTAGTTGTCGGTCGCAATACGGTACACGCCGTCTGCGAGTTCAATAGTACGAGCCATAGATACAACCCTACTGGAATTTTTAGCGCCTGAGGGGCTATTCGGGCTTCAGAGAACAGAAATTTACGGTTCGGTAACAATTCAAGGCAATGAAAGTGCATTATTTTGTACAAACGTATCTCTAGCGTCAAGAAAGTGGTGAGCTTTATCAACCTCTCCGGATTGTTTGAACTGCCCATCATCACCACAGGAGCTCCTCAAAGAGCCCGGTGCGCATCCGTAGAAGCAATATTTATGCCTCAACACCACTCAACCCAGAGTTGTGCGCGTGGTTAAACCCGCATCTAACACCCCTATAGGATAGGAGTATGACTTCTTCGCCTACCCCCTCTTCTAACCCTTCGACTCAGCCTTTCCCCAGCGGTACCGGACGCTACGCCCCCTCCCCTTCGGGTGACTTGCATCTGGGCAATTTGCGTACCGCTATTTTGGCGTGGGCGATGGCGCGCTGCGGTGGCAAGCCCTTCTATCTGCGCGTGGAGGATCTAGATCGCGTGCGCCCGGGTGCTGCGGAGCGTCAGATTGCTGATTTGGCGGCACTGGGTCTGGATTGGGATGCAAGCCCCGGCGCCTCGACAGAGCGTATTGAGACAGAGCGCATTGAGGGTAGCGAAAGCACCGAGGGCAAGGAAGCAGGCGTACTGTATCAGAGCACGCGCCTTGCCGCCTATGAGCAGGCGGTTCAACAGCTACGCGAGGCGGGACTCGTCTACGAGTGTTTCTGTACTCGCCGCGAAATTCAGGAGGCCTCAAGCGCCCCGCACGGTGCACCGGGCGCCTACCCGGGTACTTGCCGCGACCTAAGCGAGGACCAGCGGGAGGAGCGCCGCACCCAGCGTCCGCCGGCTCTGCGCCTGCGCGCCGAGTGCGCGAGCTACACCGTGCAGGATGATTTTTACGGCGCCTACACGGGGCTGGTGGATGATTTTGTGCTGGTGCGCAATGACGGCACCTACGCCTATAACCTGACCTCCGTGGTGGACGATGCCTTTGTGGGGGTTGAGCAGATTGTGCGCGGTGATGACCTGCTTCCTTCGGCACCTCGCCAGTCGTATTTGGCACAGCTTTTGGGCTTGGCGCAGCCGCGTTACGCTCACGTGCCACTGGCGCTCAATGAGGAGGGTAAGCGCCTGGCGAAGCGTGATGGTGCGGTGACCCTGCCGCAGCTACGTGAGGCGGGCGTTGAAGTCCCGAGGATTTTGGGGTGGATTGCCGCTTCTATTCCGGTGTATAACGCCGATGGCTCCACCCATTCGGCGGATGTTCCGGTGCCCAATGCGGCAGCGATTTTGGAGCGTTTTGATCCGGCTCGTATGGCTACTGAACCATGGGTTGTGAGGGATCTCTAAGCCTCTGTGACATTGTCGTGTAACAGTTCAACACTCCGAACGGCTTTTAAATTTTTCGTTTAATTCGTTTTAGATGCATATGCCATTGAGCGTTTGCGTTGCTTTTCAACTACATATCTTTCACTCAAGTGCCCGAAACCCTGAAATTCAAGGATTTTTCGGGCACTTTTTCGCACACGCTCCCACAATGACCCACGTGTACGACCATGGATTTTACACAGAAAATACATATTTATTCCATAGATCCTCACCCCTAAGCGTCAAATAGACTTTATTTTCAGTCCTTCAAAGCCTAGACTGTATCCTATGCCACTCATAAAGTTATGGGGTAGCGCATAAATACACACAGGCGCACACTACCACCAGGAGAGAAGGAACATTATGGCCGCGAGTACATACCAGGTCATCGCGCTGGCGATTTATTTTGTTGCCATGATCGCAATCGGCCTATGGGCAAATAGCAAGAACAACAGCCTCGACGACTATGTGCTGGGCGGGCGTCAGCTCTCCCCCACCGTCGCCGCACTCTCAGCGGGCGCCTCCGACATGTCCGGTTGGCTCCTCATGGGTCTGCCCGGCGCCGTCTACCTCAGCGGCCTCTCCCAGGCATGGCTCGCCGTCGGCCTGACCATCGGCGCATGGTGCAACTGGACGTTCGTGGCACCGCGACTGCGTAGCTACACCGAAGTAGCAGGCGACGCAGTGACCGTCCCAGTCTTCCTGAGCAACCGCCTCCATGACACCAAGCGCGTGCTGCGCATCGTCTCCGGTGTCGTGATTCTGGTATTCTTCACCTTCTACGTCTCCTCCGGTATGGTGTCCGGCGGTCTGTTCTTCAAGTCCTCCTTCGGTCAGGAATACCACACCGGTATGCTCCTGTTGGCAGGCATTACCGTGTTCTACACCTTCTTCGGCGGCTTCATGGGCGCGTCCTACACCGACATGGTTCAGGGTCTGCTCATGCTCGCAGCACTGATTGCCGTTCCGGTCGTCACCATCATTGACCTCGGCGGCGTGGGCCCCGTGGTTGAGTCCATCAGCCAGGTACGCCCCGACGCACTGAGCATCTTCGCGGGTACCACCTTCGCCGGTATTGTTTCATCCCTCGCATGGGGTCTGGGCTACTTCGGTCAGCCGCACATTATTGTGCGATTCATGGCAATGCGCACCCCCGCTGACGCCAAGTCCGGCCGCCGCATCGGCATCAGCTGGATGGTCCTGACCGTGTTCGGCGCACTGAGCGGCGCGTTCATGGGTATCGCATACTTTGCACGCCACCCCGAGGCGTCCCTCACCAACCCGGAAACCGCTGAGTCGGTCTTCCTGGACCTCGCCCAGATTCTGTTCCACCCCCTCATTGCGGGCCTAATTCTGGCTGCGGTTCTGGCGGCAATTATGTCCACCCTCTCCTCGCAGCTGATTGTGTGCTCCTCCGCTCTGGTGGAGGACCTCTACGGCATCTTCTCCTCGAAGAAGCTCAGCGCCGGCAAGTCCCTGTGGCTCGGCCGTGCAGGCGTGGCAATCGTGGCGCTGGTCGCCGGTGCCCTGGCATGGAACCCCAACAGCTCCATTCTGCAGCTGGTCGCATTCGCTTGGGCTGGCTTCGGTTCGGCATTCGGCCCGACCGTTCTGCTCTCCCTCTACTGGCGTAAGCTGACCACCCAGGGTGCACTGGCCTCCATGATTACCGGTGCCGTTGTGGCATTCGCATGGGGCCAGAGCCCCATGAAGTCTGTGCTCTACGAAATGGTTCCCGGCTTCGCTTCGGCGCTGCTTGTCGCCATCGTGGTTTCGCTCATGACCTACAAGAAGAACGACGCCATTGACGAAGAGTTCGACCGCGCGGTTGAGCTCGCCAAGGTCAAGTAAAGAGTCTCTTCCCCAAGGCTCGGGCCGCACACACGCGGTCCGGGCCTTCCTCTATGCTCGGCAACCTGATTCGCTATACCGGGCAACCTGGTTCGCTATGCTTGGCAACCTGGTTCGCAGCCTCACCTAGCGCCCGGGCAACGTAGAATAGGGTCTATGACTGCACAACTTCCCGAAAAGGTCTCGGACATCTTCAACCCCGCCGACTGGCGCGTCGTTGAGGGCTTCGAAGACTTCACCGACATCACCTACCACCGCCAGGTTGAGCGCGACGAAAACGGCGAAATCCTACGCGACCTGCCCACCGTGCGCATCGCGTTCGACCGCCCCGAGGTCCGCAACGCATTCCGCCCGCACACCGTGGACGAACTCTACCGCGCCCTCGACCACGCCCGCATGACCTCCAACGTAGGCACCGTACTGCTCACCGGCAACGGCCCCTCCGCCAAGGACGGCGGCTGGGCATTCTGCTCCGGCGGCGACCAGCGCATCCGCGGCCGCGACGGCTACCACTACGCCAGCGGCGACACCGCAGAAAGCATCGACCCGGCACGCGCAGGCCGACTGCACATCCTGGAAGTGCAGCGCCTCATCCGCACCATGCCCAAGGTCGTTATCGCCCTCGTCTCCGGCTGGGCTGCAGGCGGCGGCCACTCCCTGCACGTAGTTGCTGACCTGACCATCGCCTCCGAAGAGTACGGCAAGTTCAAGCAGACCGACGCAACCGTCGGCTCCTTCGACGCAGGCTACGGTTCGGCGCTGCTCGCACGCCAGGTGGGTCAGAAGTTCGCCCGCGAAATCTTCTTCCTCGCCAAGGAATACGACGCACAGCGCATGTACGAAATGGGCGCAGTCAACGACGTCGTTCCCCACGCAGAGCTCGAGAACAAGGGCCTGGAATACGCGGCGCACATTGCTCGCCAGTCCCCGCAGGCAATCCGCATGCTCAAGTACGCCTTCAACCTGCCCGACGACGGCATGCTCGGCCAGCAGGTCTTCGCTGGTGAGGCAACCCGCATGGCATACATGACCGACGAGGCTGTGGAGGGCCGCGACGCGTTCTTGCAGAAGCGTGACCCGGACTGGTCCAACTACCCCTACTACTTCTAAGAGACAGCCCCTTCTACAGAAGTAGTTTCAGATGCATAGGCTCGGAGCCGGATTCAGCCCTGAGAACCTCAGCTAAGAATCCGGCTCCGGCGCATTTGATGCCGCACCGGCATATGACACCGGCGCATGACAGCACGCAGCCGCTACAAACAGCCGCTAAGGATTTAGCCATGATGAACACCCCCGTACCCGGGCTCATGCCCTCCCCCGCCCCGCAGGAGGTTGCCCTGCATCCGCAGGCGGTACAGGTGCGTGCCGATCAGCCCGCCGACCCTCACGCCATGCTGGGCGCCTTTGAGCAACTACTGGGCGGGTACGCGGCGGATGCGGGTGCGGCTGCGGAGCCTATCGCGCTGGTGGTGGGCACCTCCGGATCCACCGGAACCCCCAAACGCACCGCACTGACCGCGCGAGCTCTTGCCGCCAGTGCGGCAGCCACCGAGCAGTTCTTCGGCTCAAACTCCGATGCAGCATCGCAGTGGCTCCTGGCTCTTCCGGCGCACTATATTGCCGGCGCGCAGGTGCTCGCCCGCTCCGTACTCGCCGGTACCGCCCCGGTCATCGCCCGCTCCGTCATTGAGCCCGTGCACTTTAGCCCCGAGGTTTTTCTGCAGGCGGTTGAGCGAATGAGCTCGGCACGCAGGTTTATTTCCCTGGTACCGACCCAGCTACATAAGCTCCTTGAAAGCGCGGACGCCGATTCGCACCTGGGCGCTGATATTCACGAGGCGCTCAGCTCCTTCACCGGAATCCTGCTCGGAGGCGCCCCCGCCAGCGCCGACCTGCTCGCCGCCGCCACCGCCCTGGGGCTGAACACGGTGACCACCTACGGTAGCGCCGAAACCGCTGGCGGATGCGTCTACTCCGGCTCCGTACTGCCCGGCGTGCAGGTTAAACTCGTCCCCGAAGAAGGTATGCCCGCCGTGCCGGATATTGAGGGGAAGTCGGCGATTGAAGAGTCTGTGCAGGTGGGCCGTATTTGGATCAGCGGCGCGCACCTCGCCAGCGGCTACATTGGCGACGCCGCCCGCACCGCCGAGCACTTCTTCACCGCCGCCGACGGCACCCGCTGGTACCGCACCGACGACTACGGGCTGCTGAGCTCTGCAGCAGCTCCCAACAGCAACAAGAGTTGTAGCGAGCAACGCATGCAAGCGCTCGGTCGTAGCGACGACGTGCTCATCAGCGGAGGCGTAAAAATCTCCGCCCGCGCCGTGGCAACCGTCCTCGAAGAGCACCCCGCCGTACGCGAAGCCTGCGTAATCGGCCTACCCGATGCACGCTGGGGCACCGCCATTGCCGCCGCGGTCACGCTGGTACCCTCTGCCGGTACCGCGGCTGCGTCTACCGAGAATAGCCCCGCACTGAACGAAGAACTCTGCGCCCTGCTACGTGCCCGCTGCGCCGAAAAGCTCGGCGCCCCCGCCGCACCCAAGCAGCTGAGCATCCTGCCGGATTTCCCGCTCACCAGCACCGGCAAGCCGGACCGCGCAGAAATATACAGTATCCTGGACAGAGACTATCGTCAGGGCTAAAGCAGGCTCATCCGCGGGTTTTCACCCCGCACACGCAGTCGCACGCCCTGACCGTCACCGTCACAACCCGTCTCATCACAAAACCCACGCATCATACGCACATAGACCCGGAAGGAACCCCCGTGGCAACTGCCGCCCAATGGATTGAAGGCGCTCGCCTGCGCACCCTGCCGCTCGCCGTCGCCCCCATTATTGCCGGCTCAGCTGCCGCCTACGAGGTCAACGAATTCAAGCCGCTCTACGCGTTCTTGGCGTTCCTCGTCGCATTCTTCCTGCAGGTCGGCGTGAACTACGCCAACGACTACTCCGACGGCATCAAGGGCACCGACGAAGACCGCGTGGGTCCGCTACGCCTCGTCGGTTCCGGCGTGGCAAGCCCCCGCTCCGTCAAGTACGCCGCCTTCACCTGCTTCGGCCTAGCGATGCTCGCGGGCCTTGCCCTGGTGGCTCTGGCGAACCAGTGGTGGTTCCTGGCGATTGGCGCCTCCAGCGTCTTCGCGGCGTGGGGCTACACCGGCGGCAAGCACCCCTACGGCTACATGGGCTTAGGTGACGTGTTCGTCTTCGTCTACTTTGGTCTGGTCGCGACCCTGGGCACCCTCTACACGCAGGCACACACCCTGACCCTGCTCGGCTGGGTGGGTGCTATCGGCATTGGTCTGATTTCCTGTGCACTGCTCATGGCGAATAACGTGCGTGACATTCCCACCGACATTGAGGCGGGCAAACTGACCATGGCGGTCCGCCTGGGCGAACGCTGGTCGCGCATCACCTACATCGTGGAAATGGCGCTGGCGCTGGGTCTGGGCGTGCTCCTACTCGATGAGAACCCCTGGTTCCTGCTGATCTTCCTGCTGGTCGGCCCGACCATCCACTCCTGCGTGACCGTGTGGACGCGCGGCGGCCGCGACCTGATTCCCGTGCTCAAGCAGGCGGGTATTGTGGCCCTCGCGTACTCCGTGATTCTTGCCCTCGCCGTGTGGCTGGGTTCGCTGGATATTATTAGCCACGAGGTTCAGGTGTTCACCGGCTACTAAACCGACCTACGAATCTGCGCCAGATTGCCGCGCCGTTACGCCGCTAGCGGGCACCCTGTTCATAGTTCTGCGATAACGCGGCGGTATGTCATAGTAGTGCTTATGATTCGAGCCATGCTGATTATTGGCGGCGCCGCCCTCATCGTGGGGCTGACCCTCTACACCCTCTTGGACGCCGTCCGCACCCCCGCACACGAGGCGCGAACCCTGCCCAAGTGGCTGTGGGTTCTCGTCACCCTGCTCTTCCCCGTGGTGGGCCCGCTCATGTGGCTTATCCTGGGCCGCCCCAAGGCACAGCCCGCAGCAGGCGCTCCTCGCCCCGGCTTCGGTCAGCGACGCAACACCCCGGCACCCTCGGTATCTTCCCCCGACGACGATGAAGAGTACCTGCGCTGGCTCAAAGCAAAAGCAGAACGCGAACGCCACAGCCGCGAAGCAGAATCGAACAACAAGCAGGATTCTGCTCATAAGGATTCCGAGCCTAAGGACCCTGAGCTTAAGGATCCCGAGGACGGCACGCCGAATCAGGGTAACGGGCAGAACTAGTCAGGACAGCTAGGCTCGCACCCCTAAAGGTTTACAGAAAGAGGCTGTGAGCGCATCCGCAACGGATGGGCTCACAGCCTCTTACTATGCTCAAAAACAGCTTCAGGAACTAGCTACCGGATGCTTCAGCTACCGGGCAGCTGAATCACGCCACCGTACAGCGGCGCAGCAGGCTCCGAATACCCCACAAAATGCGGCATCTCATGCTCAAAATCAGTGGTGCTAAACGCCAGAGTCGTAATCGACGCCAGGTTGCACTCACGGGCACGCGGGTCATGCTGTAGCATGCGACCCTCAATGCCCAGGCGAGTAATCCAAATCGGCAGCTGGTGCGACACAATAATCGCCTCCGCACCCTCACCGCCGCGCTCGTAGGCGGTACGCGCCGCATCCTGAACAGCCGCAGCCATACGGCGAATCTGATCCAGATACGACTCACCCCAGGAGGGGCGCGCCGGGTTGTACAGCTTCGTCCAGTGACGCGGGTTGCGCAGAAGCTCCTGCGCGTTCACGTGCAGGCCCTCAAAGTAGTTATCGGCCTCGATGACGCGTTCGTCAGGCTGCGCGGTCAGGCCCAGCAGCTCCTCGACGGGTGCGGCCGACTCGCGGGTGCGCTGCAGGGGTGAGCAGACCAGGTGCACGAAGCGGACGCCGCGCTCAGCACGAGCCGCGAACTCCTCAGCGCTCAGACGCACCATCTGCTGGCCCTTATCGGACAGACGGTAGCCGGGCAGACGGCCGTACACGATACGCTCGGGGTTGTGCACCTCGCCGTGACGCATGAGGTGAACTTTAATGGTGGAAGTTTCAGTCATAATCCCAGTCTCTCAGATAGCGCGCCGCACCCCAAACAGGTGACCCGCACATGCCCTCTACAGATACAAAACCCGGCCCGCAAAACTGCAGAAACGCAAAAACCCCGCCTCTCCGTACGGAGGGCGGGGCGAAAGAAGTCTATTTACTTCTTGTTGCGGCGCTGGTGGCGGGTCTTACGAAGCAGCTTGCGGTGCTTCTTCTTGGACATACGCTTGCGGCGCTTCTTGATAACGGAACCCATAGGATTTCCTCACTTTACTCGTACCCGGCCGAGCCATTCGACTCGGTAGCTACCCGGGGAAATTTATACCGGTATAACCGATCCAAAACGCATTTTAGGCACAGAAATACCCTTGCGTTTTAGAGCGCTACCTACCTAGAGTACTAGGTTTACCCCCATTTTCACCATTCGAGAGCGGCTTTTCAGGAGTTTTTCCCTGAATTTCCGCTTTTCCCGCAGGCTTATCGAGGGTATCTCGGGGATATCTCAGGGCGAAAACGGGGATTCGGCGGCCCTAACGGCGCTTCTTCTTCGACTTCTTCGAGCCCTTAGCGCGGCCGTGAGACAGCACCGAACCGGAAGAAGCTACAGCAGCATCAGGAGTGCTCTCCTCAGCCGAGGAGACGGCCTCTACCGATTCCTCAGCCGATTCCAGCGCGGGGTCAGAAGCCTCAGCGGGTTCTTCAACCGGCTCTTCCACCAAAAATTCTTCAACGGCGCTTTCCTCAGCCGCCTCTTCTTCAGCCGCCGCATGCAACGCCTTCAAACGCTCAGCACGCTCAGCCTCGGCACGAGCCAGCGCCTCCTGATCAATAGCGGGCTGGGGCGCAGGCTTCGCTTCAGCATTCACAGCCTGCTCCTTCACTGCCTGATCCTTCTTGGCGCTCTCTTGAGCTTCCTCAGGCTCGTACACATCCACACCAAAGAAACGCTTCATCTTCGAGAAGATGCCGCGGCGCTCCTGCACCGGCTCATCATGCGGAAGCTTCTCATAGGTGTCGTGGATGGTCGCTGCCGCCTCAAGACGGGTAGGCTCAGCAGGCTGAACAGCGGGCGCCTCCTGACGCGCCGGAGCACGCAGAACGTTCTCCGATTCAGTCTCCGCAGGAGCCGCGGCAGTCACGACAGCCGCAGGACGCGCGGTACGGTCAGGCGCAGTCAGCACCCTACTACGATCCACCGGCTTAATGATGGTCGCACGCACCGGAGAAATAATCTGACCGCTACGACGACGCGGAGCCGCCGTAGAAGCACGCAGAACCTTCGCGGGGCCCTCAGCCTCTTCCTGCGCGTACGCGGCAGGCACGCTCGGCAACTGACCGCTGGGAGTCTGCGAGCTGAGAGCCTGGGCGGCAGGAGCCTGGGAGGCGGGTGCAGCCTGCGCTACCGGGGCGCTGCGGCGCGGGGTACCGAAGCTCAGCGGCACATCCGGGCTCACCGGATGAGCGGTAGGCTGTGCGGGGGTTGCGGAAGCTACAGCAGGTGCAGGCTGGGACGCAGCGGGAATGACACGTTCCACCTTGTCAGATGCAGAAGCATCCGTGCCAACTGTAGCCTCAGCAGAGGTATCAGCCTGCTCGGAGGGAATCTCAGACGTAGCCTCATCAACGTGGGCAACCTCGGGTTCGGGCTGCTCATACTCCACGTCAGCAGACTGCACAGACACCACAGCAGAAACCGGCGCAGAAACCTGAGCCGGCTCAGCGGACGCCGCAACAGGAGCATCCGCGGCGGGCAACGCTCCCGCATCAGCGAAGGACGCATCGTCCTGCATCAAATCGTCAAAGTCATCGGCGGCAAACTCATCCACATCAACCGGCGCAAACTCAGAAGCAATCGGCTCACCCGGCAGACCGTTCGCAGAGGTCGCCTCCTGCTCCAAGTCAATACCGGCATCGGCATACATGCCGCGCAGCTGACCAATCACCATGGCACGAGCCGTCGCCGAATCGCCCGCCTTCAAAGCCTCCGCAATAGCGCGGCTCTCAGCACGCAGACGCTCCACAGCGCTACTCCACAGCGGCATACGGCCCACCAGCGACAGCATCGACTCAAAACTCGGCTGACGCACCGACGCGAGCAGACCCACCAGCAGCTCATTACCCGCACAACGCATCACCTGGTGGTGGAACGTCAGCAGAAGCTCCAGGAAATCACGGATCGACAGGTCGAAATCTTCCATCTGCGCCAGGACCTCGTCCAGCTCCGCAAAGGAGGCGGTCTTCGGGTCAATACGCGCAATCGCCCAGCTTTCCAGCAGAATACGGGTCTGCACCAGGTCACGAGTCGGGTAACGCGAGCTAGACATGTGCAGGCGCAGAGCGGCACTCGCCGCGGAAGCCGGCTCATCGCTCAGGTGCACCAGCATTTCCTTGCCGCGGCCGTTGTACAGCTGCACCAGATCCATATCTTCCAGGGTGCGTAGAGCCTCGCGGGTACGGGAACGACCCACACCAATAGCGCGCGCAATTTCGCTATCGCTGGGCAGATCCTGACCCAGCTGAATGTTGCCCTCGAACAGTTCGTTCTCGAGCCAGCGCAGAATTTTACGATGAATAGCCACGTGAATGCGTCTTTCGGTCAAAAAGTGAGTGAGAGTGTGTGTGTTTTACAGAGAGTTAATGCCGGAAGTGATCGGCAGGGCAGACCCTAGCCGCCCGTCTTAGCGGCGGCGGCCACGCAGGAAGCCGAAGAGGCCACCGCGGTGGTTATCCTTCGCCTCAGCGCTGTTCGTCTCAGCGTTGGGTCGGTACACCGAATCGTAGGCGGGCATGGTCTGATACTCGAGCTCCTCAGCGGAGGTTTCAGCCTTAGCAGGCTCACCCTCAACAGGCTCATCATTGGTGGGCTCATCATTGGTGAGCTCATCATTGGCAGGCTCGACCTTACCGAGTTCAGCCTTCTCAATAGCTTCTGCAGGCGAAGCTACTTCCTCAGCAGATTCAGCCTTCACGGGCTCTTCTGCCGCGGCTTCATCCATTACGTTCTTCTCAATCACAGACTTTTCAGCTGCAGAATCCTCAGCTGCAAATTCCGTGCGGGTTGCTTCTTCCTTGACGGATTCAGCGGGTGCAACAGGCTTCTCAGCTGCGCCCTTTTCGTCGGTAGCCTTTTCCTCGGCAATCTTTTCAAGCACAACAGCCTCGGGGATCACAGGGATAGGCTGAATCGAGCCACCCACAACCGCAGCGGGGTCAATGCCATAAGGCACCACAGCCGCAGGCTGAGGGAATACCACCGGCTTCTGCACTACAACAGGCTTAGCGTCAGCAGGTGCCGCAGGGGTAGCGGGCTGAGCGGGGGTTGCCGACGCCGCGGGGGTCACCCCAGCATCGTAACCGTAGGATGCGGGAGTGAAGGGGCGCATCGGGGTGCTATCCACAGCCTCTTCCTGCGAGGTGGGCTCAGCAGCTCCCACCTTCTCAGCGATAGCTTCGGAAGCGGTGCTATCAGCAGCATGCTCCGCAGGGCGCGAGTAGATGCGCGCGCTGGGGGTCAGGTGCTGTGCGCGGGCGCGCTGAATGCGAGCCTGCTCGATTTCCTCGGGGGTGGGTGCCTCAACGGTGAGAGTCTCAGAGTCGGTCGCCTCGGGCTTCGGAGCGCTCTTTTCGAAGGTCTTCTCGACCGGCTTCTCAGCCGTCGCCTTGCTGGAGGCAGATGCAGGCACGCCACCGGGCAGTGCCACGGGCGCGTGCGCCTCGTTGGACTGGCGTGCAATCTGAACGGTCTCGTTAATCCACTCGGTCACGGTGGCGAATACATCCGGGTTCAGGGAGTAGAGGCGACGCTGTCCCTCAACGGTCACGGAGACCACATCTGCATCGCGAAGGACTTTCAGATGCTTCGAAATGGTCGGCTGGCTCATGCCCAGCTTTTCAACCACTGCGCCCACCGTGTGGGTTTGCTCAGCGAGAATACGCACAATTCGGCGGCGAGTCGGATCCGCGATGACAGAAAAAACATCAGAATGCATATAGCGATTATGACATATAAAGTGGCGCCTCAAGCTTAGAATGAGGGTGATACAGAAATTACCTTCAAAAATTCTGAAAGACCGCTGAATGCTACCTCAATATGAAGCACTGAAGGGGAGAAAAGCATGAAGCGCCTATCACATCTCGTGGTGATTTCCTGTATCTCATCCTAGGCATATGTGACCCAGCAAACCCCTCAATATTTATATAGCTAACACAGAATATATAGTTTTCGTGGTTCCACCCACAAAACCAACCGCACGCCTTCTCCAAGCTCACATATTTACCCCCAAACCACCAGAGCCTCAACCCCCTCAGTAGGCACCCGGCGCGATACACTAGAAGGCGTTAAACACAGGCTCAAACAGCCGACCAACACATCAACACACCAACACCCAGACACTCGCTGAAGGAGGCGCATGGGACGCATCATCCGCCGCACCCGGCGCCGACACCACCACCCCCAGGGCCAGCTCAACCGCCGCTGGGACACCCTCAGCGGTGCCACCTCCGAACCCCAAAAGCAGCAGGTTCGCCGAAGCCGCCGCGACCGCCTCGAAGCTGAAAACCTCAGCATCCTCACCAGCGTGCCCGGCATCGATCTTGACCGACTGCCTACCCTACGTGACCACGAAGACTCCGAGACTCAGCGCAAACGCACCCCGCTAGAGTTCAACCAGAAGACTCTCGAACGCTTCCGCGACTTCATTGATTCCTCGGTTCTGGCGTCCCCCTCGCGCACCGCAATCGGTGCCTTCTTTCTAGTCATCATCTTCTTCACCGTCATGCTGTCCCTGCCGATTTCTTCGGCAGACGGGCATCGTGTCGCGCTACACCACGCGGTCTTCACCTCCACCAGCGCGGTCACCGTGACCGGTCTGACCACCGTTTCCACGGCGGATCAGTGGTCAACCTTTGGTCAGGCAATGATTCTTCTCGCCTGCCAGGTGGGTGGTCTGGGCACGCTGACCATCACCTCCCTGCTGGCGCTGGCTATCGGCCGCAAAATGGGTCTGCGCACCAAGCTCATCGCGCAGGAAGACCTGAACATCAGCCGACTCGGCGAGGTCGGCGGCATCGTTAAAGCGGTGGCGTACGCGTCTTTCTCCATCGAAGCGTTCATTGCGATGCTCCTCACCCCGCGATTCCTCGCGCTCGGTGAAGCACCACACGAGGCCCTGTGGCACGGCATTTTCTACTCGGTTTCGGCATTCAACAACGCCGGATTCACCCCGCACTCGGACGGCATCGTACCCTACGGCCACGATCTCTTCCTGCTCGTACCCATCTGCATCGCGGTGTTCCTCGGCTCGCTCGGCTTCCCCGTGTTCATTGCGATTCAGCGCAACCCCTTCCGTCCCTCACACTGGCAGCTCACCGCAAAACTGACCGTGGTCACCACCCTCTTCTTCTTCGGTTTTGGTGCCTTCTTCTGGGGTCTTTTCGAATGGAATAACCCCGCAACCATCGGTTCCTACTCTCCCGGCGATAAAATCCTCAACGCAATCTTTGCCTCCGTAATGATGCGTTCGGGCGGCTTCAACCTGGTCGACATGGACGCCATCACCCCCGTCTCCACCCTGCTGACGGACACGCTCATGTTCGTTGGTGGCGGCTCCGGCTCGACCGCAGGCGGCGTGAAGGTCACCACCATCGCCGTGATTGCCCTGTCGATTCTTGCCGAGGCGCGAGGTGACCAGAAGGTCGTAGCGTTCAATCGCACCATCCCCGAATCCTCTCTGCGCATTGCCATCTCTGTGATCGTTATGGGTGCTACCGTGGTAGGTGTTGGCACCGCATCGATTCTCATCATTAGCGGCGCAGATCTCAAAGAAGTCATCTTCGAGGTCATCTCTGCCTTCGCGACCTGCGGCCTCTCAAACGGCCTCTCCGCGAGCCTACCTCCGGCAGGCGTGTACGTGCTCAGTGTGCTCATGCTCATTGGTCGTGTGGGTACAACAACCGCCGCAACCGGCTTGGCAATGCGTTCACGCCGCCGCCTCTACAAGTTCCCCGAAGAAAGGCCCACCATTGGCTAGTGCACATAACGCCCCCGTCCTCGTGATTGGTTTGGGACGCTTCGGTTCGGCTGTGGCTGCCCAGTTGCGCCTGCAGAATAAGGAGGTTCTCGCCATCGAGAAGGACCCCGAGCTGGTGCAGAAATGGTCCGGCGTGCTGACCCACGTGGTCTCCGCCGATGCGACCGATATCGACACCCTGCACCAGTTGGGCGCAGATGATTTCGGTTCCGCCGTGGTGGGCGTGGGCACCTCCGTTGAGGCGTCCGTGCTGATTACCGCAAACCTCGTAGACATTGGCGTGGAGCGTATCTGGGCGAAGGCTATCACCCCCGCGCACGGCAAGATTCTGGAGCGCATTGGCGCGCACCACGTGGTCTACCCGGAGGCGGATGCCGGCCGCCGCGCTGCGCACCTCGTCTCGGGTCGTCTGCTGGACTACATTGAGTTTGATGACGACTTCGCGATTGCGAAGATGCGCCCGCCGAAGGAAACCCACGGCTTCACCCTCGCCGAGTCGGATATCCGCTCCAAGTACGGCGTGTCTGTGGTTGGTATTAAGTCCCCCGGTGAGGACTTCACCTACGCGGACGCGACCACCCGCATTCACTCGCGTGACATTCTGATTGTGTCCGGTCAGGTGGATTTGATTGAGCGTTTCGCGGCGCGCCCCTAAGTGCACTTTTCCTCGTTGCGGCGGTTATCTTCCCCAGCTCTGCTGGTTTTGAGGAACCTGCGTTTGAGGAGCCCGCGATTAGACATAGAAAAGCAAATAGACATAGAAAAACAGCCTCTTCCCGTTCTGCCGGGAGGAGGCTGTTTTTCTGTAGTTTCACCTAGTCAGAGGGATGCTACCGGACGGTATTAGTCCTTGCTGGTTAATTCCCGCTGGTTAGTCCTCGTCAGCGGTGTACAGCTGGCTCATTTCCGCCGAACGCTCCGCGCAGGCGCGCATCGCGTCCTCGGTCAGCTGGAAGAGGCCACCCTCCACAAAGGTGTTCAGTGCACGCTCAGTGGTGCCGTTCGGGCTGGTCACGGCGCGGCGCAGGGCGGGCGCATCCGGGTTGGTGTCGAGCAGGAAGCCTGCACCGGCAACGGTTGCGCTGGCAAGCTTGAGCGCGGTGTCTGCATCCAGGCCGAGCTTCTCGCCGGCGATTGCCATCGCCTCCGCAAGCAGGAACGCGTATGCCGGGCCGGAACCGGAGACGGCGGTGACCGCATCCATCTGGTCCTCGCGGACCTCAACGACCAAGCCGACGGTGCCCAAGACCTCTTCGACGAGCTTCTTCTGTTCGTCCTTCACGGTGTCGGTGGTGGAGATGGCGAGCACGCCCTTGCCCACGGAGGAGGGGGTGTTCGGCATGCAGCGAACAATGGGCTGACCTGCAGGAAGGCACTCGGCGAGGGTTTCGAGGGTCACGCCGGCAGCAACGGACACCACGACGGCGTTCGGTGCGAGGGCGGGTGCAATATCGCGGGCGAGCTCGACGATGCCGTAGGGCTTCACGCCGAGCAGCACGACGTCCGCATTGGCGGTTGCCTTGTGGTTGCCGTCGGCTTCGCCGCCGGTGGTGATGATTTCGACCTTGTCGCCGAGGCGCTGGGCGAGAGCGGCGCGAGATTCTTCGGTGCGCACGGTGGCGCGGATGTGTGCGGGGTCGTGGCCGGCTGCGAGCAGGCCCGCGGCGATGGAGCCGTTCATGGAGCCGGTGCCGAGAAAAGCAATAGTTGCGGTCATCGTTGATCCTTCCGTATGTGGTGCCTGCGCCCTGCGGGTGCGCGGTGTGCTGTGCGCAGCGGGCGTGTGGAGGCGTACCCTTCCAGCATAGCGGGTGCGACTACGGGCATGTGACCTGGCTCGTGCTTCTTCCGGGCTTTCTGTGCGGCGGCTTCACTCTGCGCGCCTCCATGCACCGCGCCGCCCCGCTTCTCGCCTTGTGGCCTGCCCATAAGCCGCCAAAAGTGCAGGCGTAGAATGAAAGCAACTTCAACCGCGGCAGTTTGTGCCGGGCATGAGGCCTTCAACAACACACAGCACGCAACACCCCCCTCTTTCTATGTCTTCTCATACTGGTTCTTCCTCGAATTCTTCCCCGAATAGCCCGCAGAATCCTGCTGGTTCCCGCTCTTTTTTGTTTCGCCTCCTACTGGGGCTGACCCTTGCCGCGCTGGTCACGGGCGTGTTCAGCGGCCTGGGTGCGATTGTTCTGCATTATGTTCTGGATTTTATGCAGGAGCTAGCTTTCGGTCAGGCTGAGGGACATCACCCGATGGTCACTGATGGCGCTGACCCGGCGCGTCGCGCCTTGGTTTTGGCGGCTCTGGGTCCGTTTGTGGCGCTGGTTTGGTATTACCTGCAGTCGGGCGGCCGGCGTGTGGTCGGCGTGAAGTCGCAGATTGCAGGTGCTACTGAGGAGGATCGTGCGCCGTCGCTGTGGCGGCAGATTTCGCATTCGGTGATCCAGATTGTTGCGGTGGGTGCGGGTTCCCCGGTGGGTAAGGAGGTCGCGCCGCGTGAGCTGGGTGCGCTGGCTGCGGGTCGGTGCGCGCGTTTTCTGGAGCGTGTGGGTGGCACTCGCCCGGATGGTTCGCCGCTGTTGGGCGATCGCGAGCGTCGCCTGCTGGTGGCGGCGGGTGCGGCATCCGGCCTGGCGGCGGTGTATCAGGTGCCGGTTGGTGGTCTGGTGTACCTTGTGGAGGCGATGGCTGCGGGCCTGAGCTTGTGGTCGCTGTATGTGGGTGCGGTGACGGTGTGGACGGCGACGGCCACGGCGAATCTGGTGATTGTCAATGAGCCGACGTACCCGGTGCCGCAGCTTCCGTTGGATGCGACGACGCTGACGGTGGCGGCGTTGACGGGTGTGGTGTTGACTCCGTTGGCGTTGGGTTTTAGGGCGCTGTCGCAGCGTGCGGAGAAGTTGAAGGCGAAGGATCGTTCTCTTCTGTGGCGTATTCCGGTGGCGTTTGCGCTGGTCGCGGTGGTTTCGCTGTGGCTTCCGGAGATTCTGGGTAATGGTCGTCTGCTGACTCAGCACACGTTTAATGTGTCGTTGGATGCGGCGGCGGACGGCTTGACTGCGGCGGCGGCTGTGTACGTGTTGGCGTTGTGTGTGGCGAAGGCTGCCGTGGTGCTGTTGAGCCTGCGTTCGGGTTCGTATGGCGGTACGTTGACGCCGGGTTTGGCGTTGGGTGCGGCGACTGCGTTTTGTGTGGCGGCGCTGGTGCTGTGGGCGTTCCCCGGTTTGGACGGGGTGCCGGGTGGCGCGTCGATGGTGTTGTATGCGGCGGCGTTGACGGGTACGGCAGCATTTTTGGGTGTGTCGATGAATGCGCCGTTGTCTGCGTTGACGTTGTTGATTGGTTTTACGGGTCAGGGTGCGAGTGCGTGGCTGCCGATGGCGGTTGCGGTGGGTACGGCGGTGCTGACCCGCTGGGCGTGGACGCGGGCGTTTAGCGCCAAGAAGTAGCTTTCAGAAATAGGGGCGGCCCCGGATGCGTGTGTGCGTCCGGGGTTGCCTTCTTTTTAGCCAGAGGTTTTCGATAGGTTAGTGTCTTCGCCGTGGGTCTTTACCCCGCAGTGAAGACACTAACCTATCGACAAAAGGCTAAGTCATTACCGGTTCCCTCCTACCTGGCGCAGCGGGAGATTCGGTCATAGGTTACGGATTTGTGCCATAGGTTCGCGTCTTTGGTCGTAGCTAAAAACCATGGCAGAAGACGCTAAACCATAGCACAAATTCTGCTGAGGCAGTGCCTCCGCAGGCGCAGAGATATTTGATGTATAAAACATTGAGAAGCCCGAATATTGACCAACGACCGTCATCATCCTCAAAAGAGTGCAAACGACCGCAAACATGCGGTAGGGTGGTAACTGTAGTGTTCCATGGCGCATTGATGCGCTTGATGGGCGCACTACGGGGCTGTTTTCTTCCGGCAGTCAACGCAACCTGTGAATAACGGCCCGACATGCACATATATCACACCGTCACCGACGATAGGAGCGTACCTTCTATGGATTCGACCATTTTCAACCGCCGTACCCTGCTGGGCAGCGGCGCATTTGTGGGCCTGGGTGCCCTGCTTGCTGCGTGTGGTCAGCAGGCAAATAATGAGGCGGCAGCCACCTCGACTGCAACGCCGAGCGAGACCGCTTCGGCATCTGATGTTGCTTCTGCTTCCGCTACTCCGAGCCCGCGAGTCACTCGCGGATATTCAGGACAATCCAAAGCCCCCGACGGTGAATACCGTAAGGCCGATGGCTATGGACCCGCACAGAACGTCCCCAAGCCTCGTAATGAGCCCGCTCAGTACCCCGAAAACGAGGAGGGTCTCATAAAGATGATGGAGGACTGGGTGGTTGCTCATAACTACGGTATTCAGACCGGCGACTGCTCATACGCCAAAAAGTATGTTTCTGAGAGCACTGAAGAATACAAGTTCTACGAATATCTTGAGGGACTCTACCAGCGCGGAGGTTGGGTAATCGAAGGACTCGACTCATATCAGCAGGAGAGCATACCTGTCTACGATGAGAAGCAGAAGATTTATCGTATGAAAATTCGTGTTTTTTGGAGTATTGCAATGTATATTGAGCCTGACGGAAAAATTACAAAGCAAGCAAACACCAATAATGATGATGATAAATTCAATTTCTTCTTCAGCTACTCTAATGGTTATTGGAAAATTATTGGCAGCGGAGAAGGAGATGAACTCAAAGATGAATAGGGGCATCAAATTTATTGGAATATTCTGTATATCAGTTTTGTCTGCTTCTCTGCTAAGCCCTCCAGTTGCATATGCTGAAGAATGTACAAATCCTGATTCTAACGGTCATTGTTATAAGGTTCCGAACCCTCCGAATCGCCGATCAAGAACAGCGGATAAAAATAAAGAGGAAAATTCTGAAGTCCCTAACGATTCCTCAAATACTTCCCAGTCTGTCAACCAAGAATATTTTGATTATGAAACATGGTTTAAAAATAACTACAAAGAAATAACTGATGAAACAGGCGCCAAAATGTATGCCCGGAAGACACAAAATCGCCGCCCCGGCGAGGCAGCGTGCCATGACGAAGATATGAGACCCGGCGAATACGCCCACATGAAGGAAAAGCCGATTGATTCAACCACCGATGGAGACACAGTATATTGCAAGCCTAATGACACCAAAACCTTCACCTCTAATGACCCGGCACAGCCCAAGGGTCCCACTATTGAAGAAATGCTCCAAGAAGTTGAGGACCAATTTGCTAAAACCAATATCCAGGCCCCTGTACTGAAGCAGTCCTACAACCTCGGTACTGGTCAGGGTAACGACAACCCCAACGTCTACAAAAACCAGGCCGTAAACTTCTACATTGACGCACCCACCGCACGTTGGGAAGGCGACCTGATGATCGGCCATGTGGAGATGGAATCCTACCCCACCCAGATGACCATCCAGTATGGCAACGGTGACGAGGGCAGCTTCTACACGATGGGCAAGCCGGTTAGCAGGGCACGTGGTGAAGAGTCACGCAAGACCGCGACCAGTTATGTCTATAAGCGTTCAGGCAATTTCCACGCCTACGCAACAGTGTCTTATTCTGGCCGTTTCCGTGTGGATGGTGGCGATTGGCAGGCTCTGGATGTCGTTTTGACGAAGGAAACTGTCGATCCGCTGCTGATTCGTGTCTGGTGGGTTGATGTGGGCCGTGTCGGCGGCACCTGCGATGAAGACGATACGCGCTGGGGCTGCAAGAACGATCCCACGATGGGTAAGAAGGATAACCCGAACCCACGCCTGCGCAAGGCTGATATTCGCACCGGTCAGCGTTGGCACCTGAATGACAATGGCGACGGGGATACGGAGTATTCGTTGCATCGTGACTGGCCCGACATGTAAACCAGCCCCGTGGGTCTTATGCTAAGAAGCCACATGTGTTTCGAAAAGCCACTTCTTTGGTGGCTTCTCGAAACACATGTGGCTTTTCGCCGTTCATAAGGGAGGGGTGGGGCCCCTTCGATAGGTTAGTGCCTTCACCGTGGGTCTTTAACCCGCAGTGAAGACACTAACCTATCGACGAAAAAGCTAAGTCATAACCCATAACCGACTCTCACCTACCTGGCGCAGCCGGAGATTCGGTCATGGGGTTACGGATTTGTGCCATAGGTTAGCGTCTTTGGTCGTAGTTAAAAACCATGGCAGAAGACGCTAACCTATGGCACAAATTCTGGAGGGGGTTATAGCCCCACATAGTGAGAAGCCACATATGTTTCCAGAAGCCACATTATAAGTTGCTATTCGAAACACATGTGGCTCCTCAGTATTTACCTTTGGCCAGACTACTTATGACTAGGGCTTTTCAATTCCTTATATATAGCCGGCCTGGAATATCTGATTCTAATCAATTCAGATTGGTTCGGCGATAAGTCAACATGTCCCACTTCAGCTTTATAATCCATATAGTATTTATTCACTTCAAGCATTAAACAATAGATATAAGCAACCATCAAAAAGTCGATTTTCCCCTTATCCTCTTCCAAAAGTTCAGAATATTTTATATTTTTCTCCAGAGCAACAGCAGAGCGCTCTCCTATGATCCGCCTCATTGACAGATAGACAAACTTTTCCACCACATAAACAATAACAACTGTTGATCCTATAGAAATCACCAAGAAAACTATGAGAAAAAGTGCAGAAGCTACCTCATCCGAAAGGCCAAGAAATTCAAATACATTAGCTAAATCACCCTGATACTCCACCAATACAAACATAAACACAAGGCTACTAGATATATAAGCAGCCAATCTATTCATCCAATTTTTCCAATAAAACGATACATATTCAAAAACCCTGCGATACCCCTTATTCAACCGCAAAACATTTAATTTATATATATTCGAGTCAAGATTAACACTAGACTGGATAACCATAGATAAATATGTGCCATAAAAAACACTTCCGATGACCACAAGGATAAAACCGTTAATCCACATGGTAGCTATCGCCAAAATACTCACAAAAATCCATGAAATAAAAATGTTCCGAAATTGCCGGTGAAAAACATAAGACTTCACACCCACATTAACACCAAACCCCATGTATCTTACACCGGAGTAGAACATCCCAGAGTAAGCACCTTCTCTACGAGAAAGAGATCTGCCAGGGATAAATAAATCATTTCCCCCTATTTGCTTCCCAAAAAATTCTTCTTCGAACTCACACTTCGCTATGTCGTATTCTTTAGAATATGACATACTTCCGTTTCCATTCGCATTCTTTAACCTGTCAAGATAAATTGAGCTTCTAACCAATATATCTTTTTCACTATAAGTAAGCATTCGAGAAGAGACCATGGTAAACCAGGCAAAAAATAACAGAACCCATAAAGGAATTTCTTGATAGCGAGTAAGGTTGATATGCTCGGAAACGATGAGCTTGCCCCACGCCGGACCAACACTCCAGGGCCCAAGCGGCACAAGAGATGTACCTTGAAGATACCCAGCAATAAGTCCATACCAAAAATTAATTACAAACACCACAAAGACAATTTCACCAACAATACGGGCAAACTTTCTATACGTGGCTCGACGCGCATCACCACTAACTCCTTCTACCCCATCAGCAAATTTACCCACACTCACATATAAGCTCAATAGAATGCTGGCAAGTGAAACAATAATTCCAGCCCTTATATCCAGCAAATAGTATGGTATGTTAATCCAAAATTGCGCCAAAGGCAGTGGAAGATTTCCAGTTTTTTCAGACGAAATAAATAAAGCAGGAAGTAGAATAATTAATGGTGATAAATAAACTAACGTCCACAGAAAAAATTCCCAACATGGGATACGGACGAGATTATCCCAAAATATTTTTCTACTTTTTTCTTCGTGCTCTTCACCCCAGGCTTCGTTGACCTCGTCAATAATGTCTTCGATTTTCATCGGTGATTGTTCCTTTCCTACATCTTTGTCGGCGGGATATACACGTTATAAGCGGTGACCCCGCAGGCCGGCGCTCATTACACACCAGCCTGCGGGGTTCATCATCATGGCGTTACGCGCCCAGGAGGGTCTTCGGGTTGACCGGAGTACCCGTACCCTCCGCCAGATGCTCAATACGCTTCAAGATCAGACCCTCACGCAGCGCCCACGGGCACACACGCATCGTCTCAACCCCGAACGCCTCCATTGCCGCCTCCGCCGCGATAGCGCCCGCCAGCATCTGCTCCGCACGCGCCTTCGAAACACCCGGCAGGTCAGCACGCTCAGACACCGTCATCGCCTCCATGCGACGAGTCCACAGACGCAAATCCTGCAGATGCATCTCACGCTTCACATGCGGGCCCGCCGAATACGGCGCCGCACCACAAATACGCGCCAACGAACGGAACGTCTTCGACGTACCCACCGTCATATCCGGCGCACCATAACGCAACAGATTCTCCGCCACCGGAGCAATCTGCTCACGCACATACTTACGCAGACGCTTCACCTGCTTCGGGCTCGGCGGCTGCTCATCAAAAAACTCACGCGTCAAACGGCCCGCACCCAACGGCACGCTCATCGCCGCATCCGGCAACGCATTCGTACCCGTCGAAAACTCAAACGAGCCGCCACCAATATCAAAATCAAGGATGCGTCCCGCACCCCAACCCTGCCAGCGGCGCACCGCAAAGTACGTAATCGCCGCCTCCTGATCACCCGAAATACCGTTCAGGCTCACACCGGTCTGCTCACGCACCTGCTGCAGCACCGCCGCGCCATTACCCGCCTCACGGATAGCGCTCGTGGAGAACGCCAGCAGGTCCTCCGCCTCATTCTCGATAGCGAAGTCGCGGGCGCTGGCCACAAAGCGGGTCAGCGCGTCCGCGCCCTCCTGCGAAATATTGCCCTCAGCATCGAGGTACTGCACGAGCTGCAGCGGAATCTTATGCGACGCGTATGGTTCGGGGCGCGCCCCGGGGCTGCCGTCAATCAGTAGCAGGTGGACCGTATTCGACCCGACATCCAGAACTCCCAGGCGCACGGTGCGCTCCCCTCCCCCGCCGCGCGGCGGGATATTATCTGTGTGCGGTACCGCAGGTGCGGCGCCTCTTCCAGTCTGTCAGAGGCGCGGCTCACTCCGCAAACAATCCGGGCGGATGCCCAGCATCAGCACAGCGCAAGCCTAAGAAACACAGTGCGGGCACAAAAACGCGCTGGGCACCCCGAGCACAAACGTTCGCCGGGCACGCGTTCCCCGGGCACGCGAAAGGCGCAGGAGGCGCCCCACCCCCGTGTGGGGGATCCGGGGCGCATCCTGCGCCTTCAGTTCAGCTCGAACTACGCTCGGCTACTCGGCAGATTACTCGGCGGTCTTCTTCGCCGCGGTCTTACGAGTGGTCGTCTTCTTCGCGGTAGTAGACTTTGCGGTCGTCTTCTTAGCGGTCGTCTTCTTAGCCGTGGTGGTCTTCTTCGCGGCGGTCTTACGCTTGACCGGGCCCTTCGCACGCTTGTCAGCAAGCAGCTGCACCGCACGCTCGTGGGTCAGCGACTCGACCGACTCCGCACGCGGAACCGTAATGTTCGTAATACCGTCGGTGATGTACGGGCCAAAGCGGCCGTCCTTCACCACAATCTTCTTCTCGCTGACCGGGTCCACGCCCAGCTCAGCCAGCGGAGGCTTAGCCGCCGCACGACCGCGCTGCTTCGGCTGGGAGTAAATCTCCAGCGCCTGCTCCAGCGTAATCGTGAAGATTTCGTCCTCGCTGCCAATCGAGCGGGAGTCCGTGCCCTTCTTCAGGTACGGGCCAAAGCGGCCGTTCTGCACGGTAATTTCCACGCCCTCAGCGTCGGTACCGAGCACGCGCGGCAGGCTCATCAGTTGCAGTGCCTGCTCCAGGGTCACGGTCGCCAGGTCCATGGACTTGAACAGGGACGCGGTGCGCGGCTTGGCGGGCTTCGGCTTCTTCTTCGGCTTGGGCTTGCCGTTCTTGTAGTATTCGGTCGGCTGCGCGTCCAGGTACGCCTGAATCTGCTCCTCGGTCATCTCTTCGATAACTTCAGTGACGTAGGGTCCGTAGCGGCCGTCGCGTGCCACAATCTGGTTGCCGGAGACGGGGTCCACGCCGAGCACGCGGCCGTCGGACTTGCCCTGTTCGAGCAGTTCGCGTGCCTTCGCTTCGGTCAGTTCGTCCGGTGCCAGGTCGGTGGGTACGTTCGCGCGGATCGGTTCGGTCAGTTCGCCGGTTTCGGTGTCGAGGGTGCCTTCGGCTTCCAGGTAGGGGCCGAACTTGCCCACGCGCAGCACAATGCCGTCCGCAATCGGGATGGAGTTGATGCTGCGGGCATCAATCTCGCCGAGGTTGTCCACGATGGGCTTCAGGCCGCGCTTGGAGCCGCCGCCGAAGTAGAACTCGCCCAGCCATTCGACGCGGGATTCTTCGCCGCGTGCGATGCGGTCGAGGTCTTCTTCCATCTGCGCGGTGAACTCGTAGTTCACGTAGGGGCCGAAGCTGGATTCGAGCAGGCGCACCACAGAGAACGCAATCCAGGACGGGATCAGCGAACCAGAACGAACGTTCACGTATCCGCGGTCCATGATGGTCGAAATAACCGCCGCGTAGGTGGACGGGCGGCCGATGCCCAGCTCGTCCAGGGTCTTCACGAGGGAGGCCTCGGTGTAGCGCGGAGGCGGCAGGGTCTCGTGGCCGGCGGGTTCAATCGCCTCGGCGGTCAGCGCCTCACCGGTGGTCAGGTTCGGCAGGCGCTTCTCAGCGTCCTTCGCCTCACGCTCAGCCACGCGGGATGCGTCAACGCCCTCCTCATAAGCGGCGAGGAAGCCGCGGAAGGTGATGACGGTACCGGATGCTACGAACTCAGCGTCCTGGCCGTTAGATGCCACGGCGCCCAGGCGCACGGAGGCGGTGGAACCGGTCGCGTCAGCCATCTGGGAGGCGACGGTACGCTTCCAGATCAGCTCATAGAGGCGGAATTCGTCGTTGGAGAGGGAGCCGCGCACAGCGTCCGGGGTGCGGAAGGTGTCGCCCGCGGGGCGGATTGCTTCGTGGGCTTCCTGCGCGTTCTTGCTCTTGGAGGTGTACACGCGCGGTGCGGAGGGCACGAACTCGGCGCCGTACAGCTCGGATGCCTGGCGGCGTGCGGCGGAGATAGCCTGCTCGCTCAGTGCCACCGAATCGGTACGCATGTAGGTGATGTAACCGTTTTCGTACAGGCGCTGCGCCACCTGCATGGTCACGCGGGAGGAGAAACGCAGCTTACGTGCGGCTTCCTGCTGCAGGGTGGAGGTGGTGAACGGCGCTGCCGGGCGGCGCTTGTACGGTTTGGTCTCAACGGAGCGCACCGAGAACGCGGCGGACTGCAGGGCTGCGGCGAGCGCACGCGCGGCTTCCTCGTTCAGGTGGGTGACCTTGGAGGTGTTGAGGGTGCCGTCGTCGGCGAAGTCCTTGCCGGTGGCGATGCGGTTGCCGTCTACGGCGACCAGCTTGGCGTCGAAGCCTTCGGAGGCTGCGGTCAGGAAGCGTCCGGACAGGTCCCAGTAGTTGGCGGCGACGAATGCCATGCGCTCACGTTCGCGCTCGACCACGAGGCGGGTTGCGACGGACTGCACGCGACCTGCGGAGAGGCCGCGGCCGACCTTGCGCCAGAGCACGGGGGAAATTTCGTAACCGTAGATGCGGTCGAGGATGCGGCGGGTTTCCTGCGCGTCGACCAGGTGCAGGTCGATGTCGCGCAGTTCGCCGAAGGCACGCTGAATGGCTTCCCGGGTGATTTCGGGGAAGGTCATGCGGTAGACGGGCACCTTGGGCTTGAGGACTTCCTTCAGGTGCCATGCGATGGCTTCACCTTCGCGGTCACCATCGGTTGCCAGGTAGAGCGCGTCTACTTCTTTGAGTTTGCGCTTGAGTTCGGCGACCTTTTTCTTCTTGTCGGGGTTGACCACGTAGTAGGGTTCGAAGTTCTCTTCAACGTTGACAGCGAACTTGCCGACGGGGCTCTTCTTGAGGTTTTCGGGCAGTTCGGAGGGCTGCGGAAGGTCGCGGATATGGCCCATGGACGAGTCGACAAGGTAGTCCTCGCCGAGGTAGCTGCTGATGGTTTTGACCTTGGAGGGAGACTCCACAATCAGCAGGGCTTTTCCGTTCTTTGCCTGAGCGGGCACGGCACTCCTCTATCTGTGTGTTGAAAAGCTACGTATTCAACCATAACCTACGCTGGCGCTTGTGGGCACCGGCGGGCTGTGGTGTACGCGGGGTGAGGTGATCTGTGGGGGTGTAATTTGTGGTGGGTTTATGTGGTGCGTTCGGTGCGTTTCATGCGGCGAGCGCGTGGCGGCCCGGCGCGGGGCGAGCTAGCCCGGTTCCGGTTGATGTGGACCGGGCGTGTTGAGCTTGCACGTGTGCGCAGGGTACTCGGTACATCATACGGTACCGGAAGCGGTGGTGTGTGCACAGGGGGTGGGTGTGCGGGGTGAGTGTGCGGAACTCGTGCAGGTATATGCACGGGGTACACGGGTGCTGGGGTGCACCGCACGGCACCCGCGCCTGTGCGTCTAGCCCGCTTGCCTGCGTTTCTAGCTGGTGAGGGTGTCCGAGTCGGGGTGGGTGCCGTCCAGGTATGCGGGCAGCAGCGGGTATTCGCGGCCGTACACGGTCTGCGGCACGATGCGCACCCATTGCATTTCGTGGGTTTCGGAGTCGGGCAGATCGAAGGTGCGCACAATCTGCGGGGTCATTTCCGGCGGCAGCCAGTGGGCGATACCGACCACGATGACGGAGCGGATGCCGTCTTCGAGGGTTTCGTCGATTTCGAAGGCAACGCGGCGGCTGACCACCACGGAGGAGAACTTGTTGCCGCGGGTGGTGCGGATGTAGATTTCCTGCTTGTCGTTTTGGTGGGCGACGGCGTAGAGCACGGGCAGCACATCGACGTGCTGTCCATCAGTGAGGATGAGGCGGCCGAGAGTGTTCGCGTGCAGACGCTCCCAGCACTTGTCGACGCTGATACTTTCATCGGGGTACAGGTTACTCATGGTTTCAGTGTATGCGATGGGGCGGGTGCTCTTGCGTAGATGACAGTTTTGGTCAGTGGGTGGGTCGGAGCTCATGAGGTTAGGGCTTCTTCCCCGCTAGTCCGTGCGGTGTTCCCAACGCGCCTGACTCGGGCGGCCGGTTGCAGCGGGTGCGTAGAATGGTGTGCATGACTATTTCTGCCGCCACTTTCGCCCCCGAGTACGCCGCCGTTGCGGATGCTCCCCGCAGCGATGATTACGCCCGCCTGACCCGCATCCGTGAACGCCTGCTGGCGTTGAACTACAGCTATGACGCTGTGCAGGAGCTGCTGGGTGTTGAGGCGGCCGAGGCGATGGCTCGTGACCAGGTGGTTCCGGGTCTGTGGCGCGTGGAGCACATTCTGCGCGGCGATTACAGCGCGGGTGAGAAGAACCTGGCGCGTCTGCTGGCGTTTTTCTTGCTGGCTCGCCCGCTCACCGAGGCTGAGGCAGCCGAGGTTTTCGCAGAGACCCTGGTTGATTTCGAGAATGCCGCGCTGATTGAGCGCGACGCTGCCGATTCTGCCCGCTGGACCGCGAGCGTTGACCTGCGCCCGCACGCCGCCGATGACGGCACCGAAATCTTTGTTGCCGCCGACCTGGGTGCGCATCAGCGCCCCGGCGTGCTCCGTAAGGATCACGTGCTCGGCATTGGTCACGCCTCCCTGACTCTGGCGCAGATTACCGAGCGTACCCCCGTCAAGCGTGCCCTGGATGTGGGCACCGGTTGCGGTATTCAGACCTTCCACCTGCTCGCCCACGCTGAGCATGTGACCGCCACCGATATTTCGGAGCGTGCCTTGGCGTTCACCCGTTTTAACCTGCTGCTGAACGCGCAGGCGCTCAATATTGACCCGCAGAACCCGCAGGCGCGCGTGAGCCTGTGTGAAGGTTCCCTGCTGGAGCCGGTCGCCGGTGAGCTTTTCGATCTGGTGGTGTCGAACCCGCCGTTCGTGATTACCCCGCGCGTTGCCGGTGAGAGTGCCGAGGAGCAGTTCACCTACCGTGACGGTGGCCTGCCCGGTGACGAAATTGTGAGCACAATGGTGCGTCATCTGCCGTCGGTGCTGGTGCCCGGCGGTCGCGCGCAGATGCTGGGCAACTGGGAGATTATTCGCGATTCCGAGGACCCGGAAGCACCGCGTCCGTGGGATGAGCGCCCGCGCACCTGGGTTGCCGACGGCGGCGCGGAGGCGTGGTTTATTCAGCGTGAGGCGCTGACCCCCGCCTCCTACGCGGAGACCTGGTTGAAGGATGCGAGCGAGAACCGCGACCGCAGCCACTACGAACAGACCTACGTGGCGTACCTGAACGACTTCGCTTCCCGGAACGTTCATTCTATTGGTTTCGGCATGATTTGGATGCGCCGCCCGACCGAGGCGACCGCGGCAGGCGTAACCGAGCCCCTGCAGCGTTTCGAGGAGATCACCTACCCGATTCAGCAGCCCATCGCCCGCGCCCTCACCGAGTCTGTGCGCCGTTACGACCGCCTCACCGCCATGGACGATGAGGCGCTCCTTACCGCACACCTGGAGGTTGCCGAGGATGTCACCGAGGAACGCCACGGTCGCCCCGGTGCCGAGCACCCCAGCGTCATTTTGTTGCGTGCCGGTTCGGGTCTGTGCCGCACCCAGTTGCTCTCCACCGAGACGGCTGGCTTTGCGTCGGCGAGCGATGGTGAGCTTGCCGTGGGTCAGATTGTGGCGGCTCTTGCCATGCTGCTGTCCTGGCCCGAATACGACGAGGCTGCCGCTGCGGCACGCGGTACGCAGGAGCAGCATCCGCGCGACACCCTGCTACATGCGGTGCGTGAGCTGGTGCTCAAGAGCTTCCTGCACTTTAGCGACGAGCACGCGGGCGCAGCATCGGCTGGCGAGAGCACTGCAGAAGCGCAGAGCTAGGCGTGCGTATTTGGTCCCTTCACCCTTCCCTGCTTGATCGCCGCGCTCTGGTCGCCTGCTGGCGTGAAACTCGGCTGGCGCAGAAGGTGCTGCGGGGGCTGACGCGCGGGTACACGAACCATCCGCAGCTGATTCGTTTTCGTGCGCATCCGCAGCCTCTGGAGGCAGTTGCCGCCTACCTGTCGGGGCTGGCGGATGAGGCGGATGCCCGCGGGTATTCTTTCAACCGTGCGCTGATTGGTGCAGGCGAAATCTGTGCTGACAAGGAAGAAAACCCGTACGCTTCGGTCACGCCGATTCCCGTCCCTCTCGGTCAAATGGAGTACGAGCTCGCCTTTCTGCGGCACAAGGTGGCGGGCCGCGACCCCGAGTGGGAGCACCGGTTGAGCGAGCGCCTGGCGGCACGCGGCGAGCTGGCGGCGTGTGCGCATCCGCTGTTTGAGGTGGTTCCGGGCGCTATTGAGCCTTGGGAAAAGACGAAAGACTTTTAGACAGAAGGATTTCTAAGAAGGTGAGCATAGTAATGCCCCGGCGGAACCCTTGCGGGTGCCTGCCGGGGCATCGCTGTATGCGTGGCTCAAGCTGTATGGAAACAAGCATCTCAGCGCATTACAGAGCGCTGGAAACAGCTTGGCACGGGGTCTACCTCAGGGTCTTTACCCCAGGATCTTCACCTCAGAGTCTTTACTTGGTGGTCAGCGCGGGCTTGATCTCCTTCACGATTGCGTCGAGCATCTTCAGGTTGAAGTCCACGCTCAGCTGCAGTCGACCCGCCGCAATGAGATCGGCCATGGCGGCAAGTTCAGCCATGTAGAGCGGGTTTTCGTAGCGCATGTCTGGGTTGCAGCACTGGCTCTTCAACGTCGGGTGACGGGTCAGTCGTCCTCGTCTTCGAGGTCCTCTAGCACTTCGAACGGCGACTCGACGTCGCCGCGCCAGGCCTCCAGGCCTTCGCGCACCGCGAGCACCGCCACGACCAGCGCCGCGACCGAGTCAGCCCACCACCAGCCGAACAGGCTGTCGAGGACGAGGCCGATGAACACTGCACCGGAGAGGTAGATACACAGGATGAGCTGCTTGGCGTCGGCCATCACGCTCTTGGAGCCCAGCTCCCGCCCGGTACGGACCTCAATCCACGCCAGCAGAGGCATGACGACCAGGCTCAGCGCGGTGATACCGAGACCCAGCGGGCTGCGGTCGGGGCCCTCCTGGCCGACCAGGGCCAGCACCGCGTCGATCGAGACGTAGGCCGCCAGCGCGAAGAACGCGATGCCGATGGCCTTGACGGTGACCGTTTCCCACCGCTCAGGGTCCTTGCGGGTGAACTGCCAGGTGACGGCCGCGGCCGAGAGTACCTCGACAACCGAGTCGAGCCCGAAGCCAATGAGCGCCGCGGACGAGGCGAGGACGCCTGCCCAGACTGCGACGATTGCCTCGATTACGTTGTACGTGATCGTGAAGCCGACGATGAAGCGGACGCGCCGGTGCAGCATCGCGCGGCGCGCGGTGGTCAGGGTCTCGCTCATGCTCCCGCCGCCGTTCCACAGCAGCCCGACACCGAGCATGCCGGGTCGATGCACGGCGCGGCCTCGTCCACCGCGAGCGTGACGTCGATCAGGGACGTCAGCGCCGCGGCGAGGTGCGGGTCGGCGATCTCGTAGCGCGTCTGGCGGCCCTCGGGCTCGGCGACGACGATTCCGCAATCGCGCAGGCAGGTCAGGTGGTTGGACACGTTCGAGCGGGTCAGCTCCAGCTCGCGCGAGAGCACGGCTGGATAGCTCGGGCCGCCGAGGAGGGTCATCAGAATCCGGGAACGTGTCGGGTCGGCCATGGCGCGGCCGAGCCGGTTCATGACGTCGAGGTGTGAAGCAATAGTCAGCATACGATGACTATACAGTGATAACTGACCAATTGTCCACTTGTGCGGGCTGTCGCACGTGCTCCGCGCCCTTGCCCTCGGGAGGCGACAGAGTTCGCGCTCATCAGCGACCACCGCCCATCACGGAAACGACGGCGGCACGCTGGCGCGAAACCCTGCTGGCGCAGAAGGTTCTGCGGGGTCTTCACCTCAGGGTCTTTACTTGGTGGTCAGCGCGGGCTTAATCTCCTTCACGATTGCGTCGAGCATCTTCAGGTTGAAGTCCACGCCCAGCTGGTTCGGAATGGTCAGCAGCACGGTGTCCGCCGCCTGGACTGCCTCATCACGGGCGAGCTCTTCGGCGATATCCGCCGGATCACCAATGTAGCTGCGGCCAAAACGAGAGAAGCTGTTGTCAATAATGCCGGTGTAATCCTGCGAGTCCTCCGAAGCGCGGCGACCGAAGTAGCGCGCCGAGGTTTCATCAATAATGGGTAGCACCGAGCGGGACACCGAAACACGCGGAACACCCGAATTACCCGCCTTCACCCACTCGGAACGGAAGAGGCGAATCTGCTGCGCCTGCTGCTGATCGAATGGAATACCCTTATCTTCCAGCATCAGGGTCGAGGACATGAGGTTCAGGCCCTTCTGCGCGGTCCACACGGCGGTGCTATCGGTGCCCGCGCCCCACCAGATGCGGTCGCGCAGACCCGGCGACTGCGGCTGAATCGGGGCGTACTTGCCCGCCACGCGAGCACTGGGCGCCATGCCCTCACCCTCAATTGCCTTGAGGAAAATGTCGAGGTGGCGGCGCGCCATATCGCCCTCGTTCTCGCCTTCTGCCGGGTAGTAACCGAAGCTCTCAAAGCCGCGGATAACGGATTCGGGCGAGCCGCGGGAGACACCCAGCTGCAGTCGGCCCGCCGCGATAAGGTCAGCCATGGCGGCGAGCTCTGCCATGTAGAGCGGGTTTTCGTAGCGCATGTCAATCACGCCGGTGCCGAGCTCGATGCGTTCGGTCTTGGCGGCGATTGCGGAGAGCAGTGGGTAGGGGGTTGCCTGCTGCTGGTCGAAGTGGTGCACGCGGAAGAACGCGCCGTCCAGTCCGATGTCTTCGGCGCCTACGGCGAGGTCGATCGCCTGGTGCAGGGATTCTGCGGCGGAGGGTACGCGGGAGCCGGGGACCTCAGCCCAGTGGCCGAAGGAGAGGAAGCCGAGCTTCTTCTCGTCGCCGCGCATGGGTTCGAGGTGGCTGATGCGGATGGATTCGTCGCGCTGCGGGTCAAGCTGCGGAGTGCCGGGGGTGTTCATAGTTTTTCCTTGGGGTGCGCTCGGGTTCGTGTAGTGCCGGGCTGGTGGTTTAAATCTAAACCCAAATACTTTACATGTCAAGTATTTATTTCGGAGCATGACGCTAGGAGCACCCCCTCCCCCGCTTTCACTACACGTATCACCCGCGCCAACCCCAAAAGGGCACAGAAAAGCCCGGCGGCACGAACGCATCGCACCACCGGGCCCTTCTATTCAACAGCTAAAACTGCAACTAAAACGACAGAAACAAACTGCCCTAGGAACGCTTTACCAGCGGAACCCACAGCTCCATACGGTAATCAGCCGCCTGCATATCGCCGCGACCGTACACCTCAAGACCACCCACCGGGCGGTACTGCGGATTCTTCGCGAAGAACGCCTCCTCAAAGCTCGCAAAGCCAGCCGGAATGGACTCCGAAATCGGGCCGGTCACCTCAACCACCGCGTAGGTGCTCGCAGGCAACTCCAGCACGCCCAGACCAAGCTTCGCCGCGCTCGCCGGCTCCGACACCAGGAAGCCCGCCGTGTAGCGGACCTGGCCCTTCGGGTTCGGCTGAGTGCACACGCCCAGGTACTGGGTCACATTCAGAACATCCAGCATCGCCGGGGACGCCTTCTGATTCAGCTCATCCCACAGCGAGGAGAAGTCGCCATCCAGGGGGAACACCTGCGAAACACCGGCAACGACCATTGCCGGGTGCTCCTCAATACGAGGTTCAGAAATCTGAACCGCACTGCCCTTAGCGGCTGCCATTAGGCGTTCGCCTCAGCTGCTTCGCGATCCACCGAGCACTCGGGCACGCAGTGGCGCTTCGCGTCATCAGCTGCGCACTCGGGGCAGAGCAGAACCAGCTCGCGGCAGGAGTCGTTAGAGCAGTTCTCGAACTTATTCGAGGGGGCGCCGCACTGTTCACACTTACCGATAGTGACGGTGTCCGGGGTGAACTCCATGTGCATGCGCTTGTCGAAGACGTAGAGCGAGCCTTCCCAAAGTTCCTTATCGCCGTACTTCTCGCCGTAACGCACGATGCCGCCGTCGATCTGATAGATCTCCTTGAAGCCGCGGTTCTTCATGAGCGCAGAGAGAATCTCGCAGCGAATACCGCCGGTGCAGTAGGTGACGACCGGCTTGTCCTTGATGTGGTCGTACTTGCCGGACTCGATCTCGCGGATGAAGTCGTGGGTGGTGCGCACGTCGGGAACGATAGCGTTCTTGAACTTGCCGATCTTCGCCTCGAACGCGTTACGGCCGTCGAAGAAGACCACTTCGTCGCCGCGCTCTTCAACAAGCTTGTTGACCTCTTCAGGCTTCAGGTGCACGCCGCCGCCAACGACGCCGTTCTCGTCCACCTGCAGCTCGTCGGGAGCACCGAAAGCCACAATCTCGTCGCGTGCCTTCACGGACAGGCGGGGGAAGTCCTCCGCGCCACCCTCGGACCACTTGAACTCCATGTTCTTGAAGCCGGGGTACTTGCGGGTTTCCTTGGTGTACGCCTTGACCGCGTTGATTTCGCCGCCGAGGGTGCCGTTAATGCCGTGCTTGGAAATGAGGATGCGCCCGCGCAGGCCGAGCTTCTCGCAGAGGGCACGCTGCCAGAGCATGACCGCCTGCGGGTCGGCGATGGGGGCGAACTGGTAATACAGAATAATCTTATTTTGAGCCACGAAACTATTTTATCGTCATATACGTCTAAAGCATGCAGATTTTTTGATATGTGCGCGCTGACTACGGGGTCGGCGGCACAAAAGCGGTGCCGGGGCGGGGTTGAGACAGCCACGGGGCGCAGATTCAGGACGGCACATGACCGGCGGCAGGTCGGGTTTTCGCCCGCCGCTCTACAATGGAACCCATGCCGCACAGCACCCCTTCGCAGAACGCCAACCAGCACCCTAAACAGCACTCCGAGCAGCAACCCACACACCAGCCCGAGCAGGGGCTGCCTACGGCGCACCCAAAAACGCTCCGTTACCGCGAGCTGCCCGCGAGCGCACAGCAGGTGTTGGCATCCCTTCTGCCAGAGGCGGAACGCACCGGAACCCTGCCCGAGCAGGTGACCCATATTCACACCATTGCCGCTAGGGAGGCGAGCTACGCGCCGTGGCCGCAGTGGTTGCATCCGCGTGTGGTGGAGGCTTTTGAATCGCTCGGTATTGCCGAGCCCTACGCCCACCAGGTGCAGGCGGCAGACGCCGCCCACGCGGGTCTTGATGCGGCGCTGGCGGCGAGTGCGGCGCGCTACGGCTGGCAGGCGGGGCGCATCGAAGCTGAGCGTATCGAAGCATCGGCAGCAACGCGCGCCGAAGACGCGAAGAGTGCAGGCAGCGGCGGGCACGTGATTGTGGCGACGGGTACCGCCTCGGGCAAGACTCTGAGCTACCTAATGCCCACCCTGGACGCTATTTATCGTGCATCCTGTGGCGAGCCGGCGAGCTCAACTTCCGCGTATTCGGGGGCGGAAAACCTCAATAATAGAGCGAACGTTCTCTATATTTCACCGGCGAAGGCACTCTCCGCCGACCAGCTCACCGCCCTCACCTCCTACAACCTGCCAGGACTCCACGCGGCGAGCTACGACGGCGACACCCCCGTTGGCGAACGCCGCTGGATCCGCGAACACGCCAACTTCATCCTCACCACCCCGGACATGCTCAACTACTCGATCCTGAGCAACCACCGGCAGTGGGCATCCTTCCTGCGCGGGCTGCGCTACGTGGTGCTCGACGAGGCGCACAGCTACCGCGGCGTTTTCGGTGCGCACATCGCCAACCTGCTGCGCCGCCTGCGCCGCGTCTGCGCGCTCTACCGCACCGTGCCCGTGTTCTACGGCGCCTCCGCGACCAGCTCCAACCCGGTCGAATCTTTCTCCAAGCTCATTGGCGTGCCACAGCAGGCGGTCACCGCCATTACCGAGTCCACCTCCGCACGCGGTGAAACCACCGTCGCGCTCTGGGAGCCCGAATTCATGCCGCCCAAGGCGCACGATCAGCTCGCCAAGGGCGCCCGCAGCACCCAGCAGCAGGCGGTCCAGTCGAAGGCTGAGCAGGAGGCGCCGCGCCGCGTCTCCCCCGTGGAGCAGGGCGCGCAAATGCTCACCGACCTGGTGCTTTCCCGCACCCGCTCCCTGGTTTTCGCCGGTTCACGCCGCAGCGTAGAAATCCTCTCGCAGAAGACCCAACGCTACCTCGACGAGGTGGAGGCGGGCCTCTCCCACCGCGTCGCTGCATACCGTGCCGGGTACACCCCCGAAGAGCGCCGCGAACTCGAACGCAAACTCCGCAACGGCGAACTGCTCGGCCTGGCGAGCACCTCCGCGCTGGAGCTGGGCATCGATATCTCCGGACTGGACGCCGTACTCGTGGCGGGCTGGCCGGGCACCCGTGCTTCCTTCATGCAGCGCGTGGGCCGCGCGGGTCGAAGCGGTCAGGACGCGCTCGCAGTACTCATTGCCGACGACAACCCGCTCGATACCTACCTGGTGCACCACCCGGAGGCGATTTTCGGGCAGGAGGTTGAGGCGACCGTTTTCGACCCGACAAACCCGTACGTGCTCTCACCGCAGCTGTGCGCCGCCGCGCAGGAGGCACCCATCCGCGCCGAAGAGCTGAGCCTCTTCGGGCCGCATACCGCAGCCCTGCTGAATCGGCTGGTGCAGCAGGGGTACCTGCGTCGCCGCCCGGACGGCTGGTACTGGACGCACGCCGAATCAGCCGCCGACCTGGTCGATATCCGCGGCACCGGCGGCGGACCCTACCAGCTCATCGACGCCGAAGACGGCACCCTGGTTGGCACCATGGACGCCGCGCACGCCATGAGCCAGGGGCACCCGGGCGCGATTTATATTCACCAGAGCGCGCAGTACGTGGTCGAGTCCCTCAGCGAGGGCGAGCGCGTGATCCTGCTCAGCCGCGTCTACCCGGACTACTACACGCGCGCCGTTGAGAGCACCGAGGTGCGTATTCTGGCGGAGCGTGCGCGGGTTAGTTACGGTGCGCAAAACGCTGTTGGGGAAGCGATTCCCGGCGAGACTACTCCCGGTGTAACTGCTCCCGCCGAGTCTGCTCCTGGCGAGCCTGTTCCCGGCGAACCGCAGCTCGCCCCGCTCACCATGCACCGCGGACAGGTTCAGGTCACCGACCAGGTCACCGGCTATCGGCGCTTCTCCGTCTACGGCGGCGAATACCTGGGCGAAGAAGAGCAACCCATGCCGCCGGAAGTGCTCATGACCGAGGCGGTCTGGTTCACTTTCGAACCCAGCTACCTGTTCGGCGCGGGCGTGACCGAAGAGGACGGCCCCGGCACCCTGCACGCCGCCGAGCACGCCGCCATCGGACTGCTGCCGCTCATCGCCACCAGCGACCGCTGGGACTTGGGCGGGCTCTCCACGCTGCTTCACGTGGACACCGGCAGGCCCACCATTTTCGTCTACGACGCAGCCCCCGGCGGTGCGGGCATTAGCGAGCGCGGCTTCAACGCGGTTGCGCAGTGGCTGAGCGCCACCCTCGAAGCGATCGAAAGCTGCGGATGCGACAACGGCTGCCCCTCCTGCGTGCACTCACCCAAGTGCGGCAACCGCAACGAGCCGCTCAGCAAGCACGGCGCGCGGGCGCTACTGCAGGCGATGCTGCAGAGTATGGCGGAGGCGTAGGTTATTACAGGGGCGTAGATTACTGCAGGAGGCACGGGGCGTACAGGAGGCGCGGGGCGTGCTGGGGGGGTAGAGCATACCGGAATGACAACTCCCGATGAACGTAAATAGCCTAGTCGGTTAGGTTTTCTGGCTCAGGCGGGTTTTCTGGCTCAACTGGATTCTCTGATTCTGCGGAGCTTTCTGGTGCGGGAGGCTCGGGCGCTGAGTCCTGCGCAGCTTCCAGCTCTTCCTCCAGCTCGGCTACCTCATCGGGGCTCAGCTCCTCCACGTTGCCCGCCGCGTGCTCTTCTTCGGGGCGCCCTTCTTCGAGATGCTCAGCCCCTGCGCGGGCACGCACCCTCGCCGGGCCCAGCGCACCCATGGGCCCCGCGACCGGGACGGCGACCGTCACCTCCACCGTTTCGGGGCGATCCGGAAAAGTGCAGGATTCCAGGTGCGCGCCGTGGCGTTCGGCAAGATCCGCCGCGACCGCGCACGGGTCCCCCTCGGTGAGCCCGCGGTAGGCGTCTGCCGCCGCGAGCGCACTCAAATCGGCGGCCGCGGAAGCCCTGCGGTTTGCGGACACCACCCCAATGAGCCCGGCAATCACCACGGTCACCACCAGTAGCGCGGCAATAATGGTGAGGGCAAGGACGGTGCCGCTACCCGCTTCGGGGTATTGATTCTCGGAGGCTGTTTTCGGGGTGGGACCCATAGCGGCTCTACTCACCTTCATGACCCGCACCGTTTTCAGCATCGTTTTCAGCGCCGGCTTCAACGCGGGCGTGGGCGTCCGCCCGCAGCACCCAGCCGGTTGCCGAACCAATCACACCGGGGGCGGGGCGGCTCACCCGCACGTGCACCTGCCGGGTGCGCCCCGCCTCCGTCGCGGCTACATCATCAGGAGAAACAGAAATCTGCACGCTCTGCGCAGGGTCGATGCGGCTGACGGCGGAGCGAATCTGCGCCTCGGAGTCTCCGCGGGCGGCGGCTCGTGCAGCCGTTCGCGCGGACTCCTCCACCTTCAGCTGCGCAACCCCCGTGGAGGCGGCACCCAGGCAGAGGGCGAGCACCACCGTCACGGCGGGTAGGGCGACCGCAAATTCGGCGGTGATCACACCCTCCTCTGCGGGGCTCTTGCGCGGGGTCGAGGGTGCCGGTTCCGCCCCGGTTTTCCCTGCGGAGTAGGTGCGTCGCAAAGCACCCAAATTCACATGAGCGTTCATTCTTTATTCCTCCCTTCTGGCTTGATTTTCCAAAGAACCTAGCATCTAGGGACAAAACCCTACGGCGGGTTTTCCAATACCTCTAGACTAAGGCCTCTAGAGCAGTCCCGTATTGCCCGCAATGGACAGGGCGTTACGCACAATATCCAGGAGCATGGAACGCACCTCATCTGACTTGAGAATCAGCACCAGCAGGCCCGCGAAACCGACCGCCGCGAGCATCACGATGCCGTACTCCGCGGTGGAGGCGCCTTCCTCCGGGTCCCCCGCCGGGGCGTACTCTTCGAGTACCTTATCGTCGCTCTCAGCTGGTACATATTCGGTGCAGCCGGGCGCGTGCTCACCCAGGCTGCGGCAGGTGGCGCCGCATTCGTCCAGGGTGCAGCCCTCGGCGAGCGCACGGGCAATGGTCAGCGCCTGCTCGGGGCTCAGGCTGTTCGTGTTCATGTCAATCTCCATTTCGTTAGGGTCAATCCTGGGGCCGGTGTGCTTCTGCTCAGTACCGGCGGAACGTTCAGCATCGCTGAAAAACTCGGTATCAGTGAAGAGCCCGGTATCGCTGAAAAGCTCGGGGCATTCTTCGCGTAGCTGCTTCATGGTGGTTGCAATGGCAACGGACAGCGGCACGGGGCCCAGAATGGTCTGCGCTTCGGTGGCGTGTGCGGCGGGCTGAATTTCGCTCGGAATGCCACCCGGAGCACCGACCGTGGCATTGACCGGAGCATTGGCAGTGTGCAGGTCGTGGCGGATTGCTTCGCAGAGGGTGTTCGTCATTGGTTTTCCTTTCGTTGTGCCCTAAACATGCGGGGCGGGGTGGGTGCTCATCCGCGTTCGCTGCAGATGGGCGAGGGTCTAAACTTTTCGGCATTTCAGCTGGTCAACAGCGCTTATGCGCATGGTTCTTTAGCCGGTCAGCGTGGGTAGTAGCGAAATGATGATGGGCACAATACCCAAGCAGATAAAGGCGGGCAGCGAGCACAGCCCGAGGGGTACCACGAGCGCTACGGAGAGCTTTCCGGCGGCGCGTTCTGCCGCGCGGCGCTCGCTGAGGCGGTGCGCATCGGCAAGGGAGAGCAGCAGCGCAGTGCTGGGTGCGCCACCCGTGTAGGCGGGAGCGAGCGCATCCCGAAGCTCACCGAAGGTTCCCGCCGCGGAGCCCGACCAGGCGCTCCCCCAGCTACTGCCCATCTGTAGGCGCTGGCAGACCGTGTACAACGGTCGGCTATTGAGCGCCTCGGCGAGGGTGCCCAGGGCGGCGAGCGGTGCAAGCCCGGCTCTCAACTGCGCGGCGAGTAGTTCCAGCACGAGGGCGGTATCAACGGGCACGGCTCCTGCTGGCGAGGCAGACTTTTTCGCCTCAGATTCAACATTCGCCGCGCTGATGCTCTCCACCTCCGCCCGATGCACGAGTGCGGCGGTCCAGCGGCGCCCGGCGAATGCGAGCCCCAGCCCGAGCAAACCGGTGAGCGCCCCGAGAATGGAGCCGGTCAGCACACCCACGGGGTCGCTGCCCATGAGTACACCCAGCCCGAGGCCGAGCAGCGGAAGCCAGGAGAGGATCCTGCCGGTGGCGCGCGGTGCGGCGAGTGCGCTCTGCCTGCCCAGGAGCGCGTCGATGCGTTCTTCGGCGTGCTCGGCGGCGCGTTCCAGGCTCGTGGCGAGCGGCGCGCCGGCGCTCTCGCTCATGCGCAGGCTCAGCTGCAGGTCGTGCAGGCGCTCGCGGCTGTGCGGACGCATGCGGGTGCTGTTTTCGAGCAGCTGCGCGCAGGCGAGATGCGCGGGGGCACCCCAGGAGGTGACTGTGGCGAGCGCCTGCGTGAAGCGGCGGATATCTTCGGCACACCGCCTCTGCCCGTAGTCTTCGGAAAGAGGCCCTCGTGCACGTAGAGCCCGGGCGCTTTTCCGGTCGGCGTTTTTCTTCGCGTGCGTTTTCCCTGTACCCGACACCAGCTCGTTCTCCCCGAACTGCGCAAACTGCCCGAAGCCCGGGTCGGTGTGCACCGCCTCCTGCAGGGGAATTCCAGCGCGCAGGTTCAGGGCGAGGGTGCGTAGCATGAGCGGCCACATGCGCATTTCCTCGGCACTGGCTGCTCCGGCGACACGCTCGGCTATGCGCTCAGACCAGCGTTCGCGAAGGCTTCCGTTACTTTTCTCGTTCTGCTGCATTGCTTCCTCCTTTCACGTTTCCACTCCCCCCATCACGGAGGGGCTAGTACCCCACTTCGGAGCCCACAGAAATACGCCTGACCTGCAGATACTCTTCGCTCCCCTCAACTGCGGGGTGCAGGCTGTAGACGCCCTCGATGCGGCGGCGTCCGTCCCGGTGTTCCAGGTGGATAATGCGTTCAAAAGCCGTCGCCGTATGTAGAGCGACCGTTCTACTATCCAGTCCGGCGAGCGCACCCAGGGCACACAGGCGCAGGGGCACCGCCTGCGCACTATTGGCGTGCAGGGTCGTTCCGGCGCCGCGATGACCGGTATTCATGGCGGTCAGCAGGTGCACCACCTCCGCGCCGCGGCACTCACCGACCACGAGCCGATCCGGGCCCATGCGCAGCGTCTGCACAATGAGCTCACCCAGCCCGACTTCGCCGGCGCCTTCGGAGTTGGCGGCGCGGGTTTTGAGGGCAATAACCTGCTCATGCTGCGGCGCGAGTTCCGGGGTGTCTTCGAGCAGAATGAGGCGCTCCTGCGGCGTGCACAGCCCCAGCAGGGCGTTGAGCAGGGTTGTTTTGCCGGTGCCGGTGCCGCCGCTAATGAGGAACCCGCGGCGCTCGGCAATCATGCGGCGCAGGTAGGCGGCGGTCGCCTCATCGCACAGCCCGGCGGCCTGTAGCTGCGCCAGGGTGGGGCGTTCGCGGGCGGGTAGGCGCACGGAGAGCCGGGTGCGTTCGCTCAGCGGCGGGATAATCGCGTGGATGCGCCTGCCGTGCTCGTCGCTAATGTCAGCCGCCGGATGCGCGGCATCCAGCTGCCCGCCGTGCCTGCGGATGAGCCGCTCGGCGAGGTCACGCACGCGCCGCTCATTGCCGAGGCTCAGCGCTACGGGCCGGGTGGTTCCGTTGATGCCCACCCAGATATCGCAGGGCGAGTTCACGTAGATATCGGTGATGGTTCCGGCGCGTTGCCCCTCGTCAAGGAGCAGGTCGAGGGCGCCGAGGCCGTAGAGTTCCGCGGCGAGGTAGCGCAGCGCGGTCTGCCGGTTGACGGGCACGTATTCCACGCTGGGGTAGCTCCAGGAGGCGGGCGCGGGTTGCGCTGTTTTGGTGCGGAACTTTCGGGGCTTCGCCACGCCCGCCCCTGCTGCGCTCGCGTTCCCCCAAGCATTCCCCCGGCATCCGCCGTCGATGGCGCAGATCGCCTCATCCACGGCGTTTTCGAGAATCTCGCGGAGGGGCTGGGACTCTTGGAGTAGCCCACCGCCCGCGGCACTCGCGGTGTTTGCACCGCTCGCGGCAGTTCCACCCTCTGCGGGCGGACGCTCCCCTGCCTTCTCGACCCCGGCTCCGAATCCGTTACCGAACCCGGCGCTAAATCCGCCACCGAATCCGGCGCTAAACCCGCTACTGAACCCGCCGCTAAAACCGTCCAGAGCGATAGCGCTCATCTGCGGCGATCGCAGAATCAGCTCGCGGGCGTGCAGAGCGACGGCGCGGGCGCGATAGTCCTCGGGAATGAGCAGGGCGGGCAGCGAGTGCGCGCGGGTGTCCGGCGCATACGTGGTTGGGCTCTGCGCAGTTGGACTCTGCGCGGTGCGGGTCGGGTAGCCGTTAGGGTTTGCGGGGTTGTTGGCGGTGTTGCTGGCAGGATTGCTGGTGGGGTTCATGGCTCTAGGAGAGCATTGCGCCCACCCTAAATTTTTAAGAGAATGAGCGTTCTGTGGATAACTCCTCGCGCACCCCGAAATATCCACGATGCACGCACCTCAAACGAACAAAACGCACGCATCCGGCGCTTTTATGACAAACCACCCGTAAATTCTGGTGATAACCACGCACCACCCGTTCCACCGACACATCCTCGATAATGGAAGAATGTACGTTCTGCTCAGTCCTGCCACCGGCGCGGGTATTACCGCCCAGACCGGTACCCCCGCGCACCCGGTCACCTCGGCTATTGCCGCGGGTGCCTCCTCGCGCGGTGCTCAGCCGGTGACTTCGTGGGGTGCTTTTCATTTTTCGGCGCCGACTGCTGAGCAGTTGCAGGACCCGACCTTTATTCCGCGGATTACGCGCGCGGACAGGGTAAGCGCGGCGAATCTTCCTGCGTACGTGCGCGAGGTGGAGCGGCAGGCGGCAGATTCGGCACAGGGGCGTTTTCCGCGCTGGATTTGGGCTGATACCCGCCACGTTGACCCGCTGCTTCTACACCGCGGGGTGCGCGTACACCTGTGCCATGATTTGCGTCTGGTGCAGCGAATTTTGGCAACTGCCGCTACTCATCCGAGCGGTTTTGTGGAGTACAGCCCGGTGCTGGATCTTTCTGATGTGCGTGAGGCGGTGGAGCCGCAGGGGTATCTGCCGGTGGCGCGGCAGATTCAGGGTCAGGAGGAGCTGTTCGGCGCTGATTTTTTGAGTGCGCCCGCTACCTCTTCCGCCGCACCCGCCGGTTCTCCTGCCGATTCCTCCCCGGATTTCCTTGAGGCGGCGCCTCATGAGCCTTTTGCCCCGCAGTTGGCGGCGGGCCCGGTGACTCTGCTGCCGGAGCATCCGGTGGTGCGTGTGCTGATGCGTGAGTGGCTGGCGCAGGCGCGCGCTATTAGCGAGTCGAGGCACCCGGAGCGGTTGCGTCTTTTGGCGGCGGCTGAGTCTGCCGGTGCGTTGGTTGCGGCTGAGATTGGTTATTACGGCATCCCGTTTAATGTGCAGGCGCATCATGAGCATCTGTGCGAGTTATTGGGTCCGCGTCCGGTGCCTGGGGAGCGTCCGCAGAAGATGCAGGAGTTGGCGGAGCAGATTCAGCGCATGCTGTTTATGCCGTCGTTGAATCCGGATTCGCCGCAGGATCTTTTGCGTGCTTTGCAGTCTGCGGGGGTTTCGGTGAAGTCTACGCGTTCGTGGGAGTTGAAGAGTTGGGCGGATGCGATTCCGGCTCAGCGGGAGAAGCGTTGGGCGCTGATTGACCCGATTTTGCGCTATAAGAAGCTGTACCGTATTTGGACTGCTAACGGCTGGACGTGGGCTGATACCTGGGTTTCTGAAGGTGCGTTCCGCCCGCATCTTGAGGTGGGTGGCGCCGCGACCGGGCGTTGGGGCGCTTCCGGCGGTGGTGCGTTGCAGCTGCCTGCGGAGATTCGTCAGGCGGTGCAGGCGCCGGAGGGTCAGGTGCTGACGGTGACGGATGGATCGCAGATTGAGCCGCGTATTCTGGCGGCGTTGAGTCGTGATGAGGCGCTCGCTTCGGCGGGTCGTGGCGCTGACCTGTATGCGGGTATTGCCGAGCTGGCGCGCATGAAGGGTGTGGGTTTGACGGAGCGTTCCCACGCGAAGGTGGGCATGCTGGCGATTATGTATGGCGGCCGCAGCGGTGAGATTGGTGCCCTGTTGCCGCATGTGGCGGCGCTTTTTCCGCAGGCGATGGAGTTTACGGAGCGTGCGGCTCGTATTGGTGAGTCGGGCGGGCAGGTGACGACTTTTTTGGGTCGTACGTCCCCGCCGGTGGATGAGCGTTTCCGTGAGATTGTGGCTGATCGGTCTTCGCCGGCGGCTGAGTCGCGTGCGGTGTCGACTGCACGTGCGCACGGGCGTATGACCCGCAATTTTATTGTGCAGGGTACGGCGGCGGAGTGGGCTCTGTGTTGGATGGGCGCGGTGCGTTCTCGTCTGTTGTCGGAGCGGATTTTTGGTATGCCGATGCGCACCCGCATTGTGTATTTTTTGCACGATGAGCTTCTGCTGTGCGGTCCCGAGCTGGAGGCGGATCGCGTGGAGCGTATTGTGCGTGAGGGCGCTGCGGAGGCGGCGCGCCTGCTTTTCGGTCGGGTGCCGGTTGATTTTCCGGTGTCGGTGGCGCGGGTGCGCAACTACGCGGACGGCAAATAATCGGCGGTAAATAATCAGCCGCACATAAGCGGCACCGTACAAGGGTGAAAATAGGGGCGGCAGGTAGCTTCATTCAAGCTATCTGCCGCCCCTATTTGCGCACTATTCTGCACCCTGTATCCGCTGGTCAGGTATTTATTCCAGCCGGTTTTACTCCTCGTAGTTACTCCTCGTAGCCGGGTGCCGGGCGCATCTTTTTTGTATCCCAGGGCACGGTCCAGCCGAGCGAGTCGAAGATCCGGTCCAGTAGAATCGCGGTGAATCCCCACACGGTGAATTCTTCGCCGCCGGGCATGCGCACCTCGAAGGCGGGGGTGCGGTGTGAAGTGCGGCCGTGTTTGACGTAGGCGGTGTGCCGGTTGGCGGGGTTGAGCAGGTCACGCACGGGCACGCGGGCGATGAGCGCGGACTCGTTGTGGTCGACGACTTCGACGGGCACGGGGCTGTTCCACCAGGCAAGCACGGGGGTGACCATGAAGTTGCTGATGGGTAGCGGCAGGGTGTGCAGCTGGCCGAGGATCTGCACGCCGGCGGGGTCTAGCCCAGTTTCTTCGACCGCCTCGCGCAGGGCGGCGATGTGGGCGACGGGTTCGCCGGTGGTTTCGGCGTGCGCGTAGTCTTCAGGGTCGATTTTGCCGCCGGGGAAGGCGGGCTGACCGGCGTGTGAGCGCAGGGTTGCGGCACGCACGAGGAGCAGTACATCCAGGTCGGCGCTGACGTTCTCGGGGCAGCCTTCAAATTCGCCGGTGGAGGGCGAGTTGTCGAGCACGCCGAAGAGAATCAGCACGGCGGCTTCTTTGTTCAACGGGCTGGCGGGTGCGCTGCTTAGCAGGGCTTGGACGTCGAATTCCACGCCGCCCTCTGCGAGAGCCGCCAGTGCCTGCTGGGCGGGGTGCTGTGCCTCCTGCCCCGCCTGTTCGGGTTGTACCTCGGGTGCGCTCATCTGTGTACCTCTCTTCTGTGCGGCTGCATTCCGGTTTGGTTCAGTCGCCGTTAGGCGCTGAGCGGGTAGCCTTCTGCCATGAGTTCGCGGCGGGTTGCGCCCTGCAGGAATCGCAGGTGCAGGTCTTCTCGGCCGGGTGCCATTTCGTATTTCATGAGTTTACGTGCTGCTTGTTCGTTCGTCTCCCCGGCGCCATAGGACGGGCAGAGGTCGGCGACGGGGCATACGCCGCAGGCGGGCTTTTTGGCGTGGCAGATGCGGCGGCCGTGGTAGACCATGCGGTGTGAGAAGAGCGTCCAGTCTTTGCGGTCGATGAGTTCGGCGACGTCTTTTTCGACCCTTTCGGGGGCGTCTGCGGTGGTGAATCCCATGCGGCGGGCGAGGCGGCCGAAGTGGGTGTCTATGGTCAGTCCGGGCACGTCGAAGGCGTTTCCGAGGACGACGTTCGCGGTTTTGCGGCCGACTCCAGCGAGTTCTACGAGCTCTTCGAGGGTTGAGGGAACCTGCCCGTTGTGGCGTTCTACAAGCTGCTGGGAGAGCGTGACGATGGAGCGTGCCTTGGCGCGGTAGAAGCCGAGGGACTGGATGTAGGGTTCGACCTCTTCGGTGCGTGCGGAGGCGAGCGCGGCAGCGTCCGGGTAGCGTGCGAAGAGAGCACCGGTGACGGAGTTAACGCGCACGTCGGTGGTTTGTGCCGAGAGCACGGTGGCGATGAGCAGCTCGAAGGGGTTGTCGAAGTCGAGTTCTGCGACGGCGTAGGGGTAGGTTTCACCGAGGATACGGTTGATTTTGCGGGCGCGGCGCACGGTGGCGAGGTGGCTTTCGGGTGCGCGTGCGTTGAGGCGGCGGGCGGCGGCTGCGGCTTTGAATTCGGGAACGAATCGGATCTGCAGGAGCGATTCGGTGTTCTGTGCCGCAGCGTTGCGTGCTGCGGTGTTCTGTGCGTCTGCTGTGGGCTGGGTGGCGTTCTCGGTCATAGCGCGAGGGTACCGGGCTTGGGTATGTGGGCGGTAGCGAGGTTCACCGTACTTGGCGCGCTCCCCCATCATTTTCTGTATCTCATCTTTTTCTGTGTCTCATTTTTTTGGGGCAGTTCGCGCCGGCTAACGCCCAGCGGGTGCCCGCTGTGCCACACTGGTTTTATGTCAGATACGATTTTTGTGCTTAATGGACCGAATTTGAACCTGCTTGGGCAGCGCCGCCCCGAGGTGTACGGCTACACCACTCTGCACGATATTGAGCGTATGGTGCGTGAGCGCGCGGCGGATCATGGTTTTGATGTTGAGTTTATGCAGTCGAATCATGAGGGGGCGCTGGTGGATGAGATTCAGCGTGCTCGTACTCGTGGTGCGGCGATTATTATCAACCCGGCGGCGTATACGCACACCTCGGTGGCGCTGCACGATGCTCTGGAGGCGGCTGAGCTTCCGGTGGTTGAGGTGCATCTGTCGAATGTGCATCGTCGTGAGCAGTTCCGTCATCATTCGTTTGTGTCGCCGCAGGCTACTGCGGTGATTGCCGGTGCGGGTGCGTACGGCTATGTCATGGCGGTTGATTTCCTCGCCCAGCATTTGGCGGAATAGCCCAGCGCTTCGCGGAATAACAGCTCAGCATCTTGCCGATTAGCCCAGCTCAGCACTTGGCGGAATAGCCCAGCCCTGCATCCTTCCGTTAAATAATTCAGGCTCCCGTCCCTTACTTGAGGGCGGGAGCCTGAACTTTTATCGCTGTCTGGCGGCTAGTTACTTGCGGCAGGAGCCGGTGGAGACTGCGGCGGTGTTCTCGCCGCCTTCAGCCAGTGCCTGCTTGAGGGTGCTTGCGGTGATGGCGTAGCCGGTCTGGCCGCTGGTTGCCTTACCGAAGATCACGCCGACCACGTTGCCGTTTTCGTCGAGGACGGGGCCGCCGGAGTTGCCGTGCTGCACGTCGGCTGCCAGCTGGTAGACCTGGCGCATGGCGTTGGCGCGGCCGGTGTCGGCGTCGATGGTCTGGGTGTTGCCGATGCCCTGCACGGTGGCGGGCAGTGCCTTGAACGGGCCGCCCTTGGGGTAGCCCATGAAGGTTACGAGGCTACCTGCGGCGGCGTTGGTGCCGATGTTCAGCGGTTCGAGCGGCAGTTTGGGAACGCTGATGAAGGCGATGTCCTGTTCGCTGTCCATGTAGACGACGGTGCCGGGCCAGGTGCGGCCGCGGGAGTCCTGCACGACCGGGGAGGTCACACCGGCGACCACGTGGGCGTTGGTGACGACCAGGCCGTTATCAGCCACGAAGCCGGAGCCTGTGGAGGTGTAGCCGCACTGCTCGGCGGCGCCCAGAATCTCAACCACGGAGGCTGCCGCCCGATCCAGTGCCGCGGATTCTACGGTCTGGGTGGGGGCGCTGGTTTCGGGGGCGATGAGCTGGCTGACTTCCGGAATGGTTCCGAAGGCGAGCACGTCATTGCGTACCGTGTTAATGCGGTCCTTGACGACCTCGGGGGTGGCAGCGACCATCCATGAGAGGGTCTTGGAGTCGCTGAGCGCAGTGTTGAGCTGCGGGATGGGTACGGTGCGCATGGAGATGGTCAGCACGACCATGACCAGGGCGCAGGCGGCGAGGTTCAGCACGCCGCCGAAGAAGCGTTCAACGCCCTTGAGTGGGGTGATGTCGGTGACGCGGCGGATGGTACGTCCGGCGATGAGGCCGAGCCACTGTCCGATGGTCAGGCAGATGATGAGCACACCGACGGCGGTAATGAGGCTCCACTGGGATCCCACGGACGCTACGGCGAGGGGCACGAGCCAGGCTGCGGCACAGACGCCCAGGCCGAGGCCGAGGAAGGTTCCGAGGGTGGTGAAGAATCCGCTGCGGACTCCGGCGAGGAAGTAGAGCAGCAGAATGATGGGGATAGCAATATCAAGCAGGTTGATGCCAGTCGTCACGACTAATTGCCTCCTTGGTGGGTAGAAGTGGTCACGGTGTGCCCATTGTGGTTGGTGCGGGCTGTGCCCGGTGAGCTATGCCCGGTGAGTGTGGTGGCGTATGTTGGGCCGATAAAGTACACACCTGAATGCTTGATATTAGGTGCCGAACCTGTGGGTAAGCTTTGAATTTACTCGAAAGAAATAACTTTTGTTGTAAAGCTCGCTGTATCGGAATGCATAAAGCGCTTTTTTAGGGTACGCTCATATCAGTTGAATATGTCACACTAGCTTGAGCCTTCTCACATTTCAGATGTTGAGATGCATGACACCGGTTCGGGCTCACTCACTGAACATTTACGAGTTTCGGCTCATCACCTCATATCTAGGAGAACTTTATGGATCTCGAGATCCTCCGTCGTACCCCTCTCTTTGCGAACCTCGACGACGCAGCTTTCGCTCTGCTGACCGATGACATTCAGGAGATTGACCTCTCCCGCAACGCCGTCCTCTTCTACGAGGGTGACCAGGACGACCAGCTCTTCGCTGTACTCTCCGGTAAGGTCAAGCTGGGTCGCACCGCCGCTGACGGCCGCGAGAATATGGTTGCAATCATGGGTCCCGGTGACGTCTTCGGCGAGATGGCTCTCTTCGATCCTTCGCCCCGTTCGACCAACGCTGTGGCTGTCTCTGAGACTCGCCTGGCTGCCATCAAGCACGAGTCCTTCAAGCGTGCACAGCAGCTCGATCCCACTATCTCCGATCAGGTTATTAAGACTCTGGCTCGCCGCCTGCGCCACGCTAACGAGGCACTGGCTGACCTGGTCTTCTCCGACGTTCCCGGCCGCCTCGCTAAGGCGCTGCTGGACCTGGCTGACCGCTTCGGCCGCCCCGCAACCGACGGCGTGCTCGTTGCTCACGAGCTGACTCAGGAAGAGCTGGCACAGCTGGTTGGCGCATCCCGCGAGACCGTGAACAAGGCTCTTGCCGAGTTCGTTTCTCGCGGCTGGATCCGTCTGGAGGCACGCGCAGTTGTCATTCTGGACCTGCCCCGCCTGCGCCAGCGTTCCCGCTAAGGTCTCTTTGAGTTAGGGCATTCTAGGACGCCCTCGCTGAAAGACGCACAGCTTAAATAGATCAGGAGCCGTTTCCCTCTGCATGGGGAAACGGCTCCTGATTTCTTTAACGCTTCATCGTACGAGCGAACGGCTGCAATACCCTCTTAGAGCGCACCCATCGCGCCGGTGTATATGGAACCGGTGGTAGCCGGAACCACCTCGGTGAAGGAGAGCATGCACGCACCGTTGTGGGTGACGAGCACGGGCTTCTTCACCTCAATATTGCGGCGCTTGGACAGCCACGCCACGGAAGTCTGTGCCTTCGCCAGCGATTCGAGCATGCACATCACGCCGGGGGTAATGAGCTGGTCGAGGGTACGGCCCACCGTGTTGGGCTGGCCGATGCGGTCACCCAGTTCGCTGGTGTCCTTGGCTTCGAGCAGTTCACGCACGTTCAGCCAGTCACCCCACACGCCCTTACCGAGCAGTAGCTTCGGGTCCTGACCGACGGGCAACGCCGTGGTGAAGTAGGCGATATCGTAGCGTTTGAGGAAGAAGTCCGGGGACTGCCAGCGCGCGACCGGGCGCAGCAGGTCGGCGCGCACGCTCAAGCCGCTGGAGGTCAAGAAGTCCGAGAAGCTCTTGTCCTGCTCGGCAACCGCTTCACGCCACGCCATGAGCTCAGGGGTGCTGGAGCGTTCCACGACGTCCTGTTCGTCCTCGCCTGCAAGCAGAATGCCGGTCTCTTCAAAGGATTCACGCACGGCAGCCATGACGCTGCGGCGTGCCTGCGCAATATCGGAGAAGTGGAATTGTTCCTGCCAGTAGTCGGCGCCGGGACCCACCCAGGAGGCGGAGTCATCATCACCGGGAAGAGCCGTGCCGCCGGGGAACGCCACCACGCCCAGCGGAGAGGTGCCGGGGCGGTAGGTCAGAATCGTTTCGAGGCCGTTGTCACCATCGCGCACAAAAATAACGGATGCCGCCTGGCGCATCGTGCAGCCGGTCGCGCCTTCGTTACCGCCTTCGCACCAGCTTTCGGCGGCGGTGCGCATGAACTCAGGGACCGCGTAGAGACGCTGAATGCAGGAGGTTCGCGGGTTAGCCGCGGACTGGCGGCCGGTAAACATGCGGGGGCGCTCCACGCCATCAGCCGGGGTGGGAGTGCCGAAGCGGCGTTCCTGCACCGGCAGGGGTAGAGTCTTGATGTTTTGGGCGGTGCCGTTGTCCTGTACGGATTCGGTGCGTGCAGTCTTGTCAGGAGCGTTCTGCGCTGCCCGCTGAGCTTGGGCAGCACGAATAGCAGACAGCGGCAGAGCGCCGGTGTACAGCTTAGACATACTCAACGATGATCTCGACCTCTACGGGCGAATCGAGGGGAAGAACGGGAACACCCACGGCGGAGCGGGCGTGCTGGCCTGCCTCGCCGAAGATTTCGCCGAGCAGTTCGGAGGCGCCGTTAATGACGGCGGGCTGGGCGGTGAAGTTCACCTCGGATGCCACGAAACCAACAACCTTCACCACGCGCTGCACGCGGTCTAGGTCGCCGATAACGGACTTGACTGCTGCCAGGGCGTTGAGCAGGCAGATACCCGCGTACTTCTTAGCGTTCTCGGGGGTTACGAAGCCTTCAGCGCCGGAGTCGGATACCTTACCGGTTTCGGGCAGGGCACCGTCGACGAAGGGCAGCTGACCGGAGGTGTACACGTAGGAGCCGGAGGTTACCGCGGGAACATAAGCGGCAACGGGGGCGGGTGCTACGGGCAGTTCGTAACCGAGTTCGCGGATACGTGCTTCAATACGGGATTCAGTCATGATTACTCCAGAAGGATGGCGGGTGCGGGCACCCAAACGGTGATAGGGGAAATGCCGTAAACCTAAACGCTACTGATATTCAAGCAGCTGTTAAACGGCTAACCGGCGGCCTGCCTCATCTATTCCCGCCCTCCCCTATAGGTAGGGGAAAAGTGGGTATGAGGTGACCGCCGGGTACGCTGCTCTTAGTCAGCCTTCTCGCGCTTAAAGTAGGCGATAGGGTTGCCCTGAGTCGGAGCGACCATGTTCGACGCGGGGGTTGCGCCGGCAGGTGCGGATGCGCCGGGGAGAACAGTTACGAGCTCCCAGCCGTCTTCACCCCAGTTGTCGAGGATTGCCTTGGTCGTGTGGATCATCAGCGGTACAGTTGCGTATTCCCATTTCTTCATACCCTCTAGACTATCGCCCGGTGTTCAATAAGTAAAAGGGATTCACTATGGTTTTGGTCAATATCCGGCGCTTTTGGGGACTTTATTCTTAGGGCTGAGAAACCCGCGTCCCGGTGGGTTGCCGAGACGGGCTTTCTCTCACAGTTTCATGGGATAAACTGAATGAATGGCTTCATCTAAGAAAACCCGTTCGCGTCGCCGTCCGGGAGATTTTTTGCAGTTCCTCGCGTTCAGCGTGATTGCCGGTTTCCTCGCGGCAATTATTGTCGTACCCCCTGCCGTGAGCTTGGGTATGGTCACGAACGCGTCGATGTCATGGTTCCAGGACCTTCCTGACGACATTGCCGATGGCATCTCTTCCCGTCCTTCTACTATTTACGCTGCTGACGGTAAGACCGAAATCGCGACCTTCTTTGAAGAGAACCGTGAACCGGTCAAGCTGGATCAGATTTCTCAGCACATGAAGGACGCTATCGTTTCGGTGGAGGACCGTGATTTCTACAATCACGGTGCTGTCTCCGCTATCGGTATTGGTCGTGCGTTCTTGAACAACATCATTAACTCCAACAGCGGCCGCCGTCAGGGTGCATCCACCCTGACCCAGCAGTACGTTAACAACCTCATTGTTGACTCTGCTGTGGCTCGTGGTGAGGACGCAACCGCAACCCTGAACGGTAACAAGACCTACGCCGCAAAGATTCGCGAGATGAAGCTTGCGATCTCTATGGAGCAGAACAAGTCCAAGGACGAAATCCTTGAAGGCTACCTGAACATCGTGAACCTTGGCGGTTCGAACTACGGTGTTGAGGCTGCTGCCCAGTACTACTGGGGTATTTCCGCTAAGGACCTGAACGTGGCGCAGTCTGCGCTTCTTGCCGGTCTGGTGCAGGCACCGAACGTGTACGATCCGACTGTGAACCCCGAGCTCGCCCGTGAACGCCGCGACATCGTTCTGGGCACTATGCTCCGCGACGGCAAGATTACCGATAAGGAATACAGCGACGCTATCGCCAGCGACATTAAGCTCAACGTCCATACCAAGTCCCAGGGTTGCTCCCTGGCAGGCGACAAGGCATTCTTCTGCCGTTACGTGGTCAACTACCTGCTGCAGGATGAGTCCCTCGGCGCAACCGCTGAGCTGCGTAACACCGCTATCAAGCGTGGCGGCCTGAAGATTGTGACCACCCTCAACCCCGAGGCTCAGACCGCGGCTAAGCAGGCAGTGGACTCCACTCAGCCCGCAGCAACCAACTGGAACGACGTGAACTCCGCTCTGACCAGTGTTGAGCCCGGTACCGGTCGCGTCATCGCGATGGCACAGAACACTGAGCTCGGCACCCCGGCTGACGCAAACGACCACTCCAAGACCGAGTACAACTACAACGTTGATAGCGCCTACGGTGGTACCCGCGGCTTCCAGCCCGGTTCGACGTTCAAACCGATTATTCTGGCTCAGTGGCTCATCAGCGGCCGCGGCGCTAACGCTACCGTGAACGGTACCCAGCTGTTCTGGCCCACCAGCTTCGGTTGGAACGCCAAGTGCTACGAGGGCGGTAAGTACTACTACACCGGTCAGCCAAACGGCTGGTCCTACAAGAACGCGTTCAACGGTGGCCTAGGCTACAACACCGCGGCGTACGGTATTCGCCAGTCGTTGAACTCGTACCTGTACGGCATGCTCTCCCAGCTTGACCTGTGCGATGTGCACGACCTGTCGATCAAGATGCACGCTCTGGACGGTACCGGCGAACCGCTGCACAGCATCCCCGACCTGGGTACCAACATTGGTGGTACCAAGTACGGTATCTCCCCGCTGACCAGCGCATCCATGTACGCTATCTTCGCTTCTGAGGGTAAGTACTGCACCCCGCGCCCCATCGAGAAGATCACCAAGACCAACGGTGAAACCATGAAGGAATACCAGAACCAGTGTGAGCAGGTTATGGACCCTGACATCGCAAACGGTGTCAGCTGGGTTCTGAAGGGCGTTATCCAGCCTGGCGGTTCCGCTTCTCAGCGCGGTATTGGTCTGCCGAACGGTTCGGCTGCGAAGACCGGTACGAACGATAACTCCTCCCAGACCTGGCAGGTTGGCTACACTCGTGGCCTGTCCACCGCGTCTTGGGTTGGTTCTAACAACCTCGGCTTCCGCTCCCTGAACGGTGTGGGCATTAACGGTCGAGTCCTCGAGTACGTCGATGGTGCAACCTACGCGGGTGCACAGTGGCAGTCGTTCATGAAGACGATCGCACCGAAGTACAACACGAAGGACTTCACCACCCCCAGCGATAAGATTCTGTCGTACAGCTAGAATCACAGCTCATCAGCTGAAGCCTGAAAGGCGATTGATAATGTGTGAAAACGCAGTCAACGCCCGCGTCCCCGTGGCGGTCCCCGGCGCACGCGGCTCCTCCCCGCTCCTGAAGAAGGTAGCGGGGGCGGTAGCCGCCACTGCAGCCTTGGGGGCCGCCACGGCGGCGTATGGGCACTTTATTGAGCTGAACAATTTTCAGCTCCGCACCGAGTCCCTGCCGGTGTTGCCCGCCGGGAGCCCCGACTTTAGGATTCTGCATATTTCGGATATGCACATGATTCCGGGCCAGCAGAAGAAGATTGACTTCATGCACTCGCTGGCTGCCCTGGAGCCGGATTTGGTGATGAACACGGGTGATAACCTCTCCCACGTGGACGGTATGGGCCCACTGCTGGAGGCGCTCGACCCGCTCATGGACTTCCCCGGCGTGTTTGTGCCCGGCTCGAATTGCTATTTCGCGCCGGTTTTCAAGAACCCGGCGCGTTACCTGTGGCAGCCGCGCACCCCGCAGATGATTGAGGAAGGCTCGCGTGTAGCCCTGCCCATTGAGCGGATGCACGACGCCTTCGAGTCGCGCGGCTGGACAGGTCTAATCAATCGCTACGATACGCTGAATCTCAAGGGTCTGCGCCTGGAATTCTCCGGTGTGGATGACCCGCACCTGCGTTACGATGAGCACCCCGGATTCGCTCCCAGCGCCTTCGATGAGGGGGACGAGCCGAGCGTCCGTATCGGCGTGGCGCACGCCCCCTACATGCGCACCCTGCACCGCTTCGTCCAGGACGGTGCGCAGGCTATTTTTGCCGGCCATACGCACGGCGGTCAGGTCTGCCTGCCCGGCGGTCACGCCCTGGTCAGCAACTGCGATTTGCCGCCTTCGCGTGCGAAGGGTGTCAGCGAGCAGTCCGGTATTCCGGTTCAGGTTTCTGCCGGTTTGGGCACCTCTCGTTTTGCTCCGGTCCGTCTGTTCTGCCCGCCGGAGGCAATCCTGGTGACCCTCACGGCTCGCGATAAGGGTGAAGCTGACGCTTCGAAAGGTGGCCGCCGCTAATGTCTGAGGCTTCTACAGCACACACGGCTAAGCGCCGCCGTAATCCCTTCTTGGAGACGGCGAGCGAACCGACCCCCGACCCGATCGACTACGCGCACGGTCAGCGTGCCCCACGCACCCTCGCCGCGTATGCGCGTCCGATTCGTGTGCGCTGGGGCGTGGGCCTGCTCGTGGCGTTCGGTGCCGGTGCCCTTGAGATTTCCATCCCGCAGATGTTGCAGATTATTGTGGATCATCTCTCGCAGAGCACCACCGAGAGCGCCATCTGGATTGCCGGAGGCCTGGTGCTTCTGCTGGGTATCGCGCATGCCTCCTTCATGTATTGGAGGCGCTGGCTGATTGTGGACCCGACCTCCACAATTGAGCTGTCCATGCGCATGAACTTCTTTGACCGCCTGCTCAGTGCCCCGCTTTCCCTGCTGGATCGTTGGCCCTCCGGTCAGTTGCTGACCCGCTCCATGAGCGATTTGGGGACGATTCGCCGTTGGTTGTCTTTCGGTATCGTGCAGATGCTGACTGTTGCGGTGATGTTCCAGGTCGGTGGCTTCTTCATGCTGCGTTCTTCGCCGTCTCTGGCACTGGTGTTCGTGGTGACCGTGCCGATTCTGGTGCTGTCACTGGTGAACTTCACCCGCAAGTACTACCGCGCTTCACATGAGATTCAGCAGATGACGGGCGATCTCTCCACTCGTATTGAGGAGTCGGTACGCGGCATCCGCGTGATTAAGGCGCTGGGTCGCTCCCCCGAGCAGATTCAGGAATACTCCGAGTCGGTGGATGCTCTGCAGGTGCGCGAGTACGGCAGGTCGATGCTTGTGGCTCGTGTTGCCCTGTACCAGGGGCTGATTGTGGGTGTCTCCACGGCGGTGGCGCTGGCTGTGGGCGCTTCGCAGGTTGCGGCGGGCACCTTGAGCTTGGGCGCGATGACCGCCTACTTTGCGGTGCAGACGACCGTGCTCAGCCACGTGACGCGCTCGACCGCGCTGATGTCTGCCTATTTGAGCTATAAAGTGGCGTTGGAACGCCACAACGAGGTTATGGACGAGCCCGGCTTTGAGGCGGTGCCGCTGGTTCGTGGCTCCGCGGCTATGTCTACGCCCGAGCATCCGCAGGGTGCTTCTGATTCGTCAACACTATCTGGAGTGTCTGCCGAGGGCGGCTCCGGGAAGGAAACTATGCAGTACCCCAGCGGTGGCGCAGTATCTGTCACTTTCGATCACGTTCAGTTCAGCTACGATGCTGCCAAGGAGCTGGCTGAGGCTACCGCTGAGGCGAATCCTGAAGTTGCTTCTGAGGCGAAGGCACCCGAGGTGTCTGTTCTGAAGGACGTAGACTTCAAGGTCTTCCCGGGCGAGATTCTGGCACTGGTCGGTGCAACCGGTAGCGGCAAGTCCACCGTGCTCTCGCTGGTTCCGCGTTTCTACGAGCCGACCTCCGGCTCCCTGCGTTTTGGCACCCGAGATACCGCCGACATGTCCGTTGAGGAGGTACGCGCCCAGACCGCGTTCGTCTTTGAGGAGGCGGTGCTCTTCTCCGGCACGGTCCGTGAGAACGTGCTGATGGGCGTTGCCGAGCAGTACGAGCGCGGCACCGAGGATGAGGACTACCCGAGCCAGGAAGAGCTGGAGGCGACCCTGAACACCGCGCTGCAGCTGGCTGCGTGCGATTTCGTGGCGGAGCTTCCGCAGGGTCTGGATACCGTCATTGGTGAGGAAGGCATGAGCCTGTCCGGTGGTCAGCGTCAGCGCCTGTCCTTGGCGCGCGCCCTAGCGAAGCGCCCCTCCGTGCTACTGCTGGATGACCCGTTCTCGGCGCTGGATGTGAACACCGAGGAGCGTATTATTACCGGCCTGCGTGAGGGCTTGGAGGGTCTGGGCGGTGCTACTACCCTGCTGACGGCGCATCGCCCCTCCACGGTGGCTCTGGCTGACCGCGTGCTGCTGATGGTTGACGGTGCCGTGGTGGCTGAGGGTACTCACGCTGAGCTGATGGATTCTTCGGAACAGTACCGCCAGCTGATGACGATGGAGGAGGGCTAATGGCCCATCATGGTCCGGCAGAGCGGCGGGAGGAGTTGAGCCCGCAGGAGCGCGCGGAAACTCGTGAACGTTCGATGGCTCTGCTGCGCCAGATGTTGCGCCCGCACCGTGGGGCGTTGGCTCTGTCGATTATTTCTGTGCTTTTGGTGTCAGGTTCCTCGGCGATTGCGCCGATTCTGATTGCCCGCGTTTTGGATAGTTCCATTGAGCCGCTCAAGCAGGGTGACGCCTCTCCCCTGCTCACTTTGCTGGCGTTTTTTGTGGTGGCTACCGCGGTGACCGCGATTTTCTCGTGGGTCAACGTGGCGTACACGGTGCGCGTGTCGCTGGGTGTGGTGGTGTACCTGCGTAAGCGGGTGTTCCGTCACGCGCAGTCGCTGAGCGTGTCGTTCCATGAGCGGTACACTTCGGGCAAGGTCATTTCGCGTCTGACGAGCGATATCGATACGGTCCGCAGCTTCTTGGATAGCGGCATCAGCCAGTTGGCGATTACGTTGCTGTCCATGGTGATTTCTGCGGTCGCTATTTTCCTTCTGGATTGGCGTATTGGTTTGCTCATGCTGGCGATGGGCGTGCCGATTTACTTTTTGACGCGCTGGTTCCAGAAGGCGGCGGTGCCGGTTTTCCGCACGATGCGTACCGAGTCTGCGCATTTGACGAGTCGTTTTGTGGAGACGTTTACGGGTATCCGCGCGGTGAAGGCGTTTGGTGCGGAGGCGCGGATGCGCACCGAGTACGCTCAGGCGGCGGAGCGTTACCGCCTGGCGGTGATGGATTCGATTAAGATTTTCGGTGTTTATGCCCCAACCCTAACGTTATTGGGCAATCTATTTATTGCCGGTGCGCTGGTGCTGGGTGGTTATGCGGTGCTGGGCGGCACCATGCAGATCGGTACCCTGCTGGCGCTGGTGATTTACGCGAACCGCGTGTTTGAGCCGGTCATGCAGCTCTCTGAGTTCTACAACATGTTCCAGTCGGCAATGTCTGCGCTGGAGAAGCTGTCGTCGTTCTTGGCTGAGGAGCCGGAGGTTGCTGAGCCGGAGCATCCGTATGAGCGCGCTGTAGAGCCTGCAACCGAGTCTGCCGCTGAGTCTGCTACTGGCGGCGTGAGCGGCACGGTTCGCGGTGCCCCGGTGGAGCTGGATTCGGCGATCTTTGGGTACACCTCGGATCGTCACGCTCTGAAGGAGACGAGCCTGCGCATTGAGCCGGGTACGACCGTGGCGCTGGTGGGTGCTACGGGTGCCGGCAAGTCGACGATCGCTAAGCTGGTGGCTCGTTTCTACGATGTTTCAGCCGGTCAGGTGCGTATTGACGGCGTGGATGTTCGCCAGCTGGCGGATGTGCAGCTGCGCCGTGAGGTGCTCATGCTGACCCAGGAGGTGTTCTTATTCTCCGCGTCGATTCTGGAGAATATCCGTATGGGTAACCCGCAGGCCTCCGATGAGCAGGTGAAGGCTGCCGCGAAAGCGGTGGGTGCTGATGCGTTCATTGAGCGTCTGCGTGACGGCTACGAATCGCAGCTGGGTCGTGGCGGTATTACCCTGTCGGCGGGTCAGCGTCAGCTGGTGTCCTTTGCTCGCGTGTTCTTGGCGAATCCGCGGGTGCTGATTCTGGATGAGGCGACGGCTTCGCTGGACATTCCGAGTGAGCGCGCGGTGCAGGCGGCGCTACGAACCGTGTTGGCGGGGCGTACGGCACTGGTGATTGCGCATCGCCTCTCGACGGTTCTGGGCGCTGATCGTGTGCTGGTGATTCATGAGGGCTCCGTAATGGAGGATGGCTCCCCGCAGCAACTGATTGCCTCCGGCGGTCGTTTTGCGGCGATGTACGCCTCGTGGGATGAGCTGAATCAGGTTCAGGAGGCTGAAGCCTAGAACCTTTATTTGCCACTCCTCCGAGCGGTGGTGTGCCGCTGTGTTGCGTTCTGAATTTTTTTGGGTTATCCTAGGTGAGTTGCCTACGGTATTCACTGATAGGTCAACATCGGGATGTGGCGCAGCTTGGTAGCGCGCGTCGTTCGGGACGACGAGGTCGCAGGTTCAAATCCTGTCATCCCGACAGATAGCCCCGGTCCTCTGGACCGGGGCTTTGTCGTACCCGCAGTATTTCTGTTGCAGATGTTGAGCACATAGAGGCGACCCCCTACCCGCGCAGGAACGCGGGGAGGGGGTCGCTTTCGTTTTGAGTTCAGTTCCGTTTAGCCGCGCCCGGAGATGAGGGCGAGAATCGCCTCCAGGGGGCCGCGTCCGGCAATGGAGCGTGCCATGCGTGACCAGAGGGTGCAGAAGCCCAGGGCGATAACAGCGCCGAGTAGCAGGAAGGCGCTCCAGTACACGGCGGTGCCCCAGCCTCCGGTGGCGACGTAGTGCTCGCCGACGGTGAATGCCTTGATGGTGGGTCCGGCGTAGATGATGATTCCGCTCAGCACAATGGAGGCGCTCAGCGACATCTGGCCCAGGCGGGCGATGGGGGTGAGCATTCCCGCCTGTGCGGAGAGCAGGCGCGCGCATTCGGCCCAGAAGTAGAGGGTTGCCGCGAGGTTTAGGGTTAGCAGCACCTGCGGGCTGTTGAGGAAGCCGAGCTCGGTGTAGGGGTTGAAGGTGCGGTAGACGGCGAGCGCCAGCACGGCGAGTACCACGGGGATTGCGAGCTTTGCTTGCAGGTTGTCGTAGAGGCGCACGAGTACGATGCCCAGACACATGACCCAGATGAGCTGGGCGCTTTGGGCGTGGTTGACGCCGTGGTTTGCCAGGAACGGCAGCTGGGTAGCGGTCCACTGGTCGGCCCGAGCGGCTACGTCCATGAGGAGGGTGTAGGTCCAGGTAATGAAGGGGCTGGTGACTACCGCTAGCACTGCAATTGCCCACAGGGGCAGGTGCACGATGAATAGGGTGAGCAGGGTGAGTAGCGCCAGGTGCACGAGCATGTCGAAGGGCAGAGAGTAGCTGAAGCCCTGCGCCGGTACGGTCACTCCGGCTTGCGGCAGGTAGGTGGCACCCTGCATGAGTGCCACGCCCAGCAGAAGTAGCGCGAGGAATCGCACGATGGTTCCGGCGAAGAACTGCGGAAAGTTTGCGGTGCAGGCGTAGCGCCAGGCGGCGGCACCCAGGATTGCGGCGAAGAGCGGTTCTGCGGGTACGAGGGTCTGAGGGATCCAGAACTTCCAGGACACTGGGATCAGTTGCAGCCAGTATCCGAAGGGGATGAGCAGGCTGAGCACGGCGAAGGCGCGGGCGAGGTCGAGCCCGAGGTCGCGTCGGGTGTCTCCGAGGGAGGCGGCGCGTACCCCGCTGCTGACGGTGGGGATGGGTTGTGTGCGCCCTGCTGCCATGTCCTCGCTCCTTGTAGTGCCGTGTTTGAGAGTCTGTGCACCCTGCCGGTGGTGTGTGCCCTGCCAGGGTATCTGCCGCATCCGGTGGTGTGTGTCGGATGCTCTGGCATAGGTGTTAAGTGTAACGGTGGAAGCTGTGTCTGCTCGGGTGGTGGCGCGGAGGTTTTGCTCTCATACTGCCTCTCTGTCGGCTATTGACTGGAGCTTCTGACCCTTCGGTGAGTGCTGTTCAAGTGTTGCCGTATGGGGTTAGGTGTGTATCATTGATACGTTCTTCTAAGGTGGGGTCATCCCGCGAGTGCTTCGCCTCGGTTACCTTCATGTAATTACTTTCCTGTACGCACCCTCACCTGTACACACACCACATTGAGGTTTTATGTTTTCCACTCTTTCACCTCTTTTTCTGACGGATTTGGGGACTTCCGGTGCTCTGCTGGCTTCGGGTACGGCTCTGTCGGAGGCGACGAACCACGAGAGCGACCAGTTTGTGTCCATCTTCTGGATTACGTTGGTTGCGTTGCTGTCGCCGATTCTTTCGCGGCTGACAGGTAAGAAGATTCCTGATGTGGTTTTCCTGCTCATTTTTGGTCTGCTCATTGGCCCGAACATGCTCAACCTTGCCAACACTGAGGGTGGTATCCCGCTGCTGAAGGAGCTCGGTCTGGGTATGCTCTTTTTGATTGCGGGCTTTGAGATTAACGTGTCCTCGCTGCGTAGCCGTCAGGGTTATAGCGCTATTGCCACGTGGGTGGTGTGCCTTGCCTTGGGTATGGCGGGTGCGGCGGTTATTACGTCGTTCTCGCATGAGTTGAATACGTATATTGCGGTGGGCGTGGCGTTGAGTTCCACGGCATTGGGCACGCTGTTGCCGATGTTGAAGTCTCACGGTGCTGCCGGCACGCCGGTGGGTAATGCGGTGCTGGTGCACGGTGCTGTGGGTGAGCTTCTGCCGATTTTCGCTATTTCGCTGTTGCTGTCTTCGCGTTCGCCGGGTATGGCGATTGTGGTGTTGCTGGCGTTTATGGTGGTTGCGGTGATTGTGGCGCTGATTCCGCATCGTCTGTTTGCGCATGTACCGGGCCTGCGTCAGATTATGGCTGCGGAGGCGAATACGACCGGTCAGACGGTCCTGCGTCTTGCGATGTTCCTGCTGGCGACCTTGATTATGTGCACTGCGCTCTTTGATTTGGATGCGGTGCTGGGCGCCTTTGCGGCGGGCCTGATTCTGCGTACCCTGACCCCTCCGGCGGCTCTGCATATGATGACTCGTCGCCTTGAGGTGGTTGGTTTTACCTTCATGATTCCGCTGTTCTTTGTCACCAGCGGTATGGGTATTGATGTGTCTGCTGTGGTGGCTAAGCCTTTGGGTCTGCTTGCCGTGGTGGTGGGTATTTTGCTGTGCCGTGGTGTTCCGGTTCTTTTGGCGGAGCATTTCTTTGATACCGGTTCGGGGTTGACCACTCGCGCGCAGAAGGCGCAGTTGGCGTTGTATTCGGCTGCGGGTCTGCCGATTATTGTGGCGGTGACGGAGGTTGCGACCAGTTCGGATCTTCTGGAGGAGTCCACGGCGTCGCTGCTGGTTGCTGGCGGCGCGCTGACGGTTCTGCTGTTCCCGCTGTGGGCGTTGGGTATTCGTCAGGCGTTTGGTTCTGCTGAATCCTCTCAGCATGCGCCGAGCCGTAAGGAGCAGATGAATGCGCTGAAGGCTCAGCGTAATGCGCAGGCGAAGCTTTCCACGGGCATGGTTCCGGTGGTTCGTCTAAAGTCACAGGCTGATGCTACCTCCGATGCCGCTACCGCCCCTGAATCATCTGAGGCTGCCGCCGAGGCGAAGAAGGATAAGGGCTCGGCAGGGGGTTCTGCGCAGAAGTAGCTGCGACTGGGCCGTGGTTGCGCTTCGGCCTTCCATGGGCGGGTCAATAAGCTGTTTTGAGGGGGTATCCCGCTTACAGTCACCTCAACCCTATGTGGGATTGGGTTTACAAAACCACACACAATGCCAGACAGTCACAGCCCCGCAAACCAACATACATCCCACATATAGAGTCAAAGCCCGCCGCATCCTCCATAGAGGTTGCGGCGGGTTTTTTGCGCCCGAATGCCCCGATAAATCGGGGGAAAATGAGAATCTTCCTTAAATTCGGATTTTTAATGCAAATATTACAGAACATGACGTGTCTTAGCTTTCTCAATTGACACCTTGTCCTATAAAATTGAAAGCAGACAGGGAATTTCCCTGAAACACACATAAACCAACATACATACACAGAGTCGCTTCCGCCCCAGCGGGAGCTGGCGCACCTCCCCTCTCACACACGGGAGGTGCTCCTTTCGGGAGTATCCGCGACGATACCCCCGGCGGCTCCCAATCACTGAGGAGGATCATATGGGTCAGAAGGGTAATTATTTCTAACATCACATCTCAAGGCCTCGCACTGAATCCTAACGATTGTCTGCACACACAGTCATTTCCGAAGGAAATATCATGCACCAACTACTCCTCACCGCGAGCACTGGTGGCGTAGAGCTGGACTTCCCGTCCTGGCTCCGAATTACGCACTTTATCAATTTCATTATGATGGGCTTCCTGATTCGTTCAGGTTGGGAAGTTCTCGCCTCTCACCCCCGCCTGTACTGGAACAACCACTGCACCCCGGGTTCTGAGTGGCTCAAGTTCACCAAGGACAAGGTTTCGACTGTCCCCGGTGAATTTACGGCGCGCGACGACCAGCGCACCCTGTCTCCCCTGATTTCTCTGCCCGGCAAGGCCCAGATTGGTCTGGGCCGCGCATGGCACGCGCTGGTGACCGTCATCTGGATTGTTAACGGTCTCGTCTACGTCTCCTTGCTGTTCCTGACCGGTCAGTGGCGCCGTATCGTCCCGACCAGCTGGGACATCATCCCCCAGGCGTGGGAATCCATCCAGATTTACGCTGGCTTCCAGATTCCCTCGATTGAGCATTTCCAGCCGTACGACGCTCTGCAGCAGATTATGTACTTCACCGTGGTGTTCATCGTGGCACCGCTGATGATTGCAACCGGCCCGATCATGAGCCCGGCATTCTGTGGCCGCTTCCCCGGCTACGTGCGCCTCTTCCGTAACCGCCAGACCGCGCGTTCCATCCACTTCCTGGGCATGGCGTTCTACTGCGTCTTCACCGTCATTCACGTGGCGCTGGTATTCGTGGTTCACCCCCAGTACAACATCGCCCACATGATGCTGAACAAGCCCTACAACGAGGTGGACGCAGCACAGTTCGCTCAGGCAGTCACCATGCTCATTGGCGGCATTGTCTTCGCTGTGGCTCTGTGGATTTTCGCTTCGTACTGGTCCCTGCGCGACCTGCGCTTCACTCAGACCTTCATTTGGGGTCTGACCCAGCCGATTCGTAACGTCCTGCTGGACCGTATCACCTCCCGTCAGGTGCAGAAGAAGGTCTTCACCGACGCCGATATTTCGCCCTTCCACTGGGTTAACACTCGCCCGCCGAGCGAGCGTGAGAGCACCGAGTGGAACCGCCTGAAGGAGCACGAGTTCGTTGACTACCGCCTGGAGCTGGGTGGTCTGGTGAAGGAATCCAAGTCCCTGAGCATTGATGACCTCAAGAAGCTGGGCAAGGAAGTTAACATCACCATGCACACCTGCATGCAGGGTTGGACCGGTATCGCCAAGTGGGAGGGTGTGCGCCTGCGCGACGTCCTCGCACTGGTCGAGAAGACTGATGACGCTCGCTACGTTATGGTGACCTCCTTCGGCCACGTGGGCCACACCTACGACGGCCGTCCGACCGAACCCTACTACGAGTGCCTGGACATCTCCATGGCAATGGAAGATGAGACCATCCTGGCCTGGGGCATGAACGACAAGCCCCTGCCGGATGTGTACGGTGGCCCGCTCCGTCTGCGTGCGGACTCCATGCACGGCTACAAGATGGTCAAGTGGGTTCAGAAGATTGAGTGGATTAAGGATTACCGCGATGTTGGCGATGGCCAGGGCGGTAGCCGCGAGGACTCCGGTCTGCAGCACTTCGACGCACGCGCCTAAGCACCCACGCGGGGCGCTACGACGCTAACCGTCGATACACCACAAGATACTACTCCACAGAACGGTGGCGGGAACATGGGCCCGCCACCGTTTTTGTGCCCTCACAACTGGCACCTGCGCCTCTGAAGACGAGAAGCCGCGGGGGCATAAGAAAAGGGGCATCAAGAAGAGGGTATAAAGAAACCGCCCGGGAGCCTTAGCTCTCGGGCGGTTTCTTTAGAGGTTTGCCGTCTGGCGCTGTACCTTAGGCGTCGTAGATGATGACGTCCAGGGTACGGGGGCCGTGCACGCCCTCCACGCGGATCAGCTCGATATCACTGGTTGCCGACGGACCGGAAATCATGGTCACGGGGCGGGTGTAGGTGATACGCTCGATCGACTCGGGAACCAGCTCCACGACGGTGGAACGGGGCACCACGCAGATGTGGTGGTCGGGCACCAGGGTGATGGCGCGGCGACCCTCATCGGGGTTGGTGTTCAAGAAGATCGTGCCGGTCTCTGCGCAGGAGACGGTCGAACCGGTCACCACAGCGTCAACTGCGTCCAGTTCCTTCAGGCTCAGGCAGCCGGGTTTGAGGGTGCTACCGGAGTCGGTGACGCGCTTGCGGTCAGCGGTGTCAGCCGGTAGCCACTCCATGTTCAGGCCCTCGGGAACCACGTAGGTGGACTTTTCACCCAGTCGCTCTGCGATGACCTTGGAGATGTTCTCCTTGTTCGCGTGGAACACGTTTGCCTTGTAGTCAATGAGGCGGTCGACGAGCATCTCAATGGTCTGCTCTTCGTTCAGCTCGCTGACGCGGCGGTAGTTACGTACGGGCTCGGGGGCGACGGGTGCGTCAGCCAGGGACGAGCGGATACGTGCGAGGATATCTTCCTTAGCAGAGGACATTAGTTGTTCTCCTTAGCTTCACGGGCTGCCTGGGCGTCCATAGCTGCCTTGGCGTTTGCTGCCGCCTCAGCGACCTTACCCTTGTTTGCCTCGATGAGGGCCTGAATGTCAACGCGCTCAGCGTTATCGCGTGCCGGAGCCTGACCCTTCTCCTTCTTCCACCAGTTGCGGAAAGATTCCTTGGGGGGCTCGGGGATGTCGCGGTAAGCGGTCCAGCCGCTGACGATACCGGGAACAGCGGTGATCTTGTGCTTGCGGCCGCTGATAAGGCGGGACATGGGCAGACCACGCTCTGCAATCGACATCATCTTGCCGGAGGTGAAGAGCTTCTTCGCACCAAGCATCATGCCGTCCATCTGCGAGAAGGGAGCCTTCTTGTTGCCCTCGAACTCGCGGACAGCGTGCTGGGACTCAACATCCTTAGCGCGCAGATGCACGAGGACCTCAGGGAAGTTAATCTTCACGGGGCAAACTTCGTAGCAAGCGCCACAGAGAGAGGATGCGTACGGCAGGGAGTTGTTCTCTGCAGCCTCGATACCGGAGAGCTGCGGGGACAGAATTGCACCGATGGGGCCCGGGTAGGTGGAGCCGTAGGCGTGGCCGCCTGCGCGCTCGTACACGGGGCACACGTTCATGCAAGCGGAGCAGCGGATGCAACGCAGTGCCTGGCGACCCAGCTCATCGGCCAGAACGGCGGTACGGCCGTTGTCGATGAGGATGACGTGCATGTTCTGAGGGCCGTCACCGGGGGTCACACCGGTCCACATGGAGGTGTAGGGGTTCATGCGCTCACCGGTGGAGGAGCGGGGCAGCAGCTGCAGGAATGCCTCGTAGTCCTGGAAGGTGGGCAGGATCTTCTCAATACCCATGAAGGTAATGAGGGTGTCGGGCAGGGTCAGGCACATACGGCCGTTACCTTCGGACTCCACGATGGTCAGGGTGCCGGTCTCGGCAATACCGAAGTTGGTACCGGAGACTGCCACGGTGGTGTTCAGGAACTTGTTGCGCAGGCGGTTACGCGATGCCTCTGCCAGTTCTGCCGGCTCATCGGTGATGTCCGGGTTGATACCCTCAATTTCGCGCAGGAAGATGTCGCGGATTTCGCGGCGGTTGCGGTGAATTGCGGGCACCAGAATGTGGGAGGGGCGGTCGTGGCCGAGCTGGACGATTTCTTCCGCGAGGTCGGTCTCAATAGCGTTGATGCCGTTTTCCTCGAGGAATTCGTTCAGGCCGGTCTCTGCGGTTGCCATGGACTTGATCTTGATGATTTCGTCCACGCCCTGCTCGCGAATCAGGTCCAGAGCGATCTGGTTTGCCTCGGTGGCGTTGCGTGCCCAGTGCACGTGGCCGCCTGCGGCGGTGAAGTTACGCTCGAACTGCTCGAGCAGCTCGGGCAGGTTCGCCAGAACGTAGTTCTTGACGGACTCACCGGTGTTGCGCAGTTCCTGCCAGTCGGGCACCTCTGCGGTGACGCGTGCGCGCTTGTTACGGATCGCGTGGGTCACGAAGCGCAGGTTGGAGCGCAGCTGCTCGTTCTTGAGCTCTTCCTTCGCGTACTTGGGGAAGGGGGTTTCTTCGAAAATGTTGCCCTCGCCGTAGTGAACGACCTTGGGCATACCAAGCTGAATAGCGGTCATGAGGTCTTATCTTTCCTTAGGCGATTGAGAGCTCGAGGTGCTCGGCATCAATCTTGAGCGGGTTTTCCTTGGTGGAGGCGAGGATCTCAGCGAAGTGGATGGTCTTCACGTCGGAGCCGCGACGGGAGAGTGCGCCACCGATGTTCATCAGGCAGGAGCAGTCGCCACCGGTGCAGACGGATGCGCCGGTTGCCTCGACGTTGTCGGCCTTGTCGTTGACCATTGCGCCGGAGACGTCAGCGTTCTTGAAGGAGAAGGTACCGCCGAAGCCACAGCACTGATCCATGCCCTCGATCTGGGTGTACTTGATGCCTTCAACGGTGCGGACCAGGTCCTGCTGGCGGGTGCCCAGGCCGAGCATGCGCATACCGTGGCAGGAGCTGTGGTAGGTGACGTGCTCGGGGAAGTAGGAGCCGAGCTGCTCAGCAGCGTTGGTGATACCGAGGATGTCGATCAGCAGCTGGGAGAGCTCGAAGGTGCGGGAAGCGATCTGCTCTGCCTTCAGAGCCAGTGCCTCGTCGCCGCGGCTACGTGCGACCATTGCCTGCTGGTGACGCAGGGAGCCGACGCAGGAGCCGGAGGGTGCAACAGCAACGTCCCAGTCCCAGGAGTCGAATGCCTCGACGTGGTTCTTGATGACTTCGTAGCCGTCATCGAAGTAACCGGAGTTGACGTGCATCTGGGAGCAGCAGGTCTGGTTCGGGGGGAAGACAACCTCGTGGCCCAGGCGCTCAAGAATTTCGACGGTGGCGCGTGCTACGCGGGGGTACATGCCGTCAACGATGCACGTGGAGAAGAGTGCAATGCGCATGACTTGTCCGTCCTTTCCTCTGTGTTCAGAGTTTCTCGGTCTCACCGCCTGCGTTTGGGGTAGGCGGGGCACAGTCCGAATAAGTTCGGTCTTCCGTGTACTACGGTTCAAAGAGGTGAACCGGGGAAGCTGAGCCGGTAGGTTCCGGCTGGTGTGCGCGCCCCAAGTGGAGGTGGGATGCGGTGGGATCAGAAACCGTGGTGATGTCTTTTATCTTCCTTGCCATTTAACACCGTTGTGCGGCTTTTCTCTAGTCGAAATAGCGCATACTTTCCTTGTTAAATAACGGGTTAGGTCACCCTGACCTTAAGGTATATTTTCCTACCTTTCGGTATATATGACCTCATCTAGTTTTTACCTTCACCCCACCCCTTATCTCTCTTTAATTATTGAACGTTTATCAAACGCACATCTTCAGTTGATAAATCCCCTGGAAATAAGCCTTTCTGAAGCATTAATGATTGTTTTGTGTGGCGACTCCTCTTTAACGCAACATTCTTTTCAAGAATGTGCCCGCAGTTGAAGGTTCCTGAATAGATAAAGCAGTCACTCATACACCCAATCCTTTACGCCTTCAGAAATATTCGAGTTTCAGAAGCTGGCATTAACTATCAGAGTCGCAATATTTCGGTAAATTCACGGGATACAAACCCTCCAGACACCCCTTAGTTGCGAGAATGAGTCAGGTCACTTTTGGTGAAACGCCGCACTATCCGCTACTCTTCTAAACATGCGATCAATGGTCTGACCACATCCCCGCACGGGAAACAATGACTCGTTCCCCGGCGGGATTATCTATGGTCTGACCACATACAAGACACACCCTGAACCAAAGGAGTTCCAGTGGAAACTTATACCGCTGTAACCAATGCAGTGGGAGGTAGCCTCGGCCTCAGCGCACTCGTGGCAACCATTCCCCTCCTCACCTTCTTTGTGATGCTACTGGGCGTTAAGGCACGCGCTCACTGGTCCGCACTCGTGGCACTGGCAGCATCTATCCTCGTAGCAGTCCTGGGCTTCCACATGCCCGCTGACCTCGCCGGTCTGAGCGCCATCCGCGGTGGCATCTACGGCCTGGTCATCTGCTGGGTTATCCTCGGTGCAATCTGGTTCTACCAGATCACCGTCCTTTCCGGCCGCTTTGAAGATCTGCGCCGCGTCTTCGACCGCCTCGGCGGCGGCGACCTGCGCATCCAGGCTATCCTCATCGCATTCTGCTTCGGCGGTCTGCTCGAGGCACTGGCTGGCTTCGGCGCTCCCGTTGCAATTACCGCAACCATGATTCTCTCCCTGGGCGTTAAGCCCCTTAAGGCTGCTGTCACCGTTCTGATCGCTAACACCGCACCCGTGGCATTCGGCGCAGTTGCTGTCCCGATTACCACCGCAGCTGACGTTGGCGGCAAGGACGCACACGTTATCGCAACCATCGTTGGTCACCAGGCTCCGTTCCTGGCAATGCTCGTTCCGCTCATCCTGCTCGTCATCCTTGACGGTATGAAGGGTCTGAAGGACGCATGGCTGCCCGCACTGGTCATCGGTGTCTCCTTCGCAATTGCACAGTGGGTCACCGCTGCTACCCCCGCATACAACCTGACCGACGTTGTTGCTTGCATCGTCTCCATGGGTGTTGCTGTTGTCTTCCTGCAGTTCTGGAAGCCGCGCGGCGTCGCAGGCGTTCGTGAACGCTACGGTCTGCCCGCACAGGCTGAAGAGAAGGAAGCTCTGCCCGCCGTTCGCGTCTGGATGGCACTGCTGCCCTACGTCATCGTCGTTGCAATCTTCGGTGTTGCTAACCTGCACGCTGGCCTGAAGGCATGGCTGAAGAGCTTCGTCATCAAGATTGATATCCAGGCTCTGAGCTCCCGCCTCGTCACCGCTGACGGCAAGCCCGTCAAGGATGCAGTCTACAACTTCGCGTGGATGTCCAACCCCGGCACCCTGCTGATCATCTCCGGTCTGGTTGTTGCTGTGGTCTACTTCTTCTTCAACGAGAAGGGCCGCTACGCATTCAAGTTCCCGGCAATCTTCACCGAGTTCGGTTCCGTTGTCTACCGCATGCGTTGGTCCATCCTGACCATTGCTTCGGTTCTGGCACTGGCATACGTCATGAACTTCTCCGGTCAGACCATTGCCATGGGTACCTTCCTGGCAGGCCTGGGCACCGTCTACGCGTTCCTCGCACCGGCTCTGGGCTGGATCGGTACCGCTGTGACCGGTTCGGACACCAGCGCCAACGCACTGTTCGCCAAGCTGCAGGTGTCTGCCGCTGAGAACCTGCAGCACGCAGGTATCCACGGAGCAACCCCCGAGCTCATGCTGGCTGCTAACACCACCGGTGGTGTGGTCGGTAAGATGATCTCCCCGCAGTCGCTGGCTATTGCTGCTACCTCCGTGGACATGGAAGGCAAGGAATCCGACATCCTCAAGGCTGTCCTCCCCTGGTCCTTCGCTATGCTCCTGTTCGTCTGCGTCCTGGTCTTCCTGCAGACCAACGTTCTGTCCTTCATGATTCCCTAATCTGAGGCTCACCCCTTAGAAAGTTCTTGAGGTGAAAACCTCAAGGACCATAGGACATTTGCCCCGGTATTTTCCGGAGGCCACGGCGGGGCGGCGAACCTTCTCGGTTCCGCCGCCCCGCTTTTTATGTCCTGACCACCCAATATGCCCTGACCACTCAACGAATAGCCCGAAATATCTTTGAGCCAGCTCAAACAAGGGTATTTCTTTTCGTTATCAGCCTCGTTATCAGGAGAGACTATGCCTCGTTCTCATGACGACACCCAGCCTGCTGAGGCGCCCCCTGCGGTTGAGCGCCAGCCGATTCTGGCGGACCGCAGCTACAGCATCATCCTGGAGAACTTTGAGCGGCGCCTGCGCCTGGGTGAGCTGCGTGTGGGCGATAAGCTCCCCTCCGAGCGTGAGCTGGCGGCGCGGCACGGTATTTCCCGCCCCTCGGTCCGTGAGGGTTTGAGGGTTCTGAACGCGCTGGGTCTGATTCGTTCCAGCACCGGTTCGGGACCGAAGTCGGGTGCGATTATCATTTCGGAGCCGTCGGATGCGCTCAGCTGGGCTCTGCGCATGCATATTGCGACCCGTAGCCTGCCGGTGAAGGATGTTGTCTCAACCCGTCTGCTACTGGAGGGCCCTGCGGCGCGTGCGGCGGCTGCCGCGCCGGACACCCCGGAGCGTGCGGCAGCGTTGGAGCGGGCGCGCGTACATCTGGCGGAGATGGATGAGCAGATCAGCGATGAGCGTTTCCATTTCTGCGATACGCGTTTTCACTATGAGCTGTCGAAGCTCGGCGGCAATATTGTGCTTGATACGGTGATTGACTCTTTGCACATGGCGACGATGAGTTATGTGCAGGAGGCGGTTCCTTTCCTGAAGGATTGGGAGGCGGTCAAGCGCACGTTGCAGCAGCAGCATTACGGCATTATTGAGGCGATTACCTCTCACGATGAGCAGGCAGCCTATGAGCGGGTGTGTGAGCACATTACGTGGTTTTATTCGCTGTCTGACCGGGCTGCGGAAGAGCGGGCGCGGTTGCACCCGGCGCGGGATATTCTGCACGAGGATTTGTGCCACGAGAACATTCACGCCGGCTAGGATGTGCCACTCAACCTCATAACCCCACATAGCTAAAGGGCGGTGCCCCGGAAGAATGACCTTCCGGGGCACCACCCTTATGCGCCGAGCAATTATTTCAGCGGGGCAGTTATTGCAGCAGCTCAAGCGGCTGAACCTTCGTTGCCGCGTAGGCGGGCAATGCACCCGCCACGATGCCCACACCCAAGCCGAGGAAAGGAATCCCTAGGATAAGGGGCGGCAGAGATAGCGCCCAGCCGTTGAGAAGGCACACAACCCAGGAACCGAGAATACCGAGGATGAAGCCTCCAAGAGCGCCCAAGGCACCGAGGAGAGCCGCCTCCGCAAGGAAGCTGACCGCCACATCTCGCCGCCCCAACCCTAATGCACGGTTAATGCCGATTTCCCTGCGGCGTTCCCAGACCGAAATCTGCATGGTCATCACAATGCCGAAGCTTGTCGAGACGATAAGAACCACCAGAATAATGGTCGTAAGGGTTCGACTGTCTTTCGTCAAGGAAGCACGAAGAGTCACCGGTGAAGGCGGAATCTCAATGTTTGTATCAACAGGGGCGCGCTGCGGATCGAGTACCTGCTTGAGCTGTTCCGCGACCGTATCTGCACTTCCTGGATTCACGATAACGTCCATACCGCGTTGCAGGGTGTGGGCTTGCGGCAAGAAAGTGGAGGTGGTCGGCAGGATAAGAGCGCTACTGAGAGCAGCGTTTTTGCCGCCGTCACGGATAATGCCGAGCACGTAAGCTCGCATTCCGTTGACCTCAATTATGTTCCGTCCGGGCTCAGTACTGACTCCTAGCTCCTTCGCGAGGGCAACACCCAGATAGACGGTAGGCTCACCGGGGCGCTCGCGGGCAGGCTCCGAAAAGTGCCCTTCGACAATGTGCGCACCTCGTGCTTTCAAACCTGCCTCTGAAACGACTGCAAGGGGCGTTTGCTGGCCCTCATACCCCGGCCTGTTCACTTGTGGACGCGTCGTTTGCGTATCTACGGTGACTGTACCGGCAGCTTTGACCTCTGGAATTTGGTTAACGCGCCAGAGTAGTTCATCCTCCGGTATATCCCAGGTTTGCGGCTGGAGGCGCACACCGAGCCGGGTGGAATCGTAACTGGCCAGCTGAGAGCTCGTATTGAGCGCTGACGACTCACTGACACCCACCAGCATGATGATGGTGGTTGTTCCCGCGAGCATCGCCAATACTGTGAGCAGGTTGCGGCGCCAACGGCGGACAACTGCAAGGAGAGCGTAGTGAAGGTTGTTCCTTAGCATCTATCCTCCCCTGACAACGGGTTCTTTGAGCGTTTGGTGGGCAGGCTCTTCGGGACTAGTGAGTTCGGGACTAACGAGCAGCCCATCGACCATGTGTAGCTGCCGGTCGCAGCGAGCCGCAATATCGGGCTCATGAGTGATGATGACCAGGCTTTGCTTCTCCGCACGGCCGGCGAGGAGCAGATCCAACACCTTGTGAGAGTTTTCAGTGTCGAGGTTTCCTGTAGGCTCATCGCACAGTAGGATACGCGGGGCGCAGGCTAACGCGCGCGCAACCGCGACTCGTTGCTGTTCACCACCGGACATATTGCGTGGAAGAACCTCCAGACGGTGCCCCAAGCCGACCTGCTCGAGTGCCTGCAACGCACGCTGATGCGCTTGACGGCCCGGTACGCCGCGCATCCGGAGGGTGTGGGCAATGTTCTCGGTGGCGTTCAGATGAGCAATGAGGTGGTACGCCTGAAAGACAAAAGCGATGTGCTCACGGCGCGCCACGGTTCGTTCGGCGTCGCTGGCGGTGCCCATGTTTTGTCCCAATATTTTCAGCTCACCCTCAGAGGGCTGATCGAGTAGCCCGATGATAGAGAGGAGCGTAGATTTTCCGCTTCCGGAGGCGCCGGTAATGGCCACAGATTCACCTTCATGAATGCTGAGGGTCGCGTTTTTGAGCGCCCAGGTGGCGGGCGGGAAGAAACGCGCAATATTGTGGCACTCGATATTAGGTTTTGTGGCGGTAGAGCTCGCGGGGAGGGCACGTTCTGTCTCGTGATGAGGCATTTTAGCGCTCCTTCAGCTTCACAACGGTGCCTGCCTTGAGTTCTGCTGCGGGGTTGACGAGCTCGCAGATTCCGGCGGAGCATACACCGAGGGTGACGGGAACGCTCTGACCGTTCTCCAGGGTGATGGAGTGCGTTCCGTTTTCTTCGGTTTTGACGGCGGCTTCGAGCACTGCGAGGGCGTTTTCAGCGCCTCGGTTGAGAGTGACGGTTGCTTGAAAACGTGTTGATGCCGTCGTGTTTTCCGGCACGTCGATTGTGATGGGGTAGCGTTTCCGTGCGGTAGCTCCCTGTGCGGAGGTATCGCTGTTAGGTCGCGCGCTGTTCTGCGCACCGTTGGAGGTACCTGCGTTAGCGCCGCCGTCAGCGTTAGTTGAGCCTTCGGGTGTGAGGGCCGCGCCCAGAGTGCCTTCGAGCGGACTTCCGTTATCGGTAAGAATCTGGACTTTCTGTCCCTCAGCGAGTTCATTGCTGAGAGCGCTACCGTCCGCAGAGAGTACCAGACGGTACCCACCCGCGGATAGGGTGCACAGCGCCGGAGTTGAGGTTTGGCCTTTGGTGCCGCAGCTGTTGTCTACGGTGTATTCATTGCCGTCAGCGAAGAGGTATTCAGAGAGCGGCAGTGCGGTGTTGTAGCGTCCTTCTTCGGTTCGGTCAGTATCCCCGGGAGGGTAGTAGCCACGATCCAGGTAGAAACGGTAGACAGCATTGGCGGTTGCTTCGCCGTAGTTTCCTTCCTCATCCCAGATACTGTAGCCGAGCGATTCTAGAGCTTCTTGGAGCTGTTTAACGTCATCGCCGCGTGCGCCTACGGCGAGGTCGCGGTAGGCGGGGATGCTACCTTTGAACGCAATGATGGGACGTTCGTTGATAGTGGTGATAATTGAGCCGTTACTCAGCTGGGTACCCGCTTTGGCGCCGTCCCTGGTCACCACTCCTTGAGGGGTTCCCACGGTGTAGCTTCGGGCAGACGACACGCTGACTTCTCCCGAGTATGTGCGGGTAACAGTCTGCGTGCTGATGCGGGTTGTTAGTTGCGCGGCTCGGGACGGCTGCGCGTTGGACTCAACATTGGTGCGTAGCCCCGTATTAAGCGCATAGATGGAGAACCCGCCGGTGATGACGAGCAGAATGACGAGCACCGGAAGCAGGTAGGCGCGTACGGTTGCCGTCATGGCGGCGCGGCGGGGATTTTCTGAACTCTGCTGCGTGTTCATGGGTTCACCTTTCTGCGGTGAAATACGGGGCAGGGGGAATAAAGGGGTGTATCCTCTGCCCTCATCCGCGGGTGAAAGCGGTTGAGAGCAGAGGACCGGTAGAAAAATCTCGCTAGAAAATGTCCAACGAGGAATCAGCGTTTACTGGTTGCCGTCCGCTAGTTGCCGTTGACTAGAGCTGCGGCGCGCTCCTGCGCCTGACGTTCGATATCGCGTACTTCAAGGATGAGCGGTTCATGCTCATTGAGCCAGGTCGCCGCCTTTTCGTAGTAGATATTCTGTGCCTTAGTCAGAATCCCAGTGGACTTTTGGCAGTTGTAGTCAGCATGAGCTAGGGCCTGCTCTTCCGCATTGGCGGCGGCATTGGCTGCCTTATACTTACCCCAGGTTTTCTCTGCGTAGCTGGGAGCATCTCCAAAGTGCTGGATGTCGGCGTATCCGCTTTCTTTCATGCATGCACCGTAGGTGGTGTCATCGCGGTAGTATTTCCCCATTTCTTCTACCGCGTTATTTTTGGATCCACCCGTGGTGAGCTCATTAATGAAGTTGGTGTATTTGAGGTAGTTTTCTGTTGAGCCGAAGACAGCCTCTGCCGCACGTCCCAGGCATGAATCTGTTGCCATGCCGACCTGGGCACCGTTACTCAGCGTGATGGTGACAGTTTTGCTGTCTGCGGCTTGGGGGTCACCTTGGAACGCCTTGCGATATGCCGGGTTTTCCATCGCGGGTTCATTGCTGGAGCTAGCGTTGTCCTGCCGGGTGAATAAGTACCCTCGGGTGGCCGCTTCTTCGCTGGGGAGGTAGGCATCACTCATCGCAAGTTCAAGAACGGAGGCACCGGAAATAATGTTCTGACTACCGGAGTAGGTGAAGGACTTCTCACTCATGCACTTTTTGACCTCGTTGACGAGGGCCACGTTAATATCCGGGGAGGGATTCTCGTAGCTTGCCAGGACATTGCGAATGTCTTGCTTAACTTCAACGGTGGTGGAGCAACTCGATACGCCCAGACAGCAAGCAATACCGATAAGGGCGAGGGGTGTGAAGGGCTTCTTTGCCATGGACTTCACCTTTCTCAACAATAAGGAGCAGGGAAGGTAGGAGCCTAAACCCTAAGAGTAGGCTCCTACCCTCTGACAGATGTAGTACCGTAGTTACCAGGAAACTACATAATCAGTAGTGTCGTTGTTGTTATCCCCAACATAGTAAAGCACCTGTCCGCGGTTAAGGTGGAAGGTATTATTGTATCCCCACCAGTTAGTGTTAACACCCTTGAGACGGCCGCCGGTCCAGTTGGCTGCTGACGAAAGCATATTGTCGGGGACATCGATGAAGTTGCTGAAAGCAGAACGGGTCAGTTCACCCTTGAGACCAACATGGTCGTATGCGTGAAAATCAGCGTGGGCAGCGGGCACAGCTGCCCCAACCGACAAAGCGGCAGCAACGCCGATAGCGGACAACGCACGGACAAAAGTAGAACGCGACATAGCGAATCTCCTTATTACTTAGGTAGGAGTCTGAATTACTGACCCCATGAGTAGATATGCCATCTTGTCAACATATAACTATTTGCACCAATTCACCATATAAAGGGAATCATGCAACTTGCATATGTGATTTGTCGCTTTTTATATACAGAAAACAACTCATTGGATGGTAGTAGAAATCATAGCAAATCTCTACACTTAGGCGCAATGAAAATTCTTATCACTATATAATGATTTAAATCACATAAATATGCGCTTGTGCACATCGTATTAAAATAAATTCAGGAAGATTTATAACCTTCCGGAGACGCCCAGAATGAAGACGCTCACGTTGGCTAGGCATCGCCCCTCAACCTCATAACCCCACGTAGCTAAAGGGCGGTGCCCCGGAAGAATGACCTTCCGGGGCACCGCCCTTTAGCTATCTCAAAGACTTATTCAGCCCGAAATATTGAGTTTAGAACTTCGTGCCGGTCAGACGCTCATACGCCTCAACGTAACGGGCACGAGTCTTCTCCACAACCTCTTCAGGCAGGTGCGGCACGTTATCCGAACCGTCCCAGCCCGCCTCCGGGGAACGCAGCCAGTCACGCACATACTGCTTATCGAAGCTCGGCTGCGCACGGCCCGGCTCGTACTGGGTCGCATCCCAGAAACGCGAAGAGTCCGGGGTCAGCACCTCATCACCCAGGGTAATCTCGCCGCGGTACGAATCGGTACCGAACTCCATCTTGGTATCCGCCAGAATAATGCCCTGCTCACGAGCAATCTTCTCCGCGGTGGTGTACAGGCTCAGGCTCAGCTCCTCCAGGCGCTCACCCACCGGCTGACCCACCTCAGCGTACAGCTCCTCACGGGTCACCAGCTCATCATGCTCACCCACCTCGGCCTTACCAGTCGGAGTGAAAATCGGGGTGTCCAGGCGGGAACCATCCACCAGACCCGCAGGCAGCTTCACACCAGCAATCTCACCGGTCTCGTTATACGCCGCCAAGCCCGAACCGGTCAGGTAACCGCGCACAATGCACTCCACCGGGAACATGTTCAGCGAACGGCAAATCATCGCGCGACCAGCCACAACATCCGGCACGTCGGTGGACAGCACGTGGTTCGGAACCTGCTTGAGCTGCTCAAACCACCACAGGGACATCTGAGTCAGAATCTTGCCCTTATCCGGGATTTCGGTGGGCAGAATACGGTCAAAAGCGCTAATACGGTCCGAGGCAACAACCATGACCGAACCGGCACGCAGCTCAGCGTCATCATTGACGGTCAAGCCGGTAGCGTCAAAACGTTCCTCATTCGGAACATACAGGTCGCGGACCTTACCGGAATAAATATGAGTCCAGCCAGGGATTTCCAGGGGGTTAGAACGAGAAGTCATGAGAATTTCTCCTGATGAGGTGGTGTGATGTGGATGCAAAAAGTCTGTGTAATTACAATACCGCGACAGGCACGGCTCCCGATAGTGCCAAGCAGTCATCAATACGGCACAATCTCGAGGCAAAGAAGCGACCGGCTCCCCCACCCTCAAGCGGGGAAGCCGGTCACATTAAGGTTTTAGCTACGCGGAGCGGGAATGTGGATGCGGTTCTCCACAGCCTTCAGCGCAATGTCGGTGCGGTACTGCGCGCCAGCCCAGGAGATAGCGCGAACACCCTCGTAGGCGGCGTTGCGGGCGGCAGCCAGGTCGTCACCGAGAGCAACAACAGCCAGCACACGACCGCCAGCAGTCAGCACGCCCTCCTCGGATGCGACAGTGCCCGCGTGAATCACGTGCACGCCCTCCAGAGCGTTCGCCTCATCCAGACCGGAGATGACGTCACCCTTGCGGGGAGTGTCCGGGTAGTTCTCGGCAGCCATGACCACGTCCACTGCGGTGCGGGGATCCCAATCCAGCTCGGTACCCTCAGAAATTTCACCGCGAGCAGCCGCACGCAGCAGCTGGCCCAGCGGGGTGCGCAGACGCGCCAGAACCGCCTGGGTTTCCGGGTCGCCAAAGCGGGCGTTGAACTCGATAACGCGCACGCCGCGGCTGGTCACCGCCAGGCCGCAGAAGAGCACGCCCACGAACGGGGTGCCGCGCTCAGCCATACGAGCCACGGTCGGGCGTGCCACCTTCTCCACGACCTCCTGCACGAAGCCCTCGGGTAGCCAGGGAAGCGGGGTGTAGGCGCCCATACCGCCAGTGTTCGGGCCCTCATCGTTGTCGAAAATGCGCTTGAAGTCCTGCGCCGGGGACAGCGGCAGAACGTTCTTACCGTCAGAAATGACGAAGAGGGACACCTCGGGGCCGTCCAGGAACTCTTCGATGACCACGGTGCCGCCAGCGTTGAAGCAAGCCTGAGCGTGCTCCAGTGCCGCGGTGCGGTCCTCGGTCACCACAACGCCCTTACCTGCAGCCAGGCCGTCGTCCTTCACCACGTAGGGTGCACCAAACTCGTCCAGTGCCGCCTGCGCCTCGGCGGCGTTCGTTGCCACGTAGGCGCGAGCGGTCGGCACGGAAGCCTCTTCCATGACCTGCTTAGCGAAAGCCTTGGAACCTTCCAGCTGCGAGGCAGCTGCGGAGGGGCCGAAAACATCAAAACCCGCCTCCCGCAGTGCGTCGGAGACACCTGCGACGAGGGGCGCCTCCGGGCCAATAACGACCAGGTCGGCGTTCAGTTCGCGTGCCAGGGCGGTTGCCTGGGCGGGGTCATTCGCATCAATTGCGTGGACGGGAACATCCTGGGCAATACCGGCGTTGCCGGGGGCGCTGTGCACCTCGGTTACCTCAGGGTCGCGCAGAAGCGCTCGAATAATTGCGTGTTCGCGGCCGCCGGGGCCCAGTACCAAAACCTTCATGCTATTCAGGGTACCCGGTACCACACTAAAAATGTGAGCTGAGCGCACTAAAAATGCGGCTCTTCTCATGTAGCGGCACATTCGCACGAATGCACGCTAGAGAAGAGCCGCACAGCTTACGTAACCGAAGCTACCTAACCAAGCTAAACCTTAGACGAGGGCGGTAATAGCAGCCAGGCCACCGAAGACAATACCGGGAGCGTTCGCGATGATAATCGGGACGTCCTTCTTGGGGCGCCACAGACCGTACAGAACCCACAGGGTGCAGTTCACAGCAGCAACCAGAGGCTGAATCCAGTCACCCTTATGACCGTTCAGGTTACCGATAATCTGCGGGAAGTAGAACACGTACATGAGCACTGCGGTCACAGAAGCAACGCGAGCCAGGATGGGGAAGAACTTTGCGTGGAATTCAGAATCCGCGCTCACACCACCCTTGGGGGAGGTGTTCTGTGCGGAGGGGGTTGCGGAGGTGTTGTTCTGCTCTGCCATGGATGTACTCCTTTACGTGGTTTGCCGCTCACCGATCAAGAGTGAGTTGAGGGATAAGGGGCGTTAAGGATGCATACTCGTACCGGGTCGCGTCTAACTAGTTTCGCATAGATATAGGGGTCCCTGGGCTGCAGCAATTTCCTACCGGATGCATTACGCCCGTTCTCAGACTGCATATCGGGGCATGCCAGCCCCACGCTCACCTCCGCGCATCTCCGCACCACCCAACCACGAATAGGGTCAAGCCGCACGCCCCGTTTAAACTAGAAGAATGACCAACAGCACCACCCCACAGGCAACCACTCACACCACCTGCCAGAGCAGCGCCTTCGACGTAGAACTCGCGCAGCTCACCCGCAACAACTTTGTGGAGGCACGCCACCGCGGCCGCCTCATCCTGCTGGGCCCCGACGGCGATGTGCAGCTTGCCCTCGGTGATATTCACGAGCCCTTCTACCTGCGCTCCGCAGCCAAGCCCCTGCAGGCCATCGGATCGATGAAGGCGGGCGCACCCCTGCGCGGCTCCCAGGTCGCCATCGCCTGCGGTTCACACCGCGGCACCTTCGAGCAGATGCGCGCCGTGCAGGACGTACTCACCCAGGGCAGCACCGAAACCAACCCGCTCACCCCGGCAAACCTGGCGCTCAAGCCCACGCTCCCCTCCGATCAGCAGGCACGCCAGGCAATGATTCAGGCAAACCTTGCCGCTACCGCCCTGGCGCACCCCTGCTCCGGCAAGCACGCCGCATTCCTGTGGGCGTGCACCGCCAAGCTTGAGCGCGGCGACCTCGAAGAGGGCTCGCAGGACTGGACTCTGCACAACTACCTCGACCCCGCCCACCCGCTGCAGCAGGTCATCACCGAAGAAATTGAGGCGTTCACCGGCGAGCCCGTAGCCGCTATCGGCGTTGATGGCTGCGGTGCGCCCGTGCACGCCGTCTCCCTGGCCGGTGCCGCACGCGCCTACTCGACCCTGGGTGCGGCAATCCGCAACCTCGGCGCGGATGCGCGCGCCTCCACGGTCGCGACCGCCATGGTGGATTACCCCGAGCTGATTCAGGCACCCGGCTCCCCCGACACCGTGCTCAGCGAAGAACTGGACGCGATCGTCAAGGGCGGTGCGGAGGGCGTGCTCTGCATTGGTCTGCGTTCGGGCGCATCCGTGGTGGTGAAGATGAGCGACGGTTCGCACCGCGCCATGTACGCCGTGGCTCTGCGTGCTCTCGCCGCTGGCGGCTACCTGAGCGCCGAGGAATGCGAGCGCCTACTCGCGCTGGTGGTTCACCCGGTGACCGGCGGCTACGTGGACGGTGAGCCGGTTGTGGTGGGTGAGCTGCGCGTACATGAGGAGCTTTTCACCCGCGAGGATCCGACTCCCGGCGACCCCGAAGAGAACACCCAGAAAGAGGACTAGTCGTGGCGATTCGGCGTAAGACTAGCGAGGAAGCGGGCATGGCGGCGGTACGCGAAGTGCGTGCCTTCTTTGAGGCGCAGCGTGCGGCAGCCGGCGAGCCCGCAGATGTGCATGCCCAAGGCGAGTACCTGCTGAACAGCGCCGAGGTGGAGCAGGCGTTTGCCGCGCTCCCCCGCTCGGTGCGTGCGACCTTTGTGCGCTTCACCTTGGAGGAGCTGGCAACCCTCGCCCCCGGCAATAGTGTGGAGGTGCGTGTACCCCCGCTGGGTGTGACTCAGTGTATTGCTGGCCCCCGCCATACGCGCGGCACTCCCCCGTCCGTTGTGGAGGCGCGTCCGCTCGTGTGGGCGGCGCTGGTTCTGGGTGCCTGTTCGTGGGCGCAGGCGGTGAGTGCCGGTGCGCTGGATGCGTCGGGTGAGCGTAGTGACCTTTCGGGTTTGTTGCCGCTCTTCTAGAATTCGCTACGAGCTCACAGGTCCACGCAGTTTTCGTGATTTGGCGTGTTTGGTGCCTGTTCTAGTGGTCCATCCTGAGGTATTTAGCGTATCCTTCACCACGTCTACATTGAAACCCGGTACACTTTTAAGGGTCTGGTGTATGCTACCGCACACACAGGCAGGTGCGAGTGCGGCAACACGCCCTAATCTTGCGCTTGCACAGACGCATCCGCAGTCCCATCGTCGAAAAGAAGTGAATTGATTCGCCCCGACGGAAAACTCACTCACGACCTCGATCCAATTGACCACGGCCCCAAGGACGCCTGCGGCGTCTTCGGTGTCTGGGCTCCCGGCGAGGACGTGGCAAAGCTAACCTACTACGGCCTGTACGCGCTCCAGCACCGCGGCCAGGAATCAGCAGGTATCGCAACCAGTAACGGCAAACGCATCCACGTGTACAAAGATATGGGACTGGTCTCCCAGGTCTTTGACGAAGCCACCCTCAGTTCCATGCCCGGCGACCACGCTATCGGCCACGCCCGATACTCCACCACCGGCGCATCCCACTGGGCTAACGCACAGCCGACTCTCGGTACCACCCCGCACGGTACGCTCTGCCTGGCGCACAACGGTAACCTCACCAACTCGGCAGACCTCTACGAGCGTCTGATTGAAAAGAACGGCGGCAAGCCCCCCAAGCACGGCGAACTCGCCCAGGGCAACACCACCGACACCGCACTCGTCACCGCCCTGCTGGCGGAGCACGACTTCGACTCCCTCGAAGAAGCAGCACTCGACCTATTGCCGACCCTTCGCGGTGCTTTCTGCCTCACCTTCATGGATGAGCACACCCTCTACGCTGCACGCGACCCGCAGGGTGTACGCCCCCTCGTGCTCGGTCGTCTGGAGCGTGGCTGGGTTGTCGCATCCGAAACCGCGGCACTTGATATTGTCGGTGCGTCCTTCGTGCGTGAAGTGGAGCCCGGCGAGCTCATCACCATTGATGAGAACGGTCTGCGTTCCCAGCGTTTCGCAAAAGCTAAGCCCGCCGGTTGCGTCTTCGAGTACGTTTACCTCGCTCGCCCGGACACCACCATCTCCGGCCGTAGCGTCTACGAATCCCGCGTAGAAATGGGCCGTCAGCTTGCCCGCGAACACGCTGTTGAAGCTGACCTGGTCATGCCCACTCCCGAATCCGGTGTTCCGGCTGCTATTGGTTACGCCGAAGAGTCCGGCATTCCCTACGGTAACGGCCTGGTCAAGAACGCCTACGTGGGCCGAACCTTCATTCAGCCCTCGCAGACTATCCGCCAGCTCGGTATTCGACTCAAGCTGAACCCGCTCAAGTCTGTGGTTGCCGGTAAGCGCCTCGTCGTTATTGACGACTCCATCGTTCGCGGTAACACCCAGCGCGCCCTCGTGCGTATGCTCCGCGAAGCCGGCGCGAAGGAAGTGCACGTGCGCATCTCCTCCCCGCCCGTGAAGTGGCCCTGCTTCTACGGTATTGACTTCGCCTCCCGCGCGGAGCTGATCGCTAACGGCCTGTCCGTGGACGAAATCGCCTCCTCCCTGGGGGCCGACTCGCTCGGCTTCATCTCCCAGGACGGCATGATGGCAGCCACCGAGCAGCCCGCCGAAAACATGTGTACCGCATGCTTCACCGGCGAATACCCGATTGAGCTGCCCAGCGAGGAACGACGCGGCAAGTCCCTCTTCGACTCCGAGGAGAAGGGCAAGGGCGGCCCCCTCGCCGGTAAGGCGGCTGAGGTGACCGTGGAACGCCCCGTCCCCTCCAAGCCCGAGCACGCCGAGGCTGTCTCCATTGAAACCCGCGAAGGCACCGAAACTCTCGAAACGAAGTTCGACCCCTCCGCAGTACAGATTGCCGCAGACGACGCCGGTATGGGCATGTGCAACCCCGGCCCCGACGCCGACCTCGAGGCACTACTCACCGAGCAGGACCGCACCCCCGCAAACTCCTCCGCTACCACTACCCCGAAGGAATCCTAATGAGCGAGAACACCACCACCGTAACCTACGCAAGCGCAGGTGTTGACGTAGAGGCTGGCGATCGCGCCGTTGAGCTGATGAAGGGCGCTATCAAGGCGACCCACAACTCCTCCGTCGTTGGTGGCGTGGGCGGCTTCGCGGGCCTGTACGACGTCTCCGAGCTCGTCAAGTACCGCAAGCCCTACCTGGCTACCTCCACCGACGGTGTGGGCACCAAGGTCGCTATTGCGCAGGCACTGGATATTCACGACACCATCGGTTACGACCTGGTCGGCATGGTCGTGGACGACATCGTCGTGTGCGGTGCGAAGCCGCTGTTCATGACCGACTACATTGCCACCGGCAAGGTCGTTCCCGAACGTATCGCTGACATTGTGCGCGGTATCGCTGGCGCGTGTGCACAGGCTGGTACCGCCCTGGTTGGCGGCGAAACCGCCGAGCACCCCGGCCTGCTCGCAGAGGACGAGTACGACGTTGCGGGCGCAGCAACCGGTCTGGTTGAGGCAGACGAGCTGCTCGGCCCCGAGCGCGTGCGTGAGGGCGACGTGCTGATTGCTATGGCGTCCTCCGGTATTCACTCCAACGGCTACTCCCTGGTCCGCAAGGTCCTGAACGTTGCCGGCTGGGGTCTGGAGCGCCAGGTGGACGAGCTGGGCCGCACCATCGGTGAAGAGCTGCTCGAACCCACCCGCGTGTACGCGGCAGACTGCCTGGACCTGGCGGCAGCATTCCCCGTCAACGGTGAGGACGGCACCACCGGCAGCGGTGTGCGCGGCTTCTCCCACGTGACCGGTGGCGGCCTGGCTGCTAACCTGGCTCGCGTTCTGCCCCAGGGCCTGGAGGGTCGCGTGGATCGCTCCACCTGGCAGATTCCCGCAATCTTCTCCCTGATCGGTTCGCTGGGCAACGTGCCCCTTGCCGACCTGGAGCGCACCCTGAACCTGGGCGTGGGCATGATTGCTATCGTTGACCCCTCCGTGGCTGAGGCTGCTACCAAGCGCCTGAACGACCGCGGCATCCCCTCCTGGATTATGGGTGACGTTGTTGCCGCCGGCGAGCCCGAGGCTAACAACCCCGATTACGTTCAGGGCGCTAAGGGCGTGGACGGCGGCGCGGTTCGCCTGCTGGGCTCCTACGCTTCCTAAGGACGCTTTCTCCAGTAGACAGCGAGCGCTAGTTTGCTGGTGCTGATGATTCGATAGGCCGGGGCGGTCACCATGCGGTGGCCGCCCCGGTCTTTTGTGTGCCTGCCGGTAGAGTGTGCCTGCAGGCAGGGTGTGCTGTCAGCGCTGCCAACTATGAGTACCACCAGGTTTTTTATTTATTTTCACGTATATTTCGGTTGGTTTTTATCTTTTAATATCAACCGCATTTTTAATGCATTTCAGTGCTTACACCACAGTGTTAAAACATTTACTTACACCCCGACCCCCAAGGGGCACCGTGCCATTCACCTCGCATACCCAAACTTTCAAGTTTCACTTACATAAACCCTTAATGATTAGGCACTATTCAGCCTGCACGGGTTGATTTTATGCACATTAACCCGTGAAAAATACTTTAAAAATCCCTAAAGCTCACCCTGAAGTGATACCTTAGAAATGTACGTTACACACCGTCCAAAAATGAGTTCTTCCGGGACGAAAAAGGGTCAAATAAACGCTATTCCCTCACCCCATTCATTACTTTCAGCGCGCCCAAAAACAGGCCCCATTGCCGCCCCGTAACAACAAACCAAACATGGACGGAACGCACCCGTACACTTCACACAGTCCACACCAACACACCTACATCAGGAGAACCAGATGAGGCTTCCATACTTCGGCGCGCAGCGCACCGAAACACCTCCTCGCCGCTGCCCCGATAACCGCCGCCACCAGCGCCCCGCACACGCAGCCATGAGCCTGCTCACCGCCGGCGCACTTCTCTTCGGAGGCGACCTGCCCGCCGTCCTCGCGCAGGCACCCAGCGACGAAGCCATCCTGGCAGCAGCCCAGGCGGCACCCCAAATCGAAGGGCCCGTCAGCCCCCTCAATCTGATGCGCAATGGCGCAGCACGCCCTAACACCCCCACCGCGCCTGCTCCAGGTACGCTCCCCCAGCAGAAGTTCGACCGCTTCATCGTCACCTACACCGACGAAGCCAAGCAGCGTAAGCAGCAGAACGAAGGCAATCGGGATGCAATCCAAGACATTGCTAATGACGTTAAAGACACCGTTGATGTTGCCAGTGAATCTCTGAACGTTGACACTCAAATCCTGCGCAGTACCTCCACCAATGACGCCGTCATCCAGACCTCCAAAACCCTCAACAAAAACGAGGCGAAGGAGTTCATGGCGAAGGTCGCCTCCGACCCGGACGTAGCCTCCGTCGAACCCGACTACATCAACTACCCCGCCGCAGAAGGCGACATCACCTTCCAGTACAACGACCCGCAGTACAGCAAGCAGTGGAACCTCACCAACCCCACCACCGGCGTTCAGAACACCGGTAACGCACGCCTGCGCCGCGGCGCATACGTGAAGGTCGCCGTACTCGACACCGGCTACGTACCGCACCCCGACCTGGTCACCGGCATGGCGAACGGCTACGACTTCGTCAGCGACCCCCTCAGCGCCCGCGACGGCGACGGCCGCGACCCCAACCCCAAGGATGAAGGCGACTACGCGCCCTACAACCTCTGCAAGGACCAGGCGAACGCCCACATCTCCACCTGGCACGGCACCAGTGTTGCCGGCATTATCGGCGCCCGCGGCAACAACGGCATGGGCATGGTTGGTGCCGCCGACCTCGCCCGCGTGCAGCCCGTGCGCGTGCTGGGCCGATGCGGTGGCCGCACCTCCGACATTGCCGACGCCATCATCTGGGCTGCCGGCGGACACGTTGACGGCGTACCGGATAACACCTACCCCGCCAAGATCATCAACATGTCTCTGGGCACTGTAAGCCGCTGCCCCGCTGCTTACCAGCGCGCCATCGACATTGCCCGTTCCAAGGGCGCAATCGTGGTCGCTGCTGCTGGTAACGGCAACACGGAGGCCTCCAAATACGCACCCGCCAACTGCATGGGCGTCATCACGGTTGGCGCAACCACCAAAGCTGGCACGCGAGCATCCTTCTCGAACTACGGCACAAGGGTTAACATCTCGGCACCGGGTGAGGACATTCTCACCCTGTCCATGAATAGCCTCGACCGCCCGGATAACACCAAGTTCAGCTACGACTACGAGAGCGGCACTTCCATGGCGGCACCGCACGTCTCCGCTCTGCTGGCTCAGCAGCTGGTCAATGGCACTTCCATAACCACCAAGCAGGTTGAGGAGGCGTTCACCCTCGCGGGGGGAAACCGCATCAAGTGCGATAAGTATTTCTGCAGCCGAGGCATTATCAACAGCTTCAACCTGGCTAAAAAGGCGGGAAACCTGGACGCAAACGGCAAACTTGCCTTCCAGCGCCCGCCGCGCAAGGTCATCATCAAGGGTTTGAGCGCTGGCGCTTCTAAGGAAAAGATTGCCGACGGTGCAGGCGAGGCTGAGGCGGCTGAGGCAACCACTGCAGCATCCGCGCAGGCGGCTGGCACCCATGAGCAGAACCTCGCCGACGGCTACAGCCAGATTCCTGACGACCGGATTCCCGGCGCCCCGGCGATGGAAATCCCTGAGGATGCCCAGGTCTATGACCTGAACGGTGACGCTGAGCCCATCGCCCAGGACGAGCCGCTGGTCACCAACCCGGCGCAGAAGCCTCGCGAGGTCAATGAACAATAAGCTATCCGCTACGGACGCCACACCAGGCCCAGCCGACAGCGCATAGCGAAGCCCCCGATGAGGGAACTCATCGGGGGCTTTTCGCATCTAAACCCTAACTCGACTAGTGGAGATAACTAGCGGTGGTTACTGGTCACGAAACCCAAGTAGCCACTGCTCGGGTAACCGCTGCTCGGGTAGGTGTTCGCGGAAGCACCGTACCAGGAGCGGTAACGCGGAGTGTGACTGTAACGCGGACGCGACGGGTAGGAGGGGCGAGTCACCGGGCGGGACGGGCGAGTGACCGGTCGGCTAGCCTTAGGCGCGGGGGTTACCTTAGGAGCGGGGGCCTGCTGACGCTTAGCGTCCTCTTCAGCCTTCTTGCGGGCTGCCTCTTCAGCCGCCTTCTTACGTGCGGTCTCCTCCTCAGCCTTCTTGCGTGCCGCCTCAGCCGCAGCAGCATCGGCAGCCTCGCGGTCGGAGCGGACCTGCTGAACCGCACGCGCCGCATTCACAATGCCGGAACCGCACGCGGACTGGTCGCACTCAACACCCTGAGAGGTGGACTGCAGAACCTTCTTCGCCTGAGCGTAGGTCAGCTTCGGGTCGACCGCCTTCATGAGCGCCACAATACCGGCAACATGCGGTGCCGCCATAGAAGTGCCCTGGTACTCGGCGTAGTCAGCCTTACCGGGAGCGGTCTTGCCGGCGTTCAGGGTGGAGAGAATACCGCCACCCCAGTAGCGGCGGTCGCCACCGGGTGCGCTCACATCCACGCGGGAGCCGTAGTTGGAGAAGTAGGAGCGCTTGCCGTTCTTATCGGTCGCGCCAACGTTGATGACATCCTCACAGTTGCCGGGGCTAGACTTCGAGGCATCAAAGTTGTTGTTACCCGCTGCGACAACCACAATGGAGCCGCGCTTATTCGCCTGAGCAATCGCCTGGCGGTACGGGGTGGTGCAGGTGCCCTCGCTACCGATGGACATGTTAATGACCTGGGCGGGGTTCTGGTTTGCGGGTACGCCGCGCACACTACCACCGGCGGCCCAAATAATGCCGTCGGTGATGTCCGAGTCGAAGCCACCGCAGGCGCCCAGAACGCGCACGGGCACGATCTTCGCCTCGGGTGCCACACCGGCAATGCCCTCATTGTTGTTTGCGATAGCGGCGATAGTGCCCGCCACGTGGGTGCCGTGCCAGTCGGAGGCGGTCGCCTTCGAACCGGTGAAGCACTGGTTGTCTACGGTCCAGTTGCCGGCGTCGGTCGGGTCGGAGTCGCGGCCGTCGCCGTCGTTGGAGAACGCCGACTCAGCGATGAAGTCGTAGCCGGGCAGCACGTTAGCGTCCAGGTCCGGGTGAGCGGTGATGCCGGAGTCCAGCACCGCCACGGTCACACCCTTGCCGCGGGTGGTGCCCCACGCCTCCAGCGCGGAGACGCCCTTCTCACCGGTGAGGGACCACATGCGGTTCATCTTCGGGTCGTTGATCTTGACGGGCTCCGAGGTGTTATCCACGGTGGCGTAGCGGCGCATATCGGGCGAGACGGAGGCGACCTTGGAATTTGCGCTCAGGGCTTCCATGTACTGCTGCGCCTGCGCGGGGGTGAGCTCCGCGGAGGTGGTGACCACGCTGGCATCCAGCGCGGTGGAGCGAACGTAGCTGGTCTTAATGTTCAGCAGCTCGTCAATGCTCTGCACCTCGGAGGTGATGCCCGCGTAGAGTGCGTCGGCCCAGGTTGCCTGCTGGGTGCCGGCGGCTGCGGACCAGTCAATCTGGTCTGCGGTGGCGTCGGCGGAGGCGGCGTTCTTCGCCTCATCGGTGTAGGTGATGATGAAGCGGTTGTACGCCACGGGCGCGGCCTGCGCGGTATTGGAGATCTGGGCGGTGTTAGAAGCCTGTGCCGCCGCAGATGCCTTGGGCTGGGTAGCCTGCGCGGCGTTAGAAGGCTGTGCCGCCACGACGGGGATCACGCTTGCCGAGAGCAGGCAGGTTGCGGTGACGAAGCTCAGCAGGGAACGCTGTGAGGAGCGTGCCTGCGAGGGGCGAGCAATGCGAAGCATGGACGTCCTTGAGGTGAGTGGTACCGGGTACGCACGGTGCGGCGTAGCGTTGCCGACTCGCGTTGAGGGCGTGCGCTCGGTACGAGTGAATACGGAAGAGTGAGGTGTGGTGCATTGTGTGGGCTGTGATTTGGTTTCACAATGTGCATGCACGGGTACGCACCGTGAGATACTCTAGCACCATTTCGGGTTACTTTATGAATAAAATAACCTTTGTGATGCAGATCATTTTATGCAAAGATGAGCGAAACTTAAATCTTTACTTTAAGGCACCAGAATACCTCGACTAGGCATTTCTTTATCTGCATTTACATGAAAGAAAAATCTCATTATTTACGCCACACTATCGAGTTTTAGCCGCTATATACCTGGAAAAAGGTGCTAGGATAGCGATATCTCACCACATAAACTACTTCCGAAGAACTCCCGCACGGGGGTTTAGAGAAAAATACACATCAATGCAGTGATGTGCATTTTCTTTTTCTATTCGCTCCTCACAAGCAAATACACAAAAGAATGCAGATAATTTCTCGAAGGTGCATTTATGTGGGTGAATAACCAACCCACTTGCCGCTTCCGGCACTCACATACGCAAAGGACCCCGATGTCTTTTACCACTCACCCCTCAGCACGCGGCATCGCACGCACCGCGCTGAGCCTGGGTACTGCAGCAACACTCGTCGCAACCCTGGGCACCCCCGCATCCTTCGCGGCACCCGCAAAGGCTAACAGCGCCGAACGTACCAAGGCGCACACCACCATCTCCTCCCTCAGCTCTGCACAGCAGAAGGCAGGCTTCAACCGCTTCGTCATTACCTACACCGATAGCGCACTGAACGCAGGCGGCGTCAACTGGGCAAGCCCCGCAGGCACCCAGGTCGCCACCTGGAGCGACTCCCTCTACCAGGGCCTCACCTCCGAGGTGAAGAGCGTCGACGACCTCTTCAAAATCAAAACCAACTACGTGCGCACCACCGCCCAGAAGGCAACCGTGGTGACCCTCTCCTCCAAGCTCACCGCAGAGCAGGCGGAGAAATACATGGCAACCCTGAGCTCCAACCCCTCCGTCGAGTCGGTTGAGCCCGACCTGCTGCGCCGCTCCACCGCGCGCACTCGTACCGCCACCACCTCCAAGGTGGCTCAGGTAGCTCAGGCCTCTCAGGCATCGAACCAGGTTGTAGCACCGAACGACACCCTCTACCCGCAGCAGTGGAACCTGCACGGCGCCAAGGGCCTGGGCGCACCCGAGGCGTGGAAGACCACTCAGGGCGCGGGCGTGACCGTTGCTGTGATTGACTCCGGCATTGTCAAGCACCCCGACCTGGACGCGAACGTTCTGCCCGGCTACGATTTCATCACCGAGCCCTCCATCGCCCGTGACGGTAACGGCCGCGACTCCGACCCGACCGACCAGGGCAACTGGGAAGAAGCAGGTGTCTGCGGTGCTGACTCCGAGGCAAGCGAGTCGAACTGGCACGGCACCCACGTTGCCGGCTCCATCGCCGCAATTATGAACAATAAGCGCGGTATCGTCGGCGTGGCACCCTCCACCAAGATCCTGCCCGTGCGCGCTCTGGGCATGTGCGGCGGCTACGACTCCGACATTGCGGATGCAATGGTTTGGGCAGCCGGCGGCACCGTTGAGGGCGTTCCCGCGAACTCCAACCCCGCCAAGATCATCAACCTCTCCCTCGGCGGCGAGGGCACCTGCCCCGCAACCTACTCCAAGGCTATTGCTGAGGTGAACAAGCGCGGCGCGATTCTCGTCGTTGCAGCTGGTAACGATGGTCAGGACACCTCCAAGGTCGCTCCGGCTAACTGCGGCGGCTCAATCGTGGTGGGCGCTACCGACCAGGAGGGTAAGCGTAGCGACTTCTCCAACTACGGCAAGCTCGTTGATGTGAGCGCCCCCGGTAGCGGCATCATGTCCACCGTGGACCTGGGTACCACCGTGTCCACCGGCGCAGGCTACACCGAGTACGACGGCACCTCCATGGCGGCGCCTCAGGTTGCTGGCGTAATTGCGCTGATGAAGTCGGTGGATCCCTCGCTGACCGCTGAGCGTGCAAAGCAGATTCTGAAGCAGAGCTCCAAGCCGCTCACCTGCGATGTGAACGCTTGCGGCTCCGGCATTGTGAACGCGGCGAGCGCACTGGCTATGGTGCAGGGCAAGAAGGACCCGAACCCTGCTGCGAAGCCCTGGCCGAAGCGTGCCCCCAAGCACCCAACCCGTGCGGCACGTGTTGGTTACGTGACCAACCCGGCGGTCAACCACAACCCGCCGTTCCTGATTACTGCTCACGGCCTGATTCCCGGCCAGTAATCGGCGCGTTATCCTTTAGAAGCCGGTGAGCCAATAGGCTTCTGAAGGCCAATATGCACAAAAAGCCCCCGTTGAGTTTTCAGCGGGGGCTTTTCGTGAACAGAATGCTGCCACTTGTGGTGCGGTAGCTTGCATCTCCCACCCACCCTCACGACTGACGAGTGGGAGAAGTTTTGTAGGTAGCCCCTAGCGAACTAGCCACTAGTGAACTGGCCGCCAGGGTATGCGAACTAGGGGCGTACCTGGGAGGCGGGCACACCGGTACGAATACCGGCAGCCTCCATGCGAGCGGACTCGTAGCTCACCGCACGCAAACCCGAGGGTGCGTGAGTTGCCGCTGCCTTCTCTCGCGTATTTTCCTGCCACCGAGTGGGTAGAAAGACCCAGCGGCGCTGAACCGCGAAGCTGATCGGGATCAGAATCAGTTCGGTCAGGATCTTGGCGACCAGCAGGGACGCACCCAAGCCGGTCAGAGCTTCCATCAGAGCCGCGTTGGCGGCGAGGATGCCCACCGCCAGCACGGTGTAACGTACCAGCGAGGAGGACGCGGAGGGGCGTGCGCCTCCGTCGTGCATGAGCATTCGGTTGACGGTGAAGTTCGTCAGCGCCGAAATGATGCGGGCGCCGACCACGGCCGCCAGTAGCGGGACACCCATGCCCACCAGGACGAAGAGGGCGATAGCATCCACGAGGAAGCCGGTCAGGAAAGATGAAGCCAGGAAGGCGAGCAGCGGCGCGTAGATGAGCGCCGAGTCCTGCAGCGGCCTAAAGTGGCTGGTCGGGTTGCCGGGCTCGTAGACCTTCACGATGGGCACCTGCACCAGGTCCACGTCCGCGCGGGTTGCGCGCAGCAGCATGGAGAACTCGTACTCGTACTTATCGCCGGGGATCTGCAGCAACCAGTCCAGGATTTGCGGGGTGAAGCCGCGCAGACCGGTCTGGGTGTCTGCCACGCGGGCGCCAGTCGCCAGGGCGAAGAAGCCTACGGTTGCACTGTTACCGATTTTGGAGCGCAGCGGCACCCTAGTGCCTTCTTCGCCGGCGTTCGGGTCGGGCTTGGTACGCACGCCGAGGATGATGCTCTTCTGCCCTGCCGCCGCTGCGGTTTCGGTGCGCACACCCACACGGAAGATGTCCTGAGGGAGGTGCTGGCCGTCCGCGTCGGCGGTGACGATGACCTCGCCGGGGCGGTTTGCTTGCGCCCAGGCGATGCCGGTGCGCAGTGCCGCACCCTTGCCCCTATTGGCGGGGTGGGTCTGCACGGTCACGCCGTCGATACGCAGTTCGGTAAAGATCGGAGCGTAGGTGCTGCCGGATCCATCGTCAATCACGAGGATTTCGGCGCTAGGGTCCTGTTCGAGCAGGGCCCGAGCAAGGCGGACCAGCGATTGGTCCGGCTTATAGGCGGGTATCAGGATAATCACGATGCGCTCCCTGCAATGTAGAGAATGTCGCTGGTGCCGCGTTCCTTGGTGCCACCCTGCGGGCGGTTGACCAGCTGATTGTTGAAGACCATGGCGGAGGAGCCACCACCGTCCAGGTTGTAGGCGCTGACGCAGCCGAGGTCCTTGAACATCTGGGCGAACTCGGGCATGGTCACGCCGCGCGAGTAGTTGGTGGAGCGCCCGTCGACCACGATGAAGACCAGGTGGTTGGTGCCGAGCACGCCCACGCCGGTTCGCGGCTGGTAGCCCTGGATGGAGTGGTTACCGAAGTTGGTGTCCACCTCAACGCTGTCGATACCCTCGACGATTGCGGAGTCCTTGACCAGTGCGGGGCCGAAGGAGAGGGTGTTCCACACGCCCTCGCTGACGAGGGTCTGGGCGTTGGTTGCGGTTTCGTCGTAGAGCTTGACGGAGCCGTCGCGGTAGAAGGCCAAACCCTCGCGAGCGCCGGAGTCACGGTAGACAACACCGTTTCGGATCACGATGCCGGTGGTACGGAAGCCGTAGTAGTCGCCGTTGATCGCCCAGATGCCGTTGTGTTCGGAGGCAATGTTCGAGGGGGTGTCGATGATGTTCTGGCCGAACTTGTTGTTGGCGAAGGCACTTCGCAGCAGGGTTGCGTTGTCGAGCTTGATGTCTGCTACGAAGGAGACGACCGCGTCCGAGCCGCTACCGGTGGTGTTGGAGGTGATGGTAATCGAGCCTTCGTTAGCGGTGAGGCTCTGGCCGTTGACCTTCACGCCGGTCAGTTCGGTGGGGTCTGCGGTAGCGGAGCCGGAGGCGCTTGCGTTCGCCTGAGCTGTTGCCGCCTCGTAGGCGGTGGTGTCTTCGATTTCGGTGTGCTCTGCCAGGTAGCGGTTGTACGCCCAGCCTGCGCCGCCTCCGACTACTGCGAGTGCGCCGATGCCGCCGCCGATGAAGATTCGACGGGTGAGCTTCTTCTTGGCTAGCTTCTGCTCTGCGGCGGTTTGCGCTGCGTTAGCTTGTTCTGCTGCGGTCTGGGTGGCCTGGTCAATGTTCTGAGTCATGTTCTGTTCGTTGTTCATGTCTCTAGAATGCTGGTCTATTCTCTGTGCCAGGCATGACTAAGCTGTGCAGAAGCTATGTATGCTTATTCATTTCAAACTTTTTTATTACTGACTATGCTCTATTACCAGATGGACTTATGCACACCTATGTATAAACATGTGTATTAGCTTTGTGCTCCGCACAGTTACAACCCCCGTGGGCTACCCGTCCTCGCGCATCCACCCGGGTGCATCCGCCCGGGTGCATCCGCACAAACTGCGGGCACGAAAAAACCGGCTGAGCACCCCGTGCGGGGTCTCAAGCCGGTTCATCATCTGTCGAATACGTTCGGTCGATATGCACCGAATCATTCCGCGTATTCTTTATGCCTCTTCCTCGTAGGACGCGTACTTTTCTGCGTATGCCGAGTAGTCGTCCTCGTCGTCATAGCGACGGCGGGACGAATCGGAGGACTTCGTATTCTTCGCGCTGCTGAGCTCGCGCTCGAGTGCGCTGTAGTCGGTCTCGGGGCTGAAGTACTTCATCTCCCGAGCCTGCCTTGTTGCTTTAGCCTTCTGACGGCCGCGCCCCATGGCGTGACCCCCTCTTTCATCCTGTCCGAGGCGAACAGCACGCGCGGCGCATCGCTCTCGGATCGTTCAACAGTCTTTACTACACTATAGAGTACCCTGTTTCAGCCCTGAATGTCTCGCTGAACGTCACCTATTTTACGTATCAGAGCACTTCTTCGCACCGGAACAACCGTTTTATTTTGTGCCCGCGACTTTTTACCCCGGGCGCCCCACTCCCCATATAACATGTAGCCCCGCACCGGACGTATCGCTACGTCCGTTGCGGGGCGTGTGTCTCTGCCTCCGGCTCACTCACAAGACCGGGTTCAGAGAGGGTACCGTGCAGGTCATGACATCCAGCACGGGGCTTGAGGGGCGCGCCTGCCGCTTAGCTTGCGGTGAAAGAGCCCAGCGAGGTGGCGTTGGACGCCAGGGTGGTGCTGGAAGCATCCACGCTATCGGTGGTGGTGTACACGGTGTAGCTCTGACCCTTGGTGATCTTGGAGCTGGAGACCAGGATCAGCGCGGTGTTGGAGCTAGTCACCTTGTAGTTCGCCACCACGTTACCGGAGGAGTCTGCCACCTGTACGGTGGTGCCGGCGCTCAGGTTCGATACATTGCTGATCTTCACGTAGCCGCTGGTGGAGTTGGTCGAGGGAGCCTCGAACATGTCACCGGAGTTACCCGCGGTCACGGTCGCGCCGTTGAGCAGCAGGTCGCCGTTGGTGTCCAGGGAGGTGTTACCGCCGGTGAAGGGGCCGTTCACAATCAGGGTGCCGCCCGAGAGGGTTGCCGTACCATTGGAGTCGATGCCGTCGCCGTTCGCATTCACGGTGACGGTACCGCCGGTGATGTTGATGGTTGCGTCGACCACCTCGAAGGTGCCGCCGCCGCCCATGCCACCGCCGCCCATGCCACCGCCAGCCGGGGGCTGGCCCATGGAGCCGGAGGGAGCCGGACCGCCACCTGCGGGTGCCTGACCTGCGCTACCGCTGGGTGCCTGACCGCCCTGTGCAGCATTACCCTGTGCAGCCTGCTTGCTCTGGGTGGTCTGCGTAGTGGAGGTTGAAGCCGACTCGGTACTGGTCGAGGTGGTGCTGGTCGAGGTGGTGCTGTACGAGGCGTTGATACCGTCATCGGAGCTGGTCACGTTCACGGTACCGTCCAGAATGTTGATGTACTGCGCCTCAATACCCTCGTTCGACTGGGTAATGTTCAGGGTACCGCCGGAGATTTCCAGCACGCGCTCAGCCTTGAAACCGTCATCACCTGCAGAAATGTTCACGGTGCCGCCACTCAGGCGTACCCAGCCGCGGTTGCCGTCGGTGTCATTGGTTGCCTTGATACCGTCCTGGCTTGCGGTCACGGTGATGGTGCTGTCCAGGATATCGACGTAGTCCTTACCCTTGATGCCGGTGTTTGCCGCGTTCACTTCCAGGGTGCCGGAGGCAATGACCAGGCCGTCGGTGGTGTGGATACCCTCTTCGTACTTACCTTCAACCTTCAGGGTGCCTTCACCCGCCAGAGTCAGGTCGCTCTTGGAGTAGATAGCTGCGTCGGGGCTGCCGCTGGCGGTATCCGAGTAGGAGGAGCCGTCAGAGACGGTGTTGGTGGTACCCGAGGCGGTGTAGATAACGACCTCGTCCACCTTAACCACGTTGATTGCCGTGCCGGTGGAGTTGGTGATGGTCGCGTTGTTCAGGATCAGGCGGACCATGTCGCTGTCTGCTGCCTCAACCTTGATCTGGCCCGCGTAGGTGCCGGTGAGCTTGTAGTTGCCCGCCTTGGTGATGGTGATGACGCCGTCGCTGACGGTCACGCCGTCGGTTGCGGTCGGGTTCGAAAGATCGATAGTAACTTCGCTGGAGGAATCCCAGGTGACGTCCTTCGCGGAGTAGTGGGTGTCCTCTGCGAGCTTCGCGCCGCTCTTCACGTCGGTGGAGAAGGAGTCTGCCACCTTCGAGGTGGTGTCCGAAGTGCTCGAAGCGGAGGTGCTGGTTGCACTAGTGGCAGTAGCGCTGGCATTCGATGCCGAAGTTGCCGAGCAGCCGGTCAACGCCAGGGCTGCCAGGAGGGTAATGGAGGTTGCGCTCTTAATCATATTGCTCTTTTTCACGGGTTTTCCTTTGTGTTTGGGGTGACTACTCGCGTAGAGCCAGCGCCACAGGGGTAAGTCGTATGTGAAATGTGAATATGTGTGAGAGCGGTTATTGCCTGTGTGGGGCGAATAAAGCCGGTATTGTGTTCGGTTCGGGGGTTTATAGATGAGGGGCTGGGGTGCGGGTAAGGTAGGTGCGCTACCCTACCCGCACATCCCAGATTGCCGTTTTAGGCGGGTTGCCGTTTTAGGCGGCTGCAAAACGCTCGGTCAGCAGCTTCTGGTAGTCCTCTTCGGTCATGTCATCCAGGTTGAGGCGGGTGCCGTTGACCGGTTCCAGGTGCATCCAGTTCTTCAGGGTTTCTGCCCACTTGTTGCTTGCCAGCTGCGGGTTCAGCGCCGCCATACCGGTTGCAAACTTGGAGATCTTCGCGGGGGTGATACCCGCATCCCAGAGGTGCTGGTCTGCCGCGGAGGGCTCCACGCCGGACTTGGTTTCGATGATGACCGCATTCGGCAGGCCGTAGGTGGTGCCGACCAGGTTGCCGTGGAAGTTGCGGTAGTTCACGCCCGCCATGAGGATGTTCTCGGACAGAGGGGTCCAGGTCAGGGCGTTATCCACGGTCATACGGGAGGCGACCGGGTTCTTCTCGCTCTGCGGCAGGAAGACCGTGGTGCGGCGGTAGCCGGTGGTCAGAACCGCCTCCAGCTTCTCGACCGGGCCCGCGAGGATGTCGCCGAGTGCTTCGGTGATGTACTCGTGGCCTTCCGCGGTGAGCGTATCGCGCATCTCGAAGGTGTAGGGGATACGCTTCTTGACGGTCATATCCTGCTCACCGTCGGTCTTGACCTCCAGGAAAGTCAGCTCGGAGTCCAGGTAGCTACGGGTACGAATCTTGAAGGTATCGTCGCGGCTGTAGGCTGCCGAGTGGTAGCTCTGCATCTGCGGGGTGTCGAAGTAGACCGAGTCGTAGGCGAAGTCGCGCTGGCCCTTGATTTCCATGACGGAGGCGTCTGCGTCGAGCGTGGAGAGTACCTTGGCGGCGGTTTCTGCGTCGACAATGTACTTGCGGTCCACGCGGGTCTGCATGGCGGCCTTCTCGTTCATGGCTTCGAGGCTGATGCTCTTCCACTCTGCGGGGATGATGTTTGCGGCTGCGTTAGTCATGGGTCTTTGTCCTTCTGGGGTGCCGTCCCTGCGTGTTGGGCCGAGGCGGCGTGTCGTGGGTATCGGAGATGTTTGTGCAGTAGGAGTGAATCGGAGGCTTAGATACCGGCTAGTCTTATTTGCCTACCGGGGTGCGCTGGAGCGGAACCATCCGAGTGTCCAGCGTGGCGTGCGCCTCGGCGGTAGGTGCTACCGGCTGGCGGGTTGCGCTAATCTGTGACGCTGCCGCCTCCACTGCCGCGGGGGTGCCACCCTCGGGGGTTTCCTTGGGCTGGTAGGTGACGGTGGCGCGGGTCAGGTTGTTCACCATGTCCAGCTCGGTGATCTTCACCGAGGTGACGGTGTAGCCCAGGTGCTTGCTCAGGTAGCTCTTGAGTTCTTCCTCGTCGCTGATGGCGCGATCGGCGGTAACGGTCTGAGTCAGTTCCTTAGAGGTCGGGGCGCTACGCGAGTCAAGGATTGCAATCAGGGCGACCAGGGTAGCCATGAGGCCGAAGGCGATGTACGCCGGGCTGATATTCACACCCGCGATCATGCCAACCGAGAGAGCCACGAAGTAGTAGCCGACTTCGCGCTGGCTCAGGGCGGTGGAACGCAATCGGATAATCGACAGGACACCGAAGAGACCCATGCCCATGGCGGATGCGTTCGATCCGGCGGATACCAACGCCACCGAGACGGTGAAGATGCCGGCGTTGATGACCGCGTAGGAAATCATCAGTTCGCGGTTGCGGTGCCGCACCATGTAGAGGGTGCAGAGGGCTGCGATGGCTATCGCATCGGCAAGCGCCATGATGAGGATGTTCATTGGGTTCTCCAGCTTCGTATCGTGATATCCGCTGTGCTCTTCGCTGTCTGTTCTTCAGCTCTAAGCTGTGCGTTTTCGTTTTCTGCTTGGTATCTAGATTCCCGGTTGAAGCTGTGTTTGCCCTGTGTCAGTCTTAACTTAGAGTTAAGTGTTCACCATCTCATATAAAACAACTTGTCAAGGTCTTACATGCAGGTAATTTTTTCCTTTTTCGTACACTGCTCCACCTATCCTCAACAGCCTGCAAAGGCACAAAAAATGGGCTCCCTCCGAGATGGAGGGAGCCCATAAAAGTAGCTAAAAGCTTAGCGACCAGGCGTTATTAAGCATTCTTGCGCATGCGGGTTACCACGATGGTCGCGCCACCAGCACCCAGAGCAATCAGACCCAGGCCAGCAGCGGTCATCGCACCGGATGCACCGGTCTTAGCCAGGGAAGAAGAGCTCTTGGAGGATGCGTTCGAGGAACCGGAGCCCAGGTTGTCGTTCGAGCCGGAGCTCAGCGAAACACTGTCAGACTTCTTGGAGTTCTCGTAGTCAACGGGCTGCTCGCAACCGACACCGTCGCCGTCAGCGTCAAACTTCGGGCGGAAGTCCGGGTGACCCTTGCGGATCGGTGCTTCGCCTGCAGCCTCAACGTCGGCGCAGTTCTGGAAGCGGAAGCTCTCGGAAGGCTGGGGAGCCGGAGCTGCGTTCTCGTCAGACTTCTGCTCGTTAGACTTCTGATCCTCGGCAGGCTTGGTTTCCTTAGCGTCCTCAACAGCGGGTGCGGAGGTCTCATCAGCAGGCTTGGGAGCCTCGGTGGTCGGATCCTGGGTCGGAGCCGGGGTCGAGTCCTCAGAGGGGGTCGGAGTCGGGTTCTCGGAGGGAGCCGGAGTCGGGTCCTCGGTAGGAGCGGGGGTGGGCGCCTCGGAGGGGGCGGGCTGCTCTGCAACCTTAATGGTCACGGTAGCTGCCTTACCGCCGCGGGGAACGTCGCCGTCCTTCAGGGAGCCGGACAGCAGGTAAATGTCAACGGAAACGCTGCCGTGCAGCTCTTCCTGCCAGGGGATGGTAACGGAGAAGTTGCCGGCCTCGTCAGCGTGGATTTCCAGGTAGTCCTGGCCGTTAATCTTGACGGCGCCCTTGTTCAGCTTCAGTGCCAGAACGGAACCGGAGGTGCCGTCAGCGGTCTTGAAGCCCTCGCCGCCAATGTTCAGACCCTGACCCTCAACCCATACGTCGGGGGCGATGAACTGTGCGGAGTCTGCGTAGGTGTGGACAACCTGAGGCACACCTTCAACAGCGAAGGTTGCGGGGACGGAAGTAGCAACGAGGCCACAGCCGATGAGTGCGGTGGCGCCGATGCGTGCAATATTGTTTCGAATGTTCATGCCCCCATTCTAACGAGCGAAGCTTAGGATACCGGCCCCCAAGACGTCAATTTATCATGACCTAACTCACAAAATATATTTTTCTTGAAGGTTTATTGAAGGCATGGTTGAACTATATAAGCCTTTTACACCGCCGTGCACCCCTAAAGCCTCAACCCGGCATTGAAGAAACTAACAAGTACATACCCCACCCCATCGGCACAACCCAGCAGCAAAAACCACCCCGTTAAACGCGAAAATCCCCTCCACCCAAACGCTCAAAAGCATTCAGGGGAAGGGACCCTCACGCACCACCGGGCGGCGGCAATAGTTTTAGGAGTTCTTGCGGTTGCGCACAGCAGACACGCCAGCAACACCCAGACCCAGAACTACCAGGCCCATACCAGCAATGGTAAAGGCGTTGGAAGCACCGGTGTTCGCAAGGGAAGAGCGCTGAGCGCGGCTCGAAGTGTAGCTACTCGAAGAGGAGGAAGAACCCAGGTTGTCCAGACCGCCAGAGTTTCGGGAAGAAGAACCCGAAGAAATATTGGAGGAGGAGGAACCGTCGGTCACCTCGCTATTGATGACCTCGCAGCCCAGGCCGTTACCATCGTTGTCGAACTTCTTGCGGAAATCCGGGTGACTCTCATGGATGGGCGCCAGACCAGCAGCCGCAACCTCTGCACAGTTCGCAAAGCGAGTGCTCTCAGCCGAAGCGGTCACCTGCTCGGTAGCGGAGGTGGAATCACCCAGCTGATCCTTCGCATCGTTCGCAACGGATGCGTTCTGATCAGCAGCAGCCGAAGCCGAAGCAGTCGCCGAAGCGGAGGGGGTAGCCACCACAGAAGCGGAAGCCGACGCGGTAGCCGAGGGGCTCACCGACGCGGTTGCGGAAGCCTTCTCATCGGCGCGGTTCTTAATCTCTGCATCCACGGAGGCAACAACCTCATCAGCGGCAGTAGCCGAAGCAGATGCGGAAGGCGCCACAGAAGCAAAGGAGGTAGCAGTAGCGGAGGGGGTAGCCACCACGGAAGCACTCGCGGTTGCCGAAGCGCTCGCAGAAGCGGTAGCGGAGGGGGTTGCTTCCTGAACGGAACGAGCCTCGATCTTCACGGTAGCTGCCTTGCCGCCGCGAGCGGTGTCGTTATCCTTCAGGGAGCCGGAGAGCAGGTAGACGTCCACGGAGACACGCTCATCCAGGTCGTCCTGCCAGGGAATGGAAACGGAGAAGTTGCCCTTCTCGTCAGCCTGAACTTCCAGGTAGTCCTTGCCGTCAATCTTGACGGAGCCCTTGTTCAGCTTGATAGCGATGATGGAGCCGGAGGTGCCGTCCTGGGTCAGGAAGCCTTCGCCGGTAATCTTGAGGGTTTCACCCTTGTACCAGACCTCAGAAATGTGGGAGGCCGCCTTGTCGGAGTAGACGTAGGTAACGGACTCTTCACCGTTCTGAGCGAAAGTTGCGGGGATTGCGGTGACCGCCAGACCGCAACCGATCAGGGCAGTGGCACCGAAGCGAGTGATAGTGTGTCGAATGTCCATCCCATCATTTTATCCCCGCGTGGTGGACATACCCGCCTGTCCAGGGGCTATTTGCAATGACTTGCAACACAAAATAGCACTTTCGTGCACTTAACCTTGGGTCGGTGCACGCGCGGTAAGATTCGCCGGAGAAACAGCATTCACTGAAGAAATAGCGTTCACCGGAGAAACAGCGCCGCCTAGACCTGTGTAACGTCCTCGGCACCTTTAAACGTCAACGGCGTCGAGCATGAGTTCCAGCGCCTCACCCACGCCGGTACGCCATAGGTAGGTTGCTTTCGCATCCGCACGACCCGGGCCGCCGTTAATGACGGCGACCGGCTTGCCGGCGCGCAGAGCCTCCAGCACGATCTTGTAGCTGCTCATAACCGCCACCGAGGAGCCCACCACCAGTAGCGCCGAACATTCAGCGAGCATGGCGTCCTTGAGTGCCTTACGTTCGGCGGGCACGGACTCGCCAAAGTACACCACATCGGGCTTGAGGCGGGTCGAACCGCAACCGAGGCAGGGCACCATCTGAAAATCGCGGATATAGCGGTCGTCCAGCTCCACGTCGCCGTCAGGGTTCACGCGCAGATCTTCGTCTTCTAGGCGCGCCAGGTAGCCGGGGTTCGCCGCGTCCAGGCGCGTATCCAGGCTTTCGCGGCTCTCATCCCGCCCGCAGTCCAGGCACACAATACGGGAGAGGTCGCCGTGCAGTGCCAGCAGGCGGGAGCTTCCAGCGCGGGCGTGCAGCCCATCCACGTTCTGCGTAATCACGCCGCTCACGGCACCCAGCTGCTCCAGCTCGGCGAGCGCATAGTGGGCGCGGTTCGGTTCGGCGCGGCGCATGCGGCGCCAACCCACGTAGGAGCGCGCCCAGTAGCGTTGGCGGGCGGCGTCATCGTAGCGGAATTCCTGGTAGGTCATGGGGCGGTGGTCGTGCAGGGAGCCGCCGGGTCCACGATAGTCGGGGATGCCGGATTCGGTGCTCACTCCCGCGCCGGTGAGCACGAGAACCTTACCCGCATTGAGTAGCTCGGCAATACCCGCGGAGGCGTATTCTTCGTCGTGCGGGGTGGCGTTCTCAGAGACAACGCGCTGAATGGAGCGGATTGCGGCACGGTGCACGGAGGCGATTTCTTCGCGCTGCTCACCGGCTGCGGCAAAGTTCTGGTGGTCAGTCCAGCGGTCCATTCTTCTCCTCAATGCTCTGTGTATTAGTGCTCTGTGTATTAGTGCGGTTCAGCGCGGTTCTAACGCGTTAAACGGCTGTGGGGCACCCCTTTCGAGGGTACCCCACAGCCTATTTCTTATGGTTTCGAACGTGCAAACTCAGCCACAGGCTAAGTCTGCCCAGCTCGTCGGAACTACCCAGCTGACCGGGTTTTCCAATCTAGCCGGTTTAGTTCTCAGCCTTCTGCTCACGCTCGGAGGTCACCGACAGACCATCGCTGGCAACGTCCGGGTTCACATCCACGGTCACGGTGTCACCGTCGTGAATAGCACCGGAGAGGATACCGCGAGCCAGACGGTCACCAATCTCGCGCTGAACCAGGCGGCGCAGCGGGCGGGCACCGAACGCCGGGTCGTAGCCGGTCTTACCCAGCCACTCCAGGGCGGCGGGGGTGACGTTCAGGGTGAGGCGGCGGTCCTCCAGACGCTTAGCCATGCTCTTGATCTGCAGGCCCACGATCTGGCCCAGGTTCTCAGCCGACAGGGGCCGGAACATGATGATGTCATCCAGTCGGTTGAGGAACTCGGGGCGGAATGCCTGGTGCACAACCTCCAGCGCCTTCTCGGAGCGTTCCTCGAAGGGCAGGTCCTGGTTGACCAGGTACTGCGAACCGAGGTTCGAGGTCAGGATCAGGATGACGTTGCGGAAGTCCACGGTGCGGCCCTGGCCGTCGGTCAGGCGGCCGTCATCGAGTACCTGCAGCAGGATGTCGAAGACCTCGGGGTGTGCCTTCTCAACCTCGTCGAGCAGGACCACCGAGTAGGGGCGACGGCGTACAGCCTCGGTCAGCTGACCGCCCTCTTCGTGGCCAACGTATCCGGGAGGGGCACCGACCAGGCGAGAAACGGTGTGCTTCTCGGAGTATTCACTCATGTCGATGCGTACCAGGGCACGCTCGTCATCGAACTGGAACTCAGCCAGTGCCTTAGCCAGCTCGGTCTTACCGACACCGGTCGGGCCCAGGAACAGGAAGGAACCAATCGGGCGGTTCGGGTCAGAAATACCGGCGCGGGCACGACGCACAGCATCAGAGACAGCCACGACGGCAGCTTCCTGGCCAATCAGGCGGGCACCGATGCGCTTCTCCATTTCGAGCAGCTTCTCGGATTCGCCCTGCATCATGCGGCCTGCAGGGATGCCGGTCCAGGAGGAGATAACCTCGGCGATATCGTCCGCGGTGACCTCTTCGGAGACCATGGACTCGTTCTTGGCGTTGTCTTCGGCGCGCTGTGCTTCTTCCAGCTCAGCCTGCTTTGCGGGAATTTCGCCGTAGAGCAGGCGGGATGCCTCAGCGAGGTTACCTTCACGCTGTGCGACCTCTGCGCGGGAACGCAGCTCGTCAATCTGGGTCTTGAGGTCACCCACGCGGTTCAGGCTTGCCTTCTCCGCTTCCCAACGGGAGTTGAGGGCGTCAAGCTGTTCCTTCTTGTCAGCCATGTCCTTGCGCAGCGCTTCCAGACGCTCAACCGATGCGGGGTCGGTCTCGTCGGCAAGTGCCAGCTCCTCCATGGTGAGGCGGTCCACGGCGCGGCGCAGCTGGTCGATTTCCTCCGGTGCGGAGTCAATTTCCATGCGCAGGCGGGATGCTGCCTCATCAATCAGGTCAATTGCCTTATCCGGCAGCTGACGGGAGGGGATGTAGCGGTTAGACAGGGTTGCTGCGGCAACCAGTGCGGAGTCAGCGATCTGCACCTTGTGGTGTGCCTCGTAGCGTTCCTTCAGACCGCGCAGAATACCGATGGTGTCTTCTACGCTGGGCTCGCCCACGTACACCTGCTGGAAGCGGCGCTCCAGGGCGGGGTCCTTCTCGATGTTCTCGCGGTACTCATCCAGGGTGGTAGCACCGATCAGGCGCAGCTCGCCACGGGCAAGCATGGGCTTGAGCATGTTGCCTGCGTCCATGGAGCCTTCGGATGCGCCAGCACCGACGACGGTGTGAATCTCGTCGATGAAGGTCACGATCTGACCCTCGGACTTCTTGATTTCTTCGAGGACTGCCTTCAGGCGCTCCTCGAATTCACCGCGGTACTTTGCACCTGCGACCATGGAGCCCAGGTCCAGGCTGATGAGGGTCTTGCCGCGCAGGGATTCGGGCACGTCGCCGGAAACCATGCGCTGTGCCAGGCCTTCCACGACGGCGGTCTTACCGACGCCGGGCTCACCAATCAGAACGGGGTTGTTCTTGGTGCGGCGGGAGAGCACCTGCACGACGCGGCGAATCTCAGAGTCACGGCCGATGACCGGGTCAAGCTTGCCCGCACGGGCAATGGCGGTCAGGTCGGTGCCGTACTTTTCGAGCGCCTGGAAGGTGCCTTCGGGGTCGGGGGTATCCACGGTGCGGTCTCCTCGGACGGTGGGGATGGTCTGTGCAATGAGCTCTGCGGTAGCGCCGAGCTTGTGCATTGCTTCAGCGGTGCTATCGGTTCCGCTGGCAATGCCGAGCAGAATCATTTCGGTGGAGACGTAGCTGTCACCGAAACCTTCCGCGCGGGTCTGTGCCGCCTGCAGAGCGGAGAGCGCGGCACGGCTGAGGGAGGCGTTCTGCACGGAAGCACCGGATGCCTTCGGCAGCTTCTTGATTTCGGCGGATGCCGCCTCAGAGATAGCGTCTACATCCAGGCCTGCAGCCTTGAGGACTGCTACGGCGACGCCTTCGCGCTGGTCCATGAGGGCCTTGAGGATGTGCGCGGTTTCAATAGTGGGGTTACCGGCGGTTTGAGCGTTAGTATTTGCCGCCGAGATGACTTCTTGACTCTTGGTCGTGAACTTGTTGTCCATGATGTTCCTTTCCTATTTCGAGGGGCTTATCCTATGCGCCCCCGCATTACATAACTTGAGTCTACTCCACTCAACTATGTTTCGCAAGCCTTCTGCAAAAAAATTTTTCAGATTTTTCGCTCCATCGCTCACCCCCTGCCACCCACACAAAAGCCCCGGTCGAAACTGCATTGTTATACTGACCGGAATGGGCGCTTGCGGGCTCCCGCAACAATCCTCCCGCAACAAACACGGCCACGAATGGGGACCCACATGAAAATACTGGTTCTAGGCGCAACCGGCCGCACCGGTCGCATCTTCACCCGCAAAGCCCTAGAGGAGGGGCACGCCGTCACCGCCTACGTGCGCAACCCCGATAGGGCGCTAGCACTTTTGGGGGCGCACCAAAATCTCACCGTTATTCCGGGAACCCTGGACGATGCCGAGCGGCTTGCCGCAGCATCCTCCGGGCAGGACGTGATGGTTAGTATCCTGGGGCAGAAAGCCACGGTGCGAGAATTTCTCTCCTCCACGTTCATGCAGGAGCGTCTGCCCCTCATCATGGAGGCGGTCACGGGCGCAGGCGTAAAGCACTGCGTTCTGATGAGCGCCTACGGCGTGGGCGATACGGTACGGACCGCCTCACTCCCCATGCGCCTGGTGTGCAAGGTCATCATGCGCGGCATTTTCACCGACAAGGTTAAGGCGGACGCCCTGGTCGCCGAGTATCAGCCGTATATTTCGCGTGCGCATCCGGGCAGGCTGACGGATAAGCCCGGTAGGGGCGGGGTGAAGGTATATGACATGGCGGAGGTCGAGCGGACTGCAGGCATCCCGACGATTGCCCGTGAGGACGTCGCCGATACACTGCTCGCTATCGCCACGAACCCCCAGAACGCGGGTGCAGATTTTTTGGTGACGATTGGGGACGTTGTCCTACGCTCGCCTCAGGAATAAACCGGTAGGCTTAATGGCATGACGACTACGAATACCTTCCCCGCCGCCATTCTCTTCGACCACGACGGAACCCTCGTCGATACCGAACCCGTATGGGCTGCCGCAAAGGTGGCTCTCGCCGCAGAATTTGGCGGTACCTGGACCGAGCAGGACACCCTCGACTGTCTGGGCCTGTCGATGAAGTTCACCCTGGATCGCTTGCGCGAGCGCGGCGTGAACCTGCCGGACGAGGAGATTAACAATCTGCTGGTGGCGAAGGTGCACGAGACTCTGGCGCAGCAGCCGGTCGAGTTCCTGCCCGGTATTGAGCGTTTCCTCTCGGAGGTTCGCGAGGCGCAGATTCCGGCGGCAGTCGTCACGAATGCGACCACCTCCGTGGCTCGCCGCACCGCGAATGCGGCGCCCGAGGGCACGTTCTCGGTGGTTATTGGTAACGATGAGACCACCCACCCCAAGCCGGACCCGCAGCCTTATCTTTTGGCGGCGGAGCGCCTGGGCGTTGATCCGACTCAGTGCGTGGCTCTTGAGGATTCCCCTTCGGGTGTGCGCAGTGCGACCGCGGCGGGTATGCGCGTCATTGTTGTGCCGGGCGAGCTGGAGGTTCCGGAGGGGCTGGGCACCGTGCGCCTCAAGCATGAGGAGCTGACCCTGGAGGCGGTTCGCGCGCTGGCGTAGCCGCCCGATTCGCACGCTGGATGCCCTGCAGAGAAAGTTCTGTAGAGAAAGCTCTGCAGAAAACTGAATACGCTTCACCGTAAAGGGTGGGATGCGCAAGATGTGACACCGCGCGTCCCACCCTTTGCGCATGCCTGGGCGGTGAGGGTTTGAGGTTGGCGCAACACGCAGATGACGATTTATTACGAATTACTCAAAATAAACTTGACACTGGTTTCTTAAAATGATTTACTCATAATAACGATTCGGTGGGGATACAAACCCCGCCGAACCACAAGCATTACAGCATCATGAAGGAGACCATCATGGCATTCGCAAACTACACCGCACCCGGCCTGACTATTGAAGAAGGCAAGGGCATTTCCGAGGTTCTCCAGGCACGTCTGCACGACCTGAACGACCTGCACCTGCTGCTGAAGCACGCTCACTGGAACGTGACCGGCCCCGGCTTCATCGCCGTTCACGAAATGATTGACCCCCAGGTCGACACCGTCCGCGATTTCGTCGACGCCATCGCAGAGCGTATGGCAACCCTGGGCGCAACCCCCAACGGCCTGGCTGGCGCACTGGTCGCACAGCGCACCGTTGAGGACTACCCCGTCGGCCGCGCACGTGTTGCTGACCACCTGCGCGCTCTGAACGACGTCTACACCCGCGTGATTGAGGCTCACCGCAAGGCGATTGCATTTGCCGGCGAGTCCGACCCCGTCACCGAGGACCTGCTGATCGGTCAGACCGCTGAGCTGGAGAAGTTCCAGTGGTTCATCCGCGCATTCCTGGAAAACGGCGAAGGCAACATCTAAGCCAGCGTTCTAAAGACACGACTTTTTAGAGTCACGAACCGGGCGGGTGCGCTCTCCTATATGGAGGGTGCACCCGCCCGGTTTCTGTGCTGTTTCGGTGCTTTTTCCCGACGTTTCGCCTCGCCCGCGGGGTACTCTAGAGTACGTTGAGGCGAACATTATTATCGGGTTAGGCCGTCCTAGATTTTCTGTTCAGAGTGCTCTAGAGTGGTTCACTGTTCACGACAGAGCACACAGACATGAACGCATCATCAGGCGCAGGGATCCAGCCCTGCACGCACGGCACCCGTGGAAAGGGAACTATGAGCACGCACGCCCAGCACGAGCACCCCCAGCATAAGAGCACCCAACACGAGCACGGCGAAGAAACCGAGAAGCTCCAGCAGGAAAACGCCGCTACCGAAGCTTCGCAGGCCACCCGCCATAGCGCCGTCACTTCCCCCTCCCCCACGCAGATTAAGCGTTGGCGCCGCTACCTTGCCGATGAGGAGTCGGAGGCGCGCATCTACCGCTACCTGGCTCGCCGCGCCGAGGGTACCGACCGTGAGATTTTGCTGCAGGTTGCTGAGGCAGAGAAGCGTCACCAGCAGCATTGGCGTGACATGCTCGGCGAGCATGCGAATGTGCACGTGCGCCCCTCCCTGCAATCGCAGCTACTGCAGTTTTTGGCGAAGAACTTCGGTTCGGTGTTTATTCTTGCGATGGCTCAGCGCGCCGAGTCCCGCTCCCCCTACGCTGAGGATCCGGACGCCACCGAGGAAATGGCGGCTGACGAGGCGATTCACGAGGAAATTATTCGTGCCCTGGCGACTAACGGTCGCGAGAAGCTTTCGGGCAATTTCCGTGCGGCGGTCTTTGGCGCTAACGACGGTTTGGTGTCGAATCTGGCGCTGACTATGGGTATTACCGCCTCGGGCGCGTCCAGCTCGATGGTTCTGCTGTCGGGTATTGCGGGTCTGCTGGCGGGTGCGCTGTCGATGGCGGCGGGTGAGTTCGTGTCGGTGCGTTCTCAGCGTGAGCTGCTGGATGCCTCCCAGCCGACCCAGGTGACCCTGCGCGTTGCGCACGATTTGGATTTGGACTCGAACGAGTTGGAGCTCATTTACCGTGCCCGCGGCATGGAGCCGGAGGCGGCGCATCACCGCGCGATGGAGCGTTTCGGCTACCTGGATTGCGATTGTGATCCGTCGCTGTCTCACCGCGAGGATAAGGACCGTGAGGAGAACGTGGCTTTGGGTACCGATATTGGTGCCGCCGCTGCGTCGTTTGCGTTCTTCGCTTCGGGTGCTCTGGTTCCGATTCTGCCCTATATTTTCGGTTTCTCGGGTGTGTTCGCAATGGTGCTGTCCCTGCTGTTTGTGGGTGCGGCTCTGGGCTTCACCGGCGGTGTGGTGGGTCTGCTATCGGGTGCTTCCCCGCTCAAGCGCGGTATCCGCCAGATTCTGATTGGTTTCGGTGCGGCGTTTGTGACCTATCTGCTGGGTCTGGCATTCGGCACGACGGTCGGCTAGTCGCAATGCCCCCAATAAGCCCTCCCAAGTGTATATAGCCGCTCAAGCATGTGCCGCATTCTCTGTAAGCACCACAGCCTGAGCGCAAAGAAACCCCCGGCGGATGAATCATCCGCCGGGGGTTTTCTATAGGCTCTTACCCTACATGAGGGGTTGCCTTATTACGGGTTAATCTGTGCGGTGGTGGCCTGACCGGAAACGCTCTCCGAGCCGGTCGCGCCGTTGCCGGAGTAGGTCAGGTTAGCGACCTGTACGGTGGAGGTCTGCTTGTACGAAATCCAGCCGTTATCTGCCGGGAAGCGCAGCTGCGCCGGCATGAAGTTGGTCTGGCTGTAGTACTTAGTGCCGGTCTGCTTCATGGTGTACGCCTTGCTGGTGGTGTAGACGATACGACCCTTGAAGGTGTAGGTGCCGTCGGAGTTTTTGGTGACGGTCGGTACTTCTGCGGTCCAGGTGCCGGCGGTCTGTGCGACGGACAGGTACTTTGCCTGGCCTGCGGAGGCGACCAGCTCGGTGGTCTTACCGGTCAGCTTGCGGCCGGTGGGGCTCCAGGACTGGCCGTTGATCTTACCGAGCTTAAGGAGCGACTGGGCGCTGGCGGAGACGGTGTACTCGACCTCGGTCACGAAGGTTGCGCCAGCTGCGAGGGTGACGCTGCTGCCGGGGATGTAGCCGGTGCCGCTTGCGGTGTCCTTGGTCGGTACGGACCACCAGAAGCCACTGGAGGACATGTATGCGCCGTTTGCGCCGGTCTGGGAGTTGGTGACGGGGGTGAACTTACCTTCGCCGTTGACGTAGGTTGCGCTCTTGGGCTTGGAGGTTGCGTCGTCCCAGTTGATGTCGGAGTCGGGGTTGGTGGAGGCGGTGAAGTGCGCCTCGGGGCTTGCCGGGTTGATGGTGCCGGTGTTGTTGGAGGATGCGTAGCCGACGTAGCCGCCGTTGTTCTGCACGCTGACGTACACGCCGTACTGCACGCCGGGGGTTTCCTTGGATGCGGCGTAGGCGGGTACTGCTGCGGAGGCTGCGACGACGGGTGCGGACCAGACGCCTGCCTTGGCGATGGTGCGACGAGAAATAGGTTGGGTCATGAGTGTGGTGATCTCCTGTGAGTGTTTGGTGTTTCTTGGAGCCAGCCAAAATAATTCTGACTAGGCTCAATGCACTCCAGTATACAAAGGTTAAGGTTATATCTGCACGTTTGTAGGGCAGATGTGCACAATCTTACTTTCTGCCGCAAGCTCTATTGTCCGGGTGCAAACGCCTCAAAAGCACCCTCAAGATACCCTGCTATTCAACAGGTGGAGCGGCTCTAATTGCGTTCTTTCCCCGGTGCATTCCCTGCCGCATTCCCGGGCGTACTCCCCTGCACGCTCCCCCGGCGCCTCCAGTATTTTCCGGCGTGCTGTCCCTGGTGAACTCGCTGTTAGAAGCAGAGATGCCGGTAGCCTCATGGACTACCGGCATCTGCCGCATTATTTATGCTGTTTACTTCGCTGCGAAGATTTCGCGCATCAGGTTTGCAGCCTCGGAGGGGGTCTTACCGACCTTCACGCCTGCTGCTTCCAGAGCTTCCTTCTTCGCCTGAGCGGTACCGGAGGAACCGGAGACAATAGCGCCTGCGTGGCCCATGGTCTTACCCTCAGGAGCGGTGAAGCCTGCAATGTAACCAACGACGGGCTTGGTCACGTTTGCCTTGATGTACTCTGCAGCACGCTCCTCAGCGTCACCACCGATCTCACCAATCATGACGATTGCTTCGGTCTCGGGGTCAGCTTCGAAAGCTTCCAGAGCGTCGATGTGGGTGGTGCCGATGATGGGGTCGCCACCAATACCGATAGCGGTGGTGAAACCAATGTCGGACAGTTCGTACATCAGCTGGTAGGTCAGGGTACCGGACTTGGAAACCAGACCAATCTTGCCCTTGCCGGTGATGTTCGCCGGGATAATACCGACCAGGCACTCCTCGGGGGAGATGATGCCGGGGCAGTTGGGGCCGATGATGCGGGTGATCTGCTTGCCGTTCTCGTCCACGGATGCCTTAGCAGCTGCCCAGAACTCTGCGGAGTCCTGAACCGGAACGCCCTCGGTGATGACGACGACGAGACCGATCTTAGCCTCGATAGCCTCGAGAACTGCTGCCTTGGTGAAGGCCGGGGGAACGAAGACGATGGAGACGTTCGCGCCGGTCTTCTCCATAGCCTCAGCTACGGAACCGAACACGTTCAGCTCGATGTCGGAGCCGTCCTTCGCCTTGTGGGTAACGGTGGTACCAGCCTTGCGAGCGTTCACGCCGCCCACAATGTTGGTGCCTGCTGCGAGCATGCGTGCGGTGTGCTTGGTACCCTCGCCACCGGTGATGCCCTGAACGATGACCTTGGAGTCCTTGTTCACAAAGATAGACATATTACTTCCTTGAAATCCTTTGCTGGCGATTACGCCTTGTGAGCGAGCTCTGCTGCCTTGTCAGCGCCGGAGTCCATGGTCTCAGCCAGAACAACCAGCGGGTGGTTCGCCTCGGAGAGGATACGGCGACCCTCAGCAACGTTGTTGCCGTCCAGGCGCACAACCAGGGGCTTGGTTGCTGCGTCGCCCAGAATCTCCAGAGCCTTCACAATGCCGTCTGCCACTGCGTCACATGCGGTGATGCCGCCGAAGACGTTCACGAAAACGCTCTTGACCTGCTCGTCGCCCAGAATGATTTCCAGGCCAGCAGCCATAACCTCAGCGGATGCGCCGCCACCAATATCAAGGAAGTTTGCGGGCTTGACGTTGCCGTGGTTCTCACCAGCGTATGCAACGACGTCCAGGGTGGACATAACCAGACCTGCACCGTTACCAACGATGCCGACCTCGCCGTCCAGCTTCACGTAGTTCAGGTCGAACTGCTTTGCCTTAGCTTCCAGCGGGTTCTCAGCGGACTTGTCCACGAGAGCCTCGTGCTCGGGCTGGCGGAATTCTGCGTTGTCGTCCAGGGAGACCTTGCCGTCCAGGGCGAGGATGGTGCCCTCGGGGGTCAGAACGAGGGGGTTAACCTCAACCAGGGTTGCGTCTTCCTTAGTGTAGACTTCGCCCAGCTTGACGAGAACGGGAACAACCTTCTCCTGCAGTTCTGCGGAGAAACCTGCTGCCTTAGCAATTTCCTCAGCCTTAGCCTGGTCCAGGCCAACCAGCGGGTCAACCTCGATCTTTGCCAGTGCCTCGGGGCGCTCAGCAGCGAGCTGCTCAATTTCCATACCGCCTTCTACCGAGCACATTGCCAGGTAGGAGCGGTTTGCACGGTCCAGCAGGAGGGAGAAGTAGTATTCTTCGGCGATGTCTGCGCCGTCAGCGACCAGCACGCGGTGAACGGTGTGGCCCTTGATGTCCATGCCGAGAATTGCCTTAGCGTGCTCGTAAGCTTCTTCGGGGGACTTTGCGAGCTTAACGCCGCCAGCCTTACCGCGGCCGCCGGTCTTAACCTGAGCCTTAATGACGGTCAGGCCGCCAATTTCCTCAGCTGCTGCCTTTGCTTCTTCAGGGGTGGTCGCAACAATGCCCTTGAGCACGGGTACACCGTGCTTTGCGAAGAGCTCGCGCGCCTGGTATTCGAAAAGGTCCACAGGTGTCCTTCTTCTTCGAAGTGGTGCCGAGTACTGGTGCACTCGGCCTGGTCATTAGAGGTGTCTTCCCCTGTGTGTCCGGTACGTGCGATAGGTATCTCTCGCACCCGGCGCACACGCATCATTGACGCGGGGAATTTCTCTCGTCTCTACTCTATCGGATTCGGCGTGAGCTCGCACTCACGGACCCCCAAATCTGAGATTTTAGCGACTCAGCTCACAAATATTTTGGGTATGTTCCACCCAAAGGGTGTGCACCGGGTAACTAACTGGAGCTGTCGCTCCCCCATCCGCCGCGAAATACCGGCGAAAAGCGGCGTTTACCGCCCGGTGCCGAAGCACCCCCGCGCCCTTCTCAGCAGGCGGACAACACGCCCGGCACAGCCCACGAAAGCGGGGCAGGCACCCCCAGGTACCCGCCCCTCCATCGGCGTTGTTAGGCTCTCGCCCCTGACGCGTTAGCTCACCTTCTCCAGCGGCGCGTAACGCAGCAGCAGGCGCTTCTCTTCCGAGCCGAAGCGAACCTTCGCCACGGTCTTATCGCCGCTACCCTCAACGGCGAGCACACGACCCTCACCGAACTTGGTGTGGCGCACGGTATCGCCGACCGCCAGGGTCGGGATTTCCTTGCTCTGGTGAACGCGGGAACGATTAGTCACCTTCGAGGAGGCAGCTGCCGCCGCCAGCCCATAGCTTGCCGAGCCGTTAATATCCGCGGTGGACGGCTCAGAACGGCGTGCGGGGCGGGACTCGTAGGGGTCGTAAGAGCCGCGTGAGCTACCGGAGCTGTAACCACCCGAGCCATAGCCGCCGGAGTAGCCCCCCGAGTAGCCACCGGAACCGTAGCCGGAACGAGAACCGCCCGAATAGCCGCCACCGTAGGAACTACCGTAGGAGCTGCCACCGCGAGCGCCATACGCGCCCATACCGGAGGCGCCAAAGCCCGAGAAACCGGCGGTGCGTTTCCACTCGATGAGCTCCTCCGGGATCTCCTCTAGGAAGGGCGAGGGCGGGTTGAACTGGCTCTTACCCCACATGGTGCGGGTTTCCGAGCGGGTCAGGTACAGGCGCTCCATGGCGCGGGTCAGGCCCACGTACGCCAGGCGGCGTTCCTCGCTCATTTCCTTCTCGTCGGTCAGGGCACGCTGATGCGGGAACAGGCCGTGCTCCATGCCGGTCAGGAACACCACGGGGAACTCCAGGCCCTTGGCGGTGTGCAGGGTCATGAGGGTGACCATGCCCTGTGCCTTCGCCTCAGCTGCTTCGGCGGCAATCTGCGCGGCGGAGGCGTTCTCACCCTCCGCGCTGGCGGGACGGTTCGGGATCGAGTCGGCGTCGGCGACCAGAGCCACGTGTTCGAGGAACTGCTCGAGGTCGGCGCCGGGGTTCTCGGTCTCGAACTCGACCATGGCGTCGAGCAGCTCGGAGAGGTTTTCCACGCGAGACTCGTCCTGAATGTCCTTGGAGGCGCGCAGAGCCGCCAGGTACCCGGTCTGCTCCAGGACCGCCTCCAGGCAGGTTGCGGCCGGTTCAGTGCGGGCAATTTGCGCCAGGTCATCCATGAGGCGCACGAACTCGGCGTACTTCTTCACGGCGGCGGCACCCAGGCCGGGGATGTCGGCGGCCTGGCGTGCGGCGGCGTAGAAGGAGATACGGTTCGCACTCGCGTACTCCGCCACCACGGACTCAGACTTGGTGCCGATACCGCGCTTGGGCTCGTTGAGGATGCGGCGCACGTTCACGTCGTCATCGGGGTTGCTCAGGGCGCGCAGGTACGCCAGGGCGTCCTTGATTTCCTTACGCTCGTAGAAGCGGGTACCACCAACCACCCGGTAGGGTAGGCCGGCACGCATGAGCATGTCCTCGAGGGTTCGGGACTGCGCGTTGGTGCGGTAGAAGATGGCGACGTCACCGGGCTGCACGCCGTGCTCATCGGCAAGGCGGTCAATTTCGCGGGTGATGTAGCGTGCCTCAGCGTGCTCGGACTCGGCGACGTAACCGATGATCTTCGCGCCCGCGCCGGAGGCGGTCCACAGCTTCTTGGGGCGACGGTCAGGGTTGCGTTCAATGACCGCGTTCGCCGCGGAGAGGATGTTCTGCGTGGAACGGTAGTTCTGTTCCAGCAGGATTGTGTGGGCGTTCGGGTAGTCCTTCTCGAAGTCCGTAATATTGCGGATATCCGCGCCGCGGAAGGCGTAGATGGACTGGTCGGAGTCACCCACCACGGTCAGCTCGGCAGGGGGCACGGCGTCCGGGTAGGGGCCGCGGTCAGCCGGTGCCTTCGCGTGGGCGCCGACCAGTTCACGCACCAGCTGGTACTGGGCGTGGTTGGTGTCCTGGTACTCGTCCACGAGGATGTGGCGGAACTTGCGGCGGTAGTAGTTCGCGATTTCGGGGAACTTCTTGAGCAAAAAGACGGTGCGGCCAATCAGGTCGTCAAAGTCGAGGGAGTTGGCGGCGCGCAGACGCTGCGTGTAGACGGTGTAGATCTGCGCGATAGTCTTCTCGTACGGGTTATCGCTCGCCACGCGGGATGCGTACGCCTCGGCGCTGACCAGCTCGTTCTTCAGCGCGGAGATGCGGTTGCCCACGGCCTTGGCGGTGAACTTCTTGGTGTCCAGGTTGAGCTCTTTAATGATGAGGCTCAGCAGGCGCTGCGAGTCGGTCGAATCGTAGATGGTGAAGGTGGACTTCAGACCCAGGGCGGCGGCCTCACGGCGCAGCACGCGCACGCAGAAGCTGTGGAAGGTCGAGATCCACATGTGCTTGGCGCGCGGGCCGACCAGTGCCTCAATACGTTCACGCATTTCGGCGGCTGCCTTGTTGGTGAAGGTGATGGCGAGAATCTGGCCGGGGGTCGCGCGGTGGGCTGCGAGCAGGTACGCGATGCGGTGGGTGAGCACGCGGGTCTTGCCGGAGCCGGCGCCCGCGACGATGAGCAGGGGCGAGCCGGAGTGCAGCACGGCTTCTTCCTGGCGTTCGTTGAGCCCGGCGGTGAGGGAGGCGGGGTCCACAGCGTTGAGGCTGTGGGTGCGTTCGCCGTAGGGGTCGGCGGGGTCGAAGTCCTCGCCGTAGCCGCCAACGCGGTAGGCGGGCGGCATGAAGTCGCCGAGCGGGTCTGCGGCGGGTTCAGAAACGGGTGCACTGGTAGCAGGGGCACCGTAGGCGGGCATGCCGGTGGGCAGGGCGGCGGGTGCCTCCTGTGCGGGCGCCTCCGTCATCGGGGCGTCCATGGGAGGGGCGTAGTAGTCGTCCTCGGCAGGGGGTACGTCGTAGTAGGGGTCGAAGGGCGGCTCGTCCACCGGTGCAGGGTTGATTAGCACGGAGTCTACCGGTGCTACGGGAGTGACGAGTTCGGCGGCGAACAGGCCGTCCTGTTCGGTGAAGGGCTGCTTCTGCTGTTCGGGCTTGTCGCTCATCGTCTACCTCGCTGCCTAGAATACACGTTCGATATTCCATGCTACCGCATTTGCTGCGCGGCTCCCACCCGTTCGGTCATCCGCCGCACGTCCTAAATCGGCAACAGCACACCGGTGGTACAGAATAGTCATGTTAGGATGACTGCATGACCCAGACCTTACCTCCGAGCCTCTCAATAGCCCTATGGTGCAATGGCTCAGCCGACGAAGCCGCGCAGTTCTATACCAGGGTTTTTCGCGATGCTTCCATCATGGAACAGGTGCCCGGACTCACGACGACTCTAAGCATCCACGGCTTCCAGCTCTCACTCATTAACGGTGATGACCGATACGTCCCGAACCAGTCCATCAGTTGCATCCTAAACTTTGACCCGCTCCTCTTCGGCGGTGAGGCGCAGGCGCGAGCATACCTCGATGAACTCTACAACGAGCTAAGTACCGGCGGTGTGCTGATGGAACTGGGTGAGTATCCTTTCTCCCCGCGCTACGCCTGGGTGCGTGATCGTTTCGGTATGACCTGGCAGCTGATGCTTACCAACCCCGCAGGCGACCCGCGGCCCTTCGTCGTGCCCTCTTTCATGTTTGGCGGTACAAACCACGGCAATGCAGAGGAAGCCACCAACCGCTGGATTTCCCTTTTTGATGACGCTCGCCGCGGCACCCTGTACTACTATCCAGAAGATAGCCCCTTTGAGGCAGATGCGGTAATGTTTACCGACTTCAACATGCAGGGCACCTGGATGGCGGCTGCTGATTCTGGTGCTTTCCACGATTTCACGTTCACGCCGGGGGTTTCGGTAGTTCTTTCGTGCCGTACCCAGGAGGAGATTAATTACTATTGGGAGCAGCTCTCGGCTATACCTGAGGCGGAGCGTTGCGGCTGGTGTGTAGATCGCTGGGGTATTTCTTGGCAGGTTGTCCCGCACAATATTGCTGAGCTTATGGCTGATGAGGTAACTCGCCAAAAAATTCTGCAGCTGGGCAAGATAGACCTTGCCAAACTTTAATGTGTTCCCCATACGATTACTAGATAGCATATTCACGCTACGCTAGGACAGCGAAACCGCCCGCGCCTGCTAATGCAAGCGACGGGCGGTTTCTCGTACCGGCGTGAATGCCGGTTCTGTGTGCCCCCGAGACGATTCGAACGTCCGACACCTTCTTTAGGAGAGAAGTGCTCTATCCCCTGAGCTACGAGGGCGTACCTATCCAGTATAAAGCACCCCGCACCTCCGGTCGGCACAGCCCACCCAAGCCGTCGGTATCCACCGATAGTCGCCCCACGCTCATACCGCGTCCAAGCCCTGTTCACCACCCCGTGTTCACCGCCTGAGGACACCCCGCACCCGGCGGCAGAACCGCTCCTACAATGTACGAATGAGCATCTACATTGACCCGCCCACCTGGCCCGCACACGGCACCGTCTTCTCGCACCTCATCTCCGATGTATCCCTGGCGGAACTGCACGAGTTCGCCGCAGCGGCGGGCATCAGTGAGCGCGCCTTCGATCGCGACCACTACGATGTTCCAGCGCACCTCTACGAGGACCTGGTACGGGCGGGCGCGAAAGAGCTCAGCGGCGCGCAACTGACTCGCACGCTCATTGCGAGCGGTCTACGGATTCCGCTCAAGGAGCGCCCCGAGAAGATTCGCCCGCGTCTGCTTCGCGCCTGGGAGGCGGCGTTTACGCCCCGCTTCAATACGCTCCGCCTCAAGCACGTGGAGGCTCCTGCCGCGCTGCGAGCTCAACTCACGGCGCAGGTGGCGGAGCTGGGTGAGAGCCTGCTGCAGGCGTGGGAGCAGCCGCACCGCGCCTACCACCACAGCGGACACCTTTCGCAGATGCTCTCCGACCTGGACCACCTCTACACGCATCGCGCGCAGGGTTCTACTCCCCTGGCGTTGATTCTGGCGGCGTGGTTCCACGACGCGGTCTATGAGGGTGCGCCGGGTGAGGATGAGCGCCGTAGCGAGCAGCTGGCGAGCGCCTCCCTGGAGCCGCTGGTTGCCGCGGGCCTGCTCACCGAGCAGGAGCTGCAGATGGTGAGCCTTCTGGTGCGCGCCACGGCAACCCACGAGCTTCCCGAGTCTGCCGGCCTACCGGCGGGCTATAAATCGGCGAATATTCAGTTGTTCCTCGATGCCGATATGGCTATCCTGGCGGCTGATTCGGCGCGCTATCGCCGCTACCTGCGCGGGGTGCGCAGTGAATACTCCCACTTTGACGATGAGGCTTTCCGTACCGGCCGTACGACCTTCCTACGTTCCATTCTGGGTCGCGAGCGTATCTTCCTTTCCGAAGAGGCTTTCAAGCTCTGGGAGGAGCCCGCGCGGGCTAATCTGCGTGCTGAGCTCAGCGAGTGGGGGTGTGACCCGCAGAGGCTTCTGCAGGCTCTCGCACCCTAACCGCCTGCACCTCAAACACACACCGCCGAGAATGCACCCGTACTAGGGTGCACTCTCGGCGGTTTTTCGTGGAATCTCCCGGGTACACACATCTCGGATACACAAATCTCGGGCACGCAAAAGGCGCCCACCCCGTGCGGGATAGGCGCCTTTTTGAAGTATGTTGGGCTAGAGCCAGCTTCTATGCGCTAAGGCTTAGAGAGCGGTGTAGTAGCCGTCAACGGACATCCAGGAGGTGGGGTGCACCATGGTACCGTTGGTGGGGTTCAGAGCGGAGATCATCTTGCCGTCGCCCAGGTAGATACCAACGTGGCTGTAGCCGTTCTGGAAGACGATGTCGCCGGGCTGGGGGTTAGAGGTCGGGCGCAGCTCGTTCTTCATTGCGTAGGTGAAAGCGGTCAGCTTGATGCCGTGCTGAGCGAAAACCCAAGAGGTGAAGCCGGAGCAGTCCCATGCACCGAAGGTCTTGCCGCCCCAAACGTATGCGCCACCCAGGCCGCTCATTGCGGTTGCAACGATTGCGTCGCGGGATGCGTTACCGGAGGAAGCTGCGGGTGCAGCGGGAGCCGGAGCTGCAACGGGTGCAACGTAAGCCTGCTGGGTCTCTGCCTGAGGAGCAACGTAAGCCTGCTCTGCCTCAGCCTGGGGTGCTACGTAGGAGGTCTCAACTGCGGGTGCCGGAGCTGCAGCGGGTGCAACGTAGGTCTGCTGAGCCTGAGCCTGGGGTGCAACGTAGGTGGTTGCAGGGGTGGTGTAGCTGGTGTAGTCGAACTCGTAGTTGGTGTAGTCGTAGGACAGATCAGCAGCAGCGGGGATCTGTGCAAATGCGTTCGCGGGAACGGTCGAGCCGAGCAGGATTGCGCCTGCTGCGAGGGTTGCACCTGCGGTACGTACGATCTTCTTAGCCATTAGTAATTCCTCCATTGCCTGACGAGGTGAGCTGTCGGACTCGAGCATGGATTCGCTCGGCCACCGAAGTGACTTAGCCCCGAGGCTTCTCGATTGAGAAGCCGTATCCCAGCTTGGGGATTGGGTCCCCCGCTTCTGCCATATTGGGTAGACGTTCATCGAAGCGTTGGCAGAACTCAGCGGAACCGCTTCGACGGTGCCCTCTTACGATTAGGATTTGGGCACAGAAACGAGAGTACACAGAAAACTCCCAGTTGTCACTTCATTCGGGCTTAAATTTTGAGCTTTCACCCCCGGCGGAACGGAGCGAGCTTGAATGACTGGAGCCCCGTTTAGTTGCGGGAGCTTAATCAACTTAAGGCGTTTGACTAGGCATTTCATAAGGACGCACATTCGCTTTTAATGCGCCAGTACCCCTTAAGGACAGGGTTCAAAACTCTTAAGAATGAGCCTCGTCTCTTAAGTGTCCACCCTTAGAAATCGTTCAGGTGTCGGCGTTTCCCTCAGTTTCAACCTCAGATTTAAGCGAAAAACACGAAAAATGCACTCAAGCGCAGTTGCCAAAAAGTTGAGGGAGGAGTATATGCTCGCTCACGTGAGGGCAGCCTGCACCACTGATACACACCGCTTAATCCACCTTGTGCAGCCCGAATACGCCTCATTCCTCCGCTTTTGCCCGATTCTTCCCTTATATATGGCGTTTTCCACCGATTATTGATCAAAATCGTCCACTATCTAAGACAGTGCCGGTTCTCGGGGAGTCCACGACACAAAAACGGTGGCACCGCCTCCTCAAGTAAGAAGGCGATGCCACCGTTTAAAGCGTGAAGCGGGTTAGTAGACTCTCAAAACTGGAGCTTAGAGGCTGCCACCGCGCTTGACCACAATTGCGTTTGCCACGTCCATATCCAGGGAGAGGGTGTCCTCTTCGCCATCGGCGTGAACAATCACGTCATCGTTCTGGCCAGCAATCACGGACACCGAAGCGCCGTAGACAATACCAGCGTCAGCCAGCAGCTTCAGCAACTCAACGTCAGTCTGAATGGACTCGGGGAAGCGAGAAATGGTGAAACGATCCTCGGGGCCGGAGTCGCGCGCAGCCAGGGACATGGGCACGGTGCGCTCGTCGTTCTTCTCGCTCACGTGGCCCAGGTCCTCCAGGCCGGGGATAGCGTTACCGTACGGGGAGAACTTGGGGTCCTTGAGCATCTCCAGGATACGCTTCTCCACCTTGTCACTCATGACGTGCTCCCAGCGGCATGCCTCTTCGTGCACGTACTCAAGCTCCAGGCCAATAATATCGGAGAGCAGGCGCTCAGCCAGGCGGTGCTTACGCATGACCTCGATCGCCTTGTGGCGGCCTTCCTCAGTCAGTTCGAGGTGGCGGTCCGGCTCAACGGTGAGCAGGCCATGGTTCTCCATGCGTGCCACGGTCTGGGAAACGGTCGGGCCGGAGTGCTCGAGTCGTTCAGCGATGCGCGCACGCATGGGGACGATGCCCTCTTCCTCCAGTTCGAGGATGGTGCGCAAATACATCTCTGTGGTATCAATGAGGTCTGTCATATATCTCTCCCAGCTATCACTGCAACAGTGCTTAGATAGCACTGCCTAAGTCGTTACTTAATTCAATAATCTATTATGTACTTTTTCAGCGGCTTTTGCCACGGATTAAGTCATTGAGTCGCCCGACAATAACCGTTGGACGACTCAATACAACACCTTATATATGCATTTTGCTAACCCGCCCCTTATTAAGAGGAGTGAATAGTAGGCTCTACTCTGCGGACTCAGCCTCTGCAATTTCTTCCACAGCAGATTCGTTCTCTGCGGTTTTGTTCTCTACGGGCTCACCGGACTCAGCAGATTCCTCTGCCTCAGCGGCTTCAGCAGACTCTGCATTCTCCTGCAGGTCCTCCGGGCGAACGCGGTCAGCCCACGGCACCCAATCCGGCGCAATCAGCGCGTCGTCACCGGGCAACAGGCCAACCTCGCAAATGGTTGCCACGCGGGAGCGAGGCGCACGCGAGAGGGTCGCAAACCAGAACCAGCCGCGGTAACCGGGCAGGGTGCACTCAAAGAGGTGAGTGCTCAGGCGCTCTTCCTCAGCGCGTACATGGTGCACCAGGCCGATAGCGTGTGCCGGGGCGATTTCCTGAACGCCCTGCAGTGCCACGTCCTTAGCGGCGGCAAGAATCTCATCCACCTTGGAGGTGCGGCGTAGCTTGTGCGGAACGCCCAGGGAGGGGGTACCTACCTCTTCATCCAGCGGGGTGAAGGGGTCGGGGGTGGAGTCTTCATTCTGTTCAGCTTCTTCGGCTGCGGATTCCGCGGAGGTGGATTCCTCGGAGGCAGGTTCCTCAGAGGTAGATTCCTCAGCAGGCGCATCAGCCGCTACAGTCTCTTCAGCGTTCACGGAGGGCTGAGTCTCAGCAGGTACAGCGCTACCCTCATCGGTGCTCTCAGGCGCGGCAGAAGGCACAACGGACTCTGCGGGCGCGGCAGCAGCGGGCGTAGTTTCGGGGAGCAGTTCAATAACCTGTTCAGACATACCCCTATTAAAGCATCTCGCGTGCGCAAACAGCACGGCCGCTCCCCCAAGCTTCACATACGCTGTGAATTTGAGTCTCAAACCGCTAAATCTGGGGCTTCGCTCATTAACAGCTGTGTGTGAGCTGATACCGTTAAATTCATGAGTAACGAACCCGTACAGGACACGCGCAGCACCGCAGACCGGGTACCCGCGCCCCTTCCCTACGCCGGAGCCATCCGCTGGCTCGGTGCAGGCGGCGCAATTCTCGCCCTGCTCTGTCTGCTCACCGGAGTTACCATGCTCGTGATGAAGTGGGTTGGGGCAACGCCGCCCGCCCTCATGAGCCAGATTCCGCTGGTCCTCCTACCCGTCGCCTTTATTGCCCTCATGGCCGCACTGATCCTGTCGGTCATGCGCCGCAACAAGGCCTAAAGATTTGAGCCGCAAGCTCACACACATCATTCACTTATCAAGTACAGCCTGCCATTCAGAGAGAAAGATAGAGTATGTCTGCTGAAGCAAAACTCCTAGTCGTCGATGATGAGTTCAACATTCTTGAACTGCTCGCCACCTCCCTGCGTTTTGCCGGTTTTGAAGTAGTGACCGCCGGCAACGGCCGCGAAGCCCTCGAAAAGGCACACGCCGAAAACCCCGACCTCATTGTCCTGGACGTCATGATGCCCGGCATGGACGGTTTCGAGGTGACCCGCCGCCTACGCGAAAACGGCACCACCACCCCCGTGCTCTTCCTGACCGCAAAGGACGCCACCGAGGACAAGGTGACCGGTCTGGGCGCCGGTGGCGACGACTACGTCACCAAGCCCTTCTCCCTCGACGAGGTGATCGCCCGCATCCGCGCCATTCTGCGCCGTAGCCGCAGCATCCAGGACGAGGACGACGCCGTACTGCGCGTTGACGCCCTCACCCTGAACGTGGACACCCACGAAGTATTCCTCGGTGACGAAGAGATCGACCTCTCCCCCACCGAGTTCAACCTGCTGCACTACCTGATGCTCAACGCCAACCGCGTGCTGTCCAAAGCGCAGATTCTCGACCACGTGTGGGAGTACGACTTCAACGGTGACTCCTCCATCGTTGAGTCCTACATTTCGTACCTGCGCCGCAAGATCGACAACAACCGTGAAAACCACGAGCCGCTCATCCACACCAAGCGCGGTGTGGGCTACATGATTCGCGGTTCTCGAGGCTAACGTGGCGCTCAAACCCCTCGACCGGATCCCCCAGTCTCTTTCCCTTCGCACCCAGCTGGTGCTCATCACCTCCATGCTCATCGCCCTCTCCATTGCGGTGACGAGCCTGGTGGCGATTTCCGCTCTGCGCGCCCAGATGGTGCACCAGCTGGATGAAGAGATGAAAAGCAACGCCTCCTCACTCGTGCAGTTGGCGACCGTGCGCCCCTCCGGCAATCAGGAACGATCCCTGAGCACCTACCGCCTGTACCTGCTCGATAAGGACGGCAACGTACTGTACTCGCTCAAGTCCGAGGACAGCGAGCAGTTCAGCGAGCCGGCGTTGCAGGGCTGGACCGAAGAGAAGGTTCGCAAGCAAAATGAGGAGGCGGTCACCGTCAACTCGGTGGGCAGCTCCTCCGATTGGCGTGTGCTCGCCGTGCCCATTGAAACCAACGACACGTCAGGTTTGCCGGAGGCGGCCTCCCTCATCATTGCCATGCCGCTGAAGCAAACAAACCAGGTGGTCGCCCTCGTGGGTGTGCTGACCTTCGCGTTTGGTTTGGCGACTCTTGCCTCCGCGATTGCGATGACCTGGGTGATTGTGACCCGCACCTTCGAGCCGCTGGCCCGCGTGGAGCAGACCGCCGCCAAGATTGCTGCCGGTGACCTCTCTCAGCGTATTGAGGACTACAACCCGAGCAATGAGATTGGTAACCTCGCGGTTTCGCTGAACACGATGCTCACCCAGATTGAAATGCTCTTCAAAGCCCGCGAGAAGAGCGAGGCGAAAATGCGCCGATTCGTGGGTGACGCTTCGCATGAGCTACGCACCCCGCTGGTCAGTATTCGAGGCTACTCGGAGCTGTACCGTCAGGGCGCGCTGCCGACCGATGAGGCTATCGCTACCGCAATGAGCCGCATCGAATCGGAATCCAAGCGTATGGGCCAGCTCGTGGAAGACCTGCTGACCCTGGCGCGTATTGATGAGCGCCGCGAATCCAAGCTGGCACCCTTCGACCTGTTCAACCTGGCGGTGGACGCTAGTAACGACGCCTACGCTACGGCACCCGATCGCGCAGTGTCCCTGGTGGGCCTGAACGAAGAGGTGGCGCCGACCTCCGCAACCGTGCTCGGCGACGAATCACGCATGCGTCAGGTCGTGGCGAACCTGCTGACCAACGCCATGCGCTACACCCCCGACGGCTCTCCCCTGGAGATTGCGGTGGGCGTGCGCGAAGAGGTTCCCGGCTTCCCGCTCTCCGTGCTGGAGGTGCGCGACCACGGCCCCGGTATTCACGGCGAGGACCGCGAGCGCGTCTTCGAGCGTTTCTACCGCACCGATACTTCACGTTCGCGTGAAACCGGCGGTACGGGTCTGGGCCTGTCCATTGTGGCTGCGATTATCGAGCAGCACGAGGGCAGGATTCACATTGAAGAGACCGATGGTGGCGGCGCTACCTTCGTGATTTCTTTGCCGTTCTATCCGCCGCCCGTCTCGGATGATCAGCTAATGAAGTAGCACTGATGCATAAACCCCCGGATTGTGGAACTTGAGTGTTCTACAGTTCGGGGATTTTGCTGTGCGCCGGAGGCGGGACTATGGCTCGCGGCGGTACAAGTGAGGAGAGTGCGAGTAGCGGCACGGCTAAAGAACGCGGGAGCAATCTAGCGTGCGTCATGGCGGCGTCATTTTCGGGAGGGTTTTCGATTTTTTCGAGATGCTGGAGTGAATCTGGCGGGTTTATCCACAGATTTATCAAATCATGATTTTTTAGCTCATTTGATGCATTTTGAAAGATATAGTGATAACAAGCTTCCGGTCAGGAACTCAACCCTTCCAGAGATCCAAACCCCAAGCGCCACCACGGGGCAACCGCCCCACCCACCCCATATATCTCAAAGGAGAAAAACCATGGCACAGTTCAATGTCGATTCCGAAGTCATCGCAGCCAAGAGCGCACAGGCACGATCCTACGTCGCATCCATCACCGCAGACGTCAACGGTATGACCGCATCCCTGCACGACCTGCAGAGCTCCTGGACCGGCTCCGCATCCGCTAACTTCCAGGGCGTGCTGGACCAGTGGCACGCAACCCAGCGCCAGGTCGAAGCATCCATCACCCAGATCAACGAGGCACTCACCCGCGCAGGCGTGAACTACGCAGACACCGAGCAGGCTAACGCTTCCATGTTCGTCGGCTAAGGGGTCAGGGCAATAAGCCCAGAAGCCCACCCGCAGGCAGGTGGCAGACCGGGCGGTTTAAAGGTCCCGGCCGCACGGCATACCGCCCGTCGGATTCGCCAGAAGGCGGCGAACATCTATTGAGAAAAACCCCGCCGCATCCTCGCAAGTGAGGATGCGGCGGGGTTTTATTGCACGGAAATCTTTGAGCTCAAGAGCCCAGTCCTTAGGAGCTGAGCGTTAGGAGCTGAGCTTTAGGAGGCGGGGGTCTCCTGGCGGAAACGCAGACGCCACAGGCCGCGTTCAGCGTCGTAATGCCAGATGCTCGAACGGCTCACGCGGCCACGCGCGGTGGCAACCGCCGCCATGACCAGCACGCTGGACGAATCCAGCACCTGCACACCCTGCTTGAGCGGGGCACCCTGCTGGGTGAAGGCGCGTTCGCGGTACTGCAACACCGAGGAGCGGGACACCGACTTGCCGGTGGCGGTCACCCACACCAGACGCTCGTGCAGCATGGATTCCAGCTGCGCCGCCTCCATGACGGAACCGCGGCTTTCGAGTAGCTGTTCTGCGGCGGCGGCTTCCTCGGGGCTCAGAGTATCGATGTTCGGGGCAGGCGCGGCGGGAGTAGCAGGCGCAGATTCAGCGGGCGCGAGCTCAGAAGGCTGAACATGCGCAACAGACTGAGCGGGCTCTACGGCAGGCGCTACCGCCTGCTCTTCTGCCTGCTCTTCCGTCTCACCCAGAAGTTCCGCCGGGTCAACATCGTTCGGGTCCAGGCCCGCGAACTCTTCCAGACCGGTCAGGTCATCCTCTTCTTCCGACTGGGCGGCGCCGGATGCCTGCTGAGCGGTCTCCTGCTGGCGCGCCAACGCCTTTGCGTCACGCTCGGCGGCGCGCTCTGCCGCGAGCGCCAGCTGTTCCTTGCGGGTGCGGACCGCCTCCGGGTCGGGGGCGTTCACGGCGGAGGCCGGGCGCAGCAGACCGGACAGGCGCAGGCTTTCCACGCCGCGCTGGGCGTTCTCAATCTCGGCTGCGGTGAATTCCTGCACGGGCAGATGGGCATCCGCGGAAGACTCAGAAAGTGTAGGTTCTGCGGCCGGAGCGTTCACGATCGGGGCCTCAACAGTCGGGGCCTCAACAGTCGGGGCCTCAACAGCCGCAGTAGCGGGTTCAGCAGAGGCACCGAAGCCGGGGCCGTGCGCGGGTTCGCGGCCCTCTTGGTAGGCGCGCGCAGCACCATTCGCCAGGGAGTCTGCCTTCTCGTTGAGCTCGTGACCGGCGTGGCCCTTCACCCAAATGAACTCGTAGTCGCGGCCGGTCAGCGCCCGATCCAGCGCCTCCAGCAGGTCGCGGTTGAGCACGGGCTTGCCGTCAGACTTCTTCCAGTCCTTCTTCTTCCAGCCGGGCATCCACTTGGTCAGCGAGTTAATGACGTACTGGCTATCGCAGTACACGCGCAGCTTCGCCTCCGGGCGGGATGCGGTCGCCTCGAACAGGTCCAGGACGGCCTTGAGCTCACCCATATTGTTGGTGCCGTGCGCCCAGCCGCCGCTCGCCCAGTGGTCGTCGTCGATATACCATGCCCAGCCCGCCGGTCCGGGGTTGCCCAGCGCCGAGCCGTCTGCGGCGGCAATGATTTCTTGCGTGCTGTTCACGGTACCTTCTTTCTGTGCCGCCGCTCTATTGTGCGGGCGGCTGTCCGTAATGATGTCTGTGATGACTTTACCGCACCGGCGGCGAGGGTGTGTAGCGCACGGTCGCCGCTGTGGACAACCTCAAGTAGCCTCACAACGCGAATTGCCGTAATGCCGGGCGGGTACACTAAACCTATGAGCTATTCTGCCCCCGAAACACCCAGCGCACAGCGCCCGGAGCGCCCTACCGCCCGTCCGAGCGAGCGCGTGCAGATTTTCGCTCTTCCCACCCGCACGATGTACGGTTCCCTGCGTTTTAGCTGGTTGAGCTACCTGGGTCTTGCCGAGCAGCAGCACGCGGCGCAGTTGCCGACCTCCACGGCGGCGGTCAGCTACCTGAGCACTCAGGCACTCATGCGTGCCATGGCGGCGGCACGGCTGGATGTGCCGTCGAGCGCCGCTTCTGAGATTGAGGTGGATCGTTCCTGCACCCTGTGCACCAGCGGCAAGAAGCACGGTAAGCCGCGTATTGCGGGCGTGAACTTCAATATGTCGCAGGTAAACCCGCTGGTCGTGGGTGCGTTTAGCCGTAACTCCTCGGCGGTGCTCGGCGTGGATGTTGAGACCCTGGATGCGCGCCTGTTCTCCGGTTTTGCGCGCCTGGCACTCTCCAATGAAGAACGTACGTTCTATGAGCGGGTGGCGCAGGAACGCCCCGCACCCGTACTGCATCTGCTCTCGGTGGCGCTGTGGACCGCTAAGGAGGCGGTGCTCAAGGCAACCGGCCACGGCCTGAGCGTGGTGCCCTCCCTGGTTCGAATGCAGATTACCGATGAGCTGCTGGATGCACTCGAACTCGCCATGAACGAGGAGGTTCCGGGTGACCTTCTGGACAGCGATGCTCCCGAGCCGACCGCCCTGCGTGTACTGACTCAGGACAGGTTGGCCGCCCAAGCGACCTTTAGCGCGCCTCATGGCAGTGGTCAGAGCGGTAATCAGGGCGGCGAAGCTATCGAGCGAAGCTTTAGCCTGCAGTGGGTACCCGTGGCACTGCCCGACGCGGAGAACCCCGAGCACGCGCAGAAGATGCTCATCGCCCTGGCGGTGGAGAACCCGGCCGGGGGTGAGCCTGAGGGTGAGTACGGGGGTGAGCCCGCGCAGGTTGAGGCTCAGCTTCTGCCGGTGGCTACTCCCCTGGAGCTCAAGCGCCTGCTCACCGATTAGCCACGCTCAATCCCTCAACAACTCATACAACAGCTCATACAACGACTGAACGCGCCCGCCATGCCAGCGAGCGCGTTCAGTCGTTTTATTCAGCCGTTTTATTCAGTCGTTGTATTCCGCCTCGTCAAGGCGTTCAAGACAGTACCTACACAGAGCCTAAGGGGTATCCTCACCCAGGGTGTCCACGCCCAGGGCGCGGCCAAAGCTACCGAGCTTCGTACCGGTCTCCGTGTGCTCCAGCTCCGGGTCGGACTCCGCCACAATTCCCGCGCCAGCGTACAGCACCGCCTCATCCGGGCTGACCTGGGCGCAACGCAGCACCAGCGCCCACTCGCCGTTACCCTCGGCGTCCATGTAGCCGACCAGACCGCCAAAGTAGCGGCGCTCAAAAGACTCCAGCTCACGAATCAGCTGCAGAGCTTTCTCGGTAGGTGCGCCACAAATCGCGGGGGTCGGGTGAATCGCGCGGGCACCGTCCAGGCAGGTCAAACCATCCTTCAGCACGCCGTCGATGGGGGTCGCCAGGTGCCAAAGCTGCGGGGTCTTCAGCAGCGAGGGCACCTGCGGCACGTTCAGCTCCTCGGAGATGGGTGCCAGGCGCTCGGCAATATCGTTGATGACGTAGGCGTGCTCGTCACGGTCCTTCGGTGAGGCGAACAGGCGGTCACGAATCGCCTCGTCCTCGGCGCTACCGGGCTCGGCAATGCGCGGGGCGCTACCGGCAAGCGGATGGGTCTTGAAGGCGCGGCCCTCGGTGCGGAACACCAGCTCCGGGGAGGCACCCATCAGGTAGCTTCCGTTCATGCCGCGCTCGCCATCGGGCAGGCGCACCGCAAAGTTGAAGGCGGAACGCTGCTGGGCGCGCAGGTTGTTGTACAGCGCCTGCAGGTTGAGGGCGCCGGGTGCATAGCGGGCGGTGAGCACACGCGAAAGCACAATCTTGCTCAGCTCACCGGCTTTCATGCGCTCCACGGCGGTTGCCACGGCGGCACGGAACCGGTCGTTCTGCCGACCGGTGACCGATACCGGCTCGGCAAGTTCCACGGTCTGCTCGGGGACCGGCACCTGCTGCTCTTCCAGGCGTTCGGGCACGAAGAGGTAAGCGGGCATATCCGGGTCAAAAGGGATCAGACCCACGACGGCGCTACCGGCACGTTTCGCCTCGTCCAGGGCATTATCGAAGGTTACAGGGGTCATCGCGCCGGATGCGCGCAGGACGCGGGTGCCGGTGGCAAAGATAAAGTCGGGAAGGTTCGTCATCGTACTTCTATCAGTGGTGTGTGGGTTCGCGCCGGGCATCTAAACGCCGGACGCGGGGTGCCGTTAGAGGGTCGCGCCGCCGTCGGCGACAATCTCCTGCATGGTGATGTGGCGTGCTGCCTCCGAAATGAGGAAAGCGTTGACCGCCGCAATATCCGCCGGGTCGGCAATACGGCGCAGCGGAATGCCCAGGCGGAACGTTTCCGGGTTACCGGCAACCGGCAGGGCGGAGCGGTCCTCGCCCTCCCAGGCGTCAGTCACCATGGGGGTTCGGGTGGTGCCGGGGCAGACCGAGTTCACGCGAATACCGTGCGCGGCAAGCTGCAGACCGAAACTGGAACTCACGCGCGCCGCCGACGCCTTGGACGCGCCGTAGGCGCCAAACTCCGCGCGGGGCACACGCGCCGCATTGGAGGCGACCGTCACCAGGGAGCGGCTGTTCGTCGGGTCGCTTTCCTGCTGGTCAATCATGATGCGTGCGAATTCGCGCAGGCACAGGAACACGCCGTCGGAGTTGACCGCGTGCAGGCGCTTCCAGGTGTCGAAGCTGGTTTCCAGGAGCGGCTGGCTGTGGGCGATGCCCGCGGCGAGCACCGCGCCGGTGATGGGTTCCTCGAGCGCCGCTACAGCGTTGGCGAGGGCGGTGACGGACTCTTCGCTCGTGACGTCTACGGCGCGGTAGCGGAAGATAGCGTCCCCGTAGGTACCGAAGGAGGCAATGGGCTGCTCCGCAAGGTCTGCCGCAAATACCGAATAACCGTTCTTAATGAGCTGGTGGACGGTTGCCTCACCAATACCGCCGTTCGCGCCGGTCACAATCACCCAGCTCATGCGCGCGCCTCCTCAGCGGTCTGCAGGTCGGTGAGCACGTCGGCGGTGTTCAGCACGCGGGCGCAACGACCCGAAGCGTACTCGCACGCCAGGCGGTGCTCCTCCTCCGAGAAGTCGGCGAGCGCATCGGCAACCATGAACGGCTGAATGTCGCGCATGAACGCCTCCAGGGCGGTGGTCAGGCAACCAATGTGCGCGTACACGCCGCCGATAATGAGCTGGTCGCGGCCGGATTCCTTGAGCAGGTCCTCGAAGGGGCTGCGCACGAACGCGGAGTAGCGCCACTTGGTCAGCACGGTGTCGCGGTCGGTGGGTGCAAGTGCGTCGAGCACGCGGGCGGACTCGTCATTCTGCAGGCCGTCGCCCCAGAAGTCGATGAGCAGGCGGCGGTCTTCGGGGTTCTGGCGCGGCGGCTGCGCGGTGTAGTAGACGGGAATACCGGCGGCGTGGGCGGCGTCAATGAGGCGGCGCAGATTCTGAATGGCGACGTTAATCTGGGCGTCCGGGTTGGCGTTGCCCTCCCCCAGATCAGCGCCTTCGAAAGCCTGCACGAAGTGTACCTGCATGTCGTGCACGAGCAGTACAGCTCGGGAGGGGTCCACAGGCCAGCTCACGCGATTGCTGTGTTCACGGTCAACGTAGGTGTAGGGCTTGATTTTGGGCAGTGCCATGATTCTCCCGGTTTGTGCCTATGGGTTGTATGCGCGGCGCAGGCGGTGCACTGCGGTGGGCGTAGTAGCGAGTGGGTGTCTCCTCCGAGCCCCCTCGCACCAACCACCCACACAGTGAGCTTGCGCTTATCTCATAACCATCTTAGGGCATGCTTAGCTACAAGGTACATCTGAACTTTAATAAAAATGCTTCCCCACCCGCACCCCCGTTGATAGCACAACGGGCGGAACGAGCAGGGAAGCACTCTGGCCAGCAGAAACGCTACGTGAACCGCGCATCCAGACGCGGATTCTAGTTCAACTAGTTCACGGGCACCGCGACGGCAAGAACCTCATTCAGACCCTCGGTGATCGAGGGGTGAGTGTAAATCTCATCGCGCAGCTGCGAAGCAGTAATGCCGTGGCGCATCGCCAGAGCCACCAGGTTAATAACCTCCATGGACTCGATGACCAGCAGCTGGGCGCCCAGAATCTGGTCGGTCTGCGCGTCAATCACGAACTTCATGATGCCGCGCGGGTTCTCCTGGGTCTTCGCACGCGGCATCGCGGCAACCGCGGCAACCGGCTTCGAAGCGACCTTCACCTTGTGGCCAGCCTCGATTGCCTCACGCTCAGTCAGGCCCACGGAGGACAGCGGCGGGTTCATGTAAATAGTCGAAGCCACAGCCTTGCGGTCCTTAGTGGAGCGGGAACCGTCACCGGCCAGCTGGGAGAGCACCACGCGGTAGTCATCCATGGAGATGTAGGTGAACTGCGGGCCGCCGTTCACGTCACCGAGCGCGAAAATATTCGGCACGGTGCTGCGCAGGTGCTCATCCACGACAATTGCGCCGCGGTCGGTGGTTTCGATGCTGGTGTTCCCCAGGCCCAGACCCTCGGTGGCGGGCTTGCGGCCGGTCGCAACCATCACGTAGTCCACCTCCAGCTCCTTGGTGGCGCCCTCGGAGTCGAGGTAGGTCACGGTCACCGAGTCAGCGCCGTCCTTGAAGGACTGCACACGTACGCCGGTATGAGCGGTAATGTCCTGGTCTGCGATAATCTCGCGGGCAACCTGGGCAACATCCTCGTCGTAGCGGCCGAAGAGAGCGGGCGCGCCGTCAAGAATGGTCACCTCAGTGCCGTAGGAGGAGAAAATACCGGCGAACTCAACACCGATGGGGCCACCACCGATAATGCCCAGGCGCTTGGGGCGCGGGGTGAGCTTCTGCAGCTCGGTGGAGGTGAGCACACGCTCAGATTCGCGGATACCCTCAATCGGCGGGATCACCGACACGGCACCGGTGTTGACGATGAAGTAGTCGGCGGTAACGCGCAGGACGTCTTCGCCCGCGGTGACCTCAACCTCGGTGTCGGAGATGAAACGTGCGTGACCATCAATGAGCTTAGCGGTCTCGTTGGACAGCAGGATTTCGCGGTTCTTGGCGCGCATCATGCCGGTCAGCTTGTCGCGGAAAACCACGGCGGATTCGTAGGCGGCGTTTGCCTCTTCAAGGGTGCGCTCGCCGCTGGCGCGGAACTCGTCGGCGCGGTGCACGAGCGCCTTGGTGGGTACGCAACCAATATTGATGCAGGTGCCGCCATACATGCCGGTGGACTGTTCGATGAGGGCAACGTTCTTGCCGGTCTTGGCGTATGCGCCGGCGAGGGTCTTGCCGCCCTTGCCGAAGCCGATGACGACCATGTCAAAGTGCAGCTGAGCGGGGGTGGTCATACTATTCTCCTGTGAAATTTAGATGATGATGTTTTCGCAGAGTTCAACGGGAAGAAATGAGTATTATTCCCGCGCGCCACATTTTTTCTTCTCCCCCAACCACCGCTAGGACATGAGCAAAGCCCCTATCCCCGCCTCTGCCGCCCCCCTCAACCCGTGCGGGCGTAGACTGAAACTAACCGGCTCCCTATGAGAAGCCAACATTTTCAGGAGGATTTCATGAAAACTCACGATATTCTGCGCGACGCCGCCAGCCGCCCCGGCATCGGAGCTGCCGTAGCCATCAAGGGGCTATCAGCGGAGGCGTTGAACGCGCATCCGGGCGGGCACCCGAACTCTATCGCCTGGCTCCTCTGGCACGCCGGACGACAGATGGACATGCAGCTCTCCGCCCTCAGCGGTCAGCAGCAGGTCTGGGAGGCCCGGGGGTTCCGGGAACGTTTTAATCTGGGCGAGCTCGGCGACTCCATGGGCTACGGCCACACCGCTGATCAGGCACGCTCCATCGTGGTTGAAGATTCTGCCCTGCTGGTGGAGTACCTTGTGGCGACCGGCGAGGCGCTCGCGGCCTACGCGCAGACGCTGAGCGAGGCTGATTTGAGCGAGATCATTGACCGTTCGTGGACTCCGCCGGTGACTCGCGGGGTGCGCCTGGTCAGCCTGATTGACGATGCGGCGCAGCACGTAGGTCAGGCAGCGTACGCGGCGGGTATTCTCGCGGCGCGGGGCTAGAAATTTCACATTTGTCAGACGACACGAAAAAGCGGTGGCGCCTCGGACACAACCGTCCGAGACGCCACCGCTCTTTTACGTAACCCCTTTAAAAGGCCAGGCTATATTTGAATGACTTTTCCACCTGAGGTCAGATGTCTCGCTACTTTTCCTTTTGAAGAACCCTCACGAGAACCTTCTCAGTCCTTGATGGGTAAAGATACTTCCCAAGGGCATCCCTTCCACGCTCCAGTGTGTACAGTAGCTGGAGTTTTTTATATATGCCACTAGCCAAGTTGGAAGACTCCGATTCATATTCTTTTTAAATATTTCTTTATTGATATCATGGGACAATTTAGCCATTCCAGAAATATAATATTCAACTCCAGAACGCGTATAGAATGACCAATGAACCTTCTCGGACTCCGTCAATAACAAAAGTTTCTGATAAAGCTCCCAAAGGTCGTAACCACTACGAGCAATTGCCTCAGAGTATCCATGCAGACTATCATTCAATAGCTTATTAACAATTTGAATAAAATCTTCAACTTCAGGCAAATCAATAAATTGAAGATTATTATTTTTTTTCATCATAAAACGATTTTCACCCGTCAATGAAAAGTAATTAGGAACCCTTTTCTCCATCCTCATTGAAACAATTGTTTTTTGCACTCCCATAACATATTCATAATTGTTTGATATATCGTGCAAATTTTTATCAATCCACAACTTCAAATCTTTATAAAGCAAAACAGTCTCTTCAAGATGCTTATTGTTTTCTTTATCGATAATTTTTCGCACATCGCGCTTCTGGCTATAAAAATAGAAGAAGAAGGCTACAGGCACCAAGCCTAGCAATGTGGTTACTAGAGGCAACTTTGAGAACAAATCCAGTAGGTCACCCTTGACACCCAATGATTGAAGTATTATTTTTTGATCCTCATTAATCGATAGGCTAGATAAACTGAAAACATCCAGCGAGATGCAGGAAAGAGCAATAGAAACAAGCACAGGGATACTAATTAGAGATTTAAATATTGAAGCTATCTTACGCGAGATTGGCGCCTTTTTTAAGCCTTTCCAAACTTTATTTTCATTTGGATTTCCGTATATTATCTGCCCCAAATTCAGAAATCTGTAAACCCTGGTCACTAGATATTGGAATCGAACTGCAGAGAGGGCACGATCTATATTCTCTTGACTGACTGCAAGCTTACCCCTATTTTCCAGCATCGAGGAGGCAGATGAGTGAAGCTCCTTCAGAAGAAATTCATACAATAACAAATACATAGATAGTATAAATAAGTAGAAGAAAGCGAGAAGTGCAACACTCACTGGCCTATCCCAATGCACTGCCCCAAAGAAAAATTTTCCAATATCTTTGAGCGGCAAATTTATTGCAACAGCAACAAATGGAGCCAAGGCAATTATTTGTCTGACAATTTTAGAAAATAGCATATATTTAAGTCACTCCTAATAATGTGGAATACCATTTCTAAAGAAATGTAATATTTAGCGAAAGTTGTAGCTTCTACTGCCTCTGCAGCAGCACCATGACCTCGTAGTGGTCCGTATGCGGGAACATATCCAGCACACGGCCCTGCACCGGCGCATACGACGGCATGCGCTCCAGATCCTTCGCCAAAGTCACCGCGTTACAGCTCGAATACACCACACGGTCAATACCCGAACCTTCAATCCACGCACACAGGCTCTCACCAATACCGCGGCGCGGCGGGTTCACCACCAGCATCTGCGGCACCGTGCCCGAAGACACCGCGAACTCCGGCGCGTCCTGCGCCGAAAAGTTCACGCCCTCAAGCCCGTACTCAGCCACCGTGCGCTGCGCCGAGGCGACCGCCTCCGCGCTAATCTCAATACCCGTCACCGAGCCGCCGCCCATCACCGAAGCGGCATGCAGAGCAAAACCACCCACGCCGCAGTACAGGTCCCACAGCGAGCGCGGAGCCACCTCACGCACCCACTCGCGGCCCTGCGCGTACATCGCCTCAGCGACCTTCGTGTTCGTCTGGAAGAAGCTCTGCGGACGCAGATGCAGAGTCAAGTCATTCACCTGCATCGGCAGGGTCTGACGCTCCGAAAGGATAATCTCCTCATCACCCTCAACACGCGCCACCGGTTCACGCAGCAGGTTCACCGACAGCACCGCCAGGTTCGGCAGCCGCTCCTGCAGCCAGTCCATCTGGCGGCGAATCGGTACCAGAAGCTTCTTCGAACGCAACACAAAACGCACCATCAGCTCACCCGCCGCCGAAGCAGTCACCAGAATATTCTTCAGCTCACCGCGACGATTCGGAATGTCATAGGGGGTCAGGTCCGCGCGCTGAATCAGCTCACGCAGCACCGGAATAGCCGCCTGAATCGGCTCCATATAGAGCGGGCATTCGCCAAGATCAGTGGAGGCGCCCGTGCGGTAATCCACGATGCCGAGGGTCGGGTTCTTCGCCGAACCGCCCACCACGAGCTTCGCCTTATTGCGGAAGCCCGCCTCCGCACTGGTCACCGGATCCAACCACTGCAACTGCGGGTACGCGGCGAGCAGGGCGCGGGCGTGCTCCTGCTTCGCCTGCACCTGCGCGGTGTAGGCGGTCTCAATGCTGGGGCAGGAGGAGCAGAGGTCATCACGAAAATAGGCGCATTCCATAAGGAGCCATTCTACCGCCTCCACCGGCAGGCACGCCGCCAGCCTGTCACACACGCAGGATGCTCGGCCGCATATGGGCACACAAAAAGCGGAGGCGGCCACCCCTCATGGGTAGCCGCCCCCGCCTCATACGGATGCGTGGACCTGCGCCGGCTAAAGTACCAGCGTTAGGTCACCACTGTGTCACGCTTCGCGTGCCACGGATTCCGTAGAAATTTACCCCATCAGGGATAAATTTCTACTACATCATTCCTGCCATGCCGTCCGCACCGGGAGCAGCCGCACCAGCAGGCTCCGGCTTGTTCGCAACAACAGCCTCAGTGGTCAGGAACAGACCAGCAATAGACGCAGCGTTCTGCAGAGCCGAACGGGTCACCTTCACCGGGTCAGCAATACCAGCAGCCATCAGGTCCTCGTACTCGCCGGTCGCAGCGTTCAGGCCGGTACCAGCAGGCAGGGAACGAACACGGTCAACCACAACGCCCGGCTCCAGGCCAGCGTTAGCAGCAATCTGCTTCAGCGGTGCGTCAATAGCCACGCGCACAATGTTCGCGCCGGTAGCCTCGTCACCGGTCAGCTCCAGCTTGTCGAAGACCTTCACGCCAGCCTGAATCAGAGCAACGCCACCACCGGGGACGATACCCTCCTCAACAGCAGCCTTAGCGTTACGCACAGCATCCTCAATGCGGTGCTTACGTTCCTTCAGCTCAACCTCAGTTGCGGCACCAGCCTTCAGCACAGCAACGCCACCGGCGAGCTTAGCCAGGCGCTCCTGCAGCTTCTCACGGTCGTAGTCGGAGTCAGAGTTAGCGATCTCTGCACGGATCTGAGCCACGCGACCCTCGATAGCTGCTGCGTCGCCTGCACCCTCGATAATGGTGGTCTCGTCCTTGGTCACAACGACCTTGCGAGCGGAACCGAGCATATCCAGGGTTGCCGCGTCAAGGGACAGGCCAACCTCTTCGGTGATGACCTGGCCACCGGTCAGGATAGCAATATCAGCCATCTGAGCCTTACGGCGGTCACCGAAGCCCGGAGCCTTCACAGCAACAGACTTGATGGAGCCGCGCATCTTGTTCAGCACCAGCAGAGCCAGAGCCTCACCCTCAACGTCCTCAGCAACGATCAGCAGCGGCTTGCCGGACTGCATGACCTTCTCCAGGACGGGGACGAGGTCCTTAACGTTCGAAATCTTCTGGTTCACAACCAGGATGTAGGGGTCCTCCAGGACTGCTTCCTGACGCTCCGGGTCGGTCACAAAGTAACCGGACAGGAAGCCCTTGTCGAAGCGCATACCCTCAGTCAGTTCCAGGTGCAGACCGAAAGTGTTGGAGTCCTCAACGGTGATGACGCCTTCCTTGCCGACCTTCTCCATTGCCTCAGCAATGAGCTTGCCGATCTCAGCGTCGCCAGCGGAAATAGATGCGGTTGCAGCGATCTCTTCCTCGGTCTCAACTTCCTTCGCGGAGGAGAGCAGAGCCTCGGTCACAGCCTCAACAGCCTTCTCGATGCCGCGCTTGAGGCTCAGCGGGTCAGCGCCAGCAGCCACGTTGCGCAGGCCCTCGCGGACCAGTGCCTGAGCCAGAACGGTAGCGGTGGTGGTACCGTCACCTGCGATGTCGTCAGTCTTCTTAGCAACTTCCTTGACGAGCTCCGCACCAATCTTCTCGTACGGATCCTCCAGCTCGATTTCCTTCGCGATCGAGACACCGTCGTTGGTGATGGTGGGGGCGCCCCACGCCTTCTCCAGCACAACGTTGCGGCCGCGGGGGCCGAGGGTCACCTTCACTGCATCGGCGAGGGTGTTCAAACCGCGCTCAAGGCCGCGGCGTGCCTCTTCGTCAAAAGCAATGAGCTTTGCCATAAGTGTCCTCCTGGACGATCGGATTTTTTCCTTCACCCCTGCGGGTGCGGTACATCTAAAATCGGGTGGCTGCCCCTCCACAACACCCCCGTTACGTAAGGCGCGGGCAGAGCAGGGCATAAAGCACCCGAACGCTACATCAATTGTGGCACCCGCACCGGCATGGAGCAAACGTTTAAGCCCAAGGTTGAAGGGTTAATCGCCCAGTGCTTAATCTGCACTCATTAAGCCCGCCAAAAGGGGCGTTACCGGTGTGCCTACCGGGGGCGCGTGAGGGGCGCTAAAAGCATCAACCCCACCCGGCGCATCAGTGGAATTGCGCGGATGGGGTTGAGATGGGGTTGAGCAGAAGTCGTTATGGCAGAAACAGTCGGCGCGGGCTCAGAATCACCCGGGCAACCGTCTGAACCTATTCCGCCGCAGTAGCGGAGCCGGTGTAGTCCGAGGACAGAACCACGATGACCTCGTGGTTGCCCATCTGCACATCGGAGGTTGCCTGACGCACCTGAGCAATACCCAGCTTCGAGGCGATACTCTGCGCCTGCGACTGGTAGCCCTCAGCGTAGTAGACCACGCTGGTTGCCGGTGCCGCACCCGTGTAGTTTGCTGTCTCGCTGATGGTGTAACCGGTCAGCAGTGCCGCCGCACCGGATGCGCTACCCGCCGGAGCCGCGGCATTGTAGACCGCCACGGAGATGGACTCAGCCAGACCGGTCTTCGTAGCGCTTGCCGATGCGGAAGCCTTAGACGGCGCAGAGGACGCCGACGCGCTTGCGGGGGCGGAGCTGCTCTTCGCGGTGGACGCCGAGTACTGCGGGGAGGCGGTGCGCGGCGCGTACACGTACATCGCGCCGCCGATGAGCAGACCGACTACGCCTGCAGCTACCAGGGGGATAGCGCCCTTGGGGCTCTTTGCCGGGTCAGCATTGACCGCGCGGTAGGTTCCGCGGCGGGCGGTATTTTCGTCTACCTCGTCAAATTCGTCGCGGGGGTAGCTCATTTATCCTCATTTCACGGGTCTCTGTTTACCGGCTGGTACCGTGCCTCCCTGCCTGGCGCGCGGGCGCGGCTGCGGAAGGTACGGTCTTGGTGTTCTAGTACCTAGAGTACCGGCTCAATTAGCGAGAACCAATGTGAACGCCCCGCAACCGGCTGCGAAAGAGACGGACACCGCACAGTGTTCAATCTCTGGTTGAACCTAAGGTGTGCGGGGTTGGATGCATAAGTTGGAGAGCTCGCGCGGCTCCCGCAATTCGAGCCCCTAGTCAGCGTCTCGGCGGGCGCGTAGAACGTCAATAATCTGCGGCGCTGCGGCGCGTACCCGCTCATCGTCGAGCATCACGTTCAGGCGCTGGTAGTAGGCAATCGGGGTGAAACCGGCGGCGATAATCGCTTTCTCTTTGGAACCCTGGTGTTTGAAGCGGCGGCGCTCCACCTCAAGGATGCGGCGCTCCACCGGGGTTAGGCCGCCGGGCTGGTTCTCCGTTTCCGGCTGGCTCTGCGCTTCCAATTGGCTCTGTGCTTCTGGCTGGCTCTGTGCGGTTTCAGCGCGTTCCTGTTCTGACACGTTCCCTCCTGTCTGTAGCTCGCCCGCTGCGGCTGGCGTCTCCTAGCGTGTGTATTCGTCATCCCCTAGTCTAGAAGAGAAACCTAGCCTAGAAGAGAACCTCATCCTAGAGGAGAGCCTCAGTCTAGAGGAGAAGCATTCGTCCCGCGCCCGGCCCCGTCACCGTCCGGGTCGCATCAGCACCAGGAGATTCCCCGAGGAGATTCATGAACCAGCCCCTCAGCAGCATTATGAGCGAGGATTGGGCGGCAGCGCTCGCCCCCGTCGAAGAGCAGATTCACGCCATGGGCGCTTTTCTGCGTGAGGAGCACGCGGCGGGGTACCGTACTTTCCCGCCTGCCGCCGATATTTTCAATGCGTTCCGCCGCCCGATGAGCCGGGTGAAGGTCCTCATTATTGGCCAGGACCCCTACCCCACCCCGGGCAACGCGATGGGTCTGTCGTTCTCGGTGCACCGCGGCATGCCGCTGCCTCGTTCGCTGAACAATATTTACAAGGAACTTGAGGACGATTTGGGTATCGCCCCGGCTAATCACGGCGACCTGTCCTGTTGGGCCGATGAGGGCGTCATGCTACTCAACAGGGTTTTGACGGTGCGTGAGTCTGATGCGGGTTCGCACCGCGGCAAGGGTTGGGAGGAGATTACCGAGTGCGCTATCCGTGCGCTGGTGGCGCGTAACCAGCCGCTGGTGGGTCTGCTGTGGGGCGCGGATGCACGCAAGTGCGCACCCATGCTGCAGCCGTACCCGAGCGTGGAGTCGGCGCATCCTTCGCCGCTGTCTGCTCGTCGTGGTTTCTTTGGTTCGCGCCCGTTTTCGACCGTGAATTCTTTGCTGGTGCAGCAGGGTGCAGAGCCGGTGGATTGGACGGTTCGCTAGAACGGCTCGCTAGGCGCAGTACAAGAGCCGGTGTGGGAGCTGGCTCAATGGGCGTAGCGAAGGGGCGGTAGCTTGTGAGGTGAACTCGCAAGCTACCGCCCCTTCCCTACATCCAATATATGCAATATTGGCAATATACCCTTGAAGGAGGGCTAAGAATCTGCCGGTTCCACATTCCGCGGAGTCGTAAAATGCTGCAGCGCATACTGCATCGTGTAATTACCCAGAGCAACACCCGAAGCCATCGCCACAACAATCGAAACCGCCGTAATCATATTCTGCATACCCAGAATCACATCCGTCTCAACCGTCAGCAGATACATACCGCGGAAGAACGACAGACCCGGCAGCAAGAACGTAATCGCAGGAATCGAGAAAATCGCCTGAGGCACATGCAGACGGTACGCAAAATACGTGCTCAACGCACCAATCACAACCGCCGCACACGCCGTCGGACCGCGACCGGCACTCGGACCGGCAAGCAACTCATAGCCGTAATACGCCGCCAAACCGCAGCCCGTAATGACCATCAGCCAACCGACCTTCACCAGCTTCGTCTGCAAAGTAATTGCAAAGGTTGCAATCGCCACCAGGAAGAAGAAAGACGCCGCCAGCGGGGTTGTCGGTTCAAAACGTAGCTGCTCAATATCCAAGGTCGGGCCGTTGAAAATATTGATTGCACTCACCGCGGTCGCAATACCGACCACCAGACCCAAGAAGCTCATACCCGTCGACACGAAACGACCCGCAGCCGTCACCGGGAAGCCATTAATCGCATCCTGCACGGCACCCACCAGACGCGGAGTCGGCAAGAACATAATCATGCCCGCAGCAACCACCAGAGGCGCCGAAATCGGCTCACCCTGACGCTGCAACACCGAAAGAATAGACCCTTCACCGCCCAGCCAAATCGCCAAAAAGGTCATCAGACCCGCGCTAGCGGCCATGCGGAAGAACGCCGGAATACCAATCGAACTCAACCACTGAATCAGCAAGTACACGGGAATAAAAATAATCACCGCACTCAACGCCGTCGCAAAACTCGCCCCCAGCGCCGCCGTCAGGGTTCCAGCACACGCCAGATTCGCCGCCCACACCACCAGAGGCGGAAACGGCTTGGGTCGGTGCGTAATCTGGCTCAGCTTCAAATCGGCGATTTCCAGGGTCATGCCGCCACGAGTGATCTTATAGATCAGGCCGTACACCTCAGAAAGCGCCTCATAGTTCTCAGTGGAGGAACGCACCACACGCACCAGGGTGTGGGTAAAACGCTCGTCTGCGTTCGCATTGCGCTTGGCGATGCGGGACTCCATGTAAATATCGGGGTCCGACGTGTAGTTGATGGTCACCGACTGGTTCGTAATATCTACTTCCACCGAGTCCAGCCCGTACGCCGAAGAGACCGCAATAATCGCCGAGTCCACGTCCATGGCGTCCGCACCGTAGTGGAACATCGCCTCAGCCAGGCGCAGGGTGAAGTTCAGGGTATCGCGGGCGTATTCCTTCTCACGGCGGAATGCCTCACGACGCTCATGCTCATCGGAGCGGATAGTCGGCACAAACTGACGCTGAGCAATACGCTGGGCACCGCGCGGGGCGGCGGGTGCCGCCTCCTCAGTGCGCACGAAAGAGCGGAGGCGACGCGAACCCCAACGGCCGCCGCTGCCACGCCCCAGAAGGCCCTGAGCGCCCCTATCAACCAGCGGTACGGAGGTGGTGGGCATCGAGACGGGCCCGGTCTTCGGCATTGCGGCAGGATCCGCGCCGTAGCGTCGGGCTGCGTGCGAGTTCGGCACCTGCGGAATCATGCCGGTCATGGGCACCGGCTGGGAGGGGCGGGTCAGCGCCTCCTCGGTCACCATATTGCTGGAGGTGGTGGGGTGCGGGTCCTCGCGGTATGCGTCTAGGTCATCGTCAGGTACGAGGGATGGGTCAATGACGGTGCGCGCACCGTGACCGTTAGGGCGCAGCTCGGGGTCGCCGGCGGGCTCTACCTCCTGCGCGGGGATACCCATGTCCGCTGCGGCTTCCTGCAGTACCTCACTGACAGCTTCCGCTGCGACGGTACCCTCCTGAGCCTTCGCGGCAGGGGCCTGCTGAGCCAACACACGGCGCAATTTCTCGTCGGTGACCTGGTCTAGTGAAACCAGGGGAAAACCGCGTTTACCGGCAATGTAGCCCGCGGTAGTGTTCTGCTCGCTTCCTTCCGTTGCGGCAGTGTTTGCTTCGCCTGCATGCGAAGCTTCCCGCGAGGTGGGGGTCGCGGGGGTGTTCCTCGATTCTGCCAATGTCCCTCCCAGATAGACAGTGCCTTTTTAGTCTAACAAGGGCGCGATTCTGCGGTAGCACCGGGGAGCAAAAATACTGTTTTTCTAGGTGTTGTTTTCTGCACTAACGGCACCATGTGTGACCTGCGTTGGATAGCTTCATTGAAATGATGAGAAAGCGGGGTCGCTACTGTACAGAAAATATTGTGGGGAATATTTTTGCGGGTATTTCGAGGAAAAAATAAAGGTTATTTATACATTAAGATTTAGCGGGAAAATAACCTCCTTATGCCTCCACCCATAACGCAATGAAACATGAATTATTCATAATAAAAAATATCCCGCCACCGAAGTGACGGGATATTCACGCTTTAAGGCGGTAGCCTTCACAGCATCCGAAGCGCACCGCTTAGGGGTTCACCTCAGAGGCGAGAGTCAATTACTCAGCGTCGTGGTCGGTCTCGAGGATCTTAACCAGCGAGTCCAGAGCCTCTTCAGCACCTTCACCCTCAGCGCGCAGGACAACAACGTCGCCGTGCTTTGCACCCAGGGACATCAGGGACAGAATCGATGCAGCGTCCATAGCCTCATCTGCGGGCTCGCCCTTAGCAGCAATGGTCACCTCAACGGGGAGGTCGCCAGCTGCCTCAGCGAAGATAGCTGCCGGACGTGCGTGCAGGCCAACACGGCTTGCAATAGTGGCTTCGCGCTCTGCCATTATGTTTCTCCTTTGATTAAGGAACCGAAAATATATCAGTACCTATTCTAAATGAACGGGGCGCTTCAGGACCCGCCCTTACTCTATAAATTGTACCGTTCAGCCATACGCTAACAAGTACAAAAATGCCGGATGCAGAAATAAAACTCTGCACCCGGCATTTTCACGAGCCCGAACCACCTAGCGCACCCCATCAAGGTGCGGCAGGCAGCCCCGGAATCGTTTTAAGGCTTAGAGGCCCAGCTCGTCCAGAATCGGCAGAGCCTTGCGTGCGCTCTCCTTCGCCTCAGCAGAAGAAATCTGCTGCAGAGCGATAGCCGCAATCTGCTGTGCCTTCTCCTTGGTCACGGACTTCAGAACCGCAGCCACAGCGGGGATAGCGCCAGCGTTCATGGACAGGGTGTCAACACCCAGACCAATCAGAACAACAGCCAGAGCCGGGTCAGCCGCAGCCTCACCACAGACGCTCACGTACTTCTTCTTACCCGCGGTGACCGATGCACGCTGAGCACCCTCAACGGTCATCTTAATCATCTTCAGCACTGCAGGCTGCCAGGGGTTGTTCAGGTGCGCCAGGTCGCCCAGCAGACGGTCAGCCGCCATGGTGTACTGGGTCAGGTCGTTGGTGCCGATGGACACGAAGTCGACCTCACCCAGGATAGCCTCAGCGTTCATCACAGCTGCGGGGGTCTCAACCATCACACCGTGAACGGGCAGGCCAATCTCCTTGAGCATGTTCGCGAAGTTGCGTGCCTCGGAGGTGGTCGAAATCATCGGAGCCATAACCCAGATGTCAGCGTCGGAGTTCTCCGAAGCGGCCTTAATAGCCTCCAGCTGGCGGGTCAGAACGCCCGGAACGGTCCAGTCGGTACGGAAACCGCGAACACCCAGTGCGGGGTTCTCTTCGGGGTTCACGTTCAGGAACGGCAGGGGCTTGTCAGCGCCAGCGTCCAGGGTACGGACCACAATGTGCTTGCCGGGGAATGCGTCAAACACGGACTTGTAGGTCTTAGCCTGAGTCTCGATGGACGGCTCAGCGTCGTGGCCCAGGAAGCCGAACTCGGTGCGGAGCAGGCCAACACCCTCAGCCTTCAGGCTTGCAGCCTTCTCAGCGGACTTGCCGTCACCAACGTTTGCGTATAGCGGAACGCGGGTGCCGTCAGCCAGCACACCCTGACCGTCGAAGTCAGCGACGGGCTTGCGGTTTGCGTACTTGATTGCTGCTTCGCGGTCAGCGTCGGTGGGCTCGGTGTCAACGATGCCTTCGTTAGAGTCCACGTAGACGATGGTGCCGTCAGCAATCTCGGTCACGCCCTTAGCCGCAACGATAGCGGGCAGACCCAAGCCGCGAGCCAGAATAGCGGTGTGCGCCTGGGGGCCACCGTCAGAGGTGATCAGTGCGATAACCTTCTCGGGGTCCAGGGTTGCGGTATCAGCCGGTGCCAGGTCAATAGCAGCCAGGATGAACGGCTCGTCAGAAACGGGGATGCCGGGAGCCTGCTGGCCAGTCAGCTCAGCAACGATGCGGGCACGCACGTCGTGGATGTCGGTGACGCGCTCAGCCATGTAGCCACCCAGAGCAGCCATCTGGTCTGCGAAGGAGGTTGCAGCCTCCCAGATTGCGCGCTCGGGAGCCATCTCCTGAGTCTCAACCAGCTTAATAGCGCTCTTGATGAGTGCACGGTCGGTAGCCATCTGAGAAGTAGACTTCAGAACAGCCTTACCGTCACGGCTTGCGTTCTCTGCGCGAGCCAGCAGGTCTTCCTTGACGCGGACCGACGCGTCCTTGATGCGCTGTGCTGCAGCCTCAGCGGTCTCACCGCTCAGACGCAGACCATCCTTAGGTTCCTCGATGGGCTTAGGCATCTGAAGAACGGGGCCAATAACGCGGCCGGCATATACGCCGACGCCCTTGTAGGTAGTCATAGAGTTCATGTCCTATCTGTGGTTTGTCTACAGTGTAACGTGTTTTTTCACGCTCGCGCCTGCAAACAGACAATCAAATGAAGGTGAGGTTATACGGCCTTTACGCGGATGCCTTGGAACGGGCACCCAGGGACTTCAGCACCACGTACAGCAGCGCCGAAACAACGGTACCGGCAACAACAGCCGCCAGGAACATCAGCGGGTTCTGCGCCAGACCAATAATCCAAATACCACCGTGCGGAGCCGGAGATGCCACGTGCGCACCCATGGAGATTGCACCGGCGATAGCACCACCAACAATGGTCGAAGGAATCACGCGAGCCGGGTCAGCCGAAGCGAAGGGAATAGCACCCTCAGAGATGAAGGATGCACCCAGCAGCCACGCAGCCTTACCGTTCTCACGCTCGTTCTCGTTGAACAGCTTGGGACGCAGGGTGGTTGCCAGTGCCATAGCCAGCGGCGGAACCATACCGGAAATAATGACGGCAGCCATGATTTCCTGGTTCACGGTCGCACCCGAAGACAGGCCAGCAGTTGCGAAGAGGTAAGCAGCCTTGTTGATGGGGCCGCCCAGGTCAGAAGCCATCATGGCGCCCAGGATCAGACCCAGCACCAGAGCGGAACCGCCAGACATAGAGGTCAGCCAATCCTGCAGGGTGGTCATAACCCACGCCAGGGGCGCACCGAGTAGCAGGTACATTGCCAGGCCGGCAACCAGAGAAGTCACCAGCGGGGTGATGACCACGGGCATCATCGAACCGAGCCAGCGGGGCAGCTTCAGGGTACCCAGAGCGTACGCGATCAGACCGGCGAGAATACCGCCAACAATACCGCCGAGGAAGCCCGCGTTCACGGCAAGAGCCACCGAACCGGCGATGAAGCCCGGAGCGATACCGGGACGCTGAGCCAAACCGTACGCAATATACGCGGCAAGAGCCGGAACCATCAGGCTCAGACCGAAACCACCGATGGTCTGCAGAACAGCACCCAGGTACAGGGTCCAGTGCACATCACCGAGGTTGAACAGGGTTGCCGAATCGAGAATCGCCTTGGTATTCACATCGCCAAGGTTCGGCACCGTAATTGCCTCGAAAACGAAGCCCAGGGCGACCAGAATACCGCCGGCAGCAACGAACGGAATCATGTAGGAGATACCGGTCATCACGGCCTTGTAGATGCGCGAGCCCCAAGCGCCTTCGGTAGCACCTGCACTGTCCTCACCGCTGGATGCGGCAGCGGCAACGCGTGCACCGTTGGGGTTCTCCGCCTCAGCCAGAGCCTCCGCAATCATTTCCTTAGGCTCGTCAATACCGCGCTTGACGGGAGACTCAACAAAGGGCTTACCCGCGAAACGGTTACGCTCACGCACGTTCACGGACACCGCGAAAATCACGGCGTCTGCGGCATCAATATCAGCCTGGGTCAGCTTCTCATTACCCGAGGAGCCCTGGGTCTCAACCTTCAGGTCGTAGCCGAGCTCTTCAGCAGCGTACTTGAGGGCGTCCGCAGCCATGTAGGTGTGAGCGATACCGGTGGGGCATGCGGTCACAGCAACAATCTTCTTCACCGGAGCCGAAGCAGCGGGGGTTTCCTGAGCGGAGGCGGCAGGTGCAGCGGCGGGTGCAGCCTCGGCGGGCTTAGTCTCTGCCTTCTTCTCGCCTACACCGAGCGCGCCGTTGACCAGCTCAACGATCTCTTCAGCCGAGGAGGCTTCGCGCAGGGACGCGGTGAAGCTCTTCTTCATCAGGGAGCGTGCCAGAGTGGAAAGCAGCTTCAGGTGAGCCTGGTCAGCGCCATCGGGTGCAGCGATGAAGAAAATCAGGTCGGCGGGGCCGTCCTTTGCGCCGAAGGAAACTGCCGGGTTGGGGCGTGCCATGGCCAGGGTCGGCTCGGTGACGGCGGCACTACGGCAGTGCGGAATCGCAATACCGCCGGGGATGCCGGTGTCGGTCTTAGATTCGCGTGCCTCGGCAGCCGCGTAGAGCTGCTCGAAGTCGGTAGCGCGTCCGGCATTTACGACTGCCTGAGCGAGCTTGGCAATTACGTCGAATCGGGTCTCGCCGAGATTCTCGTCCAGCAGGACGAGATCTGCGGTGATCAGATCAGACATATTCCCTCCTCGGGTATGTGTTGGGGCGGGGATCCGCTCAGCGGTGCCGGGCTTCTCCCCTATGAGTTCAAAGTGTGTGCTGTGTGTGTTGCGTTCGTGTGTGCGTGTGGCTGCTGGGGTAGCACCCCGGCTTATATTCCCTTCTGAGAATAAAAGCTGGAGGTGCGAAAACAGCCCGAATTAGAGCTTTAGAGCTGCAGCTGACGAACAGTGACCTTCTCAGGAGTGGTCTGCTCCAACGAAGGCATACGGGTACCCGGCAGAGCAGCAGCAGCCGAACCGTGAGCTACCGCCTGAACCAGGCAACCGGGGGCGTCCTCACCACGAGTGTGAGCAATCAAGAAACCGGACAGCGACGAGTCACCTGCACCCACAGTGCTACGAACCTGAATCGGCTCGTGCACAGCGTGCCAGATACCCTGCTCAGTGACCAGCACTGCGCCGCCGCCGCCAAGGGTGGCAAGCACGTACTCGATGCCGTCGCCGAGCAGCTTCTGGGCGGTGCGGGCGGTCAGCTCGGGGCTAGCCTCCAGCTCCTCCCAGTTATCGCTGCCGGTCAGCTGAGCCAGCTCCTCCGAGTTGGGCTTAATCAGGGTGGGCTTGTGCTCACCGGCGACAGTCGCGATCAGCGGCGCCTCAGAGGTATCGATAGCGATCTTGCCCTCGTAGCCGGAGGCGCGCAGTGCCGCCACCAGCTCGGAGTAGTAGGTCGGCTCCAGGCCCGGAGGCAGCGAACCAGCCAGAACCACCCAGTCGGCACCCTTGGAACGCTCAACCACCAGCGCATCCAGCTTCTGACGCAGTTCGGCATCAAAAACGGTGCCGGGGGCGTTCAGCTTGGTGGTGGTACCATCCGGATCAACCACGGTGACGTTCGAGCGAATCGGCTCACCGGTGGGCAGGTTAGCGAACTCAACATCCACAGCCTGCAGTGCGGTCAGCACCGGGTCGGTGGCTTCACCGGGCACGATGGCGAGGGTCGGCACACCGGAAACCTGCAGGGCGCGGGAAATATTCACGCCCTTGCCACCGGGATCCTGTACGGCACCGACAGCACGCTGCACGGCACCGTGAGCCAGGGGTGCACCGAGTTCAATGGTGCGGTCCAGGCTGGGGTTGGCGGTCAGAGTAATAATCATTAGGCGATCACAATCTCAACGTTTGCGGCCTCGAGTGCCTGGCGGAGGGCACCTTCGGGCTCGCGATCGGTAATGAGGGTGTCAATATCCTCAAATCCGGCGAAGCGGACCAGGGATTCCTGACCGAACTTCGCGGAGTCACAAAGCAGGACCACGCGGCGGGCTGCCTTGCAAATTGCGGTCTTGACGATGGCTTCGTTCATGCCGGGGGTGGAGATGCCGAAGTGGGATTCGATGCCGTTGGCACCAATGAAAGCAATATCGGGGCGCATGGTGCCGAAGTGCTCTGCGGCGCGTGCGCCAACAGCAGCCCAGGTCATCTTGCGCAGCTGGCCGCCAACCAGTTCAAGGGTGACGCCCTCGGCTTCGGCGAGCTTGACTGCAATGTGCAGTGCGTGGGTGATGATGATGCGGTCGTTGCCGGTCTTGAGACTGAAATTCTCAGCGCCGATGTGGTCGGCGAGAATTTCGATGGTGGAGCCTGCGTCCAGGACGATGGAGCCTGCCTCGGAGTCGCGTAGCATCTGGTATGCCTTGGTGGCGATGCGGCGCTTCTCGGGGGTGTTCATGCCCTGTCGGGAGGAGATGGAGGACTCCAGGGAGGTGGACTGCTCAATGGTGACGGCACCACCGTGGACACGGCGGAGCTTACCTGCTTCTTCCAGTGCGGCGAGGTCACGACGCACGGTCTCCATGGTCACATCGTAACGGCGCGCAAGGTCAGCGCCGTTGACACGACGTGCGGAGGCAACAAGCTTTGCAATTTCGGCACGGCGTTCTTCTGCGAACATAAATCTGGTGTTCCTTTGGACTAGTGGGAGGAAATCTGTGCGTTCTTTTCTGCGTTCTGCTCGGCTTTTTAGGACCGTGAGAGACATGGTTTCAGTGAGCCGGCAGAGCGCTTGAGGGTAATACTTGATTTTATGTGGGTTTTTGTGGGCAAGTCAATATAAAACGCTGTATTTACCGGAATATTACCCGAATGTTCCCTACCGAAACCACACTACGTTGGAGGTCACTGCCTGTTTATGTCTGTTTGACCTAATGAACTGTTGGGTTTTCCCACTCCCCACCATCCGCACACTGCCAAATACCTACGCTGCGCCCTCATGAGGGCAAAAAAGTGGAGGCGCCGGCTCCGAGAACCCTCGACGAAAACCCTCGACGAGAACCCTCGAAACCAGCGCCTCCACCGGGCACAAAACCTTATTTACCTTGCCGTTCGCGACACACACGACGCCAACGATGCACGCCCAAAGCACCCGCCGCGCCCAGTAGGGCACCGGAACCGTTCATCAGCACATCTACCGGGTCGCCGGTGCGATCAGGCATGAAACTCTGAATCGTCTCAATGCAGGCGCTGACCAGGAACCCCGCGTACAGCACGTGCGGGCGAGCCTTCGGCTTGAGCAGCAGGGCGAAAAGAAAACCGCCCGGAATGAACATGATGACGTTCGAGAGCTGCTCGATGCTCGAATAGGTGATGAACGCAGGCAGCCAGCCCTCGGCGTGGCCGGTATCCAAAAACTGCGCCAGGCGGCCACCCATCTCGTTATCGTCCACGTGTACGGGGGCGAACACGATACTCGCCACCGTCGCGCAGTACAGCGCCGTGACGGGCCAGAGAATCAGCCGCCACACGCGAGCGCCGGAGCGACCGCTACCGGGTTGTGCTTTACCAAACTGTGCTTTACCAAACTGTGCTTTACCAAACAAGGCGACCCACCTCGTCGAACTGTTTGGTTGAGTCCCACGCGAACAGGCCCGGCACGTCAATCGTGAGCGGTTCGGCGTTCGGCACGGTCACGGTCCACTCTTCACCGGCTGCTGCGGAGAGAGCACGGCGGATAAAGCTACCGTGGCTGACGGCAATAATCTTCTGGTCGCTCGAGGCTTCAGAGAGTTCACGCACGATATTGCGCAGGGTACGCACCGCACGAATGTACACGTCACGCTCGGATTCCACGTTCGGGTAGTAGCGTTCCGGGGCGCGGCGTTCGGGGGCGGGAATGTCCAGGCCCTCGCCGGCACCGTAGGCGCGTTCTACCAGCTCAGGGTAGGTCTTGTGCACCTGCAGGTCGAAGTGCTCGCCGACCAGCTGCGCCGTCTCGTAGGCGCGGGACAGCGGTGAGGACACCAGCACGGTGAATTCCAGGCCCATGTCGGCAAGCTTCTTGCCGGTGGTGCGTGCCTGCTCGCGGCCGGTGTCGTTGAGCGGAATGTCGGTGATGCCCTGCATCAGGTTTGCCTTGTTCCAGTCGGTTTGGCCGTGACGGATCAGGGTGAGGGTCGTGTTCTCGGCGCCCGCCGGGACCTCTTCGGGGCCCAGCTCGGGCTCCAGGTGCTGCACGAGCAGGCGGTCGATTGCGTCATCCAGGTACTGCAGGGGCACCTCGGTCAGGGAGGCGTTCACCGGGATTGGGTAGATGCCGTCCTCGTTGAGCAGTTCGGGGTGGCGCTCAGCGACCAGGGCGGTCATGGTCATAGCGATCAGCATGCCGTGCGCGGCGACCACAACGGTCTGGCCCTCGTATTCGCGGCGGACGCGGTTCAGCGCCGCGAGGGAGCGGGCGAGGAAGTCCTTCTTGGGTTCCACGTTGAAGGCGTTATTGGACTGACGGGAGGCGAGAATCAGCTCGCGGGTAGCGACCTGGCCTTCCAGGTCGCCAAAGGAACGTTCCTGGAAGCCGTCAACGGCGCCGCGGTAGGGTACGCCCAGGCCTTCGGCTACGATTTCGGCGCTTTCTACGGCGCGGGAAAGGGGCGAGGAGACGATAGCATCCACGGTGGTGCCCTCAGCCGTTGCCTGCTTCAGGGCGCCGATAGCGGTGCGGACCTGCTCCCTGCCGGTGTCGTTGAGGGGGATGTCGGTGCCGCCCTGGAAGCGGTGGTCAATGTTCCAGTCGGTCTGGCCGTGGCGCAGGAAGATGATGCGGGTTCCTGCCTCGGGGTTGGCTACCGGAGTGATGATGGGGGTGTTCTGTGCGTCGGTCATCCTTCTAGTATGGCACTGCCTCCGTGCAGTTCAAGGGGCGCGCGGCTTATCCTCTCTGCTGAGGCGTGCTCATACCGCGGTATGAGGTGCGGGGCGGTTGAGCGCCCGGTCGGGCGAATTTTTTCAGGGTTTTCCCATATTTTTCAGCCCCCAGACGGAGGGGTGAGCCGCCAAGAAGCTGAGATGATAGAAATGTACTTCCGTTAGTTCATACCCAATGAAGGTTGTCATGACGCAGAATCCTCAATCCCAGAACCCGCAGTTCCAGGCTCAGAACCCGTACTCAATGACCCCTCCGCAGGCGGCGCAGCCTGCCGGTCAGTACTCCGCTCAGCCCGGTCAGCCTAACCAGCAGGCGGGCTACTATCAGGGTCAGCCGCAGGGCTACCCGGCTCAGGCTCCTCAGCAGATGCAGCAGGCGCCCTTTGCGCGCGGTGCGATTATTTCTGCCCGTAACCTGCACAAGTCGTACGGCAATAACCCGGTGCTGCGTAACGTGAGCCTGGATATTTTCCCCGGCGAGTCCGTGGCGATTATGGGTCCTTCCGGTTCCGGTAAGACCACTCTGTTGCACGCGCTTTCGGGCATTATCAAGCTCGATGCCGGTTCTGTGCTGTTCAATGGCCCGACCGGTCAGGTGGCGGTGGAGTCCCTCAGCGAGCGTGAGCGCACCTCCTTGCGCGCTAACTCGTTTGGTTTCGTGTTCCAGCAGGGTCTGTTGGTTCCCGAGCTGACCGCGGAGGAGAACGTCTCCCTCGCCGCGATGATTGCCGGTGTGCCGCGCCAGCAGGCGCGTTCCATTTCGGCTGACCTGCTGAACCGTCTGGGTTTGGGGCAGATGCTGGACCGCCGTATGGGCGAGATGTCCGGTGGTCAGGCTCAGCGTGTGGCTATTGCTCGTTCGCAGGTGAACGGCGCCCCCGTAACTTTCGCGGATGAGCCGACCGGCGCGCTGGACTCTAAGACCGCGCGTGAGGTGATGGCTCTGCTGCTGACCATGATTCCGCAGCAGGGTAAGACTCTGCTGGTGGTGACTCACGACCCGAACGTGGCGGCGGCATGCTCCCGCGTGGTGTACCTGCAGGACGGCCAGATCGTGAGCGATCAGCGCAATAACCAGGGCGGTGTTCCCGCTTCCCAGAACCACGCTCAGAGCTTCGGCGCTCAGTCTCAGGCAGGTGCATAATGCAAATCTATGCTCTACTCGCCAAGCGAACCCTATGGAGTTCGCAGGCGATTCTTCCCGTGCTGGCTTTTGCCGCCTCCTCGGCACTGTTTTTGACGGTTGCCGGTGGTGTTCAGGCACTGAGTACGTGGCTTGAGCACGCCAACGTTGACCACGAAATGATCAACCTGATGGGCATTCAGAAGCTCTACATGGGTTTGGCGTGGGTTGCCGCTCTGGTGCTGATTGTTCCCCTCTTTACCCTGGGCGCTTCGGCTGCTCGTTTGAGTGCCCGCCGCCGTGATGAGCGTCTGGCTTCCTTGCGTCTGATTGGTGCCTCCACGACCCTGATTGTGGGTCTGTCGGTGGCGGACGCGCTGGTGTACTCTCTTGTGGGTTTCATCATCGGTCTGCTGCTTTACCTGGTACTGATTTTCCCCTTTGGCGCCCTGCACTTCATGAACGTTCCGCTGGGTGCTGAGAATATGCTCCTGCCGGTAAGCGTGATTTTCTACTGCTTCCTGGGTTGTATGGTCCTGGCGGCTCTCAGCTCCCTCTTCGGCCTGGCGAAGGTCAGCATCAGCCCGCTGGGTGTGCGTACCCGCGCGAAGGCTGGTTCCGCCGGTTACATTGCCCTGGGTATCGGTGTTGTTCTGGTCATTGCCGTGATGATTCTGGCATCGACCTCGAAGGGTTTCAGCATGTTCTCACCCTTCCAGGACGGCGGTGCCGATAGCGCGATTAAGAACCTAGCGATTTTTATTGCTCTGCCGGGTCTGCTGATGATGGTTGCTATCGACCTGATTGGTACCTTCCTGGTGTGGGCGTACGCAAAGATTCGTGTGCGTATGACCCAGAAGGCGTCGGTTCTGCTGGGTTACCGTGCGGTGCTGGAGTCCCCGCGCGGGGCGTGGCGTCAGGTTTCGGGTGTGGCACTGTCGACCTTCTTGGTGACCTTCTTCGGCCCCATCCTGATTCTGGCGGGTGAGATGAACAAAACGGCGAAGGAGGTAGGCCCCGCCGCCGGCCCCTTTATGACCATCATGTCGGACATGTTCCAGGGCATGCTGCTCATGCTGTTCTTCTCGTACCTGCTGGTCACCCTCTCTGCAGTGTTGAACCAGAGCGCCGCCATTTACGAGCGTGGTTCCCTGTACTCTTCGCTGAATATGATGGGTACCCCCACGAGGATGTTGCAGGCTTCGCGCCTTACCGTGGTTTTCGGTCCGCTGGTGCTCATTAGCGTGGTTTCTGCGCTGCTGGGTCTGCCGCTGACGGCGTTGATTGCGGCGCAGGGTCTTTCCGGTGAGATTCTGGCGAAGATGTTCGGTATGACCTTCGGCGCTATTGCGCTGGGTCTGGTACTGGTCTATGTGGGCCTGCTGGCGACCATTCCGTTTATGCGTCAGGTGACCCATAAGCCGGTGTCCGCTCTCTAAGCTGTTTTAGCTTCTGCCCTCCCGTTGCGTCCGTTCTGGATGCGGCGGGAGGGTTTCTTCATGTGGTTTTCCGTTCTGCGGGCGAGGCGCAACCCCGCATGTTTTCTCACGCACCGGGCCACCGCTTCCATAGCCTAAAGCCCTGTGAGAGACTGACATTATGTTTGAACACACCGTACCCTCCGATTGGTTCCCCCGCTGCGCAATCTTCGACTGCGACGGCATCCTCCTCGACTCCGAGACCGTCTGGAACGATGTGCAGCGTGAGCTTTTCGCCCGCTGGTCTGTTCCCTTCACCGAAGAGGTCGAGCACCGCCTCACCGGCCTGGCAGCAGCCGACGTTGCGCAGGAGCTTGCACTGCTCTCCTACGAGGCGCAGAACGGCCAGAAGCCGGACACCGCCTCCGCAGAGTACGCCGAGCACCATGAACGCGTGATGAAGGATCTGCTCACCACCGAGCACGAGGTCATCAGCTCCGGCGTGGACCTGATTGAGGGTGCGCAGAAGTTCCTGGGCTTCCTGAGCGAGCACATGCCGGTTGCGGTGGCGTCGAACTCCACCGCGAACATTCTGACCCTGAAAATGGAAAGCTACGGTTACGCCCCGCTGGTGCGCACCTGGGTCAGCAGCAACGACGTTCCGGCCGGTAAGCCCGCCCCGGACATGTACCTGGAGGCGGCACGTCGCCTCGGCTTTGAAGGCCACGAAGCGCTGGCGTTCGAGGACTCCCCCGCGGGCGCGCAGGCGGCACGTGACGCCGGTACAAAGGTCATGATTTACGTTCCGGAAGGCACCGACCCGGCAAAGGCACCGGCCGGTTTTGGGCGCTTCGATTCGTTCAATGACCCGCAGCTCTGGGAGGCGGCACGCACCTGGATCGCCAAGCTTGAGGCGGCACAGCAGTCTGAGGCAGCTCAGGGCTAAGTAATTAGCACCCCCTCCCCCGGTATGAAGAAAGACCCCCGGCCCGCTCTTCAAGGAGCAGACCGGGGGTCTTCTATGTTTATCAGCTGCCTCTCTAGCACCCGCTCTTGTAGCCCTTTGACCTCATCAGCACTTTCGCGGAGTACTACTTTTCCCAAGTCTCACTAAACGGTACCAATACAAAACATCACGAGAACCTGAACATTGGCAGGTTCTCGTGATGCTAGGTGTTTTAGAACTCCAAGGATGCTTATTTCGGCTGTTGCTTATAGAAAACAAAAGCGTACAGGATACTCATAAGTAGAACTACAACCTGAGCCAAAGGGTCAAGCCAATACACTTGTAAAATTACCACAGCCAACATAAAAAATACGGATTTTATGAAGGATGCCGCAGGTTGTACGTAGTTCTTATTTGCACGATATGCAGAGTACACAACAAATCCACAAAGAATTAAAATACCGGCAACATTATAAAACATTACATCATGCGAAGATGTAAAATAATAGAAAGAATAACCTGCGAAACATAATTCAGGTACCGGTATGTATCTAGTGTCGACCAACTTAATCACCTCAGATATTTATTCAATTTTTGCTGTCAGCGGTGGTATACCCCGTTTCTTTTGAGTTTGTAGAAAAGCTTCCTAAAGTAGGTGAAACAGATGAGACGCTTTGTGGAGCAGTGGATTCTGCGTGAGCAGGATAGCTCACCACCCCAGATATACCTATCGCCACAGTTGCAGAAATACAACTTACAATTGACTTACTAACATTTTTTCATTGCCTGTCTTTCTCTAGCTGTTGATGATATCTCTAGTTTGATGTGAACCGGAACACTTTTATGATATCAATTAGCAAAATGGGAATCAAGATTATTTTAGTAACGATTCAATAATAATTTGCACCACTACAAACTATAGTATTTAGCTGCTAAAGCTCCCAGCCCGTTCTCTCTCCTCAGCAAATTTGCATCCTAAGTCGTCTTAATGCGCTTCAGATGCTCCTCTGCCTTAAACATTTCTAGGTTCTTATCGCAGATACAGCGGTAAGCAGTCTTCACTTCCCCTGCTGCTTTCACCCACCTCTCTTCTTCTTTCCTACGTGCGTATGCTTTTTTCGCTGGTGCGCACCTGGATCAGCAGCAACGACGTTCCCACCGGTAAGCCCGCCCCGGATATGTACCTGGAGGCGGCGCAGAACTAAGCACGTACCGCAGACGCCTCACCGCGCCACTGCCTCACCTGATAGGCAGCATCAAGAAAGACCCCCGGACCGCTCTTCAAGAGCAGACCGGGGGTCTTCTATGCCTTATCAACTGTGCCTATAGGGGCACGAGCCTATCGGCGCATAACCTTCTTCGCCAGGAAGTTACCGAGGAACTGAACCAGCTGAACCAGGACGATAATAATCGCCACAACAGCCCAGGTGATCTCATCGTTAAAGCGCTGGTAGCCGTCCACAATCGCAATCTTACCCAGACCGCCAGCACCCACGTAACCGGCCATAGCGGACATATCCACCACGCCGATGATGAGGAAGGTGTAACCCAGGATCAGCGGGCCAAGCGCCTCCGGAATCATCACGGTGAACAGGATGGTCATCTTCGAAGCGCCCATCGCGCGAGCCGCCTCAATCACACCCGGGTCAATGGAGACCATGTTCTGCTCCACAATACGGGCAATAGCGAATGCTGCACCGAAGCTCATCGCGAAGACCGCCGCGTTCACGCCCAGGCGGGTACCCACCACAGCACTAGTCAGCGGGCCCAGAGCCGCAATCAAAATGATGAACGGAATCGGGCGAATCACATTCACCAGAATGTTCAGAACCGTGTACACGAAGCGGTTCTGGAAGATATTACCTGCACGGGTGGTGTACAGCAGAGCACCCACAATCAGGCCAACCAGACCTGCACACAGCATCGTAATAGACACCATGTAGAAGGTGTCGCCAATAGCCGGAATCAGCTTCTCGGGCAGGAACTCAGACCAGTCCGTCTTCGAGGTAGCCAGCGGAAGAGTAGTAGCAAACATTTAGCGCACCTCCTGCACGCGGGTGACGGTCTTCAGCTCGGCAACTGCGGCATCAATACTGGTGATTTCACCCAAGAGTTCCAGGGTGAGGGTGCCGTACGCTTTACCCTGCAGGGTCTCGATACCGCCGCCCACAATGTTGAAGCGGACGTTACGGGCACCCAGGTAGGACAGCACCTTACCGAGCTCCTGGTTACCCTCCACGATTTCAACGTTGATGAGGTAACCCTTGTGGTTTGCGCGCAGCTCAGCCGCTTCCTTGCCGGTGGGGGCAAGCTTCACGGTGGTTGCCACGAACAGCTTCGCCACATCGGTCTGCGGGTTGGAGAAGACATCGTACACGTTGCCCTGCTCCACCACGCGGCCGGACTCCATAACTGCCACACGGTCAGCAATAGTGGAAACCACATCCATCTCGTGGGTAATCACCACGACGGTCACACCCAGTTCACGGTTGACCTTCTTCAGCAGTGCAAGCACTTCATGGGTGGTTTCAGGGTCCAGTGCACTGGTGGACTCATCAGCAAGCAGCAGGGCAGGGTTGGTTGCGAGCGCACGAGCAATGCCCACACGCTGCTTCTGACCGCCCGAAAGCTGGTTCGGGTAGTGACCGGCGCGGTCGGCAAGACCCACGAACTCGAGCATTTCCAGGGCGCGGGCGCGGCGGTCCTTCTTGGACCAGCCGGCAATCTTCAGGGGGAACTCGACGTTACCGAGCACGGTGCGGGAGTTCATCAGGTTGAACTGCTGGAAGATCATACCGATGTTGGTGCGTGCTTCGCGCAGTTCGGAGTCGCGCTTACCGGAAATCTCAAAGCCGCCAACGGTCAGGGTGCCGCTGGTGGTGGTTTCCAGGCCGTTAATGAGGCGGACGAGGGTGGACTTACCGGCACCGGAGTAGCCGATGATTGCAAAAATTTCACCGCGGTTAATGCTGAGGGAGACGTTGTCGACGGCAACTACTGCCTTGGGGCCGTTGCCGAAGACCTTGGAGACTCCGTCCAGAACCACCATGGGCTCGGTGCTGTCACCGAAGCTCTGTACCAGTTCACTCATAAATTTGTATCCGTTATATGTCGTGGTTGGGGCGTTAAAGGGCATTAACGCCGGTACGCAAAGGACGGTAAGCCTGTCGTGACCCGCATCGGGTGCTTAGACTTACCGCCTTTGCGTATGCCTAGAGGAGGCGTGTATTCAGAAGATTACTTCTTAGCACGCAGCTTAGCTTCTTCGTTAGCCAGGGACTGACGCAGTTCGTCGGTGCTTACGTTGACCTCAACAGCGGTGCCGCGGGTCTCTTCCTGGACAACATCCATGACGGCCTTAGAGTGGAAGAGTTCGACAATCTTCTTGTAGGTCTCGTCGTCAGCCTTGTCCTTCTGAGCAACGAACAGGTTCACGTACTTGATAGCGGAGGGGTCGGTCTTGGGGTCGTCCTGCGCCAGAGCGTCTGCGGGCTTCAGACCTGCATCCTTGAGGAAGTCGTTGTTGACGACAGCACCGTCAGCAGACTCCATGCCAACCACGGTCTGGGTTGCGTCAACGGGGGTGACCTTCACCTTGGAGGCGGAGGTGTCAACGTCGTCGATGGTGGGGGCGTCAACGTCAGCGTTCTTGAAGGTGACCAGACCGTTGGTCTTCAGCAGCTTCAGTGCACGTGCTTCGTTCACGGTGTCGTTCGGGATAACAATCTCGCCACCCTGGGGGATATCAGCCAGCTTGGAGTGCTTCTTGGAGAACAGAGCCATCGGGTAGATCACGGTCGGGCCGACAATCTGCAGGTCCTTGTTGGCGCTGACGTTGTAGTTCGACAGGTATGCGATGTGCTGGAAGCGGTTCATGTCGATGTCACCGGCGTCCAGTGCGGGGTTCGGCTCGGTGTACGCGCTGAACTCCTTGTACTCAATGTCGATGCCCTGCTTCTTAGCTTCTTCCTTCAGGGTCTTGTTGAACTTCTCAGAGCCAACCACACCGATGGTGACCTTCTTGGAGCTGGAGGAAGAGGAGGAGGAGTTGGTGGAACCGCAGCCTGCCAGGCCAATGACCAGGGGGACAACTGCGAGTGCAGCAGCAAACTTCTTCACGGCTATGAATCTTTCTGTTGAATGATGATGCGTTCCGCCGGGTGCTGACCTTGGTACTAGCACATCCGATGGGAATGATGATGGGACAATTACAGCACGGGCGGGGGCGGGTGTGGAAGTTAAAAGCCATTCATGAGACACAGAACGTCAAGGTCGTCATATTTTGTCACAATTCGTCATGTAGTGATTATTCCCAGGTCACAAAGCATCACTGACGGTGTATTCAGGCGCACACAAAACGCCGGCCCGGGTGCGAAAACCCAAGCCGGCGTCCATAGTGCTACCCGTTACGGGCGGGCGGGCAGTCAACCGGTGCTACTGGCAACCAGTACTACTGATCGAACTCGCCCGAAGCAATCAACTGCTCACGCACCTTACGGCGCAGAACCTTACCCAGCATCGAGCGGGGCAGATCATCCACCACCACGATGCGGCGCGGAACCTTATAGCGGGTCACCTTCGAATAGCAGTGCTCACGCAGAGTATGCTCCTGCACCACTCGGCCCGGAGCGGCAACCACAGCGGCAACGACCATCTCGCCACCGGCGGGCAGCGGAATGCCGACTACCGCCGCATCCGCGACCATATCGTGCTGCTTGAGGGCGACCTCAACCTCCGTCGGGGAGACGTTGAAACCGCCGGTAATAATAACTTCCTTGATGCGGTCGACAATTTGGATGAAGTAGTCCTTATCCAGGCGCACAATATCGCCGGTACGCAACCAACCCTCGGGGGTGATGGTCTTCGCCGTCTCGTCCTCACGCTTCCAGTAGCCAGCGAAACGCTGGGGGCCCTTCACCCACAGCTCGCCCTCTTCGCTATCGGGTACGTCTTCACCGGTTTCCGGGTCCACCACACGAATATCGGTGGAGGGGAACGGAACACCAATAAAACCGGCACGGCGAGTGTCATTGAGCGGGTTGCAGGACACCAGCGGCGCGCACTCGGTCAGACCGTAGCCTTCCACCATGAAACCGCCGGAAGCTTCCTCCCACTCGGCAACCAGCTCAGGCGGCAAGTTCATTGCCCCGGACACCGCGTAACGGATGCCCTCCAGGGACACGCCGCGCTTCTTCGCCTCATCCATGAGGCGACGATACACCGGCGGAACCGCAGGAAGAATGGTCGGGCGGGTCTTCTTCATCGCCTTCAAAATCAGGTCCATGTCCACGGTCGGGAACAGCACCAGGCGGGCACGGCACAGCGACGCAATCGTCACGCCCAGGGTCATACCGTACGCGTGGAACAGCGGCAGAACCGAGTAAATCACCTCATCATCGCCCGGGTTAATCCACGCCTCACCCATGCGGCCGTTGGACTCCAGGTTGCGGTGCGTGAGCATCACGCCCTTCGGCAGACCGGTCGTACCCGAGGTGTACTGCAGCAGCGCAATATCGTGCGCGGTCGGGCGGCGATGCGCAGAATCAATACGCTCACTCTTCACCAGCTGAGCCCACGACACCGTACCCGGTGCAGGCCCGGTCAGCTTCTCACGCGAAGTACGCGCGCTCTTCAACGGCAGCTTCAGCGCGGTACGCATCAGCGCGGGCATCGCCGAAATCATGTTCACCGAATAAATATGGTTCGGGCGGATATCCGCCGGAAGACCCGTAATATGCGAGGCGATCTTATCCCACACAATCGCGACCTTCGCGCCGTGATCCTCAAACATGTGGCGCAACTCCGCGCCCGTGTACAGAGGGTTATGCTCCACCACAATCGCGCCCAGGCGCAGAATCGCGTAAAACGCCGCAATATGCTGAGGGCAGTTCGGCAAAATCAGCGCCACACGGTCACCCGCCTGCACACCAGCCACACGCAGACCCTCCGCAGCACGCTCAATCTGGTCCCCCAACTCGGCGTAGGTCGTGGTCGCGCCAAAGAACTCCAGCGCCACCTTGTGGGGTACGGTGCGAACCGCCTCGTCAATGAGGTGGCTCAGCGACGTCTCGGGCAGCTCAATATCGCGGGCAGTCCACGAAGAATAATTCTTCAACCAGGGGCGATGCGCCAACGGATGCGCGCCAGCAGATGCGCCAGCCGACTCGCCAGCGGGTGATGCAGGTGCCGCCGCATCCTGCAGGTTCGTGTTCTTCTGAGCCTCAGTCATGCATTGATTGTGCCTTCCCACACCCTCACGCTTCAACTCAGCAGCGCTTCTTCCCACACTGAAAATCACGCCGTACACCCGCCCAAGATACCGCAATAAACACCGAAACACTAAGGCAGAACCCCGCAACTCTGGGATACTTAAAGCATGAGTAAACGACAGCAAGACATCACTGACGAACAGTTCAAGAAGCTCCTCCGCGAAATTTCCAAACGATTCGCTATCGCCGGAGGAGTCGTCATCCTGTTCGGTATGGCCATCATCGCACTTGCTTACCTTCTGGGAGGAGCCCACTAATGCACACCCCGCAGCGCCCCAACGGCGACATCTTCAACCGCATGGTCTCCGGCGCCGCCTACATGCCCGACGCCGAATGCGCCGCGCAGACTAAGCGCATCCACGCTGCAACCGTCCTCGCCGAAGAACACTACGCACGCGGCGAGCAGGCACAGGCAATGCACGTCTACCGTGAACACCTCGGCCACCTGGGCGAGCACTCGCACATCCGCCCCGGTGCACGCTTCGACTACGGCGTGAACACCTATATTGGTGACGGCTCCTTCTTCAACTTTGGCTGCGTCTTCCTGGACGTCTGCCCGATCCGCATCGGCTCCACCGTGCTTGTCGGCAACAACGTACAGTTCCTCACCCCCACCCACCCGCTCAACCCGGTCGACCGCGCCGCATACTGGGAAGGTGGCGAGCCTATCACCGTTGAAGACAACGTCTGGATCGGTGGCGGCGCCATCATCCTGGGCGGTGTGACCATCGGCAAGAACTCTGTGATTGGCGCGGGCACCGTCGTCACCAAGGACGTCCCCGCTAACTCCCTCGTGGTGGGCAACCCCGGCCGCGTCATCCGCACCCTGGACGAGAACGAACGCCCCGCACACCCGCACACCTTCTCCGCAGAAGCTATGGAAGAAGCACGCGCCTTCTACACTGACCGCAACCGCTAAATCAGCGCCCAGGATTAGATTCAAAGGACTTAATGAACGCGCAGAACAACACCCCACAGCAGCGCCCGGCTACCGCGGCGTCCACGCCTACCGAAAGTGACCTGTGGGAGGCGGCATTCTCCTCCGACGACCCCACCGTGGTCCTGACCGATGAGGAGCTGAACGCGGCACGCCGCGCCCACGAAAAGGCGCGCGAGTCGAGCTCCTCGGCGCATTCCTCCGCACAGTCCTCGCAGGATGCAACCCGCCCCCTCAACGAGGCGGCTACCGCAACCCAGCCGCTCCTCTCCCCCGGTGCCACCTCTCAAGGCGCAGAATCCGGCGCCGACTTCGGCGCACCCGGAGACGACAACCTCAGCTGGCTCGACAAGCCTGCAGCCCCCAGCACGGACAACGTACGCGGCGGCGGCGCCACTACCGCACCTGCCACCGCTGCAAGCTACGAGGTGCCCGCACCCGGCAACGCCCATGCGGCATCGAGCGCCCCGCAGGCCACCCCCGCGGCAGATGATCACTTCGTCATCCCCACCCCCGCAGGTGATGCCGCCGGTTCGGAGCCCATCCTCACCGCCGCGACCGCGCTGTCCATGCAGAAGAGCCGCTACTCCCGCATGCACCTGCTGCCCGGTCTGCTCGGCTGGCTGATTACCCTCTCCCTCATGGACGGTGGCCAGTGGGCTATCCAGTCGTGGCTGACCCTGACCGGTCAGAGCGAGTCCATCGAGTACGCCTCGGTGGTCTCCCGCCTGTTCAGCGGCGCTTCGAACGCCGTGCCGGTCGCGGTGGCGTTGAGTGTGCTCATCTTCTTCGCCTACCTGGTGGGCGGTTATGCGGCAGGACGCATGGCACGATTCGCCGGCGTGAAGCAGGGCATCGCCGTATGGCTCTGGCAGATTATGGCGCTCATCCTGGGTTCCCTGGCGACTTTCCTCGCGCCTCAGCTGTTCCAGAACGGTGTCGCGTCCCTGTCCCTGCAGAAGCTGATTGCGGGCGATTTCGCGAACGGTCTGCTGGCGGTTCTGCTGGTTCTGGCGTTGAGCTTCCTCGGCGCTATCCTCGGCGGCCTGCTGGGACGCCTGTACCACCGCCGCGTGGACAAGTACCCGAGCGACCAGGTGGCACGCGAGGACGCCTAGTCTTCAGGACGCCTAGTCTTCTAAACGCCCGCGCCTCGTTGCGATAGGAATAAACCGTACAGAAAACCTCCGGTACCTTACGAAAGGCACCGGAGGTTTTCTGTATCTGCATGACTTAATCAGCGCAATAATACGACTCTGACTAGCTAAAACATACCGCCTAGTGGTCCAGCAGAAGTGCAGGCTCCTCAAGGATCGCAGCCACATCAGCCATGAAACGAGCCGACAGGTCACCATCCACCACACGGTGATCGAAGGAACCGCCCAGGGTCGTCACCCAGCGAGGAATAACCTCACCATCAACCACCCACGGCTTCTGCTTGATCGTACCGAAGGCAACAATCGCCACCTCACCGGGGTTAATAATCGGGGTACCCGTATCAATACCCAGCGAACCGATGTTCGTAATGGTCAGGGTGCCGTTCGCCATCTCAGCGGGCTGAGTCTTACCCTCACGGGCGCGAGTGGTCAGGTTGTTCAGCGCGATAGCCAGCTCACGCAGGGACAGCTCCTGAGCGTCCTTAATGTTCGGAACCATCAGGCCGCGCGGGGTCGCCGCAGCAATACCCAGGTTCATGAAGTGCTTAATCTGGATTTCGCTATCGGTCCAGGTCGCGTTGACCTGCGGGTTACGCTCAGCAGCCCAAATGACCGCGGCGGCAAGCACCAGCAGCGGGGTGACCTTCACACCCTCAAAGTGGCGGGACTTCTTCAAACGCTTCACGAACTCCATGGTGCGGGAGGCATCAACATCCACGAAGATGGACACGTGCGGGGCGCTAAACGCCGAAGCAACCATAGCCTTCGCGGTAGCCTTACGCACGCCACGCACCGGGATGCGCTCAATGCGGTCACCGGGGGTGGCTGCGGGTTGCCAGAACGGCTGGCGGGCGCCGCTATGCTGCACATCATTCAGGTGCGCCACATAGTTCATGAGGTCCTGCTTGGTCACCTGGCCGCGCGCACCGGTAGCGGTCACGTTCGCCAGGTCAACACCCAGCTCCTTTGCGGCAAGACGCACCGGAGGCGGCGCGAGGGTCGGGCGGTGCGGAACCTGCTCAGGAGCCAAAGTCGGCGCGGGAGCCGCTGCGGGCTCGGGTGCCAGACGCTGCACCACCGAGTTCAGCGGGGTGTTCTCCACAAAGCGGGAGGCGCGCTCAGCCAGCTCGCTCAGCAGGCCCTGGTTGCGGTTCGCCGAGTCGGCGGGGGTGTGCGCCACGGGTGCCTGAACAGCCGGTGCGACCGGTGCCGCAACAGCCTGTGCGGGCTGGGCCGCGGAGGCGGGGCGCTTGCGGGCGCGGCGCTTCACAGCGTCCGCCTTGGGGCCGGAGCCGACCAGTGCGGTGCCGGACTCAGCCTCTGCCGCGGCGGGTGCCGCCGGGGTTGCGGGTGCGTTGTCGCCGCCGGAGATGCTGATGATCGGGGTGCCCACCTCAACGGTTTCGCCTTCGGCAACGAGCAGCGCCTCGACGGTGCCGGCGAAGGGCGAGGGTAGTTCCACGACGCTCTTCGCGGTTTCAATTTCGACGAGGACGTCGTTGATGGCGACCTCGGTGCCGACTGCCACCTTCCAGCTGAGGATTTCTGCTTCGGTCAGGCCTTCGCCCACGTCAGGGAGCGGGAAAATCTGGGACATTTTTACCTCTCACTAGGGCATATGCCCTATACGGAATATTCTGTGCGGGCTTGCAACCCGCCATAGCGCAACACGCTGATACGTCAGATCAGGGAATGCCTAGTAGTCAAAAGCGCGGTCAACCGCCTCAAGAATACGGTCAATATCGGGCACGTACTCTTCCTCAACGCGGGAAATCGGGTACGGCATGTAGTAGCCGCCCACACGAATCACCGGCGCCTGCAGGCTGTAGAAGCAACGCTCCGTAATCGCCGCAGCCAACTCACCACCCATACCACCAAAGGTCGGCGCCTCGTGCGCAACAATCAGGCGGCCAGTCTTCGCCACCGAAGCGGCAACGGTCGGCACGTCCAGCGGCGAAATCGAGCGCAGGTCAATGACCTCAATCGAGCGGCCATCCTCCACGGCAGCCTCCGCAGCAGCCAGAGCAACCGGCACCAGCGGACCGTACGCAACGATGGTCGCGTCCGTACCCTCACGCACCACCTGGGCGCTAAACGGATCAAAGGAAGTGTCGCTAAAGTCCACTTCACCCTTGAGCCAGTAGCGGCGCTTCGGCTCAAAAATAATGACCGGGTCGGGGCACTCAATCGCCTTGCGGGTCATCCAGTACGCCTCGTGCGGGGTCGAGGGGGTCACAATACGCAGACCCGCAGTGTGGGCGAACAGCGCCTCCGGGGACTCGGAGTGGTGCTCCACCGAACCAATCACGCCACCGTACGGAATGCGGATAGTCACCGGCACCGTGTACTGCTTATCGGTGCGGTTGTGAATCTTCGCCAGCTGGCTCGTGATCTGGTTGTAGGCGGGGAACACGAAGCCGTCGAACTGAATCTCCGGCACGGGACGGTAGCCACGCAGGGCCATACCGATGGAGGTGCCGATAATGCCGGACTCACCCAGGGGCGCATCCATGACGCGGCGGTTGCCGAAGCGCGCCTGCAGGCCCTCGGTCACACGGTACACGCCGCCGAGCTTGCCGATATCCTCACCGAGCATGACAACGGTGCGGTCGGCTTCCATGGCGTCTTCCAGGCCGCGGGTAATCGCCTTGGCGAGGGTCAAACGTTCAATTTTCTCGCTCATGCTTACTCCTCTTCAAAGCCTGCAACGTAGTTACGGTAGAACTCGCGGTCGTCTTCCACCTGCTGGTGTTCCTGCACGTAGACGCGGTCGAAGAAATACTCAAAGTCGGCAACCTCAGAGTTCAGCACTGCCTCACGCACGCCGTCCGCGACCTGCTGTGCAGATTCTGCAACCTCTTCAAAGAAGGCATCATCGGCGTAGCCCTGCTCGCGCAGGTACTTCTCGAGGCGCAACATGGGGTCGCGGCGCAGGGGACCTTCCAGGTCGGCATCGGTGCGGTACTTGGTGGGGTCATCAGCGGTGGTGTGCGGGCCGAGGCGGTAGGTCTCAGCTTCAATCAGCACGGGGCCTTCACCAGCGCGGATCTTCTCCATGGCGTAGCGGGTTACGGCGAGCACGGCGAGAACGTCGTTGCCGTCCACGCGAATACCCTCGAAGCCGTAGCCTGCGGCGCGGGTGGACACCGGAACGCGGGACTGCACCTCGAAGGGCACGGAGATAGCCCAGCGGTTGTTCTGCACGAAGAAGAGCACCGGCGCGTTATAGGAGGCGGCGAAGACCATAGATTCGTGTGCGTCACCCTCGGTGGATGAGCCGTCGCCGAAGTAGACCGCCACGGCGGGCTTCTGGGTGTCCTCGGCGGGGTCGGTTGCCTGGCCCTGACCGGTGCGGCGGGTGCCGGTTTCAGCCTCGATGTCGGCGTCGAAGTTCAGACCCATGGCGTAGCCGACTGCGTGCAGGGTCTGGGCGGCAAGCACCTTGGTGTAGGTGTGGAAGTTATGTGCCTTCATGTCCCAGCCGTGGGTGGTGGAGCCGCGGAAGATGGTGATCAGGTCGCGGAAGTCCACGCCACGCGTCAGGGCGACGGCGTGCTCACGGTAGGAGGGGAAGATATAGTCGTTGGGCGCGTAGGCGAGTGCGGAACCGACCTGTGCGGCTTCCTGGCCTCGGCTGGGCACCCAGAGGGCGAGCTGACCCTGGCGCTGCAGGGCGGTTGCCTCGTCGTCGAATCGGCGGGTGGTGTACATGAGGCGGTATGCCTCGCGCAGGGTGTCTGCGTTGACGTCTTCGATGTACCGACTGTAGGTGGGGTGTTCGTGTACGGTGCCGTTTTCATCCATGAGCTGGATGCGTTCGGGCACTCCGGGGTACTTGTCGTTCTCGTGCATCTAACCTCCACACGTGACGAGGGCTTGGCCCTCAGCGGCTTGGGTTTTAGTCTCAACTTTCACCTGATGGTGCAGGGTTTGAGGTGTTCCGGTAAGCCTGTGAGGGTCTGGGCATATATAGTTACCAGTCTACTCTTTTCGGCTTTATCTCGCGGCAGTTACGCTGATAACGCAGTGTATTATGCCCTGTCATTCACTATTTGAACATCATTAAATTAAACCTCCCATATATTCTTTTCACAGAATATATGGGAGGTTTAATTTACCTATTGAGAGCTTTTTCGAGCCATCATTTTTCTCACGCAAGGACCATTTGAGAAGCCTAAACAAATCTCGACAAGGGAAAATAGTACATTGTTCAATTAGGGCTCAATCAGGGCAGGGTGGGTACTTCCACCCCTTCACAAGACGCTCTAGAGCCCCTTCGCGAAGACCTCGCAGAGCGAGAGGAAACGGTCATTCGCCTCCACCTCGCCAATACTCACGCGAACACCCTCAGTACCGAACGCACGCACCGACAGCGCATGCTCAGCCATCAGCTGCACAAACTCACTCGTGCGCTCCCCCAGGGGTAGCCACACGAAGTTCGCGTACGTGCTCGGGAAATCGTAGCCCAGCTCCCGCAGTCGAGCGGTCACACGCTCACGCTCAGAGACCAGGTGGCTCACACGCTCCATCACCGCATCCTCATGCTCGATGGAGGCGATAGCCGCCGCCTCAGCCAGCGCCGTCACGGCGAACGGGGTTGCCGCCACGCGCAGGTGCTGCGTAATCTGCGGGTGCGAAATCGAGTAGCCCACGCGCAGACCCGCCAGGCCCTGCGCCTTGGAGAAGGTGCGCAGAATGATGACGTTCTCGTAGTCGTGGTAGATGTCCATGCCGTTCAGCGGGGCTTCTTCGCCCTCCGGCACGGTGGAGGCGGCGCAGAACTCGAAGTACGCCTCGTCAATCACCACGGGAATGTGGGCGGGTACCTTCGCCAGGAACGCACGGATCTGGCTTTCGGTGACGGCGGGGCCGGTCGGGTTGTTGGGGGTGCAGACCAGGATCAGGCGGGTGCGGTCGGTGATGGCTGCCGCCATGGCGTCCAGGTCGTGTGAGCCGTCGGGCAGGTTCGGCACCTGCACGCTGCGAGCGCCCATAATGCCGACGAGGATCGGGTATGCCTCGAAGGAGCGCCAGGCGTAGATGACTTCGTCCTGCACACCGTCGGCGTTGACGCCAGCGAAGGTTTTGAGGATTTGGTTGAGCGCGCCGAGGCTTCCGGCACCGGTGACGATGTCGTCAGCGTCCACGCCGAGCCGTGCGGAGAGCTTCTGACGCAGGGCGGTGGAGAGCGGGTCGGGGTAGCGGTGCACACTCGCAAATTCTGCGAGGACGCGCGCGACCTCGGGTACGGGACCCAGCGGGTTCTCGTTCGAGGAGAGCTTGTACTGGGTGAGGCCTTCAACGGGCGCGGGAGGCTTGCCGGCCGCGTAGCTGGGCAGGGTGTTGAAGACGGAGCGGACCGGGATATTGGCGTGTTCAGCTGACTGGCTCATGGTTCCAGTATGTGCCTGCGGGCGGCTCGGAGGCTAACGCTTCTCACCTGGAGAGCATGTCGCAAGCAAGATGTAGCTGTGCAGACAGCGGGTACTAGCCGCGAGCGCTACACGCAAAGGCAAGCACACAAAGAAGCACCGCACGCAAAGGCTGTACGCAAAGATGGAGGGGCGCCTCCGGGGTTGTTTCCGGCGGCGCCCCTCCTTTCTCTTCTCTACTCTACTCGCCCCTCCACCCTCCACCGAGCCGTTGAGATTGGTGCTTTTAGACCGCCATAGGTTCGCGCTCCTCGAGAGGATTCAGATCCTCGGGCGGAGCCGGTGCGAGGAACCCGGGGTCAATGTTCTCGGGCGGGAACATTGGCATGGGCACAGGCTTCAGGTCCGGCAGGGTCGGGATGAGCGACTCGCCACCGTCGTAGTCTCCACCCTGTCGGGGCCCGAGGAACGGATCCTGGAGCACAGAACCAGCGTTAGGGAGCTGCATGTGATCGATGATTGGCTGAGTAACAGCCTTTTCGATGTGCGTATGCAGGTCTGCGGGTTTGGGCAGAATATCCGGCGGGATTAGACCTGCAGGGGGCAGCTGACCCTCTGCCTCGATGCGGGCGGGCAACTTGATGGGCGCAGGCTCCGGACGGTTCAGATCCGCCGGCATATTGATGGCGGGCGGAATATTCTGCGGGTTGTATCCCTGCAGGAGGGGCATCTTGGGCATCTGCGGCACAGGGGTTTCGGGCCATGCAGGCTTCGGACTCTGAGGCTTTTCCTGCGGAGTCGGCTCGGGGTGAGGGAGGGTCTTTTTGACGCCCTCAATGATGGCGGGGATTTGCCCAGCAGCCGCCTGTACGGTTTCTCCAGCTTCTCGCTGGAGGCCCTCGGCCCTCTGCTTGGCAATCTCCATGCCCTGCTGGACATCGGAGACGGTATCTTCGATTTTCTGCCGAGTATTTTCGACGTTGCCACGCACTACACTATCTACTCGGTGTAGTTCTCCATCTGTATATTGGTCTGCGGCCTCGTAATAAAATCGAGGATCAAGTTGTACCCCAGCATCAAGAGCCTGTTGAGTGTACCTAGCCCCACGTAATCCATACTCGTTCAGACGTTCTTCAAACGTGTAACCATCTGGCATAGCGGAGCCCGAGGTGACCTTTTGTTCCCCTTGCACATAATCCTTGTCGCCCATGGCTGCTCTGAGAGCACCCAGAGTTTGGTGTCCGTATCCTTCGCGTTGCAGGGTTTCCCTATATGCCCCTCCGTCATGTTTGAAATTTGAGACCGTAATTGCGGTATCGCGTTCATCGGGGCTCCATCCACCCTCTCTCAGAGCGGAGTCAGGAACCGGGTCTCCATCTCCTTCCACGTAGTCAACTCCAAAGTCACGACGTTTAGCCGGTAGACCTCGTAGCGGGGAAGCTTGAGCGTAGACACCCACAATGTTGATCTCTTTAGCGACTTCAGTACTATTCGCCATGTTGTAGGCAATCATGCCTCCCTGGCTGAAGCCTTCCATGTACACACGGGCGCCCTGAGGTGCTCCGGCTTCACGGAGAGCTTGCAGAACCATCTGATAGGCGGGGTTCTCCAGAGTATCGTTACCCAGTGCTTCGCGAAGAGCCCCAGGGACATCCATAGGAGACCCACCAAAGGAAGAAAAGTTAGTGCCCGGAATACTCACGACGTACAGGGCATAGGCGGGATCGCCTTCGTGTCCTGCTTCGTACATGACGGTGACGAGCACGGCACCGCGTTCACCCTTAGTCGGGTCCTGTTGGGAGCGTGCAAACTCCTGGTCCTGCGCCTTAGCGGCTGCCTGCAGACGTTCAGCACTAGCATCCACTGTGAGACGGTCTTTCTCACCGGAATGTGCGCTAACCCCGTACTCATCAGCTGAGGCTGTGCGCATGTTATGCGCTTTCTTATCAGAATCCGGATCACGGAGGGGACCGACGATTCCAACTCCGCCTACTGCCAAAACTTTTTCAATAAATTCCTGGGGTATTTTTGTCACGGCGGAGAGCCGGCCAGCAATACGCTGACGAGCGATTTCGGGGTTCAATTTGGCGTCCATATAGGCGGTGAAACCGAAGATAATACCCGCTACGACAGGCGAATGCGGCAACATCCAATAGGCCGAGAAGTACCCAATCTCGGGAATGGTGAGCTTGATAAAGTATTCAGCTTCGCCGGGTTCCCCAGCGATGAGGCCGCGGAAGTGGTCTCGGGTGCTACGTCCGTCGGACAGCTTGCCGTCCTTTGCAATGCCCATGGAATCGAACCAGCCTGCGACGGTGTTTTCGACCTGCAGGTAGGAGCTGTGGGCAGCTCGGACGGCGGCTGCGGTGACGCCGAACTTTGCGGCACTCATACCGAGGTCTGCAGCGAGGCCGGTGCAGAGAGTGGCAGCCTGCTGGGCGCGTCCGTTGATGCCGAGGAAGAGTCGGGTCTCATTGGCGATGCCGAGAATGGGCATGGTGCGGTCGGCGCAGGTGCGGCTGACGGTGTCGAGGCCGTCGGCGATGGCGGGCATTTCTTCAAGCTCAACGCTGATGGTGCCTGCGGTGGGCCCTGCGGAGTCGGTGAGGTCACCGATGGGCGCAACGGTGGGTCCGGTAATCATGGTGTCTCCTAGGGTGGGGCTAGTGGGTTCGGATGAGCGAGCTCAGCCCGTCGGGCAGATTCACGTGCATGAGTGAATCCAGCGTTGACTGGGCTTTTTGCACGCCTGAGCGGGCGATGATTTCGCCGGGGTTGAGTTTTTCGAGGGCGTCGGCGGCACTGTCGGCGAGTTTGCCGAGTAGGTTATCTACGGCGGAGGCGGCGGCTTGGATTGCCTGCGCTTTGGCGGTGAGGTCGTTGGCGAGTTCTTCACCGGCGGCGGCGATCATGGCGGCGGCACCTTCGGCTTGTTCGGCTTGGTTGCGGATTTTTTCGCGGTGTTCTTGGAGTTGTCGCCGGTAGGCGCGTCCAGCTTCGGATGCCCAGTGGTTGCCGTTGAGTTCGTTAGCGCGTTGGTGTGCGGTGCGGATTTCTTGGGCTTCGGTGCGCATCCGGTGGGAGAGTTCTGCGCCTTTGGCTCGGGCGAGCGCGGCGGCGGCCATGAGCTGGCTGGCGAGGGCGTGTCCGGCTGCGGTGCCGATGCCCATGTGTCCTGCTGCGCGGAGGATATCGGTTGGTTCGATCCGGGGCAGGTGGGGTGCGGGTGGTGGTGTGGTGTCGACGATGGTGTTCATGGTGTGTCCTTTCGCGGCGGGTTTGTTTTAGGCTAAATCTGCCGCGGTGACTGTGCAGGCCGAGTGCGCCAACCTGTGGATAACTCAGGCTTGTTTCGAAAAATTCGCACGTTTTACGCCCTCAAGACCCGAAAAATACTCCTTCTGCGCCCCCTCGTTTTGTCATATTTCTGCAGCTAACCGAGCTACCCATCACGTCCATATGCTCTGCCCGCCTCTTTTTTTCAGCGAATTCATGCAAAAATAGAGTTATGTCTCACACCAATAACACCTTCTTGCCTTCTGGCCGTATTGACCTGGGCACCGGCGAACTTGCGCTGGGCCCCCTGGACGGACGCTACGCATCCGCCACCGCACCCCTGACCAACTACCTTTCTGAGGCGGCGCTGAACCGCGACCGCATTCACGTTGAGGTTGAGTGGTTCATCTACCTGTGCGAGCACGAGGTGCTGCCGGGTCTGTCCCCGCTGAGCGAGGAGCAGAAGAAGGGCCTGCGCGCCATTGTGACCGATTTCAACGCTGATTCTGTGGCGGAGCTGGCTGAGATTGAGGCAGTCACCGTTCACGATGTGAAGGCTGTCGAGTACTACATTGGCCGCCGCCTGGAGGGCATGGGTCTGGGTCACCTGGTGCCGCTGGTTCACTTCGGTTGCACTTCTGAGGACATTAACAACCTCTCCTACGCGCTGGGTATCAAGGATGCTGTTGAGAACGTGTGGGTTCCTGCCGCTGAGAACCTGATTGAGGTTCTGCTGAAGCTGGCTGAGGAAGGGCGCAACGTGCCGATGCTGTGCCGTACTCACGGTCAGCCGGCTACCCCCTCCACCCTGGGTAAGGAGCTGGGCGTGCTCGCGTACCGCCTGAAGCGCCAGGTTAAGCATGTGAAGGCGACTGAGTTCCTCGGCAAGATTAATGGCGCGACCGGTACTTACGCGGCGCACTATGCGTCGGTGCCGAGCGCTGATTGGCAGAAGATTTCTCGTGGTTTTGTGGAGCACCTGGGTCTGACCTGGAACCCGCTGACCACTCAGATTGAGTCGCACGACTGGCAGGCTGAGCTGTACTCGGATATCGCTCATTTCAACCGCGTGCTGCACAACCTCTGCACCGATGTGTGGAGCTACATTTCGATTGGTTTCTTCCGTCAGATTCCGGTGGCTGGTGCGACCGGTTCGTCGACCATGCCGCACAAGGTGAACCCGATTCGCTTTGAGAATGCGGAGGCTAACCTGGAGCTCTCCAACGCTCTGCTGGATTCGCTGGCTTCGACCCTGGTGACTTCTCGTTGGCAGCGTGACCTGACTGACTCCTCGGCGCAGCGCAATATTGGTGTGGCGTTTGGTCACTCGGTGCTGGCTATCTCCAATGTGGTGAAGGGTCTTGAGCGTCTGGATATTGCGACCGAGGTTATTTCCGCTGATCTGGATGCGAACTGGGAGGTTCTGGCTGAGGCGATCCAGATGGTGATGCGCGCTGAGGCTATCGCGGGTGTTCCGGGCATGGAGAACCCGTATGAGCGTCTGAAGGAGCTGACTCGCGGTCACCGCGTGGATGCCGCTCGCCTGAAGGAGTTTGTGGCTACGCTGGGCCTGTCCCCCGAGGCTGAGGCGCGTCTGTCGGCGCTGACTCCGCACACCTATAACGGTATTGCGGCTCAGCTGCTGGATCACGCGAAGAACGCTTAGTCCGTAGCAAAGATATAAACAAAAGACCCCGGGTCCCTGCATTCAGGGATTCGGGGTCTTTAGTGTATTGGGTCTTTAGTGTGTTTGGGTCTTCGCTATGTTCTGTTAGCCAGCGGGTTTAGCGGCCGAGCATGCGGCGGTGGCCGGTTTCGGTCTCGTTGCCCTTGCCGCGGGTGAAAACCTTGCCAGCTACCTTACCTGCGTCCTTGACTCCCTTGAGCAGGGAGCCAGCCACGCTGGAGGAGCCTTCCGAACCTTCGCCGCCCTGTACGCGCGGTGCACGCGGGGTAATCATGAGCTCAGCGGGGAAGTATGCGGGTGCGTCGCCGAAGGCTCGGCGGGTGTTGCGCACGACGTCCTTGCCGAGTGCCAGGTTTGCGCCGCCGCCAACGACTGCGCCTACGCCGAAGGGTAGGGCACGGCCGAGTAGTGCGCCGGTCTGGCGGAAGAGGAATCGGCGGATGAACAGGTTTCGGATGGTACGTTCGACGCTGAACATCTTGCCGCCGGAGGAATTACCCAGCAACATGCCCCACTTGTTGGAGACGCCGCCTGCCTTGCCGGTCTGCAGCAGCACGGTGTTCATGAGCTGGGAGCCTTCTTCGCCGAGCATGATTGCCATGACCATGGAGCGGGCGGTTTCAGCGTCATGTACGTGCACGCCATGCAGTTCTGCGACTGCCTGGGCGTAGAGGGCGGTACGTTCGAGGTAGCCGCCGACGGCGAGCGCAGACAGGCTCATGGAGGTGACGGTACCGACGCCAGGCACGAAAGCGGATGCGCCGGTGACGCCGCCGATGGCGGTAATATCGCGCAGGTAGGTGCGGTCGAGGCGCTTGTGGATTTGTTCGGGGGTTTCGTCGGGGTGCGCTTCACGCAGTTTTTTGACGATGGACAGCGCGAGCGGTCGTTGCATGCGCAGTACGTTGTCGAGGGTGGTGGTCAGTGCGGGACGGGGGTTGCCGTCTTCATCGAATAGAGACTTCTTCGGGTCAAGCATGCTCTCAGTAAATCACGGCTTGGTGAATATTTCCTGAATATGGGGCCCGTGGTGGGGTGTGGGGGTGAAATTTCACCGAGGGCGTGGAGGTTTTTGGCGGGTTGTTAAGGTGTTTTGGTCTTTATTTGCGCCGGATTTTAAAGCGCGTAAAATTGTCGTAGATTACACACTATTCATTGTTTGCATAGTGCGTGACCTGTTTCACAAAGATTCGGGTTGCGCCTGATAACAGATAGCGGCTGACACCTCTTCTGGACTAATAAGGATTGCTATGACTTCTTCCACCCATACGCCCAATGCTGCGCGTTCCCCCGTCATGACTCAGGGGTTGGGTGTTGCGTACGCGACCGGCGCGATTATTTCGGCGCAGTTCGGCGCGGCTCTTGCTAAGCAGCTGATGGGCGATTTGGGCCCCTGGGGCGTGGTGACTCTGCGCCTGCTGACCTCCACCATTTTGATGTGGGTGTTCTTCCGCCCGCAGATTCGTTCGTGGACCCGCCAACAGTGGCTGACGGTCATTGTCATGGGTATTGCGCTGACGGGTGCGAATGCGTTCTTCTATGTGGCGATTGAGCAGGTTCCGCTGGCGATTGCGGTGGCTATTGAGTTTATGGGTCCGCTGGTGCTGGCGACGGTTATGTCGCGCCGCAAGCTGGACCTGGTGTGGATTGCGCTGTCCTTTACGGGCATGGCGATTCTGACGGCTGAGTCGCAGGCAAAGCCGGAGGACTTCGCCCTGGTGGGTGTGTTCTTTGCGGTGCTGACCGCTATTTCTCGTGCCGCCTACATTCTGGCGACGGAGAAGGTGGGCGCGCTCATCCCGGGTATGGGTGGCATGGTCATGGGTAACGCTGTTTCGACCCTGCTGGTTCTGCCGTTCCCGTTTATCCTGAGCGGCAATAACCTGCTGAAGGTCACTCAGGATGTGAACCTGCTGGCTATTGGCTGCCTGATGGGCCTGTTGGCTTCTGCCCTGCCGGCGCTGGGTGAGGTTTCTTCCCTGCGCCTGCTGCCCGCGCATATTTACAGCGTGGTGCTGTCCCTGGAGCCTGCGATTGCGGCGGCTGTGGGTATTGTGATGCTTGGTGAAGCGACCGGCCTGGTTCGTTGGACTGCTATTGCTCTGCTGGTGACTGCGAGTATCGGCATTTCAATTTCTCACGCTCGTGCGCAGAAGAAGGCGCAGGAGGAGGGCACTTTGGAGGATCCTGATCGTTATCTGCCCGGTGCGGTGGATGCTCACGGTGTGGATATTGCGCATATGGCGACTAGCTCCATTACGATTCCTTCTGCCGAGCAGATTAAGGCTGACCGTGAGGCGAAGGGCCTCTAACGACTGAGCTTTAGCCGTGTCAACGGTTTCTAGCACCCCCGGGTAACGAGTAGGATAGTATCTCGTGTTGCCCGGGGGTGCGCTCTTTAACTGCGCTGTTCAGGTTCTTGCCCCCGCCCAAATCGATACGTCATGTGTACACCTTGAGAGATGCACCGCCTCCTCGTGAGGCGCTGGGAGGAGAATCATGCCGCATACTTCATCTCAACGCCCCGCGCTGGGCATCATGTTTGTGCTGATGTCCTGCTCCTCATTGCAGTTCGGCGCCGCCTTCGCGGTCACTCTTTTCCCGCTGTTTGGTGCGCTGGCTATTAGCGTCAGCCGTCTGGCTATTGCCTCTATTGTGGTCGGTAGCGCCGTGTGGTTGGCTGCGCGTTGGCGTACCCGCCGCGGCGGCGAAATGCCGCCGGGTGCGCTGTCTTGGTCGAAGGAGCAGTGGCGTGCCGTCATCATTTTCGGTATGACTTTCGGTCTGATGAACGGCTTCTTTTATTGCGCGATTGACCGTATCCCGATCGGTTTGGCGGTTGCGGTGGAGTTCTTGGGTCCGCTGGCTTTGGCGTCTATGCTGACTCGCAGGCTCCGCGACGCGGTGTGGGTGCTCTGCGCCCTGGTGGGGATGCTGGTGCTCGGTTATGAGGCTGCGGTCGGCAAGGATACCGACTACCTGGGTCTGACGTTCGCGCTGATTGCTGGCGTATTCTGGGCGCTGTATATTCGCTCCAGCGCGAAGGTGGGTGCCCTGGTTCCGGGTGCGAGCGGCCTGGCGGTGGCGATGCTCGTTGGCGCTGTGTTTATTGCCCCGGTGGCGGCTGTTGTTCCGGCGCCTCAGCCGATCTGGAATGCGGCGCAGGATCCGATGCTACTCCTCATGATTTTTGGTACCGCCATGTTCGCCTCGGTGATTCCCTATAGCGCGGAGCTGATGGCTCTGCGCAACCTGCCGGAGCGCGTATTTAGCGTGCTGATGAGCATGGAGCCCGCTATTGCGGCGATTGCCGGTTGGGCGCTGCTGAATCAGGAGACCGGCCCGATTCGTTGGGTGGCGATTTTCCTGCTGATGACCGCGAGCGTGGGTATTACGCTCACCACCACGAAGGGTGGTTCCTCCACGCAGAAGGGTGAGGGCGAGGACCCCGTTCCCGTGCCGCTACCTGAGTAGAACCAAAATTCCACCGGCACGTGGCATATAGAAAATCCCTATAGAAAACTCATAGAGAAAACTGTTGAGGCGGGTACCTAGTTGGTACCCGCCTCAACGGTTTTGTATGCCGGGTTTAGCTTTCAGCCAGCTCTTCCAGCAGGTCGCGCAGCTCATCGGTGGTGAGCACCTCCGCCGGATGCGGGCCCAGGGCGTACAGCCGGTCCTGGGTGTCCTCGTCCAGCTCGCGGGAGGTACCGATCAGTACGAGGTTGCCTTCGTTCTGCCCGCTGATCATGGAGCTTTCGCACAGGCACCACACGTGGTCGAAGACTTCCAGCATGGCGGTTGCTTGCAGCTGGAAGAAGGGCAGACCCGCGTCGTCTCCCACATTGATGGCGACCATGCCGCGCTCGCTCAGGGCGTCCTTGAGTTCGCGGTAGAAGTCGCGGTTTGCCAGATGGGCGGGTGCGTCCATGCCGGTGAAGATGTCGAGGATGATCGCGTCGAAGCCGGGCACGCCCAGCAGTTCGGGCAGGTTCGCCAGCTGCTCGCGGGCATCCCCCACCACCAACCGACAGTCGGTACCGGCAGGTAGCGGCAGGCGGTCCGTCACGAAGCCCATGAGCTCGGGCTCAATATCCACGGCAACCTGACGGGAGCCGGGGCGGGTCGCCTGAATATAGCGCACGAGGGTCAGCGCACCGGCGCCCAGGTGTGCGGCGGTGATGGGTTCGCCGGCGGGTGCGAGCGCATCCACCGTGTTCGCGATGCGGCGCAGGTACTCGTAGAACACGTAGCCGGGGTCCGCAATATCCACGTGGGACTGCTCGGCGCCACCGATTTCGAGAACGTAGCCGTGGTCGCTGAACCCGTCGGGGTGGATTTCGGCTCGCTGGCCGCCGGAGAGCTGGATGTGCGCCACTACTTCACGCCAGCTTCACGCTTGAAGGTGCTGACCAGGTCGTCCACCGAGGAGGAAGAATCCAGGCCCTCAACGACCTTGTCGTTCACGGCGAAGGTGGGGGTGCCCTTCACACCGATTTTCACGGCGTGCTCGTAGTCGCGCTGAATGGGCTTGACAGTGTCGGAGGCGAGTAGGACCTTGTCGAATTCTTCGGTGTTCAGGCCCAGTTCCTTGGCGTAGTCGTTGAAGAGGGTGCGCAGCTTGTCGCGTTCCTTGATGTTCTTCCAGTCGTTCTGGGTGTTGAAGAGCTTGTTCGCCATTTCGAGGTGCTTACCCTGAGCGGCGGCGGCCTCCACGGCGAGTGCGGCGGGTACGGCGTTGGCGTGCATGTTCAGCGGCATGTGGCGCACGGTCACGTTCATGATGCCGTCGAGCTTCTTGGCGGCTTCTTCGAACTTGGGTTCTGCCTTGGCGCAGTAGGGGCACTGGTAGTCGGTGTACAGGGTTGCGGTGCCTGCGCCGGGTACTTCGCGGTTGAGGCGGTAGCCGACGTAGCCGTCATCGGCGGTTGCCGAAGCAGTACCCGAAGGGTCAGCGGATGCCGAAGCGCTCGCGGATGCACTTGCCGAGGTAGCGGCGGTGCTTGCAGATGCGCTCGCCGAACCGCTCGCAGACGCCGATGCGGAAGGCTGGGAGGAGCTGGAACCGCATGCGCTCAGCCCCAGGGCGGCGGCGGGCACTACGCCCAGTAGCAGGGTGCGGCGGTTGAGGGGTGAAGTCATGGTGGTTCCTCTCTCTACGGGTGGCGGGCTGGCCTGTTTGCTACATCTGTGGTTGATTAATCTGTGGTTGATGTGCACTCTGAGGTGCTGTCAGCCGCCGTGGGTATAGGGTTTATTGTATGCCTCTGCCCTGAACTTTCCCTATCTTCGGGCGGGTTTGCGGGGTGAATGCAGTGCACACCATAGCCGCCCTGTCGCCTGCTCCCAGCTGCGGGGCCGGTGTTGAAAGTAATTAGCCTCTCCCCCGCCTTTTTGGTACTATTGCGGGGTATGCACTGTTCACCGGTTGCTTTCGGGCAGTTGAGAACGGCAGCATATGCGCCTCTATAGCTCAGGGGTAGAGCATTTCCCTCGTAAAGAAAAGGTCGTGGGTTCGAATCCCACTGGGGGCTCCACATCCGCCGTAACGCGTGCCGGTTTCCGGTGTGTTGCGGCGGTTTTTAGCATCTGAGAGTTGTCGTTTTCTCGAAGATGTCACCGTCGAACTTTAGGAGATTCTCATGTCTTCTCGATCCGCATCCGCTAAGCGCCAGAGTGGCCGTGCGCAGGCAGGTCGCGCCGCTGCGGGCTCTGCACGCCCGATGAGCCCCACGATGCGTTTTGCTCTGGTGTACGTGCTGGCGCTGGTGGTTTCCCTGGCGGTGTGGTTCTTCTACCGTTCCGTGTATGAGGATGACACCTCGTTCCTGGTGCCGATTGTGATTTCCTTGGTGACTTCGTACGTGTGCGCTCATGCGCTGACGGGCGGCAAATCGCCCCGCAACTAGACCGCCGACCAGCAGCCCGCCAGGCTGTAGCCTCATGAGGTTTTAGGCAGACAAAAGCCGCGCATCCGATTCCCCATTCAGGGTTCGGATGCGCGGCTTTTTACGCGTGTACTTTACGCCAGCACCTTACTTGGAGGCACGCTGGAAGTCGCTGTCGGTCTTGCCCCACAGGCCGTAAACCTTGGCGAGTTCCTTGACCTTCTTTGCACGCAGGTAACGCGGCAGGTAGGAGCCGTCGCGGGGGCCGTCGAGGGGCACGTCGAGCATCTGGTGTGCTTCTTCGATTTCGATCTCGCTGGGGGAGAATGCCGCGTTGATGGTCTCCGTCTGGCGGATGTCCAGGGTGATCTTACCGGTCATGCCGTGGTCGTTCGCGTAGCCGCATGCCTTGGAGAGGTCAGCGCCGTATGCGCCGAGGGTCGGGCCGTCGATGGGGCCGGGCAGACCGCCCAGGGTGGAGGCGATGACCAGCTGCGAACGCACGTAGGCGAGCGCCATGGGGGTTGCGGAGGAGCCGGTGTCGCGGCGGTAGTCGCCTGCGCCGAATGCGAGGCGGAAGGTGCCGATTGCGCGGGCAATTTCGACGGAGTGGTGCACGCCGAGTGCGGACTCAATCAGCGCGATGATGGGGGTTCCGGGGGGCAGCTCGGCTGCGGTGCGGTCAATGTCGGTGGCGTGCTCTGCGGTGGCGAGCATGACGCCTCGCAGGCCCTTCACGTTCTTGAGGGCCTTGACGTCCTTCCACCAGTGTTCGGTGGTGATGGCGTTGATTCGCACCCATGCGACGACGCCGGAGTTGAGCATACGGACGACCTGTTCGCGGGCGGCGTCCTTCTCTTCGGCGGGGCAGCCGTCTTCGAGGTCGATGATGATGGAGTCAGCCTCGGATTCGAAGGCCTCTTCAAAAACTTCTTCGGAGGAGTTGGCGCGCACGAGGAGCCAAGAGCGTGAGAGGCTGGGGCGCAGCTGACGCGCACGCTCATTGCGGTGGAATTCAAACATGGTGTGTGACTTCTTCCGTGAATTGTATATGCATTGGGTTGTGCCGTAGAGGGGCAGGAAAAAGCCTGCGGTTCTTCCGCGCGTACCATCGCATTGTGTCGTCACCTCCATTGTGACGGAACCGCATAAGAAGCGTCCTACACCTCCTCTTTAAGCGTATCGCCTGTTGAGGTGCACATCAAACTAGCTTGCCTGTTGACCGCAATTTAGGCCCGGCGCCATACCTCAACCGGCGCTATGCCTCAACCAGTTGGGTGCGGCCCACCGGAATACCGTCGTCGAAGGTCAGCTCGCCGGAGGCTTCCTTCTGGGCGCGCTGAATCAGACGTTCGGCATCCTCAATGTGCTGGATGACGGTTTCCACGCGGCGGTGCACGCTCACCTGGCGGTCGCATCCGGTGGCGCATTCGCCGAAGCAGCGTGCCATGGCGAGTGCTTCGGCGCAGAGTGCCACGGCGTTACCCGCCTTGGAGAGGGCGCGGTTCAGGTCGGAGTATGTGCCGAACGGGGAGGCGGGAATATCGCCGTCGCTGGGGGCGAGGCGGTGCGCCTCCATGACGACCGCACGCACGCGCGGGATGAGGTCGGCAAGCGCGTTGGCGTCCGGCACAATGAGCTCGATCATGGAGGCGGACGAATCGGTTGCCGCTAGGCGTTCAAGGACCTGGTGGAAGCGGTCAATACCGCGAATGAACCGGTCGTGGGATCGGCGCCAGATGCCTTTGCCGAGTTCGGCGTCGTCGCGGCGCGATTGCAGGTAGCTTTTAAGTCCCATGTGTCCTCCTCTGCGTGGTGTGTGTGCCGTATTGGTTAGTCTGTGGAGGTTGCCGGCGTTGGGCTCTGCGGCGACCCGCAAACCTCCCTACACTTAGGTTACCCTAAATCTCTTTTAGTGACGAGATGTCAGCAGTCAGTTAATCATTTCGACCCAGATTTTCATCACGCCCCTCACGCAACGCTCCCCGCGGCACCCACCTGATGCGACGCCCACCTGATGCGACGCCCACCTGATGCGACGCCCACCTGATGCGACGCCCAGATGATGCGACGCCACGGGGAGCGCAACGATTTCTAGACCATGCGCAGCACAACCTTGCCGCGATGCTGACCCGAGTCGAAGTACTCGTGGGCGGCAGCCGCCTCCTCCATGTCGAAGATACGGTCGAGCCCCACGCCAATCCTGCCGGATTCGATGAGTGGCAGCACGTGTTCGCGTACGCCGCGCAGAATCTCAGCCTTCTGCCGATCCGAACGGGTGCGCAGGCTCGTGGCGTGCACCGACAGGCGGCGGGTGAGCATGTAGCCCAGGTTCACTTCTGCTTTGGCGCCGCCCTGCAGTCCGATAATGCACAGGTGCCCACCGTCGGCGAGGGTGTGCAGGTTATCGTCCAGGTACTTTCCGCCCACGACGTCGAGGATGTAATCGGCGCCGCGTCCGCCGGTTTCAGCCAGCAGAACTTCACGGAACGAATGTTCGGTATAAATAATGGGTTCAGCACCTAGTGAGCGCACATATTCTGCTTTTTCCTCGGTGCTGACGGTCGCAAACACACGAGTACCCGCGGCGAGCGCCAGCTGAATAGCGTGCACACCGATACCGCCGGTACCGCCGTGAATGAGCACCACCGCGGGTTCACCGTCTTCTTTAAGGTTTTCGGCGGGGTTCATGCTCATACCGCAGGTGAGCACCAGGTTCGAGTAGACGGTTGCCGCGACTTCGGGAATGCCGGCGGCTTCAGCAAAACTCAGCTGTTCGGGTACGGGCAGCACGTGGCCGACGGGGACAGTCACGTAGTCGGCGTAGCCGCCTCCAGCGAGGAGCGCCATGACGGGGGTACCGCGGTTCTCCACGGAGGCGCCCTCACCGACCGCCTCAATAACGCCGGCTACTTCGAGGCCGTAGATGGGGCTTGCCCCGGCGGGCGGCGGGTAGAATCCGCGGCGCTGTAGCGCGTCGGCGCGGTTGATTCCGGCAGCGTGAACGCGGATGAGAACTTCGTGGGATCGGGGTACGGGGGCGGGGACTTCACTGATTGTCAGAGCCTCAGGTCCACCGTGACTGTTCTCAATAATTGCTCTCATGAGTCCTCCTCATTGCCGGAAGCACCATCGTTGGTGCGCGATTTACAGAAAGCTTATCGCATGAGATAATCTCGTAGTGCCCTGCGGCACGGTATTGCCATAAAATGCCGGTCTCTGGTGCGTATGGATGGTTGTCCGAGCGGCCGAAGGAGCTGGTCTTGAAAACCAGTAGGCGGTAACCCCGTCTCAAGGGTTCAAATCCCTTACCATCCGCGTTTTAGCTTCTACTCCACGTGTGGAGCGCAAAGAGCCCCGTTCCTCGTATTGAGGAGCGGGGCTCTTCACATAGGCCGTTTCGAGTTACCGGTAGCGTTGTTAATTGATGTGCGACAAGGCGTTTGCAATCAACATGATGAGGAAGGCAATACCAATGAAGAAGCATAGCCCCAGCCCGTTGAGAATACGACCTCCTAGGGCGCGCACACCGTGCCGCTGCGCTACCCGCCCCTGCCAGATGCCCAGGATGTTCAGCACCGGCGCAGCGAGAGATATCATCAGGCTACTTGGTCCAAGACCCTGGACAAGCAACCAGAACCCTAGAAAGAAAGACAGCGGGCCGAGGAAGCCGAAAAGCAGGGAGAAGTTCGCTGCCCTTTCACCGTCTTGTGCTCCTTGCACAGCGGGAGGTTGCTCGCTTGCAGGTTGCTGCCATTCGTCCGTGTCGTCAGCCTCGGACGGCTGGCTGTCATTTTCCTGGTAGAGCTTGGCGTATTCGGGATTGTAATCGAAATCTTCATTGTTTTGGGGTAGTTGCGACATCGCATCCACAACCTTTCACATTCCACACACGAGGGGCGTTAACTTCACCCTAAACCTTCACCCACACGGGAACAAGCATGTCAGGACCAATCCGCAAAACATACGGCATATACACAGCAAAGCCCCGCTCCTCATCTTGAGGAGCAGGGCTTTCTCATGCTCACCAGCACAAACTATGACCGGTCATGCCCAATAAAACGAGAGTATCTTCAGACCCACCACTATATTGGTGCTTTTATAAAGAATGACTGAGGCTTATCAGAAACAAGATGACAAAAATATAGAGAGCAAGGACAATACCTACACCCGCCCAGCTGAGAATACGACCCGCTAGGGCAGGGACACCGTGCCGTTTAGCCACTCGCCCCTGCCAAATACCCAAGATGCCCAGTACCAGTGAGATAAAGGTGAGATCTGGCGCCCAGACCCAGCTCGATAGCGGGATACACAGTAGGCTGAGGGCGCCGAAAAACAATGAAAGACTTGCCGCGTTCTGCCCATCCCGCCGTTTTGAGAAGCCAGGTGAAACTTTTTTTCCGGGTAGTAGCTGGTTGCCTAAAACACCAGCGTAGGGTTGCCAACTGCCATTTGTATGGTTGAGCTTGTTGTATTCGGGATCGTAATCGAAATCTTCGTTGTTTTGGGGTAGCTGCGACATCGCATCCACGACATTTCAATACCGGGTGTTACGTGGCTATCGAAGTGAGAGAGCGCTCAGGCTCGTCGATGGGCCTGCATCATTGAAGCCGTACAGAGCAAACCCAATCATTACGATGAAGCCGACAATGGCGATAACAATGACAATTCCTATCCCGCTGAGAAGCAGACCCACGTTGGCGTCTTCACCGTGCTGTCTTGCCACTCGTGCTTGCCAGAGACCCAAGAGGCTCAGTAATGGCGCAGCAATGATTATTGGCATACCGATACCAAAGCCATGGGAAACCCACCAAAACGCTAGGGCGAGAGCAAGCATACCGAAGACACCGAAAATCAGGGAGAGATTTGCGGCTTTTTCGCCAGGGTCCATCTTCCACACGCTCGAAGAGAACTCACTCGCGGGTAGCGGCTGGTCGTCCGTACCAGACTGCATGCTACCGCTCCCCCGGTGGGGCTTAGCGTATTCGGGGTTGTTATCGAAGGCTTCATTGTTTTGGGGTAGCTGCGACATCGCATCCACGACCTTTCACATTCAACGTTGGAGAAGTATTACCCCTAGCCTCTCCCCTAATCCACTAGAGCTAGAGGACATGCAGGCTTCTCGATAGACCGGCGTCAGTAGTCTTTAAGGCCAGAAAAGAGAATCGTGAGGAATACGACAAGGGCGCCTAGGAGCAGAAAAATGATCATGCCCACCACGTTGAGTATCATGCCCAGGATGGCATGCATACCGTGCCGTCTCGCCACTCGCGCTTGCCAGATTCCTAGGGAACTCAGTATCAGTGCGAAGGGGATGAAGTACAGCGACGAACGGACACCGGGGATGCACGCAAAGCTGAGGGCACCGAAGAGTAGGGAGAGGTTCGCGGCGAACCGTCCAGTTTCCTGGCTCAAGACGTCATCCGAGAACTCACTCGCGGGTGGTAACTGTCCACCCGAAGCTACAGTACTGGGGTGCCCGTTACTGTTCTCCTGGTAGGGTTCGCTGTATTCGGGGCTGTTATCGAGAGTTTCGTTGTTTTGGGGTAGTTGCGACATCGCATCCACGACCTTTCAGAATCTACACGCGTTAGTTGAATACCTCAGCCTAGTGCTTCGCAAAAACTTATTTGGCGTTGAACCACGCCCACGCAATCAGTACGTACCCAAGGGCAAGCATGGCGATAGCTGTCCAGCTCAGGATTTGACCCGCAAGAGAAACTACGCCGTAACTATCCGCTTCCTTAGCTTTATGTAGACCAAAGAAACTCAAGATGATGGTGGGGATACCGAAAAACCACGAACCCAACACCAAGATATTGATGAGGCTGAGCACACCGAAAGTGAGTGAAAGTTGGGAGGCTCGCTCCCCTAGATTAGTCGCTGTTTTCCCACCGCTCTGCATCATAGGGGGCTCTTCAATATCAGCACCCTGTTTGTGGCGATGAGGTTTCGAGCGCAGACCAGCTACTGGGTCGGAATACGGGCCAAGGATTGGATCCTGCATCGTTGCATCATAACCTTTCAATACCGGGTGTTAAGCCCACCCTAGACCTTCCCCCACACGGGAACAAGCATGTCAGGACCAATCCGCAAAACATACGGCATATACACAGCAAACCCCGCTCCTCGCATTGAGGAACAGGGCTCTTTGCATACGCCGTTTTGAGTTGCCGGGAGCGTCGTTATATGCCGCCGGTCAGGACAATCAAGAACAATGCGACGATGATGGCGAAGGGAAGGGCAAAAATTACACCCACCCAGCTGAGAATACGACCCGCTAGGGCAGGCACACCGTGCCGCTTCGCTACCCGCCCCTGCCAGACACCCAAGACGTTCAGCAACGGCGCAACGACAACTACCTGCAAACCACTGCTGTCATAATCATGGACAAACCACCAGCACCCTAGAAAGAAAAACAGGAGACCAAGGAGTCCGAAAAGTAGGGAGATGTTCGCTGCCCTTTTACCCTCTTGCGCCCTTCGCACGTCGGAAGGTTGCTCGCTCGCGCGTTGTTGCCGGTCGTCCATGTCGTCAGCGTCAGACGGCTGGCTATTGTTCGTCTGGTAGAGCTTGGCATATTCGGGATTGTAATCAAAAACTTCATTATTTTGGGGCATCATAACCTTTCACATTCCACACACTAGTTAATCACCTCGGCTTGGGCTTTCACCGATGCACCTATCGGCTGGTGTTAAACCACGCCCACAGTGTCCAAACGTTCACGAGCACAAAGCTGACAATGGCCACCCAACTCAGCACGCGACCCGCGGCAGGAATCGCACCGTAGCGATCTGCTTCCTTAGCTTTCCATAGACCAAGAGCACCCAGAGCAACAGAAGGGATACCGAAAAGCCACCAGCCCCATACCGCAACACTGACAAGACTGAGCACGCCGAAGGCAAGTGAGAGTTGGGAGGCTCGTTCCCCCAGACCCCATTCAGAAGGCTCTCTTCTCTTGTTCAGAACCGATGTCAGCGGAGGCCGGCTATCAGGGTCGTAGCGGTCATTCGGGTTGTAGTCGTCATAGTGTTCGCTCGTGCTTTTATTCTGTTTTAGCCCTTTGTAGCCGAAATTCCGGTCGAAGGGGTTGGGCTCTTGCGGGTAGTAGGACGACATTGTATCCACGACCTTTCAATACCGGGTGTTAAGCCCACCCTAGACCTTCCCTGTCGGGGGAACAAGCATGTCGAGCCGATTCCACAAAACGTACGGCATATACACAGCAAAGCCCCGCTCCTCGCATTGAGGAACGGGGCTCTTGCAGATTCTCTTGAAGGGCTAAAGCGTTTAGATAAGTGCCAGTATCTGCGCAACATCCACCAGTCTGGAATTGGCTGCGGAATCAGAAAGCGCCAACATAATCGCCAGCAGAAGACTTCCACCGAAAAGCACCAGGAACATGCCACCAATGGCTACGCTAATCCAGCTCATGATGCGACCTGCCGAAGCAGCGGCACCGAAACGCTCAGCCTCATTAGCTTTCATAACGCCGATAGCCCCCAGAATCAGGGAAGGCAGACCAAGCAGCCACCAGCTGAGAGTCACAATACACGCCAGACCGATGATACCCAGCACTGTGGAAGTCTGAGCAGCCTTCTCACCGGCAAGCTGCTCGGGAGTCTTCTGAACAATACCAATAGGAACCATCATGGGCTGACCGTACTGATACTGCTGCTGGTACTGCTGGCCATACGGGTCGTACTGATTCTGACCATACGAGTCTTGACCGTACGAATTCTGACCGTACTGGTCATAGGAATACTGATCGTAGGAGCTCTGCCCGTACTGGCCGTAAGAACCCTGGCCATACTGGCCATACTGGCCGTACTGAGTATTCTGCCCATACTGACTATTCTGGTTGTACTGTTCGTTCAGACGGTTGTAGTCCGGGTTGTAGTCGTAGGGGTCTGAACCCCGAGGATTCTGAGACATGGCATCTCACTTTCGTACGGCTGGTGTGTGTTAAACCTAATTCACCCTAACCCATGAATGGAACGGGTACAACTAAGTCCGTTATGCAACCCCGCACAACAGACTTTGATGCGCTGGATACGCGCCTTATCAGGTACGCAAAAGCCCCGCTCCTCACATTGAGGAACAGGGCTTCCGTTATACCCTGTGAAAGAACTCTTAGAAGAGTGCCAGGGTGCTGACCAGCTCAGTAAAGTGGTTGGAAGAGGAAGAAGCAGCACCTGCCGCGCCGATAAGACCCAGCAGCAGGAAACCACCGATTACAACCAAGAACAGGCCACCAAAAGCTGCGTTAATCCAACCCATGATGCGACCGCCCGAAGCTGCAGTGCCAAAACGCTCAGCCTCATTAGCCTTCATAATGCCGATAACACCCATGATCAGCGAGGGCAGACCGATCAGCCACCAGCTAACAAAGAAGTTGCAGATCAGGCCAATAATGCCGAGCACCATGGAGGTCTGGCCGGCCTTCTCACCGGCAAGCTGCTCGGGGGTCTTCTGAACGATGCCGACGGGCACCATCATGGGCTGACCGTACTGAGCAGGCTGCTGGTACTGCTGCTGACCGTACTGAGCGTTCTGAGCGTTCTGTTCGTTCAGGTTGCCGTATTCCGGGTTGTAGTCGTAGGAGTTAGAGTCCTGCGGGTTCTGAGACATATGGTCCCTCTTTCGTGTGAATGGTGTGTATTAAACATTACAAACATTACCCACCCTAACCCATCACTGAGGTGGACACAAACGAATTCGTCATTCGGGTACTTACGATGCATCTTGACGCAGAGGAAAGCCGCTGAACGGGCATGCAAAAGCCCGCGTGCGCACAAGCGCTCGCGGGCTTTCTCAAATCATGAGGCTACTGCAGGTAGCTTCAATCCTAGTACTTTACAAAAATCTTCACCACAATCAGCAAAATAATACCGGCAGCGCCCAAAACAGTACCGGCAATAGCCATACCGCGGTTCTGCAGCTCGGGGTTATTCATAGCCAGACGGCCGGTCGCAATAGCTACAGCACCAAGGATGAAACCGAAGACGAACAGGCTCACAATACCGCTCACCAGAGAGACAATCGACAGGGTCTTTGCCTTCTTCGCCTGAGCCTGCTGCTCAGGGGTCTGAACGGGCACACCGTAAGGAGCCTGCTGATTGAACTGAGGTGCCTGCTGGCTAAACTGGGGGTCCTGGTTGAACTGGGGCTGGGGGTTGTTGGGGTTTTCAGACATGATTTCTCATTTCGTTGAGTAAATAAGACACCTCTGGCAACACTGTATGGAAAAATCACACGCCAGAGACGCCCTCTATTTATCGGTCGGACAGTAGCAGTCTATCGAAAATGCATATGAGCCTCAAAGCCTACAATCCATAGTCCACCCTATAAAGCAACACATACTCAGAGATATCCTCCAAAGCACGGGCCGAATTGACCAAGCGCAAAACAGCCTATATTCTTATAGGGATGCGCTCACGAGCGCACCGTGGAGACGTGCCAGAGCGGCCGAATGGACTTCACTGCTAATGAAGGGTCGGGGTTAAACTCGACCGGGGGTTCAAATCCCCCCGTCTCCGCCACAAAAAGCCCCGTACCAGCTGGTACGGGGCTTTTACTTTACCCTTTCAGGTACGAAACCTAGAAGCTCTTGAAGTCCACGAGGCGCGCATCCGCACCATCAAGCAGAGCCCACTCCCCCGGCACCTCAAACACCGCAATAGAAGAGGGCGGGAAGCCGTAGTACACATCCATCGACGCATTCGGGTCAGAATCAGGGCTCATCAAACGCTGCGCAGCATCCTGCACACCGGGCAGATGCGACACCACCATCAGAGAATGAACATTCTCTGAAACGCTGTTAATGCGCGCAATAATGCGGGACGCAGACACCTCATACAGACCCTCATCCAGATGAGCAGTAGGCGCCTTCGCCCCCAAACCATCCGAAACCCAGGTCGTCGTCTGGCGAGTACGCAAAGCCGATGACGACATAATCTGCTCCGGAATATAACCGCGAGAAGCCAACCAGGCACCAGCGGCAGCAGCCTGCTCATGACCGCGCTTCGTCAGCGGACGATCAAAATCGTTCAGACCCCAATCAGCCTCCGCATGGCGCATAATAATCAGACGCTTAACCCCGCTGCGGTGCGAGCCAGATGCAGTGTTGGAAGAATTTTCAGCCATACACCCATTCTAGCTAGAGGGCGCCGGAACGTCCCGCACGCCGCCATCGCACGCGCATACTGACGGCTGAGAGCAGGCACAAGTAAACCCCGGCGCACCGGCCATCACGCCAGCACACCGGGGTGCACTCTGCAGAAGCTAAATTCTGTACACGCTAGATCGAGTATTCCGGAGCAGCCCAGACAACAACCTCGGGGTGCTCAAAGAAGCGGTAACCCTGACCGCGCACCGTACGCACGGTACCCGACAGGCGACCCAGCTTCGAACGCAGACGACGAATATGCACGTCAATCGTACGCTCATGCGGATGCTCGTCGCCCGAGCTCCACAGCGCCTTCAGCAGTTCCTCACGACCCACGGTGCGGGATGCGTTCTCCACCAGGTGTGCCAGCAGCTCGAATTCCTTGAAGGTCAGCATGAGCGGCTCACCATCCAGGAACACCTCGCGGCGCGCCAAATCAATCAGCACACCCGAGGAGTGGCTATTCGTGGTCTCTGCTTCGCGGGCGACATGCGCCTCCGGGTGCATGTACATTGCGGTCGGATCACCGAGCGCATTACGCACCACCTCAAGGTCGCTACCCTCAGCATTCACAGGAGCCAACGCCACAGCGGCGTACGACTCCGACTCGGGAGCTAGATGGTGTGCATAAGTACGCAAATCCTGAACGATACGCACCAGGGAGGTGCCGTTCGCGGCAGCAAGCTCCTCGTTCAAACCCACATAGAGCACAAAGCCGCGTGCCTCATTTTCCTGAGCCTGCTTATGGACAGAGTCACCGGCTGAGAAAGTCATCGGACGCAACGTGGCAGCCGGCGCAGCGGGACGCTGAGGCTGCACGACCTGACGCTTAGCAGCGCGGCCGCGCTGGGAGATGTGTACATATCCAGGTACAGCGCCTGACATGGTTCAACCTTCTCTCAAAGTCTGTGTACGGGATCCCAGTCGTACGTGGTGTGGGGTGCGCCGGAAGTGACGCCGAGTCAAACAGTCCCCAATACCTGTTCGAGTCTCAATCCTCTTACTTAATATTTCTCCTATTTGACGGATAAATCAAGCGGATTCGACATAGTGGATTCTCCTTTGTCGCCAAGAGGAGTACAATACCCTTCCCCATTTTGGGAGATTTCATGCGGAACCTGAGGCTTTCAGCTTTTTCGTCACATAAATATTCACGGTTTCTGTTATGTATGGGTTACAACCTGCATTTTCATGTGGAGCTGTGAATATGCTTGAAGTTTTGATGCACCCTCAAGCACTCTATTGTGTTCCTCATCACACAATAGGTGGCGTGTTTCAAAAAACCCACTCCGACACCCAGCAGCACCATCGCCGCCCAAGCCCCCGACGCGTTAGACACACACTGATACGCACCGCCACACTGCGGCGCGCAACCAGCCGAACACCCGCAAGACATAGCGAAGCGCCTCCACACATACATATGCAGAGGCGCCCCACTCACATCACGTGAATAACGCTGAAAGACTACTCAGCCAAACCGTACAGGCGGTCACCAGCATCGCCCAGACCCGGAATAATGTACGCCTTCTCGTTCAGACGCTCATCACGAGCAGCCAGGAACAGGTCGACATTCTCCATACCCTCAATACCCTTCTCCAGGGCAGCAATGCCCTCAGGAGCAGCAATCAGGCACACACAAGTCACAGACTCAGCGCCACGCTCACGCAGGAACTTAATAGCCTCAATCAGAGTGCCACCCGTAGCCAGCATCGGATCCAGCAGGTACACCTGACGACCAGTCAGGTCCTCCGGCAGACGCTCAGCATAAGTCACAATATCCAGGGTCTCCTCATTACGAGCCATACCCAGGAAGCCCACCTCAGCGGTCGGAACCAGACGAGTCATACCCTCCAGCATGCCCAAACCAGCACGCAGAATCGGAACAACCAGCGGCTTAGGATCAGCAATACGAACACCGGTAGTAGTCGCCACCGGAGTCACAACCTCAACCTCTTCCACACGAATCTCGCGAGTCGCCTCGTAAGCAAGAAGAGTCACCAGCTCATCAACCAGCTGACGGAAAATCGGGGACGGAGTGTTCTTATCACGCAGAACACTAATCTTGTGAGAGACCAGCGGGTGGTCAAGAATCTTAATACGCATAATACGATTTTACCCACCCCCGAATCAGCAAGCACCGGTAAAACCCTGGAAGTGGCACACACCCTATAAAACCAGGCGAATACCGCCGCACAGCCACCCATCAACGCACCCGTCAGCACCACCCCAGAACAACCCGGGCATGCAAAAACCCGCCGAGACGAATCTCGACGGGTTTTCGTTGGTGCGGTGGTGGAGGGATTTGAACCCCCGTTGGCTTTTACACCAAACATCATTTCGAGTGATGCACCTTCGGCCGCTCGGACACACCACCAACAGTGGAAAACTATAGCACACCCCCGACCAGAGGGCAAGAACGAGCCTACCTATCGTGCCGCGTACGGCAGTCGGGTGTCGCCCTCTTCACGGCCCCTTTTCACCGCGCCCTTTTCGACACCCGACACCGAGGTCCCGGCACGTCTGCAGACCCGAACAGGTCCGCCTAATGACGGATATACCCATCTACAACTAGCATGACAGCACGCGTTGCATCCTCAGCATTGCGCTCCGCCTGATGCACTTCACGATCCATAGCAAGCATATAAATCGCTCCGAACATAGAGATCGCAATCGCACGAGGATTCTGAGCGGTATCAACCGTATAGCGGCGAGCCACAGCCTCCGTCATCTCCTGCAAATAATCCAGAAGATTCAAACGGTTATCGCTCATCGCCTCGGTCCAACCATCCGCGCCCTTCCACGCCTCCGAAAGCCACAGCCGAGTAAAACCCGGACGGTCCTCAAGATACTGGAACGCGGCGCGAATAGCACTCCGCAACGCCTCACGCGGATCAGAATGAACCGACGCCGCGCGACGCGCATCGCTCAGCAGCAACTGCGTGCCGTACTGAACCAGCTGATCCACCATGGTCTTCTTAGAACCGAAGTTGTAATACACGGTTCCCTTAGAAACACCCGCCCGGGCAGCCACCTCTTCAACAGTGGCGTACTCAAGCCCCTTTTGGGTCATGATTTCCATAGCAGCGTTGAACAACTTCAACTGAGTTCTACCTGTACGGCCGGGACGACGACTTGCAGCTTCAGCGACTGGGCGCTGCAACATCAGAAGTCCTCCCTCCCTTTTTGCAGATATATCTCTATTTTATTAGACAGTTTTCCCCCGGTGCGACCAAACAGGGTTCGTTACACCGTAATCTCCGGCGCAAGCTTCTTCAGCGACCACGTACGATCACGACGCGTGCCAATGTAACCCAACACCAGACCAGCCAGACCCCACAGAGTCAAAACCAGCATGATGCCCCACAGGCTCGACTCATTAATGCCATACGCCAAACGACGCGTACCCGCCACCGCATAACCCATCGGGAAGAAGTCATGCATCCAACGAATCGACTCAGGCAGAGTCTCATACGGCATCGTGCCGCCCGCAGTAATCAGCTGCAGAATTAGAATGACCAAAGCAACAAGCTTGCCCGGCGCACCCAAAATCACCGTCAAACCATGGATGAAACCGGTAAAGACCAAAGCCACATAGCAGAGGAACAGCCACACCAGCCACGGATGAGCCATCTCAAAGCCCAAACCGAACTTAATCGCGGCGAACATCAGAGTCGCCTGAGCAATACCCACCAGGCCAAACGGCATCCAGCTACCGAGCATCACACGAATCGACGGAGCATGCGAAGCCAACGCACGGTTATTCATCACGCGCAACGTCTGAACCAGCATCAAGCCGCCAATCCACAGCGCCAAACACATGAAGAACGGGCCCATGCCCTCACCGTAATTACGAGCCGACGCCAGCGACTCATGCGACAGAGCCACAGGGTTCGACATCGTATCCGCAACCTTCGCCTGCTCAGTCGGCGCAAGGCTCGGAACCTGCTTAGCGCCCGAAGCCAGACCGCTCTCCAGCGACGACGTACCATCCTTCAACTCGGAAGCACCATCATTCAGCTGAGTAGAACCATCAGACAGCTTCGCCGTACCGTCAGAAAGCTTCGACGCACCATCCTTCAACTCATTCGCGCCATCAGCCAACTTCTGCTGGCCATCAACCGCAGACTGCTCCTTCTCCGCCAAAGTGCCGCTACCATCCTTCAGCTCGGCGGCACCGCTCTTCAAAGAACCAGTACCCTCCTTCAGCTCAGAAGCACCACCCGACAGAGTCGCAGAACCACTCGCAAGGCTCGAAGCACCCGAAGCGATCTTAGAATTACCATCAGCCAGAGCCGCCGAACCCGACGCCAACGAAGACGCGCCAGCATCCACACGAGCGGCACCCTCAGCCAGCGACGAAGCGCCCTTCGCCAACGACGAAGCACCAGAATCCAGCGCATCCACGCCAGACACCAAAGTCTGAATCTTCGCCGCAGTCGACGACGAACCATCAGAAATACAATGGCTCGACTTCAACGCGCTCAGCTTCGACAGAGCATCAGCAGCGGCAGCATCACGAGTAGCCAGATGCGACTGCAGAGCCTTCTGATTCAGCTCAGCAACCTCATTCTTCGTCTCCTCAGAATCAACAGCAGCCACCAGCTGATCAGCCTGCTCCTGAGTCAACGTACCCGCCTCAACCAACGGAGCCAACTGAGCGCGCATCTTCTGCGCAGTCGCAGACACCACAGTATTCGACAGATCACGACCAAAATCGCCACTACCGGCAGACGTATCCGTCTCATGCAGGCGCATACACATCGCATTCAGCTCAGCCGGCAACTCACGAATACCCGCCTGATCCATACCGGTACGCAACCGATGGATACCAGACGCCAAATCATTAGCGCCCTTCGCAACCGCAGCCGAACCACTCTTCAAGCTCGCAGTACCCTCAGCCAGGGTCGCCGAACCGTCCTTCAACTTCGCCGCACCATCAGAAGCAGACGCAGCCGCCGAAGCCAAAGTCGACGAACCGTCCTTCAAACTCGAAGCACCATCGGCAAGCTTCGCAGCACCAGAATCCAGCTTCGCAGCACCCGAATCCAAAGTCGAGACACCATCAGCAAGCTTCGCAGCACCCTCCGCCAACTGCTTCTGACCATCCAACAACTGGGACTGGCCATCAGCCAGTGAGGACGTGCCATCCTTCAGCTTCACGGCACCATCATTCACCGTGGCGGTGCCATCCTTCAACTGAACAATCGCATCCGCCAGCTTCACCGTGCCATTATTCACCTTCGACGCACCATCAGCAGCCTCACCCATCTTCGAATGAATCGTCGTGAAGCTAGCCAACAGCGAATTCGCCGTAGAATTACCGACCTTCTCCGCCACCGAATCACGCACCGCAGTGCCCGCCTTCGTGACAATATTCGTCAGCACATAGTTATTGGCATCATTCGTAATGACCTCAATACCCGCCGCACGCGGATCAATAGTGCCCGTCTTGCCGTCAGCATCAGGCTTGAACGAACCGGCACTCTGCAGATTACGGGAGAAATCCTTCGGAATCACCATCGCAAAGTCATAGGTGCCGTTCTCCACGCCTTCAACAGCCTCAGCGCGGGTCTGCACCTGACGCCAATCAAACGTGCCAGCATCCAGAAGGTTCTTCTTCACATCAGCACCGGTGTTCACCTGCTTACCTTCAGAATCCGTCGCGCCCTCATCCTCAACCACCAGGGCGCCCACAATGCCATTCACATGGCCGTAAGCATCCCAGTTACCGTACAGGTACAGGGCACCGTACAGCAGCGGAATGCAGGACATCGCAAGCAGCACCAAAACCGGCAGAACACCGCTGGTCAGGCGTTTCAGCTCAACGAGTGCAACACGCAGAACAGTCATTCTTACTCCTTCTCAGCGTTTTCGCCATGTTCGGGGGAATCATCAGAGAGTTCACTCTCGCCCTCAACAGGATCCGGCGCGTTCTCCTCAGGGGCACGGCCGACCACAGCACGCGCACCATGCCAGGACTCCGAAATATGGGGCACAACCGCCACCACCGTGCGCGGGTGGTCCTCATCCGCGGCAAGCTCCTTCAGGTACGGAAGCCACATGTACGTGTGGTTCAGGTGACGGGAAGGAGTATCAAAAACCAGCAGGTCAGAGGGGCTATGCTTCGCCAAAGCGGCCATCAGCTCAATGTTCATCTCACCGCTAATCTCTTCCATCCACAGCCCGTCCAGCTCCTCCAGACCCCGTTCAGCCAGCCAGCGGCTCGCGCGAGAACGACCAAAAATCGGCAGGTCATAGGACAGCATCTCCGACACGTAATCGTGCACGCGCATATGCTGCTCAGGAGCAGTCACATCGGGAGAGTCCACCACGCTGCTGAGAGCACGCAGACGCTTCATCGAAATAGGGCGAGGCTCATCATCGCCCTTGCTCCAGCTAATCGTGCCGCCGGACAGGGGAAGGCGACCAGTCAGCGCCAACGCGAGAGAGGTACGCTCCAGCTGGCTATCCGCCTGAACAATAATGACTTCGCCCTCGCCCACTGAGAAGGTGGTGCGGTCAAAAAGCGGAGTGTGGCGCCCTTTTGCCCAAATATTGTCAACGCTTAACACGGTTAAATCCCCTCAGAGAATGGACGGTTCGGGTGAGTTTCTGGGAGTCCTCCGCGGGCACCGCGCGGGGTGTTAAACGGCAGGCACAGCAGGCGGAGGCTCCAATGCCTATATATGGTAGACCCAGTTGTGTGTGATGTAGTGGGCTTTTCTTGAAAAACAGGGGTCATTTTTGAAATTCTTGAAGTATTTTTCAAAGAAATAGGGTTTTTCGTACAAATAACGCGAAAAGCCACGCAGCCTCTGCGCGGCTTTTCGCGTTATACAAACCATTTTAAGGGTGAGGCTTAGAGAAGGTCAGGAGCGGCGCTCCCTAAAGAAGTCCACCATCAGCTGCGCGCACTCATCAGCACGCACCCCCGCATACACCTCGGGAGCCGGAGCGACCCTGCCGTCACGCAGCACATCGTAACGGCTGCCGGCGGCTCCCGTCTTCTCCTCCCAGGCACCAAAAACCACCGTCGAAACGCGCGACGCCAGAATCGTGCCGGCACACATCAGGCACGGTTCAACCGTCACCACGAGCGTGCACCCGTCCAGGCGCCACCGACCACGATGCGCCGCCGCCTGACGAATCGCATTCACCTCCGCATGGGCACTGGGGTCATGCTCCCGCTCGCGAGTATTGCCCGCCGAACCAATAATGACACCCCGCTCATCCACCACCACAGCACCGATAGGGATCTCGCCACGCTCACCTGCGGCGGCACCCTCGGCGAGGGCGCGCACCATCCACTCGCTGTGTTCGGGGCGAGCGGGAATATCGCTGAGCACAGCGGAAGAGCCGTCTGTGACCGTCAATATTGAATATTCCGAATATGACATACAACCTCGTCAGGGGAATAAATAAACCTTAATGGGCGCAACTAGTGGGTGGCAGCCAAAGAGAAAGGATACACCGCAGAAGCACCCGCCAGCCGTAGCTCACGCGCCACAGCCGTAAACGCCCACCGCGAATCCACCACATCAGAAACCAGCAGAACAGGGCACCGATGCTCCCGCACATAGTCCAAAACTTCTGCAGGCACCCGATACGAGCGCAGCACATCCGCACAACGGAACGCGCTATTACCGCCAAAGAAACGCGGCTCCCCCGCCAGAGACACCCGACCCAAATCCACCAGACGACCCACCGATGCAAGCCCCCTACCCAGAGACTGAGCCAAACGGGGACGCACCGGCGAAGGCAGCGTCAACACCGCCACCGGACGACCCGCCTCAGCCCACTCCCACGCAGCAAGCACCTTCACGCAGGCGCGACCCAGCTCGGCAGGAACCTCAGAATCAACCGGTTCACCCAGCTCATTCGTTGCCAGAAGCTCACGCAGACGAGTACCGTACCCCATGTCACTCAAACGCGCCAAAGCGTAACCGGGTTCAGCCTGCTCGTCCTTAGACAAACGACCGCGCGGCGCATCCGCACCCATCAGCTGATCCAGCCCGCTCGGCCACATGCGGCGCGGCTGCAGGGGCACGCCCACCGTATTGAAGCTACTCTGTGCTGCCTGCTGCGCCTCAGTGGGAACGTCGACCGGGTACCAGGGGCCTGCACACACATCGCAACGACCGCAAGCAACAGCGGAAGCATCATCAAGCTGCTGAGCCAGGAAAAGCATACGACACTGACTAGTGCGTTCATACTCGAGCATGGCGTTCTGCTCCACCACACGCGCCTGCGCCACCGCCGCGTAACGTGCGTTATCGTACTGCCAGGGCGAAGAGGTACGACGCCAGTAGTTGCCTTCCTTCACTGCCGCGCCCTCAACGTCCAGCACCTTCAGCAGAAGCTCCAGGGTGGAGCGGCGCAACTGAACGCGCGCCTCCAATGCGGTAATGCTCAACCCCTCCGGGGACTGGGCGAGGGCATCCAAAACAGCCAGCGCTTGCTCCTCATCAGGCATGGAGGCGGTCGCAAAATACTCCCAAATGGCGCGGTCTTCGCGACCGGGCAGGAGCAGAACATCCGCATTGACGGCACCGCGGCCGGCACGACCAATCTGCTGGTAGTAGCTCACCGCCGACGACGGCGCGCCCAGGTGCACGACAAAACCCAAATCGGGCTTATCAAAACCCATACCGAGGGCACTCGTCGCAACAAGAGCCTTCACCCGGTTTTCCTTGAGCGCTTGCTCCGCAACCAGCCGCTCATCCGGGTCAGTTTTACCGGTGTAGGCGAGTACCTCGTAGCCGCTGGCACGCAGGGCGTTTGCGGTATCTTCTGCCGCAGAGACAGTCAGCGTGTAGATAATGCCCGAACCGGGCAGGCTGTTCAGGTGAGTGAGTAGCCAGCCGATGCGTTGCGCCTCATTGGGCAGGGTCAGAACGCCCAGGCGCAGGGACTCGCGGGACAGCGGACCGCGCAGCACATGCACGGGTGCGCTGGTATCGGCACTGAGCTGTTCGGCAATATCGCGGCTAACACGGTCATTCGCGGTCGCGGTTGTCGCCAGCACCGGAACCCCTGCAGGCAGAGACTTAATGAGCAAGCCAATGCGTCGGTAATCGGGGCGGAAATCATGGCCCCAGTCAGAAATACAGTGCGCCTCATCAATAACAAGCAGGCCCAGGCGCGGCAGCAGGTACGGCAGCCACTGCTCGCGGAACGCCAGGTTATTCAGGCGTTCGGGGCCCACCAGCAGCACATCAAGCTCGTCAGCTTCGAGGCGGGTGCGGATCTCATCCCATTCGGTCACGTTCGCGGAGTTCACCATTGCAGCGCGCACTCCCGCGCGGGATGCCGCCTCAACCTGATCACGCATCAGGGAAAGCAACGGGGAGACAATAAGCGCCGGGCCCATACCGCGGGCACGCAACAACAGGGAAGAAATGAAGTAGACAGCGGACTTACCCCAGCCGGTACGCTGCACGACGAGGGTGCGGGCACGGTCGGCTACGAGGGCGCGAATCGCCTCGTACTGGCCATCGTGGAACTCGGCATCAGTAACACCGGTGAGGCGGCGCAGCACTTCGCGGGCTTCAGCATGCAGGGAATCAGCATGTGGGGAATCGGCGGGGTTGGAAGCTGACTGCTGGGGGTTCATGTTCTCTCCAACGGTGGGTGATTGGGTCAATCGCTACGCCGCGACGCGCCGTGCTCTCTTCCCATCATGTCACACCCCGCGTCCCCTGGCCTGACGGACGGTCACTACTTGGGCAGGCGTGCGAGCGCCGTGTCACCCCGGGCTGTTTAGCCCTGCCGGTGCGGAGATTTACGCCTCGCTCACCCGTGCATCCGGCGTAAATGCCGGTAGAATTGTGCCAGTAATACACAGCCTCCGCATAGTTTTGCACAACGTTCACCATAGGTATGCTTTCTATGCTGGTGTTACTCCGGCGCCGATCCGTGCGTGCGGTCCACTCACAGTTCAGGATTTTTCATGACTTTTCTTGCCACCGCTTTGGCGCATCTTCCGGTTGCGCTCTTGGGCCTCGACCTTGAGCAGTTCCTGCTCGATACCGGCCCCTGGGTTCTGGTTGTTTCGGCAATTATCGTATTTATTGAGTCCGGCGTTCTTTTCCCGGTTCTTCCGGGTGACTCCCTGATTTTTGCTCTGGGTATGCTGCATGAGCAGATGGGTCTGTCTCTCTGGCTGGCGTTCCCGGTGCTGGTGCTGGTTGCTATTGCTGGCGCTGAGGTTGGCTACCAGATCGGTGCCCGTTACGGCCGTAAGATCTTCAAGGATGACGCGAAGATTCTGAGCACCAAGAACCTGCACACTACCGAGGAGTTCTTCCAGAAGCGCGGTAGCTTGGCTCTGGTTCTGGGTCGTTTCGTGCCGATTGTTCGTACTTTTGTGTCTGTTGCGGCGGGTATTTCTTCGTACGACCGTAAGAAGTTCCACCTGTGGAATGTTGTTGGCGCGGTTGCGTGGATTGGTTCGATTGGTCTGGCGGGTGTGCTGCTGGGCGGTATCCCGTTCGTGCACAACAACATTGAGTACATTGCTGTGATTATTGTGGCGGTTTCTGTGGTGCCGGTCTTTATCGAGTACCTGCGTGGCCGCTCGAAGGCGAAGCAGGAATCTGCTGAGTAATACGTGAGTTCTTCTCGGTCGTGAGCCGGGGATGAGAAAGGGTGGGGATACCGTCTGGTATCCCCACCCTTTTCATGCTCTGAGCCTTTTGGTGGTAGTGGTGCCGTTTGGGGCAAACATCCTAGTTGAGGCGGTTCCCACCCTCGTTGGAGTTCGGGTCAGATACTGGCGAATTCTGACCGACCACCTGGCTATGCGGTGTGTTGCCGGCAGTCGTGTACGCCCACGCAGAGGGACGGGTCAGCAACACAATGTTCCGGATGTAGAGGATAGTAATGACAACACCAACCGCGGTACTCAAGAGAAGAGAAATCGCCAGGTCCATAGAGTCGTAGGACTGCAAATATTCCATCAGCCAGGTGAGATATCTGGAATCCATGAAGAAATCTTGCGCAAACCAATACATACGGCTCAAGACCTCGTAGGAGCTACACACGAGGATAAGTATGTGCGCCCATCTGTGCCCTTCCCAGGTCTTCCAGAAGAGGAAAATCTGAATAAAAATGAAGATGAGGGGGAAGCCCAGCGTGAAGAGAAGAGACAGCGCCCCCAAGCTGGAGGTTAGGTTCTTAAGGAGTATGAACGTTTGAATATTCCTGAAAAGCAACAGAATAATGATGACGGTCATGCACCGCTTAGCGCTGCGCAGGGCCTTCGGGCGTACCCGCCCCGCATGCTCGGAGGCGGTAGGGGCACTGTAGCCGACAGTCGCCTCCCGGTAGCCGGTGATGGCGTGCTCGGAGGCGCTGGTTTCGGAGGCGGTGTTACTCTCTGCCGTGCTGTTTTTAGCCTCGTCGGAGGGCAGCAGCACACTGTATTCGGGAACCGTGTACTCCGGGTCATTCAGCGGCTGCCTCGGGATACGTTCTGACATCGTCGTTCCTTTCTCCCCTGGCACTTTCTCTTCTGGCACCCACCCCGCGCTACAGTGCCACGGAGCGGGTGTTAAAGAGTCTTACCCTAAGGATATAAGGAGGCGCGCCGCACCCTAGGAAGGCGGTACCCTTTCTCAGCGTATTCAGAGGTATCCGAGTAACCACGTGCACCATTCCGAGGGCTAGCCCCGGAACTCCTGACGTTGGTGTTCCTTTCTAGGTGCCCCATCCCGCGCTACGGTGCGGGGGTCGAGGGGTGTTTCCCCCTGATGAGGTACGTTCGTCATCCTCATCGTCAGCGAAAATCTCTCGAAGTTCTGCCGGGACCTGACCGGCAGCCTGTCTCGTCTCAGACAGCATCTGCTGGCGTTCTAGCGCACGTGCCCCGCTAACGATTTGTGTGTACATCCTAATAGGAGCACGATTCAGCAGCACAATCATCAGGAGGTAAAGAACGAGAGTAAAAACGCCGCTCGCGATACGCACCAGGCTGGACGCCGCAGCCGCTCTAGAGCTTAACCCCGAGAAATTATCCGCAAGAATAAGCACACCGCTAGCAGCCGCGAGAGCGCAGTAGATGATGGTAAGAATGCGCGCCCACTCGCGGCCATCCCAGATCTTCCAGAGAACAAAAATCGGGATGGCAGAGATGATGAGGGTAACCACCAAGGCAGAGAAGAGAACACTCACCACCATCTCAAAATCGATATACGACCGGCTTAGAATCGGCAGAAAGTTACTCAAGGGTCCCAGCACGATAATGGCGGCAGCGCACCACATGACGCTACGCATAGCCTGCGGGCGCTTCGGAATTACCTGCTCGGAGGCGACAGGCGCGGTGTAGCCGGTAATGGTTTGCTCGGGGGTGCTGGCGTGCTCGGGGGCGCTGCCGCCGGGTGCGTTGCCCTCCGCCGCGCTGTTATCTGCGGCGTTACCGGAGACAACGTTATTGGGGGCGCTGTCGCCCTCTGCTGTGCTGTTTTTAGCCTCGTCGGAGGGCAGCAGCACGCTGTATTCGGGAACCGTGTACTCCGGATCGTTTAGCGGTTGTTTTGGGGTGCGTTCTGACATCTTTGTTCCTTTCTTCTCTTCGCGCCCCGCCCCGCACGCTATAGCGCAGGGTGGGTGCAGAAGGGTTTCCCCATGAGGAGGGGCTTCCCGCCCTAGTTGAGGCGGTAGCCTTCCTCGGTGTACACGGAAGTATCCTTGTAGCCGCGCTGTTCGTTGCGGGAGTTCTTCCGCGCATCCGTGCGGCGGGTTGTCTTGTATTGCTGTGCGGCCGCTTCTTCAGCCCGTCGGTTAGCTTCCTTCTCTTCCCGACGTGTCTGCTCTTCGTCCAGGCGAGCGCCCATTTCTGCATCCTGATGGAGAACGACCCAGCCATCACCGGCGTTTATCTGTTCGCGTGCCTTCAACCGCTCGAACCTCGCAGTGGCCACATACGACCTGGTGGAACGACTAAGGAGCAACACAACTATCAGCAGGTAGAAAGCCGTGAGAAAAGCTCCCATAATGTCACTCACCACAATGGAAACTACGTAGTCTCGGGGTCTTGAAGTCAGTGATTCATCTGCCAGCCTGGAGAAATAATCAGCCGAGATGAAAGATTGCAAACTCAGGGCCCCAACAAAAACTGCAAAAGCGCTACCGAAGAGGGTGAGGAAGTACGCCCATCTACGGCCCTTCAACAGTCGGCGGAGGACGAAAATCGGTATGAGAGAGAAGATGAAGGTAGCGAATATGCCTGAAATGATGATGCCCGGCATCATTTCCATAACGCGATCTGGCACCTCGTTATGGATAGATACATAAATACGTTGGATTGCCGACAGAATAATGATGGCTGTAGCGCACCACATGACGCCGCGTAGCGCCTTCGGCCGCGGCGGGAGCACCACCTCAGGCGCGGCAGGGGCGGTAGAGCCAGGGCTCGTCTGCGATGAGGATTCGTGCGCAGATTCGGAAGTAGGGTGCACGAGTCATCCTAACTGTGGTTGGGTGAATAGTGGTTGGATAAATAAAGTTATCGGTGAGCCGCAGGAGCCGCGGCCAGAACCTCTGAGGCTAAATCAGGTAATCCTCGCTACGACGCACACGCCAATCACGGCGCGCCTCCATGTAAGAACGCGACTGACGCGACCACACCAGCGCCAACGCCACAACACACACCAGCATGTACGGGCCAGCCACATACACCGGCGTGTACAGCGGCGAAGAGCTACTGAGCAGCAGCTCAACATCCTGGCTCGGCGCACCATTCAACGTACCCAGAAGAGCCGCCACCGTCAGCATAATCAGCAAAGAAGCCAACACGCCCAACGCCAACGCCACCGACAGCACCAACGCCGCCCACCGGTAACCACGCAGATACGCCACCGTGCAGAAACCATGCAGGGTCACGTTACCGAACGCGCTAACCATCAGGAAAAGCACCGGGTAGTACGCCTGCGCATCCACCAGCGACTGGGCGCGCCAGGTCGAAAAATGCGACAAATGGGTGGTTGCATAGGAGATGCCGGTGTACGCAATCAGCGCCAGCCAGCCCACAGCAATAGCGAGCAGAACCCAACCCGCCACAGACACGAGAGTGGGGGTGGCGGGCTTCGTAGGATGCGTGGTGTTCGGAGCGGATGGCGGAGAGGACTCGACTGCGGACATAGCTGAATCTTTCGGATATCGGCTGATAGTGTGCGGAAAACGTATGAGCGAGTGTGTGATGTGTGTGGCGGCGCGGCGTTCGTCTACCGCGCCGCCTCAAAAAACTTTAGGCAAAAGTGGACGGGTCAACCGTCGCAGAAATACTGTCGGGTAGCGACGGAGAATCTGCCTGGTTCGCCATCGCAATTCGCAAGTTGTTGAAGCGGTAAATGGTCAGCAACGATAGACCGACCTCACTCAACCAGACCAGGCCCAAGACAACAAGTATCAGCAGGGGGTCCAGGCCCATCGAAACCCCAGCCCAGTCGAGCATCAACAGCAGGAACGTAATCGGTGAAAGCACCAGCCCCATCGCAACAAACCCAATTAGGGAGCAGATAGCCCAAACGCTATACACGGAGGCGTCCGCCGAATCATGCGGAGGGCGCATCAGCGGCCACATCTGAACCACCAGGTAAAGCGCCGCGACAAAGCCAAAGCAAATCGCCAACGGCTGCGTGTACTGAGAAATAATGAGGCCTTCAACCAGGGCCAAAATACACAAAATAACGGCGCGGACCAGGAGGTTCTTCTTGAGCTTCTGCTTGCGCTCCTTCACCTCATCAGCGGTGTAGGTGCGCAGAAAAGCGGGTAACTGACCCTGCCCCGGGAACGGCGGTAGAGGACCCGTCGGGTGCGTACGCACCACAATCGGCGGGTTCGTACCGTCCTGAATGATCACGGTAGAAGTCGCCGAAATAACCGGATGCGAACCAGTGACCACCGGCGGCACGTTCAGCGGAACGGATACCTCCGGCGTGGCAGGCGTCGCCTGGCGGATAGGCGCCTGATAGCGAGTCTGCACACTGAGATCTTCATCCGGGTGTTCTGCGGATGAAGCAGCATCTGTGTTCAGGTGTGTAGCGCCCATGGGTGACCTCCTGGCAGGTGCGGGTCGTGTTTCTTTCTCTACCGTATCACGCGTACTTTAGGGGAATCTGAGCAGTGGCTGGGCATCACTGAGAGCGTGTCCCGCTGTCGTTCACTGTCTCGTCTTCACCCTCTCAGAGGCGTGAATGCATGAAGGAACACCCCACCCGCTGGCGCGAATGAACGCCACTCCTCAAGACCATAGCTTTTACTGTTCAGCGCCTGCTTGCTTCTCCAGCTTGCTCCGGCGCAGACTCCTACGAACCGCCAAACTATAAAACAGCGAGAACAGAACCTCCAAGGCGAAGGACGCCATAACCGTCAGCAAGCTCACCGTATAGAACATACCCACACGGTCCAGCAGAGTCTGCGGGCCCTGCACCGTCACCAGCGCATAGACAAAGAACGCCGTCATAATGGCCGCCGCAACCCCGGATACCACATTCGCCAGCAACACCAACTTCACCGACCGGTTCGCCCGGTAAATCATGGCAAGCCATATGTGCATCACCAGGTAGACCAGCGGCACCGCACCAATCGGAAAAAGCGTGACGCGGATGAAGTAATAAACAACAATCAGCGAGGGCACGACCAGCAGCAGCACACGCACCAGGTACAGGTTCTTAGCCGGCAGCGGGTAATCGCTGGTGACATTCCAGAACTCGTCAGCCTGCTGCTCCAGCTCCTCCATCGCCTGCAGCTGCATGAGCTGCGCCTGCGACATATGTTCCCGGGACATATGCTCCCGCGACATACGCTCCTGCGGAATAAGATCCGAGGAACCCTCCACCTGCGCAAGCTCAGCGGCAGAAACCGGTTCACCCCGCCGCATACGAGCGGAATCAGCCATCTTAGCCCTCAAAAATGCCGCGAGAACGGTCCTTACGCACGCTCTCGGCAGGGAAAATACGACCGCTCATGCTGATGTACACGCCCGGCTCCAGCAGGTTCAGGGCGGCAATAGCGGCACCCAGGTTGAAGCCGGCATCCGAACGAGCCATCACGGCGGGCTGCATCGCACCGGTCAGCACCACAACCTTATCGCCCAGGTCAGCATGCTCGACCAGGTAGCGGGCAGTCTCCGGCATGGTGTCGGTACCGTGAGTGATGAGCACCTGGTCGTTAGTGACAGCGTTCAGCGCCTCGGTCAGCTCGGCACGATCCTCATCGGTCATGTCCAGGCTGTCCTTGCCAATCAGCGGGCGAATATCAAAACGGATATCGGTAATCACGCGATCCAGCAGATCCTTAGCGGCAGGCTCACCAATATCCATGGTGCCCGCCACCGAATAGAACTTATCGATCGTGCCGCCGGTGGCAAGAATCGTGATTTCTTCGGGGTTCTTAATGGTGACGCTCACGGGGTTTCCTCATCTTTTCGGGTCAACGTACACGAATCAAAAACTGCCAGGCCAACCCGGCAGGACACGCCCCACCACACGGGATAGGCACGGGGTAAAACCCCGCGCATAAGGGTGAAGACGCAAAAACCCGCCGACCCCCGCAAAGCGGGAGGCGACGGGTCGGCTAGTGCGCCCTGTGGGGCTCGAACCCACGACCTGCGGATTAAAAGTCCGTAGCTCTACCGACTGAGCTAAAGGCGCTCCTATCCACACAAAATTGAAAGTGTGCAGATAGAAATACTATACACTACCGACCCCCAGCCAATGAACGGTACACTGGAAAATCCTATGTCTACACCCGCAACATCAACCGGCGCCTCCGGGCGCTCCCGACACCGCACCCACCACCGACCTGTCCTCTACTCCGCCGAGAAATTTGAACGCCACGAAGGCGGCATGGACCCCGCCGCACGCGAAGAGGCGGCGCACGCCTCCGCACGCATCCTGCTGATGCGCGGACGCGGCACCGACGAGCAGATGACCGAACGGCTCGTCAGCTTCACCGACGACTACGGAATTGAGATGCTCGCCGAACTCTGGTCGCACGCGAGCGCCCACTCCCTGCCGGGTGCGCTGTGGCGTATGTACTGGCTGCGGGATGTGGTGCATCGTTCACCACGCGGAGTGAGCCGCGCCTTTGAGCTGGGCATGGCGGAGGACTACCGTTCGCACGTGGTGGCGGGTGTTCCCGACCCGCCGAGCGCCGACGAGGTGGTCCGCACGATTGATGAGATTCTGGCGGGCCTGTACACCGGCGATATGGATATTGCGATGGAACGTTGCGCGGCGTTTGCGCACGTGGTGGCGTTGGGTATTCGCACCGATTATGCGCGCTCTGCCGGGCAGGATAGTTCGGTTCCGGGTAGCCACGAGGTGAAGCGTGAGGCGGTGGAGCGTCGTGCTCGCCTGCCGCGTCAGGCTCAGCAGATGGAGCAGATCGCGCACGATTTGGAGGCGGTCGCCGCCCAGCTGCGCGCCGTTGAGGCTGGTCAGCAGGCTAACAGCACTTTGGAGGCTGATTCTGCGCAGGAAAAATCTGCACAGGAAAAAACGCAGACCAACCTCGAAGCATTCTAGTCTTCTGCACCGTTTAGGCGCCTAAAAATGCGGGTTCGTGCCGCGAATTGGCACAGGTTCCACATTGGGTCGCAGAGGCGTGAAAAGCCTGTTTCCGATTGACTCTGCGCCGGGTGCGGGTGGATAATAATTACAAGATGTCGGGTTGCTAATAGGTAGCCCCGGGCTCCAAATCTTTAGCCGCTTCGAGCGGCCTTCCGCCGAGAGGCGCTCCCAACCCGACATCCCTAAACGTTCCGGTGGGGGTCGAGAAATCGACCCCCACCGTTCTTGTTTAAAACCGTCACGGGCAACCGCGAACAGGTCGTTACTATAACGTTTGCAGGTCGGGCGCTCATGAGATACCCGCGGGCTGTGCGCACCCGCAGCACCCAATACTGGTTAGACTGGGAACTATGCTGCACCGACTTTTCCCCCACGCCAACGAATCCCTCGCCTCCCTCGCTGAAATTTCAGCGCAGGTCGGTGAGGCGGCGGCATTGCTCTCTGAAATGGTCGGCTCCCCCGTCGCGGAGTACCCCGAACTCTTCGAACGCATGCTCACCCACGAGGCGGACTCTACGAACCTGCTGTTCCGCACCCTCACCGAGGTGCGCAGCTCCTTCTCCCCGCCCATCCCGCGTGAAGACCTGTACACGCTGGCGCGCAAGCTCACCAACGCCGTCGAGAAGCTCACCAGCGCCGCGCACGTGCTGTCCCTGCACAGCATTGACGGCTTCGCCACGCACATCACCTCAATCCTGGACATTATTCAGCGTCAGGCGGTGCTGACCGCCGCCGTCATCCCCAAACTTGCCGATATTCGCGGCCTCGACAACTACTGGATGGACATGCTGCGCATCTCCCGCCAGGCACTGCGCACCGCCGAAGAATACGACGCGTACATTGCCGAACGCTACACCCCCGAACGGTACCGCCGCTACGCCACCTTCCTGGCGCAGCTGACCGCCGCTTCCAACGCTATGCGTGATGTGTCCGCCGAAATTGGCCGCATTATCGTTCAGGAATCCTAATGCTCCTGGGTCTTCTAGCCTGCTGCGCCTTCATTGCCGCGGTCTACGTTACCGGTGTGCACGACGCCTCCAACTCCGTTGCTGTTCCGGTGCGTACCCGCGCCCTTGGCGAGCGCTCCGCCCTGTACCTTGCCGCGCTCTTCAACGTGCTCGGCGTGGTCGGTGCGTTCCTGCTACTCGGTGAGTATTCCGCCTCGTGGGTGAGCGCCCCGGAGGGCATCACCGGCCTGAACGGTATCGTTGCGTCGCTACTAGTCTGCGCTATTTGGGGTGTGCTCACCTGGTTCCTGAGGCTGCCGTCCTCCTCGACCCACGCGCTGGTGGGTGCCCTCGCCGGTGTGAGCTGGTGGACCCAAACGAGGATTGACAGCGCCGCTGAAGGGTTCGGTTCGCTCGCATTCCTGCCGCATATTTTTGGGGCGACCCTGCTGCCGCTCTTCTACTTGCCGCCGCTCATTTTTCTGCTGTCCTGGCTGATGGTGGTGCCGTTCTACCGGCTGGTGGTCGGCCATAACCCGCGCCTGGTGAATCAGCATGCCCGCGAGGTGCTGGCGGTGTCTGCCTCCGCAATTTCGCTGCTCCACGGCCTGCAGACCGGCTACCTGTACCTGCTGCTGTGGGCGCTGCTGAGCGAACGCATCATGGATCCGGCGCTGATTCAATCCCTCACCTGGGGCGGGATGCTGCTGGGCACCTTCATTATTGCCCTCAGCCTGGGTGCAGGTACGCTGACCGGTGGCCGCCGCATCGGCTACACCTTCGCCTACAAGATGGTGCGCCTGGACCCGTTCCGTGGCGCGGTCGCTCAGGGTACGACCGCGGTGGTGCAGGTGCTCGGCTACTTCCTGCTGCAGGTGCCGTTCTCCTCCTCGCATCTGGCGACGGCATCGGCGCTCGGCGCGGGCGTGAACCAGCGCTTTAACGCGCTGAAATCCAGGATTGTTCTGCAGATTCTTCTGGTGTGGCTGGTAACCATTCCGGCATGCTTTGTGCTCGGTGTGCTGGCGATGGTGGCGCTACAGTCCATCAGCTAGTTTTTAGGGGCGGTGTATGCCTCTGTGTGCCTGCTGCTGCGGCGTGGACGGGTGGCGGGTTGAGTCTGAACAGTGCACACCTTCATAATGGGTTGAGTTCCTGGGCTGGCACGGGCCCGCTCACCCTCGACTGATTGTGGTTATGTCTTCCCCTACCGTAGCTATTCTGGTCCGCACGAAGGGCCGCCCCCGCTTCTTGAGCCGCGCGCTGGAGAACATTGCGCAGCAGACCTTCACCGACTACACGGTCTGTGTGATTAACGATGGAGGCGACGAGCAGGCAACCCGCGCCGTCATTGAGGCTTCCCCGCTGGGTTCCGGCCGCGTGCAGCTGCTGACCACCGCCGGCGACAACATGGAGGCGGCATCCAACGCCGGTTTGGCGGCGACCACCTCCAAGTACGTGGCGATTCACGATGACGACGACCTGTGGGCGCCCGAGTTCCTGGAACGCACCGTCGCGGCGCTCGAAGAGAGCGGCGCGCTCATGTGTACCACCCGCGTTGTGGAGCGATACGAACGCAAGAACGCCGAGGGCGAGTTCGAGGTGTACGAGGAGCGTATTTTCCACGACGGGCTGCCCAGCGTCGGTTTGCAGTTCCTATTCCGCACGAACCGTGCCGTGCCGATTGGCATTCTCTACCGCCGCAGCCTGCACGAGCTGGTCGGTTTTTATGACGAGTCCCTGCCGGTGGTCGGCGACTGGGAGTTCAACATGCGTGCCGCCTCCGTTGCGGATATTCTGCTGGTGGATGAGCCGCTGGCGTACTGGTCGCTGCGCCCCGATGCGGAGGGCGCCGAGGCGAATAGCGTGAAGCGTCAGGCTGAGCATGCCCGCTTCGATTCGATGGTGCGTGCCCGCGCTATCCGCGAGGATCTGCAGGCGGGTGCCCGACCGGGTGCGTACCTGTACCAGGCGCATTTGGCGGCTGACCTGGAGCGCCGCGTGATTGACGGGCACGATCTGACCCGCGAATCCCTGGACATTCTGCGCTCTATCGAGAGCCGCCTGGAGCGTATCGAGGCTCGTCAGCAGGCTATTGAGAGCCGCCAGCAGAGCATTGAGGAGCGCCTGCGGGTTCTCAAGCACCTACGCACCCCGGGCCGTGCGTTGCGCTCCTTGGCGAAGCGTTCCCTCAATCAGCGCTCCCTGGTTCGTCGCGGTACTGAGGCTGGGTCGACTGAGACCGGGTCGGCAGAGCAGAAGGGCGCGTAACCGTGACAGAGAACAATCATTCTTCTACAGCGTTGCCTTCTGCAACACCGCGCGTGCTCGTCATTGGCGATATCGGCCAGCACACCTACCACGTGGGTGACGAAGCCATGACCATTGCGAGCGCTCAGGCGCTTTCTGAAGGTGGCGCGGCGGTCACCCTCATGACTCGCGACGTGGGCCATTCGGCGCGCTACATTGGTGAGCCCTTTGCGCAGGATGCAGGCACCCCCTACGAGTACCTGCCGTTTCTCCTCTTCCCCTGGGCGCCAGCTGAACGCGAGCTGACCCTCGCGGCACTCGAGTGCATCGTGGCGCAGCTGCACGCCGACCGGGAGCGCCCCTCCGTCACCGAGCTGGTGACCCTGCCACCAGTGCAGGCACTACCCGAGGTGCTGCATCCGCTGGAGCAGACCGTTGAGCGCATGGTGGAATTCGCGGATTCTATCGCAGCTATGGATGCGGTGGTCATTTCCGGCGGCGGCAACCTCAATTCCCGCTACGGCTGGCTGCTCTACGAACGCGCCGCCGCGGTGTGTGCCGCCGAGCATGCGGGCGTACCCGTGTACGTGACCGGCCAGTCCCTGGGCCCGGTGCTGAACCTGCACGATGCGCAGGTTCTGGAGCGCATGCTGCGCACCGCCCGTTCGGTGACGGTGCGTGAACGTTCTTCCCTCGCTTGGTGCCGTGAGCGGGGTATTGACGCGCGCCTGAGCGTGGACGATGCCACCGACTACCTGGCGGCTTCCCCGGCGCGTACCCTGCACTATGCGGAGGGCGTTTCCGCAGGTCAGGCACTGGATGAGCTGCCCGAGCGCTACGTGTGCGTCACCGTCAATGAGTGCACCGAACAGCAGGCGCAGCAGATTGCGTGTCTGCTCGATAGCATGTGGCGCGAGCACGGCTACGCGCCCGTGTTCCTGAGCCATTTTGGCGACCCGCAGAACCCCGAAAGCGGCGATATTCAGGTACACCAGCGCATCGCTGAGCGGCTCAGCCCCTCCACCCCGGCGACCCTGCTGCCGATTCTGCACGCCGACCAGAGCGTTACCGTGCACCGTGCGGCGGCGTTCACGCTGACCAGCCGCTACCATCCGGCGGTGTTCTCCGCCGCGGCGGGTATTCCCGTGCTCGCCCTCGTACCGGATGCCTTCACGCAGATGCGTGCGGGTGGCGCCCTGAGCCTGTACGGTCTGGGCGAGTTCACCCTGCCGTTGGGCATGCTCGCCGGTGGTGTTCCCGAGCTGATGGTTGCCGCCGCCTTGCGGCACGCGGCGGTGGCATCGGATGCACGCCGTACCGAGCTGCTGGAGGTGTTGCGCACCGAGCGTGCCTACTTGCTGGCACAGATTCTTGCCCCTGATGCAAAAACTCACGGCGAGGCAGACGCTCGCGGCAACACAGAAGCTCCCGCGCCTTTCCCCGCCGTGGAGCAGGTCCCGGCACTCCCCGAGCCGCTGGGTGCGACCGTCCGTGCCGCCCGCGATCTCTTCACCGAAACCTCCCTCACCGCGGGGTTTGAGTGGGCGATGTCTGACCGGGCACACTCCTGGGATGCCGAGCACCGCCGGCAGCTCGAACGTGCCCGAGCAATCGGTGGCGGGCACAGCGCGCACAGTATTCACGGGGCACACGGCGCCGAAGAAACGCGCCCCGTCACCGTTGAGCCTGAGTCATCTTCTGAAACCGCCGAGATGCACCCCGCCCAGCCGGGTCTGCTGGCGAGGGTGGCGCGCCGCCTCCGCGGCTAGATTGCGTACTAGGTTGCGTAACAGGGGCTCGAACAGCGGCTTTATTAGATTTCCTCGAAAAACGCGGCTACAGCGCGGCTACGGGCAAGTACAGGGCGCGGGGTCTCTCACACTTCAACCCAACACTCCCCTACCCCCTTGTGCACCGCACACGCGCCGGTATGATGGTGCCCATGGCACGATTCGCAGACATTCTACGCACTACTGAACAGAACACCCGACAGTTCATCCGTGAGGGCGTTGAACGCGTCCGGGCTGACTTCTTTCAGTCTGTGCAGATTGTTGCGGCGTCTATGGGCGCTTGGCTTTTCGCTGAGCGCGTCCTGGGCCACCACGAGCCCATTTTCGCGCCGGTCGCTGCCCTCGTATCCCTGGGCTATGTGAGCGGCGCCAAGCATTCCCGCCGAATCCTTGAGGTCTCCTTCGGCGTGACCCTCGGCATTCTCATTGGCGACCTTCTACTGATCCTGCTCGGTCATGGCACCTGGCAGGCGGCAGTGGTGCTTTTCTTGACCGTGATTATTGCCCGATTTATTGATAAGGGCATTATTTTTACGATTCAGCTCAGCTTCCAGGCCTGTTTCACGTTGCTACTGCCCGTACCTGACGATGCGTTCACCCGCAGTTTCGACGGCATTGTCGGTGGCGCCTTCGCGTTCCTCGCCATGTACCTGATGCCACGCGACCCGCGTAAGAACCCGCGTGCCCGCGCCCAAGCTCTCATGGATGCGTTCGCGAAGGTTTTCCAGCTGTCCTCCGAAGCGATCCGCTACTACGACTACAACAAGGCGTACCAGAGCCTGCTCGATGCCCGCGCTCTGCAACCGCTGTATGACGCGTGCCGCGGCGACCTGATTACCGCGCAGGGTATGAATGAGCTGTCCTGGAATAGCCGCAAGAGTAAAGGCGAGCTGGCGCGCATGTCGAAGACCCTAGCCGCGGTAGATTTGGCGATTCGTAACGACCGCGTGCTCAACCGCCGCATGGCGTCCACGATTCACCACGTGCAGCTGCGTACCGCCGCGCAGCTTTCACTCAGTAACGCACTGACCGAGCTGTCGCTGGCGGCGCAGAGCCTCGGCCTGGGCATGTCTGCCCCGACCGAAGGCGAACGCGAACACTACATGATGGCAGCGCGCGAACGCATGATTAAGCTTGCCGGCACCCTCGAGCCGCGCACGATGGGTGTGGCAACCTTTGAGGGCGAGTCGCTGGTGCTGATGCTCCGCCTAATCGTGGTGGACTTTATGGAGGCGACCGGCATGTCCCACAAGGATGCCGTCGATGTCCTGGTACCCCTGGGCGAGGCGGTCACACAGCATGCGCCGCGCACCTCGGCCATTCCGATCGTTGATACTGACATGGACGACCCGATGGCGGTTAACGACATGACCGATACCGCGGTCAACGCCCACCGCACGAATAAACTGAATACCCGTTCAATCAACATTATGTTGCACGAGAACGAGGAGGAAAGCCGCTCTTAGCGCTGTTTCGCAGAGGGTTTCCTCAGAAAGTTTCCACAGAGGGATTTCACAAAGAGGGGGCTCCCGGCGGCATTTACGCCAGCCGGGAGCCCCCTCCTCTGCTATCTCTATACTGTTGATGCGCGGACGGCTACTTCTGCGGGAAGAGCAGCGCGAGCGCCTCCCCCAGGGTGGTTACCTCACGCACGGTCACGCCCTCGGGCACGTCCCCCACGCCGGTCGGGGAGGCGGGCACCAGCACGTGCGTGAAGCCCAGGCGACCCACCTCCGCAATGCGCTGGCGGATGCCCGGCACGGCGCGCACCTCACCCGCCAGACCGACCTCGCCGAAGACCGCGAGCTTGCGCGGTAGCGGCTTATTCTGTGCCGCCGAGGCAAGCGCCATAACGCACGCCAGGTCGGCGGCGGGCTCGGCAATTTTCGCGCCACCCACCGTGGAGACGTAGCAGTCAAGCTTGCCCACGTTCAGCCCGGCGCGGCGCTGCAGCACCGCCAACAGCATCTGAATACGTGCCGAATCCAAACCCGAGACGGTACGGCGAGGGGCGGGTGCCACCGCCTGATCCAGCAGGGCCTGCACCTCCGCGAGCAGGGGTCGGCGGCCCTCCATCGTGACAGTCACGCAGGTGCCAGCCACCGGGTGCGGGGTACTCGAAACAAACATGCCGGAGGGGTCCAGCACCGGCGCGATGCCGTCCTCGTGCATATCGAAGCAGCCCACCTCGTCGGTGGGTCCGAAGCGGTTCTTAATCGCGCGGAGCATGCGGATATTCGAGTGCTTATCGCCCTCGAACTGGCAGACCACGTCCACCAGGTGCTCAAGCAGGCGCGGGCCAGCGATGGTGCCTTCCTTGGTCACGTGGCCCACGAGCAGGGTGCACATATTGCGTTCCTTCGCGGCGGCAATGACGGAGGCGGCAACCTCACGCACCTGGGTCACACCGCCGGCGCTACCCTCAACTTCTGCGGAGGCGAGGGTCTGCACGGAGTCGATGACCAGCAGGGAGGGGTTGACCTGCTCAATATGCGCCAGGGCGGTGCCGAGGTCGGTTTCGCTGGTCAGGTAGAGGGTGTCCGCGATGGCGCGGATGCGGTCGGCGCGGAGCTTGACCTGCGCGGCGGATTCCTCGCCGGTAATGTACAGGACCGGGCGCGGCGGCTGGGTTTTGTGTGCCGGGGTATTGTGTGCCGGGTTGTTCTGCCCCGCATTCTGAGCGGTGCCGCGCGCGAAGGTGGCGGCAACGTCCAGCAGTAGGGTGGACTTGCCCACGCCGGGTTCGCCCGCCATGAGGATGACCGCGCCGGGCACGAGTCCGCCGCCGAGTACGCGGTCAAATTCGGGGTTTCCGGTGCTCATGTAGGCGGCTACGCGCGAGTCGACTTCTGCGATGGGCTGGGCGGGTTTCTGCACGCTGGATGCGGCGCGGGTGCGCGCGCGAGTGCCCCCGGCGGCTTCTTCGACGGTGCCCCAGGTCTGGCATTCGCCGCAGCGGCCTACCCATTTGGCGGTGGTCCAGCCGCATTCGGTGCAGCGGTAGGCGGGTGCGGTTTTAGTGTTTTTCGTGCGCGCGGTCATGGGTCTATTTTAGGTTCTGGGGCGATATGGTGCGCGGTGTTTGGTCACGGCGAAATGGGGTACCGCAGAACAGATTTTTACTCTTAAACGCAGATAGTTTAGCTCCGTACACTCCCGTATAAATATCGAGAATATCCATTCGTTTTTGAGGCACTTTAGCCCGCCGTTCCGCCCCTGACCTGGCTCAATAACCGCCCTTACGGGTACAATGGTTTTCGTGCAGATGAATTATAGTGACCTATTGCTTAAAACTATCGCCCGAATCGCCCCCGGCACCGAGCTCCGCGAGGGCCTGGAACGCATCATGCGTGGCCGTACGGGCGCACTCATCGTACTCGGATCCGACCGCACCGTATCCTCCCTGTCGTCGGGTGGTTTCAACATCGACACCGAGTTCTCCGCAACCCGCCTGCGCGAGCTGGCGAAGATGGATGGCGCTATCATCTGCGACCGCGACGCCACCCGCCTACTACACGCCGGCGTGCAGCTCATGCCGGACGCCTCCATTGACACGAACGAGTCCGGTACCCGCCACCGCACCGCCGAACGCACCGCGATTCAGACCGGTTTCCCGGTGATTTCGGTGAGCGCGTCGATGTCCGTGATTTCGGTGTACGTTGACGGCACCCGCTATATGGTTGAAGACAGCCAGTACCTGATGGCCCGCGCAAACCAGGCGATTCAGACCCTTGAAAGCTATAAGAAGCGCCTGCGTTCGGTGCTCTCCAGCCTGTCTGCCCTGGAGATTGAATCGAACGTTTCCCTGGGCGATGTGGCAATGACCCTGCAGCGCATGGAGATGGTGAACCGCATTATCCGCGAGGTCAGCCACTACGTGTTGGAGCTCGGCGTGCACGGCCGCCTGATTGCCCTGCAGCTGGAGGAGCTGCGCGCCCCCGAGATGACCGCTAGCGACCTGATCCTACGCGACTACCTGCCCGAGGTGAACGACGAACTGATCACCACTGGCGTTGAGGCGCTTCAGAACCTGGACGATATGGACATCGTGGATTTGCGCACGATTGCCCGCACTGTCGGTTTTGGCGAGAACCCCGATCTGGAGTTCCCCCTGCAGCCTCGCGGTTTCCGTCTGCTCGCCGGTATTCCGAGCATCCCGAACGCTATTTCTGAGCGTCTGGTGGAGCGCTTCGGTAGCCTGCAGGCTCTGATGGCGGCATCCCTTGAGGACCTGCGCGCCGTGGACGGTGTGGGTGAGGCTCGTGCCCGCACGGTGCGTGAGCAGCTGTCCCGCATGGCGGAGAGCAGCTTGGAGAAGTACCTCTAACAAAAAAACCCATGCGAGAGCCCCCGCGCCGGAAGAAATATCTGAACTGCCTCCCGTTTCTTGGACACCAAAACTAAAGTCCAAGAAACGGGAGGCTTTTCATGCCTATCAATCAGGGATTAAGACACGACCGGTTGCTTCGAGAGCAAGCAGCGCAAATGTTCGAGAGAGGATGTGGCTATGGTCTAACCGCCAGGAAGCTTGGTGTGTCCGCCGCGACTGTGAGAGAGT
>CAUTJW010000005.1:0-206595 GCA_963539245.1 Rothia mucilaginosa
AAGTTCTTCGTTTTTTCCTCCTCGCCGCGGCGACTCATACAACTATACAGATGCCGAAATGGGTCTGCAACCCGAAATAGGGTGAAGTAGACCACAAATACGACTCTATAAGGGTCTCAAACACCCTCTCGGGCACCAAAAAGCCTAGTCAGGACGTTTTATGAGTGCCAGAAAATCTTTAAAAAACTTCCAAAAAACCTCATAAACACAGAAGAAACCACTCAAACCCTCGCAGAATGCCTTCCCTAGACCCCTCTGCAGCCCCTATTCCCATGCTCTGCGCTTGTCTCCTAGCCCTGCACGATTCCTCACCCTGCGCCTGGGTGCCCATACCTATAGATACGAAAAAGCCCCTCCCCTTCCATCCTGCAAAGAATAGAAGAAGAGGGGTACAGCTACAGAGTACTGAAGCGTAGTACTGAAACGCTTAGTGCTGAAGCTTTAGTACTGGGGAGGCGCCTCATTCGCCATATTGTTGAAGCGCGAGTACTTACCGCTAAACGCCAACGGGATAGTACGAGTCGGACCACCACGGTGCTTCGCAATAATCATGTCCGCCTCACCCACACGTTCACTATCCGGGTTATACATATCCTCACGATGCAGCAGAATCACCATATCCGCATCCTGCTCAATAGAACCCGACTCACGCAAATCCGAAACCATCGGACGCTTATCAGTACGCTGCTCCGAACCACGGTTCAACTGAGACAGCGCAATCACCGGAACATCCAGTTCCTTAGCCAACAGCTTCAGGCTACGAGAGAACTCCGACACCTCCTGCTGACGCGACTCAACCTTCTTGCCCGAGCTCATCAGCTGCAGGTAGTCCAGCACCACAAGCTTCAAATCATTACGCTGCTTGAGGCGGCGGCACTTCGCACGAATCTCCATCAGAGTCATATTCGGCGAATCATCAATAAAGAGAGGAGCAGAATCAATACGCCCCTGCAAAGTCGCCAAGTTCGTCCAGCCCTCAGTATCCAGGTCACCCTTCTTCAGACGACCCATCGAAATCTTGCCCTCCGCAGAGAGAACACGCATCGCCAACTCAGTACGACTCATCTCCAGCGAGAAAAACACAGTCGTCATCTGATGATGAATAGCCGCAGAACGAGCAATATCAAGAGCCAGAGTCGACTTACCCACACCCGGACGAGCCGCAATAACAATCATCTGGCCACCGTGCAGACCACCGGTCAGCTCATCAAACTCAATAAAGTCAGTCGGCACACCGTACACGCCATCGGGGCGGTTCGAGTTCGCATCAATCTCATTGATGGTCTCCTCCAACGCCTCAGAGAAAGACACGTAATCTTCCTTCGCGTTACCATCAGTCACCGCATAAATCTCAGCCTGCGCCTGATCCACCAAAGTATCGACCTCAGTCTCATTGGCGTAACCCAGCTGAGCAATCTTCGTACCCGCCTCAATCAGGCGGCGCATAATCGCGTGCTCCTTAACAATCTCAGCGTAATACTGAGCGTTAGCAGCAGTCGGAACCGACGCAATCAGCGTATGAATATAGGCCGCGCCGCCCACACGAGTTAGCTCGCCGCGCTTCTTCAGCTCATCAGCAACCGTAATCGCATCCGCAGGGCTACCGTGACCGTACAGAGAAAGAATCGCCTCATAAATCGTCTCGTGCGCCGGCTTATAGAAATCAGACGCACGCAGGCTCTCAACCACATCCGCAATAGCGTCCTTCGACAGCAGCATGCCACCGAGCACCGACTGCTCAGCCACATCATCATGAGGCATAGTGCGGGAACCATAATCAATGGCAGTTTCAGACATGCTTATCCTCGCGTTTCAATCCGATATCTACGACGTTCCAGAAACAATTTCTGCAGAACTCCTATGCTAGTTTCTCACGAAGGCACACGCGAAATACATACACGCCTAATGGGCCGCGCGCAGATAGTCCTCAATCTTCTCAACGGCGAGCGCCGCGCCATCCATAGTGCGCATTGCCTCACCCAGCTGCCGCGCCCTAGCGCGCATGCCCTCATCGCTGAGCAGACGGTCCAGAATATCGCGCATATTGCCGCGGCGCACATCATTCTTCGTAAAGCGCAGGGCGTTACCGTAGCGCACGCACTCCTCAATATTCCAGCTCTGCTCCGCCTGCATCGCAATACCGGCAAACGGCACACCCGCCAGGCACGCCGTCTGTACTGTCCCCTCACCGCCGTGGGTTATCGAGGCATCAATATGACCGGCGAGCAGATGCGCTGGAATAGTCCCGGCGAAATGGATATTGCTGCCCAGCTTGCTGGTATCCGAGAGCTGCACCCCGCCGCCAACCAGCACATCCACAGGAGCAGCTGACAGCTGCCGCAGCACCTGCACCAAAATATCTGCAGAACCAGACGAGCCCATTCCCACGTAAATCAGGGGCCGCTCCCTGGGCTCGTGAACAATCTGCGGCAGCTCACCGGGCGCACGGTAATAAATAGGACCCACACCAACATCGGGCTCCACCAAAGAATCCCCGCGCAGCTGCGTAAACAGAGAACAGATAAGATTCACGTCGGCGCTGAGCATATCCACGGTACGGTGGGGAAGCCTCAGCCCATGCTCACGTGCCACACGAGTAAAAGAAGCCGGCTTATACGACAACACCCGCGCCACCGCACGCAACCACCCCGGTGCCGCAAGCTCGCCGCCTACAGGCTTCTTCGAAAAATACGTCGATGAATAAGCGTACGGGCGTGCATAGAAAATAGGGACACCCGCAATACGCGCAGACAGCAGCATCGTCAGATTAGAACCAATCACCACAGCATCCGCGTTAAAGTCACGAATAGCCGCGAGCTCAGCGGTAACCCGCCGACGCACCATATCGGTTGTGAAAGGATGCCGCACTCCCCTGCCCTGATCCAGCGCCATAATCTGCTCCGCCTCAGCATCGCTCATGATTGGCTCGCGAAGATGCACAGGAAGCCCGGCGCTTTCCAGCAGTCCTATGTACTTGGGGGAATACACGTGGAACAAGACCGTATGACCTCGCTCCCGAGCCATACGCGCTATCTCAATGCAGCGCGTGGTTTCACCCATATTGAAGCTTTCGGGAGAGAAAAGAATACGGCTCATAACAAACTCCGGCAGGCGCACACATGACTGAGCCGATTCTATGGCTCATAACCTCACCAGTGTAAAACGGAGCCCCAGTATTCCCTCGGATAGAGAGGAATACTGGGGCTCCGTTTCGCTGTATAAGCTTTGCGGTGTGATTCTGTCTTACTTCTTACGCAGAATCAGGCCGATAGCGCCAATGTGGTCCGCGTGGCGGCGGAACACACCGCGCATACCCAGCACACGCTCACGAATCTGCGGCTTACGCGCCAGATTGAACGCAATCTTCGCAACGCCAGCGGCACCCTCATCAGCCAGCAGACGCTTCGGTTCCAGCAGCGCCATATCGGTCTGGTACACATCCAGCACCTCAAAGCCAGCCTCTTCCGCCAGAGCAGTCCACTCGGCAACAGTCAGCGGACGGGCATTCACGCGGATAGTGCGCGCCAAATCCTTCTGAATCTCTTCCTTCAGCTCGGGGCGCAGATAATCGGGAACCAGCGACATCTCGTGAATAGCGTAGTAGCCGCCCGGACGCAGCAGGCGAGCCGCCTCACGCATAATCTCCAGCTTGTGCTTATCGGTCTGCATTGTCAGCATCGCCTCGCCCACCACGGCGTCGTAGCTTTCCGAGGGCAGACCGGTCTCCTGGGCGCTAGCGTTCACCACACGGTAGTTCGGCTTAGTCGATGCACCGATACGCTCGGTCACGATTTCAGCAGCCTTGGGATCAAGATCCACACCGGTGTAGCTCTTGGGGGAACGCTTCACAATCTCCAGGGCGGTAATACCCAGGCCCGGCGCAAACTCCACGACATCAATGTCGCCGCCCAGAGCGCGAGCCAGCAGCCAATTGGTGGTCTCGCGGCCGCCGGGGCGCAGAACCTTCTTGCCCAGCTGAGCCAGAAGCCAGTGACCTGCCGCCTTTTCAGCGGGGCGGTCGGTACCGGGAACGGAAGGGGTCTTAGACACGGAAGACAACTCCTCAATACTTGTATTTAATATGCAAAATTTATCTTTCCCAATTCTAGACCCGCCGCCCCAAGAAAGGAAATGTGACGTTATATAGAAGTGTGGTTGCCCTTTGTTACAGCATGCCGCAACATCACTACAGCCACCCTTGCTGCACGCCCTAGAGATTAAACAGAAACTGGAGCTGGACCTCTCGATCCAACCCCAGTCTCATCACACACACATACATACGAAAATCAGAGCCACTTCCGCAAGGAAAGTCCAACTTTCTGATGGCCCTCTCGAACCATCTATATAAAGTATTACGTGTAAACCTTTATTCCCTGTAGGTTAAAGCTGTAAGAAAGCTGGGAATAGATTTTTCCTCAAACTCGGGGAGAAAATCAGGGTGCTGCACCCCGGACCTCACCTGGAAACTACAAGTCGCGTTAAAAGAAGAAAGGCAAGGCGCTTTTGCCTTGCCATCCTTCTTTCGCTAGCGGGCGACCCCGCTACACGAAACACACACATTCACATCGCAGTCCTCTCGAACCAACACTTATAGTAAACACCCCCAACCTTATGGGAGGGTTGAATTTCGCTGGAAACAAGCTGGGAGAAAACCAACAGAACCCTGAGAGCTTTGATATTGTGCAGTTTGCGGGTTCTAAACCGGGCTAATAAGCCGCCATATACAGGACCAGCAGCACCAACGGGTTAGCCACTACAGAAATAACCGCCAGGCAAATATTAGCCACGCGGTACTGGCGGAACTTCACCAGACCCACCAGCGCGCACACCAGCGCAACACTGGATGCAAGGCCGCCAACAATCAGCAAAAGAAGCAGAAGAGCAGTCGCGATATTAGCGTCCGCAAATGGGATAACCGCTAGAACGCACAGCAGCAAATTGACGCACTCCAACGCCACACCCGTGAACAGAAGCTGAGCGCTAGAAGACAAACGTGAAAAAGATCGAGCCATGTATACCAGTCTACGGGGTCTACCAGACTACAGGGTCTACCAGTCTACAGAGCGCACAGAGAATGCAGAATGTGCACACCAGAATGGAACGCACCCGGAAGTCTCAAGGCACTTCCTACATAGAGGTATATAGAGACAGTCCATCCAAGATTCCCCGAATAAGGGCAGTCGAATAAGAGCAGAATATCTACGCTATCGGCATGATAACGAGAAAAACCGCGATGTTTCACGTGAAACATCGCGGTTTTCTGTACCTAAAACGCACCCGAAGAGTGCCCAAAGGGTAAAGCAAACGGGGTGCCCCTCACCAAGAGGGACACCCCGTCCGACACTCAACGCCGCAGCATCAAAGCACCAGCGTCAAATATCTAAAAATCTACTTACGCAGCAGCAACGACGTCCAGGACAACGTTAGCAACAACGTCAGCGTGCAGGCGAACAGTCACCTTGTACTCACCGGTGCGCTTGATAGCGGAACCCAGGTGGATGGTGCGCTTGTCAACGGAGCCAATGCCAGCAGCCTCAATAGCCTCAGCAATAGCCTCAGCCTTGACGGTACCGAACAGGCGGCCGTCAGCGCCAGCCTTGTGTGCAACGACAACCGGCTTAGCAGCCAGAGCCGCAGCAATTGCCTGAGCCTCTTCCAGAGAAGCCTTAGCACGAGCCGCACGAGCGGCGCGAATGGACTCAACCTGCTTCTCGCCACCCTGGGTCCAGGTCACGGCGAAGCCGCGGGGCAGCAGGTAGTTACGTGCGTAACCGTCCTTAACGGTGACAACATCGCCAGCTGCACCGAGGCCGGAAACTTCCTGAGTCAGAATGATCTTAGCCATGTTACTGTCTCTCCTTCTCTTTAGCGGCCAGCGCCGGAGTAGGGCAGCAGTGCAACTTCGCGGGCGTTCTTAATAGCCTGAGCGATCTTGCGCTGCTCCTGAACGGTCACGCCAGTCACGCGGCGAGCGCGGATCTTGCCGCGGTCGGAGATGAACTTGCGCAGAAGTGCGACGTCCTTGTAGTCGATAACGGTGACGTCAGCAGCCTTGAGGGGGTTCTGCTTGGGTTTGGGCTTACGGATTTCAGCCTTAGCCATCGTGGTGCTCCTTAGAGTTGGGAGCCCGCGGCGGATAACCGCGGGATGGATTGATAAATTACTATTCGGAAAACGAAACCGGCTTAGAACGGAGGTTCGTCGTCGGCGCCGCTACCCCAGTCATAGTTACCACCAGACTGAGAACTCCACGGATCAGCAGCAGGAGCTGCGGGGGCCGCCGGAGCAGCCGGAGCGGAGTAGCCAGACTGGCCAGAGTAACCATTACCCTGAGCAGCAGCAAAATTGTTCTGCTTAGGAGCGGAGAAACCGCCCTGAGCAGCAGCGTTATACCCAGCGCCACCGCCAAAGCCACCCTGCGCACCGCCACCGAAGTTATTACCTCCGGCAGAACGCTGTGCGCGAGTCACCTGAGCAGTAGCAAAACGCAGAGTCGGGCCGATCTCCTCGACCTCAAGCTCAAACGAAGTACGACGCTCGCCTTCCTTGGTCTCGTACGAGCGAGACTTCAGACGGCCCTGCGCGATAACCTGAGTACCCTTCTTCAGGGTCTCTGCAACATTCTCAGCGTAACCACGCCACACCGACGCACGCAGGAACAGGGTCTCCCCATCCTCCCACTGGTTCGTCTGGCGGTTAAAAGTACGCGGAGTCGATGCGATCGTGAAATTAGCAACCGCCGCACCCGCAGGGGTGTAACGAAGCTCCGGATCGCCAGTCAGATTACCAATAACGGTAATAACGGTATCGCCTGCCATTTGATGCCTCCTCGATAAGAGTTACAAGTATGTTGAATCCAGTACAGCGCAACCCCCTGACATTTTTAGGGGGTCAGCCGACCGGAAAGACCAACTACTTGCTGGAGATCTTCTGATCCTCCGGGCGGATGATCTTGGTACGCATGACGGACTCGTTCAGGTTCAGAACACGATCGAGCTCAGCTGCGGTCTCGGGGGTAGAGGTGAAGTTCACCACTGCGTAGATACCCTCAGACTTCTTCTGGATCTCGTATGCCAGGCGACGACGGCCCCAGATATCGACGTTGTCGATGGAACCACCCTCGTTGGTCACGATCTCGAGGAACTTGGACAGCGACGGCTCAACCGCACGGTCCTCAACCTCGGGGCTGAGGATAACCATCAGTTCATATGCACGCATGATTAAACCCCTCCTTTGGGCTAAACGGCTATGGGATTTCCATAGCAGGAGATTCATTGTGCCCTACACGTGAAACACACCGGGCGGGGAACACGCATAGATTTCTTAACAATACACGAGAAAAAGCAGATAGAACAGTACCGCACCGCGTGACCTCAACCATGCGATGCGGTACCGAAACCGCAGAAGCTACGCCTGCTGACGCTGCTCCCACCACTGCAACAGACGAGCCTTCGCCTCCTCCTCAGGAAGCGAACCCTCATCCAGACGCAAATTCAACAAGAACTTATACGCCTCACCCACCACCGGGCCCGGCGCAATACCAAGAATCTGCATAATCTGACCGCCATCCAGGTCCGGACGAATCGAATCCAGCTCCTCCTGAGCAGCCAACTCAGCAATACGACGCTCCAAATCGTCATACGCCTCAGCCAGCGAGCGCGACAGACGACGATTACGAGTCGTCACATCAGAACGCGACACACGATGCAGACGCTCCAACTGGTCCCCCGCATCACGCACATAACGGCGCACCGCAGAATCAGTCCAACCCGACTCGCGGTAACCATAGAACCGCATATGCAGCTCCACCAGACGAGCCACAGCCTTAATCGTGTCATTATCAAAACGCAGAGCACGCATACGCTTCTTCACCATCTTCGCACCCACCACCTCATGGTGCAGGAACGAGACGGAGCCGTCCTTCTCAAACTTACGAGTCTTCGGCTTACCAATATCGTGCATCAACGCCGCAAAACGCAGAATAAAATCAGGAGCCGGACACGGGCCGTCCTCGTCCGTCTCCTTCTCCATCGCCTGCTCCATCACCTTCAACGAATGCTCATACACATCCTTATGGTGATGCGCCGGGTCCATCTCCATACGCAACGCAGGAAGCTCCGGCAACACATAATCCGCCAGACCCGTATCCACCAGCAGGTTCAAACCCACCCGCGGATAATCCGCCTCAATCAGCTTCACCAACTCATCACGCACACGCTCAGCCGAAATAATCTCAATACGGCCAGCCATCTCACGCATCGCCTCGAAAACCTCCGGGGCAACCTCAAGATTAAAACGCGCAGCAAAACGAGCCGCACGCATCATACGCAGCGGATCCTCGGAAAAAGACTCCTCCGGCGAGCGCGGAGTACGCAAAACACCCGCACGCAAATCCTCAACACCGCCAAACAAGTCAACAACCTCACCGCTGGGCAAAGCCGCCGCCATCGCATTAATCGTGAAATCACGACGCACCAAATCGGCACTCAAATCCGTGCCGAACTCAACCGTCGGCTTACGCGAATCCAAAACATACACCTCAGCACGGTACGTGGTCACCTCATACACCACGCCATTCTTACGCGCACTAATCGTGCCGTACTCCTTACCGATATCCCACGTATGCTCACCCCACCCACGCAGAATCTGCTCGCTCTGCTCCGGAGTAGCATCCGTCGTCAAATCAAAATCGGTGAAATGGCCGCCGTCATCCAGCAGATTGTCGCGGACAATACCGCCCACCAAGTACAGCTCAAAACCCGCCGCACGGTACAGTTCTCCCAGCTCGGCGGCATCCGGGTACTTCGACACAACATCAATAATCAGCGACATAATCCTTTAATCGTGCCAGAAAAACCACCCATGCGCCCACCCCACACCCGTAACACCCCACCAAAGACAGCTATCTCACCCCAAACCGAGGCACAAAAACCTCAGCCTATCGGTTAAGGTAGAACCATGAGCATTCCCGTACCCCGCGCCCCCAAAACGCGCTTCACCGCGCCCGCGCGAGCGGTACCCGCCCCCGAAGAAGTCTCCGCAGGCGGGCTCATCATCGACTTTGACCGACCCGAACAGCTACCCGTAGCCATCATCGCCCGCATCAACCGCAACGGACAACGCGAATGGTGCCTACCCAAAGGCCACATCGAACACGGCGAAACCACCGTCGAAGCCGCACAACGCGAAATCAGCGAAGAAACCGGAATCACCGGCTACCCCGTAGCCTCCCTCGGCACCATCGCCTACTGGTTCACCTCCAACGGCACGCGTATCCACAAAACCGTGCACCACTACCTCTTCGCAGCAACCGGCGGCGAACTCAGCATCGACAACGACCCCGACCACGAAGCAATCGACGTCGCCTGGGTCCCCCTCGAAGAGCTCCCCACCCGCCTCTCATTCGCCAACGAGCAACACATAGCCCGCAGTGCGCGCGAATACATCACCACCCAGCTCTAAACACCCACCAAAGAGCCCCAAAACTAAAAGAAGCAATCACCCGCCGACACAGGAGAGACCTACGTGGCACGTAACGACGCCCGCTCAAGCGCAATCATGGCAGCAGGCACCCTCGTCTCGCGCATCCTCGGATTCGTCAAGACCATCCTGCTCACCGTAGCCATCGGCTCACTCTCAACCGTCGGCGACGTCTTCGAAACCGCCAACACCCTACCCAACCTCATCTACGTCCTCGTAGCAGGCGGCGTATTCAACGCAGTCCTCGTACCGCAAATCATCAAGGCAGCCAAAGCACAAGACGGCGGCGCACGATACATCTCCAAACTCGTCACCCTCACCGTCACCGCAATCGGCCTCATCACCCTCATCACCGTCGCCTGCGCCTGGCCCATCATCAGCATCATGGGCTCAGGATGGAGCCCCGAACAACGACAGCTCGGCTTCATCTTCTCCCTCTGGTGCCTACCCCAAATCTTCTTCTACGGCCTCTACACCGTCATCGGACAGGTCCTCAACGCCAAAGACGCATTCGGCGCCTACATGTGGTCGCCCGTACTCAACAACGTCATCACCATCCTGTCGCTGATCCTATTCATCTTCCTCTTCGGTGCACAAACCCCCAACCCCAACCCGATTCACACCGTAGCAAGCTGGACCAACGCACAGACCCTCGTGCTCGCAGGCTCCTCCACCTTCGGCGTCATCATGCAGGCACTCGTCCTGTTCATCCCCCTACGCAAGCTCGGCCTGCGCCTCAAGCCCGACTTCGCATGGCGAGGCATCGGCCTGCGCGCAGCCTCCAAGCTCGCCGCCTGGACCCTCGCCTCCGGCATCATCTCCAACCTCGCGTTCCTCTACATGACCAAGGTCGCCGCAGGCATCGTCGGTCAGCGCGAACACTACGCCGCCCTCGGCATCCAGATCCCCGGTCTGCAGGCACTCAACTACGCCTCCATGCTGTACATGCTCCCGCACGGCGTCATCGGCATCTCTATCGCCACCGTGCTCTTCAACCGCATGAGCGCCTCCGCCATCGCCGACGACAGCGACAGCGTCATCTACGCGCTCTCCCACGGCCTGCGCAACGCAGCCGTAGCCACCGTCTTCTGCATGGTCGCACTCATGGTCTTGGCAGGCCCCGTCGCAGTACTCTTCAGCGGCGGCGACCCCATCGCAGCAACCATCATCGCCAAGCTCATCGTCATCACCGCGCTCGGCACCCCCACCCTCACCATCAACTACCTCTACAGCCGCGTACTCTACGCCCGCGAAGATGCACGCACCCCCTTCCGCATCCAGGTGTACTCCGCCATCATCATGGTCATCATGAGCTTCGCAGCATCCCTGCTCGACGCACAGTACACCGTGTACCTGCTCGCCTTCATCTACCCGGTGCACAACATCCTGATCATGTTCATCAGCCACCACATGGTCCGCCGCCGCCTCGGCTACTACGGGCAGCGCGGCATCGTCAGCACCTACGCCCGCACCACTCTCGCCTCCCTCTTCGCCGGAGGCATCGCGGCCATCGCACTCTGGCTGCTCGGCGGCTACCAGCTCGACGGATTCGCCTGGGCATCCAAGCTCACCGCAATCATCACCCTCGCCGTATGCGGCACCGTCATGGGCCTCGCATACCTCGCCGGTATACAAATCTTCCGCGTCAAGGAAGCCAACGCACTACTGGCACCCCTCACCTCCAAACTTGAGCGTTTTGCCCGCCGCTAAAGCAGCACACAACGCCCAACCCGGGTAGCTGCCCGTGCACCCACCGCACCCCACACCGGGACCCGCAGAGGACGCAGGCAACCACCCGGACGCCACAAACTATCACTCAGCCCCAGCATCCTTCAATGCCGGGTAGAATCTAATAGTCAGGGCCCGCCACACGGCAGGCACTATGAAACCACCTCGGGAGAACACGTTGTCGCAACAGATTCCGGTCGGATCGGTCCTCGGAGGCCGCTACGAGATCACCGCACACATCATCATTACGGCAGAATCCGACATGGTGCTTGAAGGCACCGACCAGATTCTCAACCGTAAGGTCTCGGTCGTCGTCGCATCGCCCAACCGCAGCGCACTGCTGGAAGCAAACTCCCGCGCGCTCGCAACCAACGCACGCGGCAACATCCAGATCCTCGACCTGGGCATCACCCCCGAAGGTAGCCGATACCTCGTCACCTCCCACACCCGCCCCGACACCCTGCTGGACACCCTGCTGGTCGAAAACCACGCACTCTCCAACGCAGAAGACGCGCTGGGCACCGAAATCTTCGGCGACTCCGAAAGCGGCAGCTCCCCCAACACCTACGAGAAGGTCTCCTCCTCCACCGCTAACCAGGAGAGCATCACCGCCGCCAAGAACTGGAACGCATCCGACGGCGCAGCAGTGACCGCATACTCCGAGCCCACCAGCATCTACGAAGATGACGAAGATGAAGAAGACGGTAGCCGCGGCACCTGGGCAGTCGCCCTGGCAGCAGTCCTGCTGCTCGTCATCGTCGCAGGCGGTATCCTCACCTCCCTGGGTGCAATCGGCTCCAACCAGGCAGCCGCACCGCACACCCCCAAGTCCTCTATCTCGGCATCCGAGTCGGCTGCGGCAAGCGCTAGCGCATCGGCATCCCCGACCGCTAAGGCATCGAACGCACCGGCTAAAATCGCGTCCGTGGCTCGCTTCGCACCCTCGAACCCCACGTTCATGAACGACATGGACAGCTTGATTCCGAACCTGACCGACGGTAATGCCAACACCGCATGGATCAGCTACGGCTTCGGCACCGCCAACTACGCCGGCACCATCAAGGAATTCGGCCTGGCGCTGAAGCTGCAGACCCCCACCGTCGTCTCCAAGCTGACCATTCAGCAGACCACCGGCGTCGGCGGCTCCTTCACCGTCTACACCAACAGCTCCGCATCCCTGAACGGCGCGGTTGAGGTCGGCAAGGGCACCTTCGAAGGCAAGGACGCAGTCGTCACCCTGGACACCTCTAAGCAGAGCGCAGAAAAGGGCGCCTACGTGATCATCGTGGTCAACGAGCTGCCCCGCCTCACCCTGCCGATTGGAACTTGGAATTACGGTCTGCGCATCAACGAAATCAAGGTGGACTAATCAACCCATAACGCGACGCCAATAGGGCGCTCGCATCCCAGACAAAAGGGCGGGGCTTCTGAACTCAACGGTTCGGAAGCCCCTCCCTTTTTGATGTCTATTTATGACTCTTTATGGCAGGGGCGCTACTCAAAGATTCACAGTGCGCGGAGTATCTGGATATAGGGTCCCCCAAGATGGAATAATCGAGGATAAAGCCCCGTTATAAGGGCAGAACGAACTACCTACGACGGAAAGACATATCCGATGACTGAGAATCTGGGAGGCCTCTTCGGAGGCGCAGCCCTGGGCAACCTGAACCTCGCATCCGCACCCGCTACCAAAGCGGCACCGGCAGCCGAGGCTGAGGCTGACGCAACCGTCCACAACATCATTATTGTGGGCTCCGGCCCCGCCGGCTACACCGCGGCAATCTACGCGGCACGCGCCGAACTGAAGCCCGTCCTCTTCGCCAGCTCCCTGGCACCCGGCGGCGCCCTCATGAACACCACCGAGGTGGAGAACTTCCCCGGCTTCATTCAGGGCATCCAGGGCCCCGAGCTGATGGAGAACATTGGCCAGCAGGCTGAGCGTTTCGGTGCAGACATCCGCTACCAGGATGTAGAAAAGGTCGAACTCACCGGCGACGTGAAGAAGGTCTATACCGCAGACGGCGCCGTCCACCTGGCGAAGACCGTCATCATGACCACCGGTTCTCAGGTCCGTAAGCTCAACATCGAGGGCGAAGATCGACTCTCCGGTTACGGCGTCTCCTGGTGCGCAACCTGCGATGGCTTCTTCTTCAAGGACAAGGAAATCGCAGTGGTCGGCGGTGGCGACTCCGCACTGGAGGAGGCACTGTTCCTGACGACCTTCGCTTCCAAGGTGTACCTGGTGCACCGCCGCGATTCTTTCCGCGCTTCGGAAATCATGCAGACCCGCGTTTTCAACAACCCGAAGATTGAGGTTGTCTGGGACTCGGCTGTTACTGCCGTTCACGGTGAGAGCAACCTCGAGTCGATCACCCTGACCAACACCAAGGACGGTTCTGAGCGTCAGCTGGCTGTTCAGGGCCTGTTCATCGCTATTGGCTCCGACCCTCGCGTGGAGCTGGTACGTGATCAGCTGGAGATTACCGAGAACCACACCATCGCGGTTCAGGGTCGTTCCTCGAAGACTTCCGTTCCTGGCGTTTTCGCTGCCGGTGACGTGATTGACCCGACCTACCGCCAGGCAATTATTGCCGCCGGTTCCGGTGCTGTTGCCGCTCTGGACGCGCAGCACTACCTCGAAAACCTCTAAACTATTCGTATTACTCGCAGGGGAATCCACCCCGTGTCAGAAAGGAGCACTCCGTGAGCAGTGCACAGCAGGCAACTGATGCCACTTTTGACGAACTGGTTCTGAAGAACGACAAGCCCGTTATCGTGGACTTCTGGGCTGAATGGTGCGGCCCCTGCCGCATGGTTGGCCCCGTGATTGACGAGATCGCTGGCGAGTACGCCGGTCAGGTCGACGTGGTCAAGGTGGATGTTGAAGCAAATGGCGATATCGCCATGAAGTACGGCATTACCTCTATTCCCGCCATCTACCTTTTCAAGGGTGGCGAGGTCGTCAAGAAGACCGTAGGCGCTAAGGCGAAGTCCGCTCTGCTGGCTGAGTTTTCCGAGCACCTGGGCTAATCTTTCGAGAAGCTAAAGAAAACCCTCGGTGATGTTTCACGTGAAACATCACCGAGGGTTTTTTGTATATACAACTGATTCCAGTTGCTAAATATTGTTTTATGCGAAAATTTAGCTCGAGAAATCAGAATCCAAAACGCGGATAATACGGTTCAGATCCTCAACATTCGCAAACTCGATGGTCATCTTACCCTTGCGGGCACCCAGCGAAATCTTCACCGAAGTATCGAGCTTGTCAGCAAAAGCCTCCGCAATATAGTCCAGACGCTCACGGTGCTTCTGGGGCTGAGGAGCCTTACGCTCCTTCACCTCCGCAGCGCCGGATGCATGATTCACCAACTCCTCAGTCGCACGAACCGACAGGCCCTCATTCACAATCTTCTGAGCGAGAGTCTCAATCTGAGCCTGGTCAGTCAGAGCCAGCAGGGCACGAGCGTGACCAGCGGAGAGAATACCCGCCGCAACGCGACGCTGCACCAGAGCCGGCAGCTTCAGCAGACGAATCGTATTCGAAATCTGGGGGCGAGAACGACCAATGCGCTTAGCCAGCTGCTCCTGAGTAGTGTCGAACTCCTCCATGAGCTGCTGGTATGCCGCAGCCTCTTCAATGGGGTTCAGCTGGCTGCGGTGCAGGTTCTCCAGCAGGGCGTCACGGAGCAGATCGCCGTCTTCAGTCTCGCGAACAATCGCAGGGATGGTGCTCAGACCAGCCGCCTGGGTTGCACGCCAGCGGCGCTCACCCATGACCAGCTCATACTTTTCGGCACCGTTTTCGCGCGAGGGACGCACGACGATCGGCTGCAGAACGCCAATCTCACGCACCGAGTGGATGAGCTCTTCCATGTCCTGCTCATCAAAGTCGGTTCGAGGCTGCTTGCGGTTCGGATGGATATCGCGAACGTTCAGCTCAGCAAACTGGGCACCGGGAACCGGAACCAGACCGCCCTGCTCTTCGGAAGCGGACTGCGGAGTGGAGACATCTTCACCAAAGAAGAAGTCCACCGGGCGGCGAGTCAGAGTGGTGTTACGCAGTGCCGCGCCCATGTCCACGCGGGACTTCTTCTTCGATGTTTCACGTGAAACATTCTGCGAGGAGGCGGGAGCTTCGACCCTCCCCTCTACCTTCTGGGCTTCTGCAGGCTTTTCCTGAGCGGGTGCAGCTTCGGCAGGCTTATCTTCTGCAGACTCGGCTTTAGCACTCTTGCGCTGCTTCTCCGGCTTAGCCTCGTGAGCCATTTCGAAGAGGCCGTCAGTCATCGGCTCTTCAATCGGAGCAGATACCTTCTTGGGTGCAGTCTTTACGTCAGCAATCTTTTCGGATGCCTTCGCCTCAGCATTACCAGAATTCTTCGTACTCTGAGGGATCAGTGCCCCCAGGCCACGACCCAAGCCGCGTCGCTTTTCAGCCATCGTTACTCCTTAGGACTCCCGGACGAGCCCGCTCATTTTTTCTTCTTCATCTAGTGTAAACGAAATAAGCACTCGAAAGCAGGAGTGAAAACTGCACGGCGCATCATCCGAAATATTCCTGATAATTAATTTACCAAGGCTGTTTTCTAGGGTTTTATCCAGAAAAATATCGCATAAAATGAGCCCTTTTGAATCATTAATAGACAATTCAAAAGGGCTCGTTTCAAAAGATTTAGATTATGCGGATCGGCGCGAGAGTTCCTGCGCCGCCTCGCGGTAGGCGCGAGCGCCAGTCGACGAAGAATCGTAGGTGATGACGGTCTGCTGATAGCTGGGAGCCTCAGAGATACGAACCGAGCGAGGAATCTTCACGCTCAGAGTCTCCTCCGGGAAGTGCTCGCGCACCTCCTCTGCCACCTGGAACGCCAGGTTGGTGCGGGCATCGTACATGGTCAGCAGAATCGTGCTGATGCGTAGCTTAGAGTTCAGGTGCTTCTGAATCATCTGAATATTCTTCAGCAGCTGGCTCAGGCCTTCCAGAGCGTAGTACTCGCACTGAATCGGAATCAGAATCTCTTCTGCCGCGACGAAGGCGTTGACGGTCAGCAGGCCGAGGCTCGGCGGGCAGTCGATGAAGACATAGTCCAGGCGCTCCATGCCCTGCTTCTCACGCCATTCGGTGTAGTCCATCAGGGCGTTCTTGAGGCGAGTCTCGCGCGCCACTAGGGAGACCAGTTCAATCTCCGCGCCCGCGAGGTCAATATTGGCGGGGGCGCAGAACAGGCCGGGCATATCGGGGCATTCCTGAACAATTTCAGAAAGCGGCTTATCCTCAATCAGGACGTTGTAGACGCTGGGAACATCCACGCCGTGCTCAATGCCCAGTGCGGTCGAGGCGTTACCCTGCGGGTCGTTATCGATCACCAGGACGTTCAGCCCAGCCTCCGCGAGTGCAGCTGCGAGGTTCACGGCGGTGCTGGTTTTGCCCACGCCGCCCTTCTGGTTCGACACGGTGAAGACACGCGTATGCACAGGCTTGGGGAGCAAATCTGCAACAGATTTCTGAGCTTGAGGAGTCATCGGGTGCCTTCCATATTCCGGGTGGTGTGTCTACGGTGATGCGTCTTCTGGTGCCTCGCGCGTGGCAATACTCGGCGGCATGTGCGCGTGAGGAGGATTCAGCCTCCACTCCCCTACCGTTGCCTATTCCCGGCATGTTTCACGTGAAACATACTCCGTGAAGTGGTGAAGCCTGCAGTGTTTCACGTGAAACATTGGTGCTGCCCGAATGGTTCTGAAGGACTCAAGGTCCCCTAGTGAACCAGCAGGCTTTGATGTAGAAGAGTCTAAGGTTTCAATCCTTCCTTAAGGGTACCCGGCATCAGGTCAATACTCCACGCGAGAGGTCATTCTATGTACTCTACGGATGCAATTGCTACGCCCACCCGAGCCGGCGCACAAAAAATGGGCGGTACCGCCTAAGCTACGCATATTCACTAGCTCAGGCGGTACCGCCCATTCAGGACGAAACCTTTAGAGGCGGACTCGAACCACCGTCGTTGGCTCTTCCAGCAGGTCACCACCGGCGGTGAGAATCTCGGTCTCACGCGCACCGTAACGGTTCAGCTTCTTCTTCGCCTTAGTAACCTCCTCCGCGGCGCTACGACCCTTCAGAGCCAGCAGCTCACCGGTGCCCCGCAGAATCGGCAGAGTGATGTCCAGCAGGCCCACCAGAGCAGACACAGCACGCGCAGTCACCACATCGGCATCCACGGCACCCACCGCCTGCTCGGCACGCGAGCGCAGCACGGTCACGTTCTCCAGGCCCAGATCCTCAACAACCTCATTCAGCCAAATCACGCGGCGCTCCAGAGGCTCAATCAGGGTCAGCTTCAAATCCGGGCGGGCAATCGCCAGGCACAGACCGGGCAGGCCGGCACCAGAGCCAACATCAGCCACCGACGCATTCGGTGCAATGTACTCCTGCACCACAGCACAGTTCAGCACGTGGCGAGCCCACAGGCGCGGCACCTCACGCGGACCAATCAGACCACGCTCAATACCGGTTGTCGCCAAGTGCTGCACGTAGCGCTCCGCCAGAGGCAGACGCTCACCGAATACAGCCTCCGCTGCGGCGCGCTCGCTCTCATTGAGAGCAACCATCGAAGTCTCCATACTAGGCTCCTACCTCGGGAAGAGAAATCACCACGTGACGGCGGGGGCCCTCACCCTCAGACTCGCTGTACAAGCCAGCAGCAGCCACCACATCGTGCACGACCTTACGCTCGTACGGGCTCAGCGGCTTCATGTGCTCATCACGACCGGTAGCGCGCACCTTCTCAATCGCGTCGGCAGCGATCTTCTCCAGCTGCTCACGACGCTCAGCACGGTAACCTGCGATATCCAGAATCAGGCGGGAACGGGTGCCGTTACCGGCCAGGACGGAAAGGCGCACCAACTCCTGCAGAGCCTCCAGAACCTCGCCGTGGCGACCAACCAGGTGACGCAGTTCCTCATTGTCATCATCGTCATTGACGACCGACAGGTAGATGCGGTTATTGCGCACCTCAATATCAATGTCGCCGTCCATATCGACAATATCGAGGAGCTCCTCGAGGTAGTCAGCGGCAATATCGCCTTCCTCGTCGATGTCCTCAAAATCGTCTTCTTCGCCCTCAAGGGGCTCCTCTACCAGCTGCTCCTCAACGAGCTGCTCGTCCTCATATTCCATAGCTTCAGTCACAATAATCCTCGGGATGTTCGGAGGGGTGTCCTAGGGGTAAAAAGTATCTCATACACGGCGCCGGGCCCACGCCAACAACGGCGAGAACCCGGCCCGAATCACGGAAGAAAACTACTTCTTTCCGTTCTGCTTATTGCGTTGCTGCTTCTGGCGCTTCTTGCCAACCGGCTGCTGACGCTGACCCGCAGCGGCACGCTCACGAGCCTCCTGCAGATCCTTCTCGTGCTGCTCACGGGTCTTACCAATCGGGGGCAGGCCCTTCGCCGCACGGCGAGCATTCAGCTCACGCTCCGCCTGAGAACCGGGGGTCGGGTTATTGCGGATAACCCACCACTGCTGACCCAGCGACCAGAGGTTCGACACGGTCCAGTAGTACATAACACCCAGCGGGAAGTTAATACCGGAAACAGCAAAGATGATCGGGAAGATGTACATAATCATCTGCTGCTGACGGAACATCGGAGAGTTCAGAGCCGCCTCCGACATGTTCTTCACACTCAGCTGCTTCTGAATGTAGAACTGGGTCGCACTCATCAGAACAATCATGATGACCGCCTGAATAACGGTGGCGGTAGCGTCACCAGCGCCCGGGTGCAGCATGGTCGCGAACAGCTGAGCACCGAAAATCTGCGAGTCATTGAACTGATGCACCAGATCAGCCGGCAGCATGAGCACGCTCTCATTGTTCTGCGCTGCGGTGGGAACGCCCATCAGCACCTGGTACAGACCGAAGAAGATCGGCATCTGAGCCAGAATCGGCAGGCAGGAGGCGAAGGGGTTCGTACCGTGCTTACGGTACATTTCCATCTGCTCCTGAGCCATAGCCTGGCGGGAGAGCTGGTCCTTCTTGCCCTTGTACTTCTCCTGCAGCTTCGCCATATCGCCCTGCATCGCGGTCATACCGCGCATAGCCTTAATCTGCTTGACGAACAGCGGAATGGTCAGGGTACGCATCACCAGGGTCAGGAAGATAATGCACAGAACCCAAGTCAGACCGGAAGCCGGGTCCATGCCCAGCGAAGTGAAAAGAGTGTGGAACAGCCACAGGACCACGGAGACGATCCATTTAAACGGCCAAAGAATCAAATCAAAAATATTCACGCGGGAATACTCCTTAAGGACTCGGCTAAGTCATTGTGTGGGAGGCGCCGCCTACTCAGGGCGGGCGTCACCACCGGTGTGAGGGGTGTAAAGATGGGGGTGGTTGAGCAGAATAATTTTCGGTTCTGCTCCGGGAGCGAAAGTACGCTTCCCCGCCGGGACTGGGTCGATACCTCCGGTCGCCCAGGGAACACACCGCAGAATACGGCGCACCGTCAGGGAAAGCCCGCCCATCGCACCGTGGGTGGTCAGCGCCTCCAGGGCGTAGGCTGAGCAGGTCGGGTAGTAGCGGCACACGTCCCCGTAGAGGGGGGAGACGACCTTGCGGTAGGCCTTCATGCACGCAATCAGCAGGTTCTGGGGTAGAACGTAGAGTGCCTGCAGGAACGTTTCAGGCCTCACGAATTCGTTAGGTGCTAGAGCCAGCAACTCGTCGGGGCCCAGAGTCTCAGCAGAAGCGTTATAGGTGCCGCTGTGATGCGCATGGAAGCGTTCTTCACAGCGCTCACGCTGGGGACGACTCACGGCTTCTCCTTGCTCTGAGGCAGGTCGAGCTTAGCGAAAGCAGCTTCAAGTGCCGATTCGTAGTCGCGACGCAGCTGCTCCCAGCTGGCGTTCGCGGAGGCGGGAAGCGCTCGCACCGCGATGGCGTAGCCTTCCGGATGCGCGGCGCAGGTGAACGCGGCAAGTTCACGCAACCGGCGCTTGACCAGATTGCGTGTGACTGCGTTGCCCACCGCCTTCGACACAATGAAACCTACCTGGGTTGTTTTTCCAGGATTTTTCGCCGTAGATACAACGATGTTCCGACGTCCTGTACGGATGCCGGAACGGAAGGCGTGGGAGAATTCTGCGCTGGTGCGCATACGGTGCCGTTGAGGCAGCACGTGTTCCCCTTTACGTAGTGTGGGAGATTCGGCTCGTGTGGCGAGCTGATCTCCGCGTGTATTTCACGCTTAATGATAGTTCGCCCGCCGATGCGTGTGCACCGGCGGGCGAACTATATGCCGTGATTAGGCCGAGAGCTTTGCGCGGCCCTTACCGCGGCGGTTCGACAGAATCGCGCGGCCTGCACGGGTACGCATACGCAGACGGAAGCCGTGCTTCTTGGCGCGACGACGGTTGTTCGGCTGGAAAGTACGCTTGCTCATACTTTGTCTCCTTGATTTTTGCGGTTCGTGCCCTCACGGGGTATCGGAACCGTACGCTTCTTGGTGCACGGAGGTACCGCGACTATTCGCAGTAGGCGGTGCACACACAACAGCACAACTTTAGAAGAGTGGAGGGCGTAAATCAAGTTCTTGACGCTTTTTTCCGCGTGATTCCGGGCTCGTTTGTGGTGTAGAGGCGGTGATTGCGGCAGGTATACAGGGTGTGGAGACACCACTGTCTCAGAGGGGCGTAAACCTGGGGATATTCGCGGCGACACGATATCCACCGCGGTGCATATCCCCCTAAAACTCCCGTCACTCCTGAGTTATCCACAACCACGCACCACCGGGCTGTTCCGCCAAATATCAAGGAAGAAGCCTTATTGTGCACTTAAATCCACCGCTTATCCACTTCTGTAATTACAAGTTTTCCACCGTGTGGAAAACTCTTGTGGATAACTTTCTCTCCCTGTGCATTAAGCGGGTAGAATCTTAATGACCTCGCGGTGGTTTCCGGCATGATTTCTTTACTGCACCACCGCTTCACATCGAGTGAAAGTAAAGAATTCCATGACCGACTCCCTTCAGGCGCGCTGGGCGCATCTGCTCTCCATTCTTGCCGCCGATCCAGCGGTGACGGCACGTCAGCGCGGTTTCGTGAATCTTGCGCAGCCTCAGGGACTGATGGGTTCTTCTCGCCTCATCATTGAGGTGCCGAATAAGCTCACCCGTGCGGTCTTCGAGGAGCAGATTAGCGCTTCGTTCCGTGCGGCTCTGCACGAGGCTTTCGGTCCGTCGACCACCGCGCTTTTCGATGTGAATGAGTCGATGATTCCGGTTGAACCTGCAAGTCAGGACGTTTTCCAGGGTGAGCGTGAGGTGCCTATTGAGCACCAGCCTGCCCCTTCGGCAGCGGCGGCTTCTGCGCATCCCGAGGCGCCTGCCGGCTCGCGTGCTTTTGAGTACTACACGGAGCCGCATCCGGGGCCCGACCACTACGAGGTGCCCGCGGATGAGCAGGTCACCCGCCCCTCCCTACACGACTTGGAGGCGGAGCGTGCCGGATTCCCCTCCGCACAGCAGCCCGCTCCGACTGCTCCTGCTGCGGGTGTGCCGGCGCCTCGCGAATACCCGGCACCCTCTTTCGTTCCGGACGCCCCGGCGGTACCGCAGGCTCAGCAGGTGCATCCGCATGAAGACCCGGAAAACGCGCCGACTTGGGATAGCTCTGCCCGACTGAACCCGAACTACACCTTCGATACCTTCGTGATTGGTCAGTCCAACCGCTTTGCACACGCGAGCGCTTTCGCGGTGGCGGAGCAGCCCGGCATTGTCTACAACCCGCTGTTCATCTACGGCGGTTCGGGTCTGGGTAAGACCCACCTGCTACACGCGATCGGCCACTACACCAAGTATCTGTACCCGAATTTGCGGGTGCGCTACGTGAATTCCGAGGAGTTCACGAATGACTTCATTAACTCGATTCGTGACGATGAGGGTTCGTCGTTCAAGCAGATTTACCGCAATGTTGATGTTCTTCTGATTGACGATATCCAGTTTTTGGCGGGTAAAGAGGCGACGATGGAGGAGTTCTTCCATACGTTTAATGCACTGTACAACCATCAGAAGCAGATTGTGATTACCTCTGATTTGCCGCCGAAGCAGCTGACCGGTTTTGCTGAGCGTATGCGTTCGCGTTTCGGTTCGGGCCTGAACGTGGATGTGCAGCCTCCGGAGCTGGAGACTCGTATCGCGATTCTGCGGAAGAAGGCTCAGAACGAGATTTTGCCGGTGCGTGATGACGTCATGGAATACATTGCTTCCCATGTCACGGCCAATATTCGCGAGTTGGAGGGTGCTCTGATTCGTGCGAGCGCTGCCGCCTCGATGAAGAAGCCGCCGGAGCCTATTACCCTGGCTGAGGCTGAGACCTATCTGAAGGATTTGCTCTCTGATACCGGTGGTGCGGAGATTACGTCGGCGCTGGTTTTGGCGACGGTGGCGAAGTATTTTGATGTGTCCATTGAGGATATGCAGTCGAAGTCTCGCACCCGTACGCTCACGAATGCGCGTCAGGTGGCGATGTATCTTCTGCGTGAGCTGACTGAGATGTCTCTGCCGCGTATTGGCAACGATTTGGGTGGCCGCGACCATACGACGGTGATGCACGCGGTGCGTAAGGTGAGCGCGCAGATGGCGGAGCGTCAGACGATTTTCAATCAGGTGACTGAGCTGACGAATTTGATCCGCCAGGAGCAGCGCGCTGCCGGCTAGATGCGCTTTTATCCCTGTCCCGTAGCTTATTTTGTGCCCTGACTAGGTGTTTTATGGGCTTCGGGGCGGGGATTTCATGCTGGATTCAAGGATTTTAGCGACTCGAAAAAGTGGATTTTCGGGGTGTGGATAAGCTGTGCTTTAACTCATGCGTTCGTGTGGACGTTAAGTGCATGAATATTCAAAAGGTGTGGAATCGAGAAAATGCATAAATATTCATACACAGTGCATCCTCAGTGCCGAGTGGATTCTTCCACTTAATGTCCACAGGCTACTTCCGCGTCATTGCAGGCAAGGAAGGGGTTTTCCACCGTTTCCACAAGCGTTAACAATACTACTGTACTTAAAGAAAAAATCCTCCCCATAACAAGCGGTTCTGCTCGACCGACCGGGCCGGTTCAAGTTTTTCTATGCGCCTCTACTGAAAACGTAGATTTTCGCGGATTTGAATCGATAGCTGCACGCTATCTCTTGGGTTGGGTTTTCATAAGAAACCAACACCGACTCACCATCTAATTCGAACCTGTTTTCGACTGGGTTTGTTGCATCTTCCACGCATCTTTGTAATTACAAAAATACAGCGGCGCTACATGCCTCATCTCACCCGGTTTTTCGCTGCGGGATCGACCTTCGAGTCTCTGTGTAATTACAAAATCCGGTAGGATGGATAGACGCGCGCGCGGAAGATTCACTGCGCATCAGAGCACGCGGTATATCCGGCTCTATCGTCCAAAGCTTTACGTGCGCCCAAAAACTACTATCTAATTCCGTGAAAGGCGCCTTCTCGATGAAATTCACCGTTGAACGCGATGTCCTTGCCGAAGCAGTCGGCTGGACGGCACGCTCACTTCCGCTGCGTCCCACCTCCCCCGTACTCAACGGTCTGCTGATTACCGCCTCCGCAGGTGAGGTCAGCATCGCAAGCTTCGATCACGAGACCAGCGCCCGTCAGGTCATTGCAGCCGATGTTGAAGCAGAAGGCGTTTGCCTGGTTCCCGGCAAAATCCTGGCAGAAATTTGCCGCTCCCTGCCGAACGCACCCGTCGAGTTCACCGCAGATGAGTCCGTGATTCGTATTCACTGCCGTTCCGCTAACTTCCAGCTGGCTGGTATGCCGGTCGTGGACTACCCCGAGCTTCCCGAGCTTCCCGAAATTTCCGGTACCGTGGACGGCGCCGAATTTGCTGAAGCTGTCAAGCAGGTTCAGATTGCGGTGTCCAAGGATGAAACCCTGCCGCTGCTGACCGGTATCCGCGTTGAAATCAATGGCGACACCATGACCCTGCTCGCCACCGACCGCTACCGCCTGGCAATGCGCGAGATTAAATGGAACCCGCGTAACCCCGATGTTCAGGCGGCTGTGCTGCTGAAGGCTAAGACCGTCTCCGAGGTCGGTAGCACCCTCTCCGGTTCCGGCGAACTGTCTATCGCCCTGCCCGCCGCCGGCGAGCTGATCGGCTTCGCAGCGGGTACCCGCCGCACCACCAGCGTTCTGATGGACGGCGACTACCCCAACATTCGTGCGCTGTTCCCCGAGCAGACCCCGATCCACGCGGTGGTGCGCACCTCCGACCTGGCTGAGGCTGCTCGCCGTATCTCCCTCGTGGCGGAGCGCAACACCCCCCTGCGTCTGAAGTTCACTCAGGGTTCGGTTGCTATTGATGCCGGCCGCGGTGATGAGGCTCAGGCTTCTGAGACTCTGCAGGCGCACCTGTCCGGTGATGACATCACCGTTGCGTACAACCCCGCATACCTCTCGGATGGTTTGAAGGTTTTCGGTACTGAGTTCGTTCGTTTCTCCTTCACTGATGCGCCGAAGCCCGCCGTGATTTCCGGTCAGGACGAGCCTTTGGCTGAGGATGACCGCAACTACCGTTATCTGCTGATGCCGGTTCGCCTGCCGTCGAACTAGTAGCTCACCGCCCCGCGCGCCTCCCAAGACTCTGTCCAGGGAAGTCCGCGGGGCTGTGCTTTCTGGCCGCCTGTGCCCATCCCCCAACCGAACCGTACGAAAGGAGCTTCCGGTGTATATCGACCATATTTCGTTGTTGGATTACCGCACCTACGCTCTGCTGAGCCTGCCTCTTTCGGCGGGAGTTACGGTGTTTCTGGGTTCGAACGGTGTGGGGAAAACCAATATTGTTGAGGCGATCGACTATGCGGCGTCACTGTCTTCGCACCGCGTGAGCCATGATGGGCCGCTGGTGCGGATGGGTGCTTCGCGCGCCTATATTCGCACCCGTACGGTGCGCGGTTCGCAGCAGACGGTGACCGAGTTTGAGATTGCTCCGGGGCAGAGCAACCGAGTGCGCATTAATCGTGCCGCGCCGGTGCGTGCCAAGGAGGCGCTGGGTATTGCCCGCACGGTGTTGTTCTCCCCGGAGGACCTTCAGCTGGTGAAGGGGGATCCTGCGGGTCGTCGCCGTTTTGTGGATGAGCTGGCTGTCTCTTTGCGTCCGGTGGTTGCTGGCTACCGTAGCGAGTATGAGCGGATTTTGCGGCAGCGTAATTCGCTGCTGAAATCCATGCAGCGTAAGGCGCGGGATGAGAACGCTTTAAGCACACTCTCGGTGTGGGATGAGCAGCTGTCGACTCTGGGTGCCCAGCTGCTTTCTGCGCGTTTTCGCCTGTTGCAGCGTTTTTTGCCGCAGCTTCGCCGCGCCTACGCGGGGCTGACGGACGGCTCTAAAGAGGTCGGTTTCAACTATGAGTCGACTGTTTTTTCGAGCATGGGCGAGCGCTCGATTGAGCATGCGGCGCTGATGCGCATTGAGGACCTCAAGGAGGCTTTGATGCGTGGTTTTGCGGAGCGTCGACGCGATGAGATTGAGCGTGGCGTGACCCTGGTGGGTCCGCATCGTGAGGATATTACCCTGCTGCTCGGTGGTATGCCGGTGAAGCATTTTGCCTCGCACGGCGAGAGCTGGTCTTTTGCTCTGGCGCTGAAATTGGCGTCCTGGTTTGTGCATGTTGAGGATGATTCCTCGGTGGGTTCTTCGCCGATTCTGATTCTTGATGATGTGTTCGCGGAGCTTGATTCTGCGCGCCGCCACCGCCTGGGTGCGATGGTTGCTGACGCGGAGCAGGTGCTGATTACCTGCGCGGTACTCAGTGATATTCCGGAGGAGTTGGGCGACTACCGCCTGGTGTCGGTGACGGCGGGGCACGCCGAGTATGTGCAGCCTGCCGCTGACCCTGTCACTGACTCTGTGGGACAGTTGAGCTCGACCGGTTCTGCGCACGCACAAGGTGGCGGCGATGAATAACCGCACCCGCCCCCAAAACCATGTTTCACGTGAAACATTCGATGAATTTACAGAACCTGAATTTACGGAACCGCAGTTTGCGGAGCCTCACAACCCGCGCGAGGTGGACGGCGTAGGCGAGTTCTACCGTGACGAGGTGGACGCCCCCTCCGCTCTGCTGACCCGCATGCGAGTGGCAGCTCAAGAGCGCGGTGAGGCGCCCCTGAACGCCTTCTCGGCGAATAAAATCATGCGCGATTTTGGTGCGGTCATGTCCGGCACCGCCTCGAAGAAGAAATCGCGGCGAGCGCAGGGCTGGGACCCCCGCGTCATGGGCGGCTATAGCGGTCCCGGAGAGAGCTCTCGCGACCCCAAACCCCTCGGTGGCATCGTCAGCGCTCTGATTCGTTCTCGCGGCTGGAAAGAGCCCGTGGCGGTCTCTAGCGTGCTGGCTCGCTGGGCTGAGCTAGTGGGGCCTGAAATCGCGGCGCACACCCGCCCCATCCGGTTCGAAAACTCCATTGTTGAAGTCCAGTGCGACTCCACCGCCTGGACGACTCAGCTGCGCCTGATGCACGGGCACCTCATCGAGCTATTCCGCCGCGAACTGGGTGAAGGTGTCGTAGCTCAGGTCCGCGTACTGGGCCCGAATAACGGACGCTGGAATCAGCGAGGCTACCGGCGCGCCACCGGCATGCGCGGCGTGCGTGACACCTACGGGTAGGTGTGGTGCGTCAGGGTCGGCAGAAACCTAAGATTCGGGGTGCGTTGTATAAAACGTGCCCCTTTTCTGCACCTCATGAAAGCTTCAGAATCGCCGGCAAACTCTACGAAGCGGTGAACCGTATCCCCTACCTCATGAGGGGGTTGAACCACGCTAAACCGCCTTTGCGGGCTTTTGAGCGGGTGATAAGCCTTCAAAAAGCTCAATAAATGACGCCCGTAGATGGTTTTAAGCTCTCTTGCTCGGTAAAATAAAAGAGACAATGCGTAAAGTGTGCCCACCTATGGGCACCACCGGCACCACGGGTTGTACAGGCACGTTCTTGTGCCCTCTGTGAGGCGTTCTAGGCTCCCCTCTGAGCGGCCCGCAATTTTTCTTCGCCGGTTGCATCATCTACTCAAGGAGTTCTGCCTCGTGGCATCTGAACAGAATGCATCTGAACAGCAGCATGAATACGGTGCATCCGATATTACCGTGCTGGAAGGTCTGGAAGCGGTTCGCAAGCGCCCCGGCATGTACATTGGCTCGACCACTGAGCGCGGTCTGCACCACCTGGTCTACGAGGTCGTAGATAACTCGGTTGACGAAGCGCTCGCCGGTTATGCCTCCAAGATTGACGTGACCATTCAGGCTGATGGTGGTGTTCGCGTAGAGGACGACGGCCGCGGTATTCCCGTGGATGAGCACCCCACCGAGCACAAGTCCACCGTTGAGGTCGTCATGACCGTGCTGCACGCTGGCGGTAAGTTTGGCGGCGGCGGCTACTCCGTTTCCGGTGGTCTGCACGGTGTGGGTATCTCCGTGGTGAACGCACTGTCTACCCGCGTGATTACCGAGGTGCACCGCCAGGGCTACGCATGGCATATTTCTTTCTCCAACGGTGGTGTGCCGGATGGTCCCCTGCGTAGGGGTGAGCCCTCCGATAAGACCGGTACCATTCAGACCTTCTACCCGGACCCCGAGATTTTCGAGACCGTCGAGTTCGACTTTGAGACTCTGCGCGCCCGTTTCCAGCAGATGGCGTTCCTGAACAAGGGCCTGACCATCACCCTGACCGATGAGCGCGAGAAGTTCGTCGGTGACGAGGTTGCTGAAGAGAGCGAAAAGAAGGAAAACATCCTCAACCGCGTGCACGCGAACGCTGAGGGTTTCACGACTGTCACCTACCGTTACGACAACGGCCTGTTCGACTACGTACACTTCCTCAACGCAGGCGCGAAGACCATCGTGAACGAGGAGATTGTCTCCTTTGAAGCCGAAGACACTGAGCGCAATATGAGCCTGGAAGTGGCGATGCAGTGGACTGGCGCCTACAAGGAGTCCGTCTACTCGTACGCGAACACGATTAACACCCACGAGGGCGGTACTCACGAAGAGGGTTTCCGTGCCGCTCTGACCTCGCTGGTGAACCGTTACGCGCGTGAGAACAAGCTGTTGCGCGATAAGGACGATAACCTCACCGGTGAAGACGTGCGTGAGGGCCTGACCGCGGTGATTTCGATTAAGATTTCTGAGCCGCAGTTCGAGGGTCAGACCAAGACCAAGCTGGGTAACTCGGAGGCTAAGTCCTTCACCCAGCGTGAGGTGAACGATCACCTCGGCGACTGGTTCGGTCGTAACCCCGCGGTGGCGAAGGACATCGTGCGCCGCGCAATCACTGCCGCTCAGGCGCGTATTGCAGCCCGTAAGGCACGCGAGACGACCCGCCGTAAGGGTCTGCTGGAGACCAGCTCCATGCCCGGTAAGCTCAAGGACTGCTCCTCGAAGGACCCGTCGATCTCTGAGATTTACCTGGTGGAGGGTGACTCCGCGGGTGGTTCGGCTGTTCAGGGCCGCAACCCGAACACTCAGGCTATTCTGCCGCTACGCGGTAAGATCCTGAACGTTGAGCGCGCTCGCCTGGACCGTGCCCTGTCCAACGCTGAAATTCAGGCGATGATTACCGCTTTCGGTACCGGCATTGGTGATGACTTTGATATTGAGAAGGCACGCTACCACAAGATTGTTCTGATGGCGGATGCGGACGTCGATGGTCAGCACATTACGACTCTGCTGCTGACTCTGCTCTTCCGCTTTATGTGTCCGCTGATTGAGGCGGGTTACGTGTACCTGGCCCAGCCGCCGCTGTACCGCATCAAGTGGTCGAATGCTCCGCACGATTATGTGTACTCGGACGCTGAGCGTGATGAGGCTCTGGCTCGTGGTGCTGCGAAGAACCTGCGCCTGCCCAAGGATAACGGTATTCAGCGTTACAAGGGTCTGGGCGAGATGGACTACACCGAGCTGTGGGACACCACCATGGATCCGGCTCGCCGCACCCTGTTGCAGGTGAAGATGGAAGACGCAGCGGCGGCTGACCAGATCTTCTCTGTTCTGATGGGCGAGGACGTTGAGGCTCGCCGTGAGTTTATCCAGCAGAACGCAAAGGACATTCGATTCCTCGATATCTAGCATGAAACGACATATGTCCCGTATGGAATATGTCAAATGAGCTATATAGCCGAGCGAGTCATTGAGGAATGAGAAAGTAATGAGCGAAGAACAGCAGAATAAATCCGCTGAGGTTGACGTAGTCAGCAACGGTGGCGCTGAAAATGTAGACCACCACGGTCACATTGAACAGGTGGACCTGCAGACCGAAATGCAGCGTTCCTACCTGGACTACGCAATGGCGGTTATTATTGGTCGCGCCCTGCCGGATGTGCGTGACGGCCTCAAGCCCGTGCACCGCCGCGTGATTTACGCGATGTACGACGGTGGCTACCGCCCGGACCGATCTTTCAATAAGTGCGCCCGCGTGGTTGGCGACGTGATGGGTCAGTTCCACCCCCACGGCGATAGAGCTATCTACGACACTCTGGTGCGCTTGATTCAGAGCTGGATTATGCGTTACCCGCTGGCTCTGGGTCAGGGTAACTTCGGCTCCCCCGGTAACGACGGTGCCGCAGCGCCTCGATACACCGAGACCAAGATGGCTCCCATTGCCCTTGAGATGGTGCGTGACATCAACGAAGACACCGTTGATTTCCAGCCCAACTATGACGGCAAGTCCCTGGAGCCTACCGTTTTGCCCGCGCGCATCCCGAACCTGCTGGTCAACGGTTCTTCGGGTATTGCTGTGGGTATGGCAACCAATATTCCGCCGCATAACCTGCGTGAGGTTGCTGAGGGTGTGGAGTGGTTCCTGAAGAACCCTCACGCCACCAATGAGGAGCTGCTGAACGCTCTGATGGCGCGCATTAAGGGCCCTGACTTCCCGACCGGTGCGCAGATTCTGGGCACCAAGGGCATTGAGGATGCGTACCGTACTGGCCGCGGCTCTATCACCATGCGCGCGGTGGTCAACGTGGAAGAAATCCACGGTCGCACCTGCCTTGTGGTGACCGAGCTGCCGTACCAGGCGAACCCGGATAACCTGGCGATTAAGATTGCTGAGCTCATCAAGGACGGTAAGGTCACCGGCATTGCGGATTTGCGCGATGAGACTTCGGGTCGTACCGGTCAGCGTCTGGTGATTGTGCTCAAGCGTGATGCTTCCCCGAAGGTTGTGCTGAACAACCTGTACAAGCACACCCAACTGCAGGAGAACTTCTCCGCAAACATGCTCGCCATTGTTGATGGTGTGCCGCGCACCCTGTCCCTGGATGCGTTTGTGCGTCACTGGGTGGATCACCAGATGGACGTTATCGTTCGTCGTACCCGTTACCGTCTGCGTCAGGCGGAGGAAGAGGCGCACATCCTGCGTGGCCTGCTGAAGGCTCTGGATGCTCTGGATGAGGTTATTGCCCTGATTCGCCGCTCCCCCACTGCTGATGAGGCGCGTAGCGGCCTGATGGAGTTCCTGCAGATTGATGAGGCGCAGGCTCAGGCAATTCTGAACATGCAGCTGCGTCGTCTGGCTGCTTTGGAGCGTCAGAAGATTCAGGATCGTCACGATGAGCTGATGCGCATGATTGCTGAGTACAACGCGATTATTGCTTCGGAGACTCGCCAGCGCGAGATTATCTCTGAGGAGCTGGGCGAGATTGTGAACCGCTACGGCGATGAGCGTCGCACCCAGATTATGTACGGCTACAACGGCGACATGTCCATGGAAGACCTCATCCCCGAGGAGGAGGTCGTGGTCACGATTACTCGCGGCGGCTATATTAAGCGCACCCGTAGCGATCAGTACCGTAGCCAGCACCGCGGCGGTAAGGGCATTAAGGGTGCCTCGCTACGCGGTGATGACGTGGTGGAACACTTCTTTGTGACCACTACGCACAGCTGGATTCTGTTCTTCACGAACCTGGGTCGCGTGTACCGTGCGAAGGGTTACGAGCTGCAGGAAGCCGGCCGTGACGCGAAGGGTCAGCACATCGCGAACCTGCTGGAGTTCCAGGGCGGCGAGCATATTGCTCAGGTCATGGAGCTGAAGAGCTATGAGGATGCTGAGTACCTGGTGCTCGCTACTCGCGGCGGCATGGTGAAGAAGAGCCGCCTGAGCGATTACGATACGAACCGTACTGCCGGCCTGATTGCGATTAACCTGCGTGAGGGCGATGAGGTTGTTTCAGCGTTCACCGTGTCGGCTCAGGACGATATTCTGCTGGTGTCACGTAATGGTATGTCGTTGCGTTTCCACGCTGATGATGCGTCGCTGCGCCCGATGGGTCGCTCCACTTCCGGTGTGACCGGTATGAAGTTCCGTGAGGGCGACGAGCTGATTTCTGCGAATGTGGTCACTGAGGGCTCTTTCGTCTTCGTGGTCACTGAGGGTGGTTACGCGAAGCGTACGAGCGTGGATGAGTACCGCGTGCAGGGTCGTAATGGTTTTGGCATTAAGGTTGCTAAGCTAGTTGAGGATCGTGGCGCCCTGGTGGGTGGCCTCATTGTGGATGAAGAGGACGAGGTGCTGGTGGTTATGGCCAGCGGCAAGGTCGTTCGCTCGAATGTGAATGAGGTTCCTGCGAAGGGACGCGATACTATGGGTGTTATCTTTGCAAAGCCCGGTAAGGGCGATTCTATTATTGGTGTTGCGCGCAACCAGGATCGTCAGCTGGATGATAGCGACGATGAAACCACTGAGAACACCGAGGCTTCGGAGTCTTCTGAGGCGCCCGGTACGGACAACGAGGGTGAAGCGGCAGCTGCCGATCTCACCGCTACTGGAGGTAACTAATGAGCAGCACTCCCGCGAGCTCCTCTCCTGCGTCGGCACAGCGTTCGGCGTCGGCTGGCGCATCCAAGTCTTCGGGTGCGGCTAAGGCTGGCGCACGTCGCCCGGCTCAGGCCCGTTCGGGCCAGGCTCGTCCTGGCGGTACCGCTAAGCGTCCTGCCGGCAAGCGCCCTGTAAACGCTAAGCGTCCGACCGGTTCACGCCGTCAGTTGGTGCGTCCGGCGCCGCGTTCGAAGATTCGTCGCGCGCGTCTGGTGGTTCAGAGGGTTGATACGTGGTCGGTTGCTAAGCTGATCTTCCTGCTGTCTATTGCTCTGGGTATTGTGACTGTGGTGGCTTCGGTGATTCTGTGGCTGTTCCTGCAGGCTTCTGGCGCGTTTGCCGGTGTGAACCAGCTGATTAGCTCTTTGGGTACCGGTTCGACCACTGTGGATATTTCGCAGATGATTTCGCTGGGTCAGGTTGCTCTGGTGACTACTATTTTTGCTGTGGTCAACACTGTGGTCTTTACTCTGCTGGGTATGATTGGCGCGATTCTGTACAACCTGGCTGCGAAGCTGGTTGGTGGCGTGACCTTGACTCTGAGCGATGAGTCCTAGTTTGTAGCTTTTGAGCTTTGTGTGCGGGCGGTGCTGTCTCCGGTGGAGGCGGTGCCGCCCGTTCTGTATGCCCGCGCTCTGTATGTTTGGGAACCCTCAATATTAAAGTGTGATGCAGAACATGCTTTTTCGATTTGGTGTTACCCTCAAACACCTGTATAGTTATATCTCGTTCTACGGAAGAAATTCCGCAGAAGGAGGGCGTATAGCTCAGACGGTTAGAGCGCTTCGCTGATAACGAAGAGGTCCCAAGTTCGATTCTTGGTACGCCCACTCCACACTATGAAAGGCAATAATGAAGAAATTATTGATTCTTGCTGTTCTTTCGTGTGTCACTGTGATGATCTTGAAAAAGTATCAGAGCAATGAAGTCGTAAAGGCTTGGAAAAATAACTAAACAGTGGTTTTCGCTGAGACGGGGGCGTGGCGCAATTGGTAGCGCATCTGCTTTGCAAGCAGAGGGTTAGGGGTTCGAGTCCCCTCGCCTCCACTTTCCGGTGATTATAGCAAGAGGGAAACGCCTGGTTCCATTCCGAACCCAGAAGCTAAGACTCTTCGCGCCGATGGTACTGCACTTTTGTGGGTGTGGGAGAGTAGGTCATCGCCGGTTTATTTTTGAAAAAGACCCCGTATCGAAAGATGCGGGGTCTTTTGTTGTATCTGCTGCCGTGATGCGGTGGATTCGGTGTGGGCGGCTTGTGACAAAGCCTTGTGCTGCAAAAACCCACAGGGGCATTCTGTGTGGGTAGTTTAGCACCCCAAATGAGGTCTGAATAATAAAGGTGTGTCACAAAAAGAAACCTGGGAGGTTCCTGAAAGTGAACACTAGGTGAACACACTTTAGCCTCTTGATGGATATAATCGCCCCTCTCTCCCGCACTCTGGCATAAGCCACATAAAACAACTTAAACATTCTGGTGGGTGCACCATTTTTTCCGCGGAATATCGGGAGTTTCGCCCCTAAAATATGCGCTCTGTAATAAAACCCTCACGAAAACCCGCTCAATACTGTGGGTTTATCTGTTATTTCGTGTTAATTCGGAATACTTTAGATTTCGCGAAAACCGACAGATAATTTTCTTGTGACTACAGAACTCATTATTCTCGTGATCGTGGTGCTTACCGCGCTCGCCTTCGACTTTACGAATGGCTTCCACGACACCGGTAATGCGATGGCGACCTCCATCGCGACCGGTGCGCTGAAGCCTAAGACTGCCGTGGCGCTGTCTGCGTCCCTGAACCTCGTCGGCGCGTTCCTCTCTGTTGAGGTGGCGCGTTCGGTCGGTAGCGGCATCGTGAACCTGGATCGTATCGATGTAACAACGGACGGTCCGGCACTGATGCTCATCGTCTTTACCGGCCTGGTGGGCGGCATCCTCTGGAACGTTTTGACCTGGCTTCTGGGTCTTCCCTCCTCCTCGTCGCACGCTCTGTTTGGTGGCCTGATTGGTTCGGCTATTGTCGCGATCGGCTTTGATGGCGTGCAGTGGATGGGTGTTCTGTCCAAGATTATTGTTCCCGCGGTCCTCTCCCCCGTCATTGCGGCTATTGTGGCGGCAACCGGCACCTGGCTGGTTTACCGCATTGCTGCTCCGGTGGCTGACGACCGTAAGCACGGTGGTTTCCGCAAGGGACAGGTTGCGACCGCATCCCTGATGTCTCTGGCGCACGGTACTAACGACGCGCAGAAGACCATGGGCGTCATCTTCCTGGCTCTGGTTGCTTCGGGCACCCTGAACAATGACGATGCGATCCCCATGTGGGTGAAGGCTTCCTGTGCTATCGCTATTGCTCTGGGTACTTACCTGGGTGGTTGGCGTATTATCCGCACCCTCGGTAAGGGCATCGTTGAGGTGGACACCCCGCAGGGTGTTGCCGCTGATGGTGCGTCCGCTGCGATTATTCTGACCTCTTCGCACTTCGGTATGGCTCTGTCGACCACTCACGTGGCGTCCGGCTCGATTCTGGGTAGTGGTCTGGGTCGTAAGGGCGCTGAGGTTCGCTGGTCCGTTGCTGGTCGCATGGTGGTTGCTTGGCTGATTACCCTGCCGGCTGCCGCAATTGTGGGTGCTCTGACCTGGCTGATTGGTCACGGCCTGAACGCTCTGACCGGCACCCAGTTTGTGGGCGAGATGACCGTGTTCGCTCTGCTGGTCATCTTCTGCTTCCTGATGTGGCGTCATTCCCAGAAGGACAACATTGACGCTTCGAACGTGACTGGCGACTGGGATGAAAAGGAAGGCGCTGCAGTCACCAGCGCTGACGCATCCGCAGAAGCTCAGACCCTTGCTACTGAGAAGGCAGGTTCGTAGCCGTGGAATATCTGATGGACATTGTGAACAAGGTTATTCCGGTGCTGATTGCCGGTTTGTTCTTTGGTGCCGGCCTTCCGGCGCTGTATGCGCTGGGTCTGCGTCTGCTGGCTGGTCGTACCGAGTACACTGCGGACGGTAAGCTCGTTGAAATTGAGCCTCCGGGAACGGTGGCGAAGATTGCCGCGTCTTGCATTTTTGCTATTATCGTAGCAATCGTAATCATCGGTATTCTCTGGGTCGCTAAGGACTTTATCGACCACACTTTCGGCTGGAATATCTTCGGCGTAACCGGTGGAGGCCACTAATCCGTGAACACTAAATTGCATATGATGACTGCTTCGAAGGAGGGGCTCGATGCCTGATAAGAGCATAATCTCTCGAGTAATCGACTGGCTGAGCGTCGGGTATCCCAAGGATGTTCCGGTGCAGGACCGCGCGGCAGTGATGGCTATTTTGAAGATGCGTCTGACCGATGAGCAGCTGCAGGAAGTTGTTCGCCAGCTCATGCAGTCTCGTGCTGCCCGTGGTGAGGCGTACGTGAGTGACCAGCGCATTAACGAGTACATTCGTCGAGTGGTGGACCATACTCCGACTCCGCAGGATATTGACCGCGTCGCTAAGATTCTTGGTGCGCACGGCTTCCTGATTGCGGAGAACCACGTGAATGAGGACGCCGAGCCTACGGCTGGCGGTACCGAGTACGTGACCTATGATGATCCGACGACCGGTGAGATTCGTATTGCTGAGTTGGCTGCTGAGTCGGCTAATATCCCGGCTCCGAACGCTGCTTCGGCTGAGGAATCCTAAATAATCTGCGCTGAGAGTTCAGAGCTCTCATGAAGCTTGTGACCTATGGAGTGGACTGAGTCCACCCCATAGGTTTTCTTTATGCCCTTTGCGATTGATGCGCCGCGATTCTTCAGCGGGCGCAAGGGTGCGAGCGGTATTCTAGAGAGACTCACTCCCTCAAACTCATGGCGGGTTCTGCGCTCGCCCTCATTTTGGAGATTCTGTGTCTTCTTCACCTACCTCTGAACCCGAGAACTCTCACCTTACGTCCGCTCAAGAAGCCTCTCTGGGCTCTTCTGGGGCGGCATCCGTTGCCACTGAGGACCCTGTTGCTGAGGATTCTGTTGCTCAGACCCCCTCTGCCCGTGTCGATGCCGTTAAAGAGGCCATCGTGGGGCAGATGCGCCGCCTCGTGGTGCCCCGCCGTTCCCTGCTTCTGACCGGTGGCGTGGTTGCTGCCGCCGGGGTGATTGCCGCGATGCCGCAGATTGCGGCAACCGGTGTGCTGGGTGAGGACGCTGCGGTGGTGGTTTCGACCGAGAAGTTGCTGGCGCGCCGTGAGCGTCTGGTGCGCGAGAATATCGATACCCGCTACCTGAAGATTGAGTCGCTGGGGCGTGTTTATGCGGGTCAGGGGCGTCGTGAGCAGGATCTGCGTCTGGTGGGTTCTTTCTCCCTCACGGAGGCTGCGCAGGCCGATTTGGCGGCGGCTGCTACAGCGCTGACGAACCTGTCTGTCTACGGCTCGCTGCATCGGCTGAGCGTCACCTACGGTGGTGTGGACTTGGCGAATGACCCGCAGAACATTGCTCATACGGTGACGGATGCGCCGGTGAGCCCGCTGCGCGTGAACGACTCGGCAACCCTGCAGGAAGAGCAGTGGCTGAAGGTGCTGACCGCTAACGCGGCGCTGGGAACTCATGTGAGCTACGCGCAGGTGGGGCTGCTGGCGGATGAGCTGCGCCTGAATGCCGTGGTGATTGATGAGAACTATGAGTCCCTGATGAAGCGTTTCCGTGCGCTGGCTGAGCTGGATTTGAAGAATGAGCGGGTGCAGCAGATTCACCTGAATATTCAGTTGGCTCCGGAGAAGGCGCTGAGCCTGCCCTCGGGCGCGCAGTCGAAGATTTCGGTGAGTGTTGCCGAGTCTTCGCGCGTGGCAACGGTTGCTGATGTGCTCTCGAAGGCTGCCACGAAGAAGGAACTGAATACTTTGGCGTCGTTCTCGCTGGTGTGGAATGCTCGTGAAGAATATCCTTCTGCAGGCCAGCGGGATGCCTTCAAGCTGGGTTTCACGGATCCTGAGTCGAAGGAAGAATCCGCGAAGGAGGCGCAACGCACCGCGATTCGTAAGTATCTGCAGGAAGTCAGTGGTCCCCTGCAGGCTCTGACGAAGCGTGAGGCGACGGTGCCGGGCGAGGTTATTTCCTGAAACCTCCCTAAAGCCCTCAATGGTGTGACGGGTCTAACTCAAAAAATGCGCCTGAGGATTTGGTAAAGCCGCAAAAGGTGTTATAGACTAGTAAAGCACCGCGGGGGCGTGGCGCAATTGGTAGCGCATCTGCTTTGCAAGCAGAGGGTTAGGGGTTCGAGTCCCCTCGCCTCCACTTTCCGGTGATTATAGCAAGAGGGAAACGCCTGGTTCCATTCCGAACCCAGAAGCTAAGACTCTTCGCGCCGATGGTACTGCACTTTTGTGGGTGTGGGAGAGTAGGTCATCGCCGGTTTATTTTTGAACCGAGAACCCCATGTCGAAAGACATGGGGTTCTTTGTATGTCCGGGAAATACCAGGGGTATATGCACGGGGAGATTCAGCGCTCTATCTGCAGCGCCTCCTCTCTCCCCATCCCCAAAATCAGACAAAAATAGCCGCCTGCCAGAGTAAAACTCTAGCGGGCGGCTATATCTCTCTCATCGTCTCTTATTGGGCGCTCTCTCACGCCGTTAGCGGCGCCTCAGAAAGCTATCTCAGAACGCTTTAGAGAAGAAAAAGCGGGGAATAGCGCTTATGCGTTCTTCCAGGGATCCTCCACGGGACGAGCTGCGTTGTAGGCTGCGGCGCCTGCAACACCCAGAGCAACCAGCAGACCCAGGAATGCCAGGCCCTTACGGGGGCGCTTGCCGCCGTTACGCTCAATACGAGCCAGTTCCTTCTCAGCGGCGCGAACGGTCTTCGCGGTAGCCTTACGAGCCTTCTTCAGAGCCTTCTTGTTGCCGGTCAGCTTCTCAGCGAACATCTCAGCGGTCTTGCCTTCCAGCGCGGACTCAACAGCAGCCAGAGAAGAGACAACAGCCTGAGCCTTAGCAGCCTTGCGTGCCTTGCGCTTCTTGCAGCAGAACATGGGGTGACCTCCATCGGTTGAAATGCGCCGGCAGCCAGAAAACGCCGCCGCGCGCGTAGTGTTCACCTCTCAGGATATTCAATTCCCGCCCAAAAAGCCCGCCCAACGGTGCGCCCGGGGCGAAAAAACATGTTAGATGGCGAATGAGCGCCGCCCCGTGCCACAATAGAGCCATGACTAATGCAACTGCTAAGGCAACTATCCACACTAACTACGGTGACATCGTCGTCGAGCTCTTCGGCAACCACGCACCGCTGACTGTTGAAAACTTCATCGGCCTGGCTGACGGCTCCCGTCAGTGGAAGCACCCCCGCACCGGTGAAATCATGAACACCCCCCTGTACAAGGACGTCGTGTTCCACCGCATCATCAAGGACTTCATGATTCAGGGTGGCGACCCCCTGGGCATGGGCGTTGGCGGCCCCGGCTACCAGTTCAAGGACGAGATTCACCCCGAGCTCTCCTTCTCCAAGCCCTACCTGCTGGCAATGGCTAACGCAGGCCCCGGCACCAACGGTTCTCAGTTCTTCATCACCACCGTTGAGACCCCCTGGCTGAACGGCCGCCACACCATCTTCGGTGAGGTTACCGACGAGGCATCCAAGAAGGTTGTCGACGCTATTGAGAGCGTTGAGACCGGCTTCCAGGACCGCCCGGTCAAGGACGTTGTCATCTCCTCGATCGACATCGAAAAGCTCTAATAAACCCCATCAGAAGGCTCATACGAGCATTCTGCTGAAGGTGTTGAGAAAACACGTATAGTTCAGGGACCCGCCAGGATTCTTCCGGTGGGCCCCTGCGCTTATATGCCCACGTACACCACCTTCGGACGAACCGGTACACAACTCTTGGAGGTTCAGTGGAGAACTTTCCCAACTACGCAGGCTACGGGCAGACCCCTACCGTCTGCGTCAACCACCCCAACCGCGTTAGCTACGCCCAGTGCAAGCGCTGCAGCCGCACCGTCTGCGGCGAATGTCAGGTGAACCTGGACGTGGGTATGGTCTGCCCCGATTGCTACCGTGAACTCACGGGCGGCAGCTCGAAGGGCTCGAAAGCACAGGGCTCGAAAGCACAGGGCTCGAAGGCGCGAGGCTCGTTCCTGGCTCGACACTGGCACATTACGTACACGCTCATTCTGATGAACGTCGCGATGTACGGTCTGCAACAAATCATTCCCAACGAATGGGTGGTTAGGCACGGCAACATCTGGTGGCCCTACGTCCAGCACGGCGAGTACTACCGCGTCATCAGCTACGGTTTTCTGCACATGCAGCATGACCCGATGCACCTGGTGTGGAACATGATTAACCTCTTCATCTATGGCGTGTCCCTCGAACGCATGATGGGGCGCTGGAAGTTCCTTGTGGTGTACCTGGGCTCTATCGTCTTTGGAGCCTTCGGCGTGTACGTGCTGGCTCCTGGAACGAGCGTGGTGGGTGCCTCCGGTGGTCTATTCGGCCTCATGGGCTCGTTCTTGACCCTGCTAATCATCAGGAAGCAGAAGGACACCGCACGAGTGTTCGTCATGATTACTGCCCCGAACATCATCTATAGCATTATGACCCCGTCGAATATCTCCCACGCATGCCACGCGGGTGGTTTTGTCGGTGGCGTGCTGCTGACTCTGCTGTTCGTCCCGCTTGTGGATAAGCCCGAGCCTCCTCAGCAGCAGAGCCCGCAGCAGTGGCAAAACGGCAGGTACTAAGCCTGAAAACACGTGGAAAATCTTCGGAAAATCCGGCACAAAAATCTTTGGAGGGTCAGTGGAGAACTTTCCCAACTACGCAGGCTACGGGCAGAGTCCCACGGTCTGCGCCAACCACCCCGACCGTGTCAGCTACACCCAGTGTGGGCGCTGCGGCCGAATTATCTGCGGCGAATGTCAGACGGCACAGGATGCGGGTATAGTCTGCCCCGATTGCTACCGTGAACTCACGGGCGGCCGCTCGAAGGCGAAAGGCTCGTTCCTGGCGCGCCACTGGCATATTACGTATACCATCATTCTCATTAATGTCGTGGTGTACGGCCTGCAACAGATCATTCCATTCCGTTGGGTGTATAACCTCGGTATGATGTCGGGTCCCCGTGTTCACAGCGGTGAGTACTACCGCTTGATTACGCACGGGTTTGTGCACTCGCAGAATGACCCGATGCACCTGGTGTGGAACATGATTTACCTCTTCATCTTCGGTGTATCTCTCGAACGCATGATGGGGCGCTGGAAGTTCCTCTTCGTATATATGGCGGCTACTGTGAGTGCTGGTCTCAGCGTGTACATCTTCGCCTACTACCGTGGCGCCGTGGGCGCATCAGGCGGCGTGTACGGCCTCTACGGCGCCTTCTTCGTAATCCTGCTTCTTCGGAAGCAGAAGGACACCGCACGCCTCTTTATGCTGCTCATCGGTATTGGTGTGGTGCAGAACCTCTTCATCCCGCATATTTCCCACGCGGGACACTTTGGTGGTCTTGTCGGCGGTGCACTAGCAACCCTGCTGATCATCCCGTTCGTGAAGAAGCCCGAGTCCTCGAAGCCTGAGTCCTCGAAGCCTGAGTTCTCGAGTCCGCCGCCGCAGAGCCCGCAACGGTGGCTCAACGGCAGGTATTGAGCCTGGAAAACCGCGAGAATCCGCCACAGAAGAGAGTTATCCACAATAGTTTTCCACACTGTGTATAACTACATTCGTGTAATTCCACGAGTGTGAGTACATGTTAAAAACCTGTGGATACAGGCTAAGACAACCGAATTACACAGAGTGAATTACACGGGTGTAAGAGTTTTCCCCAGATTTCTCCACAGATGTGGAAAACCTTAAATATCAGGGTGTGTGTAATTACAAAAAATTCCGGTGCTACGCACCGGATACAACAGAAGTGCCCGGAAGGATTAACCTTCCGGGCACTTTCACATATCGAGCCCCTCACGGGGCGAAGAAGCAGCGGGTGCGAACCTAGTTCGCCTGAGCCTCCGCCTCCTCAACCTCCTCGGGGGTGAGCTCCACGCCGGTGTACAGGCGGAACTGCTCAGCAGCCTGCAGAGCAATCACCTCACCGCCGTGAATAACTTCCTTACTCGCCGCGCGAGCCGCACGAATCAGCGGAGTCTCAACGGGCATCGCCACCACGTCAAAGACCACCTGCGCCTCAGCAATAGCCTCCTGCGGGTAGGACAGCTCCTCGCTCTCCTCACCGCCCGCCATGCCAATCGGGGTCACGTTCACCAGAATCGGCGCTCGCAGGTTGCCCACCTCCGGTGCCCAGGCGTACTCGTAACGCTCAGCCAGCGCACGGCCGGTCTCCTCGTTGCGGGCAATAATCATGCCCTGCGAGAAGCCCGCGTCAAAGAACGCGCCAGCCACAGCAGCCGCCATGCCGCCCGAACCGCGCAGCAGGAACGGCAGCGACGGATCCACGTTATGCGAACGCAGCAGGGAAGCCACCGCAATCACATCCGTGTTGTACGCCTTCAAGAAGCCGTCAGTGTTCACAATCGTGTTCACCGCACCAATGACCGCAGCCGAGTGGTCCATGTCGTCCATCAGCGGGATAACAGCCTGCTTGAACGGCATAGACACCGAGCAGCCGCGAATACCCAGCGCGCGCACGCCGGCGATAGCACCCTCAATATCGGTGGTGGTCATCGCCTTGTACAGGTAATCCAGACCGTGCTTCTCGTACAGGTAATTATGGAACTTAATACCGTGATTCGACGGGCGACCAGACAGAGAAATGCAGACCGTCGTATCGCGGTTCAGTGCCGGGCGAGCCATTTTAAGCCTCGCCGCCAGAGTTGAGAGTGTTCTCAATCAGCTTCTTTACCTTGTTGCGGCTCACCAGGTCAGCGACCACAAAGTGAGTGTCGCCGGTGTCCACGGTGGGAACGGTTGCGTTGCCGTCGTTGAGGGACTTCACATGCGCCTCAGCCTGCGGATCCTCCCAAATGTTGACCCAGGTAGCGTGGTCGCCCAGCTCGCCCAGCTTAGAATCCAGAGCCTCGCAGTAGGGGCAGCCGGGGCGCCAATAAATGACGACGCCGCCATCCTTCATAACCTCGCGTGCCTTCTGCTGATCGGACTGCTGACGTTCAAACATGTGGTTCCTCCATAGACGGGGTGCTCCGCGGTCCTCGGGAGGCACTGAAGCCTGCCTGAGGGCGTAGCTCAATAGGTTGACATATCAAGCATAGCCGAGGGTGCAGGCGTGGGGGAGAGATCCTCATAGGACGAACGTCTGCGCATTAACGGCATACGCCCCACACCAAGGTTGCCGGACCAATGATGCGGGGCGTATACAGTTCGCGAGAAAGCGCGAGTACTTGTGCTGAGTAAGAGTAAAAGAAGAGTGAAAACAGGCTACCAGGCGGTAACCGAAGCTGAGCAATATGCCGAGTGAGTCAGTGAATGAAAGAACCCAGGCGGGGCAGAACGCCCCATTATTCGAGAGAGATGTTGAGTGAAAGCCGTTGAGTGAAAGCCTGTAATGCAAACCCAGGGAAATGGCGCCCTACCCCACGAGAAGGCGAGGCAGGACGCCAATCCAAAGGAGGCTGTCGCCTTACTTGCCGAACTTCTCGGTCAGCTTGGAGACGTTCTCGGTCACGACCTCTTCAACCTTGGCAACGTGCTCGTCGGTGACGACCTCCTTGCCAGCCTTCTCGTTGATGACTTCCTGAGCCTTGTCGAGGCCCTGCTCAACGGTGCCCTTGATATCGAAGCCCACGGGGGCCTCCTTTCTGCGCTTTCGCGCTCTAAAGCCTCACTCTGGGTGAGGTACCTGCCCGGGGCGGGCAGAAAACTGGAGTGTGATGCTTTGGTGGACGAAACCTGCAAGCTGGGCTTGTATGTGACGGTCGAACCCAGTGTAGATGCCATCCGTATGCCGGACTATGCGCATCGAAACTTTACAGCTCACGGATTGCGTCCGTCGATAAGTGTACATACCCGTGAGGGCAAGAAAAACCACCCTCAGAAAACGTGGCGCCACTTTTGATCAATGACCAAAAAATTGTGGCTTATCAGTGCGTTATTACGGGGGATCAGCGGAGAAAATTTGCAGAAACTCGCAGGAAACTTCCAGCTATGAATATCGTTCAAACCCCGAAAAAACGCCCCTATGACGCTCCGACGATTTTCAGTATGACACCCGACGATTTATGGACGGTTTATAACAAACCTCAGCGCCCAACCCTAAAACACCGGAATATCCGTAGGGTCAGCGCCCGCAGCCCAATCATGAGACGCCGCAAAACCAGCAACCATCGGCAAAAAACGAGGTGCCGCGTAGCCGCGCACAGCATACGCAGTCGCCACCGCGTCCGCGGCAGCCTCCAGCTGAGAGGTCGGAATCAGAGCCATCACCGCGCCACCAAAACCGCCACCCACAATACGGGCACCCAGTGCGCCCTGATCCAGGCACACCTGCACCGCATCATCAATCTCAGGGCGAGAAACACGCAACTCATCTCGCATCGACACAAACGACTCTGTGAAAATACGGCCCGCCTCCTCAAACGCCGCGAAACCAAGCTCATCAGCATGCTGCAGCAGATAGCTCGCACGACCCACCAGAGTCATATCGTGGAACGCATGACGCACCCAACCGCGCGGGAACGAACACGGACGCCCCGCGTCCTCCAGAGCATCAAGGGCACGATTCACCGAAGAATCCACCAAATCAGCACGCCACGCCTTCGCCGCGCGCGCGTCCATACCCGCACAGGACAAATCCTCCGGCAAAGCATCACGCAAAAACCGCAGACCCAAAGCCTCAGCGCACGCCTCAGACGCCGCACGACGAGCCGCAAAACCGCCATCCGTCAGCTCATGCGGAGTGTTCGTATCAATCACCAAAAAACTCAGGCCGTGCTGGGCAATATCCACCGCAACCGGCTCAATCGAAAAATCACGGAAATCAACCACCAGAGCCTGCTCCGGATGTGAACGCAACGACGCCGTCTGATCCAGGCCACCCGTCTGCGCACCAGCCACCTTATTCTCAGCCGTAATACACACCTGAGCCAGACGCGCACGCAGCGCATCACTATCAGCCGGGGTAGCATCCACCTCCGGGCAATCCTTACGCACCGGACACGAAAGCTCCAACAACGCCAACGCCGTAGAACACTCCAAAGCCGCCGAAGATGACAAACCGCCACCCACCGGAACACGAGAATTAATCAGCAGGTCAGCGCCAAACTCATCGGGCAGCATAATATCCCTGCCGCCCTCCTGATTCATCGCCCACGCAACACCCGCCACATAGGTGAACCAGCCCTTCAAATGACCCGGCTGAATATCGCGAATCACGACCGTGCGCTCATCGCCGGGCATCTGCAAAGAAGCCGCACGCAATACACCATCACGACGCAACGCACCCGCCACATAGGTGCGGTACGGCAGCGGCATCGGCAGGCACGAGCCACCCAAAAAATCGATGTACTCACCCAAAAGATTCAGACGCCCAGGCGCCGACCACACGCCATCCGGCTCATAACCATACGCAGTAATAAACTCCTCACGAACGCGGGCAATCTCCGCGCTATGGTCCGGAAGAGCCGCCCACTGGGCGGTAGCGGTCATCGACATGGAACACCTCTGATAAAGCCCAACAGGGCACTAAGACATCAACGACACCCCACCCGCACCCGATACACCCCGGATGTGAGCACGTGTCACCTCTAGACTAAAGCAGAAAACCAGCGAACATCGACTCAGCCGCCAAACCGCACCGGTATCGGCGCGCGGTAGGGCAGTCCAACGCACGCAAAAGCCCCGCACCCCCACGAGGGGGCACGGGGCACCATACATAACTAATAAACCAAAAGAAAGGCCAAGCGGTTACGCGTCCTGCGTGTAGGGCTCCTGCACCACCATCATTGAATCAATCGCAGACAGCAGATCCTGGCGGTAACGGTTAAACGCATTCTCAATCAGAGGCACATCGCCGCTCGCCACAGCCTCCTGCGGAGAAATCAGCGGCAGAGTCTGATACTCCTCCACCAGGCTCAACGCAATATGAGTCAACAAACGAGCACGACGCAGCGCCTCCGCATGACCCAAACCAAGCGCCTGGAACTCATGAGCCATCGCCACCACAGGCTTCAACTCACGCGGGTGCAGAGTCAAACTCAAACGCACCACCTCAGGGCACTCACGAATCGGGTACAGCAGGGAGAACAACGTATCGCCGCGGCGAATCATCGAAGCACGAATAGCCTCCGGATTCGGCTCAGCCTCCTCAGACATCGACTTCGGGGCACGAGCCAGAATGTAATCCGCCAACAGAATCAGAAGCTGCTGCTTATTCTTCACGTGGTAGTACAGAGCGCCGGGAGCCACGTGAAGCTCCTGAGCAAGTCGGCGCATGGAAAGGTCCGCCAAACCGTAGGTCGCCAAGACCTCGTAGGCGGTATCTAGAATCTTTTCACGGGAAAGTACCACCCTTTCATTTTAGGGTGTTCAAATCTGTAACGTGAGCAAGATGCACCCCGCGGCAAACAAAAACCCCACAAATACGCGGTACAAACCCAAAAACCAATGTTGATTCTCACTCACCCGGAGCGAACGTTTCGCGTTTCACGGGGGAGTTTTACATCAGAGCGCACCCCACAAAGCAGAGAAAAACAGCCACTCCCACGCTCTTGGCATAAAAACACGTCATAAACCGCCCAAAACAGCCAAGACAGGCAAACCTCGCGGGCGCACAGGGCAAAAGGGGGTGTTTAATATTCGGTATGAGCAACGCATTTTCTGAACTAATCGAGCGCGCCACCGCAGGTGAAGGCCTCAACCGCGAAGAAATCCACACCCTCCTCGTGGACGGTGAAGGACAGGACTTCGCCCTTATCGAGGCAGCCTCCGTAGTGCGCCGCAACGAATTCCGCAACATGATTGCGATCCACACCAAAGATGAAGCGCTCGCCGATGCGCTGGGCACCCGCTCCATCGCCGTGGACTCCTACGAAGTTCTGGACATCTCCCGCGATATCGACTCCGAAGAACTCGCGGCAACCATCGAACGTATTGCAGAATCCTCCGCCATCGGCGTGACCGTACTGCTGCCCGAAAATGCAGTGCCCATGATGCTCATGCGTGTACTGTCCATCCTGCGCCTGGCAGCACCCGCCAAGGTCATTCACCTGCCCGAAGGCTACGAACAGTCCCTGCGTTCGCTGACCTCCCTCGCAATGCACGTGGTTAGCGCCATCACCATTACCGATGACATTGAGCAGTGGCCCATGGTCAACGAGGTACTCAAGGCACTGCGCCACGGCGGCATCGTCATCTCCGGCACCGCAGGTCGCGACGCCCTTGCAGGTTACCTGCGTTACCTCTCCGACCTCGGCGTGGACCTCATGGGTCACCGCGACGCGCGCGGCTCCGCCTGCGGCTCGGTCGATGGTGGCGGCTGTGGCTGTGGTTCGGGTGGCTGCGGTAGCCACGACGAGCCGGCGTCTTCCGCCGGTGGTTGCGGTTGCGGCTCGGGCGGATGCGGTTCCTCCGCTGAAGCTCCGGCTGAGTCTCACAGCCACTCCCACGGTGGCGGCGGTTGCTGCGGTGGCCACGACGAACCGAAGGAAGAAAAGGGTGGCTGCTGCGGTGGCCACGACGAGCCGAAGGAAGAAAAAGGTGGCTGCTGCGGTGGCCACGATGAGCCCGAGCCGGTCGTGGAGGAAGCTCCCGCAGGTGGTTGCGGCTGTGGTGCTGGCGGTTGCGGCTCCAAGTAGCCCGCTAGGGTAGTGACTGCCTCAAACTTTATATTCCAAATATAGAATTTTCCCCTGAATAACCTACTGAAAAGCAAGGATATTCAGGGGAAAGCTCTATATTCCACACTGGGCATTAGGCTTAGAGGTAAACAACACCATAATAAACGCTACAGAGCCCCCATAACCCAAAAGCGGTATGCGCCGCTCCGGTAGAGTAGAAAGACGTAGCCGACTAATCGTGGCCGCACGAAAGGAACAACACCGGACTAATGCTTTACCTCTCCGTTATCGTCATGATCCTGATTGTGACCGTGTTCATGGTCAGCGTCGGTGACCGACTCAACCTCCCCTGGCCGGTCATGATGACCCTGCTCGGCACCGCCGCGCTCTTCATCCCCAACCGACCGGACATCACCATCGACAGTGACATCATCCTGCCAATCTTCCTTCCGCCGCTACTGTGGGCCATCGGCGTTAAATTCTCCTGGGGCACCCTGCGCCGCCGCTGGAGATCCGTACTGCTCTACTCGGTCCTTCTCACCACCGTCTCCGCCCTGGCAATTGCCAGCGCAGCCATGTGGTGGGTCCCCGGCATGACCATCGCCGTCGCCCTTGCCGTCGGTGCCGCCGTCTCCCCGCCCGACCCCGTCGCCGTGGAAGCAGTCGCTGAGCCCGTCGGCATCCCTCGCCGCCTCATCGGCACCCTGCAGACCGAAGGTAGCTTCAACGACGCTATCGCAATCGTTCTCTTCCACGCCGCAATCCACTCCATGACCAGCGGCCACCACATCGAGCCGCTCTCGGTCGCCAAGGACTTCGTGCTCGGCTCGATCCTCGCGGTCATTATTGGTTATATCTTCGGATGGCTCGGCGGCTACGTTCGCCAGCGCGCCCACGACGTGGTCACCAGCAACGCCGTGACCCTCGTGATCCCCTTCGGCGCCTACCTCGCTGCTGAAAGCGTGCACGCCTCCGGCGTTATTGCCGTGGTCATCGGCGCTATCCAGTTCACCAGCACCAAATACATGGCGGCACTCGAAGCGGAAGAACGCCTCTCCTCCACCTCCTTCTGGCAGATTATTGAGCTGCTCATGACCGGTGTCGCTTTCGGCCTCATCGGCCTGCAGGCAAGTAGTATCATCGCCACCGCCGACCCCTCCCGTATCGCAAGCCTCTTCGCTGACGGTGCCCTGGTCGCACTGGTCGCCATCCTGGTGCGCCTCATCTGGTTCACCATCGTCTGGCTGGCAGGACGCAAGAACCCCATCCACGAGGGTGCACCCGAAAGCTTTGCTGAAGTTATCGTTATGACCTGGTCCGGCATGCGAGGCCTCGTGACCCTGATTCTTGCCCTGTCCATCCCCGTGGTCAACGGCACCGAACAGGTACGCCAGGACGCCATCGTCATGATGCTCTCCGTACTCTTCTTCACCCTCGTGCTGCCCGGCCTGACCCTGCCCCTGCTCGTGAAGGTCCTTGGCGTGCAGGCTAACCATGAAGAAGAAACCGCCGTACCCGAGCTGCTCAAGATTGCGCAGGTCGCAGCCCTCGAGGCGCTGCAGGCTGAAGCGAAGGCAACCACCGACCCGGAAACCTACGCTCGCGTGAAGGAAATGTGCTCCGCCATTACCCGCCGCGACGAAATCAGCGAGGCACTGCCCGAAGAATACAAGCAGCATGTGGAGAAACTTAAGGACAAGAGGAACGACTTCGTACGCCTGCGCGACGCCGCCCTCGTCGCCGCGCAGAACGAGGTTATCTCCGCACAGGACCGCTACGACTCCCACGACGTGACCCGCGTGGTGCGTAAGCTGGACATCCTGGCGCAGGCTGAAAGCATCCGCGCCTCCGGCATGTTCATTCTGCCCGCCATGACCGCCGGTGCGGTTGCACTGGAACGCTACAACCTCTGGAAGAAGCACCAGGGCACCCTGAGCACCCGCGCAATCCCCGTGGTGGAGAACGCGCCCGCCTCGCCCCTGGTCACCAACGAGGTACCCCCCAAGTCATAGCCGGTACCCCCGTGCATGAACGCTACGTTTCTGCCCCTGCCTACGCCACCGAGATAAGCCCTCTGGTCTTTAGCTCACAGGCGAGAGACAGGGGCAGAGGCAGATTAAGCCTCAACTATCACCTAAAATGAGACAGGAAACGTAGTGAACATACGTTAGCTCTCTCAAACTCACGAACACATTGAAAGTAGACATGGACTTCAAGACTCTCTCGCCTGCGTACCTGACCTCCCTCGGCGTAATTTTTTGCGGCGCGCTCTTGATCGGAACCTCCAACCCCTGGCTCCTGTGGCTCGGCTGGATCCTTCTGATTCTTGCGCTGGGTCTGAACATCCTCGCCTTTGTGCTGTCCGTGGGTAAGGCGAAGGGTAACCCGACCCCCGCGCTGGTTGCCAACCTGGACGGTCTCGAGTCCTCCGTGGAGAACCGCATCCGCGAGCGCGCAGAGCACCGCCGCGAAGAACGAGAAGCAGCTGAGCACGAAGCTTCTGAGCAGTCAGCGGAAGCAACCGCGCAGGCTGAGCAGGAAGTGGCTCCCGCTGAGGCTGTTGAGGTGACCGAGCCCGCTGAAACTGCAGAGGCTACCGAGGTTCGTGAGGAAGAGCCCACCGAATCCCAGCCGATTGTTGAGCGTGCCCCCGGCCGCATGAGCGTTCTGCCCTCGCGCCCCCGTTCGGGTCGCACCCCCAAGCCCCGCTCTAACGCACGCTAGGTAGGTCGGTCGTGAATACGAAGTTTTTGCTCTCCCCGGCGTACCTCACCTCTGTTGCCCTGATGCTTTCCGGTGCGGTGCTTTCCGGCGGCCGGTTCATGCTGATTGGCTGGATTCTGTGCATTGTGGGTGTCTGCCTGAATGCCATGACTCTGGTGGTGCTGACGAACCGCGAGCAGCTGTACACCCTTGACGCGAAGGCTGCCCGAGGCACCCGCCGCGGCTTTGATGACCGCCCCGCTGTGGTGCAGCGCCTGGACGCTACTGCTACTGACGACGCTCCGGTCACTGACGAAGCAGGCGAAGAATCTGCGGAACCCGTCGAGGAAGCTGCAGGGGAGCCCGCTGAAGCACCTATGCAAAAGGTCAACTAGGCAGAACACCAACTAGGGTGTAACCCCCTAAGACGTAAAGACCGTAACCGCCCCCCGCATGGGGGAGTGGTTACGGTCTTTTGTGTTGTGCCTAAACATTCAGCCCTAAACGTTCATTTCACGCGACGCTCGGCGAATACTTTTTGGGGAGGGGCGAGCGAGCGCAGCTGGGTCTTTAGTGCTGAGTACCCAGCTTCTGCGCCGCGAAATCCGCGTACTCCTGCACGTGCGCGCGAGCCTGCTTGGTCAGTGCCTTATTCTCACCCAGGATGCGCGCCGACTGCGCCGCCATCAGCTCCAGGTACTGGCGGTCGCGGGTCTTCTTCCACGCGGTACGTGCCGCCTCCAGCTCCGCAAAATCGTTGAGCGCCTGACGCTGCATCGTGTACCGCACCCACATGAGCACCAGAATCAGCACCAGCGGAATGAGGCACGCCCAGCTCTGCCACAGCCCGTACAGCGCCGCCGCAATGGCACCCAAAATAATCAGCACCGGGGAAATCGAGACGATGGGGGAGTCCGGGCGGCTCTTCTGGTTCTTCACGAGTGATTCACGCGCCATAGCGCGGAAGGTGTCAGAGAAGCTGGACGGGTCGTAAGAGGGGGCAGAATTGGCCTGCGGGCTCTTGGGAGACTGGTTTTTGCCGGGCTGGTTTTTGCCGGGCTGGTTCTCATGGGTTTGAGAAGCGGAAGGGCACATAGAAACCTCACGGGGAGTATCGGTCACAGGGAGTAACGGGAAAGCGGGTGTTTCACGTGAAACGGGGGAGTAGGCGGCAAGTACGCGCGAGAGAAGCGGCGAGTAGGCGGGGCGGCAGGCTCAGCGCTCGCCTAGCCGCCACCTCGGGAGCTTCTACAGGGAAGCCTCAATAAACTCGTACGCCTTATCCACGCAATCGGTGGTGACAGCCTTAACCTCATCGGGGGAGTAGCTGAAAGACGCCGAACGGTCGGCGTAGCGGTGCATGTCGATATCGTTCCATGAATCCCCGATTGTATGCACTTCATAGGAGCTACCCGGATGCTCCGCCTGCAGGTACTCCACCAGGTGCTGCAGACCGGTGCCCTTCGTGCAGGCGGGCGGCACAATATCCAGGAAATCCTGGTTCTTATGGCAGTCCACCGAGTCACCAAAACGCTCCAGAATCCAGGCGTACGCCGCCTCGCGGACCTGCGCATCCGGAATCCACAGGGGCACACCCACGTACTCGTGGTTCTGCAGGTCATCAGCCGGCAGGGGAGTGAACTCCGGCAGAATATTCGTCGAGGAGCCCACCCTATCGCAGAGGCTGTAATCGTTATCTAGGGTGGTCGCGAACAGGGCGACGCCGTCCACGGTGCTGAAATGTTCGTAGCACGCCTGCACAACACTCACCGGAAGAGGCTGATGGTAAATCACCCGGTACTGCCGGTCGGTCATCACCGCACCCGTGTACAGCACGTGATAATCGAAACGGATGGTGGTAGGGTTCAACGCCAGCTGCGTCGCAAAAATGCTTTTACCCGTGCACGAGACCGCCAGGTTACCCTCCGCCTGCCAGCGGGCAATCGCCCGCTCAGTGGCAGGCTCCACGGCACGGTTAAACAGGATCGTGCCGTCAAGATCGAAAGCCATCAACTTGGTCATAGAAACTCCTTCACAGGGAGGGGGCGCGCCAATAGTTCGCACACACCGCACCCTGCATAAAATAGGGATGCGGCCGGTACCTCTCAGTGTACCGACCGCATCCCCGCCACTTGAGATTACAGCCCCTGGATATCACGCCTTCGTAGAAGGGTGAGGGGGCTATCCACGAATTCTTAGAGAGCCAGGAAGCCCAGGTAAGAACCGAGGATGCCCACGGCAAACAGGGCGAAAATCAACCAGATAGCGTTGACCTTCTTTTTCAGCAGCCACATGCACAGGAAGCACAGACCCAGCGATGCAAGGCCCGGCAGCAGGTCGTTCAGCACGGACTGAACGGTCACATCCACCATCGCGCCAGCCTGGTTCTTGTAGCTGGTCAGCGGCAACGGAATGTTCACGCTCGTCCAGCGGTACACCAGTGCACCCATCACGAACAGACCCATCACGGAAGCGCCCTGAGTGATCTTCTGCAGGGTGTTGCCGCCCGCCTCAGTCACAATCTGGGTACCCTTCTCGTAACCGTACTTGAAGCCGTACCAGCGGGTCGCCCAGCGAATCGCGGTCAGGCCGAAGAAGAACAGCAGCGGGCCCAGGATATTACCGGTCACCGCCAGGGACGCACCCAGAGCAGCCAGCACAATACGTGCGGTACCCCAGAAAATCGGGTCGCCCACACCAGCCAGCGGGCCCATCAGGCCCACCTTCACGTTGGTGATAGCGGCTTCGTCAATGTCCTTACCGGCTGCCTTCTCACGCTCCATTGCAGCGGTCACACCCATGATCGAGGATGCAACCCACGGCTGGGTGTTGAAGAACTCCAGGTGGCGGGTCAGCGCCTCCGCCTGGTCTTCCTTCTTGGTGTAGAAGCGCTTAATAGCCGGAATCATGGAAACCGCGAAACCGATGGACTGCATACGCTCGAAGTTGAACGAACCAAGCAGGAAAGTGGAGCGGATGTAGGTTTCGACCTTATCGCGCTGGGTGAGCTCGGGAACTTCAACGAGCTCGACGTTCTTGTTCTCAGTCATGATGATGCTCCTTACTCGAGCTCGTTATCGAGGTCGTTTGCTGCGGCTGCCGGTGCTACGGCGGGTGCCTCGCTCTTATGGAAGAGCGGGTTCAGCTGGGTGTACAGCAGACCCAGGCAAGCGCCCACAATACCGATAGCAACCAGGTTGAACTGTGCCGGGGTGGACAGTGCCACCAGGACATCCTCGGGCTTTCCGCCGGCAAGAGGCACAATCGACTGGGTTGCCGGGATAGCGGCAGCGGCAATGAAACCGAGGAAGAAGAAGGGCATGAGAGCCTTCGAACGCATCATGTTAATGACCATTGCGAAACCGACCACGGTAATCATGCCACCGGCAATACGCAGACCAATGGTCACCTGTTCCGGAATCATGCCCAGCAGGCGGGTCAGCTCTTCGGAGCTAATCAGAGCCACAATAGCGGTCGGGATAGCAACACGCAGACCCTGCAGGGCCATACCGCTGAGGTGCATCAGCTCAATACCGCGGAAGTTCGCCGTCTTCGCGAAATTATCCGCCTGATGCTGGAAGAACACCGTAATGGTACGAACGAAAATGGTCAGAACCTGACCTGCTGCAGCCAGCGGCACAGCAATAGCAATACCGGTGGTGATGTCCTGGTGACCCTGAATCACAACAATAGCGGAGATGGTGGACGCCAGAGCCGAGTCGGGAGCCATAGCCGCACCGACGTTCATCCAGCCCAGGGCGATGAGCTCAAGTGCGCCACCGAGCATAATGCCGGTAGTCGGGTCACCCAGCGCAAAACCCATCAGGGTACAAGCGACCAGGGGGCGGTGGAACTGACGCTCGTCCACCACGGATGCGACGCCCGCAATGAACGCCACGAGAACAACGAGAATAAACGTCAGGGCGCTCATGCGTCCAGGCCTTTCTGCTTGAGAATCTTTTCCAAATCAACCGGGGAGTGGTTGGGCAGCTGCTGCACCGTCAGCTTCACACCGCGCCTAATGAGTTCGCGGTAGGCTTCCAGGTGCTCTTCGGAGGCGTACACTGCGTCCGAAAGCTGAACCATGCCGGTCTTGAAGGTGACGCCACCAACGTTCACTTCGTTGATCTTGACGCCTTCGTCGAGCAGTCGCACCACGTCAACAGGGGATTCTACGACGAACATGGTCTTCATGCCGGTGTACTTGGGGTTGTTGTACACGCGGCCCGCCTTAGCGATGTCCAGGACGTTGGTCTTCACGCTGGTCGGCGCGACCTGCAACAGCAGGGACTTGCGCAGCTGATCGTGTGCCGCATTATCGGATGCCGCGATGAAGGTCTGCGGTGCGATATGGGGAACCCAGGTGCCTGCCACCTGACCGTGAATCAGGCGGGAGTCGATGCGGGTGAAGATAGCGTCCATGGTGCCGCCGGGAACCTGTTGAGCAGCCGGAACCTCGACCGCCTTGGTCTCTGCGGGCTTCGCCTCGGCGGGCTTGGCGGCTGCGGGCTGGTTCGCCTCCTGGAAGGAGCGAATACCCTTAGTGCCAGCCTTGTGAGCCTTGGCGACCAGGGACTTGAGGGTTGCGTTCTTACGGCCTGCGCCGGAGATGACCTCAATAAGCATCGGTACGTTGACACCGGAGACGACGTCGACGCCCTCGCGGGTGGCTGCGAACTGCGCACCGGCGTTGTAGGGGCTACCGCCGAAGAGGTCGACCAGCAGCAGGGTTTCTTCTGCTTCGGACGCCTCAACGATACGGGTGTACTCTTCGACGAGATCTTCGGGGCCCTGACCCGGCAGGAACGTGACCGGGTGGACGTTTTCGAAGTTACCGAGGATCATGCCGGCGGTCTTCAGCAGAGCCGGAGCCGACTCGCCGTGTGCCGCCACAATGATAGTGACCATAGTGGTCCTCTCGTGTTCGTGACATGGTGTGTAGTGGCCCCGTGAGGAGCCTCATAATTCTCAGATAGTAACACGTATATTGTGTGTTTTGTGGGTTTTTTTGGTCTTTCACACTTTAGGTTCTTGTGACATTTTTTCAAGTGTTGGAATATGGGTTTTTGGTGTCAAAACACGTATTTATTGCCGGGGCGTAAAAAATTTAAACAAAATACCGAAAAAGGCTTGCCGGCGCGTAGGGTGAGGGGTTATTTTTGCGAGTTTTCGTGAAAAATCGGGGGTATTGGCATCGTGCAGGTGGGTTGATGAGGCGCTTGATGCGGCATATTTGAATTGCGAAGGCGCGAGAAAAAGATTTACAAAGAAAATACCGAGTGAAAAAATGAGCGCGCGGATCAAAAATGTGGGATTTATAAAAAACCCACATTTGTCTGTGGTCTGTCCACAGAATGGTATTTCTGGAATGTGCAGCCATAAACCGTCATTTAAAAATTTAAATCGACGCGCTAACGCGCGAAAAAGTCCGCGGCATAGAAAAAGCGACCAAGAAAAGCGACCGAGAAACCCCTGCCGCTTTCTAACGAATATGCGCTACGCGTTAATGCCCCACATATCCCGCGCCAGACGCGCAATATGAATCGTCAAATACGTCAACTCATCACGAGTCAGGCTCTGCTTCAACTGCATCTGCAGCACCAACAAAACCTTCTGCGCACACGCGTAGGCGCGCGGTGCATCCGCACGAAGGGCCGCCAACAAACTTGGCTGCGACACCTCATCAATATCCTCCGTGCGATTCGCGGAGGCGCGGCTCGCCCGCACAAACAGGTACCGCAGATGCGTCACAAAACGTGCCGCACTCATTGAATCCGGGTCGATCTTGCGTTCGTAGCTCGCCTCAATAATTTCGAAAACCTGCGCGAAAACCTCAGTCATGCGGAATGCCTGAGACATATCCGCCGTCGCAAATTGCGCGTTGACCAGGTGCAACGCCAAAGGAATAGCCTCATTCGGGTCCAGCTCAACCTGCAGGCGCTCGCGAACCATCTGCAAAACCGTGCGGCCGTACTCCACCTCGCGCGGGTAGAGAACAGTCACCTCCGGGGCGAGCGGATACTCCACCCGCACCCCATCACGCGCACGAACCACCGCATAGTGCAGGTGATCAGCCAGCGGAAGAATAAACGAGTTCGACAGCTCCAGCGCACCCTCGGCGCGCACCTTCGACTCCAGAAGAGTGGCAATCGACAGAATCTCCGCCGGAATCTCAGACAGGGTCATGCTCAGACGCTCACCCGACATGCCCTGCTCCGGCACAAAGGTCTGCTCCACCGCAGACGGGTCAACCAGCTGACCCTTACGCTTACCAAAAGCAATGCCGCGACCAATCATCACGGACTCCTTGCCGTGATGATCCACCGTGAGGACAACATTATTGTTATAAATACGGCTAATGCGCATTCGTCGTCCTCCTTCACGGGTGTTGGGTCGCCGGAACAGAAACGGCAAAATCAAAAGATACGCAAAGGTGATTGAGCGTTACCTAAGCTAGTACAAATTCTACCGAAAGTTTGAAGCCGTCATGAAGGGTTAACGCGCAAATCCGGGGTAAAGCTGTGCCCCAGCTGTGATGCGGGCAAGCATTCCATAAGTTTGCGGCTGAAAACCGGCTCCCGCCCCGCCGTGAACCCTAAATCGCGATACTCTTAATCACATGAGCAGCAAAGCAACCGAAATCGCAAAGAACCTTCCCGCGCTAGAGCACCCGGACGGCAGCCCCATCCGCGCCCTCGTCGTTGACGACGAGGAAATGCTCAAGGAACTCGTCAGCATGGGTCTGAAAATGATCGGCTGGGAGGTGCAGTCCGCAGGTGACGGCCCCTCCGCGCTCGCGATTGCCCGCGATTGGCGCCCCGACGTGCTCGTGCTGGACATTATGATGCCCGGCTTCGACGGCCTGGAGCTGCTCTCTCGTATCCGTAAGTTCTACCCCGAAGTTCCCTGCCTCTTCCTGACCGCTAAGGACTCGGTCGATAACCGTATCGAAGGCCTCGCAGCCGGTGCGGATGACTATGTGACCAAGCCCTTCTCCATGGAAGAAGTCATGATTCGCCTGCACCGCCTGGTGCAGCGCTCCGGCGTTGCCGCCATTGACGACGCCGAGCTGGTCGTCGGCGACCTGGTGCTGAACCAGGACACCCGCGAGGTGACCCGCGGTGGCGAGCAGATTAACCTCACCGCAACCCAGTTCGACCTGCTGCGCTACCTCATGGAGAACGCGAAGCGCGTGGTCTCCAAGAGCCAGATTCTTGATAATGTCTGGAACTACGATTTTGGTGGCCAGGCAAATATTGTGGAGCTGTACATCTCGTACCTGCGTAAGAAGATTGACGTGGGCCGCGAACCGATGATTCACACCGTGCGCGGTGCCGGTTACGTGCTACGTCCCGCCGTCTAAGTTTATTCTCTGCTCTTCATATGGCGCGGTATAACACCCGGTTATACCGCGCCATATCAGTTATATTCCGTATCTCGAATATAGAAAGAAAGGATGTTCGTGGGCTCCTACTCACCCGGTGAACCCGCCTCCCCGGATAACGAAGCAACCCGCCCCCTGCGCGCGGGTGCCCCCGCACGAGACGGTGCCGCGCCCTCTCCGGGGAACTTCTTCGTGCGCCTACGCGCCGCCTGGAAGAGCATGAGGAACCCCGAGGCGTCCCCCGAAGAACTCGGGTACGTACCCCACCTGCGTTCACGCCTTATCGCCATCCTCGTGGCAGCCCTCGGCATTGCCTGCCTCATCATCGGCCTGTCCACCTATGTGACCCTGCAGAACTCCCTCTACCAGCAGGCACAAAGCGACCTCAAAGAAACCAGCCACCGCGTAGTGCAGCCGACCTCCCGAGATGGTAAGCGAGAAGAAGTGGACTGCAGTGACCTGCAGAGCAGTAAATCCCTCTTTGCGCCCGGTCAGGCGTCCGGAACTATCATCACCTGTGTGGAATCCGAAGGTGCCGTAGAAATCGCCAGCAAGCTCGCGAAGGATGGCACCGTACAAGCTCTCTCCGCCAACGACCAGGTAACCCTCGGAACCATGGCGCTGAACGCCACTAAAGAAGAAGTTCGAGAGGTCAAACTGGAATCCGGTCTGTACCTCGTGAAAATCACCCCGAAGGCCAATAGCGATGCCGACGCCCAGGTGGTCGGTATTCCGCTCGCCAACATACAGCAGACCCTCACCATCTTCGTGATTGTGGTGGCCCTCGGTTCCATCGCCGTGATGGTCGGTGCCGGCGTGGCGGGCTCCTACATTATTCGCGGCACCATGAAGCCCCTGGAGCGAGTCTCCGCGGTGGCAACCGATGTTGCGCACCTGGATTTGGAAGAGCACACCATCTCCTCGGCGGTGCGAGTGGAACCGCGCGATTCCGACCCGCGCACCGAAGTAGGCGCCGTGGGCTACGCCCTCAACCAGCTGCTGGATAACGTGAACTCCGCTCTCGAGGTGCGCGAACGCACCGAACACCAGATTCGCGCCTTCATTGCGGACGCCTCCCACGAGCTGCGCACGCCCCTGGCGGCAATCAAGGGGTACTCCGATATGCTCCGCTGGACCGAGCCGCTCAGTGAATCCGGCCAGTCCTCCCTGGCCCGTATCGACTCGCAGACCGAACGCATGTCGCGCCTCGTGGAGGACCTGCTGACCCTCGCCCGCCTGGACGAAGGTCGTGAACCCAAGTTTGAGCTCGTCGACCTGACCGAACTGGTGCTTGAATGTACCTCCGACATGCAGGCGGCGGCGCGCACCCACGAATGGCACCTGAACCTGCCCGACGAGCCGGTTGAGGTCGTGGCGGATCGCTCCCAGATTCAGCGCGTCATCTTGAACCTGCTCTCGAATGCCCGCAAGCACACTGATGAAGGTACGCGCGTGACTGCGGGTCTGGCCGTGGATGCTGCGCGCCGCGAGGCTGTGGTGACCGTGACCGATAACGGCCCGGGTATTGCCCCTGACTTCTTGCCGAAGATTTTTGACCGCTTCACCCGTGCCGATAAGGCGCGTTCCGGTTCGGATGGCACCACCGGTCTGGGTCTGGCAATCGTGCAGGCGATTGTGCAGGCGCACGGCGGTTCGATTCAGGTACAGAGCCAGCCGGGACATACGGTCTTTACGGTGCGTCTGCCTTTGGAGGCGGCGCGCGCCTAATGCGCTCACTCGGTGGCTTGCTGGGCGGTTCGCTGGGCGGGTAGTTGGGTGAGTGTCCTGGGTAAGTGTTTGAGAGTGCGGGGTGCGTTGTGCACTCCGCCCCTTTGGTTTGCATTTTTGGGCTGTTATAGCGCTCTGACGTGCCAAAACACTTAATTGCTTGTTGAGTAAACATTAAATCTGCACTTCAAGTTTATTGCCTTGAGTGCAAATATGTGGTGAATCTAACCCTCGAATAGTTACTCCCGGTGAAACATTACGCGTATTGTAAAAAGCATGGCTAATCTTGTTGAATCCCCCGCAAATATCACGGACAAGCGTTCCGCCCGCAAGGCTGAGAACCGCATCGCAATCGTTGAGGCAGCAGAATCCCTCATCCTTGAGGGCGGCTACGGCGCCCTCAACGCGGAAGCGCTCGCAGAACGCGCAGGCGTCTCCCGCCGCACCATCTTCAACCACTTCGCCTCCGTAGACGACGTACTGGTCACCCGCATGAACCAGTACTTCAACCGCATCTTCGAAGAATGCGACTTCACCATCTCCGGTGAAAACGCAAGCATGGAAGCCGAAATGCTCTCCATCGCCCGCAAGGTCTTCGTGAGCAACACCCTCGAAGAGTACATCGCACCCTTCGCGCACCTGCTCTACGCCCTCGAAATGGACAGCCCCGCAAAGTTCGAAGAATACTCGCACGTCATCCTCGAGCGCACCTACGACATCTTCCTCGAACAGTACCTCGCGGCATACCCCGACCTGCCCTACCTGCGCGTGGCAGTCTTCGCCTCCAACCTCTCCGAAACCATCGGTGAAGGCGTCTACTACTACCTCACCCGCGCCGAAGAAGTAACCGCCAAGGTCGCAGCGGAAGCCCCCGAAGGCACCCACCCCGAAGCACTCGCCATCGAAGCGATGCGCCAGTGCGTACTCGAGGCACTCGACTACCTGGGCCGCCTGGTCCAGGGCGAATTCGCAAGCTAAGCCCCATAGCGTTCACGCTCAAAAACTCTCGCTTCGGGCACCTCTCTGCAGGTGCCCGAAGCGGGGTGTTTTTTGCCCAAAAACAGGGGCGTCACCTCAGTATGCGGGTGGCAAAACAGGGCAACCACCGTATTCACACGCACCCAACACCCAAACTCTTCACTCACTCAACTTCAAAGGACTGAATCATGGCTACATGGCTCTACCGCATCGGTGAAGCTGCCGCCCGCCGCGCATGGGCTGTCATCCTCACCTGGGTACTCATCGTCGCCAGTGTAGCGGGTGCCTACACCGCGTTCCACGGCAAGCTCAGCAACACCTTCACCATGCCCGGAACGCAGACCCAGCAGCTCTCCGACGAGCTCGCACAGCGTTTCTCCAGTGCTAACCGCGGCTCCGGCCAGATCATTCTTACGACCGGTGACGGCACCGCCCTCACCGAAGAGCAAAAGCAAGCATTCTCCGCCGCTCTGAGCGCACTGCCCAGCGAGGTGCCCTCCGTGGATGCGGTCACCGACCCGTTCACCACCACCTCTAAGCTTGCAGAAGCGAAAACCCAGCTTGACGAGGCGCACGCCAAGATTGACGCCGCCCCCTCCCAGATCGAGGACGGCAAAAAGCAGCTGAATGCCGCCGCCTCGCAGCTTGAGGACGGCATGAAGCAGATTGCCGACAACGAGAAGAAGCTCGACGACTCGCAGGCACAGATTACCGCAGGTCGAAAGCAGCTGGACGACGCGCAGAAGCAGCTGGACGACGCGCAGGCACAGCTGAAGGACGGCTACGCCCAGGCGGAGGCGGCAGGCTCACCCGCCGCCATGATGGAGCAGCTCAACGCCCAGCAGGCGCAGCTGACCGAGCAGCAGAACGCGCTCAATCAACAGCACGATACCTTGATCGAGAGCCAGAAGCAGGTTGACGCGGGTCGCGCAGAAATCGCCTCCAAGAAGGATGAGCTGGCTGAGGGCAAGAAGAAGCTGGACGAGCAGCGCAACCAGCTGCAGAAGACCGAGAGTGAGCTGCCGGCACAGCGTGAGCAGCTGGAGCGTCAGCAGAAGCTCTACGACTTTACCTCCGGCTACCGTATGGTCTCTGAGGATCAGTCCACGGCGATTGCGACTGTCTCGTTTAAGAAGAAGATTTACGAGGTGCCGTCCGCCGAATTGCAGAAGGTCATGTCCGACATTGAGTCGGCGAACCTGCACGGGGCGACCGTCCAGTTCGACGCGAACCTGAGCGAATCCGCGCTTGGCGGTGGCTCGCACACCGGTGAGGTTGCGGGTATGGCCATCGCCTTCATCGTGCTCATGGTTATGCTCGGCACCCTCGTGGCTGCCGGCCTGCCGATTCTGATGTCTCTGGTGGGCGTGGTGGTGGGTGTGCTCGGTACGCTCTCCCTCTCGTCCGTCGTGGAGATGAGCTCCACCGCCTACACCCTGGGCCTGATGCTTGGTCTGGCGGTCGGTATCGACTATTCGCTGTTCATTCTGAACCGCTACCGCACGAACCTGCTGGACGGCATGCCGAAGGTCCAGGCGATTGCCCTGGCGAACGGCACGAGCGGTAACGCCGTGATTTTTGCGGCAAGCACCGTGATTATTGCACTGGTTGCATTGAACGTGACCGGTATTCCCTTCCTGGGCGTGATGGGTAACGCCGCCGCGTTCTGCGTGGTTGTTGCCGCCCTAATCGCGGTGACGCTCACCCCGGCGGTGCTGTCCCTGGCGGGTACCAAGATCATGTCGAAAAAGCTGTGGGCTTCCATCGATACCCCGAAGAAGATTGCGGAACGCCGCGCGCAGGATGCCGAACGCACCGAGAAGCCGAACGGCTGGTTGCGCCTCGTGCTGGCGCGTCCGCTACTGACTCTGGTGGCCGGTACGCTGGCGCTGCTGGCGGTTGCTGCCCCCATGTCTCAGATGCGCCTGGGCCTGCCGGACGCCTCGAACTACCCTTCCGATAGCGCCGCGTACAAGTCGTACGCGCTGGTCAAGGAGAAGTTCGGTGAGGGCATGAGCGCCCCGCTGGTTGCGGTCGCGCACACGCCCGCGAACATGAGCGAGGAGCAGGCTCAGCAGGCGCAGATTGATATCGCTTCTGCGGTGAAGGAACGCGGCGGCGCGAACGTGCAGGCTGTGGTTCCCGGCGGCATGACTGATGACCGCACGCTCATGATTTTCCAGGTGATTCCTGCCCACAGTGCAAGCTCCGTGGAGACTGAAAATCTTGTCCACGAGCTGCGCTCGGTGACCGTTCCGGTTCAGGGCTCTGAGGTGTCTCTGGGTATTGCGGGTCAGACCAGCGGCAATATTGACGTCTCCGAGGTGCTCGCGCAGAAGCTGCCCCTGTACCTGGGTGTGGTGATGGGGCTGTCCTTCCTGGTGCTGATCCTGGTGTTCCGTTCGATTATGGTGCCGCTGGTTGCCTCGGTGGGCTTCCTCTTCTCGGTGCTGGCGAGCTTCGGCGCCGTGGTGTCGATTTACCAGTTGGGCTTCATGAGCTCCCTCTTCGGCGTGGACCACCCGGGCCCGGTGTTGTCCTTCCTGCCGACCCTGCTGATTGGTATTCTTTTTGGTCTTGCCATGGATTATCAGATGTTCCTGGTGACCGGCATGCGTGAAGCGTACGTACACGGCAAGGATGCGGCGACCGCCATTGTGAGCGGTTACAACCATGCGGTGCGTGTGGTGGTGGCTGCCGCGATCATCATGATTTCGGTGTTTGGCGGCTTCATCTTTGCTGATTCGACGATGATCCGCCCGATGGGCTTCGGCCTGGCGTTCGGCGTGCTCGTGGATGCGTTCATTGTGCGCATGACGCTGACCCCGGCGATTATGGCTCTGCTGGGCGATAAGGCGTGGTGGATGCCGAAGTGGCTGGATCGCCTCACTCCGAATATGGATGTTGAGGGCGCCGCTCTGAGCGAGAAGATGAGCGAGAAGATTCAGCACGAGCGTGAGTCTGCTGCCGCCGACTCGGGTAGCAAGCTCGGGTAAGGGTAAAGTATTTAGTGTGCGCTACGGCGCTCTCTAAAGACTTATGCGATGTGAAAAGGCAGGTGCACGGTGATGAGGAACCGCGCGAGTATCCGACAGTGGATAGGAGGCGTTCTGAGCCGTGTGCCTGCCCCTTTTCTTGTCTTCTTGGGTGGCGGTACGGGTGCGCTGTGCCGCGTGTACACTCCCGGCGGCGTGCTGGTGGCGAACCTGCTGGGCTCGTTCACTCTGGGTCTGCTAACGGTGGTGTGGAATGCTTACGCGCGCCGTGATGGTGAGGAGCGGATTCATTCGATCCGCCTGCTTTTTGGTGCCGGCATGATGGGTGGCTACACGACGTATTCGTCGATTGCGGCGGTTTTGGCGCAGACGATTTTTCTGCCGTACACGGTGCACGAAGGGTACATGGCGCTTGCTCTTCTGGTGTTGCTCGTGGGTGGTTTGGTTGCCGCCGCGACGGGCATGCTGACGGGTCGTTTTGTGGCATCCCGCCTGGTGCCTGCTCGTGATGATGAGGAGGGTCGCTAATGTTTTTCGCTCTGATGGTTTTCCTCTGCGGCGGTTTGGGTGCGATGACCCGCTTCTTTGTGGATAAGGCGATGTCGCCTCGCTTGCGTACGGAGTCGTCGATTATTAGCCCGGTGTTCGTCATTAATCTGGTGGGTTCGTTCCTGTACGGGCTGCTGATTATGCCGGTGTCTAATCCTCGCGCGTTGGGGGTTCACTATAACGCTACGGAAGAGGTGGCGTTCTGGTGCACGGTGATTACGACGGGTCTGCTGGGTGGTTTTACGACGTTCTCGACCGCCATGGTGGAGGCGCTGACCGCCCGCTCTGAGGGCAAGACGGTGAAGTTCCTGATGCTCTGGCTGGTGCAGGTGGTGGGCGCGATGGTGGCTGCGATTGTGGGTGCACTCTTGTTTGTGTTGCTGTTTGGTCGGTATATTGCGCCGGTGTTCCCGCCGGATGTTCTGTACTGACGGCACCGGTTGTGGTGATTCTTGTGGCGTGTTTGGGTGCGTGTACAGCTTTTTCACAGTTTCACCTAGGGTGAGCCATAGGGCGGTCTTTTACACTGGTGGTGAACGATATGCGGCGGGTATGAACACTAACCCGCTATATACCACCAAGAATATATGTTAGAACAGGCATATATGCAGGTGGAGTTCATATAACTCACTCTCACGACCCAAGGAACACACAGTATGCAGGAACTGCTCAGTAAACACATGATTGGCACTTTCGCTATCGAAATTGCGGCGCTCACAGTCGCGCTCTCCATCATTGGTTTTATCGGTATGCGCCTGCGCTCCAAGAAGACCGGTCGAGCGCACAGCATCCACCAGTACCTGCTGACCGCCTCCTTCGCGTTGTTCCTTGCTTCGATTCTTTCTTTGACGCTGACTCCGATTGGTAGCGCAAATAGCGTCACGAACCCTGAGCTGTACTACCCGCGTTTCTATGTGGGTTGGAGTTGGCAGCAGGCGTGGGATCTGACTAGCGGCATGGGTCTGCGTCGCTTCGCAACCACCGTGTATGCGCAGCTCTTCTTCAATATTGCGATGTTCATCCCCCTGGGCTTCTTTACTGCGGGCTGCTTGCGCTGGGGTCTGCGCGCTACGGCGCTGAGCGGTTTTGCGCTCTCGAGCTTTATTGAGTTGAGTCAGTTGACCGGTAACTGGGGTCTGGCGGGTTTCACCTACCGCACCTTCGATGTGGATGACATTGTGAATAACACTGCCGGCGCGGTCCTCGGTGCGGTCTGCATCTGGGCGGTGCGCGCGATTCAGAAGCGCCGCGCGGCTAAGCGTGACCGGGTGTTGGCAATGGCTACCGCCGCCGCGTAGTAGATTCCTGGATTAGCAGACGTTTTCATAACATGATTGATATAATTCATGTTATGAAAACGTCTGCTCCTAGTCTCCTTCCCATCTTGCGTAGTGACCTGCAGGGTGAAGTGATGGCATTGCTGTTCTCTCACCCTGAGCAGCAGTACACGGTGTCTCAGATTGCTGATGCAACAAGCGCCTCATTGCCGACTGTTTCTCGAGAAGTGAATCGTCTGAATCAATCTGGTCTAGTGACTGTCCAGAATGTTGGTAAGACCCGTATGGTGCAGGCCAAGGTTGATAATCCGGTGGGCCAGGCGATGCGTCAGCTGATTTTGGTAACTTATGGTCCTGTTCCGGTACTCCGGGATACTTTGCAGAGTGTTTCCAATATTGAGGGTGCCGCTATTTATGGCTCGTGGGCTAGCCGTCGTTCTGGGGTGGCTGGGCATGTGCCCAATGATATTGATGTGCTGGTTGTTGGTTCTCCTTCACGTCAGAAGCTATATGAGGCTATCGATGATGCTGAGCAGAAGCTTGGCTATGAGGTGAACGTGAAGCGGTTATCTCCTGAGGCTTGGAACTCGCAGGATGGCTTCGTGCGGACTGTGCGGTCGCGTCCTATGGAGGTTCTCTTTGGGCAGCTGGAGGTGAACGATGTCCACGCTGAAGCCTAATGCCCCATCTCCTGGCCCCTGGACTGTTGGCCGGGAGCGCATTCTTGAGCTGATTGATGCCGGTGAGTTGGAGCGGGTCGCTGTAAATCGTGAGCATGCTCAAGGCTTGTTGTTGCGTGCCCGCCGGCATCTAAAGACGGCGCATCGGCTGGTAGTTGATGATCCGGAAGGTGCCTATACGCTTCTCTATGATGCTTCGAGGTTGGCGATGACTGCCGCCTTGGCGGTGCAGGGCCTGCGTCCGACTACCAGGGGAGGTCATATTGTGGTGGGTGATGCTTTGCGTGCTCAGAGAGGCCCTCATGATGCGGTGGGTAAGCTGTATTCTCGTTTGCGCCGAACGCGCCACGAGGTTGAGTACCCCGGTTTGGATTATGAGCCTATAGCTGTGGAGGAAGCTGAAGAGGCTTTGGAAGACGCAGAGTATATCGTTCAGGAGATGACTCTTTTTGTTCCTAAGCTGGGACCTTTTTAAGGCGCACTTCTCATCATCACCTCCGAAGCTTCTTCCGTGAGGTCGAGGCAACGAACCCCTCATTTTCATAACCTGACTCATGTTGTGCAGGTGATGAAAATGAGGGGTTCGCTGTTTTAGATGAAACCCTAGACAGGGAAGTTCCCAAATGGGAAGACTACTCGTCGGTCACCCGGTTCACGACGCGGGTGCTGCGGTTGCCCTTGATTTCTTCGGGCAGCAGGATCGGCATGGAACCGGTCGGCGTGTAGGTTGCCGCGCGTGCCGCCGCGGTAGCGTGGGTGTCCTCAAACTCGGGGATGACTTCGGCGCTGGGTGCGCGGTACAGGTGGCTATTAGCCCACCACGCGAAGAGCAGAACCACAACCGCCAGGGCGCTGGAAACGAACAGCCACGGGCTGACCTGACCCTCGTAGTAGAGCTTGAAGAACGCGCCACCCATGAAACCGCCGGCAATCGGGCCGCAGATTGGAACCCACGCGTAGAACCAGCGCGAAGTGCCCTTATCGTGGATGGGCAGCAGGGCGTGCATGAGGCGCGGACCGAAGTCACGGGCGGGGTTCAGTGCGTAGCCGGTCTGACCACCCAGACCGATAACGAGTACGGTGACCATGAAACCGAAGGCGAGGGGCTTGAGCACGTCGTTGAGGTTGAGAGAGAGTTCTACACCGCCGCTGATGGACGGCTTGAAGTTCACACCGGTGTACAGTGCCGAGAAGACCAGCATGAACGTGCCGATCATTTCGGAGAGGGCGTTGGTGAAGTAGTTGTGAATAGCGGGCACGGTACCGAAAACGCCGAGCTTAATTTTCTTGTCGGCGGTTGCTTTCCAGTGCGGCAGGTAGTTGAGGTAGACCAGCCCGGCACCGACCATTGCGCCGAGGACCTGGGCGATGATGTAGCCGGGGACTTTCTCCCAGGGGAATTCGCCGTAGGCTGCCAGGCCGATGGATACGGCGGGGTTGAGGTGGCCGCCGGAGTATGCGTGGGAGGCGTAGACACCGAAGGTGACGGCGAAACCCCATCCGAAGGCGATGGTGAAGAAGTTGTCGCCGTGGCCTTTGGATCGGCGAAGTTCGACGTTGGCGATGACGCCGCAGCCGATGGTGCACATGATGAGCGTACCGAAGAATTCGGCGAGGTAGGGGCTGATGGTGTACACGGGGTGTCCTTCAGGTAGTGAACTGCGGGGTGGTGCAGTGCCGAGCGTGAGGGAGGTGTGGTTTTGTGTGGATTATGCCGCCTGGGTGGCGTGTTTACCCTTTGGCATCTATGGAACCTTGAATCCCCTAGAAGGGCAATACTTTGGTGTTATTTCACCCTTAGACATAAGCGGTTTTTCGGGTTTTTCGTTTAAAAATAAATGTGGAAAATGAGGGGAAAATCGGGCATAGTCCACACCTTGGACTCGCTCCCTCAACTTGCGCTTGAACCCGTGGGTAAATTCACGGATAAACCCACGCATAAACTCACGAATAAACCCGCAGATCAATCACCACGTGAACCCCGCCGCGCACCACCTTCCATCAGTACAGAAATGCCCGGGCACCTCAGCGGGGTACCCGGGCAGATTCTATGGTTTCTAGACTCTAAGGTTTCTAAGTTATAGCGGTTTCTAGGCGGCTCCTGCGAGCCGCTGCGCGTGGGCTATTACGCCGTTACTCGGCTGCTACTTGGCGCTCGCCCAGTCGAGAATCGCCTCGAAGAAGCGCTCGCATTCGCTGAGCTGCTCCAGTTCAATCCATTCGTTCGGAGTATGCGCCTGGGCGATGTCGCCGGGGCCGCAAATGATGCTCTGCACGCCGGCGCGCTGGAACTGGCCCGCCTCCGTGCCGTAGGTGACCTTCTGCGGTGCGTCGTCGTTGCCCAGCCACTCGTGCGCCAGGTGAATGAGCGGCGCGCCATCGGCGGTACCCAGGCCCGGCACGGCGGCGAGCAGCTCATGCTTCACACCCACGCGGGAGGTGAGGCTACCGGGCTCCACACCGGTCAGCTTTTCGGCGCGTGCGGCGCGTGCCTGCAGATCGGGCAGGATCACCTCCGAAAGCTCGCGGTCAATACGCTCCACGAAGGACTCGGTGGTCACCTGCGGCAGGGTGCGCACATCGTACTCCACGACCGCCTGCTCAGCAACGATGTTGTACTGCAGGCCGCCGGTTGCCAGGTTCACGCTACCGGTGGAGTGGGGAATGATGAACGACTCGTCGAACGGTCCTTCTTCTTCCCACTGGTCCGCCATGTCGGTGAAGAAGGTGATGAATTCGCCGGCTGCGGCGACCGCGTTCACGCCGTGGGTTGCCAGGGAGCCGTGCTTGGGCACGCCGGTGAAGGTGACGCGGCCGCGGTGCGCACCCTTGTGCGCGGAGATAATGCGCATGCTGGAAGGCTCACCAACAATCGCGTAGTCGGGGGCGAGGTCGCGCGCCACGAACTCCTCGATGAGGGAGGGGGCACCGACGCAACCGATTTCTTCATCGTAGGAGAACGCGAAGTGCAGGGGAGCGCGCAGCTTCGCCTCGGCAACGCGCGGCAGCAGCCAAAGCGCGACGGCGAGGAAGCCCTTCATATCGCAGACACCGCGGCCGTAGGCGCGGGTACCCTCCACGCGCAGGGTGAACGGGTCGGCGTCCCACGCCTGACCGGCAACGGGCACGACGTCCGTGTGGCCGGAGAGGATGAGGCCGCCGCGGGTGGTGCCGTCAGCGGCAGGAATGGTGACCAGCAGGTTAGCGCGGGTGCGGTCCTCATTGTAGGTGCGCACGCCGCTGTAGCCGTAGCGGGCAAATTCGGCTTCGATGAGCTCAATGAATTCCAGGTTGGAGGTTCCGGAGACGGTAGGGATTGCGATGAGCTTTTCGAGCCAGGGGAGGGATGCGGGCTGGGTGGTCTGAGCCGTCATGACTGTTCCTTCTGAGCTGTATTGGGTGCGCTGTGTTGGGTTGGGCACGCTGCGCCGTGTTGGGTGCGCTGTTGCGCGCCGGTTACTGTCGTGTGCCGCGTGCGCTTTTATGTTCAGGGTACGCCGCGGGGCGGTATTCGTCGCCTCATGGTCGTCGAATACCGCCCCGTGACCCCTGCGCGGGGTTAGATGCTGTAGTTGTTCACGTTCGAGTGGTCGCCCAGCGCGTGGAAGTTACGCGAGTGGTAGACCAGCGGGGTGCCTTCGCAGTCGTTGCGGATGAACTCTTCAACCTGCGCGGTGAAGACGAGTGCGGGGCCGGCCTCAACGCGGCTGAGCGGGGTTGCGCGCAGTACGCGGCGCACGCCGTGGACGAGGGGCTCGCCGGTGTGGACGAATTCCCAGGTGCTGGGGTCGTCGAAGCGGGGGTAGTCGTGGGTTGCGAAGTTCTTCGCGAGGGTGACATTCTCAGCGTCGAGCATGTGCACGAGGAAGGAGGATGCTGCCGCGATCTTTGCTGCGGAGCCGCTGTTGGCCTTGAGGGAGAAGGCGATGATGGGCGGTTCTGCGGCGACGGAGGTCAGCGAGGAGGCGGTGAAACCTGCGGGTGCGCCGTTTTCGTCGGTTGCGGTGATGATGGCGACGCCTGCGGGCTGGTGGCCGAAGGCGAGCTTGAACTGCTCGGAGGTGTCGGCGAGGGGTGCCTGTGCTGCAATGGTTTCGGTCATGATCGACCCTTTCTTCTGCGGCTGCGTTTGAGGGTTCGTCCTGGGGTGTATGCTCTGGGCGACCCTTTAGTTAAGGGGAGATATGTTTCAGAGTAAAGCTAATGGGTGCTGAACACCTTATTTATTGCCCTATGTTTCTTAGGTATACCTTTCATGACGCGGGGCGTGAAACATTACGTCATATTCTTTGTCGTTTGGGAGCTTCGAAGATGCACTCCGCCGGTTGCCCCGCATCGGGGTCTGAGTAGCGGGTTGTGGGTGCTATCCCTCTCTCTTCTGCGGGATTTCGCGGGGGTGAAGAGGCCTCTGGGGTATCCTTGCTAGGTACTCAAAAGCGCTCCGCGCCCCGTATTTGAGGGGTTTTCGGTGCGTGAACTGTGGGGAGACGAGGGTTAATGAGCTGGTTGGCAACTATTCCGCTGCTGCTTTTTGCGGTCGTGTTGGCTTTTGGCCCGGGCTATGCGATGGGCTGGGCGTTGCGTGTTCCTGCACGTCTGCGCGTTTTTTATGCGCCGCTGCTGACTTTTGCCCTGGTGGCTGTCTCTGCGATTGTGTTGGGTAAGACCGGCATTCCGTGGAGCCTGATTTCTTTTGTGCCGGTCGCCGCCGTGATGGTGGCTGCCGCCGCGGGTGTGATGCACCTGGTCGGTCGCCGCTGGCCCGCTCTGACCTCCGTAGAGTGGCCGGTTAACGATGTTCCGGTGGCGTGGCCCGTAGTGGGTGCCGTGTTGGGTGGCTTCTTGGTGACGCATATGACCGAGGATATGGTGTATGGCCCGGAGGCTTTCTCACAGAGCCTGGATAACTCCTTCCACATGAATGCGATTCGCTGGATCCAGGAGCATGGTGACGCGTCGAGCCTGACCCTGGGCGCGGTATCTGCGGCAGACCAGCAACCGGCATTTTACCCGGCGGGTTGGCATGATTTTGTGTCCCTGATTTATAGCACTACGGGTACGAGCATTGCGACTGCCACCATCGTGACCGTGTTACTGGCCTCCGGCATTTTGTGGCCCTGCTCGCTGGTGGCTCTAAGCCTGAGCATCCCGAAGCTGCGTCGCCTGCAGGCGTTGGCAATCCCTGCGCTGACCTGTGGTTTTGCCGCCTTCCCCGGTCTGTTGTTGCGCTGGGGTGTGCTCTTCCCGAATCTGCTGGGCTATGCCCTGCTACCTTCATTTGTGGCACTCATGGTATGCCTGGTGCAGGTGATGGCGCGCGGCGAGTACGCAACTCTGCTTTCCCTGTGTCTTTCCGTCCTGGTGGGTGTCGCGGGTCTAGCGCTTGTGCATCCGAACGCGGTGGTGTCTGCTGCGGTCTTTGCTCTGCCGCTGGTGCTGGCCGGGGTGGCGTGGGTAGTGCGCTCGCGCGAGCTGGCCTCTCGCCAGAAGTGGGTGAGATCCGCTCTGCTCGGGCTGGTAATTCTTGGGTGTGTGGGTGCCTGGTGGTTCCTGCGTCCCGGCGCATCTGCCAGCAACACGTGGGAGCCTATGCTCACCGAAGGTGAGGCGCTCTACCAGTTCCTCTTCCTGGGCTTAGAGAACGCCAACCAGCTGGGTGATAAGTTTAATCCCTCCTACTTGGCGGGTTTCCTGGTTCTGTGGGGTGTGGGGTACCTGCTGTACAAGCGCCGTAACCTGTGGCTGATTGCTAGCTGGGTGCTGATTGGTTACCTGTGGATTGTATCCGCCTCGGTGCCGCGCGGTGACTTCCGTCTGCTGATGGTGGGCCCCTGGTACACCGACCACTTCCGCCTGGCGGCTCTGGTGGTGTTCCCCTCCGTGCTACTTGCCGGCATCGGTCTGGGTGGCGCCGTGGAGGGCCTCTTCGTGCGCATTATGCACGCTATTCCGCGTGATAAGCAGGTGAAGGTTGCCCCGGCACTGATGGGTGCTTCCATGGTGCTGGTACTGGTAGTTGCTGGTCTTTCTTCGCGTGTTCCTTCGGTGCAGGAGACGACCCTGGCGGTCTCTCGTGAATACCGCCTGACCCCGACCTCTGTGGTGCTGAATCAGGACGAGATGAACGTCATTAATGAAATCCCGAAGATCGTACCGAAGGACGATGTGATTGTGAATAACCCCTGGGACGGTAGCGCCTATATTTACGCGCTGGCTGACCGCCACCTGACCAGCTACCACTTCGAGTTCCAGACCTCCCCGAAGTACGAGGCAATCCTGAAGGATTTGAAGGATGCCCGCACGAACCCGGAAGTTTGTCGCGTCGTGAACAAGTACAAGGCCCACTGGTACGTTCACCTGGAGAACCAGTTGAACTTCGGCCCAGACGCACAGAAAAACTACGACGGCCTGGTGGCTGCTATCGATACGGATGTTCTGACCCCGGTCTACTCCTCGGGTCCGATGACTCTGTACCGCATTAGCGCTTGTGATAATAACTAGTATCTGGCACTTTTGGGCTACCTGAAGTATTGCGGGGTGGCGTAGAGACTATGCCACCCCCGCAGTGCTACTTTGAGCGTTGTTAAGAGAGTGCTGATAAGATGTAAGACCGTATGCCTTTGTGTGCATACCAGCTTCCGTATGCCATACACACAAGAGATAGCACCGCATGGAATCAGAGACTTTTACGCAGACCCCTCGGCCCCTCATCATTATGCCCGCGTGGAATGAAGAGGAAGTTATTGGGGACACAATTGAAGAACTTTTCCGCATGATGCCTGAGGTCGACCTGGTGGTCGTCAATGATGGTTCCACCGACCGCACCTCTGAGATTGCGCGCGCTGCCGGCGCTTTCGTGATTGATCTTCCCTACAACATGGGTATTGGTGGCGCTTTGCGCACCGGTTACAAGTATGCCCGCCAAGCTGGTTATGATTGCGCCATTCAGGTTGATGCCGATGGCCAGCATGACCCGAAGGGTATCCGCACTGTGCTTGCTGGCCTGGAGGATGTCAACATTTCGATTGGTTCCCGCTTTGCTGAGGCGACGAACTATAAGGTGTCCGGTCCGCGTAAGTGGGCGATGGTGGTTCTGGCCCGTATGTTTACGATGATTTCAGGCGAGAAGTTCACCGACGCCACCTCCGGCTTCCGTGCGGCAGACCGCAAGGCGATTGAGCAGTATTGCGAGCACCTGCCTGCTGAGTATCTGGGTGATTGTATCGACGCCTGCGTGATGGCGATTCGTTCTGGCTTGACTGTAAAACAGGTGCCGGTTGAGATGCGTGAGCGTCAGGGTGGTACTCCTTCTTCGAGCCCGTGGAAGTCTGCGGTGTACCTGGTTCGTTCTTTCTTCTCGTTTGGCATGTCGATGACTCGCCAGAAAACGAATGTGGGGTCTAAGTAAATGAGTGCAAATATTTTCTTCCTTCTCGTCGTGGTGGTGATGGAGGTTCTCGTTCTGGCGCAGGTACGCAACCAGAAGATGAAGGAAAAGTACGCCGCACTGTGGCTTATCGTTGGCGTCGTCATGATTGTGCTAGCGCTTTTCCCGAAGCTTTTGGATGCCCTCTCGCGTCTGGTGGGTATTGAGACCCCAGTCAACCTGCTGTTCCTACTGGCGATTATTATGCTGATGGGTATCAGCCTGCACTTGACCCTGGCTATCTCGAAGATTACGGATGATATGCGTACCCTCGCTGAAGAAGTTGCGATTATGAAGGCTCTTCAGCGTCAGCCGCAGGGTGCTTCCCGCGCTAGGGAGCGAGAGCAGAAGAAGCGCTAAGGCCCCTGATTTTTATACGTTTCTATACGTTTGAGCTTGGAGTAATACCTCATGACCGTTGATATTTTGTTCCCATACTACGGCGACGTCGCCATGATGAAGCAGGCTGTGCTGTCTGTGGTCGGTCAGACCAACCCGGACTGGCGCATGATTGTTATCGACGACGGCTACCCGGATGATTCGATCCCCGGCTGGTTCGAGTCGCTGAAGGACGAGCGCATCACCTACATGCGTAATGAGAAGAACTTGGGTGCGAACGGTAATTACCGCAAGTGCTTGACCTTCGTAGAGAACGAACTGGTCACCGTCATGGGTGCTGATGATGTCATGCTCCCCAACTACGTGCAGTGGCTCGTGGATTCGGCAGCGAAGCACCCTGAGGCGTCCATTTTCCAGCCTGGCGTGGTCGTTATTGACGAGAACAACGGCCTGTCAAACACTTTGGTGGAGCAGACTAAGGCGTTCTACCGCCCCAAGGGTGAGGCTGTGCTGAAGGGTGAGGAGCTGGCTGTCTCCCTGCTGCGCGGTGCGTGGTTCTACTTCCCGTCCCTGGGTTGGCGTAAGGATGCTATTGTGGGCACCGGCTTCCGTGAGGGCCTGAACGTTGTGCAGGATATGGCGCTGATTCTGGACATTACGATGCGTGGTGGCTCCCTGTACTACGATCCGCAGGTTGCGTTCATGTACCGTCGTCACGGTGGTTCTGACTCCTCCTGGCGTGCCCTGGAGGGCACCCGCTTTGATGAGGAGCGCCGCTACATGAATACCATTGCTGATGAGATGACTGCCCTGGGCTGGACGAAGGCTGCCCGCGTGGCTCGTATTCGCTTCTCTTCGCGTGCTCACGCGCTGACTCTGCTGCCGAAGGCGGCTCTGGCGAAGAAGTGGCAGGGTGTTAAGAACCTTGCCGAGCATGTGGTGAAGTAAACCTATATTTGTGTGCGGTGCGCCGTACATCCTGCGGTGGATGTGCGGCGCATCTGCGTATGTAATGATGGTTTGTGTTGGCGGCTATGTTGGCGGCTTGGAATGAGGAGGACGCGGTGAGCGAGTCGGTACAGCGCCCCGATAAGAGCGGGGTGGAGGAACAGCCCTCCCAGGAGACTCAGCCGTCGGGCACGGTCACCCGCTACCAGTCCCTGGCGCTTTTGGGTTCGTCCCTGTTGGCGGCGGTCTCCACGCTGGTGGTGACCATGATTGCACAGCGTGCACTAAACGGTTCGGAGCTCACGGAGTTTCTGCTGTTCTGGGCGGCGCTTTTCACAGTGACCGGTATTATCACGGGTATTCAGCCGGAGATTACGCGCGCGGTGGGTACGGCGCGTACCCAGACGGTATCTGCTGATGGTTCCGCGCCGCAGGGTACTCGCGTGGTTACGGTGACCGCGGCTCTGGGCGCGATTGCTGGCGCGTTGGTGCTGGTGAGCTCCCCTCTGTGGGCGGGCCAGCAGATTCCGCATTCGGCGGCGGTGGGTGTGACCGTTATGGCGGTGGGCGTGTTCCTCTACGCCCTGCAGGCGACTATGAGCGGTGTGACCGCCGGTGAGGACCGCTGGTACCTTTTCGCGGCGGTGGGCGGTCTGGAATCTGCTGGGCGCCTCATCCTCATGTTTGCGGCTGCGCTCATGATTCCTTCCCTTGCCGGTCTTGAGGCGGCAACCGTCGTGCCGATGGGTCTGTGGCTCATCCTGGCGCTTGTGACCGTCTCGGGTCGCCGCCTGTGGGTTGCCCGCGCCGATGTGCCCGCGCGCCGCCTGACGACCAATATTCTCTGGTCGTTCCTGTCCTCGGCCGCGGCGGCGGTGCTGATGATGGGCTTCCCGAATGTGCTGAAGGCGAGCGGCGCCGCGGAGAGCGAACCGGTCGTGCTGGGCACCCTGATCCTGGCGATTTCCATTACCCGTTCGCCGATTATGATTCCCTTGCAGGCATTCCAGGGCGTGGCGGTTTCTGCCTTCTTGAAGCAGCGTCACCGCCCCGTAGCGGCGTTCATTAAGCCTGCCGCCGCCGTGGTGGCTGTGGGTACTGTGGGCGCGTTGGCGGCATACCTGCTGGGTCCGCTGCTGTTCCGCCTGATTTACCCGCCTGCCGCAGGTGCAGAGTCCGCGTACGAGGCGGCAGCCTCCGGCGTCACCCTTGGTGCGCTGGTCTTCGCCTCGGCACTACTGGCACTCATGACCCTCTCGGGTAATATGGCGCTCGCGGTGAACCAGCACCGCATCTACCTTGCCGGCTGGGTGGTTGCCGCGGCGGTGACGCTGAGCCTGGCGTTCCTGATTCCCGCCCCGCTGGTACCGCGTGCTATCGTGGCGCTGGCGGTCGGCCCGGTCTGCGGCTTCGTGGTGCACATGGTGGGCGTGTCTTTAGCATCTCGCACGGAAGAAGCTCGCGCCAAAGAAACTCACGCCGAGTAGCTTAAAAACCTCTGCTTAAAAACCTATGGGAGGGGCACGTACATCATGTACGTGCCCCTCCCATAGGTTTACCCGGTAGGCGGCTCACCGCTAGGGAATCAGCCACTTACGGACCGGCGGAATCCAGCGCAGCAACCACACCAGAATCAGCGAAGAAGCCCACACCAGCAGCGCGTAGGGCGCCTCCAGACGGTAATCCACCAGTGGCCAACCGTAGGCAGCGAGACCCTGAATAATCAGCAGGTGAATCAGGTACACACCAAAAGTTAGAGCCGACAGCTTACGCAGACCCCTCTGAACCGCCTCCGGCAGACGATTCAGCGGCAGAGACTTGAAGAATAAAAAAACCGCCGAAGCCCAGAAAATCGTCGGAACAGACAGGTACTCGGTCGCCAAACCGCCCAGGCCCGGGTGGTTCAGCACCAGGTACGGGCCCACCAGAATATGCGTCAGGGAACCGGCAACACCCAGCACATAGATGACCAGACGCCACGGCAGGCTGAACTCCGTATTCGCCAGCGCATAACCTAAGAAACAGAAGCCCACATACCCCACAATGGGTGCAGAGAACTCCGGCATAAACTGGGGATTAATCTTCTGCAGAGAAGCAGTCGCAATGGGCATCAGCAGACCCAGAGTCGCCATCAGCCACGCCAGCTGCACCTTCTTCTCGCCGGCACCGCGCAGGGCGTACGAGAAGATCGGCAACACCAGGTACACGCCGATGAGCGCCTCCAAATACCAGAGGGTCACACCCACCTTGTTCGGCGCCAACAGCACCGCCAGAATCTCCTCACCCGTAGGCAGGGGAGTGTGCTTAAACCAGCTGCGTGCAAAGAGATACACCTGACCCCACACCAGCAGCGGAATCAGAATCTTCGTGAAACGCTTCTTATAGAACGTGCCGACACTCTCACGGTTCGTGAAATTCAGCAGGGTAATACCCGACGCCATGAAGAAAAGCGGCACCGCGGCAACCGCGGTACCCGAAAGAATGTTCTCGAGAACCCAGCCGGGGGAGTCATAATCTACCCGGTAATTGAACCGCACGTGCAACGCCACCACGAAGATAATGGCGAGAACATTAATGAGATCCAGGTACACCTTTCGCGCGGGCTTAGGGTGCGTGGCAGGTACCTGAGACTCAGGCTGAGCATCCGCAGATTGAGAGGACGCCACCTGCGCCGATGCAGGTTTGGAGGACATGAAATCCGCTCCAATCAATGTGTGTGAGTGTGACGAAACAGAGTATGACGAAACATGGGTGCACGCACCCGAATTCTAGAGGTTATAGACCCGCTTAACGTACGCACCATACAGCAGACGGTACAGTGGCGTGCTGGTCTTCAACAGCAGACCGGCGGCACCAAACACCGGGCGGATGCGCAACGCAAGCAACGCATCGCTCACCGTAAAACCGGCACGGCAACCCGCCAGCACAGCCGGGGCGCTCTCGCCGCCCACAATCAGCGCCTGCTGCGCGTTATTCAGGTACGCAATAACCCGGGCAATCGTCAGTGCCTCCTGACCTGCAGGCAGATGATACGTACTCGTACGCTGCAGAGACTTCTCAAAATACTCCAGCAGGCGGCGCGTCTCATTCAGGGGAGTAATACGGCTCCACGTCAGGCTTCCCGCGCTCACCGCGTAGGCGTACAGCGGCTCATCAATGACGGTCACGCTCTGCGCTCGCAGGTAGCAGTCCAGTAGCGCGCACTCATCTTCAGCGCGTTCAATCTGCGGGTATCGAACACCTTCAAATAGTTCACGGCGAATAATCTTATCCCAGGCGTAAGGAGACAGCTCGTCCTTGAGCAGGGCGAATGCCGCTTCCTGGCCGGTCAGCGTGCCGGGGGTGCCCTTGAGGCGCTGGGTGGTCGAACCGTCGGTTGCCACCATGTTGTGGGCGCAATTGACCACCTGCGCGCCGGTACGCTCCGCGTGGTAGTGAAGGCGCTCCAGGAAGGTGGGGTAGAGAGCATCGTCAGAATCGGGGAAAGTCACCCATTTACCACGTGCGTGGTCGAGACCCTGGTTACGCATCGCGGACAAGCCCTGATTCTCGGGGTTATTGAACACGCGCACGCGCTCATCCGGGTTCTGCTGCAGGTACTCGGTAATCAGCTGCGCCGAATTGTCGGGAGAGCCGTCAATCATGACCAGAAGTTCAAAATCTGGGTCGGTCTGTACCAGTACCGACTCGATTGCCGCAATGACGGTGGAGGCGGTGTTGTAGACCGGCATAATGATGCTCGTACGAGGGGTGGCAGACATGAAAGACAGGAACCTTTAAGAACGGGGCTAATAAGAACTGTGATGATAAAAACGCTGAGGGGTTACATGCCGTAGGCGCGGCGAACGTACGCGCCGTACAGGGTGCGGTACAGGGCGGGGGAGAGCTTCAACAGCAGGCTCGCCGCACCCACCACCGGGCTAGAACGTAGCGCCGGCATAACCCAACCCCACTCGATTTGGCGGCGGCACTCGCGGATTACCGCGTCCGAGTCGGCGCTATCGCTCATGAGCGCCTGCTGCGCATTATTCAGGTAGGTCACCGCAGAAGAAATCGCCATCGCCTGCTGACCCTCCTTCGAGGAGAGCAGGGGTGCACCCGCTTCACGCATGTAGCGGGTGTGACGGATGCTTTCCTCCACCGGGGTCACGCGGCCCCACGTCAGACCCTCAGAGCCCATGTGGTACAGGTACAGGCAGTCCGGGATAACCTCAAGCTTCTGCGCCTGCATGAGGCACTCAAAGACCGCGAGGGCATCCTCGGCGCGGTGAATATCGGTTGCGAAACGTACCGAAGAGAAGAGCGAAGCACGGAAAATCTTATCGTGCACAAAACCCGTAAAACGGTTCAGCAGATAGTTGATGGCAATATCGCGACCCGTGTACGTGCCGGGCGCACCCTGCGGGCGGTCCATCGTGGAGCCGTCGGCGCGGGCAATGGTGTGACCGCAGGTTGCCACATCCGCGCCGTTACGTGCCGCCGCGGCGTGCAGGCGCTCCAGGAACTCGGGGCGGTATGTGTCATCAGAATCAATGAACGTAATCCACTCGCCGCGCGCCTCATCCAGACCCTGGTTGCGTGCCGCAGACACACCAGCGTTCTGCTCATTGTCGAACAGGTGGATGCGGGGATCGGGGGTGTTCTGTAGGAACTCGTGAATCACTTTCGAGGAGTGATCCGGGGAGCCGTCAACCACTACCAGCAGCTCAAAGTCGGGGTCGGTTTGCGCCAGAACGGACTCCATCGCGGCGACGACAGTGTCAGCCGTGTTGTAGACCGGCATGATGATGCTGGTGCGGGGTGACGGCATAGTACCTCTTCGAAATGCGGCGGATGGAACTACATACAGGTACATCATACGGTGGGGGTGGTGGGGAATCGAAATATGTTCCACCACCCCCACGATATATGACGGACCTACTGGTGGGGAGGAATATGCGTAGTATTGTGGGGCTTGCGAGTATGGTCGGTGTTAGCCCAAGCCATCCACAAACCCCAGAGGGCTATCGCTAGACCAGCCCACACACTTGCCTGCTCCTGCGTAAGGATTCCGTAGGTCTGCAGGACGGCAGTGGTAGCCGGAATAACCGCGTATAGCTGCTTACGCCATCCTGGACGGTGTCTAAGCATGGCGCTTTGACTTTGCGAGCTTCTCGATATCTTCAATACGCTTAGCAATGAGAATCACCTGATGATCGAACCATTCCACAACGGTTCGAGTGTTGACAGTAGCGTTGCCAAATTTAGCAACCGCAAGATTACCCTCTCGAACAAAGGGCTCGTTATACACATCGGTTAGGGCTCGATGTGCTGCGCGGTAGGCGGATGCTTCAGAAATAGGTGCCATGATAATCTCCTTGGCGGTTGGGCAGCTATAATAGCTGCGGTTTAACAGAAAACCCCGCCAGGATAAACCTGACGGGGTGAACTACAGCAGTGAAATAACAGCTTCATGCGGTAGTTTTATCTGCCCGGGAAAATGGTGTAATCCTATTGGATTGGTTACCTATGTTCACAGGCAGAAGCTTAATAGTGGACGATATTAGTCCTGGCTATGAAGTAGCAGGGCTAAGACCTTCATACCTTCTAGCCCTTCCCACGTAGCAGAGCAAGAACGACAAGATGCCCTTTCAGTGGTGTAATACAGTGCAGATCGGCGTATTGAGGTTGAGCCGTCGCAGCTTGTTTTCATGACTTCCTGCTCCCCGCAGTTAGGACAAAATCCCTGCAAATCATGACTGGGATGGCGCAACGCAACAATGGCCCGAATCCAACTGGTCGTCGTAGCCAACGCCTCATCATGAAGCTCCTGATGTAGGTGATTGCGAATCCATGCAGAAACCTGATTTTTCAGCGGTGCACCTGGGAATGAGGGCATAACAACGGAACGAATAGACTCTTGAACTTCTAACGCATTAGCAGAAATAGGTATGCGACATCCAAAGCGGCTGGCGCTAGATGCTCCTCCGGTACGTGAACCACCGGCGACATAATCTGCCAGCTCATCCAATAATGCCTGATGGCGTGGAATACGGAACTTTGCGCGGTGCAGACATTGACGGTCTGCGTCCTTCACTGGCGTGCCCACGGTTAGAGCGATTAGATGCTGCTGCAGTTGCTCGCCAGACGAAATGGTAGCCATATGATGTAGCCTCTCTGCTAAATGAGTGAATTATTGATATCCGCTACAGTGCGGAAGGTGCGTGAACCATAGTGTTGGCTCTACAAAGAGTTGCCCTGCTTCTGCTTCTTGGCAGCGAAGTTGAAGTATGGGACAGACGCTTTCTCCGTGCGTGTAGGAATGATGCTAAACCAGCATCATGAACGGCCCATTCATCCTGTCCGTTCTTCTTGCCGATTGGAGCTTCAGTATCCTGGTGCGCATTCTGTCGCTTCATTTGCCGGTAGTGCTTGCGGCATAAGGGGTGTCCGGCATGTCGAGAATCCGCATCTATTGGCTTCTCACAACGCGTGCAATGAGAAAGCGCAAGAAAAAGAACCGGATTTGCTCGCGAAGGGTAAATTCGCTGCTTCGAAGTTCGTCGAGCTCGAGGGTTGACAGGAAGATAGACCCGCGGTGAATCAAGAGGGACGGTACCCTCTGGTGCGTGGATACATGCACGGCAGATGGAATAGATGGGATTCCACTGATTCTCTATCACGAGCGGTTGCCCGTAGTTCTCCGAGCGTACGCTACTTGCTGGTAAGGAGAGACCTGCTGTACGCCAACACCGGGGGCATATTGAACGCCCCTGCATTAGATAGGGACTATCGTGGGTCTGTATAGCACGGCGCCGCGCCTGGCAGGTGCGGCAGTCCTCTCTATAGGAACTGGTTGGCTCCCTGCACCCTGCGCAGGGACGGGGTAGGTGTTTCATGGTTTCTCCTGAATACTATGCCTAGTCAAAAGAGTAAACAGATACTTTTCAATGTTCTAAATCGCCCTTTAATATTTAGGTTAGGGGGGGGGGTGTACTTGAAGGTAGATGAGGCTATTTAATTCGTAAATCAACCTATATTGGTTTATTTATCGATAAATATTCATTAGGTGAAATTTTGTGATTTATTGAATGCGTTATATTTAAAGTTTTATGGGTGTTTGGGGCAGGGTCTAGAGACCCTCCCCCAAACACCCTGATGGTTATCTCTTTGGTTTCAGTAGATAAATCTAACTAGAGCGCACGCACAGCTTTTTCTGCATCATCGAGACGCTGCTGAAGGTACAACATGGAGTTGTCGAACCAGTGGATTACGCCGCGCAGGCCGACAGTGGCATTGCCATAGCGAGCCTTAGCGAGGTCGCCCTGGCGAACAAAAGGCTCATTAAAAATTGCATTCATCGCATTCTTGGCAGCACGATAGATAACCTCTTCTTCGTTCACTTCTGCAGGGGGACGATAAATCGTGATTGCAGGAGAACCGTTATACATCCAAATCGTGTCGTGCGGATTGATGGAAATGCCATTGTGGCCAGCGTTGCAATGGATAATCGTGTCGTGGTCATCATAGAAAATGCCGGTGTGACCAGCTGCGCCGTTGGTGTATCCACGGCGACCCCAAATAAACACGTCGCCACGTCGTGCCGGGTAATTACCCGATGCATCCGGTCGAACCTGAGTCCAGCCGTTACTCTCCAAATCGTGGAAAAGCGTTTCGGTATTACCGATGGCAATATTCTGCGGGAGCAGGCCAGCATCTCGCAGTGCAAAGTAAACCGCAGATGAGCAGTCATAAGAATGCGGGCCAGTTCGATAATTCATCGAATAGGTCACCTTGCCCTTACGCTGCTCCATCCATGCAATCGCCTGATCAATCTTGGACATAACAAAATCCTTTCGGAAAGGCGGTAGCCCCGCACTATGGACTTCCCGGGAAGTCCATAGTGCGGGGCTACCGCAAATGAATTGGACACTAAAAACACCGACCAGCTTTATCTTGGTCGGCGTGACTGCTCGGTAGGCACACTCCTGCCGAGGTGATATTCACTTTACGTGGGTTGGGTGCGAAAGTCCTGTCGCGCATTTTTGAAATTACAAATTTCTTTACCGTTCACTCGGTCTCCGTATTTCTTCTTACTTCACACTCTGGGAACTTAGGTTAACCTATGGAAAACGGGCGGTCCGCTCCCTACACTGGAAGGGCACATTGACAGACCGCACGGGCCGCCCACACCGCGGCCCCGCCCCTCCCAACGGGTACACCACCGAAGGAGCCACCCATGAGCCGACGCACCGACGCGCCCGCCCGATCACCACGACGAGCCGCCCTCGCCAGCTGGATAGGCTCCGCCCTTGAATACTACGACTTCGCCGTCTACGGCACCGCCGCCGCAATCGTGCTCAACCGCATCTTCTTCCCCGAAGACACCCCCGCCATTGGCATCCTCAAGTCCATGGTGGTTGTGGGCGTCGCATACGTTGTGCGACCCTTCGGCGCCATGATCGTTGGCCCCCTCGGAGACCGCTACGGCCGCCGATTCGTCCTCATGCTCACGCTCTTCCTGATGGGCTTTGCCACCTTCGCCATTGGCTGCCTGCCGACCTACAGCGAGGCGGGTATCCTCGCCCCCACCCTGCTAGTAGCCTGCCGTATGCTTCAGGGCCTCTCCGCCGCCGGCGAGCAGGCAAGCTCCATCTCCATCTCCCTGGAGCACGCCAACGAACACCAGCGCGCCTTCACCACCAGCTGGACCCTGCAAGGCACCCAGTTCGGCTCACTGTTGGCAACCGCCGTATTCATTCCCTTCGCCGCCCTGCCGGACGAGCACCTACTCACCTGGGGCTGGCGCGTACCCTTCTGGCTCTCCGCCTTCGTGGTGGTGACCGCCTGGTTGATTCGCCGCACTCTCTCCGAGCCGCCCGCCTACCTGCAGCGCGAAAAGCTCACCGAATCCCCGCTCATGCTGGTCTTCAAGCACCACAAGCGCGCCGTGCTCACCATCGCCGTGTGCGCCATGGTCAACACCGTGAACATGGTCTTCACGACCTTCGCGCTCTCCTTCGCCACCAAGGGTTACGGCCTTGACCGCAGCACCATGCTGCTGGTCCCGGTCGCCTCCAACACCCTCGGTCTGATTGCGATTCCGCTCGCCGCCATGCTCGCCGACCGGATTGGCCGCAAGCCCGTGTTCATTACCGGTGCGGTTGCTTCTTCCCTGGTGATGTTCCCGTACCTCGGTGCGATTGCCGAGGGTAACTGGGTGGGCATCTTCGCCTACGGCGTGCTCATGCACGGTGCGCTCTACTCCATGGCGAACGGCGTGTGGCCCGCCTTCTACGCGGAGATGTTCCCGACCCGCGTGCGCGTGACCGGCCTGGCGCTCGGCACCCAGATTGGCTTCGCAATTTCTGGAGGCGTCGCCCCCGCCGTGGCGACCAGCCTCGCCGGTGCCGACCTACACAATGCGGTGCTGCCCGCCGTGTTCACGGTCGCCATGTGCGTGCTCGTGGCGTTGGGTGCGCTGACGGCGCGTGAAGGCTACAAGAAGTCCCTTGCGGAACTGGACGCATAGCCCGCACAATATATTCCGTATATAGAATGAATACAGGTGGGGCTGGATAGTTATCTATCCAGCCCCACCTGTATTTGGCTTTCTAAACCCCCTGCTGTGCTGCAATTAGCGTCTCAAAATGCGCCGCCATGCGCTCAGCGTTCGGTTCCAGTCCGGTGAAGAGGCGGAACGCATCCACCGCCTGACCCACCGCCATGTAGCCGCCCGTCAGCACCTCGCACCCGGCGGCACGCGCCGCACGCACCAGCTGCGTCTCTTGCGGCAGGTAGATGACGTCCGCAACCCACAGGCCCTCACGCAACACCTCGGCGCTCAGTGCTGATTCGCTCAACGGCATACCCGGATGCACGTGCATACCCACCGGGGTCGCATTCACCAAACCCTGAGCTTCCAGTAGAGCTTCAATGAGGTGCTCATCGCCGCTCAGCACCTCAATCCGGGTCTGCGGGAAGAGCCCGCCCAGCTGCTCCGCAAGCCCCTGAGCCTTCGCCGCGTCACGCTCGAAGAGACTCAGACGGCGCACCCCCAGACGGCACAGCGCATACGCCGTGGCGCTACCGGCACCGCCAGCACCCAACTGCACCACGTGCTCCAGGCGCACCGGATCCTGAGCCACCTGCGGCAGGCCGCGCTTCAGACCCACAATGAACCCCGAATAGTCCGTGTTGTCGCCGTAGAAGCTACCGTCCTCGCCAATCACCACGCAATTGACCGCGCCCAGGGCGCGTGCCGCATCCGAAAGCTCGTGCAGGTGCTCCATGACCGACTGCTTGCACGGGTGCGTGATGTTGAACGCGTTAAAGCCGAGCAGTGCCGCCGCATCCAGCAGCGCCGGGGCGGAGGCGCCGTCCAGGTTCAGAGCGTCCAGGTCGACGGGGCGGTACAGGTAACGCACCCCGTGCGCGTCCGCCTCCGCCTCATGCATGGGAGGGGTGAGTGAGGAGGTGATGCCGTCACCAATGAGGCCCACCAGGAAAGATTCAGTACGCAAACTCATAATCCCACTCTAAACGTCCGCTCTTCCAGACGGAACCCTGATGCTCCGCTAATCCATAAGTTACTGCGCGTCTTTGAACCGGTACCAAATATGTGCTGGAGTTGGGGGGAAGAGAAAAATATTTTATACCCCTAAGAGCGCAATATGTCTGACTTAAACTTCTCAAAGGTATAAGCTTGGTATAACTAGTTGCGCGCTGGAGCGCGCACGTGAGACTACACAGACACCGTCACAGTGAAGTGATACCGATATTCGGAGGATAGATTGTCAATGACTGACAAGGCTATGGCACACTTCGCTGGCGCCGATGAATGGGTCGAGCAGTATTTCCTGAACAGCCCCGAAGACGAGCGTGAAGAATTCACCCCGGCAGAGTTAGAGGATTTGGCTCGCACCCACCGTGCGCTAGCTCGAATCCGCGTGCCTAAGACCCCCGTTGTTGCTGCCCGCAACGACGAATACAACACCACCCTGTACGTCGCAACCGACGACATGCCGCATATTGTCAGCTCTCTGACCGCATGCCTCGCGGCGCACTTTGGTGGTTTTGTTACCATTCTTCACCCCACCTTCCTCGTAGAACGTGACCCGGAAGGTGCCATCCTGAGCCTGCGCGGCACCGGCATGCGCGGCAACCTCGCCAGCGGTGATACCGCGACCCTTGGCGTGCCCTCCCTGAAGCTCAGTGAGAACGCCCCCGAGGGCACCACGGTCGCTATTGAATCCTGGATTGCAGTCCGCCTGACCCGCTACCTCACTGAGGAAGATCAGCGCCGCTGCGAGAAGGAAATTGAGCGCGTCCTCGCTGACGTGCGTGCCTGCCACACCGACCTGGATGCCATGGTCACCCGCGTTTTCGACATGGCTCAGGCAATGTACGATCTGCGCGGCGCCACCCTGGGTCACGGCGAGGAATCCTACGCCGCTAACCCGCGCGGTGTGGAGCCTGCCTCCCGTGTGGAGGTGGCACAGGACTTCCTGCGCTGGCTGACTCGCGGCAACTTCGTGTTCATGGGTGTTAAGGAGCGCGTCCTGGACGGCTCCTCCGGCGCTATTTCCCTGGTGGACCGCCCCGGTTCGGCGCTCGGTATTCTGCGTACCACGGAGGGCAAGAGCCGCATCCCTCTTTCGGGTGAGACTCTGGAACGTGCCCTGTTCCCGCGCCCCCTGTACATCACGAAGGCGAACTCTCGCTCCACGGTCGCCCGCAACGACTACCTGGACTACATTGGTGTGCGCCGCTTTGATCTGAACGGTCGCGTGATTGGTGAGTACGTCATTCTGGGTCTGTTTACCCGCCAGGCGTACTCCCTGCCCGCCATTGAGACTCCGCTGGTGCGTGAGCGTATCGCCATGGTGCGCCGCCGCCTCGGCTACCACCCCGGTTCCTACTCTGACAAGGCGCTTCTGGGTGCCCTGGAAGACTACCCGCGCCTGGAACTGCTCCACGCCTCCGCTAATGACCTGACCGAGACCTTCGGCGGCATTATGGGTCTGGAGGAGCGCCGCAAGACCCGTCTGTTCCTGCGCGCAGACCAGTTCAACAGGTTTATTTCCGCCGTGGTGTACCTGCCCCGGGACCGCTACAACACGAACGTGTGTGCGCGAATCCAGCGGGTGTTCCACCAGGAATTTGATTTTAGTGCCATCGACCATGAGGTGTACCTGTCCTCCTCATCGTTGGCGCGTCTATTCTTCCGTATTCGGCTCACCAACCCCAATGATGTGCCGAAGACGGATCATCAAGCTCTCGAAAAGCGACTGCAAGAAGCCGCCCGCTCCTGGGTGGAAGCAACCGCAGCTGCTATTGAGGCATGGAAACCCGGAGCGGCAGGCCGCCGACTCGCATCAGCCTGGGCAGATGCGACGAGTGCAGCCTACCGAGCCGATTACACAGTAGAACAAGCAATCGAGGATATCGTGATTCTTGAATCTCTCTCGGGCCAGAAGCCCGCCGCAATCAAGGTTGAAGCCGGCGAAGCCAACACTACCCGACTGAAGACCTACCTGTCCGCACCTCACACCCTCACCGAGCTGCTGCCGGTTATGCAGAATATGGGCCTGGTCGTTGTTGATCAGAAGCCCTACGAGTTCAAGCCTGAGGACGGCGAAGACTACGGCTACCTCTACGACTTTGGAGTCCAGTTCCCCGAAGGCGTGGACGCAAACGCTGTAGCTTCCCTGTACGAGGATGCACTGAACGCCTACCTGCTCGGTGAGCGCGAGTCCGACACCCTGGACCGCCTGATTCTGGCTGAGGGCCTGACCTGGCAGGAAGTACGTCTGTTCCGTGCCCTGAACCACTACCTGATTCAGCTGGGCCTGGGCTACACTCCGTCCTTCATGTCGAACACCCTGCTCGCTAACCCGGTCATCACCAAGCACCTGGTCGAGTTCTTCGAGGTCAGCTTCGACCCGAACAACGGTCTCAACGATGAGCAGCGCAACGCACGCCGCGAGGAAATCGAAGCAGCCCTGGTTGAGGAACTGAACCAGATCCCCACCCTGGACGCTGACCGCTACCTGCGCTCCCTCGGCAAGGTTATCCGCGCTATCCTGCGCACCAACGCATACCTGGCTGACCGCCCCGCACTCGCGTTCAAGGTGGCACCGCAGGAGATCGACTTCGCACCCCTGCCCCGCCCCAAGTTCGAGATTTTCGTCTACTCCCCGCGCGTTGAGGGTGTTCACCTGCGCTTCGGTAGCGTCGCACGTGGTGGCCTGCGCTGGTCGGACCGCCGTGACGACTTCCGCACTGAGGTTCTGGGCCTGGTCAAGGCACAGATGGTGAAGAACGCTGTCATTATCCCCACCGGCGCGAAGGGTGGCTTCTACCCCAAGCAGCTGCCCGACCCCGCAGTGGATCGCGATGCATGGATCACCGAGGGCCGCGAGTCCTACAAGGTCTTCATCGGCTCTCTGCTGGACGTCACCGACAACCTCTCCGTTGGTGCTGACGGCTCCGAGACCGTTGTCCGCCCCGAGGGCGTTGTGGCACGCGACGCTGACGACTACTACCTGGTGGTTGCAGCGGATAAGGGCACCGCAGCATTCTCCGACACCGCAAACGCAATCAGCCTGGAGCGCGGCTTCTGGCTGGGCGACGCCTTCGCATCCGGCGGCTCCGTCGGCTACGACCACAAGGCAATGGGCATCACCGCACGCGGTGCTTGGGAGTCCGTCAAGCGTCACTTCGCTGAGCTCGGCCACGACGCTCAGACCGAGGAGTTCACCGCAGTCGGCATTGGTGACATGTCCGGTGACGTGTTCGGTAACGGTCTGCTCCGTTCCAAGGCAACCCGCCTGGTCGCAGCATTCGACCACCGCGACATCTTCCTGGACCCGAACCCCAATGCGGCTGTGTCCTTCGACGAGCGTCAGCGCCTGTACGATCTGCCCCGTTCCTCGTGGCAGGACTACAACCGCGACCTGATTTCCGCCGGTGGTGGCGTGTACTCTCGCGGCCTGAAGTCCATTGAGATCACCCCCGAGGTGCGCGAGGTTCTGGGCCTGGACGAGTCCGTCACCGAGCTGGCACCGACCGAGCTGATTTCTGCCATCCTCAAGGCACCGGTCGACCTGATCTACAACGGCGGTATCGGTACCTACGTGAAGGCTTCCACCGAGACCAACGCACAGGTGGGCGACAAGGCTAACGACGCACTGCGCGTCAACGGCAAGGACCTGCGCGCCAAGATCGTTGGCGAGGGCGGTAACCTTGGCTTCACCCAGCTGGGTCGTATTGAGGCTGCGCTCAACGGCGTCATCCTCAACACCGACGCAATCGACAACTCCGCAGGTGTGGAAACCAGTGACCGCGAGGTCAACATCAAGATCCTGGTGGACCGCCTCGTGGCACACGGCGAACTGCCCGTTGAAGAGCGTGCTTCCTTCATCGAGTCCCTGCAGGACGAGGTGGGCGGCAAGGTCCTCGAGACCAACGTTGAGCAGAACGTTCTGCTGCAGGGTGAGTTCCACGGTTCCTTCCTGGGCACCAACCTGTACAAGCGCCTCATGCACGACCTGGAAGAGCACGCCGGCCTGAACCGCGCCGTCGAGTTCCTGCCCACCGACGAGGAGCTGGATGCACGCCTGGAGAACACCGGTGAGCGTCTGACCCGCCCCGAGCTGTCCGTCCTGGCTGCGTACGTGAAGATTTACCTCACCCACGCACTGGAGCAGACCGACTTCGCGGACGACCCCTACCTGGAAGGCGTTCTGCGCAGCTACTTCCCGGCAGCACTGGTCGAGCGTTTCGGTCAGCACCTGGACTCGCACCCGCTTCGTAAGGAAATCATCTGCACCCGCGTCGCTAACGAGCTGGTCAACATCGGCGGTATCACCTTCGCATACCGCGTGATGGAGGAGTTCAACGTCGGTATCGATTCCGTCGCACGCGCCTTCATCGTCGCTCGCGAGCTCTTCGAGCTGGGCACCGCAGCTAAGCTGCACCGCGAACTGCCCCCGAAGACCCCGCTGGATGCATGGTTCACCGTTCTGCGCGACAACCAGCGTGTTCTGGACCGTGCAGTCCGCTGGTTCATCACCGAGCGTGGCGTGGTCGCCGGCACCAGCATCTCTGAGTTGCTGGAGATCTTCGGTTCCATCGTCGAGATGCGCCGTAACCTGCCCGAGTACCTCTCCGGCACCTCCCGCGAGCGTGTTCGTGCAAAGCGCGACGCAGGCGAGGCATGGGGCCTGCCCGAGGAACTCATCGTCATCTGGATCCGCGGTTTCGAGGGCTACGCCCTGCTGGACGTTATCCGTTCGGCACGCGACCACGACTTCGAGGCAACCTCGCTGGCACCGGTCTACTTCGCAACCTACGACCGCTTCAAGGTGGACGAGCTGCTCGGCCTCATCTCCGACCTGCCCCGTAGCGACCGCTGGGAGATCCTGGCACGTCAGGCACTGCGCGGCAGCCTCTACGAGACCGCTGCAGAGCTGGCACTGTCCGTGGCTGAGGGCGCGAAGGGCGACTTCTCCACTGTTGACGGCGCCCAGAAGGCACTGGCTGAGTGGATTGAGAGCCACCCGACCCGCGTGGGCAACATTGACCGCATCCTGAAGGAGATCCGCGAAGCTGCTCCCGATGCATCCGGTCACCCGCGCCTGGCTGTAGTGTCTGTGGCACTGCGTACTCTCTCGAGCGCATCCTAATCAGCTAAGACCCTTGCGGGTCGCTGCATAAAGCATCCCGGTTCTCTCCAATCGGAGGGGCCGGGATGCTTTTGCACAGGGGGAGTTTGTACAGGGGGAGGATACGCAAAATCTATGCAGAAAAACCCCTCTGACAAGGAACGATACGTTTTTACACTAAATGTAGTGTGGAAATGTGTTCTAAATCCCGCCAAATATCAAGTAGAGGGTTAAGGAAACCAAAGGTTTTAGTTGATATATGGCGTATATTGATTTTCGGCGGCATCACTGCAAGCTCACTGTATGCCAAAGGGACCCGGCACCATCGTCATGACGAATCCCCACCCTGCGGCACGTGAGGCGGTGCTACCAACCAAAAACACACTGCCCCTAATCTTTACGATTATTGACTGAAAGTCTGCAAGATTGTCCACCAACCACGGTACTGAGGAAAAAAGCAACAGCGCATGGCGCCTCCTCATTAACTTTCTGCTTTACGTCTCTCCGGTCGCACTGCTGACCACCGTCTTCCCCATCGTCACCCCGACCATTAACCGGTACAACCTCGATGGTGTACCCCTGATTCAGGTCATCCTTGCGGCATCCATTACCGTTCCTTGGCTCAGCCAGGCGGCCTGCCTGCCCCTGTACCGTGCTATCCAGATGGAGCACAAGAAGATTGCGGACGCCCGCGAAGGCCTGCGTATTCACGCTGAAACCCTTGAGCATCAGCTCAAGCGCGCCGAAGCACGCGCCGTACGCGCACGCATGTCCGAACCGCAGTTCCAGGACATTACCGACCTGACCGCGTTCACCCGCAACTGGCTCTACCTCTTCTTCATGACCATGCCGCTGGTACTGATCTTCGCCGTACCGGTCGCCCTCGTCCTGCACTGGACCCCGACTGCATTCGGTGCGTTCTTTGTCCTGGGTGTTCTCAACATCGCGTTCGCACAGCTGCTGGTCATCCCGAACCTCGCGAAGAACCGCATCATCTGGTTTATCGCGTGGCTTGGTTACACTCTTGCCCTGTACTTCTTCCCCGTCATCTGGTTCCTGCCGCCGCTGGTTGGTTCGCTCATCCTGCTGGTGAGCCTCGGCAAGGACCTGGTGCACCTGCTGCACTTCGCGCGCATCCCGCTCAAGGACATTGCGCTCGACGCCCTGCGTGGCTTCTTCACCGGCTCCATCATCTGGGCTGATAAGTACATGCTCTTCCTGGTTACCGGCGGCGAAATCAACGTCGTGGTAATCTACCTGAGCCTAATCCCCTGCGTTATCGCTTACAACTACTTCTTTGTGGTGGAGGCAGACCGCGTCAACGCAAGCATCCAGCACCTGTGGACCATCTTCGACCGCCTGCCCTACAAGGGTGTTCAAGCGGAGTCCTCCAAGGCTCTGCGCACCTCCAACCACGCTATCCGTAACTCCCTGCTGATTTACATCGCCAGCGCTATTGTCACCGGCATCCTGATGTTCATCTTCCTGCCGCAGTCCTACCCGCTGGCGCTCTCCGGCCTGGTCGTCGCGTTCCTCTTCGTTGCAGTGGCACTGCTGATCTACCAGATCGAGTACATGACCATGTACGTCACCGTGCAGCTGCTCTCCGCGGCGCACCTGCTGCTGCTCTTCATCTCCTTCATGATTCTGCCCAACGAGACCGGCTACCTGCCCATCATCGTGGGCGAGGCAGTGCTCGCCTTTGCCTGCTACCGCGTCTACCGTCAGGCGTGGGCAGCACCCGAGTACTCCCTCTTCTGGCGTCGAGCACTCGCCTGGTAAGAACCGCACGGTCCGCGAAAGATACATACGACAATGACTGAACAGATGTACCGAAACCACTACGCGCCGCTGCAGCTTCCGGCTCCCGGCCCCCACTACAGCGACCCCGAATACCCGGACGTTGACGTCGCCATCATCATGGAATCCACCTACCCCTACCTCAAGGGTGGTGTGTCCGCGGTGGTGCACGATATCGTCTGCGAAAACCCGGATCTGACCTACGGCATTATTCACATCGCCTGGGATAAGAACTCCCCCCATGAAGACCTCTACGGCATGCCCGAGAACGTCAAGTGGGTCAAGGTGCTGTACCTGAGCCTGGAAGTTAACCGCGATGCTTTCGCGGAAGCCTGCGACCCCTCCGCACTGCGCATGAGCTTTGCGGAGCGTCAGGCGCTCACCCAGCGCCTCATGGATGGCTTCAGCGCCCTCATTGCCGGCGACGTGAACCCCCTCTGGAAGCTCTACGACGAGGGCATCAACCCCGCGACCCGCAGCTACAACCTCTTCGGCCTCTTCGGAACCCGCGAGTTCATGCAGGCGATTGCGGGCCTGGGCTTCTTGTCCGAGGTGCCCTTCGGTGAGCTCTTCTGGAAGGTGCGCGACTTCGTCTCCATCCTCTTTGCGCTCCTGCACGAGCGGATGCCGCACGCCCGCGTCTACCACGCCCACACCACCGGCTACGCGTCTCTCATCGCCGCCGCAGCCGCACGTGACCACGGCACCAGCTTCTTGCTGACCGAGCACAACCTCTACATTCGCGACACCGTGAACACCAAGCTCGAACGCAACATGGCGAAGCCCGTCACCACCGACTACGCCTTCCTCAACGAGGAGCGTGAGCACCCCGGTCTGGGCCAGGTCACCCTCGACGAGCGTGCCTGGTCCGTCTGGTTCGTCGAAATGGGACGCTTCTGCTACCCCAGCGCCGACATGGCAACCTACCTGTACCCCAAGGCTCTGGAAGAGGCACGCGGTATTGGCGCGCCCATCGACCAGATGAACGAGGGCGAGAAAGACCGCGCAATCATCCTGCCCAACGGTATGCTCATCGAGTCCGTGGCGGAAGCCTACTACGCCCGCCAGGCGGCGCGTGCCCGCATCCTCGCTGAGGGTCGCGGCCACGTGTGGCGCTTCGTGTTCATTGCCCGCGTGGTGCCCATTAAGGGCCTGACCGACCTGATTCGCTCCCTCGCGGTGCTGCGCGATCAGGGCCTGGTGAACTTTCACCTGGACGTGCTCGGCCCCAAGGACCACCTGCCCGAGTACTACGAGCTGTGCCTGCGCACCATCGAAGAGCTCAACATGGGCGAGTACATCACCTTCCACGGCACCGTGAATGTGCGTGCGATGCTCGACCGCTTCGACCTGCTGCTCATGCCTAGCTACAATGAGGGTCAGCCGATTGTGGCGCTCGAGGCGATGGCTGCGTCCATCCCGCTGGTCAGCACCGACGTGGGCGGTATGTCCCAGCTCATCGACGATGTGCTGGTCGCCCCCGACGGCCACGAAATCGGTAACTGCGGTATCTTGACCATCCCCGGCGATATTCACGGCTTCGCGGCGGCGCTGCGCACCCTCATGGAGGAGCCCAGCATCTACGAACGCTACTGTGTGAACGCCTACGACCGTATCGTCAGCTTCTTCCAGCTGCGACTGGTTATGGACCGCTACAACACGATCTACCGCGAGCTGGGCAAGCTACCCCCTCGCGCCCCCGAATTCGACCCGGAGTACGATGGCGAATAAACTCACCCGCTTAGGCGGACCCGGCAAGTTTGGTGCCTGGGTCCGCTACGGCGGTAAGCCCATTACCCAGCAGCAGCTCGATTTTGCGGTCAAGAACTACTCTGTCGCAATCCTGCAGCCCTGGGAACTGGACGCGGCACGCTACCTGAAGAAGCGTGCACCTCAAATGGTGGTGCTGGCGTATAAGTGTCTGTCTTCCACCCGCTCCTACGAGCCCGGCCCGATTTATTCCTCGGGTGTGTCTTACCCGCTGGCGCAGTCGATGGCGAACTCCGGTAAGGATTTCTTCGCCCACCGCCTCAACGGTGACCGTATCGAGTGGAAGGGGTACCCCAAGCACTTCCAGATGCAGGTGTGGAATGCCGACTACCGTTGGCACTGGGTGGACGCTGTGGTGCGCGAAATGCGCGACTCACCCTTTGACGGGGTCATGGCGGATAACGACGTGGAGAACGACTACTACGGCCTGGATCTGCCCATTCAGGGCGTGGAGTCCATGACGAAGATTCGTGAGCACCTGGATTTTCTGGTTGCCTACGCCGGTATTGAGCTGAATAAGATCGGCAAGATTCTGGTGCCCAATATTGCTGAGTCTCGTCTGCGTTACGGCAAGTGGGAGCGTCACAGCGCCTACGGTGGCGGCTTTGAGGAGGTGTGGCTCGGCTTGGGGTCCGAACGACTACCTGTCTTCGCCCTACGCCGTGATGCAGGGCCGCGAGATTGCGAACGGCTCGGCGGGCGAGGTGAACCTGGGTGCTACTTTTGCGGGTCTGGGTGGCCGTAGCGCCGCCTCGCAGAAGAAGGTGACGATTCTGCGCACCCCGCTGAGTGACCGCAAGGCTCCGATTACCGGCACGGATGAGAATTTCCTCTACGGTTTGGCGGGCTTCTGGGTGTTCGGTGGAGGCGCCTTCACTGGCATCAGCGCAACCCACCACGACGCCTACGATGAGATCCCGCACGCCCCGGAGCTCTCCTACGACCTGGGGGATCCGGTCGGCGGTATTATCGCTCAGCAGACCGCTCAGACTCGTGCCTTTACGGGTGGTTGGGCTGCTCTGAACACCGGCTCGAAGGATGTGACCGTGAAGGTTCCCTCCGGTCTGGTGGATGCGGCAAACCGCCCGGTGCCTTCGAGCTTCACGCTGCGGGCGCATCAGGGTGTGGTGTACCGCCGTAAGGTGTAATTGACCGCTCATCTGCGTATATAACCTCATAAACAAACCCACCGGCAATATAGCCAAATGGCTATATGTACCGGTGGGTTTGTTATATGTGTGCTAGATGAGCTGGGGTAGCTTACTTAGCGGGGTAGGAGGGCACTTCGTAGCCGCCCATGCGCTCCAGAACGCGAATCACCTGGCAGGAGTAACCGAACTCGTTGTCGTACCAGACGTAGACAATTGCGGAGTCATCGGTCACCACGGTAGCCAGCGAGTCCACAACACCTGCGGTGCGGGAACCCACGAAGTCGGTGGAAACAGCCTCGGGGGAATCCGAGTAGCCCACCTGGCGGCGCAGCTCGCCGTCAATGGACTCGCGGCGGAACAGCTCGTTCAGTTCCTCAGCGGAACCTGCGGGCTTGGTCAGCTTCACGTTCAGGATTGCCATGGAGACGTCCGGGGTGGGAACGCGGATCGCGTTACCGGTCAGCTTGCCTTCCAGCTGCGGCAGAGCCTTCGAAACAGCCTTTGCAGCACCGGTCTCGGTGATGACCATGTTCAGCACAGCGGAGCGACCGCGGCGGTCACCCTTGTGGAAGTTGTCGATCAGGTTCTGATCGTTGGTGAATGCGTGAACGGTCTCAACGTGGCCGCGCTCAACACCGTATGCGTCATCCAGAACCTTCAGTGCCGGAGTAATCGCGTTGGTGGTGCAGGATGCTGCGGAGAGGATCTTGTCCTCATCGGTGATGACGTTGTCGTTCACGCCGAACACGATGTTCTTCATGTCGCCCTTACCGGGAGCGGTCAGCAGAACACGAGAAATGCCGGGGCGGTTCAGGTGCTGCTCAAGGCCCGGAACGTCGCGCCAGCGGCCGGTGTTGTCCACCAGCAGAGCGTCGTTGATGCCGTACTCGGTGTAGTCAACGGTGGTCGGGTCAGAGGAGTAAATGAAGCGAACCGGCACGCCGTTAGCGATGATGGTGCTGTTCTCTTCGTCTACCTCAATAACGCCCTTGAAGGGGCCGTGAACCGAGTCGCGCTCCAGCAGGGATGCGCGCTTGACCAGGTCCTGATCACCGTTCTTACGGACCACAACAGCGCGCAGGTTCAGGCCAGAACCCAGCGGCGAGGAGGAACGCTCCAGCAGAATACGAGCCAGCAGGCGACCAATACGACCGAAGCCGTACAGCACAACGTCCTGCTCCTTGGGCTGGTCACCCTGGTGGTTCACGGAGGAACCCAGCTGCTCGGGCAGCCACATGGACAGCTCAGGGGAGCCAGCCTCGCGGTGTGCCTTGTGCAGAGCAGCAATGTTAATCGAGCACGCGCCCAGGTTCAGCTCAGCCAGGGCGCGAACCAGCTCGAGGGAGTGTGCGGGGTTCAGAGGTGCACCATCAATCTGGGATACAAAATCGTGCAGCTTCAGCAGCTCAATGACAGACTTGTTGACCAGGCTGCGGCCGTGAATGCTCAGCACCACACCGTTCTCGCGGTGCAGCTTACCGATGAGGGGGATCAGCTCCTCTGCGGTAGCCTCACGGTTAACCCAGGTAGCGGTTGCAGTCGTCACGTATGACCTTCTTCCTAACTTCGTCGTTGGAGGGTAGGCGCGACGGTGCTGTCGCGTCAATACCGTGCCGGGCGTTGAAGATCCGGCGTCGGTTTAAGTCTAACCCGTGTGGACCTCTCCAGAGCCTCAAAATTAGTGATATTGGGGCTAAAAGTCAGAAGAGGTAGAAGGTAGTTTGTGAACCCACACGGCAAGCCAACATAAGCCCTCAAAAGGGAAAGTAAAACCACTTTAAATACCCACAAAAACGCACGTCATGACGCGGAAAACATGAGTAGAATTGAAACCATGTTGACTGTAATCGGTGAAGCACTCGTAGACGTCGTCCACCAGCACGACGGAGAAACCCGCGCCTACCCCGGCGGGTCGCCCATGAACGTAGCCGTCGGCGCACGCCGTCTCGGCCACCCCACCAACTTCGTCGGCCACTACGGCCCCGACGTCTACGGCAAGAGCATTGATGCGCACCTGGAAGCATCCCAGGTGACCCTGCCCTTCGAGCACAGTGCCGAACGCACCTCTGTCGCCCAGGCAACCATCGGTGCCGACGGCGCAGCAGAGTACGAATTCGACATCACCTGGTCTCTCGACTCCATCGCCGAGAAGCTCACCGAACTGGCACGCACCTCCGATGCAGTACACACCGGCTCCATCGCCGCCATGCTTGAACCCGGCGCGCACGTGGTCGCCGCAGCCTTCGAAGCAGCCCGCGACAGCGCCCTGCTCAGCTACGACCCGAACTGCCGCCCCACTCTCATCCACAACGTTGATGAGGCCCGCGCCTGGGCTGAAAAGTTCGTGTCCCTCTCCAGCGTTGTGAAGGCATCCGACGAGGATCTGCAGTGGCTCTACCCCGACCGCTCCCTCGACGACAGTGCACGCGCTTGGCTTGACCTCGGCGCCGAGCTGATGGTCATCACCCGCGGCGAGGACGGCCCCATCGCCTTCACCAAGAAGTACCCCGAGGGCATCAGCCAGCCCGCACACCGCGTTGAGGTTGCGGACACCGTCGGCGCCGGCGACTCCCTCATGGCGGCACTCATTGCTGGTCTGCTCGACCGCGGTATCGCCGGCGCTGAGGCGCGCACCAAGGTCGCCGCGCTGACCGCCGAAGGCATCGCCGACCTGCTGCGTTTCTCTGCAACCGCAGCCGGCATTACCGTCTCCCGCGCGGGCGCTAACCCACCCACCCGCGAAGAACTGACCGCCGTACTCAACGGCTAAATAATCTACGCCTCGCCGGCGGATAGCTCACTCTGTCCGCCGGCGTCGCCATATCCACCCGCACCCCAACGCTGAGGAACATCATGACCAACATCGGCACCGCACCCCTGCCCCGCGAACCCTACGCGGGCCTGCCCGACCTGCCCGAATTCACCCTGACCTCCACCGACATTCAGGACGGCGGCACCGCCCCCGAATGGATGCGCTCCGCCCTCTTCGGCGTGGCGGGCGGTCAGGACCGCTCCCCGCAGCTGTCCTGGAGCGGCTTCCCCGAGGGCACCAAGTCCTTCGTGCTGACCTGCTTCGACCCGGATGCGCCGGTCCCCAGCGGCTTCTGGCACTGGACCGTCTCCAATATTCCTGCCAACGTGACGAGCATTGACACCGGCGCTGATGCACCCGCCGGCGCGCTGACGCACCGCAACGACGCCGGTGTGGCGGGCTTCCTGGGGGCTGCCCCTCCGGCTGGTCACGGCCCGCACCGCTACATCTTCTGCGTCACCGCCGTGGACGTGGAGAAGCTCGACATTGACGAGAACGCCAGCCCCGCCGTCGTGAACTTTAACCTGCTCGGCCACGGCCTGGGTCGCGCGTTCCTGACCGTCACCTACGCGGAACCGGCGGCATAGCGGCATAGCGGCACGCCGGCACAGTCTCACCAGCTCTGCATTCTGACCAGCACCGATACACCCCACCACTGAAGGCATATCTGCATGATTAAACTCATCGCCAGCGACCTGGACGGCACCCTCATCGGGCACGACTTCCGGTTCCGTCCGCGTACCTTGCGCGCCCTTGAGGCCGCCCGTGCCGCCGGGATTGATATCGTCTTCGTCACCGGCCGCCCGAGCCGCTGGCTCACGCCCCTGCGCGAGCAGACCGACTTCGACTCCTACGCCATCTGTTCCAACGGTGCCGTGGTGTACCACCTGGGCGCGAACGAGGTGGAAGAAGTCAACGGCGCTGATCCCGCGGTGATTGCCCGTACTCACGAGCTGCTGGAGCCCATGTTCCCCGACGCCACCTACACCCTCGAAACCGTGGATACCGTCTACATTCAGGGCCCGCACGAGGGCGGTGAGGTGCTTGAGGGCGCCCGCGTGGTGGAGGCGAAAATCGCCGAGGCGCTCGAACGTATTGGTTCAACCCCGGTCATTAAGTACCTGATTCGTGTGCCCGGCATGGACCCGGATATTCTGCAGGCACGCGTGCATCAGGCGGTGGGTTCGCTGGTGTCGGTGACCCGCGGCGTGGTCGGTGAGCCGCTCGTCGAGATGGGCTCTAAGACCGTGAATAAGGGGCGGATTCTGGAGAAGTTCGCGGCACGCCACGGCATTGAGGCGCACGAGGTGATGGCGTTTGGTGACATGCCGAATGACGCGGAGATGCTCTGCTGGGCGGGGGAGGGCTTCGCCATGGCGTCGGGTCAGCCGGCGCTCATTGCGAAGGTGGGGCGCACCTGCCCGCCCTTCCACGAGGACGGTGTGGCGCAGACGATTGAGGCGATGCTCGCCGAACGGTCCTAGCCGCCTAGCACTAGCTATCCAGCACGAGCTATCCAGCACGAGCTATCCGGTGCTAGCTATCCAGCGCTAGCGGCTAGGTGAGCCTGTGCAGGCATAACTCAGACATAAACTTTTATGTCTACACATAAAAAATTTGAGTCTAGACATAAAAATTTATGTCTAGACTCAAATTTTTGTGTCTGATTTGTGTCTAGACTAAAATTTTTTGTATGAACAACGTGGAATGGACCCCCGAATGGCTTGCTGAAACCATCAAACTACTGCGCACCCACGGTAGCGATACGCAGTTTATTGAGGTTAAAAAAGCCCACGGAGGCTACCCGGGAAGCCTAGACGCAACCCTGAGTAGCTTCTCCAATAGTTCCACGGGCGGAATCATTATCTGCGGCCTCGACGAGAATAATGACTTTGCACCTGTAGGCGTATACGACCCTGCAGACCTAGAAAAAACCCTCGGCAACAAGCTCCGCAGGGGCCTCAAGCCGCCGAACACCATGGAATCCGGCACCATCCTCTACGAAGACGCCAAAATCTTTGTTGCCGCAGTCCCTCCGCTGCCTCCCTACGAACGCCCCGCCTACATTGGCGGTAAAGCGTACGTGCGTTCTGGCGACGGTGACCACGAAATGAGCCGCCACGAAACCGACCTGATGGTGGCTCAGCGGACACGCACCGGATTCGATGAGGAGCCGGTGGAATACACCTCCCTGGCTGACCTAGATGAAGGCCTCAAAACTGCTTATCTGCGAGACGTACGCGCTAAATCACGCCGCCTTGCTACAAGCTCCGATGAAGAAGTGCTCCGCCGCAAGGGAATTATTGCCCTCGGAACCGACAACCTTTCCCTTGCGGGCTTGTACGCCTTGGGTTCTTACCCCCAAGAGTTTAGGCCCTCGCTCAAAGTCACCGGAGCCGTCATCGACCCAAGCGGTAAAGCCCGTAACCTCGACAAATTCGAAGCGGACGGCCCCATCCCCGCCATGCTCGAAGAGACTCTGGCGTGGGTCAAGCGGAACCTGGCGCATCCGGTCGTCGAGCTGCCCAATGGGCACCTCGTCAACGGGCAGGAAGTACCCGATATTGCCCTTCGCGAGATCCTGTCGAATGCGCTCGTGCACCGCAGCCTCAACCCCAAAGCAGACACCGAAGAGGTGCGCGTCAGGATTTTCCCCGACCGAATCTCTGTAGAAAACCCCGGTGGTCTATACGGAATCACTCTCCAGCGCCTGCAAGAGTACGGGGAACGTTCCCGCGTGAACGACCGCCTGTATGACGTGTGCACGCACGTAACAACCCCCGACGACGGATACCGAGTCATCGAGGGTGAGGGTAGCGGCATCTACACGGCACAGGAGGCGGTGCGTCAGGCAGGGCTGAAACCCATCCAGTTCATTGACGGGGTCATTCGTTTTACCGCGATTATTAGCCGGGAGCCCCTGGATGGTGCTCGTACCGCTGACGTCGGCTCACCGCAGCAGAAGTCGGACGTAGACCCGCACCAATCGTCACCTACGGTTCCCAGTAGCCGTCAGGAGGCGGTGCTCCTCGCTCTGCGCTCGCTACGCCACCCCGCCGGTATCGACGACATCATGGGTGCTCTTCCAGAGCCTTTTGCTGAGCTACAGAAACCCCAGGTCCGGTACGTCCTCACGAAGCTTCTTCAAGAAGGAGTTATTGCCCGTGAAGGCGGTCGAGGCAACCGCAACACCGTGTACCGCCTGGCCTAATCGAACATCGGGCTAACGTGCAAAAGCGGCCCGGATGGAAACCAATCCATCCGGGCCACTTTTCTTACAGCCTACGCCTCAGGAGAATCGCTCCAATGGGCGGTCGGGCGCCTAGTGCACCTCAGTGCTCTTCTCAGGGTCGAAGGGCTCCAGCGGGTCGCCAGCAGCCTTCGTATACTTCGCGATGAAGGTCATCAGGTGGAAGATAATCAGGGTCGCAGCGGTACCCAGAGCAATACCGGCGAAGGACAGCTCACCGAAGGTCCAGGTGTAGTCCGCAATACCCACAATCAGCGCCACAGCGGCGGTGGTCAGGTTGATCTGGTTCGAGAAGTTCACTCGGTTCTCGCTCCAAATACGGGCACCGAGCATACCAATCATGCCGTACAGCACGGTTGCGGCACCGCCCAGAACACCCGCGGGAACGGTCGCAATTGCAGCACCGAATGCGGGGAACATGGACAGTGCAATCGCGAAGATAGCAGCCACCCAGTATGCCGCGGTGGAGTACACCTTGGTTGCAGCCATCACGCCGATGTTCTCAGCGTAGGTGGTGGTACCGGAACCGCCACCCATACCGGCGATGGTGGTTGCCAGGCCGTCCGCCATGAGGGCGCGGCCCGAGTAGTCGTCAAGGTTCTTGCCGCTCATCAGAGCAACAGACTTCACGTGGCCGATGTTCTCAGCCACGAGCACCAGAATCACGGGGATGAACAGGCCGGCGAGCTCCCAGTGGAACTCGGGGGTCTGGAAGTGCGGCAGGCCAATAATGCCCTGAGTCTGCACAGCCGTATCAATTTTAGAGAAGTCCACCTCGCCGCGAATGACAGCGGTAATGTAGCCGATACCCACACCCAGCAGGATGGACAGGCGACCAATAATGCCCTTGAAGAGCACCGAAATCAGGATGATGGAGCACAGGGTCACCAGTGCGGTCACCGGTGCCACCATGAAGTTGTCCTTAGCGCTCTTTGCCAGGTTGAAACCAATCAGCGCCACAATCGAACCGGTGACGACCGGGGGCATGAGCTTGGTGAGCCAGCCGGTGCCAGCGAACTGAACAATCAGACCGACCAGGAACAGCGCGATACCCGCCATGACGATGCCGCCGAGGGCACCAGCGGGGCCGTGCGAGTTCATGGCAGCCGCCAGGGGCGCAATGAACGCAAACGAAGAACCCAGGTAGGAGGGGACGCGGCCGCGGGTAATCAGCAGGAACAGGACCGTGCCGATACCCGAGAAGAACAGGGTGGTTGCAGGAGGGAAGCCGGTAATAATCGGCACGAGGAAGGTTGCACCGAACATTGCGACCACGTGCTGCGCGCCGATGCCGATGGTAATCGGCCAGGCGAGGCGCTCGTTCGGGGCGACGAAGGAACCGGGCTTAATGCTTCGGCCGTCGCCGTGAACCGACCAGTCAAAGCCGAGAAGTTTAGAGATGCTCAAAGGGAGCTCCTGAGGTGAATGTGGTGGTGTATAAAATTCCACATAATTCTACGCGTATACAGGCGTAGGTCACAGCTAAACGACTGTAAATATGAGCAGGGATACGTTAATTAGGGCGTATATTCCTTTATTGTGGGCGCGGTATCCCGTATATAGCCCAAAATGCATCAATACCCCGTATATGCGGTTTAAGGCATATACGGGGTATTGATGCAAAGAGCGAATAAAAACACTCGCTACACACAGCTCATGAGCTTAGAGAGCGTCACGCAGGTTATCCAGGTGATCGTAACGTGCCAGCTCGTAACGCAGATGACCCTCGGTCGGCGACTGAACCGGCAGGAACGACGCCTCACGCAGGCGACGAGCAGTCGGGGACTCAGCCACGTAACCAGCACCTCCAACAACCTGCAGCTCGAAGTGAGTAGCAATGGTCGCAAAGTGAGACACACCCAGACGCAGGCTCAGTAGGTCACGACGCTCAGCACGCTCCGGCTCAGACGCCAGGCGAACCAGTTCCTCACGCAGGCTCTGGTACTCCTCCAGAATCAGCGGGAACTCAGGACGGAACACACCCTGGGAGACGTCCAGGTGCTTTGCAGCCTCCTGCAGGGCACCAGCGGCAAGACCCAGGCAGAACGAGGACTGAACCAGCAGGAACGGTGCGGTCACATCGCGCAGGAACGCCTCAATGTTGTCGCTCAGAATGTCCTCGCTCGGAACGAAAACATCCTCAAACTTCAGGGTGCCGGACTCGGTACCGTTCAGCGCCAGCAGGTTGCGGTGGTAGTCAATGCTCAGGCCCTCAACGTCCTGGCGGACCGTCACGATGTAGCGGTTCGGGTGACCCTCGGGGGCGTTCTGTACAGCCACCGGAAGAACAATCACGCCACCCGGGTACAGGTTTGACGCCCACGACACGGAGCCGTTCAGCTTCAGGCCGCCCTCAACGAGGGTGCCCTCCACCTTGATTGGTGCCAGGCCCGAAGCTTCCTTGTACGCTGCCGCCATGGCGGTGGTGCCGCTGACGGTTGCGTCCGCCAGGCCGGCGGGCAACTCGCGGCCCACGGCGTCAAAGAACGCGATGGTCGAGCGGTGAGCCCACAGGGAGAACGCCGTGGAGGCGTCCTCGGTGGCGAGGTCGAAAGCCACCGAAACCTGGGGGACCAGGGAACCGCCGTCGCGACCCAGAGTGATCAGGCCGTCCTTAGCGATTTCGCGCAGGTTTTCGAAGGGGGAACGCTCGCCACGGTCAACAGCATCTGCGTGGGTTCGGGCGAGGGCGAGCACCTGCTCGCGCTGGGGGTAGTCGTAGAGGGGTTCGAGGGTGAACTCGGACATGGGGTTTCTCCTAAGCGGGGAGCATCGCGTCTATGCGTGCAGCTTGAACAGTCGGTCGATGGGGGTGCTGACGGCCTTACGGGCGCGAACAACAGCTTCTTCGTCGGGTGCGTCGTAGAAGCAGAGGCACTTTGCGGTGTCTTCGCGAACGTAGGTGCGCAGGAAGGAAACCTCGGGTACTTCAGCGTACTTGGGTGCGTTTGCCTTCTTGCGGGTCAGGTACTGTTCCATGGTGATCTCTGCGGGGATGTCCCACTCAACCAGGTAGTCTGCGTCCTTCTTGAGCTTCTTGATGTCTTCGAGCTCTGCGCCGACCAGGCGGACTGCGTCGGGGCCTGCGACGGATGCGCGCTCACCGATTGCTGCGGCGAGGTCGGGGCCGAATGCGGTGTTCTCGGATTCGACGATGACGAAGACAATCTTGTGGTCTGCGGAGACCTGGGTTTCGATGAGCTCGGCGCCGTTGGTCAGGGACGAGTTGACGGTCTCGATGAGTGCGGTTGCTTCGTCCTTGGACGGCTGTGCGGGGGTCAGTTCTACCAGATAAAGTGCCATGATTTTCTCCTCGGCTAAGGGTTGGTGGGTCGTGTCGGAAGGGGTTTTCCGGCTCGTTCTGAATTCACCTTAGACCTGTGGTTGAAGACTGTCTAATAGATTTCTGTTCGTGGCTTAATGCGTCCTTTTTGACCCCGTGTTTCGTCATGTGTGTTCACGCGGAGACATAAATCGTCACAGTTCCGTGCAATGGAACCCGCCTGCGGCCGCGGAATTTTCGTGCGGGTTATCGAGCCCGCAGGTGCTTCTATCCGCGTCGTCCTGCTCGTGCCGCAAAGTCGTCGAGGGCACGGTTGAGGGCGGGGACAGTCCACACTTTTTGCCCCTGAATTTTGACGTGTTCTTCACGCAAGATCTGCAACTCCACCATGCGGTTGAGGAGGCGATACACACTAGCTCGGGATCCCTGCGTGTGCTCCTCCACCATGTGTGCGGTGAAGGCGGGCTCGGTGCAGCACAGGTCGGTGAGGGAACGCAGAAGAGGGGTTTTACGCTGGGCAATGGACAGCACCTCATCGCGCAGGATTTCAATGTCTTGCGCCAGGATTTCTGCGTTGGTGATTGCCTTCTGTACGGCGTCAATGAAGAGCTCGATGATGGGCTCGGCATCGCCTGCACGGTAGTCGGTGAGCGCCTGAATGTACCCTTCGGTATCGTGCAACAGCCCGGAGGAGACGGGCAGAATCACGTGGCGGGTGACGCCGCGGGCGAGCAGGAGCGCGGAGATGAGGGCGCGCCCGGTTCGGCCGTTGCCGTCGGTGAAGGGGTGGATCGTTTCAAATTGGGCGTGCGCGATAGCCGCCTGCGCGAGGGGGTCAATATCGCGGCGGTTCATGAAGGCTACAAGGTCTTCGAGGGCGGCAGGAACCCTCTCGTGATGCGGCGCTACGTAGTCGGCGGTTACCGGCGAATCGCCCTTAATCCACACCCACTGGGTGCGGAGTACACCGGAGTCTTGCTGCAGGCCGCGGGTCAGCTCGCGGTGCATGGCGAGGATGTTATCGACGCTAATGTTTTCTGCAGTGTTCAGGGCTGCACGCATGGCGTGAACGTTGCGTGCCACCAGTTCAGCGTTAACGCCGACCTTTGACCCGCTTGCACCCAGGACAGCCAGCGAGAGCCTGCGTGCACTAACGGTGAGGTTTTCAATCTGCGAGCTGGAGGCGGATTCGCCGCGCAGAAGAACCGCGGAGAAGGGGATGCTGTCGATGTGGTGGAGCCGCTCATCGAAGCGGGTCATTGCGGTGGCGTTCTCCTGGAGGCGCGCTCGCAGTGCGGGGCTGAGTTCGACGTTGAGTGTGGCAATGGAAGCGGGTACGGCGCTGGAGAAGGTGCCGGAGTTGCGGCGCGTTGCGCGTCGGGAGGCGAGGGCGTCCCGGTGAACCCAGGGGGTTTGCGGCTCCCAGGTGAGGGCGGGCCAGGTGATGGCTGAGGGCATGCTTCCTCCTCCTGAGTGTCGTCTTGCTGGTCGTGCGGGGGGGGGGTCTTAAGCAGGGTCTTAATAAGACAATACACTTCAATTTTCTTATTAAGGCGCTTAATAAGAAAATCCGCGCGGATTGTCTCATTAAGGAACATGCCCCGAACGCCCCTCCTGAACCTTCCCTCAGCATTCCGGGCTCCAGCGCTCCAGCCGCCGGGGCATACACCAGAGCATGCGCCGGGAACTTACGCCAGGGCATACAGCAAGGGCCCCGAACCCTTGGTAATTCAAGGATTCGGGGCCCTATTTACGCTAAGCCTATATGCGCCCGCCTACACGCTCACGCTGCCCGAAGCAGCGAGTCAGCAGTGCAGGCAACTTTGCGGTTACTTCACGCCGCGCATGAGCTTCTGGACCGGCTTGTGCACCAGGAACAGCAGCACACCGGTCGCGATGGTGATAATACCCATCCAGGTGAAGTAGGGAACCTCAGTTTCCATGCTGTAGAACTGAGCCAGCCAACCCGACAACACAGTACCCATTGCCACGGAGGTGAAGTACAGCGCCATCATGTTCACGCGGTGCGCCTTCGGCGCGAGCTTGGTCGCCAGCGAAATACCCACCGGGGAAATAATCAGCTCAGCGATGGTGCAGACGAACAGAATCAGCACAATCCAGCCGACGTTCACGCTCTGAACGCCCGCCTGAGCGAGGAAGATCCAGAACGCCAGGCCAATAATGATCAGCGCTGCGGAGAACTTCACGGTGGTCACCGGCTGACGCTCACCCCACTTGGTCCACAGGGCGGAGAACATCATGCCGAAGATAATGATGAAAATCGGGTTGATGGAGTTGACCAGGTTCGGGCTCAGCTCCATGCCCAGGATGTTCCAGTTGAGGCGCTCATCCGAGTACACCGCCATGACGGTGAATTGCTGCTGGTACAGTGCCCAGAACACGGCGTTTGCAATCCATAGAGGAATGAATGCGGTGACGCGGGAACGCTCATCAGCGGTGACGTCCTTAGCGCTCAGCAGCTGAGCGAACAGGGCGATAGCACCGATGAAGATGAAGCCCATGACCCAGTTCTTGAGGTTGTCTGCGGTCATCAGGCCGGTCGCCAGCAGAATACCGAGAATAACCACGATACCGACCAATGCCAGGAAGAAGTTACGCTTCTGAGCGGCGGTGAAGGGGGTGCCCACGTGGTGTACGGAGGCGGGCAGGTTCTTGCGGGTCAGCGAGTACTGGATCAGGCCAGCAGCCATACCGATAGCAGCCAGACCGAAGCCGAGGTGGAAACCGCCGGTGCTCCAGCCCCAACCGGTCAGGATCGGGCCAAGCAGTGCACCGGTGTTCACACCGATGTAGAAGATGGTGAAGCCTGCGTCGCGGCGGTGGTCGTTATCTGCGTAGAGGGAGCCGACGAGCACGGAGGCGTTACTCTTCAGACCGCCGGAGCCGATAGCGACCAGCAGCAGACCAATCACCACGCCGGGGATGCCGGGGATGAGGGAGAGGGAGATGTGACCCGCCATGATGCCGATGGCGGAGTAGAAGAGGGTACGCTCGGGGCCGAGGATGCGGTCACCGAGGATACCGCCAAGGATTGCCATGAGGTACACGACTGCACCGTACGCACCGATAACGCCGGTGGCGAGGGTCTGGTCGAGACCCAGGCCGCCCTTGTCGGCGGTGTAGTACAGGTAGTAGATCATGATGCCCTGCATGCCGTAGAAGGAGAAACGCTCCCACATTTCTACGGTGAACAGGTTCGCGAGCATGCGCGGGTGGCCGAAGAAGGTCTTGGTTTCCTTGGGTTCGGCACCTGTGATGGTGTGAGACATGGTGGAAATCTTTTCTGTCGAGCCCGGAATTCTATGTGACCCGGGCAATATGTATTTAAGTCTATACCCTTATGGGTGCATATGTATACATGAATGTGCTTGTATTACGGATGGTTACTTTATATGTAGTGCATGAAAAACCATTTCGATTTTTTCGTATGCATCATTTCCGAATCTCACAAACCCCCAAATACCGGGCTAGATGCGCCGCACACCTCCAAAGCGATAGAGTGGAACCACAACTATGCCCACCCGGCACCCCGCCGTGCCGACCGGCTCATTTTTAACCATTTCAAAGGAGAACCCCATGACCGCTGTACCCCAGGTTGACCCCCGCGACGTTCCCGCAGGCGCAACCATCATCGACGTGCGTGAAGACTACGAGTGGGAGGGCGGCCACGCCACCGGCGCCAAGCACATCACCCTCGGCACCATCGCTGAGCGTCTGGAGGAACTGCCCGCACCCGGCGAAGACTTCTACGTCATCTGTCACGGCGGCGGCCGTTCGAACCGCGCGGCAACCTTCCTGCGCGAGCACGGCTACGCCGCACACAACATTGCGGGCGGCACCAGCGCGTGGTTCGCTGCCGGTCTGCCGATGACCAGCGAAAACGGCGAAGCACCCGCAGTCGTTCACTAAACCGCCAGTTCGCCTGCACGCCATACAATGGAGTCCGTGACTGAAACTTCCGCGGACCGTATTTTTTCTACCCCGAACGCTCCCGCTTCTGCGTCCCCTCATGCCCTGCCGAGTATTCTGCAGAGCATCCCGTGGGGTGCGCAGACGCGGGAGCTTGTCGTGCGCCCGCTTCCTTTCGCGGTGAACTGCGAGGAGGCGTACCCGCTGCTGACCGGTGGTGCCGAGTATTCCTTCTGGCTGGATTCGGCGCGCGAGGAGTCGCCCATGTCGGTTGCCTCGTATGTGGGTGTGGTTCCGGCGCAGCTGTCGCCTTTGCGTGTGGATTCGGCGCGTGCGGCGGCTGAATCTGGCGCAGAAGACCCCTTCGCCCAACTGGAGGCGGCGCTCGCCTGCGCACCGCGCGTGCACCCGGATACCGCGGCGGCAACCGGTCTGCCCGCGGGTTTGCGTGGCGGTTACGTGGGCTATTTCGGCTATGAGGCGCGTGCCGCCATGGGCTTGGAGCACGGCCACCCGGTGCCGGGCTACCTGCCGGCGCATGAGGCGCCGACCCCGGATTCTCTGTGGTTGCCGGCGGTTCGCTACCTGGTGCACGAGCATGCCCGCCCGGGTTGTGCGGCGCGTAGCTGGCTGGTGGGCGATGAGCCGTGGTGCGAGGCGGCGGAGCAGCTGTTGCGCGCGGCGGGGGAGAGTGCCTCAGATAATGCCCCCGTAAATACCCCTGAGCTCACCGAGCCCCTGCTCTTCCCGGCACCCGCCGCGGAAGCCTACATGGACGCCGTTCGCGCTAGTCAGCACGAAATTTACGAGGGTAATAGCTACGAGGTGTGCCTGACTGCGCAGACGAACGCGCGCATCCAGAATCCGAGCCCGGAGCTTTTCTTTGAGCTGTACCGCCGCCAGCGCGCCCACAATGCGGCACCCTATGCGGCGTATCTGCGGTGCGGTGATTTTTCGGTGCTTTCTTCCTCGCCGGAGCGTTTTTTGAGTGTGGATGAGCAACGTAACGCGCAGACGAAACCGATTAAGGGCACGATTGCTCGCGGCGCCACCCCGGAGGAAGACGCCGCGGCCGCAGCTTGGTTGCGTAGCGATGAGAAGACCCGCGCCGAGAACCTCATGATCGTGGATCTGCTGCGTAATGACCTGTCTACGGTGTCTGACCCGGCGTCGGTGCGCGTGCCGGTGCTTATGGGCGTGGAGAGCTATTCGACGGTGCATCAGCTGGTGTCTACGGTCAGTTCGCGTCTGCGCGAGGGAATTTCCGCGGTGACCGCCGCGCGGGCGTGCTTCCCGGGCGGTTCGATGACTGGTGCCCCGAAGCCCTCGACCATGCAGATTATTGAGGGCCTGGAGGGTCGCGCTCGCGGCGTGTATTCGGGTGCTTTGGGCTTTGTTTCGGCGGATGGTTCGGCGAACCTGTCGATTGTGATTCGCACGCTCGTGGCGCACGATGACGGCGCGGTGACTCTTGCCGCCGGTGGTGCGGTGGTTGCCGATTCGGATCCTGCTGCCGAGTATGAGGAGATGCTGACGAAGCTACGCGCCGCGTTGCCGCCGTCGGTGGGCCGCGTGGTGGAATAGCCTAGCGCTGGAATAGCACAGGGAATAGCCTGCGCCGCCTGCACGTGAGCCGCTACACTTGAACTATGACTAAGCTTTCTGAAAACCTCCCCATTGAAGAAGCCCGTGAACGCCTGCGCCAGCTGATTATGGAGCTGGCTGTGGTGCGCGGGCACGTGGTCCTCGCCTCCGGCAAGGAAGCCGACTACTACGTTGACCTGCGCCGCATCACCCTGCACCACGAGGCTTCCCGCCTGGTCGGTCAGGTCATGCTGGACCTGCTGGATAAGAACGGCATCGAGTTTGAGGCTGCTGGCGGCCTGACCATGGGTGCTGACCCGGTGGGTACCGCGATTATGCGTGCCGCTGGTGATCAGGACCGTGCGATTGACGCGTTTGTGGTGCGTAAGGCTCAGAAGTCTTACGGCATGGGCCGTCAGGTGGAGGGCCCGAGCGTTGAGGGTCGCCGCGTGGTTGCTGTGGAGGACACCTCCACCACCGGTGGTTCGGCGCTGACTGCTGTTGAGGCGCTGCGTAAGGCTGGCGCTGAGGTTGTGGCGGTTGCTGTGATTGTTGACCGTGCGACCGGCGCTAAGGAGCATGTGGAAGAGGTTGCGGGCGTTCCGTGCCTGTACGCGTACTCGAAGGATGAGCTGGGCCTGGACTAGTCTCTACTAGGCTGGATTCTTAGGATCTCGTGATTTTTTAGACGTTCCCGTTGCGGCGGGTGAACCCGTGCCGCTGGCTGCTGTGTGTGGCTGGTGGTGCGGGTTTTTGTCTGTAATATGGCTCTGTGGGCGCCGGTGTGGCGCTGGTTGTTGGTGTGAAGGTGGTTGTGATGGTTGAGAATCGTGAGGCGGCTGAGGCTGTGCCTGCTGAGGCGGCTGTAGCTGAGAGCACCCCTGTTGAGGGTACTGAGCAGGGTACTGCCCGTTTTGAGGTGGGTGTGGGCCCGTGGGAGGGCCCGTGGCCTGAGGGTGACCATTGGGATGAGGAGCTGCTGCGTGAGGGCGACCGCCGTAACGTGGTGGATAAGTACCGTTACTGGTCGATGGACGCGATTATTGCTGACCTGGATACGCGCCGCCATGATTTTCATGTGGCGATTGAGAATTGGCAGCATGACCTGAATATTGGCACGGTGGTGCGTACTGCGAATGCGATGTTGGCGAAGGAGGTCCATATTATTGGGCGTCGCCGTTGGAATCGTCGTGGTGCGATGGTGACGGATCGTTATCAGCATGTGCGTCATCATCCGACGATTGAGGATTTTGTGGCGTGGGCGCAGGCTGAGGGTCTGGAGATTATTGGTATTGATATTTTTCCGGATTCGGTGCCGCTGGAGACGTATGATCTGCCGAAGAAGTGTGTGCTGGTTTTTGGTCAGGAGGGCCCGGGCTTGTCGGAGGAGTTGCATGCGGCGGCTAGGGATACTCTGTCGATTGAGCAGTTTGGGTCGACGCGTTCGATGAATGCGGCGACGGCTGCGGGTATTGCGATGCATGCGTGGGTTCGCCGCCATGTGTTTGGTCAGATTCCGTCGTAGTCTGACGGCTGTTTATGAGGTGTTTAAAGGTTCCGATGCGTTGTGTGCGCGTCGGAACCTTTCTGTTGGGGGTTGGGGTGGCTTAAACCACGCATGGAATTACCTAGGCGTGTTAGTGTTAACGCAAATCACAGGAGATGTGAGAATCGCACTCTCAACTTCAGTTTGGGACATGCGATGGATTTCCTGGCTTCGGCTCGCCAATGGTTGCGGGTTGTGGATATGAATGACCGCGACGTCATTCCCCTGAAAGGAGTCGGTAACAATGAAGAGATCTGCTGCCCTACTCGCCTGCTTTGCTTTAGCTTTAAGTTCCTGCGCCGCTACGCCTAAAGATACTAGCCTCAAAGCCCAGCTGGATTTTGAAAATAACTATATTACTCTTCCGCTCGATGAATACGACATGAGTGACCAGGCCCTAGATATAACATATAGGGCGTCATTGTTGATTCGTAAAGAGTGCTATGCGAAAAAAGGATACGATTTTGAAATTCTAGAAAACGGCTGGGTTTCTGGCAAAGCCGCCCAGTATGGCCTCTGGAATGTGAAGCATGTGGCGAATCATTTTACGTTCCTCAAAGTCGGAGAAGAGCAGGATAGGATTTATAAGAGCATCCCTGAAGACGTCAGGGCCAGCTGCCGCGAAGAGCATCGGGAAGAACTGGATATGCTCTATTTTGATGTGGCTGATGAGGAAAAGTACCGCCCTGTCGGTCGTATCCGTAGTGAAGCGTACCTGCGTGCGCAGGCTGACCCTGAATGGAAGAAAGCCCGCTCAGATTGGTGGGACTGCCAGCGTCAGGAAGGGTTGACTCCTCGCACTGGGGACGGTGAATGGACGAGTAAAGAATTGGCCAGTCTGAATGCTGATGATCCCAAAGTGTTGGAGGAGGTTATTCGCCTGGCAACCATTGAAGCTCAATGTAGTGAGAAGGTGAGGTTGGCTCAGCGTTTGGGTGATATTGAGGCGTCCTATCAGGGTCCTTTGATTGAGAAGAATCAGGCGTTGCTGAATGATTTGAAGGCCTATCGTGATGCGAAGATAGCGAAGGCGCGTGAAATCATCGCCACCCGCCAGTAGCCACACCCACCTGAAAGGTAGAACGGGTGAACCAGTCGCAGAATGCTCACAAGTTGCCCATAAGAAAATCTGCCCACACAAAAATTGCACAAGAAGGAGCCGGGGAGTGTTACCACTCCCCGGCCCTCACTTTATTCACTCTCAACCTCGCAGCCCATGCCGGCGCACCTTACAGGCCCACCAGCTCAAGGCCACTCAGCGTCAGGCTGCTTAGCCCTTTAGCCCACCGGAACGTTAACGTTCACCAGCGAGTACAGATCCTTCGGATCATCCGGGCTAGCAACCAGGTCAATGAACTGCTGCAGGTCGGTGTCCTGCGTAGCCGCACGGGCATAACGCAGACCCGAGAAGTCAGCAATCGCGAAGCCCACCGAGTCGAACAGGGTAATCTGCTCATCCGACACGCGGCCCGGCTCCTCACCGGTCAGAACCTTCCAGAACTCCACCACCGGGAAGTCCGGGTCCTTCTGCTGAATCTCGCCCTCAATGCGGGTCTGCGGCGGGAACTCAACAAACACGGTGGAGCGGTCCAGAATTTCGCTTTCCAGCTCGGTCTTGCCGGGGCAGTCGCCACCAATAGCGTTCAGGTGCACGCCGGGCTTCACCTGGCGGTCCAGCAGAACCTTCGCCTGCTGCTTATCGGCGGTGCAGGTGGTAATAATATCGGCACCCTCAACAGCCTCATCCACGTCCTTAGCCAGGTGGATGCGGAAGCCCAGCGGCTCCAGGTTGCGGCGGAACTTCTCCATCGCGTGCGGGTCAATGTCGTAGACGGACAGGTCCTCAATGCCGAGCACCGCGCGCATACCCAGCGCCTGGAACTCAGACTGAGAGCCGGTACCAATCATCGCCATCTTCTTCGAATCCTTGCGTGCCAGGTGCTTAGCAACCATGGCGGACACGCCAGCGGTACGCAACGCGGTCAGCAGGGTCATCTCAGCCAGGAACACGGGGTAGCCGTTGTCCACGTCAGCGAGCAGACCGAACGCGGTCACGGTCTGGAAGCCGCGCGCCGGGTTCGACGGGTGGCCGTTCACGTACTTGAAGGAGTAGGTGATGTTGTCAGAGGTGGGCATCAGCTCAATCACACCGAAGGGGGTGTGGGAGGCAACGCGCGGAATCTTGTCGAAGCTCTGCCACTTCTTGAAGTCTTCTTCGAGGAAGTCGACCATGCCGGCAATGATGTTGCCTACGCCGTCCTTCTGAATCCACTTCGCCATCGAGGCGACGTCAACAAATTCCACCGCGTGTGCGCTAGGACGTTCAGTCATGATTTTCTCCTTTGAATATCTGCACAAAACTTCTTTGTGCATCTGGTGGTCACTGCGGATATCTATTATCTCAAAATATATTGCAGGACACACCGTATTAGAAATGCTGTAGATATGTACTTTGCTTTATGTATTACACGGATGTAATACGGAACGAACACGAAAAGACGTGCAGGGAGGGGGTTCTAGAACTCCTGGAACCTACGGGCTAGGGTCTAGAACCCCCTCATCGCCTTCACCGGGATTTCACTGGGATATCACGGGATCGGAGGCTGCCGTCGGGTTAGTTGCCCTTCGGCTTGTCCTCGTCCTCAGCGTCCAGTTCACCCAGGTCAATGTGGGTACGAGGCTCCGGAACGAGCTTCTTCACCACGGGGCGGGCAGCAATCACAGGCACGGAACCGGTGTAGCCTTCACGGACGCGAGCAATCTCGTTGACGCGGTCACGAACCGTGTACCAGCCGATAATCAGCAGCGGGATAACCAGCAGCAGCGATGCCAGGGTGTAGGTGCCGACCGGGTAATCCAGAGCCATCAGCACCAGCACAATAGCCAGGAAGGCCATCACAGCCCAGTCGCTGAAACGACCGCCGGGTGCACGGTAGTTGGGGCGCTTGTACTTGCCCTCGCCGACCAGCTTCAGGTACTTCTGGTGCGACATTGCGATAGCCGCCCAGCTAGCCATGGTACCCACGGATGCGATGTTCAGCACGACCTCGAACGCCTGCTCGGGAACGAAGAAGTTCAGCACAACACCGAAGAGACCAATCACACCGGTGAGCAGAATACCTGCCACCGGAACACCGGAGCGGGACACCTTGGTGGTGAACTTCGGTGCCGAACCGGCAACACCCATCGAGTGGAGGATACGACCGGTGGAGTACAGGCCAGCGTTCAGCGAGGAAGCAGCCGCGGTAATAACGACCAGCTGCATAATCGGTGCGGTACCGTCAATGCCGATAGCGTCGAAGAAGGTCACGAACGGCGACTCTGCATCCTTGTACGCGGTGTAGGGCATGAGCAGGCAGAGCAGAACCACGGAACCAACGTAGAAGATCGCAATACGCCAAATCACGGTGTTGATAGCGCGGGGGATAACCTTCTCAACGTTCTTGGTTTCACCACTGGTGGTGCCGACCAGCTCAATACCGGCGTAGGCGAACACAACGCCCTGAACCACGATAAGAGCGGGGAGAATGCCGTTGGGGAAGAAGCCGTCATTGGCTGCGATAAGGCTCAGGCCGGGGGTGACGCCGTTGATGGGCTCACCGAAGACCAGGTACCAGATACCAACTGCCATGAAGGCCAGCAGAGCAAGAATCTTAATGAGTGCGAACCAGAATTCCAGCTCACCGAAGATCTTCACGGAGATGAGGTTCAGAGCCACGGTGACGATAACGACGATGAATGCGCTAAGCCACTGGGGAATATCTGCGAAGAACTGGTTGTATCGACCGAACCAGCTGATGTAGATAGCGATAGCGGTGGCGTCTGCAACGGCGGTCATTGCCCAGTTCAGCCAGTACAGCCATCCGGATACGAATGCGGCCTTTTCACCGTAGAATTCGCGGGTGTAGGAGACGAAGGAGCCCGAGGAGGGGCGGTGAAGGATCAGCTCGCCGAGGGCTCGAAGAATCAGGTAGCCGAAGAAGCCGATGACGGCGTAGATGACGGCGAGCATGGGGCCCGCGTCCTGCAGGCGGCTACCGGTGCCCAGGAACAGGCCGGTACCAATTGCGGAACCGATGGCGATCATCTGGAGCTGACGTGCGCCAAGCCCCTTGTGGAAGCCTTCCTGTTCGTGTGCGAACGGGTCGTCTGTGGGAGGCTTGGTGTACTGATCCGCTGCAGAAGTCTGCGGGTTCTTGTTCGGTGAGGTGCTCATGCTATACCTCCTTGGATAGTTACGTCTGAAGCACGTGTTACACGAAATGTGGTTGGGAACACGTCTGTGGGTTGTAACGACTATAGCACGGTAATTTGACTAAATATAACCCGCATCACGTAACAATTTATATACATATAATGCATATTTTATGAAAATATTTGGTTCATGTTGTATTGTGTGGTTTTAATTGTTTTGTGAAATAGATTATTTGAACTTTGAGTCTAAAAAATCAATTCCCCCACCACCGCACAGCACAAGAGCACCCACAACGGGGTGCTCCAGCAACATATTCAAAACGGAGGCTTAGCCCTCCATCAGGCGATCAATCTTCGCCCGCAACGCGCGCTCACGACGATTCAACCACCACCAGCTCGGCCAACGCATCAACGACTTACGCCCAACCTGCACGACCGAGGGGAGCTTCGCCTCCGCAAGCGCCACATCAATCTCGTGGTCACTCGCGCCCTCATCACGCATTTTCTCCATCAACTCAAGGGATTTTGCCATATCGCCATGCCCCAAAACATGCCGACTCTTACGCTCCAGAACCTCATCCAACCGAGCGCGCACCGGGGCAATAGCCGCCGCATTCGGATGCTCACGCTCAGCACGACGCTGCGCCTGGCGGGCACGCTTCTCACGCTTCGCGTCGAGCTGTTTCGGATTATTTTTAGCGCTCGCCTTGCTCATGGGAGGATCCTTTCGTCGCGTTCTGGGTGACGTGTACGCTGACCTGCACGCACAGAAGACATTTAGTCATTAACACCTCTACTTTACCGTGGTATTTGGCAGAACTTTTATTGCAGTAAACCCAAAAAAACCCACAAAAAATTAACGATAAATAAGTCGTATCTTGGTAAAATAGTGCGAGTAGGAGGCGTCTCGCGCGCCAACAAAATATGGTGAACCGGCCCTGCCTCGGTAACCGGTCGCATCTATCCAAGGAGTCAGCATATGGCTATTGCAACCCCCGAAGTTTACGCAGAAATGCTGCAGACCGCGAAGGAAAAGGGCTTCGCGTACCCCGCAGTGAACGTGACCTCCTCCCAGACCCTGAACGCTGCAATCCGCGGCTTCGCAGAGGCTGGCTCGGACGGCATCATCCAGGCATCCACCGGTGGTGCAGCATACTGGTCTGGCGCTTCCAAGAAGGACATGGTCGTTGGCTCCCTCGCCTTCGCAGCATACGCACGCGAAGTTGCTAAGCAGTACGACGTGAACATTGCACTGCACACCGACCACTGCCCCAAGGACAAGCTGGAAGGCTTCGTCCTGCCCCTGCTGGCAGAGTCCGAGAAGGCTGTTGCTCGCGGTGAAGACCCCATCTTCAACTCCCACATGTGGGACGGCTCCGCAATCGACCTGGACGAGAACCTGAAGATTGCTGCTGAGCTGATCGAGCGTACCTCCAAGGCAAAGCTCGTTCTCGAGGTTGAGATTGGTGCCGTTGGTGGCGAGGAAGACGGCGTTGAAGGCGCTATCGACGACTCCCTGTACACCACCGTTGCAGACGCAATCAAGACCGTTGAGGCAATCGGCCTGGGCGAGAAGGGCACCTACATGGCTGCTCTGACCTTCGGTAACGTTCACGGCGTGTACAAGCCCGGTAACGTTCACCTGCGCCCCGAGCTGCTCAAGGAAATCCAGACCGAGGTCGGCGCTAAGTACGGCAAGGGCGACAAGCCCTTCTACCTGGTCTTCCACGGTGGCTCCGGCTCCACCGAGCAGGAGATTGCAGACGCAGTGTCCTACGGTGTTATCAAGATGAACATCGACACCGACACCCAGTACGCATTCACCCGCCCCGTTGCTGGCCACATGTTCAGCAACTACGACGGTGTGCTGAAGGTTGACGGCGAGGTCGGCAACAAGAAGACCTACGACCCCCGCGTTTGGGGCGCAGCTGCAGAGGCAGGCATGGCCGCACGCGTGGTCGAGGCTTGCCAGCAGCTCGGTTCCGTCGGTACCTCCATCAAGTAAGGTGCTGTTCGCCCGCTGCGGCTCCTGTAGCCGCTGCCGGGTGTGAACCTAAGCTTCGTTAAGCGAAAGCGGTGCCCGCCTCCTCATGACGAGGAGGCGGGCACCGCTCTTTTATATATCTAGAACCGGGCAAACCTAGCGTTTGCAGCGGATCTTAGCGGAGGATGGGCGGGTTTACTTGCCGCCGCAGCCGCAACCACCGCATCCGCAGCCGCCGGACTTCACAGCCACCGAACCGGAGGTGGGAATACCGTCGCCGGTGTCGCCGCCCATGAGGTTCACGCGGTTGCCAATCTCGGGGCCGCCAACCGGCTGGGGCGCCTTACCCGCCAGAGTTGCCGCGAAACCGGCGGGCTCCGCCAGGGGGCTCAGGTTCGGCACCATAGACGCCGCCGGGGAGCCGGAGGGGCCGCACGCCGCTGCTGCCGCGTTAGCCTTCGGCTGGGCGACCAGGTGGGCGCGGGAGAAGCGCTTAATCTGCTCGGCGGTCGGGTACGCGAAGGATACCTTCACCTCACCGTTGACGAGCATGAGCGGCAGAACTTCGCGGCCGTTCATCTCAATCTGCTCGGCGACCGGTGCGCACTCTTCAAACGCGGAAGGGTAGGAGTCGGTGGAGTACACCTCAATGTCCACGCCCGAATCCAGTGCCTCCTGCGCGGCACCCAGGAAGATGGAACGCTCCATATCCTGCGGATCCTCCGGGTTCTCGCCGGGGCCCGGAATAAATACTTCAAGAACGGTCTCAGCCGCTTCAGTCATCAGTTTCAGCCTTTTCTCTCTTATGGGCACCGGCTCGGGGGAGGGTGCCACTCCTTCACTAAGTGTACTCGGGACCTCAAGAGTGCAGAAGTGTGAGTTGAAGTTCCAGATTTGCGGAATATTTGCAGAATTCGAGTCGAATGCCCCTCAGCTCGTGAGCTACGGGTTCAGGTGTTGTATTCTGAGTGCATATGCACCGGAGTGTGTGAACCCTGCAATTCAGGCAGACGCCGCCCGGTGTGAAACCAAGAAGGCAACGACGCCCGCATCCGACGCGGACGCATCAGCGCTACAAATACACGCTATTCATAGCGCCACACGACCAGAAGGAGCATATATGTTCGGTTTCGGCAAGAAGAAGAAGGAAGCTGCCGCACAGGAAGCATCGTCCGCAGACGTCTACGTCGCACCTGTTACCGGCGAGTACCTGCCGCTGAGCGAAGTCTCCGACCCCGTTTTCTCTCAGGGCGTTATGGGCGACGGCTACGCAGTGAACCCCACCGCAGGCACCATCGTCGCACCCGTCGCAGGCACCATCGCACTGATTCAGGACACCCTGCACGCATTCATGCTCCGCACTGAAAACGGCGGTGAGGTACTGGTTCACATCGGTATCGACACCGTTGAGCTCGGTGGTGACGGCTTCACCAAGATCGCTAACGTAGGCGACAAGGTTGAGGCAGGCGCACCCATCATCGAGGTCGACTGGGCAGCAATCGAGGGTCGCATCCCCTCCAAGGAAACCATGGTGATGATCACCAACACCGCAAAGTTCAACATCTCCAAGGACTCTGAGTCCCGCCGTCCCGTCGCAGCCGGTGACCGCGTCGCTCAGGCAACCAAGAAGTAAGCTGAACCAGCGAAAATAGCTCAGCTTCAACAGCGGTGAAAAACCCGCGAAAACACTTAACGCAAAAGGTCGCGTTCTGCAGGCTCAATCGGTCCACAGGCGCGGCCTTTTTCGTTACACGAGAAATTTTAACGCCGCATGAAATGCCGCTATGAAAAGCGGCGGAAAAGGAGGAACACATCACCCGCATTACACGGCGGGCAAAAATGAGGCGCGCATGATACCCTATTTGCCTGTGAACGTAGTGAATTACCGATAAAAAATCGTTATGCTACTTAGAGTTGTAGTTTGAGTTGAGAGAATCCGGACCCTCAGCTATAAACCAAAACTTCAATGACCAACCACACACATTACGCTCAACTCATAAACGAAAAAAGGACCACTACGGTGACTGCATTCCCGAAGACCTCTAAGAACCTGAGCCGCCGCGGCTTCATCGGTGCCTCCGCACTGGCACCCGCCGCCCTCATGCTCCAGGCAGGCGAAGCCCACGCCGCAGCCAACACCCGCGCACAGCTCGCGGCAGTACACAGCGGCTCCCCCGCACATCAGCTGCTCTACAAGACCGATGAATTCTTCATCGCCCACCGCGGCGCCGGCAACATCAGCCCCGAGCACACCGCCTACGCCTACGCAGAATCTGTACGCCGAGGCGCCCTCGCCGTCGAAATTTCCGTACGCACCACCAGCGACGGCCAGTTCGTCTGCATGCACGACACCAACATCAAGCGCACCACCGGTGCGTCCATGGACGTGCGCGGCCACACCCTCGCAGAACTGCGTCAGTACAAGGTCAACATGCGCAAGAACCTGGGCGAAAAGACCGACCTGTACAACATCCCCACCCTCGAAGAGGCCATCGCCGCGGTTGACGCCGTGCCCGCAGGTGGCGAATACGCCTCCGTCGGCGGCAAGAAGGTCGTGCTCTTCCTCGAAGCAAAGGACGGCCCCGCACAGGCAGGCCTCGTCAAGTTCATCACCGAACGTGGCCTGCAGCGCCGCACCGTCATCAAGATGTACCGCGACGGCAGCGGCGGCTTCAAGCCCACCTCCCGCTACCTGAAGCTTGCCAACTCCGCAGGCTGTGCCACCTGGTGCTACTTCGACGGCGGCGACCCCATCGATAAGATTTCCGCAATGGCACGCCACGAAAACGTGGACGCCATCGGCGTACCCTACTACGAGAAGCCGACCGGCGCTTCCCAGGGCTCCATGAGCGAAGAGAACGTACGCGCCCTCACCGGCCTCGGCAAGGCAGTCATCGTCTGGGAAATCCACCGCCGCTCCGCCTACGAAAAGTACAAGGCACTGGGCGTGAAGGGCTTCATGTGCCCCGACCCCTACTGGGTAATCGGTGACCCCTTCGACTCCAGCGTCAAGATCAAGACCGGCAAGCGTCCCCACGGCATGCTGCCCGCCGACCCCTCCGTCGCAGCGGACATGCCCGACCTGACCGGCGTAGCCATCGTGCACAACCAGCGCTACGACGAATCCGTACTGCTCGGCCCGCTGGCGAACTACACCACCCGCGAAAAGTACACCCTCGACTTCTCCATGAAGTGGACCGGTGCACTGCCGCAGCAGGACGGCCACTACGGCTACGTCGCTTTCGGTCGCGAACACGACGGCCCCTTCGGCATCGGCAAGAAGTTCGCCGCAAACCAGGAAGACGGCACCTACGTGCTCGCCATCCGCCCCAACTACCGCGGCAACTCCGTAGCGCAGATTCTCTGCTTCGAACCCAAGCAGACCAGCCCGCGCGTGCTGCACACCATGAAGCTGCGCCAGAAGGTCACCACCGGCCAGGCACTGAACTGCAAGATTGTGGTGAACAAGAACAGCTTCTACTACACGGTCAACGGCCAATACTCCAGCCCCATCAACCACAGCGCCTACCGCGGCCCGTACGTACACTTCGGCCGCTTCCACGGCACCAACGATGGCGGTCCTCTGGAGCTGACCCGAATCGAAGCACGTCAGTCCTGGATTTGAGAGAACCGGTGGGCCTAGTCCACCTGGGTGCCCGCCTCACCGCCCGCTAAGCGGCGAGAGCACGGGTACCGGGCAGAGCGGATGCAACACCGAGCATCCCTTCCGGGCAACGCCTTCCATAATCCCCAGCTAGGACTCGCGCACCGAGCGAGAATCCACCTGAAGGGGGTCGTATCCACAGCGGATGCGGCCCCCTTCGGCGTGCCCGCGGCCTTTTCAGGGTCGGGCGAGGGGGAAAGGTGGGGGAGGGCGGACTGGGACGTGTAGGTGGGGGACGTGTAGGCGCGCGGGGCAGGGGAGAGAACCGCAGGGTTGGTTCGAGGCGCGCAAGGACGTATAGGCGCGCGGGGCAGGTTCGAGGGGTAGGGGAGCGTGCGGGACTAGAATTAAAAGCGTCAGAGTCGACCGCACCGGCCGCCCCAACCCGAAAGGCACGCCATGACCACCTCACCCGAAAGCTCCGCTCAGAAGCCCGCAGAGAATCCCGCCGCGAAGTCCGCCCAGCTGCGGGGCCGCACCGAACCGCACGTGCACAGCTTCAACATGCCGCAGATCGAACCCATCGACCCCTACGAGCGGCCCTCCTACCCCTTCTTTTACGTGCCCACCGACCTGCTCCTCGGCGGCAGCTGGGTCACCGGCGACAACGGCTCCTTCCCCGTGCACAACCCCTCCTGCGGCCAAATCCTCGCGCACGTCGCCGACGCCAGCGTCGAACAGGGCATCGAAGCACTCGACGCCGCCTGCGACGCCCGCGCCTCCTGGGCGGCAACCAGCGTCCGCGAACGCGCCGACATCCTCAACCGCGCCTACACGCTCATGACGCAGCGCACCGAAGTCATCGCCCGGCTCATGACCCTTGAAATGGGCAAGCCCCTCGACCAGTCCCGCGGCGAGGTCGCCTACGCCGCGAACTACCTGCGCTGGTACGCCGAAGAAGCCGCCCGCAACTTCGGGCGCACCGCCACCGCCCCCGAATCCGGGCTGCAGATCACCACCGTACGCCGCCCCGTCGGCCCCTGCCTGCTCATCACCCCCTGGAACTTCCCGCTCGCCATGGCGGCACGCAAGGTTGCCCCGGCGCTCGCGGCGGGTTGCACCGCGGTGCTCAAGCCCGCCTCCCTGACCCCGCTCAGTTCCCTGTACTTTGCCTCCCTGATGCGTGAGGCGGGCCTGCCGGACGGCGTGCTGAACGTGGTGACCACCTCCCGCACCGGCGAGGTTGTCTCCGCGCTGATGGCTGATGAGCGCCTGCGGAAGGTCTCGTTCACCGGCTCCACCGCCGTGGGCCGCACCCTGCTCGCGCAGGCCTCGCAGAACGTTCTGCGCACCTCCATGGAGCTGGGTGGCAACGCCCCGTTCATCGTCTTTGAGGACGCAGATATTCCCGCCGCCGTGGAGGGCGCCTACGCAGCGAAGATGAGGAACATGGGCGAGGCGTGCACCGCCGCCAATCGAATCATCGTGCACGAGGACATTGCCGAAGAATTCACCCGCGCCTTCGTGGAGCGCATGGAGGCGACCGTCGTGGGTGACGGAGCCATCGACGGAACCGAATGTGGACCGCTAATTCAACCTTCAGCGGTTGAATCCATGCTTTTTATGGTGGAAGACGCCCTGGGCAAGGGCGCGCTCCTCGCCTGCGGCGGTTACATTCCCGAGCTGGACTCGAAGGTTTACGGCAACACCGGCGGCATGCCCAGGAACCTCAACAAGGGCAACTTCATTCGCCCCACCGTGCTGACCGGCGTGACCGATTCGATGCGCGTGTGGCGTGAAGAAATCTTCGGCCCTGTCGCCCCGATTGCCACGTTCAGCGGCTACGGTGAGGAGGGCGAACGCACCGCCCTGAAGCTCGCTAACGACACCGAGTACGGCCTGGCGGCGTACGTGTACACGAGCAACCACCCGCGCTTTACGCGCATGGCGGCAGGCCTGGAGTTCGGTCTGATCGGTTACAACTCGGGTGTTATCTCGAACGCTGCCGCCCCGTTCGGTGGCGTGAAGCAGTCCGGCATGGGCCGCGAGGGCGGCCCCGAGGGACTGGAGGAGTACACCGAACTGCAGTACATCGGCGCGCCGAACCCGTTCGCCGGATAAGTCTGAGGTTCCGGATGCGCCGAACCCTGGATGACGAGTTCTGGATACGGCAAATTCTGGATGCAGTGAACTCTGGATACGGTGAATTTTGGATACAGCGAAGCCCCGGCGGGTACCCGAGAAGGTGCCCGCTGGGGCTTCTCGCTGTCTACACATGCGCGGGTGCTAGAGCTGGCGCAGTGGTTAGAGCTGGCACTACCTAGAGTTGGTGCAGAGATTAGAGCTGACGCAGCGCGAGCAGCTCGCGGCTGAAAGCATCCGCAGGGCCCTTGCCGCAGGAGTTGGGGCGCGGCTCAAGGGTGACCCGCTCGAAGAAGGTGACCCAGGTGCGTCCGTCGGTATGGGAGGTGAGTGCCGCCTCCAGGGTAGGATGCTCGGAGAAATCTTTAGGGGAGAACGCCGCAAAAAATTCAGGGGAGAACGCAGTGCTTGTCTCGACGTTCACATCGACGCCCGCCTCGCGGAGTGCGCTCAGCGCCTCCGCTGCCGATGTTTCACGTGAAACCAAACCTTCAGAGGTTACTTCTTCACCCTTTTTCTCCAATTCGAGGCGCACGGCGACCTCCGCCGCCTGCTCCACCGGGGTATCTGTGCTGCGCCCACGCAGACCGTGCAGCGACGGAATAGCGCGACCCGCCAGCGACAGGTACGCCGCCAGCGCCGAAGGCTCCGAGAGGCGACCGTAGGTGTAGCCGGTGGGCAGCATAATGCCGACCGGGGCAAAGCGGTGACCGCCCGTATGCGAGCACTCCCAGACCGCATTACCCGGCAGAATATCCGCCAGGTGCGCCGCAATGGGTCGACCACGCAGAGCACAGCAACGGTCACGCTTAGAGTGGGTGCACACGAGAATGGCGGGGGAGTCCATGAGCTCCGCTCCGGTCGCCTGAATCAACTTCTGCGGGTTGTTCAGCGGCAGTTCGAGCAGCTGCTCGGGGGCACTTACGCTGAACGAGTAGAGCTTCTCCTCACCCGGGGTGCAGAGCGCGTAGAGCACCCGGTGGGTCGGGTTGCCGGATGCATCCGGCGCGCCGTGCAGTACGCGCCCCGCCCTGCCCACCTGGCGGATCAGCAGGAACTTCAGCCCCGCCTGCGAGACTGCCTCGCCCAACGCCTCCGAAAGCTCCTCGCCGAGGGCGGAGCCGTCCAGCACGTCGCGGCCCCACTGGCCCACGTGCTCGAGCGCCAGCCAGGCGGTGGCGCGTCCGGCGGTGCCGCCGAGAGCCTCGTCGTCGTAGAGGGAGCAGGAGTCCGCCGGGATGCTCGTGGCACGCGTGCGCGAAGATAGCTCGTCCGCGTGTGCGGCACGCAGATTCTTCAGCTCGGAGGGGTCACTGGCGCGCGGCTCAGGGGTTGCGGGGGTGCAGGATTCAGTCATAGTTCCTCGATTCTACGCCTGCAGGATGTGAATGACTTATGTTGCCCCTGCGCGGTCTAAATGCTGAAAAACAACCTCTCAAGGGTGATTTTTAGGGGCTATCGGGTGGTCAACTACTCGGGAAGAAGTGCTGAGGCGACGCGGTAGAGGCGGTCCTTTTCCTCGGGGGCGCCGAAGAAGGAGCGGAGCATGTACCCCTGAAGGACCATCATGAAGGCGTCTGCATGGTCGCGGGCGTAGTCGGTGATGAGCGCCTCCTGTTCGGGGGTGCGCCGTGTCGGGTCGGGGTTGATTTCGTGCAGAACGCGCAGCTGTTCGACTGCCCAGGGGGTGAGGGCCTTTGCGATGATGCTCTGTAGTAGGGGAACCGTGTCTGCGGTTGCCTTGGCGATTTCGGGTGCGTGGAGCGATTCGAGGCGGATGCGCAGCATGGCGGAGAAGTTCTCGTTAATCATTTGGTTGGTGTGGATGGTTTCGAGAATATCCTGGGGTCCGGCGCCTTCGGGGAGCGCGGCGTAGAGCTTTTTGACGTTTTCGAGGCGTTCGTTAATGGCGGTGGTGAGGATGTCTTCTTTGCCGGTGAAGTGCGAGTAGATGGATCCGGAGGACAGCCCGGAGGCTTTGATGATGTCGCTCATGGAGGTGTTGGTGTAGCCGCGTTCGAGGAAGCAGGCGATGGCTGCTTCGATGATTTGGGCGCGGCGTGCGGCTTTGGTGGCTTCTGTTAGTCGGGGCATGGTTCCAGTCTAGGGAGTGGGCGTAAAACTTACAAACACAATAGAAATTCTTTTTGTGACTTTGTAAACAAAATGGCTATTGTGTTTGCGCTCGGTCAAAAACGGGAGTAGAGTTCTATCCCGTAAACGAAACAGGCATTTTGTTTGGAGGTTGTCATGAACAACGAACCCACCACCAAGACCCCGGCAGAAACCCCCGAGCGTTCCTCCTGGATCAAAGTCATCAGCACCTCGCTGCTGGCATCTCTGATTGTTGCAGTCGTCATCCTCGCCTTCACCTGGCCCACCAAAACCATGGAAGCGAAAAACCTGCCCGTCTCCATCACCGGCCCCGAAGTGACCGTCAGCCAATTTGAGCAGTCCCTCAAAGACCGCGGCATTGAAACCTTCGACCTGAAGCAGGCCACCTCCCGCGAAGACGCCGAAAACCAAATCAAGCAGCGCGAAACCTACGGCGCTATCGTCTTCACCGAAGGCGCCGCCCCCGAGGTGCTCACCGCCCCCGCCGCTAACGCCGCGGCAACCCAGATGCTCAACGGCGTAGCCACCCAGCTGAACGCGCAGATTCAGCAGAAGGCACTCGCCGCTAAGACCGAAGCCCTCACCCAGGCGGTGCAGGCCGGCGGTGAGCAGGGCGCACAGGCTGCCGCCCAGCTGGAGCAGATGAAGGCAGAAGCTGAAAAGGCCTCCGCCATGACCGTGAAGACCACCGCCGTAGTGCCCCTGAGCGAGAGTGACTCCTCCGGTTCCGGTATCGCTATCTCCGCATTTCCCCTGGTCATAGGCGGTATTCTGGGTGGTTCCTTCTCCGCCCTGCGCGTGAACGGTACCTGGCGTCGCTTCGCCACCGCTAGCCTCTACGCCGTGATTGGTGGCGCAATCACCGCCCTGATTCTGAGCACCTGGTTCGGTTTCATCCCCGGCGACTTCGCAACCCTGTGGGCAGCATTCGGTGCCACTTACCTGGCGACCGCATCCTTCATGATTGGCTTCGGTAGCCTGCTCGTCCCCGCCGCAGGTCTGGGCCTGGGTGCTGTCGTCACCATGTTCATCGGCAACCCGATTTCCGGTGCAACCATGCCGAATGTCTTCCTGCCCGGCGCGTGGGGTGCTATCGGTCAGATGATGGTTCCGGGTGCCTCCTCGACCCTGCTGCGTTCCATCGCGTACTTCCCGGAGGCTGCAACGAGCGGCCAGTGGCTGGTGCTCGGCTCTTGGATTGCCTTCGGTCTGCTCGCCGGCGTGATTGGCTGGGCTCTCAAGGAGCGCCGCACCGCAACGGTGGAGGCATAAGCGCCGCGGGTTAGACCGCCGGTACAACGTAGCCGGCACAATATAGCCGGTACAGCTTAAGAAGGGTGTGTGCCGTGTTCACTGAACACGACACACACCCTTTTCTGTCGGCATACTGGCTGTTACCGACTGCTATTCGCTGTTACTGGTTGTCGAGAACGTACTGCTTGAACTGCTCGTCCCGGCGCTTAAATTCTTTAAGCTCATTCTCCAGGGCAGCCTGGTTCTTGGCGATGAGCGGCTTCTGGTACTGCGCCTCCAAATCGTAGAGTTTCTGCGAACGGCCTACATTCTGATTGCACTGCGCCTGGATGACTGCGATTCGAATTTCTTCTTCGGAGGGGGTGTTGCTCTGAGGAATGTTCTTTTCTTCCTTGACGGTCATCTCACTATCGGGGGTGAGACCCTTGTCCTTGACGCATCGCTTCCACTCGTCGTCGAGAGATTTTTTGAGTTGCCTATCGCCTGCGGCATTTCGGGCGTCGGTCTCCAAACGCGTAAACGTGCTGCTTCCGAAGGGTATCTCTCCAATTTGCTTCATCTCATCGACGGCGCGCTGATAGCATTCGGTGCGGACATCCTTCCCAGGGTCGGATGAGGCGGCAGGGGAGGAGAGGTCCAGCGTATTCGAGTCTTCGCTCTTGTGGAGGCCGTACTTTTGGGCGTACTCAACGTTCCAGATTCCGTAGGTCCTGCCAAGGTTCCTGCCGGCCCCCTCGGTGCGGACAAACATCTTGTAGTGCTGCCCGTGTTCGGCAAAGCACTTTTTACGGGCGAGCTCAAGGGCCTTGGTAAAGTATTCGTCCTTGCCGTCGGTGTTGTATGCGTCCAGGGGTAGGATCACCTGGTCATTTTCTGTGTCGAAGATTGCTCGGGCGCTTTCATCCTTCTCCAACGTGGGACCGAAGGAGCAAGAAGACAGCACAGTGCTGATGAGGGCAGCCGCCAGAAGCTTTTTCAAAGCTGACATGGTGTATATCCAATCTGTTACAGGGAGCCCGTGGCGTCGCGGCCACACCCCCCCCGTAGACCACGCGAACTAGGTGGCCTTGAGAACACTTCTTGAGAAGGTGACTTAACAATACCCCTAGTGGAGGCTAGTTCGTGCTCAATAGGCTGGTGCGTGCAATAGAAAATTTTCTGCCGCAGGGCAGGTTTGGTGCCGGTTGCGGATTTGCCTGGTGAGATTGCGGTGAGATTGCGCAGGATAGATGGGCGCACCTGATTTGGTGCCCTGCCCGCCTCGCGCCACAATGAACACATGACCGCAGAAGACACCACCACCCTGACCAGCGCCAGGCTCGACCTCTGGCTCTGGTCGGTGCGCATCTTTAAGACCCGTTCCCTCGCCGCCGACGAATGCAAAGGCGGCCACGTGCGCGTCAACGACGCACCCGCCAAACCCTCCCAAAAACTCAAAAAAGGCGATATCGTCAAGGTCCGCTACCCCGGCTGGGAACGCGTCTTCAAAGTTGAAAAGCTCCTCGTTAAACGCGTAGGCGCACCCATCGCCGTCACCTGTTACGAAGACCTCTCCGGCCCGCGCCCCGCCTACCTCTCCATGCCGCCGGTCGCCAAACGCGAACGAGGCAGCGGCCGCCCCACCAAGAAGGAACGCCGCGCCCTCGACGAACTGCGCGGCCGAGGCGTCTAAAGCGCATCTCGCACACCTATCTCGCAGAGTGCACCCCGCCCCGCGCGCAGGCACCCGCCGCGGCGGCGGGGAGTAGCCTAGAAGGATGAGCACACAGAAGCACCAGAATACTGAACCCAGTAGCACCGCGCCCGCCGCGAACCCCAGCGCGAATGCCGCCGCGAACACCGCCGAGCCTTCGCTGAACCGGCGCATCCTTGCCCTCGCCGTACCCGCCTTCGGTGCGCTCATCGCCGAACCCATCTTCGTGCTCACCGACTCCGCCCTCATCGGCCAGCTCGGCAAGGCAGAACTTGCGGGCATGAGCATCGCCGCCACGCTTGTCACCACGGTCGTGGGCCTCATGAACTTCCTCGCCTACTCCGTCACGCCCGCCGTGGCGCGCGCCTTCGGTGAGAAGAACCTGCGCCGCGCCTGGCAGATTGGTGTGGACGGCGTGTGGGTCGCATTCGGCCTCGGCATGCTCCTCATGATCGCCGGATACGCCTTCGCAGACCCGCTGCTACGCGGCCTCGGCGCGACCGACGAAACCATCAGCTACTCCCTCGACTACCTGCACCACTCGCTCTGGGGCATCCCGCCGATGATGATTATCCTCGCGCAGGTCGGCACGCTCCGCGGGCTGCAAGACACCGTCACCCCGCTCAAAGTCGCCACGGTCGGCACGCTCGTCAACATTGCGCTGAACTGGCTGCTCATCTACCCGGTCGGCTGGGGCGTTGCCGGTTCGGCGACCGGCACCTCCCTCACCCAGTGGGGTATGGCTGCCGCGCTCGGCGTGGTCATGATGCGCGGCACCCGCGAGCACGCCGTCCGCTGGGCACCCGACGTTGCCGGCATGCGTTCGGTGCTCTCGCTCGGCTCCTGGCTCATGCTACGCACCCTGTCCATGCGCATCGCCTCCCTGCTGACCGTGTTCGTCGTGGCACGATTCGGCACCGAACACACCGCCGCCTACCAGCTCGGCATGGGCGTATTTAACCTCTTCCTCTACGCCCTGGACTCCCTTGCCATCGCCGCCCAGGCGCTACTCGGCAAGGAACTCGGCGAACGCGACCTTAACGTAGAATCCGAGCGCGTGAAGGTGCGTCAGCTGAAAAACCGGCTGCTGCGCATGAGCCTCATCTACGGCGTGATTACCGGCATGATCTGCCCGCTCATCGGCTTCTTCGGTTCCTGGCTATTCACTAAGGATGCGCAGGTGGCGTTCCTCTTCACCATCGCCACCGTCATCATTGCGCTCGGCCAGCCCATCGCCGCGTACGTGTTCACCCTGGATGGCATCCTCATGGGCGCGCAGGACGTGAAATACCTGGCAATCGGCTGCTTCATCATGCTGGTGATGTACGTGCCCGTCATGCTCGGCCTGCACTGGGCGGTCGGTGCCGGCACCATGGATGCGCTCGCCGGGTATTGCGGCTTGTGGGCGGCTTATATTCTGTACTTTCAGGGAATCCGTGCGGTCATTTTCGGTCGCCGCGCCTCCTCGGATGTGTGGATGAAGGCAGGTGCCTAAACCCTTTGAGCCTGGTTGCTTCGCGCATGCGTGCTCTAGGCGTAATGGCTCACATTTAGGCCGCCCGCACCCTCCGCGGGTGTAGCATGACAGGGTATTGAAACCCTCATGCAAAGGATGAAACCGTGACCGTAACCCGCGAAGAAGCCCTCGAAATTTTCGCCCGCCGCCGCGCAACCCGCGCCTACGACCCCGACCGCCGCGTCAGCGACGAAGACTTCGCAGCAATCCTCGAATTTGCGCGCCTGTCGCCCAGCTCCGTCGGCACCGAACCGTGGAAGTTCCTGGTCATCCAGAACCCCGAACTGCGCGAAAAGCTCAAGCCGATCGCCTGGGGCATGGCGGGCACCCTCGACGACGCAAGCCACCTGGTCATTCTGCTGGCGAAGAAGGGCCTGCGCTACGACACCCCGTGGATGCGCCGCACCCTCGAAGGCCGCAACCTCACCGAGGAGCAGATGGAGGCCGCACTCGAACGCTACGGTAGTTTCCAGAAGAACGACATGAAGCTCCTGGAAAGCGACCGCGCGCTCTTCGACTGGGCATCCAAGCAGACCTACATCGCCCTGGGCAACATGATGACCGGCGCAGCAATGCTCGGCATCGACTCCTGCCCCATTGAGGGTATGAACTACGAAGCAGTGAACGAGCTGCTCGCTTCTGCCGGCCTGTTCGACCCGGAGGAGTACGGCGTATCCGTGGCTGTGACCTTCGGTTACCGTGCCCGCGAGATCGCGCCGAAGAGCCGCCGCTCCATCGAGGACCTGGTCACCTGGGCGTAAGGTTCTGCCCGGTTCTCGGCTAGGTTATCTTGCCGGGTTTTTAGGCGCGGGGTGTTGAGCTCGGTGTTCAAGCTAGGCGTTCAAGCCTCCGCCCGTGAAAACTGAATATAAAGAAATGCACCGCCTTTACACGGGCGGTGCATTTCTTTATATTTTTTACCGCGCGAAAAGCACGGCGAGATATGCTTTTGAATTTTTCGTTTGAAATCGCACAGCGCAATTCATTCTGGCAATTCATTCTGTATAACGGCAGGGCACTACTTCCTAAACGCCGTCAGACGCATAGAATTCAGCACCACAAACACCGAACTAAACGCCATTGCCGCAGCCGCAATCATCGGGTTCAGCAGACCCGCCACAGCGACCGGAATAGCCGCCGAATTGTAGGCGAACGCCCAGAACAGGTTCGACTTAATGGTGCGCAGCGTAGCGCGGGAGAGACGCAGTGCCGTCACCACTGAAGCAACATCCGAACGGGTCAGCACAATATCGGCTGCCTCCGCGGCAACGTCCGTGCCCGAACCCATCGCGATGCCCAGCTCAGCAAGAGCCAGCGCCGGGGCGTCATTCACGCCATCGCCGACCATTGCCACGCGGTGACCGGCAGCCTGCAACTTCTCAATCACCTGTGACTTACCCTCCGGGGTCACGCCGGCGTACACGTTCTCAGCCGAAATACCGACCTGCGAGGCGATCGCCTGCGCAACCTGCGGGGCGTCACCGGTGAGCAGGATCGGCTCCATGCCGAGCTCACGCAGCTGCGCCATGGTCTCTGCCGCCTCCGGCTTGGGGGTGTCGGCAACCGAAATCATGCCGACCGGCTGCAGGGCAGGAGCATCTTCGGCGGCCTCATCGTTCGGGGCCTCGCCGCGGGCGACAACCACCGTCGTCAGACCCGCCCGGCGAGCCTGATCCAGCAGAGCCAACTGAGCCTCGCTCAGCTGCGCACCCGCCGCCTGCAGGTACTCGGGAGTACCCACAACAACCAGCCGGGAGGCGCCACTCTCGGCGCCTTCACCCGTGCCGCTCAGCACGCCGCGCACGCCTCCGGGAACACCCTCAAAGCCGCTCACACTCGGTGCCGAAGCACCCTCAGCCAGCACGCCCTGCTCACGGGCAAAACCGGCAATCGCGCGGGCAATCGGGTGCTCACTCAGTGCCTCCACGGCGGCGGCATCACGCAAAACAGACAGGGAACGCTCGTTCTTAGAACCGGCGGATTCCGGCGAAATGCCGGCCAGGTCACCCGCCGACTCATAGTCCCCAAAAGTGCCGTAGAACGCCACAGACATCTCACCGGTCGTCACGGTACCGGTCTTATCCAGCACCACGCGATCAACCGTGCTCGTCGCCTCCAGCACCTGCGCATTACGAATCAAAATGCCCAACTGCCAGCCGCGACCCGTACCCGCCAGCAGGGCCGTCGGAGTCGCCAAACCCAGGGCGCACGGGCACGCCACCACCAGCAACGACACCGCCGCATTAAACGCCGCAGCACCGTCACCAGTCACCAGCCACCAACCAACCAGGGTCAGCGCCGAAATCACCAAAATTACCGGCACAAACACCGCAGAAACACGGTCCGCCAGCCGAGCAATAGGAGCCTTCGTCTCCTGCGCGCTCGCCACCAGCTCACCCATCTTCGCCAAAGTCGTCTCAGCACCCACGCGGGTCGCGCGCACCGTCAACGAACCAGACGTATTGACCGTCGCACCCGTGACCGCATCACCCGGATGCACCTCCACCGGCACGGACTCACCCGTCAGCAGGGATGCATCCACCGCCGACGAACCCTCAACCACCACGCCGTCCGTGGCAATCTTCTCGCCCGGGCGCACCAAGAACAGGTCATCCGGCATGAGGTCCTCCACCGGAACCTGCACCTGCTTCGTCACGCCCTGCTTATCGGTGCGCAGCAGGGTCGCCTCCTTCGCACCCATGCTCAGCAGGGTGCGCAGCGCCTCTGAAGAACGGTTGCGAGTGCGGTGCTCAATCGCGCGGCCAATCAGCAGGAACAGCGTCACCATGGACGCCGAATCGAAGTACAGCGGCGCGTGGTGGCCGGTAAACATCGACCAGAAACTGCCGCCCGCATGGTGCACGTGCGCCGTCAGTGCCGGGTTCATGAGCAGCTGCGCCAACGAGTAGAAGTACGCCACGACCACGCCGAGGGACACGAGCGTATCCATCGTGGAGGAGCCGTGACGGGCATTGATGAGCGCGGCGCGGTGGAACGGTGCGGCGCACCAGAACGCGACCGGCGCGGTCAGAATCGCCACGACCCAGCCCCAGTTCGGGAACTGGAACGCCGGGAACATGGAAATCAGGAAAATCGGCACACCCAAAATCGCCGCATAAATAATGCGGTCAGTGAAGCCGTCCTTCATGCTCGGGGTGGTGTGCTGACCGCCGCCGCCGGATGCGCTCGCGTTCGTTCCAGCGCCCGCGTGCGGCCCGTTCTTGAGGTGCGCCGTGTAGCCGGCATTGTTGATGGTTTCAACGATCTGCTCGTCGCTCACACCCTCGGGCACGATAACGCGCGCCGACTCCAGCGGCAGGTTCACCGCCGGGTCAACGCCGGGGATTTTGCGGAGCTTACGCTCCACGCGACCCACGCAGGATGCGCAGGTCATACCCTGAATATCCACGTGGATGATTCGGGTTGACTCTGTTGATTTTACGGTCGTTCCGGCGGAATTAAAAAGAGAGCGCTCACTCTGTGATGAGGGCTCACGGGTGGTTGGTGAAGGCTGTGTAGAAGACACAATACTTCCTCAAAACTTAAAAATGGGAGGGTAGAAAAAAGGTACACCAAGCCGGGGGAGGGACCCCGAAGGACCCCGCCCCGGACGGTGTATGGTGCAGTATCAGGACGCGGCGTCGAGCGCGCGAGGGCGAAAACGGCGGGCGAAGCCGCGGGTAAAGCCGCGGGTGAAACCGCGAGGCTGTGAGCGTGGCGACGCGAGTAATGCTGCCGCGGCTTAGTGGTCGCCGGGCAGCCCATCCGGTCTGCTCGTGTGCGGGCGAATACCGGTCACCTTCGCGCCACGATCAGACACACCGTAGGCACGCTTCACGGCAGCCCGCGGGAACGGCGAAGCATTCGCCTTCTCGCGCGCCTTCACGCCCTGCTCGTGCTCGGCGGAACGCTTATTCGCGCTCGTGCCGCTGCGTCGCGCGGCGCCGGGTGCATCTTCACGCGCCGTATATTCGGGGCTCTGCTTCACCCACGAATCGACCAGCGCCGCATCCAGATTCATCTGCCTGGCAACGCGGGCAATCGCGTCGCGCAGGTGCACGTTTTCGGTGCCGACAAGGGTGCGGACCGCGCCAACAACCATCGCAATGTACTGCGGAGGGTAAGCCATGATGACTCCTAATCGAGCCGGCTGCCGCGCTAGACAGCGGGGGTGAAGCCAGCCTCCACGATAGCGTCTGCAACAGCCTGGGTGTTGAGGGTGCCCTCGTGCTCAATGGTCACGGTGGAGACGCCGTCCTTGACGACGTCCACGGTCACGCCGGTCACGCCGGGAACTTCGCTGACCTCTTCGCTGACGCTCATAGCGCAGTGGTTGCAGGTCAGGCCGGTTGCCTTAACGGTGGTGGTGCTCATGATGAGTTTCCTTTCGGTTGTGGGGTTGAAAATCGGGGGCCGCCGGATGTTTAGTGCGGGGCGTTTAGCTGCGCATGAGGCGGGAGATTGCGGCGGTTGCCTCTTTGACCTTGGCCTCTGCGATGGTCGGGTCGCCGGTGCGTTCGGATTCGACGGCGGCGCCGGTCACGCAGTGGCCGATGTGCTCTTCGAGCAGGTTCAGGGAGACGGCGTGGAGCGCCTTGGAGACCGCGGCAACCTGGGTGAGGATGTCGATGCAGTACTTGTCTTCGTCGACCATGCGGGCGATGCCGCGGACCTGCCCTTCGATGCGGCGCAGGCGCTTGAGGTGCGCCTCCTTGTTGGATGCGTAACCGTACTGGGTTTCGGGCGCCTCGCCGCTGCAGCATGCGCCGGTGTGCGCCTCGCTGGGTTTTTCAGCGGGTTTTTCAGTGGGGGCGCCGGATGCGGTGCTGACCTGGGTGGATGTGCTGTGGCAGCACTGGTTGCTGGTGGTTTCCATGGCTCCAGTATATACCCTAGGGGGGTATCCCGCAAGGGGGTGTTACGAGTTGTTACGCGGTGCGGCTTTTCATACCGAGGCTTTTTACGCCGAGAAGCCACATGTCTTTCGAAAAGCCACCATTATTGTGGCTTCTCGAAACACATGTGGCTTTTCGATATGAAGGAGCTGTACCTCCCCGCAGAAATTGGACCATAGGTTAGTGTCTTCTGCCATGGCTTTTAACTACGACCAAAGACACTAACCTATGGCACAAATCCGTAGCTCATCACCGGATCTGCGTCTGAGCCAGGTAGGCGGGCGGGATCCGGTGACGGTTTAGTGTTTTCGGTAATGAGTTAGTGACTTTGGGCTGGGGTTTTAACCATTACCAAAGACGCTAAGTCATGACTGAAATCGCTACATCATGACCGAATTTTCACCCGCGTGGAGGCGCTGCTTCTGCAGAAATTTCGGCATACCAAAGCAGGCGGCCCCGGATGTACACGCATCCGGGGCCGCCTGCTGCGGTTTATTTATATGTTGGGTCAGAGCTGGTTTACATGTCGGGCCAGTCGCGATGTAACGAGTACTCCGTATCCCCGTCACCGTTATCGTTCAGGTGCCAACGCTGGCCGGTGCGAATATCAGCCTTGCGCAGGCGCGGGTTCGGGTTGTCCGGCTTACCCATCGTTGGGTCGTTCTTGCAGCCCCACCTGGTGTCGTCGTAGCTGCAGTCACCTGCCACGCGGCCCACGTCCACACGCCACACACGCACCAGCAGCGGGTCACTGGTCGCCTGCGGGGTCACCATCATCATCTGCCACGGGCCACCGTCCACGCGGAAACGAGCCGTGTAATGCACGGTCGCATACGCGTGGAAGTTACCTGAACGCTGGTAGGCGTAACTCGTTGCGGTTTCACGCGGGCGTTCACGAGGGTAGGTGGTAACCGGTTTGCCAGCGGTGTAGTTGGTGGCAGTATCACCATTGCCGTACTCGATGACATAGGAGGAGGGCATGAGCTCAATTTCGACGTGTCCGGCGAGCATGTCTGCTTCGAGGCGGTAGGGGCCTCCGTCATCGACGTAGAAGTTGATCTGATCGCCCTTGTACACGTTGGGGTCGCCCTCTGCTCGGCCAGTGCCTGCAGGGTTGTTGTAGGACTGATGCAGGGTCGGCTTACCCGGCTCTAGTGACTCTGCTGCGTGGCGAATTTCCTCCATGACTTCTTCGTAGGTCGGGCCGGTAGGACCGGGGCTGTCGGCACTGGTGAGGGTGCGGGTGTTGCTCGGGATACAAGTAGCAGAGGAAGGGCTTCGAGGACTTCCACGATCTACAGGAATGCCAGATTCAAGTGACATGTTTGTGAACTTGAATGTTCCTGTTCTTCCATCTTTGGTTGTGCATGACATAATATTGTGATTTTCGTTGGCGTAGGTAACTTTTACGCCGTTTCCCTGGCTCACAGTCGAGTAAGTGTATTGAAAATCATTATATGAGGAATTTGAAGTACTTTTATTTCCTTCATTTGTTTTTTGTTTGGTTTTTGATTTGCTGACAGTTACCTGACATACTTTAGCGGTGTTGGAGCCTTTTGTGGAACAATCATTTGTAATAGATGTTGCAGGAGGGGTAATAATGGATATTGCAAGGAGTGATAATAATGCAATACTGGTATTTGATTTAAATTTCATTTCTAATCATCTACCTGTTCAAAATCGATAATCTTCCAGCCCTCAGAGGTGTACTTAAACGAGAACTTCCACGTATCGTCATCCTTTGTGTCATTCTCGTAAGACTTCCAATCGCCGTTAGGTTCAACGTACATAACGTAGCCCCACTCCCGGTACGCTTTCCAGAAGTAAGCCTCCCCCTCACTCCAAGGGTTCCCGTCAGCAACATAGTGATCAAGCCCCGCGATAACCCAGCCGCCTCGCTTGTAGAGGGCTTCAAGACCTTCGTAGGAATCTAGTAGTTCAGTGAAGCTACTGTCAATGAATTTGCGTGCTTGGCTGTAGTCTCCGGTCTGGGTGCCGTAGTTGTTCCATTCAATCCACGCGTTGAGTGTTTTGCGTAGACCTTCATTGGACTTTTCTCGGTATCCGTCCTCAGGTGGTGCAGGTTTCGGAACGTTCTGCGCCGGACCGTTAGGGTCAGCTCCGCGGTACTCACCGTCGGGCGCTTTTGAGCCTCCAGAGTAGCCGCGGGTAATGACCGGGCTAGGGGTAGCAGAAGCTGATGCAGATTTAGTAGTCGCCGCAGACGCCGAAGCGGTCTCACTCGACGCGGCAGATGCGGTGGCTGCCGCCTCATTATTTGCCTGCTGGCCACACGCCGCAAGCAGGGCGCCAAGGCCCACAAGCGCGCCGCTGCCCAGCAGGGTACGGCGATTAAAGATGGTCGAATCCATAGAAGATACGCTCCTATCGTCGGTGATGGTGTGACATATGTGCATGTCGGGCCGTTATTCACGGGCCTCATTGACTGCCGGAAGGAAAACAGCCCCGTAGCGCGCCCAACAAGCGCATCACTGCGCTATGGAACACTACAGTTACCACCCTACCGCATGTTTGCCGTCGTTTGCATTCTTTTGGGTGCAACAGCGACTAAACATCACTATTCGGATATTTCATTGCTTTATGTATCAAATAATCTGCACTTGCGGAGGTGCCGCCTCAGCAGAATTTGTGCCGTGGTTTAGCGTCTTCGACCATGGCTTTTAACTACGACCAAAGACACTAACCTATGGCACAAATCCGGAATTCATGACCGAATCTCCGGCTGCGCCAGGTAGGTGAGAGCCGGTTATGGGTTATGACTTAGCCTTTTCGTCGATAGGTTAGTGTCTTCACTGCGGGTTAAAGACCCACGGCGAAGACACTAACCTATCGAAAACCTCGGTCTAAAAAGCGGGCGGCCCCGAACACTTCCGTATCCGGGGCCGCCTGCTGCGGTCATTTACATTCGGTTAGTTAGTCCCATTCACCGCGCAGAATCTGCTGAACGAATTTCTTGGGTAGCCAGAAGGAATGCTTCGTGATGCGGCGACCGTCGGGAAGCTCGTCGGTATCCTTGAGTTTGCCTTTTCCGACAAACTCGCCAGGCTTAACTTCGTAGTAGGTCTGGGAGGCGTGAACTTTCGTAAAAAGGTATTCGTTCGCCTTGCTCTGCGGGAAGTTGGTGGAAACCTTAACACCATCCTTGCCATTTGGCTTGACCGTTAGTTTAATGCCCTGATTAATGATTTCCTTTGTCTCTTGCCATACCCTCACCAGTTCAGGCTCGAGGGAATCAGGGAAACCCCAGAACTTGACCTGATCCAAGCAGAAATCACCGGTCTTATTCTCGCGAAAAACAACAAACATGAATTTCCTTGAGAAAATCTCGGTGTAAATATGGGACTCTTCCCACTCTTTTTCATTCGCTAGTTCAATAAAACGGTAGTTCTTAAAGGGAGAATCCTCTTTAGGGAGCCCGTTTTTATCAACACGAATAGCGCGAATATTCATGTTTGCCTTTTTGAATTCGGCAGTACTGTCAATATCCGAGGAAAGGCCTAGAATTTTCCTCACAAGAGTGCTGTTGCGGCCCTTGGCGTTAAAGTTAACGTCAAACTCCTTGCAGAGTTCTTTCTCGCTCTGGCCCCGGTACTGCAGAAGCTTTTCTTCAATGATCTGAGTAAAAGGCTTAGAGGTATCTTGGGCTGCGCGAGCGATACTCTCCTGTTCCTCCTGGCTGAAAACCTTGGTGCGGAGGAGAGTTGTCATGTAGCTACTCTTGAGCGACCAGGCGCGCCTATTGGCCAGCTCAGGGCCATAGGGTTGAGTAGTGCGATCCTTGTCTTTACCGGCGCCCTTGCGGCAGGTTGAAAGGTACATGCCGTCGGATTCGGAAAGCTCATGTGCGCGTCCCTCCAGGACCTTCTGAGTAATACGTTTATAGTCCTCGAGAATGGTCGGCATATCCTCTTCGGGCCAGTCAAAAAGGAAAAATTTATCGGTGATATTATTCGAAATATCGCGAGTCTTTTGATATTTATAAAACAGAAGCAAAATATATTGGCACTTATGCCAAAGGTGCGTCTGATAAAAATCGTCTAGGTTTTCCTCATGAAAATTAAACATACTGAGGACTAAGCGTTCTTTGGCGGAAATAGTGCCGTTCGCGGTCACCCGGTAAGGGGTCGTTTTGATTTCGACCTTTGCGGCGGGAATGTCTGCTTCCGGGGAGCTATTGGGTTCAATACCGTAGCCAGCTTTTTCCATGAGGTTGCCGTAGATTCCCTTGGAGAACTCACTAATTTCCTTGCGAGCAACTATTGAGGGAGTGCCCTTTTTCTTATCCTCATAGGTTTTGTACTCGGAGTTCTGGAATTCTTCCAAGATGTCATAGAGCGTGCGGCCGATGAGATGCTTCTCTGTGTACTTGAGGATGCTATCAATGCTCGTATTGTCGTAATCGAAAAGGCCCATAATTGGTATTCCTTCCGGAAGTAGAGGGGTAGCGGCGGTGCTGTTTCTTGCTTTCATGCTACGTCAGATACGGCAGCTGCGCTCTTTGGATCGTCACGGATTCCTATATAACCCACTTGATCTAAACATCTGTTCTATGATATAGTATTAGTATTCGAATATATTTACAGAGGACTATAAGGACTACTGACTCATGGATCAGAAAACCACCAGCAGTAGCCAGCCTATCCGAGTTATCGAGCTTTTCGCCGGTGTAGGTGGCTTCCGCTTAGGATTTGAAGGCTATAACGCCAACGGCATGACCCTGCCCTCCGCAGGCCCCTTCACGACTGTCTGGGCGAACCAGTGGGAGCCCCCGGGAACGGTTGGCCGCCAGTTTGCGGCACGCTGCTACCAGGAACGTTTCGGTGAAGAAGCAAACCTTGAAAACCGCGACATCCACGCTGTACTTGATGACGTTGAGGCGGGCCTCTACGAAATTCCCGACGCTGACCTGCTCTGCGGCGGCTTCCCCTGCCAGGATTACTCGGTCACCAAGCCCCTTTCTCAGTCGCACGGCATTGAAGGTAAGAAGGGTGTGCTCTGGTGGGATATTCACCGCGCGCTCGAACTTAAGACCCCCAAATATGTTGTTCTGGAGAACGTTGACCGCCTGTTGAAGTCGCCCGCTAAGCAGCGAGGTCGCGACTTTGCCATTATGCTCTCCTGCTTCTACGCGCTCGGCTACAGCGTTGAATGGCGCGTTATCAACGCGGCAGAGTACGGCTACCCGCAGAAGCGTAAGCGCGTCTACATTTACGCCGAACACAACGCCCCCGAATGGGATCTGTCGCGCCGCATCACCCACACCGGTGTTTTGGCAGAAGCGTTCCCGGTCAAAACTGCAGAATCTGAGGGTCTTCTCTCCGTCTTCGAAGAGCTCAATGAGGCCGATGAGTTCACCATCTCCGATGACCCCTACTACGAGACGGAACACTTCGGAATTGGCGCTAAGACCTCGCCCTTCCAGATTGCCGGTGTCATGCAGAACGGCACCGTGCTCACCAGCAAGGTAGAGCCTGACTACCGCGGCGAATTTAAGACGCTTGGTGACGTGGTTCTTCCCGACTCTGAGGTGCCGGAACAGTTCTTTATTGCCCCTGACAAGGTGCCTTCTTGGGAGTACCTCAAGGGTGCGAAGAAGGAAAAGCGTATCAATAAGGCAAGCGGCTTTGAATACTTCTACACCGAAGGCTCAATGTCTTTCCCGGACCCGCTCGACCGCCCGGCGCGTACCATCCTGACCGGCGAAGGAGGCTCGGGAGCCTCCCGCTTCAAGCATGTTGTGATTGGTGATTCCGGTGCGTACCGCCGTCTCGTACCCGATGAGCTGGATCAGCTGCAGGGCTTCCCGCGAGGCTGGACTGACACCGGCATGAGTGACGGTAACCGTGCTTTCTGCATGGGTAATGCTCTTGTGGTGGGTATTCCGCACGAAATCGGTAAGGCTATCGCCCGCCGACACAACCAGTAAGACATAACCGGTAAAAACGCACAGGAGGTGCAGTAGCCCAAAAGCTACTGCACCTCCTTTTGCATGCCCGACGGCCTAAACCAGAGCAGACCTAGACTAGCGCCTCTTCAAGCCAGTTCAAGCCCGAGCGGTGCTCATCCAACAGCTCAAGAGCTCGATTCGGCAACTCGACCTTCAGGCGGGTACCCGCCAACGACTGATACTGTGTATTCCCCAAGCCAGGGTGCAGAAGAAGAGTCCGTGAAGAACTCACACCCATCAGCTCGCTATCGAAGAGTTTATGCAGATCCTTGCGCAGAAGCAGACCCTCATCCACACGGTGCTCGCCCTCGCGCGCATAACTGTACAGGTGCGCTGCATCCAGTGCCGCCGTGTGGCAAGCACCCGTAAACGCACACATGTTTCCGAAGCGGTTCAACAGCTCCTGACGGAACTGCGGCTGGCCATTGCGAGCCTTGACGGTGCGCATCGTAAAACCGCCCCGAGGATTCACGGGCACCCCGTGAGCCTCGCCAAGGTTGAGCTGGTGAATGCCCGAAGTGTTCAGGCTTTCAAGCCACTCAAGGACTTTCGCCGTATCGAGGGCAACAATGCTGTTCTGAGTGTTGTACTTGCCCGGCACACTCAGGTCCTTGAATGAGTCCTTATCTGCTGCGCCGATGAGCTCAGCCCAGGTATCACCGTAGTAGGCAATAAACCGCTGAACTGTCTCAGTCTTCTGCGGCGGATTCTTATGCAGACGCTGCTCCGGCTTGAGGTTGTCTCTTCTCAGGCACTTTCCATCGCAACGCCACAGCCCATCGGATTTGAAGGTAATGCGGGTACTCCCACAGCTGGGGCAATACGTCATGACCTTATCGGCTTCGTATGACTCAATTTTTCGGATAACGGCCGACCCAAGAAGAATCGAATTGTCTCGAATCAGCACGAAGTCACCCTCTCGCACGTTCTTGTGGTTGGGAACTTTCGAGTCGTAAACGTAGCGGAACTCCAGGGCGTCATCGTAGACTTTTCCGCTGGCGGCGCTGCGGTTCTCTTCGTCGGGAACGGAGCGCAGCAGCCAGGCCTGCGGGAGCCGCATGTCAGTTGCGGCGTATTTGCTCGGGAGGCTGAGGGTCGTCACCACGGACGGGAGAACGAGGTCCGGCAGCGAGGGCGTTGAGTTGTTGTCCATAGCAGCAGCCTAGCAGCCCGGGCGGTTTGCCGCTGCCTGGGTGGTCACCGGCTCACTGGGTAGGGGTGGTGGGCGGCGGGATCCTGTAATTACAAAAATCCTGCCCCGCATCTTCCTCGAGAAGCCACATGTGTTTCGAGAAGCCACGTAATATGTTGCTTTTCGAAACACATGTGGCTTCTCAGCGCATTAAATCAGCGCCCCGCACAAGCAACATTCACCAGTCACAATGCTATTGATTCGCATCACCCACCGGTGTTTTTAGGTATCCTTGGGGTAACACTCAGACAGAAGCCCGCCCTCCACCTCGAAAGGGGCCGCATGAAAACCTTCTGGACCAATCTCCCCCTCACCATCCGTGCGGCAGTCATCTTCTGCTACGCCTACGCCGCGGTGCGCATCCTCAACCTCTTCACTGAGGCAGGCACCGCCCCGCTGACCCCGCGTACGCTCCTTGACGGTGCCCTCACCGCGGCTGTCGTCGTCGGTGCTCTCGCCCTGTACCTGGGTAACGCCCTCGGTGCCGCTCTGCGCGCCCGGCGAGAAGGCTACGAGCCCCGCCCGGTCGGCATCATCGTCGCCTACGCCCTCTTCGTGGCGGCGTGTGCCTACCTTGCCTACCGCCTCATCGCTTACACCGTGGAGGTGGGGCTCACCTGGCTCTTCCCGCCCGCCCTCGACTCGGTGCTGACCGCCGTGGGCATGGCTGGTATTGGCGTGATTAACTATGTGCGCCTCCGCCGCACCCTCAAGGACTAACCGGGGAATGGCACTACAAGAAACCCTGTAATTACAAAAAATCTCCCGCACCGGGTGGAGCACACCTTCACGGCATGCCCCCAGTGCGGGAGATTTCTATATCAACGGAACGCCGCAGCCTTCACGCTACAGCGCCGCGTGCACCTTACAGGCTCTGTGCCTGAATTGCGGTGATCGCAACGGTGTTGATGATGTCCTCAACGGTGGTGCCGCGGGACAGGTCGTTCACGGGCTTACGCAGACCCTGCAGAACCGGGCCCACAGCGGCAGCACCCGAAGACTGCTGAACAGCCTTGTAGGTGTTGTTACCGGTGTTCAGGTCGGGGAAGATGAACACGGTAGCCTGACCAGCGACCTCGCTGCCGGGCAGCTTGGTCGACGCAATGGACATGTTCGATGCAGCGTCGTACTGAATCGGGCCCTCGACCGCGAAGTCGGGGTTCGATGCGCGCACGAGCTCGGTTGCCTCACGCACAACGTCCACGTCCGCGCCAGCGCCGGAGGTGCCGGTCGAGTAGGACAGCATAGCAACCTTGGGGGTGACGCCGAACTGGCGTGCAGTCTCCGCGGATGCCTTCGCGATGTCGGCGAGCTGCTCTGCGTTGGGGTTCGGGTTCACTGCGCAGTCGCCGTAGACCAGAACGCGGTCTTCCATCAGCATCAGGAAGACGGAGGAGACGATCTTGGTGCCGGGGCGGGTCTTGATGAACTCGAGCGAGGGGCGGATGGTGTTCGCGGTGGTGTTCACTGCACCGGAAACCATGCCGTCGGCGATGCCCTTGTAGACGAGCATGGTGCCGAAGTACGAGGGGTCGGTCATGCGCTCGCGAGCGGCCTCAATGGTGACGCCCTTGTGTGCACGCAGCTCAGCGTAGGTTGCTGCGAAGTCCTCGGTGTACTCGTTGTTCTCAATGTCGATGATGCGGATCGAGCTGGGCAGTTCGATACCCTCAGCCTGGCAGATTTCTGCGATCTTGGCGGGGTTGCCGAGCAGGATCAGGTCGCAGAAGTCGCGGCGTGCAATGATTTCGGCTGCACGCAGGATTCGCACGTCGTAACCCTCGGGCAGGACCACGGAGCGGCGGTTTGCGCGTGCGGTCTCGATGAGGTTGTGCAGGAAGCGCAGCGGGGTCATGGATGCGGGGCGCTCAATTTCGAGGCGTGCGAGCAGTTCGTCCTTGTTGACGTACTCGTCCCAGCCGCCCATTGCTGCTGCGAGCTTGCGCTGGTGGCCGCTTTCGAGGGTGCCGCGCACGCGGGAGACTGCGCGTGCAGACTTGAAGGTGTCCTTGGTGGTGGACAGCACGGGGAACGGTGCGTTGTCGATGAGGGAGCCGACTGCGGTGTTCTTGCCGGGCAGTGCGTCCAGGCCGCCGGTGAGCAGCACGCCGGAGGGCGCGGGGAAGGTCGGTGCCAGTGCGGATGCGAGGGTTGCTGCAACGATGTCTGCACGGTCGCCGGGGACGATGACGAAGTCGCCGTCGACGAACTGGTTGAGGAAGTTGGAGACGTTCATTGCTGCGACCTTGATGCCGTGGATGTCGCGGCCGAGGTCTTCTGCCTTGATGCCTTCGGTGTCGAGCTTGAGAGCTTCGGCAACTTCACCGACGGTGGGTGCGTTCAGTTCGGGGATTTCGGGCAGCACGTAGACGGGCAGGTTTGCGTCGCCGCGCTTGACGGAGTTCTCGATTTCGTCGCGCAGTTCGGGTTCTGCACGGCTGACGATGATTGCGAGCAGGTCTGCCTTGGATGCGAGCAGTTCGGTGCGTGCCACGTCGACTGCGGTGACTGCTTCTTCGACGGTTGCTTCTTGTGCGCCGACGATTGCGACGACGGGCAGGCCGAGGTCACGTGCGATCTGGACGTTCAGGTCGAATTCGACTGAGAGCGCGTTGGCGGGCAGGTAGACGCCGTCGACGATTACGACGTCGCTGTTTGCTGCGACCTTTTCGTAGGCGGAGACTGCGCGTGCGGAGATTTCTTCGGTGTCGCCTTCTGCGATGAGTGCGAGTGCGTCGGTCATGGAGACTGCGCCGCCGACCTGCTCTTCGGTCAGGCCGAAGTGTTCACGGATGAGGCGTGCCATGGGGTCGTCGGCGATGGTTGCGCCGTCGAAGACGGGGCGGAAGAAGCCGACGCGGTCTGCGCGCTTGATGAGGGAGTCTGCTAGGCCCAGGGCTACGAGGGACTTGCCCGAGTTCTGGGACATAGCGGAGAGGTAAAGACCAGTGGTCATTGTTTTACTGTCCTTCTATGCGATGTTCGGCGCTGGGTCCCGCGGTTGCGCAGGGGTGTATATGCTCCTGTGCGCGGGTGCGTCGAGCTTATATGTCATCTTCTATCTTAAGGCGTTGTGGGGGTGGTGCCTAACAGGGTGTGCGGTGCGCTGCGTCATGTGGGCGGGTGCGCGGCTGTTGTTCGGGCAGGATGGGGTGTGTGCCGCCTCCTGGTGTGGTGTGCCGTTTAGGGGGTGAGCTTAGGGGTTGAGGATGCGCGTGTATCGGACGCTTCGTCCGGGGGCCCAGATGCCGCGTGCTTGGAAGTACACGCCTTCGTTGCGGTAGCCGAGGCGCTCGTAGAAGGAGACCGCTCGTTCGTTTTCTGCCAGGACCCACAGGTAGGAGTTTTCGTCCGGGTAGATGACGGAGTCGTAGAGCGCCTGGCCGAGCCCGGTGCCGTGCGTGTGGTCGAGGGTGTACAGGTGCGTGAGTTTGCGGGTGCCTGCGGGCAGCTCGGAGAGGTCGTCGGCGCGTTCGAGTTCCCAGGAGGAGGGCTCGCACAGGGAGAGCGCCATGCCGACCGGCTTCTCCCAGTCGATCTGGGTGCCCACGGCGCAGGAGAGTCCACCGTCGGGGGTCCAGCCGGGCACCTCGTAGGCGAAGAAGCCGCGCACGGTGGGGGAGGCGAGGTGGCGGTGGAAGTCCTCGAGGTATTCGTCGCGTTCGGCGCGGTGGCGGGCGGTGAAGCTTTCCCCGAGCGCGTCAAAGTAGAGCGGGTCGTAGGTTTGCTCCATGCAGTCCAGCTGCAGGTTGACGTATTTTTCGGCGTCGGTCGGTTCAATCGGTGCGAGCGCGTAGCGGCCCTGACATACAAATCCCATGGGTTCTAGTCTACTCAGCCTGCCCCTGTGGAGGCGGTCCTTCGCGGATGCGTACGCTAGGGGCGTGCAGGCGGTGGCTAGGGGGCGGCTAGTGGGCGGTGGCTAGGGGCGGCGCTGTTGCTTTGTGCCGTGTCGGTTAGGCTAGTGGGTATGGCGAAAAAGAGCAGGGCACCGAAGAAAACCCAAAAGACGCAGAAAACCCAGAAGAACCAGAAGAACCGCATCGACGATACCGAGAACACCCCCGTGCAGGGTGCCGCCGCTGGTGTGTACCCGATTTCTACGGGTGAGGCGGAGCTGGTCCCCGACGGCTACCATGCCGACGGCTGGCTGCTACTCATTAATGGTGTGCAGTCTTCCCACGTGATTGTGGGTGAGCCCCGCCAGCTGGATTTTGAGTACATGCGCTGGATTGCGGCGGTCGTCTCCTCGCACGTGGAGGAGCACCTGGACGCTGCGAAGCTACGCATCACCCACCTGGGCGGCGGCGCGTGCTCCATGGCGCGCTATTTTGCTGACCTGTACCCGACGAGCCGCAACACGGTCGTTGAGCTGGATGCCAAGCTCGCCGAGTATGTGCGCGCCTGGTTTGACATCCCCAAGGCGCCGCGCGTGAAGATTCGTGTGGGCGAGGCGGGTGCCGTCACCGCGACCTTCGCGCCCGCATCCCGCGACGTACTGATTCGTGACGTATTCGCCGGGGATACCACCCCCGAGGCGCTGACCACCGTCGAGTTCACCCGCACCGTCGCCGAGTCGCTGGCACCCGGTGGCCTGTACATCCTCAATTGCGGTGACGGGCCGGCGCTGACCGGTGCCCGCGCCGAGGCGTCCGCCCTGCTTGAGGTGTTCGAGTACGTGTGCATTGTGGCGGATTCGGCAATGTTGAAGGGCCGCCGCCGCGGCAACGTCATTATTGCCGGCTCCCACGCGCCCCTGCCGGAGGCCGGTTCCGTGCAGGCTGCCGCTATCGCCCGTGAGCTCATGGGTGGAGGCGTGCCCGCCCAGTACTGGGACACCGCGCGGGTACGCCAGTTCGTGAGGTAGCGGTGTCAGCCGCGGTTTAGGTCTTTCGGTAATGACTTAAGTTTTTCGGCCATAGGTTAGTGACTTTGGTGGGGGCTTTTAACTATCGCCAAAGACCGTAACCTATCACCGAATTCGGCGGCCCCTCCACGGCAGACGCTACTATAGTGGCATGCGATACACCTACCTTGGCCCCTCCGGCACCTTCACCGAATCCGCCCTGCTGAGCGTCCCCGGCGCATCCGACGCCGAACGCATCCCCGCCACCAGCGTGCCCGACGCGCTCGCACGCCTGAACGCGGGCGAGGTGGACGCCGCCATGGTGCCCATCGAAAACTCCGTGGAGGGCGGCGTGAGCGCCACCCTGGACGCTATCGCAGCCAGCGAGGGTGTACGCATTATCCGCGAGGTGCTCGTACCGATCCGCTTTGTGCTGGTCGCCGCGAAGCCCATCAGCATCGAGGACGTTAAGACCATCTCCACCCACTCGCACGCCTGGGCGCAGGTGCGCGGCTGGGCGCAGGAGAACGTGCCCACCGCCGCCTACCTGCCCGGCTCCTCCACCGCGGCGGCGGCTGTCGGCCTGCTTGAAGAGGGCTGCACCTACGATGCGGCAATCTGCTCCCCGGCGCTGCTGAACTACCACCCCGAACTGCACGTCATCCAGGACAACATCGGCGACAACAAGAACGCCGTGACCCGCTTTGTGCTGCTCTCACGCATCGCCGACATTCCCGAACCGACCGGCTCCGACAAGACCACCCTGACCGTGCCGCTGCCCACCAACCGCGCCGGCGCCCTGCTCGAACTGCTCGAACAGTTCGCGGTACGCGGCGTGAACCTCTCCCGCATCGAATCGCGCCCCACCGGCGAAGGCATGGGCTCCTACTCGTTCAGCATCGACGCCGACGGCCACATCTACGAGGCACGTATGCGCGATGCCCTGCGCGGCCTGCACCGCGTCTCCCCGACGCTGAAATTCCTCGGCTCCTACCCGCGCGCCGACCACGAAAACACCGAAGTCGACGCCATTCACTCCGACGGCTCCTTCGATGCCGCACACGAATGGGTCGAGTCGCTCTTCCCGAACGGCCGTCCCGCACACCTGCAGCGCCACTAACGGCACTACTAGCAACACCACCGGCGGCACCACCAGCCTCCCGCCGCTAGACCCCCCCCGCACCTACCCGCGCCCCACCAGCGCAAACCCCGCCCACAACCCACCGCAAGATTAGGTAGGATAAAACAGTGATTGATATTAACCTCCTCCGCGAAAACCCCGACGTCTTCCGCGCCTCCCAGCGAGCACGCGGCAAGGACGAAACCCACGTCGACCGCATCCTCGAAGCCGACACCGCACGCCGTGCACTCATCGGCGAATACGAGAACCTGCGCGCCGAGCAGAACGCCTTCGGCAAGAAGGTTGCCAAGGCACCCAAGGAAGAAAAGCCCGCACTCGTCGCACAGGCGAAGGAACTGGCAGCCCGCGTCAACGAAGCAAAGGCAGCCTCCGAAGCGAAAACCGCCGAATACGAGGAACTGATCAGCAGCATCGAAAACCTCATCATCGACGGCGTACCCGTCGGCGGCGAAGACGACTACGTAGTCGTCAAGGAAGTCGGCACCCCCCGCAACTTCGCAGCTGACGGCTTCGAACCGCGCGACCACCTCGAAATCGGCGAACTCGTCGACGGCATCGACATGGCACGCGGCGCAAAGGTCTCCGGCGCACGCTTCTACTTCCTCAAGGGCCAGGTAGCACGCCTCGAACAGGCACTCATGTGGATGGCGCTCGACCTCGCAACCGAGCACGGCTTCACCATGATGACCACCCCCACCCTGGTACGCCCCGAAATCATGAACGGCACCGGCTTCAACGTCAAGCACGACGACGAAATCTACCGCCTCGAACGCGACGACCTGTACCTGGTCGGCACCTCCGAGGTGGCGCTCGCCGGCTACCACACCGACGAAATTCTCGACTTCGAGAAGGGCGCGAAGAAGTACCTCGGCTGGTCCTCCTGCTACCGCCGCGAGGCTGGCTCCGCAGGTAAGGACACCCGCGGCATCATTCGCGTGCACCAGTTCAACAAGGCTGAAATGTTCGTCTACTGCCCCGTCGAGCAGGCAGAAGAGATGCACGCGCAGCTGCTGTCCCTCGAAGAGGAAATGCTGCAGCGCTGCGGCCTGGCATACCGCGTGATTGACACCGCCGCAGGCGACCTGGGCACCTCCGCAGCCCGCAAGTTCGACTGCGAGGCCTGGGTCCCCACCCAGGGCACCTACCGCGAGCTGACCTCCACCTCGAACTGCACCACCTACCAGGCGCGCCGCCTGAACATCCGCGAGCGCACCCCGGACACCGTGGACGAGGCAGGCAACGTGCGTAAGGGCCGCACCCGCTCCGTAGCGACCCTGAACGGTACCCTGGCGACGACCCGCTGGGTGGTTGCCATCCTGGAGACTCACCAGCAGGCAGACGGCTCCGTACGTATTCCGGAAGCACTCCGCCCGTACATGGGCGGTGCCGAGGTCATCCCCGCAGTAGCTGCTGAGTAAGGGAAACCCCGCCCGCTGAGTAATCTCATAACCAGCTAAAAAACCCGCTCACCGCGTAAACGGTGGGCGGGTTTTCGCGTATCCCGGTAATCTAAGAACTATGCCTCTATACCGTAAACTTCTTGGTGTTTCCGCGGCGGCGGCGCTGACCGCCTCCGTCACTCGTGCCCGCCGTGAAGCACGCCGACGCGCTATCGAACTGGGCGCGCCCTTCGGCGTTCTGCCGACCCTGCCCACCGGTGAGGCGCAGCGCGTGGGCGTGGTGTACAACCCCAGCAAGCCCGGCGCTGCGGCGGCTATCGAGATTCTGGAACGTACCCTCGCGGCGAACGGCCACCCGCAGCCGCTGGTGCGCACCACCCGCGTGGACGAGCCCGGTTCCGAGGCTGCCCGCGAGCTGATCGCTGAGGGTGTTGACCTGCTCATCGCTGCTGGTGGTGACGGTACGGTGCGTGCTGTGGCGGCGGCGCTGGTGCATCATGAGGGGACCAAGCCGCGCCTGGGTATTCTGCCGATGGGTACCGGTAACCTGCTGGCGCGTAACCTGTATATTCCGGTCAGTGACGTGGCGGCGTGCGTGAATATTGCGCTCAACGGTGCAGGTCAGGCCGTTGATGCGATTGAGATGACGACGACGAACACCCCCGGCGAAAAAACCGAACACACGTTCTTTGTGATGAGTGGTGCAGGCTTTGACGCGCTCGTCATGAACGACACAAACGAGGACATTAAGGCAAAGTTCGGGTGGGTTGCGTACGTGCAGTCCGGAATGAAGCACATGCTGGGCAGGTCGCACCCGGTGCGTATCAGCGTGGATGGTGCGCCGTTCCGTACTCTGCCGATGCGGTCGGTGCTGATCGCGAATTGTGGCCGCCTGCAGGGTGGTATTCGCCTGGCGGATATGACGGATGTGAATGACGGTAATCTTGAGGTGATTGTGGCGTCGCCGCGTGACCTGGTGGAGTGGGGGTTGTTGATGGCGAAGGTTACGCGCCGCACGATTTTGGGTTCGCCGCGCGTTGAGCTGCCGGTGATTCGCCACTTGGTGGGGTCTGAAGCGGTGTTGGAGTTCCCGGATGGTGCGCAGCCGGTTGAGGTGGATGGTGACCCGGCACCGTCGGCGCACCGTATTAGTGCGCGCGTGCTGCCTGCCGCCGTGGAGGTGGCGGTCCACCCCGAGGTGCTTTAGCAGGCGTGGTGAAGGGGCTGGGGGGAGAGGCTGGCGCCACCCCCGAATCACCTATGTGTGACCTGAATTATGAAAAAAATCGCGGATTTTTTCACTATTTCCTGAAAATCAGGAGGATAATGAAAAAAAACCGCGATTTTTTACACTATTTTTCTTGCTGCCCACCCCGGTGTAGTCCTCGTTTCTAGACGCTACGCCCCAACAAAAATCCCACGGATCGGTTCTGAGACTGTGGGGGAATTTATTTTCAGAATATTCTTGGGTACCCCAAAATACCCCCTTATCTTGTCAGGGGTATCCCCTATGGTCGTTATAAGAGATTTCCAAACAGGTTATCTCTATAGCTCGTAGAAGAGGAGGAAAGACCATGGCCAAGAAAACCAGCACCGACGATGGTGCCCTGTATCGTGCCTACAAATTCCGCCTCGACCCCAATCAGGCACAAAAAGCTAAGCTGATGCAGTGTGTAGGTGCAGCGCGCTATACGTACAACCTGTTCACCGACCATAACCGTAAGGTTTCTCGCGCCTGCGCAGAATACGTGGATACCCGCATTTCTGAAGGTGCTACCGAGGTTATTGCTAAGGCTGAGCTTGATGACATAAAAGAAGAGAACCCTGCTTATAAGTACATCGGTCATTTTGAATACGGAAAGCGATACCTAACCCCTGAGAGACAGCGTCATGAAGCTATCGCCCAGGCTATTGCTGACGGTGCTGACCCCGCCGTGGTCTGGCCTGAAACTGAACGGTCTTCTGAGCCTTGGATGCACACCATCGACCGACGTGTTCTAGTCTCCGGGATAAAGAATGCCCATGCGGCGTGGGGCAACTATTTTGAATCCCTCAAAGGCCTGCGTGCTGGCCCCCGAATGGGTGTCCCACGTTTCAAACGTAAGGGCATCAGCCACGACTCTTTTACCGTCGACCGCGACCCACGTAATGACGAGCTTGGAGGCTACGGCACCCCCTACAAGAAGGGCACACCTGAATATGCACGCCGCACGGCACAGCTGAAGCGCCGCGGTATCAAGACCATCCCGACCATTGAGGACTACCGCCATGTGCGTCTGGCATCCTTGGGCGTTATTCGTACTCATAACAGCACGAAGCCGCTGGTGAAGGCTGTGCGAGCTGGTGCTGATGTTAAATCATTCACCGTCTCCCGTGCTGCTGACCGGTGGTATGTTTCTATCCTTGTTAAGCTGTCCCGTACCCCGGTGACTCCTACCCGGGCCCAGCGTGCCGCTGGTGCCGTCGGTGTAGACCTGGGCGTACGATACCTCGCCGCGCTCTCTGACGAGCAGGCCCCGCAGCGTTTCGCACAGTACCCCTCCCTGGAGTTCACCGGTGATGGGTCTCCCACCCTGGCTAACCCCCGCTGGGCACGTGCCGCTGAGAAGCGCCTAGTGCGCCTGCAGCGCGCCCTCGCACGTGCTCAGAAGGGCTCTAATCGCCGTGCCCGCATTGTGCAGAAGATTGCACGGCACCACCACCTGGTAGCCTTGCGCCGTGAATCGGGCTTGCATCAGGTTTCTAAGCGCCTGGCCACCGGGTACACCCTCATCGGGCTTGAAGACTTGGCTGTAGCGGGTATGACCGCCTCAGCTGCCGGTACCGTTGAGGCACCGGGCAAGAATGTGCGCCAGAAGGCCGGGCTTAATCGGTCCATTCTGGATGCCGCTTTTAGTACGCTGCGCCGTCAGCTGGAGTATAAGGCCAGCTGGTACGGCTTGCAGGTACAGATTATTGACCGTTTCTTTGCATCCTCTCAGACGTGTAGCGCTTGCGGAGCACGAGTGAAAACCAAGCTCGGACTCCACGTGCGTGTCTTTGAGTGCGCGGCCTGTGGTGTGCGGATTGATCGTGACGTGAATGCGGCACGTAATATTCGTGCGGAGGCTGTGCGGATGTGTGAGGCGCAACTCGCCCCCGGCACGGGGGAGAGTCTAAACGGACGCGGAGTTGCTGACTCTAATGTTGCCGGTTCGGTGGTGTTGGGGGATGCGGCGTTGGATGCGTCAAGGCCAGCCGCCACGGGCGGCGGGTCACCGTAGACGAGTAATCGTCTACTCATCCCCTTATATACGTGTGGAAACTGAATAATTTTTTTGGTCTTTGGCTGGGTATTGCGACTTGTGGCTGAGTGTGTTCCCCGTATGCGCGGGGATGAGCCCCCTGTAGGGTCTAGAATCGCCTCGAAATCGCCGTGTTCCCCGTATGCGCGGGGATGAGCCCCCCACGCTAAAAATGCTGGTGGTCATCACCCGGTGTTCCCCGTATGCGCGGGGATGAGCCCACGTCAGAGACTAGCGCTGCGGTGCGCAATTCGTGTTCCCCGTATGCGCGGGGATGAGCCCTGAATCAGTCCCGTACGCAGTGCGTAGGCGTTGTTTTCCCCGTATGCGCGGGGGTGAGCCTAAAGGCACCCTGTAATCCCCCTCAAAACTCACGCGTTCCCTGTATGCGCGGGGATGAACCGGTCCGTAGCTTCGGCCAGAATCCACCAGCATAGTGTTCCCCGCATCCGCGGGGATGAGCCTCAGGCACACCCATTCCGTGAAGGTAACGGTCAGTGTTCCCTGCATGAGCGGGGATAACTAGAGAGGTGTCGGGTTGCGTGCTCTTCATTCTGCGTGCTTGCAGAAATGAACTGGCATGTGCTTGGTTGCTAATCCTCCGGTAGCTTCTGACACCCCACCAAACCCGCGCCTGCTGCCCCTCGATGTCACCCCTAGTAAAAACCCCCGTTAAAAACACTGCCGGGGCCGTCTCGCACGCAGGCTCGAAAAGTGCGAGAATGGAACGAAAAGAAAACTACGAAAGAAGATACTTTCATGCTTATTCTCGTTGTGAACGCAGGTTCTTCCTCCCTGAAGTACCAGGTGCGTGACACCTCCCTGCCCGAGGCAGAGCAGATGCTGACCTCCGGCCTCGTTGAAAACATCGGCACCGACGTGCCCAACCACGAGGTCGCATTCGACATCATGTCCGAGAAGCTCGAGCCCGTCCTGCACGGCCGTGAGCTGCAGGCAGTCGGCCACCGCGTGGTGCAGGGTGCAGAGAAGTTCACCCACCCCACCCTGCTGACCGAGGAAGTTGTCCAGCAGATCGACGACCTCTCCCCGCTGGCACCGCTGCACAACCCCGCACACGTTCAGGGCATGCGCGCAGCAATGCACAAGTGGCCCTCCCTGCCGCAGGTCGCTATCTTCGACACCGCGTTCCACTCCACCATGCCCGAAGAAGCATGGCGCTACGCAATCCCCTACGACCTGGCTGACAAGTACAGCATCCGCCGCTACGGCTTCCACGGCACCAGCCACGAGTACGTCTCCCACGTTGCAGCTGACATGCTCGGCATTGCACGCGACGAGTTCAACGGTATCGTGGCACACCTCGGTAACGGTGCGTCCGTGACCGCTGTGAAGGGCGGCAAGTCCGTGGACACCTCCATGGGCTACACCCCGCTGGCTGGCCTGATCATGGGCACCCGCTCCGGCGACATCGACCCCTCGGCGCTGACCACCATCCTGTCTCGTGAAGGCATTGACGGTGAGCGTCTGGACACCATCCTGAACAAGGAGTCCGGTCTGCTCGCACTGGCTGGCTCCAACGACATGCGTAAGGTCGTTGAGGCTGCACAGTCCGGCGACGAGCGTGCACAGCTGGCACTGGACATGACCTCCTACCGCCTGATGAAGTACATTGGCGGCTACAACCTGGTCGTTGGCGGCGCGCAGGCACTGATCTTCACCGCTGGTATCGGTGAGAACTCCGGCGACTTCCGCAAGCTGGTCCTGGACCGCCTCGGCCCCCTGGGCATCAAGTACAACGAGGAAGAGAACGCTAAGCGTTCCCCCGAGCCGCGCGTGATTTCCACCGAGGATTCCGCTATCAAGGTGCTGGTCATCCCCACCAACGAGGAGAAGGCTATCGCTGAGGCTACCGAGGAGCTCGTCAAGAGCCTCTAAGCCCCACGCACCCCGCCGTGTAGGCGGCTCAGCGTAAAGTAATCCGCCGTGGCACCCATCCTGTATGGGTGCTGCGGCGGATTTCTTATGCCCGCAAGGCGGTGCGCCTGAGTCTCTGCACTGCGCATCCCGGCACTGCGTATCCCTGCACTGTGGCGTACTGTAGCGTCGCGAATGGGCATTCTATGAGAAAAAGCGCATTCACATTCACTAGTACGTGCCCAAAAACGATAGAGTGGAATCAGATAACACTCGATACGAAGCGGACGAGACATGACTCAACCCCCTGAAAACCACCAGCAGCCCGGCGGGCAGTTCAACGCCCAGCCTGGCCAGCAGGCATTCCGTGCCCCCGGTGAGCCCCTCCCGCAGGACCTCTCCGCCGGCTGGCTCCCCGAAGATGAGCGCCAGAAGCCGGTCAGCCCCCTGCCCCAGCCGAGGCTCTTCGCCTACCAGTCGATGCTGCCGCCGAAGGTGCTGCACGCGCTGCGTCACCCCTCCGAAATTCCGTGGCTGGTCGCCGCCTACGCGGTCACCGCGGTCGGCTACATTGTGCTGTTCATGGCGCTTGCTGACCTGTTCAGCTCGATGATGCGTTACGTCTTCAGCTCAACCGGTGAAGGCTCGGTTCGAGTACCTTCTTCCGGTAGCACCACGGCAAGCATGGAAGACCTGATTTTCCAGACGGTTGGCCTGCTCCTCCTGGGCCCGATTGCTGTGTTCATTGTTCGTGCAATCTACTACGCGCAGCAGCGTGTGCGCGGTGTGCGCATCACCCCCACCCAGTTCCCTGAGGCGTACCAGATGCTCGCCGAAGCAGCTGAGGCGGCAGGTCTGCGCCGAGTGCCGGATGCGTACGTTGTTCTCGGTAACGGCACCATGAACGCTTTCGCGGCAGGTCACGGCTTCCGCCGCTACATCTGCCTGTACTCTGACCTGTTCGAGATCGGTGGTAAGTCTCGTGACCCGGAGGCTCTGCGCTTCATTATTGGCCACGAGGTTGGTCACATCGCCGCAGGTCACGTCGGTTATTTCCGTCTGATTTTCACCATGCTGTTCAATCAGATTCCGGTGCTGTCGAGTGCGCTGTCCCGCTCGCAGGAGTACACCGCCGACAACTTCGGCTACCGCTTCTGCCCCGAGGGTGCTGAGGGCGCTGTCAAGGTGCTTGCGGCAGGTAAGTACCTGAACAAGCAGGTCAACTTCGATGAGCTTGCCGACCGTGCCGTCACCGACCGCGGCCTTGCCGTCTGGTACGTGAACCTGCTGGCAAGCCACCCCGTTCTCACCTGGCGTGCGCACGCGCTGCGTGACCGCACCCAGCCCGGCCGCCTGTTCTGGCGCCCGACGGAGAACCCGGTCAAGGACGCCGCACCGAGCGTTCCTGTCCTGATTCCGGCAGCGGAGCCGGTGCACATGTGGCCCGACCCGATTCAGTCCACCGAGTTCATGCGTGAACACCAGGACGCGTGGGCTGACCACACCCTGGAAACCGTGGACGTGTACCCCAAGCCTGAGAACGCCCCCGAGTTCGATGCGAACTCTACGCTGTTCGCTGGCTGGCTCACCGAGCAGGCTCGTGCTTTCCACGGTCAGCGTTGGGATGCGTACGCTGCCGCCGGTGGCGCGCCGGCACCGGGTGCTCCCGGTGGCCCGCAGGCGCCCGGTCAGCCGGGTGCGCCTCAGCCTAATTTTGGTGGCGCGCAGCCGAACTTTGGCGAGTCCCAGCCCGGTAATACTCAGCCCGGTACTGCCCAGCCCGGTTACGGCCAGTACGGTAGCAGCCAGTACGGCACTGACTCTGCCACCCCGAACCAGTACGGTAGCTCCTCTGAGGGCGGCTCGTACGGTCAGGGTTACGGCTTCGATAATGATAAGAAGTAGTTCCTGAGCTGTAGGCCCAAGAACCTAGGCCCAAGAACCTTGATGAACCCGCCGGGATGCATGGTGCATCCCGGCGGGTTCAGCCGTTAACTGCCTCGTGTGTGACCCTCTCGTGCGCGACCCTCAGGTGAGAAGGTGCGCCCGTCACTGCATCCGCCGTGTGCCGCGGTCATAGAATGGAAACCATGCTTTCATCACTTCGCTCCATCAAGCTTGACCCGCTGCTGACCATGCTCATTAGCGCGGTCATCCTCGCCATTATCGTGCCGGCGCGCGGCGACTTCGCCGAATGGTTCAGCACCGGAACAAAGTTCGCGGTCGCCCTGCTGTTCTACCTGTACGGCGCTCGCCTCTCCACCACGGAGGCTATTCGCGGCCTGACCCACTGGCGTCTGCACCTGATGATTTTGAGCTGCACGTTCGTGCTGTTCCCGCTGGTCGGTTTGGCGCTTTCACCGCTGCGTTTTGTGCTCGGTGATGGGCTGTACATGGGCATTCTGTTCTTGACCTTTGTGCCCTCGACCGTGCAGGCGTCAATCGCGTTCACCTCGATTGCCGGCGGTAACGTGGCGGCGGCGATTGTGAGCGCCTCGCTCTCCTCGATTGTGGGTGTGGTGGCGACCCCGCTGCTCGCCATGCTGCTGATGAACACGGGGCATATTGAGTTCTCCGGAACGGTCTTCCTGGACATCGCCATTCAGCTGTTTCTGCCGTTTGTGCTCGGTCAGCTGACGCGCCGCTGGGTGGGGGAGTTCGCGAAGAAGCCGACCACCAAGTGGCTGGATAAGTTCTCGGTCATGATGATCGTGTATTCGGCGTTCTCTGCCTCGGTGGTGCAGGGCGTGTGGACGCGCGTGGCGTGGTGGCAGATCGTGCTGCTGGTCGTGCTCATGGCGATTATTGTGGTGTTCATGCTGTGGCTGACCGACCAGCTGGCTAAGCGTCTGGGCTTCAACCGTGCGGACCGCATTACGATTCAGTTCTGCGGTTCGAAGAAGTCGCTGGCGGCTGGCCTGCCGATGGCGATCATTATTTTTGGTGCGGGCTCGCTGGGCCTGATGATGCTGCCGATCATGATTTTCCATCAGGTTCAGCTGATGATTTGCACCTGGCTTGCGGGCCGCTATGCGCGCCTGGATGTGGTGGGTGCCGCCTCCGCGAAGGAAGCTTAGTAGGGGTTTGTACCCTGTCTGCTGGGCACCCGGCGGGTGCCTGTTAGACGTGTCTGCCGGGGTGCTCTGGCGGGTGCTATTTCGGGCCTCTGAGCCTGTGAGATAAGCCTCTGATGAGGGGTTTTAATGGGTTCTTTGGGTCTGGTTGACCCGTCTGCAAAGTGATGTTGCGCGCTTTAGCAAAAATTCCCCTGACTAGTGCATTTATGTGCAAAATGTGGTATTTGTACTGGTCAGTTGGTTTTCTGTGGGTTATATGCACTCTATTGCACCAAAGTGACCAGCGAGACACTCAACACTATCGGGTGTTAAGCGGCGAAAAAGCCCCGATTTTGCCCTAGAATGTTTTGTCGTGGGTTAGACAGATTCGCATCTTGTGTGCAAGAATTTATGACTCACATGGGAACGGTTGAGATTCACTCCCTCACACCGCCCACGAGCGCTGATGTAGCGGATTCACTCCCCGCCCGTATCCCACACCGGAAGAGACTCACTCACTCAACCGGAAGGAAGCTCAAAACCACTTATTCACTCAAACACAACTGGATACACTCAGCTTAATGACGCGCTTAGATTCCATCTATGCGCTAATCGCTGTTCTGTATCCGCCAAGAAAGAGGACACACCATGGCTACCATCATGAGCGTGAACGTATGCGATTCCAAGTACAACGCTGACCCGACCGGCGTACGAGACTCTACTAGCGCTATCCAGAAGGCTATCGATGACGTTGCTGCACAGGGCGGCGGCTCCGTGGAGATTCCCGGCGGCATGTACCGCGTCTCCTACCCCTTCATCGAAATGAAGCACCGCGTCGAGATCTTCGGCCACGGTCAGGCAACCCGAATCGTCGCTTTCACCGACAAGGGTATTCCCTCCACCAAGAACGGTAGCTACGAATGCACCGGCGTTTTCCATACCGGTAGCTACACCACCCCCATGAGCGGTGGCACCAACCAGAACAAGCCCATGCGTATGGGCGTGCGTGACCTGTTCATCCGCACCAACAAGTACAACCTGCCGCTGGATTCTAAGAGCAATCAGATTTTCCTGGAGAAGCACACCCAGCCCGTTGACAACGTTGCAGGCGTCATCTTCCACACCCGCATTGCGGACGCTACCCCCGGTGAGCCGGATGCAGTGCCCACCCTGTCCAACATCGAAATCTGGGATACCGCCATTGGCGTTGCGATCCTGGGCCTGGACGACCAGGGCATGAAGATTGACAAGCTGCGCATCCGCCAGACCCTGCGCCAGGGCCTGCTGGTTGGTAAGCCTGTTGGCCACCCGCTGCGCCGCCGTGAGGGTGACACCCCCGGTGCGGCAGATAACAAGTTCTCCATGATTGACGTTTCTGACGCAAACATGAGCTTCGGCACCTACGCGGGTATTGAGATTTACACTTCTCAGTCCAAGTTCGAGGCGTCCACCAGCTGGTTCAACAAGCGCAACCAGGGTAAGAACGCCCTGTACGAGGTGAAGACCCGCCACGTGGGTGCGGGCTGGTTCATTCAGGGCACCCGCAACATGTTCATTGGCTGCACCGCCCAGGAGAACGCCGGTCACGGCTGGCTCGTGGAGTGGGGCAACAACCAGTTCATTGGCTGCCTGGGTGAGTCTTCCAGCTTCCAGGATGCTGTTACCGGCGCCGCTAAGGGCGACGAGGCTGCGAACTGGTACATTGGCCGTAACGCACGCGGTAGCCGTTTCGTGGCTCCTCGTTCGCACAACCCTTACAGCTGGGCGAAGGCTTCCCTGTACGGTTTCTACATTGAGAACAACATTCGCGATATGCACATTACGACTGCGTCTGCGAAGGATGACCGTATTGGTGAGAACAACATGGTCGGCCGCCGCGTTCACGTGACCGGCGCTATGGGCGATAACGTGCTCATCGAGGTGGATCACATTCGCCACGCGACTTTCGCGCCGAAGCAGCTGGAGAAGCGCGGCAACGGCGTGTTTATGGGCTAACCCTCACGGGTTGAGTTCTGCGGGCTGAGGCTCGTGATCACAAAATCTTAAAACGCACACGTCTGAGGGGCGGGGAGTAATCCCCGCCCCTCAAGCATTATTGCTGGTCCTGTAATGGGTTATTTTTCAGACTGAGCGCGGCGTGCCGACGGCCGGTTATACGCCACAACCACGGCGAAGATAAAGAGCGTCAAGAGAATAAGCGTCACCACCACGGGCGCAGGATTTACCATGCTCATTTGCATGCGAACTCCTCCGTCCGGGACCGCCTCTGATTGCAAGCGTATCGTGCCAAAGAACGCCTCTCCCATAGAGCTATTCTCGCCTAGGCTAAAGAGCGTATAGATGGTGCTTCCGATGACTACCGCTACAGTGGCTACTGTAGCAGTAGCAAGCGAAGAAATACTATAGGTGAACCATTTCATGGCGCACTCCTTTTTCATTGCGGGAAATTCCCAAGACACTAAAGAACACGGCGAATCCAAGAAGCACCGCAATAATGGTCACGTTAACCTCCGTCGGGAGCCCAAACATATTCAGACCCACAGCAAAAGTTGCAACGACCGATAGCAGAAGAATCACACCAATAACCACAGAGAATGGGTTTCCCTTTTCTGGTGGGAAGATAATACCCACGAGATTAGTCATGACGATAGATACCAGCCCAAATCCAAAAACGGTCAGGATATCTGATAGCTGACCCCCTTGCGCTAGATAAACCGTTCCAAGAACTGCACCTAGCGCAAGCATGATAGTTGCCTGCGAACCGATCAGCTGAAGGTAAAACACACCTGCCGACTGGCGGAACGGAGTAAGGCGACGCAGGGGTTCAGAAGATGCGTACGCGTAGATTCCCAAGAAAGCCGGGAGCATAATGTACGCCGGAGGCGCATTCCAACTCTTCCAAGGAATTGCGAAAGCTGCCACCACAGCAGATACCAGCACAAACTGGTTCTCGAAGCTACGGAACTGCATCAGCACCAAAGTGCCAAATCGAGTATTTGCAAGGCTTCCAGGCAGAGCAAGGAAATAGCTCCTGAGCGGGGTGTAGTCCTTCGGCGCAATTGCTATAGCTAGAGCTAGTAGCAGTCCACATACTCCTAGCAAGGCGAGTACAGCACCCGCTGCTCCTAGTACCCCTCCGATAGCTTCCTCAATACGGAGAAACGCCAGCTGGGGCACCCATGGGGCAGTATCTTCAAGCAAACGAATCCGCATGTACTCCACGCTTTGGTCACGCATCATGCTAAATGCAATAGCCATAAGACCCACAAGAAGAGCAGGAATCACAAGACCGCGTAAACGTGCCATTCCCACGAGGGCAAGGAGTCGCTCTACTCCCAAATGAATTACTAGCAGGATCAGGTAAGTAACAAGAGCTGGTGACACAACACCCAACAGGAAGAGCTCCGCAGCTTTCCACCCCACGACAATGCTACAAGCAATAGCCAGCGCACTTGAAAGAGCAATAGTAGCTGTTCCGACAAGAAGCATCTCGAATACAACACTCGCAATCAGGCGTTCCTTATTGGTCGCGGGAAGAGTGTATGTCAGTTCTGTTAGCTCATCTGCTTTCAGGAATAGGATTCGCACAATTGTGTAAAATGCGGCAACCCAAAAAACAGATGAGATACCCATTCCTTCCAGAATCGGCGCTATTATTTCCGGGTTATTAAATGTTTGCCTAACAACACTGATACTCAGCAGAACATATCCTGCGTATAGTGCTAAGACACCAAAAAACGCGGTGTAACGAATTGGTCGATTTGCCAGAACTCCCCTTCCTAAAACACGGCGGCGCAGGAAGAGGAAATAAAAATGGACGAGCTGATGAACCGCACTGAACCTCATAGGTCCCCCTCGATTTCATCCACAGTTTTTCGGACCATAGCATCGAGAGTGCCAAAGCGTTCTAGCAGAGCATCGGTAGCGTCATCCTCGAGCACTACTCCGCGGTGGAGGAACGTAACACGGTCTGCACACCTTTCTAGAAGCGTGAAATCATGGCTACACAGCAGGATTCCGCACCCTTCATCGCGTAATGTGCGCATGTCTCGTTCAAAGGTGTAAATTGCATCGATGTCGATTCCGTTAAGCGTCTCATCAATGAGAGTCAGCGGTCGACGCAATAGCAACGCTGCAATGAGCTGAGTTTTCTTGCGCATGCCGTGGGAGTAGTCTTCCATCAGGTCGTGCTGTCGACCTGTCATCTGGTAACGCTTAAAGTACTCCGCTACAGCATTCTCATCCACTTTCTCCTTGTACAGAGAGTGGATAAAACGCAGGTACTCCAGACCGGTCAGGAATTCCGGTAGATAGTCGTTGCTTGCCAGGTACATCAAGGAGGTGCGAGCAGCAAGGCTCTGGTGTTCATGACCGCTAATCTGAATATCGCCCTTCTTGGAGTGTAGAAGGTTACTTATCAGTTTCATGAGTGTGGATTTTCCAGAGCCGTTAGGTCCAATCAATCCATGAATCTCTCCGGAAGAGACTTGGAGCTGAACGTCGGTGAGGGCGGGTTTCCCAGCCCCGTACGCGTAGGTAATATCGTGCGCGTCAAGAAGCATTTTTGTCACACCCTTCGTTGTGTGTTGACCAGAAATTATTCGGTGATTGCCAAGTTATGCCGGGGTGCTCAATGCGCCTGCGGTCGTGCAATCAACGATGCCCGCACGGAACCTGAACAGTGGATGCTGTCGACATTTTTACTGCTTCAGACCGTGTTGTCTGCCGTGATCGGCCCGAATACAGATAGGTCCAGTCTGGTCGTACGCCAGGCTGGGCTCATGCACTTAAGTGTAATATATTTAGATGTGTATCACGACACTATCTAACTAAAAAATTTTCTCATGAGGCGTTAAACGTCTGAGGGGGGAGTAATCCCCGCGCCTCAAGCGTTTAACCCGCCCACAAAACAGCCGAAAAACCGTTGAAAAACCGTAGAAAAACAGGGCAGGGGAGCGGGCATCACAGTGCCCGGTCGTCGCCTCCACACGCCCAATGCGGTACCCTTGAGCAGGAACAGGTCTACCGGTGCACAGACCCGAACACACCAACGCACCTGCGAAGACACACTCAACTTCTGCGTCGTACTCACTCAATACCGTATTCACTCAATTCACTCACCATGCCGCCTTCAGCACCGAACGCGGTACCCATCGAAAGAATTGAGCCCCTCATGCCCGATACGCCCATGAGCATCAACGCCATCAACTACGGCGCAGACCCCACCGGTGCCAAAGACTCCACCGCAGCCATCCAGCGAGCCGTCGACGACGTTGCCGCGCGCGGTGGCGGATCCGTAGAGCTACCCCGCGGCATCTACCGCGTCTCCTACCCCTTCATCGACATCAAACACCGCGTCGAAATCTTCGGCTACGGCTCCTCAACCGTCGTCATCGCCCACTCCGACCGCGCCATCCCCACCACCGCCAACGGCCACACCGAATACACTGGCGTGTTCCACGTCGGCAGCTACACCACCCCCGTCTACGGTAACTACAACGCCAACAAGCCCATGCGCATGGGCGTGCGCAACCTGCACATCCGCACCAACGCCGCTAACACCCCCATCAACAGCTACCCGCTCGACGCGCACACCGCCCCGCTGAACAACGTCGCCGGCGTCATCTTCCACACCCACCTGACCGGCGACCAGCTCAACGAGCCGGACATCGTGCCCGTTATCGCCGGCGTGGAAGTCTGGGACACCGCCATCGGCGTCGCCGTACTCGGCCTGGACGACCAGGGCATGAAAATTGACGACGTGACCATCCGCCGCACCCTCAACCAGGGCCTGCTGCTCGGCAAGCCTGCCGGCCACCCTCGCCGCCCCAACGAAGGCCAGAACTCCGGCGCGGCAGACAACAAGCTACGCGGCGTAGACGTTGCCGAAGCGAACCTCAGCGGCGGCTCCTACGCCGGTATCGAGGTGTACGCGGCACAGGCGAAATTCGAGAGCTGCTCCAGCAACAGCAACCACCGCACCAGCAACAAGAACGCCCTCTACGAGCCCGCCACCCGCCACGCGGGTGCAGGCTGGATCGTGCAGGGTGAACGCAACATGTTCATCGGCTGCACCGCCCGCTCCAACGCGGGTCACGGCTGGATTATTGAGTGGGCGCACAACATCTTCATCGGATGCGAAGCGGAAGGCTCCAGCTGGGCTGGCACCGTCAGCGGTGCCGCAGGTGCCGACGAGGCCGCCAACTGGTACATCAGCCGCAACGCGCGCGGTACCCGCATGGTCGCGCCCGTCTCCTACAACCCGCCGGAGAAGCCCGCCTCCCTGTACGGCTTCTACATTGAAAACAAGATTTACGACCTGCGCATCACCGAAGGCACCGCCAAGGACGACCGTATCGGTGACGGCAATATGCTTGGCCGCCGCGTGTACATTACCGGCGCAATCGGCGCGAACGTGGTTATTGAGGTCGAAGAGCTGCGTCACTCCACCTCGCCCGCCGGTCAGCTCACCAAGGAAGCCTACAACGTGATGCGCGGCTAGCGGGGCTGGTAGACACGCCCGAACCGGTTCAGGACTTTTCTGTGAATCGTGAGGTAGGTGCGTGTGCCCTAGTGGGCGCGTTATACCGCGATATATCAGCTAAAAATCAAAGCAGCTGCGAATGGAATACATACCATTCGCAGCTGCTTTGCCATTTAGAACAATGTTTAATTTTTAGTTGATAAAAGTCTCAATTAAATATTGAATAAAATATCAATATGTACTTTAAACTTTCTATGGCGGTGTAAAACAGTCCATTCACTGTGCACCACCACAGACGTGCAATAGCATGCGGAACGATTACCGATTGGCACACACCAAAACTGCATCGTCGCACGTCAGCCCCTATTCATCACCACTTCTCACTATTCCTCAACGCACCCCCTTTCCCCTTCTCCTACTCGCTCCATGTTGGCGACCCCGAAGCCGACCCTAAAAACCGGTTCCTTCCGGCCGGTTCTCAACCACAATTACATAAGGACACATCCATGCTTCCGGTAATCTCCCGAGCGTTCACATCCGCTCCCCGCGCACGCCGCACCCTTGCCCTCACCCTCGCACTCGCCCTCGGTGCTGTACCCGTAGGCACCTCCGCCTTCGCTTCCCACCAGGCTGTCGCTCACGCCGCCGAACCTGCTGCAGCCAACGGCCTCATCAAACTTAACCAGCCCAAGGACGACCCCGCATACCTAGAATGCGTCGCCACCTTTGTTGGCACCATGAACGCCACCCCCGGCGTGTGGGCGGTCTGCCACGGCTACCTCGACAGCGAAGAATACACCGTCACCCGCCGCCACAGCACCGCAACCGTCACCCGCGGCCAGCTCGTGCGCATGCTCTACCGCATGGCGGGATCGCCGACCGTCAAGAACCTGCCCAAGACCTCCCCCTACAAGGACGTGGCAACCACCAACCCCGACTACCCCGCGTACATTTGGGCGGCGGACGCGGGCATCACCTCCGGCTGGGATGACGGGCTCTTCCACCCGGATGACTACGCCACCCGCAACACCCTCGCCGCGTTCCTCTACCGCGCCGCAGGTAGCCCCGACGGTGCCGCACGCATGCGCCAGATCCGCCGCCCGCTACGTGCCGAAGCTAAGAAGGTTGAGCAGTTCAAGACCGAAAACCGCTGGGCAGCCCGCACGCTCGGCGCCTACCCCAAAGTCGACCGCGACGGTGACGGCGCAGTAGACGTGGTGGACCCCGCCAGCCCCCTGTACTTCTCCGACGCCCTGTACATGCTCAAGGTGTACAGCGATAAGGGCCTGAAGGTTGTGGGCACTCCCGCCGTTGACTAGGAAGCCGTTGACTAGGAGTAATACCGACTAGATTCAGTGCTGACTAGCTTTAGTGCTGACTCGCACATATATTCACCGCCCGCCGGTGCGACCCAATAGGTTGCGCAGGCGGGCGGTGTGCTGCATCGGGACGCTCTTACAAGGCGGGAACGAGATACCCGCTAAGCTAGAAGGCATGAAGATTGCCACCTGGAACATCAACTCAATCCGCGCCCGCGAAAACCGCGTCGAAGACTGGCTCGACGAACACGACGTTGACGTGCTCGCCCTGCAAGAAACCAAAACCAAAGACGAAACTTTCCCCTTTGACCTCTTCGAATTCATGGGCTACGAGGTTGCGCACTTTGGCCTGAATCAGTGGAATGGCGTGGCAATCGCCTCCCGAGTCGGCCTCGAAGATGTGCAGCGCGGCTTCGATAACCAGCCGCACTTCGGCAAGCCCGGCGAACCCGAGGTGCTGGAGGCGCGCGCGATCGGTGCGACCTGCGGCGGCGTGCGCGTCTGGAGCCTCTACGTGCCCAATGGCCGCGGCCTGACCGATCCGCACATGGACTACAAGCTCCGCTGGATGGAGGCGCTCCGCCAGAACGTGCACAACGAACTGGCTGCCAACCCGCAGGCGCAGCTCGCCCTGGTCGGTGACTGGAACGTCGCCCCCGAAGACACCGACGTGTGGGATATTGATTACTTCCTGCGCAACGAAATGACCCACGTGTCCGAACCCGAACGCCGCGCCTTCGCCGCCCTACTCGATGAGGGCATGGTGGATGTAGTGCGCCCGCACACCCCGGGTGAGTACACCTACTGGGACTACCAGGCGGGCCGCTTCACCAAGGACGAGGGCATGCGCATTGACTTCCAGCTGTTCTCGCCCGCGCTCGCCGCACGTGTGGAACGCGCCTGGATCGATAAGGTCGAGCGCGCCGGTGAAGGCGCAAGCGACCACACGCCGGTCGTGGTTGAGATTGCCGACTAGACCGAGCGCCTAGCTTGCCGTAGAACCGCGTGTAGCAAGGAGGCGGGGGAGGGGTCCCTCGCCTCCTTGCTGTATCTGCAGGTGCTTCTGTTCCTGTGCGCCTGCCCTTGTGTGTCTGTCCCTGTGTTTCTGTTGATATTTCGGGGTTTCTATATGGCTTAGTTGAAAAGTTCGGCTAGACGAACTATTGTTAAATTCCGCCCGGGACGACAGGTAAAAGCGCATTATGATGCCTGCGCAGACACAACCGTGTCCCTGTTGCCCCGGCGCGGCAAATTCCACACATCAACCACATACTCAAACCCGTGACTTCCAATGAAGGATGCCTCATGAACGCTTTCACCCCCGCAGGCAGCAACGCACGCCGCCTCGTCCAGGCGCTCTGCGCCGCCCTCGCACTCACCCTGCTACTCGTGCTCACCGGTTGCGGCAACACTGCTAGCACCACCGATGGTGCTAAGAGCAGTAGCGGCAAGAAGACCGTGCTCACCACTTTCACCGTGCTCGCAGACATCGCCCGCAACGTGGCAGGCGACGACCTGAACGTGGAATCCCTCACCAAGCCCGGCGCAGAGATTCACGAGTACGAGCCCACCCCCTCCGACCTGAAGAAGGCGCACGCCGCCGACCTGGTGCTCGACAACGGCCTGAACCTCGAATCCTGGTTCGCGAAGTTCGTTGAAGAATCCCACGCTAAGCACGTGACCGTCTCCGAGGGGGTCACGCCCATCTCCATTACCGAGGACGCCTACGAGGGTAAGCCCAACCCCCACGCCTGGATGAGCCCCAGCAACGTGCAGAAGTACGTGGACGTGATGATTCGCGAATTTAGCGCCCTCGACCCGGCCCACGCCGCCGACTACAAGTCCCGCGGCGAAGCCTACAAGAAGCAGCTGCAGGACGTGCGTGACGAGCTCGTCAAGGAAATCTCCACCCTGCCCGAGAACCAGCGCGCACTCGTCACCTGCGAAGGCGCCTTCTCCTACCTGGCGGCAGACGCGGGCCTGAAGGAAAAGTACATTTGGGCGGTCAACTCCGAACAGCAGGCGACTCCCTCGCAGATTTCCTCCGCAATCGATTACGTGCGCCAGAACCAGGTGCCCGCCGTGTTCTGCGAATCCACCGTCTCTGACAACCCGATGCGCCAGGTAGCCGACGCCACCGGCGCACGATTCGGCGGCGTGCTCTACGTGGACTCGCTCTCCGAGGCGAACGGCCCCGTGCCCACCTACCTGGACATGATCCGCTACGACGCACGCACCATCGTGGCGGGCCTCAAGGGCAACTCCTAAACCCCGAATAAGCCCGGCATAAACCCGGGTAAACCCCAAACCCCCGATAGGATAGGAGGGGCGGTCGCCTTCACGGCTCCGCTCCTCCCACGCCGTTAACACTCGCTCACACAGCACCCACTCACCAACACCCACTCACCAACACCCACTCAGCAACACGCAAGCAAGTACACCCGCCCCACGCATACGGTGACCACCAGAAAGAACACAAGGAATGAGCACTCTTCTCAGCTGCGAAAATGTGCACGTGAACTACGGGCCAGTCCGCGCCCTCACCGGCGCATCCTTCACCCTGGACACCGGGCGTATCTGCGGCCTGATCGGCATGAACGGCTCCGGCAAATCCACCCTCTTCAAAGCCATCATGGGGGTCGTGCCCATGCACGCCGGTAGCATCACTCTCGACGGGCAGCCCGTCGGCGGTAACCGTGGCAGCCGCGGCAAGAACGCGCACCACCACCGCGCCGGACTCGTCAGCTACGTGCCGCAGAGCGAAGAAATCGACTGGACCTTCCCCATCTCCGTGCGCGAGGTCGTCAGCATGGGACGCTACCGCAACCTCGGCATCACCCGCCGCCTGCGTGCCGCAGACCGTGCCGCCGTGGATGAGGCACTCGCCCGCGTGGAACTGACCGACCTTGCCGACCGTCAGATTGGGGCGCTCTCGGGCGGTCAGCGTAAGCGCGCCTTCGTGGCACGCGCTATCGCCCAGGGCGCCCAGCTGCTGCTGCTGGATGAGCCTTTCGCCGGCGTGGACAAGCGCAGCGAGGCGATGCTCATTCAGGTCATCGAACAGCTGCGTGACGAGGGCGCGACCGTGCTGGTTTCCACGCACGACTTGGCGAGCCTGCGCCAGTTCGCCGACGAGGCGCTACTGCTACGCGGCGATATTCTGATGCACGACACCCCCGAGAAGGTGCTCGCCCCCGAGAACCTGGTGCGTGCCTTCGGCATGGAAGTGGACGCCGGCGCGTCGGTCGCTACCGGCGCTGCTACCTCCGGCACTACTACGATCAGCTCTGTGGAAGGGAAGAACTAAATGGACATCCTCAACTTTCTGGTGGAGCCGCTGACCCTGCCCTTCATGCTCCGCGCATTCGTGGTCACCGTGCTTGCCGCCGCCGTCTGCGCTCTGCTCTCCTGCTGGCTCGTGCTGCTCGGCTGGTCACTTATGGGGGATGCCATTTCGCACGCGGTGCTACCCGGTGTGGTGCTCGCCTATATTTTTGGTGCGCCCTTCGCAGTGGGTGCGGTGGTTGCCGCCCTCGTGGCGGTAACTCTTATCGGCGGGGTGCGGCGCAGCGGCCGCGTGCGCGAGGACGCCGCGATCGGCATCGTGTTCACGACCATGTTTGCGTTCGGTCTGGTGCTGATTTCGGTTACGCCGTCGAATACCGACCTGAACCATATTCTCTTCGGTAACGTGCTGGGCGTGTCCTGGTCGGACGTCTGGCAGGTCGCCATCCTCGCGGTGATTGTTGCCGCCGTGCTGCTGGTCAAGCGCCGCGACTTCGTGCTGTACGCCTTCGACCCGGGCTTTGCGCAGGCGGTGGGGTTGCGTCCGCGTCTGCTCGGCGCGCTGCTGCTCATTATGCTGGCGCTAACCTCCGTGGTGGCGTTGCAGATTGTGGGTGTGGTGCTGGTCGTGGCGATGCTCGTCATCCCCGGCTCCACCGCGCGCCTCATCACGGACCGGTTCGTGCCGATGCTCGCGGTGAGCGTGGGAGTCTCCCTGGTGGGCACGCTGACCGGCTTGTACGCCAGCTACTACGCGGACGTATCCCCCGGTGGTGCCGTGGTCGTCACGCAGGGCATACTGTTCGCCCTGGCGTACGTATTCGCCCCGCGCTACGGTCTGCTGGGCAGGATGCGTGCCCGCCGACTCAGCACTGCCGCAACGAAAACTGAGCCGGTAGCTTCCTAAGAAAGCCCACTGAGTACGCTCACCACATATAGCAATAGGCGGAAAGTCCCACCGTGGGGCTTTCCGCCTATTGCTGTCTTTTGAAGGTTAGGGGCGCGTACCCGCCCGGATTTCCGGGCTAGAAGTCCGCCTCTACCGCCCTGTATCTACCGCCCTGTACCTAGCGCACCGTGCGGGACACGAACAGGGAGGCGGTCGCCTCCGCACCCAACGGAATAATGGTGCCGCCGGGCTTCACCGCACCGGCCGCGTCCGTCTCGTGCAGGTTGCCGGAACCGGCACCGACCACGCTCACGTTCACCGCCTCCGAGAAGGGCGCACCCTCCTCAATGTGCAGGCGCACGCCGGGCACAAAACCGTGGCCCTGCAGGTAACGCAGCAGGCGCGGGTCGTCATCGTTAATGCGTTCGAGCACGACTGTTTCGCCGGGTTCGCACTGGCTCAGCGGCACGGTCTGCGGAAAACTAATGTGCCCCGAAGAGTCCGGAATCGGGTCGCCGTGCGGGTCGCGGGTCGGGTGCCCCAGCAGGGTGTCGATGCGGTCCACCATGAAGTCGGATACCGCGTGCTCCAGAACCTCCGCCTCGTCGTGCACACGGTCCCAGGTGTAGCCGAGCGTCTCCACGAGGAACGTCTCAATGAGGCGGTGGCGGCGGATCATCGCCAGCGCGTAGGAGCGGCCGGTTTCAGTGAGCTCAATAGCGCCGTAGGGCTGATGCTCGATCAGGTCGGCGGCGGCGAGGCGCTTGAGGCCGTCAGATACCGAAGAAATGCGCAGGCCCATGCGTTCTGCCAGGGCGGATGCGGTGGCAGGGGTTTTGGTCCATTCTTCGAGGCTCCAGATTTCCTTGAGGTAGTTCTGGGTGCTGACGGAAAGTTCTGAAAGAGGCATAAAGATAAGTCTACCTTTTCTCTGGTTTTGCCCGCCGAGTTGCAGGGTATTCAGCGCGGGCTTAAAAAGCGTCCCGCCCGGATAGTTCACCCCTGGCAGGGGGTGGCCATCACGGGCGGGATCAGGTGTTCGGTTCCGCGCTGGCAGGTATGAGAAGCTGGCAGGCGCGAAAGAATGAGGGATGCGCGGTGGCGGTTAGGTGGCGCGGCGGCGCGAACGGTCAATACGGGTCAGCAGCTCGATGAGCGCACCGCGTGCCGCCTGCTCCTCGTGCCAGAGGGAGCGGACGAGGGTGCGGCTGACTGCCTGGGTGGTGATGCCGAGTGCGGTTGCGGCGGCTTTCTGCTGGCCGCGCACGCCGGGTACGAGCAGGTTTACCACGCGCCATTCGGCGTCGGTGCGGTCGGCGCATACGCGGTAGAGCAGGCGTGCGGAGCCTGCGGCGAGGTCGGCGAGGTGGCGGTTGTCGGCGCTGACGCTGATGCAGCGTACGGGTGCGCCTCCCTGTGCTTCTTCGACGGCGAGGCGTGAGAATTCGAGGGCGTCGCCGGTGCAGTCGGTGGTGCTGACGGCGCCGAGTGCGCCTGCGAAGCGGGGGATGTTGAGCTCGCCAATTCCGATGCCGACCCAGAAGCCGTTATCGCGCGCGGCAATGAGCGCCGCGTGTAGTGCGTCGCTGGCGCGGTCGAAGGCGCCCTGAATTTCGTCAGGGTATGTCTGGGCGAAGGCAACACGCGGGTTGAGCTTTGCGAGTTCGTCCGACAGTGCAGTGAGTGAGTGCTGTGCGGAACGTTGAATAAAGGTTAGAACGAACACCTTCCTATTATGCCGTAAAACCTTCAACAAGCGGCGTAAGGTTCGCCGTAATACCGGCAACATTTAAAGCCTCAAAAATACGCATTGATAAGGGGAATTATCGTGAGTGTGCACTGTATGCAGAAATCCTCAAAAGGACGTAGAACACCCCCGAAAGGCAAATAATTTTCATGCAAGTGCACGTTGAATTATTCGCTTTCGGGGGCGTTGAGTGGAGTTGATAGACGGGGCTACCGCGGAACTACTGTGCGTTCGTTACCTGCGAGATATGGGGCAGCTGACGCAGCGGCTTCTGGAAAACCATCACCACCAGCGACAGGAAAATAAACACCGCGTAGAACAGCGCCGTGTACGTAATGCCCCAATCAACAATGAGGAAGCCAGCCAGCAGAACAGCCAGCGGGGTCAACGCCATGTTCGGGATGCCCTGCACCGAGTGCACACGACCAATCATGTGCTCCGGGGTGGACGCGTTGATGTACGCAATGATGCTCGAATTGAAGGAGGGAAGCACAATACCCGCCAGCACAATCAGCAGGCACACCGCCCACAGCATCGAATGAACCACCGGTAGCAACAGGTAGCATGCCGACATGATGGCCAGGGAGGTGATGCCGAGCGGGCCGAGCGCAAACTTCTCGGTCAGCGGGCCGACCAGGAACGAGCCGAGCAGCACGCCCACGCCGAAGGCGCTCGCAAAGATGCCGATGAAGAGCGGGTGTGCGCCCTCCAGGGTGTAGTAGTAGATGAAGGTGAGCGGAATACCGACCGTTCCAAAGTTCGCAAGCGTTGAAACGAACGCAATGGACACCAGTACCTTGTTCTTCAGGATGTACTCGAAACCGGCTTTTGAGTCCTGCCAGAAGCTGGTTTTCTCGCCCTCCTCCTCTTCTGCGGGCTGCTGACTAGCACCGTAGGTTTTGGGCGCGACGATGAACGCCAGAAGGTTGACTACCGCGTGAACAGCTGTCATGAGCACGGTCGAGAAGCCAATAATGATGCCGGCGACCGGGCCGCCCAGCAGGTTGGCGGTGGACTCGCGCGTCTCACCCATACCGGAGGCGTACCCCAGGTGTTCCTTGGGGACTACGCGGGTGATGATGGACTGTTCACTCGGATAGTCGAAGGTGGAAATGATGGCGGCGAGAGAAATCGTGATCACCAAAACGTAAATGTTGGTGACGTTGAAAACGAGGTAGAGAAGAATCGCTATCCAGGACAGTGACTGGCCGATACAGGACAGTGCCAGGCACTTTGAGGGGCCGATTCTGTCGACCCACGTTCCAGATACCGCTCCGGCGCAGGTGGCGAGAACACCCGCGACGAAGAGGGTGATACTCGCAGCTTCTGGGGAGCCGGTCAGCGCCAAAATAATGATGGGCGTGGTGATATAGCTCATCGAGTCTGAGAGCTGGTTGGCTCCAATGGCGAAAAGAGTATTTCTAAAATCTTTATTCTTGAGTAGCTCGGTGTTGACACTCATGGGGTACCTCCACGATGGGGTTTAGGGTGTCGCGCGGCGTGCAATCCGCCGTGTTGTAGTTCGTTGCGTGTAGTTCGTCGTGCGCAATTGTGTGAGTGAATACCCTGACAGTCGGCTGTGTCTGCCTGCATGTGCCTGTTTCTGCTTGTGCATGCCGGTCATGATGGGTGGTTGAGGATGCACGGAGCGGCTCATCGGGAGCCACCCCCCGCACAAAAGTGTGTCGCGCGATACTTTAGATTCTATAAGAGACGTGAATCATATGCGTGAAGGCTAGTTGAAAAACTTTCCTCATTTTGAGTATTGACATTAGGGTTAGTCTGACTATAATTCATTCTTGGTGCTTTCAGCGGCTAAACCTTCGGTGGCTAAACCCGATTCCGGGCACGCCAAAAACGCCTACCACCAGGCAACCCCCGCAACGCAGCGGGGAACTACTCAGCGGGGCGCTACTCCACCAGGCCCGCGAAGCCCGACAGAGCCAGCACCTCCTCAACATCCTGCGGCACCGAACGCGCCACCCACGGCGAATGCACCAACACCGCCCGCCACTGACCGCGCGACACCGCCACATTCAAACGATTCGGCGACAGCACAAACCCGGCACCGCGCCCAGAATCAACCCGCGACGACGCCAACGACACCAACACCACCGCAGCCTCCTGACCCTGGAACTTATCCACCGTGCCCACGCGCACGCCAGCACCCGAAGAATCCGCCAGTCCAGCGGCAATCAGCGCCTCACGCACACAATCAACCTGCGCGTTATACGCCGCCACCACAATACAATCCTCAGCCGCCAACGGGCGCGGCTCAGCACCAGCCGCCGGAACCCACTCACGACCCAACAGCTCACGCACGCAATCCACCACCGCCTGCGCCTCCTGCACAGAACGCACCGAACAGCCCACATGCTCCACCGGATACGACACCACACCCGGCTCAACACCCTGCAGAGTACGACCAGCCGTCGCCGCCGCGCTCGCCAACGCGCCATCGTAAGACAGCCACGAAACCCGCTCGCACAACGCCGAATCCATACGCCACGACTCACCCAAGAAATAGCCAAAACGCGGATTCAACGCCGCCGCACCATCAGACAACCAACCCAGCGCCGAAACATCCACCGGGTACGGGTGCACACCCGTCGACACCTGCGGCAACTGCTGTGGATCGCCCAGCAGAAGCACCGAACGCGCCGCACGAGCCGCCGCCACCGTATTCGTCAGCGAGAACTGGCCAGCCTCATCAACCACCAGCACGTCCAGCGACCCGGCAGGCACGCGACGCTCACTCACGTAATCCCACACCGTGCCGCCAAACAGCAGACCGCCCGCACCAGAAATCAGCTCCACCAGCTCAGAATCAGACACCTCAGACCACGGGGCATCCGGGGTCACCGACTTGCCGCGCAGACGCACCGCACGCGAAACATCAAAACCATCACGGGCGCAGCACGCCAACATAAGATTCTCAATCACCGCATGCGACTGAGCCACCACGCCCACCTTCGCACCCTCCGCCACCAGGCGCGCAATCACATGCGAGGCGAGGAAGGTCTTGCCCGCACCGGGAGGGCCCTGAACCGCCACATAGGAGTGGTCGAGAGCGCGAACCGCCGCGTGCACGGCATCCACCGTAGGCAGGTCAGAAGCGGAAAAATCAACCTCACAGGGTAGATTTTCTGTATTTTTAGCGTTCGAGGCGCTCTTCTTCAGACGCGGCGCGCGGCGGAACAGCAAATCCGCGGAGGCGCTCTCCACCCCCGTCAGAGAAGCCGCCGCATCGAGCACGCTCGGCAGGGCGCCGGGGGAGGCGGGGGCATCGGAGGGCTCGGAATCTTCATCGGTGATAGGGGCGCTAGGCATGAGAGCACCATCGAAAAGCAGCCCGTGTACATCGGCCTGCAGAGCCGCCTCAATCGTCGCCGTAGACACCGGATCGCCAGGACCAATACCCGAAGGCAGGGCACCGTGCGGCTCATCCTTCACGCGGATGCGCTCCTGCAGAAGCACCTCCAAGAACTCGCCGGTCGACTCGCCAGCAGACTCTGCGGCAGCCTCTTCGGGATCCGCAGAATCCACGGATCCGGCACGGAAGCCGCCCTGCGCCACCGCCAGCACACGCATGCCAAAGAAACCCGTCGCCGCCAACTCGGCGGGCACACGCTCACCCGGATTCGACGCACGGAAATAATTCAGCTGCGACTCCATACGGTCCAGCGCAATCTGCGGGCTCACCCCCGCCTCATACGCACAAAACACCGCACGGTCAGAGGGCGCAATCACCAGGCTCGGGTCAGCCTCAATTCGCGCACGCAACAGACGCACCTGTGCGCCGCGCACACGATACCAGCCGGGGGCGTCCTCAACCTCGGCGGGCTCCTTCATGGCGGCGGCAAGCGCCTCCAGATCTGCGGGGGTGTTCAGAAGAGCATGCGCATGCTCCACCGAAAGCACCTGCACCCGATCAAGGTACGCATAATCGTGGCTCGCCACCCACGCCGTTGGGCCGTCCTCCAGGCGGCGAATGTGCTCACGCCAGAACGGGGCACGCTCACGGCGGTGGTAGTTTGTCATGGACAGCAGCATCGCTGCCTCAAGCTCACCGGTGCCCCAGCCGTGCTCCGCCGCGTGCTCTTCGAGGGAGGCGAGCTGGGCATCCAGCAGGCACTGCAGGCGGTACTGTTCGCTGTCGTTCTCCACCGCGGCGGGTACCCGGTACATGACCGGGTGCTCCTCAGCTGCGGGGTCTTCGGCAGTGTCTCCGGCTGCGTCTTCGGTGACGAGCTCCGGGGCGTCGGTCGCGAGGGCAAGAGATACCGCCGCGTTCAGGCACACCGGGCACTCGTCGCAGGTCAGAAAATAGGGGATGCGCTCGGCAAGTTCCGCCGGTTCTACACCCTCGTTCAGCGCCTCGGTGAGCAGTAGGAGGCGCTGCTCCTGCAGTCGAATCAGCGGCAGAATACGCGCCGAATCAACCCGGTGAGGTTGAGGAACGGGGGAGTGGTGCTCAGCGGGCTCCGAGTCGGACTCAGCGCCGTGCTCCAGGCAGAGGTCGAGGCGTACTGCACTCTTGGCACTCTCGGTGGTGCTCTCGGTGGCACTAGCGGTGGCGTTAGCGGTCAGCAGGTGCGCCGCCAGGGTACCACGCAACAGCGCCCGATGTGCCGCCTCACCCAGGTGCGGGGTGCAGATGATTTGTGCGGTACTGTCCGCAGTCGGGTGCTCCAGACGGTCGAGCTCCACCGTGTAGGTCAGCCCCGCCGCGGAGGTCGCCACCAGGGGTACCGGGCGCGCTGTGCCGCCCGCGTGCTCACCACCAACCACTCCACTGCCGACCACTCCAGCACCGCCCGCTCCACTGCCGACCATGCCACCTTCGGTCAGCACTCGCAGGCACTCGCGGTACGCCTCGCGGGCGCGCTCGGACTTCTCGGCGGTCGGGCGTGCAGACTGCTTCTGCGCACGCTCCTGAAGCTCGGTGTAGAGCCGCAGCTCGCAGGCGGAGGTGGCGGTCAGATCAGCGAGGGTGAAGGTAAGGTCCATGGTGACTTTTCTGCTGGAGGAGAGAGAAACAAGGCGGGCGTGAAACCCTGCCGGATGAGCGGGTGAGAGTCCGGGTTGAGGAGTCTATCGGCACCCCGTGCCACCCTCACTCCGAGAGGTTGATTTTCAGGTTTCACGTGAAACACTACAGAAAATCAACCTGCACGGGATGATTTAGGGGGCTTTCGGGGCTATTCGGGCACGCACGCTAGGAGGCTGCACCCGCCACAGTCGCGGTAGAAACTGCCGCCGCGGGCGCCTCCGAAGCGGGTGCCGAAGCCGCCTCCGATGCACTCGCCGCTACCGCAGAGGGAGCAGCAGAAGCACTCGGCGCGGTCGAGCGGTTCGCAATCGCCGCCGCCGCCGCGTCCACGCGTTCCTTCGCGGCGGGCAACGCATCCGCACCGCCCAGGTCGTTCAGAATAATTGCGAAAATCAGGCGGGTGCCGTCGGGTCGGGTCGCCACACCGCACAGCGAAGACACCGTGTACAGGGTGCCGGTCTTCGCCTGCACAAAGGTGCGCGCGTGCACGGCGTTCGCCGCGCCAAAACGACCGGACAGGGTGCCGCTCACGCCCGCGACCGGGAACGTGCTCATCAGCTGCTCCGCATGCTCATCAGCATTCAGCAGAGCCACAACCTGCACGAGGGTTCGGGCGGTCACGCGGTCCGTCAGGGACATGCCGCACACGTCCGCCTGCACCAGGTGTTCAACGTTCACACCGGCATCTACGAGCGCCTGGTGCACGGTCTGCTGTGCCGCCTCGCCGCTGCCTTCCTTGCCGGCGGCGATGGCGGCGCAGCGGCCAAGCACCTCAGCGAGGGCGTTGTCGGATTCGAGCATCATGTGCTGTGCCTGCTCAAGCAGGGTTGCCGATTCGACCGCGGCGATTTCAACTGATTCCGCGGGGGCGGTGCGGCGCTCTGCGAGGGTGAAGCTCATGCCGGATTCCTTACCGACGGTGTTGAGCGCATCCACGAACGCCTGCTGGGCGGCAACCGCCGCATCATCCGGGCGTACCGGGTTGCTTGCGGTGGACTTGCCCGGCACCGTGTGCGATTCGAGCGCAATGGGGTGAATGGGCGTGATCTGGCCGGACGCCACGTCCGCAGCATCCCAGCCGGGGTTCACACCGGGGCCGCTAAAGAAGGTGCCGTCCAGGTAGACGGGCAGCGCCGCGGCAGGCTTCTCACCCTGAAGAAGCGCCTTCACGGTCAGCTCGGCGAGGGTGCCCAGGCCTGCGCGTCCCACAATCTGCTTCGGGTTGGAGGCGCCCGCACCGAGCAGGGTGTCGCCACCAGCCATGAGGTACAGTCCGGCGGCGTCGCGGGTGACGCGGGTGCGCAGGCGCGCCTGCAGGTTCGCGTAGTGGTTGAGCGCGAATAGGGTCAGCACTTTAAAGGTGGAGGCGGGCACGCGCGCGGTGTCGGCGTTGGCGGCGTACAGGTCGGCGGGCGCGGTGGTTGCCTTGACGCTGGGCAGGTTGCCGTCCATGCCGGTGACGAGCAGGCTGTACTGCGGGTAGGTGCCGTCCGCGAAGAGCGCGGTGAGGGCGTTGCGTAGCTGCTCCTGTTCCGCTTCGGGCAGTGCGGGGGCGAGGGTCGGGCTCGGGGTGGCGCTGGGGGTTGCGGAGGCGGTCGCCTCAGCGGTGCCGGTTGCGCTGCCGGTGGGGCTTGCGGAGCCTTCGGGGCGTTTCTGTTCGGTTGCGGCGGATCCGCAGGCGGTGAGGAGGAACATGCCGCCGAGGGTGAGGGCGGCGCGGCGGGTGAGGGTGGTGGTCTGGGTGTTGTGCTTGTTGGAAGGCATCTTTTGAGCATAGCGGGCGGATGGGGTGCCTATCGAATTTACGCTGGTTTTGGCGCCGAATACGCGGTTTCGGTGTGCGTGAACGGGTTACAATGGGTGAGTTCAACACCTAACTTTCGCACCTTGCGCGCCGAAGTCGCCGCGAAAGTGACTCTAACTCACGAGAAAGAAGGTTCCGATGGAACTCGACGTCACTATTGAAATTCCCCGCGGTTCCCGCGTGAAGTACGAAGTGGACCACGAGACCGGCCGCCTGCGCCTGGACCGCGTGCTGTTCACCTCCATGCAGTACCCCACCGCTTACGGCTACTTCGAGAACACCCTGGGTGAGGACGGCGACCCGCTGGACGCAATGCTGATCCTGGACGTTGACGTTGTTCCCGGCGTGCTGGTTGAGTCCCGCCCGGTTGCTGTGTTCAACATGACCGACGAGGCTGGCGGCGACGCTAAGGTTCTGTGCGTTCCCACCGACAAGCGTTACGACCACATCAAGTCCCTGGCTGATGTTCCGGAGCAGCTGAAGGCTGAGATTCAGCACTTCTTCGAGCGTTACAAGGACCTGGAGCCCGGCAAGTGGGTTAAGGGCGAGGGCTGGGAAGACCTGGCTGCTGCTGAGAAGATGGTCCAGGAGGCTATCGACCGTTTCGCAGCTGAGGGTCACTAAGCTGCCGCACCGTTAGGTGCACCCGGTTTTTATCAGGGGGCGTGTTCTCCGCGTCTGGTTCGTGCGAGTTTTCGTGCGTGCTGGAGGCGGTGGGCACGCCCCCTTTTGTTGTGCTCGGAGCCGTTGTCCAGGGCTTTGTTGAGGTCGATTTAAGCAAGTACTTTGTGCGGTGGGGCTTGTAATATTTCTGAAAGTTCAGATTTTTAAAGATATTTCTAAAGTTCTAGTTGCATAAATATTCAAGTTTAAAGTGAGATTTTAATAAACTTCAGGTTTACATTGATATATATTTTTTCACGAGAATGAAATATTTGCTTGTGAATACTCGAAACGGTGAATTTTCAGAGTAGGGTTGAAGGAGTGTGGTGTAAGAGCGTCGACGAAGCGTAAACGCCACACACTATTGTCATCACTCAACTTAATTTAAGGACTATCATGTCTGAACTGTCACGCCGGCATGTGTGCCGGCTTTCGTCATTTGCCCTGGTAAGTTTCTTCGCAGCACCTCAGAGCACGGCATGGGGTATTCAGGGCTCTGTTGGGTCTCCCCAGCAAATAGATGGATGCACTGTTGCCCCGCTTCGTGAAGCATGGTTGCCGACTAATGGTGCAGATAATGTCATTCTGTGGTTTCAACTCCTTCCCTTTTCGGGCCCTTTTGCGGGGGTGCATGCGCTTCCGTCGGTAGAACTTATGGGGGATCAAGGAGAGCGATTCTTGTATGAGGTAATTCGCCCCCATATTCGCCGTGATACAGGGCAGTGGCTGTCTAAAATTCCTTCGGGTCAGCAGATTGTGGTTGAGCTTGAACAGCTGAGTGGATCGCAAGAATACATGGTGCAGATGAGTCGTTGGCAGCCGGGTTCTATGGGATTGACAAGCCATTCTCCTGAGGGGTACCCGGCTGCACCATCACTGACAGTGCGTGAGGACTCGGGTCTGAAGGTGGTTCGTGCGCGTGGTGCCTCAATGGAGAGCACTGAGTATTTTTGTGGTGTCTACCAAGGGGAGATGAAGGGAAACGCATCTCTTGGAGAAGATGACGGTGCGTTTATTCAAGCTCAGCGCTGGGAATGGGGTCTTGAGGTTGATAAGGATATTTCTCAGCCGGAAGAGTTGTTTCAACGAGGGTGCTTTGGCGTGTATTTCCCGGGTCGTAGCGAATACGGCGGGTCTACTGTGTCGGCTTCCTATCGGATTAGTGTTAGGACGCCGGGAGGCGTGTTGACATGTACCACAATAGCTGCCCCATAAAACAATTATGGGGGTAATCGCAGGGTTGTGGATTCGGGAAATCTTGCTCTGCAAAAAGAGATGATTGATAGGGGGTTGGTACAGATTTAATAGAATTAAACATCAAATCATCTTTATGTATAGATATTCAGGAAAAATTGGTGGGTTAGCATTCAAACTATTTGAATGCGTTTGAACTACATGTCTTAAGAAAGGAATACAATATGGTTGATTATAGTAAATCAAAGCATGTGAACGTTTTGGATTTTGGTGCAGACCCAACCGGCACGAAGGATTCCGCACCAGCAATTCAAAATGCCATTAACTCGGTGGCCGCTGTTCCCGGTGGTGGTTCTGTCGAGATTCCTTCGGGAATCTATCTTGTGAGTAATGATTTTATTAATCTCAGGGATAGGGTAGAGGTGTATGGTCATGGATTCTCAACACAAATTATTGGGTTTAATAAAAACCCGAAGATTTTAAGAGATGTTGATGGTGACGATATGGAGTGTCAGGGGGTATTTCATATGGGGTCATACAATACCTTTGTGGGTGATATGGGAACAAATATACCAATGCGTTTTGGGGTACGGGATATGTTTATTCGTGCCGCCAATCTTAATCTTTTGAATCCTAATATTCGTAAAGGATTTTTTGAGTATCAAATTGCTCAGGGTAAGCACGTTGCTGATAATTATATACCGGATAATATTGCGGGCATTATTGTTCATACAAGATATGATATTTTTAATGAACCTGAAGCTGCCCCTATTATTTCAAATATTGAAATCTGGGATACGGCAATCGGAATTGCCATCCTGGGTGAACATGATCGTGCTATGAAGGTTGATAAGGTCCGCATTCGTAAAACTCGCAGACAAGGGCTCTTGGTGGGAAAGCCGGTGGGTCATGTTCAGCGTAGAACAGAGAGTTTGAACTCTGGAGCTGCGGATAATAAGTTTGTGATGGTTGAGGTCTCTGATGCCAATCTTGGTGGCGGATATCATGGGGCAATTGAGGTGTACGGAGCTCAATGTAAATTTGTGGCATGTACCGCCTGGTTTGCTATTCGTAATAAGCCAAATTCCGACCTTTATCACGATAGAGATCAGTACCGCAGAAAGTCTGGTGCCGGGTGGGCGATTTTTGGCGAACGGAATATGTTCATCGGATGTACCGCTCAGGAGAATGGCGGGCACGGATGGGTCGTAGGTTTCAAGGATAATCAGTTTATGAATTGTCTAGGTGAGTCCTCGAGTCTCGAGAATTCACTTATTCTTAAAGGAACTGCATGCACTGATGAAGCAGCTAATTGGTATATTGGACGAAATGCTTCTGGAGCACGCCTAGTATCGCCGCGTTCGGCTAATCCGAAAGTTGGCCAGCGTTCCTCGCGTTACGGGTTTTATCTGGAGAATAAGCTGGATGATATTAGTATTGTGGCCGGTTCATCGCGTAATGCCCGTGATGGTAATAAATTGACTTCGAATGACGGTCGGCACCTTTTCTTTAGGAGAGATCGCAGTGTCCCCTGGGGCAATTTCTATATTGATATTAATTTTGTGGTCATGAGGACCTCGCCAGATATTATTATTGATTCGAATAAAAAAGATGACATAAAATTTTAATCATTCTGAAATAATTGCGCGGAGAGTGAATCCCGAGTATTTTCAAAGGGATTCACTCTTCTTCTACTCTCACACCTTTCACCGAGGATAGAAAATGAAGAAAAACCTTTCGACCCGCGGCGCGGCGGCACTGTTGGCGCTGGCTATGGGGTGCATGGGTCAGGGCGTAGCCCAGGCGGCATACATTCAGCCGAAATCTGCACAGCCTATTGAAGAGCTGGAATTTGATGTTGATTGTTTTGGCATGCACTTCTATTACGGCGCGAACATGATGACCAATTTGCACTGGGCGGAGTGTACCGGCCTGATTACGAAGAAGCAGGTTGTTGGGCTGGCCCGAATCAGTGAAGATAAGTTGCCGAACGGGGTCATGACCATTTCGCGTGGTCGCTTGCTGGAGTACCTGTACCATCTGGCTGGTTCACCCGAGGTGAAGAACCTGCCGGAGAAGTCCCCGTACACCGATCTGACTCCGGGCGACGCGCGTTATAAGGTTGCTATTTGGGCGACCCGCGTGGGTTTGAGTGCTGGTTGGTCTGATGGTTCCTTCCACTATGACACTCCGGCGAGCCGTGGCGCTTACTTTACTTTCCTTTATCGTGCTGCGGGTAAGCCCCAAGGTGACTCTGGAATCTCTGGATAAGGCGAATGCTGTGCGTGCGGAGAAGGGTGCTGCCCCCATTAAGGAGGGTAGTGAGTTGCATCGAGCAATGAGCTGGGTGTACCAGCATGCGCTGGCGAAGGGGGAAGATATTCGGGCGTATAACACTAACTTCCTCACTAACGGGTACACGCCGTGGGATTTCAATGAAACACCGGATTTCTATTACGCTTCGTACCGCACAATTTTCACCCCTCTCATGGTTCTTGATTACCACGAGGAGTTGGCGCCCATTGTGGCTCGTCTGCAGTCGCTGTCCTAGCGGTAGGTGGGAGGGCTTGCTGGGGGCGTGTTCCCCGCGTCTGGTTCGTGCAAGTTTTCGTGCGTGCTGGAGGCGGTGGGCACGCCCCCTTTTGCTGCATCTTTCGCCTTTGTTGTGTCTTTCGCCGCATCCGCCTGCACGCCGGGCGTAGTTGATTGCGCAGGGTGCAGATTCCGAGTATGTTCAAAGAAATTCACTCTTCTTCCGTTCTCACACCTTTCACCGAGGATAGAAAATGAAGAAAAACCTTTCGACCCGTGGCGCGGCGGCACTGTTGGCACTGGCTATGGGGTGCATGGGTCAGGGTGTAGCCCAGGCGGCATACATTCAGCCGAAATCTGTACAGCCTATTGAAGAGCTGGAATTTGATGTTAATTGTTTTGACATGCACTTCTTTTACGGCAAGAACGTTATAACCAGTTTGCACTGGGCGGAGTGTACCGGCCTGATTACGAAGAAGCAGGTTGTCGGGCTGGCTACAACCGATGAAGATAAGTTGCCGAACGGGGTCATGACCATCTCGCGTGGCCGCTTGCTGGAGCACCTGTACCATCTGGCAGGTTCACCCGAGGTGAAGAACCTGCCGGAGAAGTCCCCGTACACCGATCTAACTCCGGGCGATGCGCGTTATAAGGTTGCTATTTGGGCGACCCGCGTGGGTTTGACCACCGGTTGGTCTGATGGTTCCTTCCACTACGATACTCCGGCAAGCCGTGGCGCCTACTTTACCTTCCTCTATCGTGCTGCGGGTAGCCCCAAGGTGACTCTGGAGCCCCTGGGTAAGGCGAATGCTGCGCGATATAAGAAGCGTTTTGCCCCCATTAAGCGGGGTAGTGAGTTGCACCGAGCAATGAGCTGGGCGTACCAGCATGCAATGGCGAAGCGGGAGGATTATGACCTGCCCATGAACTTCAACTACCCCAGCGCCGATTACGTGACATGGGACGCCTACAGGGTACCGGACTACTACTTCGCTTCGCACCGCACTATTTTTATTCCTCTTATGATTCTGGATAGTCACGAGGAGTTGGCACCGATTGCGGCTCGCCTGCAGTCGCTGTCCTAGCGGCAGGTGAGCGGAGGGCTTGCTGGGGGCGTGTTCCCCGTGTCTGGTTCGTGCGAGTTTTCGTGCGTGCTGGAGGCGGTGGGCACGCCCCCTTTTGTTGTGCTCCTTGGCTGTGTTTGGGGCGCTGGAAGGGCATGTGTAACCGAACTATTCTTCGGAAAATAGCCTCAGAGGGTTTCTTGGGGTGCTAATATGGGCATATTACGAAGAATAGTTCGTATAATCTGAGGTTCTGTAGCGGTGAGGAGGGGACATCCATGGCATTCGACGCAACGAAGTTCGCGCAGGAATTTGGTGCCCAGGTTCGTGCCATCCGCAAGTACGAAAAAATCACCCAAATGGAGTTGGCGTGGATGGTCGGGCTCAGCGATAAAACGATCCGCGATATTGAGCGTGGGCTACCCGGCCCGTCAATTGGTGCGGTCCTCAAGGTCGCCCAAGAGCTCGGCATCGAGCTGGCTATCACCAACCCCCTCACCTAACCCCTCCCCACACCGTGCTAGAAGGCTGAACTGGAGAAAAGCCATGACAGATGAACTTATGGCAGATGTCTATAAAGATGGTGTTCTCGCCGCATATTTGAGGCGAGATGCTAATGGGTTGATTCATTTCACCTACCGAGCAGAATATGATGGTCCGGCAGTTGCTACGAGCCTGCCTTTGGGTACGGAATATACTGCAGAATCAATTCCTCCTTTCTTTCAGAATCTTTTGCCCGAAGGCTATAGGCTTGACGTTGTCAGTTCCGAGAAAAAAATCAGCAAAAATAACACCCTGGGCTTATTGCTGGTGATTGGTTCTGACGTTCCAGGCGATGTGCAAATTATTGAGCACGGGCGGGAACTGTACACCGCTCCTGCCGCATTGGTGAACAACCCTGAGGTCGTTTCCTTTGCGGAACTTATGGGCACGGTTGACCGCCGAGGACTGCCTGGCGTTCAAGAAAAGCTGAGCGCCGTCATGAAAACCCTGCCCGTGCATTGGACGGGCGCTGGCTACGATGCTCTTCTGAAAATCAGCCCGCAACGAATGCCTGGGCTTGTGGAGAACGAAGCTGCGCATCTCGCGGCGGCTGCACTCATGGGGATTCCTGTAGCTCAGCATGAGCTTGTCTATAATCGGGACGGCGTATCGGGTTTGATGGTTTCTCGATTCGACAGAACACCCTCTGGGGGACGCATCGCCATGGAAGATGGTGCCCAAATTTTGGGTATTCCTTCAGGTGAGAAATACACGGAAGACAACCATGCCGTGACAACAGAGAGCGTCATTCAAGCAATGGTGAAGCTTGCTGCTTCCCCGGCTATTGCCCGAAGGAATCTTTACCTGCATTTTCTCTACGCCTGGCTGACAGGCAATGGGGACCTGCACGCAAAAAATATTTCGCTCCTCAAGGGACGCCGTGGATGGGAAGTAGCTCCTATCTATGACATCCCCTGTTCGCTTGTACACATTAAATCCCTGTCCATGGCGCTTAGCGTGAACGGAAAAGATAACTCGAATCCCGGTGACGGTTCACCACCCGAAGACTGGAAGATTACTGTTGACGATTGGCTTGCTCTTGCCGATACCATCGGTCTTCCACCCAAGGTGCAGAAAGACGCCCTAAAGCGTGCTCTCAAAGCGGCTCGAGCAGTTCGCTGGCCCACAGACCGAGCCGCCCCGGGATATGTTTTCAACTCAAATGCCTCACCGTTTAAGACCATGCAGAAAGAGTTGGAACGCCGTCAGGACGAGTTTGAAGAGTACCTTCATCCGCGCTCCTAAGGCTCCTGGCTTCTTGAGCCTTCGTTATTTCTAAATTCTCCTCGTGAAGTATCTGTTGATATAGACACTTCGCAATTTCTATAAAGGAACCACCATGCAGAATGGACGCGCAGGACGCCTGCACCCCGCCGTCGGCACTGCCCGCCGCCACCTCGCCGCCGCCCTCGAAAAGCTCCTCGGCGCCGGAAGCATCAAAGCCACCGGACGCTCCCGCACCGCCTCCACCGCGGACGCCGCCGACCTGCCCCTGCTCCTGGTCGCCTGCAGCGGCGGCCCCGACTCCCTCGCACTGGCAGCCATTGCCGCGCACTTCGCCCGCCGCGGCGACGTACGCGTAGGCGCCATCATCGTCGACCACGACCTACAAGAAAACTCCGCCGCAGTCGCCGCGCAGACCGCGCAGACCCTCACCGACCTGGGGCTTCACCCCGTCATCACCGAAAAAGTGCAGGTTCCCGTCGGCAACATGGGCCCCGAAATGGCGGCACGCACCGCCCGCTACACCGCCTTCACCCAAGCCGTCGAGGCGACCGGCGCCCGCGCCGTACTGCTCGGCCACACCCTCGACGACCAGGCAGAAACCGTGCTGCTCGGCCTAAGCCGCGGCTCCGGCACACGCTCCCTGGCGGGCATGCCGCCTGTACGCGTCGAAGAGGGCGTCACCTACCTGCGGCCCTTCCTCGGCCTGCGCCGCACCGACATGCTCGACATCTGCGACGCCGAAACCCTCACCCCCTGGATCGACCCGACCAACACCGACGAAACCCTCATGCGTGCCCGCATCCGCCACAGCGTGCTGCCCTACCTGGAGGAGCACCTCGGCGGAGACGTCGCCCGCTCCCTGGCGCGCACCGCCTCCGTAGCTGGCCCCGACGCCGAATACCTCGACGAACAGGCGCAGGTAGCCTACAAGCAGGCGCTCCTACCCGCCGGAACCGCCGTGCGCGGCATCGAACATGAAGACGCCGTGCTACTGGATCGTGCACAGGTGGCGGCGCTACACCCGGCGCTTCGTTTGCGTGTGCTTGCCACCGCCTGCAAAGCCGCCGGGGGAGAGAACCCCAGCTTCGAACGACTGCAGGCGCTGGACTCTTTCACCGCCGAATACGCGGTAGCTGGGCCCGTTCAGATGCCCGGTCACGTGAGCGCGTACCGCCGCCGCAAAATTGTGCACCCGGCAACCGGTGAACGCCTGGACGTGCTCGTATTAGTGCCAACTCGACCCTAACTAGGTGCCCGCGGAAGCATCCTCAGCACACACTATCTGCGTGGTGAGGTGCGCCGCGGCGCCGTTTTAAGCCATACTTAAGGCGAACACCATCCACATTATCCGCCGCGGGAAGGCATGAAACCCCTTTACCTGGGGCCCCCGGCGGAGGCGCAGAGCGTCTAAAGATACGAAGGAATACATCGTGCAGGCTATCGACGTGCAGGACGATATTAAGAACGTTCTCTTCAGCAAGGAAGAGATTAACGCGAAGGTCGCCGAACTGGCGGCGCGCATCGACGAAGACTACGCCGGTAAGGACGTGCTGTTGGTGGGTGTTCTCAAGGGCGCCATCATGATCATGGCTGACCTTTCCCGCGCTCTCAAGGGCCACTACACCATGGACTGGATGGCTGTTTCTTCTTACGGTTCCGGCACCAAGTCCTCCGGTGTTGTGCGTATCCTCAAGGACCTGGACACCGACCTGGTGGGCCGCAACGTCCTGATCGTTGAAGACATCATTGACTCCGGCCTGACCCTGGCATGGCTGCAGCAGAACCTGATTTCTCGCGGTGCAGCTTCCGTTGAGATTTGCACCCTGCTGCGCAAGCCCAAGGTCGTCAAGGCTGACGTTGAGGTCAAGTACGTCGGCTGGGACATCGAGCCCGAATTCGTTGTTGGTTACGGCCTGGACTTCGCTGAGAAGTACCGCAACCTGGACTGCGTCGCAACCCTGCACCCGCACGTTTACTCCTAAGCCTTCACCTCAGCAACCATGCTGTAGGTGGTGACGCCCCGCCTCCTCACGCTTGTGGGGAGCGGGGCGTTGCTGTACCCGGTGGCGGATGCGGGACGTAGCCGCCAAGACGTGCCGCCGCCGCGGATACCCGGCAAAGAAAATGCACTTTCACCCCCGCCGAGTGCTACAACCCTTTAGCCCGCAGGTGAAATAGAGAAGCCCGTACCTAGCCGCTCGCCGGGGTAGGGTACATTTAAGGTTGCATCGTTGGGTGTTCCGGCTGGCATGCCGCACCCCAACGAGTTACAGCCGCAACGTAAGGACAAAGCATTGGCGCAAACCCCCAATACTCCGCAGAAAGGCTCGGAGGGATTCCTGAAGAAGCTGATTAACGGCCCCTGGTTCTGGCCGGGCGCAGCTCTCGTGATCATGCTGGCTTTCCTCATGACCTCCTTCTTCACTCAGCCCTCGCGTCAGGTGGACACCAACGTGGGTCTTCAGATGCTCAAGGACCACCAGGTCAAGAGCGCAAAGATCTACGACGGCGACCAGCGCGTCGAGCTGCAGCTTAAGGACGACTACAAGAAGGGCAACGACAACTACGGTAAGTCGGTGCGCTTCTACTACGTGCAGCCCCGCGGCGAAGAAGTTGCTAAGGCAATGGAATCCGCCGAGCTGGAAAGCTACACGGATCAGCCGGTTGAGCACAGCTTCCTGAGCTCCCTGGTGTCCCTGCTGCTGCCGATTCTGCTCTTTGGTGTGCTCTTCTGGTTCCTGATGGGACGAGTCGGAGGCGGCTCCTCCGTGATGAGCTTCTCCAAGTCCCGCGCGAAGAAGTTCACCAAGGACAAGCCGGAAGTCCGCTTCAGCGATGTCGCCGGCGTGGACGAGGCGCTCGCCGAACTGGAAGAAGTCCGCGAGTTCCTGGCTGAACCCGAAAAGTTCACCCGCCTGGGTGCAAAGATCCCCAAGGGCGTTCTGCTGTACGGCCCTCCCGGCACCGGTAAGACCCTGCTCGCCAAGGCTGTGGCGGGCGAGGCTGGCGTGCCCTTCTACTCGATTTCTGGCTCTGACTTCGTTGAAATGTTCGTGGGTGTGGGTGCTTCCCGCGTGCGCGACCTGTTCAAGGAAGCGAAGAGCGACCCCGCCGCCATCGTCTTCGTCGACGAGATTGACGCTGTCGGCCGCCGCCGCGGCGTCGGCATGGGTGGCGGTAATGACGAGCGTGAGCAGACCCTGAACCAGCTACTGGTTGAGATGGACGGCTTCGACGGCAACTCGAACGTCATCGTCATTGCGGCAACGAACCGACCCGACGTTCTGGACCCGGCACTGCTGCGTCCCGGCCGTTTTGACCGCCAGATTGGTGTGGACGCCCCTGACATGCAGGGCCGCGAACACATCCTGCGCGTTCATGCCGCAGGCAAGCCGATCGCTAATACCGTTGACCTGGCGCAGGTCGCTAAGCGCACCCCCGGCTTCACCGGTGCTGACCTGGCGAACGTCATGAACGAGGCTGCCCTGCTGACCGCCCGCGATAACGGCAACGTGATTGACGACCGCGCTATCGACGAGGCAATCGACCGCGTCATGGCTGGTCCGCAGCGTTCCTCGCGCATCATGAACGAGCACGAGCGTAAGGTCACTGCATATCACGAGGGCGGTCACGCCCTGGTCGCGGCGGCACTGCGTAACTCCGCGCCGGTCACCAAGATTACTATTCTTCCGCGCGGCCGCGCCCTGGGTTACACCATGGTCATGCCGCAGGACGACAAGTACTCCACGACCCGCCACGAACTGCTCGACCAGATGGCGTACGCGATGGGTGGCCGTGCGGCTGAGGAAATCGTCTTCCATGACCCGTCCACCGGTGCGTCTAACGACATTCAGAAGGCGACCGACACCGCCCGCAAGATGGTCACCGACTACGGCATGAGCGCCGTGATCGGTTCCGTGAAGCTCGGCGGTGAAGACACCGAACCGTTCCTCGGTGGCGGCGGTGCTTCGGCACGCAACTACTCCGAAGCAACCGCGGCAAAGGTCGACGCTGAAATCCGCGCCCTGCTGGAGCAGGCGCACGATGAGGCGTTCGCGATTCTGCTGGAGAACCGCGACGTGCTGGACCGCCTGGCCTTCGCCCTGCTCGAGAAGGAAACCCTGCTCGAGCACGAGATTGCCGAAATCTTCAAGGACGTTCGCAAGCGCCCCGAGCGTGAGTACTGGTACTCCAAGCCGACCCGCGAGCGCACCAACATCCCGCCGGTGAAGGCACCGAGCGAGCTGGCGAAGGAATCCGAAAAGGTTGAGGAAGCACCTGCCGCTCCCGCTACGGCACCTACTGTTCCGGTTGCACCGGCTGCACCCGTGCAGCAGGCACCGACCCAGCAGGTTCCGACTCAGCAGGCACCCGCGCAGTCGGAGGCGCCGCTCAGCAACCCGGACGCCGACCCGACCGTCGCAATGCCCACCCAGCAGTACCCGAACTACCCCGCCCCTCCGGCGCAGCGCCCGGAGAACGGCACCCCGAACCAGAATGGAGCAGAGAATGAGCGAGGTTAAGAACGCCGTCGACCAGCCGCGTATTGAGGCTGCCGTCCGCGAGATTCTGCTCGCGATTGGTGAGGACCCGGACCGTGACGGTCTGCAGCAGACCCCGGCACGTGTGGCGCGCGCCTACGCGGAGTTCTTCTCGGGCCTGCACCAGGACGCCGGCGAGATTCTGGGTACGACCTTCGACATCGCCCACTCTGAGATGGTGCTCGTGAAGGACATTCCGTTCTACTCGACCTGTGAGCACCACCTGGTGCCTTTCCACGGTGTGGCGCATGTGGGTTATATCCCCGGCCCGGACGGTAAGGTGACCGGCCTGAGCAAGCTCGCCCGCGTGGTGGATATGTACGCTCGCCGCCCGCAGGTGCAGGAGCGTCTGACCACGCAGGTGGTGGAGGCTCTGGAGGAGCACCTGAATCCGCGCGGCGCGATTGTGGTGATTGAGGCTGAGCACATGTGCATGTCGATGCGCGGTGTGCGTAAGCCGGGCGCGAAGACCGTGACCAGCGCGGTGCGCGGTGCGCTGATGAACGGCGCAACCCGTGCGGAGGCGATGAGCCTGATCTTCTCGCAGCGCTAAGCATTCGGGATGATCATATAGCTATACGACAGGGGGCAGGATTCTAAGGAATCCTGCCCCTGCGCTGTGCGGTCGCATGTGTTGGGCCGTAGACGAGAGTCCTTGCGTAAAGAGCGTCATTAGCTGTAGAGTAGTACCACTAGTACCGGCACCACTCCTTCGGGAGTACAGGACCGGTCTTCTTTTTTATGTGATTGATGTTCATCCCTCATTTGGGGGCATGAGCACCCTAGACACGCTGAAAGGGGCGGAGGTGAAAACCTCCGCCCCTTTTCGCATCGCCAAAGCGCTCCGAGAATGTGTTCTGAGCCGGTACCTTCAGCAGCCGCGGCAGCGTCGGCAGTGCCGCACCACAGAAGCTAGAAGAGCCCCGCCGCTAACGCTGCAGGCTACCCTTCGCCTCGCTCGGATTATCCCAACCCAGGGCAAGAGTCACGATCAAGCCCACGGCAATGAAACCGCAACCGGTCGCAGTGCCGAAAGCAATCCAGCGCACGGCAGGGGCGCCTTCAGCGAGCACAATAGTCACCAGCGCGGCAAGAGCTACCAGGGAGAGGATCCAAGCTCCAGTCTTCATATTCACAACGAGTCACTTCCTAGAGTATGTATGTGTGGGTGCGCACCGCCGACCGGGAACACCCCCGGCGCGGTATGCGTGCCCTCCCAGCATACCCTTAAATAAGTATCTGCAATGCAAATATTGCTTGTTGTGTCACCAGAATCGCCTCCGCCGCTGTCTCAACCCCGCCCCGATTACCTTTCCAATCGCCGCCCCAATCACAGCGGCAAACATGGGAGCACCGCAGATTCGGTACGATAAATTTATGACTGAATCCACACACACCACCCGTGTAGCCCCCCTGCCCTGCGACGCGCTCGCCGCCGAACGCACCCTCGTGATGGGCATCCTGAACGTCACCCCCGACTCCTTCAGCGACGGCGGACAGCACTACGCCGCCGCCGATGCCATCGCCCGCGCCGCCCGCATGATCGCCGAGGGCGCCTCCATTATCGACATTGGCGGCGAGTCCGCCCGCCCCGGTGCCGTGCGCATCAGCGTGGAGGAGGAGCAGCGCCGCATCCTGCCCGTCATCGAGGCAGTCGCGCAGATGGGCACCACCATCAGCGTGGACACCATGAACCCGCAGACCGCCCGCGCCGCCATCGCCGCAGGTGCGCACATCATCAACGATGTGTCCGGTCTGAACGTGAGCGATGAAATGATTGAAACCGCCGCCGAATTGCAGGTGCCGTACATCCTCATGCACGCCCGCGGCACCTCCCAGACCATGGACAGCCTGGCGGAGTACCCGCGCGGCGTGGTCACCGAGATCGTGGAGGAGCTGACCGGCCTGCGTGAGCGTTTCCTCGCCGCCGGTGTGCTGCCGCAAAACCTGATTCTTGACCCGGGTCTGGGCTTCGCGAAGGGCGGCATGCAGGATTGGGAGCTACTCGCTGCCATTGACGAGTTGCAGGGCCTGGGCCACCGCCTGCTCATTGCCGGTTCCCGCAAGCGTTTTATTGCGAACGCCCTGACCGCGGCGGATATGGCGCTGGCTGAGCGCCTGAACGCGAGCGGCTTCACTGCAACCGATGCCGGTGAGGCTGAACGCGAGCTGTGGCAGTCGCTGTCGGAGCCGCGCCCGGCTCAGTATCGTGCCGCAGCCTCTGCGGCGGTGACCGCCCTGGTGGCGGTGCGCGGCGTGTGGGCGGTGCGCGTACATGATGTGCCCGCCAGCGTGGATGCGGTGACGGTCGCCTCCGCGCTGCGTTCTGTTAGCTAACGCCGTTAGATACTCGCCAACCCAACGCCCCAAATACTTTCTAGGAGACCCCCAATGACCCAGGCAGACTACGCACGCCACGACCGCATCACCCTCACCGGCATTACCGCCAGGGGCTACCACGGCGTGCTCGATTTTGAGAAGCGCGACGGCCAGCCCTTCGTCGTGGACGCGACCCTGTACAGCGACTTTTCCGCTGCGGCCGCTACCGATGACCTGACGAAGACCACGAACTACGCGCTTGTGGTGGACCTGATTCACCGCCACGTGACGAACGGTTCACTGGACCTGATTGAGACCCTCGCGGTGAACATTGCCGAGGGTGTCCTCGCCATGTTTGAGCTGGTGGAGGCGGTGGAGATTACCGTGTCGAAGCCGCAGGCGCCGATTGAGCTGCCGTTCGGTAACGTTGCGGTGAGCGTGTTCCGCGAACGCGCCGCTGAGGACGGCCGCTAGTGGTGGGTACGGCAGAGTATGCGCACCGCGCGGTGTTGGCGTTGGGCTCGAACCTGGGCGAAAGCGAAGACACCCTGGAGCGCGCCGTCGCCGACCTGGTGGCCGGTGGCGTGCAGCTGGTGCGCGCCTCCGGGCTGTACCGTACCGCCCCGGTGGGTGGTCCGGCGGGTCAGCCGGATTTCGTGAACGCGGTCATTGAGGTGGCCACTGACCTGGGCGCTTACGAGCTGCTGAAGCTGTGTAACGCGGTGGAGGCGGCGCATCACCGTGAGCGCCTGGTGCGTTGGGGCCCGCGCACCCTCGATATTGACGTGATTGACTATGACGGCATGATTTCTGAGGATCCGGTGTTGACTTTGCCGCATCCGCGGGCGCAGGAGCGTGCTTTTGTGCTGGTGCCGTGGGCGCAGATGGACCCGCAGGCGCACCTGACGGTGACCCGGCGTGCGGAGCCTTCGGGGGAGCGGCCGGATGAGGTTCCCGCGCCGCTGAGCCGCGAGGTCGTGAACGTTGCGGAGCTGGCCCGCACGCTGGTTGAGGCGGATGAAGACGCTATTAGCTATATGCGTGAGATGAAGGTACCTGATTAGCCTTAAATGTGGCACTCTGGAAGGTAGAGGAACCTACCGAAAGGAAACACCATGAAGCCCCTGAGCTATCGGGCGATTATTGTGGCGGCGGTGTGCGCTGCCGCTGTCGCTCTTATGGTGAATTCCGTGATGATTCGCGCCGGTTTTGGCGAGCTGAATTTTTCGTGGATGCTCGGCGCGGTGTGCCTGCTGGTTGCGGCGGGTGCCGTGTGGCTGGGCGTGCAGGTGGCTCGTTATCGTCGTATTCAGACGCGTGAGAAGGCGCCGCATATGGGCCCGATTCTTGCGGCGCGTGCGGTGGCGTATGCGCAGGGGGCCATCATGACCGGTGCCCTGTTGACGGGCTGGTGCGGTGCGATTCTTGGCTACCATGTGGCGATGGTGTCTACGCGCGGTTTTTCGGTGGTCTTTTGGGAGGTTCTTGTTAATTGTGTGGGCAGTGTTGCCCTGCTGATTGCTGGCCTGTGGGCGCAGCATTGTTGTCGTATTCCGCCGGAGGATGATGAGGATGCGGTCTCCTCTTCCGGTGCTGTCAAGCCGCGAGAGGGAGGAACCTATGTCGGCTCCTAACCAGAATAGTTATTCGCCGAATGGTCGGTACGGGCAGGACGCCCAGCAGGGTCAGTATGGCCAGGGTCAGCCTGTGCAGAGCCAGCCTGTTCAGCAGAACCAGTACGGGCAGTACCAGCAGCCTTACGGTCAGCCTGGTGCCCAGTATGACCAGCAGGCGCAGTATGGACAGCAGACCCAGCCTGAGCAGCAGGCGCAGTACGGTCAGCAAGCACAGTACGGTCAGCAGGTTCCGCCCGCTGCCGCCTACCCGAACGCGCCGCAGCCGGTTCCCTCGCAGCCGGCGCCTTCTCAGCCGGTAAGCTCCCAGCCTGTGCCCCCGCAATCTGTGCCGGAGCCGCAGTGGGTGCCCGCCGCCTCCAGCTACCTGACGGTTCGTTTTGTTCACACTATTTCTGCCTTGGCGTTCCCGATTCTTGCGGGTGTTGCCCTGTATTGTGCGGGTGCGTTCTTCGGCGGCCCGGAGGCGCTCCGCATCGCGGGCTTGGCTGTGGTCGCGGTGTTTGGCCTGTGGGGTCTGTGGTGGATTCTGACCACTCCGCGCCGTACTCGCGCGCTCGGCTACGCGCTGGAGTCGAATCACCTGATGGCTCGCCGCGGTATCGTGTTCCGTTCGATGAGCTCCATGCCGTACGGTCGCATCCAGTATGTTGATGTGGATTCGGGTCCGCTGGAGCGCATGTGCGGTGTTGCCCGCCTGACGGTGCGCACCGCGGGTACGACCACCGGCACGATGGTGCTGTTCGGTATTCCGCTGAACGTGGCGGAGGAGCTGCGTGCGGATCTGGTGCGCCGCGCCGATGAGCGAATGGCGGCACTCTAATGAGTACCCCGGTTCCGCCCACCCCCGCGCCGCAGGCACCGCAGCCTCCTGTATCTCAGACGCCGCAGGAGCAGAAGTGGTGGCGTGCCGATATCCGCACGTTCATCATGAACCTCTGGTTCATTATTCTGCTGGCGTTCGGCTTCTTCCAGAGCATCATCCTGAATATTTTGACCACCCCGCCGAACGAGTGGGGCGCGCGCCTGACGCAGGCATTCGACGAGAATAGCAGCTACCTCAGCGCGACGTACTCGCAGCTCATTGGCTTCGCCGTGCTCGTACTGATTTTGGTTGGCGGCTCGATTGACTGGTGGTTTACCCGCTACAGCCTGGACGATTTGGCGATTCACCGCCGTAGCGGTTTTCTGTTCAAGAAGAACCGCACGATTCGTCTGGAGAGCGTGCAGAGCGTGGACATTTCGCGTCCTCTGGTGGCGCGTCTGCTGGGTCTGTCGGAGCTTCGTTTTGAGGTGGCTGACGGCTCTTCGGAGGCGTTACACATCAAGTACGTTTCTGCCCGCAAGGCGGAGGTTCTGCGCCGCACCGCGATGGCGAGTATTAACCTGCTGCGTTCGGAGGCGGCTGGCCGCCCGGTCGATGTGCTGCCCGGTAGCATGCAGATTTCGGCGGAGCGCATGCCGGATGCGGATCAGCTGCACCAGCCGTTTGAGGCATCTTACGAAGCGTCCTATGGTGCGCCCGCACAGAACAGCACTCAGCAGGGCGCCCAGCAGCCTGCCCCCGAACAGCCCGCAGCATCCCGCCGCGGCGCTCGCGGCCGTATGCCGATGCCGGTCGCGGCGGACCCCTCGCAGCCGCCGATTTTCCGCATCTCGAATGTGCGTCTGATTGCCTCCATCATGCTGGAGCACCTGGTGTGGCTGGTGCCCGCCGTAGCCCTCATGGTCGGTGCCGCGGTCATTGCCGCGATCATGGGTGGTGAGAGCCCGTTCCTGATTTTCATGGCGTTGCTACCCGGCACTTTCGCGCCCATGGTTGGTTACGTGGTTGCCCTCTGGACACGTTTTGATGGTGCCGCAAACTTCAAAATCACCCCCAGCGGTCAGGGCGGCGTGACCCTGCGGTACGGTTTCACCGGCACGCACACCCAGAATGTGATGGTTGAGCGTATTCAGGCGCTGGCTGTGGAGCAGTCCATTCTGTGGCGTGCGTTCGGCTGGTACCGCATCAAGATGACTATTGCCGGTATTGGTATTGAGAAGAACGACAACCAGAAGCTGGTGACCCGCAATGTTGCCCTGCCGGTTGGCAATAAGCAGGAGACGCTGATGGTGTTGCGTCTGCTGTTGCCCGCCCTGGATGAGGCGCAGGCGCAGGTGCTGCTGGATACCGCCGACGGTTCGCTGAAGAGTCAGAAGCCGCAGGTTCCGGCAATGATTGTGACGCCCTCTTCGGCACGCTGGATGGACCTGCTCACCTGGAAGCGTAACGGCGTGACCACGGTCGGTTACACTGCCGGTTCGGTGCAGGCGACCACCCGCATTGATTCTGATGCGGCGCGTTCGAGCGTTGGTGAGCATACGCGAGGTGACCTGCTGCTGATTCGTGGCGGCTACTTTATCCGTACGCTGTCGATTGTTCCGGTCAGCCGTGTGCTGAGCGTGAGCCGAGGTCAGGGCCCGCTGCAGCGTGCCTTCGGATGCGCGAGCGTGCATTTCGGTACGGTGCCCGGCCCGGTGCGCACGCTCATGATGCACCTACCGCAGCGCGTCTGCGAGGACCTGGTGTGGTTGATGACGGTTCGGCTGGAGGGTATTGAGCCCTACTACCGTGTGCCGGAACCCGCGCTGGGTTCTGCGCCTGCGGCGAATGGGTACAGCGCGAATGGGTACAGCGCACGCTAACCCGCCAGTAAAACTACAGAACGCGCCCTGCCGCCGGTGTTCTTCATAACACTGACGGCAGGGCCGGCGTGAAAGGGAGAATATACTTAAAGCCGTGATACAGCATTCAAAACCTGCGCGTTTGGGCATTGGAATTATTTCAGCCGGGAGGGTCGGGTCCGTCCTCGGTGCGGCTTTGCGCGCCTGCGAGCACACTATTGTGGGTGTTCACGCGGTGTCTGAGGCTTCTCAGGAGCGCGCCGCGATGCTGCTTCCCGATGTGCCGCTGCTGCCGGTGGAGCAGATTGCTGAGCGTAGTGAATTGCTGATTCTTGCTGTTCCCGATGATGAGCTGCCGGGCCTTATCACCTACCTGGCGTCTTCGGGAAGTATTACCGCCGGTCAGATTCTGGTGCACACCTCCGGCCGTCACGGCACCGAGGTTCTCGCACCGGCGACCGCGCTGGGTGCTATCGGTTTGGCGATTCACCCCGCCATGACCTTTACCGGCATGTCCGTGGACCTGCAGCGCCTGAATGGCACCTGCTTCGCCGTGACCGGACCCGCACCGTTCATCCCGATTGCTCAGGCACTCGTGGTGGAAATGGGCGGCGAACCCGTGCACGTTGCCGAGGCTGACCGGGCGCTCTACCACGCAGCTTTAGCGCACGCCGCGAACCACCTCGTGACCATCCTGGGTCAGTCCCAGCAGATGCTCGCCTCGATCGGTATTGAGGACCCGGCACGCTACATGGGGCCGCTCGTGCGAGCCGCCGTGGACAATGCGCTCGCCAGCGGTGAGGGTGCTCTCACCGGGCCCGTGGCACGTGGAGATGCCGGTACCGTGAAGGTTCACCTTCAGGCTCTGAATGAGTACTCAGAGCATGAGAAAACAGGTGATATTACAGACTCTTACGCCGCTCTGGCACACGCAACCGCAAAAAGAGCGCATAATAGAGGTTTGTTAAACGATGAACAACTGGGACGAATTGAGAATCTGCTGGGTGAGTCTTCGGACCGCAACCACCCCGGCGATATTGATGATTCAGCCCCCGAAAACAAGGAGTTCTCGTCATGACTGAGACTTCGATGCCCCGAGTCGTGACCACCATTGCGGATTTCCGCACGGCAATCACCGAATCCCTTGCCGCAGTGCAGGAGGAACTGGACCGAGCAGCCCGCCAGGAGGCGGAGCAGAACGGCACCGCAGTTCAGTACAAGAACGCATCCCTGGGCTACGTGCCCACCATGGGCGCCCTGCACGACGGCCACGCAACCCTGTTGCGTCGCGCCGCTGAACAGAATGATGTAGTGGTCGCCTCCATTTTCGTGAACCCGCTGCAGTTTGGCCCCGGCGAGGATTACGAAGCATACCCGCGCACCCTGGAGGCAGACGCTGCCCTGGCTGGTGCCGCCGGTGTTGACATTATTTTTGCCCCCGAGGTTGAAGAGATGTACCCCGACGGTGACCCGCTCATCCGCATTTCGAGCGGCGAGCTGGGCACCAAGTTTGAGGGTGCGACCCGTCCGGGCCACTTTGATGGCGTGCTGACCGTGGTCAATAAGTTCTTCAACATTATTCGCCCCGCAGCCGGTAACCACCCGGTGAACGCGTACTTCGGTCAGAAGGACGCTCAGCAGTACATCCTGATTCAGCGTATGGTACGCGATTTCAACCACGACGTGACCATGCGCCCTGTGTCGATCGTTCGCGACGATAACGGTCTGGCGCTGTCTTCGCGTAATGGCTACCTGTCGGATGAGGAGCGCGAGTCTGCCCTGGTGCTGTCTCGCACCCTGGCGATGCTGCGTGAGAATTCGCTGAACCGTGGCTTCCACGAGATTGATTTGGACGGTGCGCGTGAGCGTATCAACTCCACTCCGGGTGTACGCCTTGACTACCTGGAACTGGTCGACCCGATGACTTTCGGTGAGCCGACTGAGGAGTCGGAACGAGTCCTGGCACTAGTTGCTGCGTTCGTTGGTCCGACCCGCCTGATTGACAACATGGACCTGCGCTAAGCGTTCGTTCGTTTAGAAGAGTCCCCAACACACTACACAGATAGGTATCACTGTGAGCACTGAGCACACTGCCGCACCGGCGATTGCTGATATGTCCGAGCAGATGCAGATTCGCCTGGAGAAGCGTGCGAAGCTGATTGAGTCGGGTCGCGAGGCATACCCGGTGGGTCTGCTGGATTCTGAGGGTAACCGCGTGGAGCCCAACCACATTGAGGATCTGCGCGCCGAGTACGATCCGAAGCTGGCTGCTGAGGAGCTGAAGGCTGGCGACGAGACTGACCGTGTGGTGCATGTGGGCGGCCGCGTGGTGTTCGTCCGTAACACCGGTAAGCTGTGCTTCGCGACCCTGCAGGGTGGTACCGAGGGTAAGCGCATCCAGGCGATGCTGTCGCTGGCTGAGGTTGGCGAGGAGTCCCTGTCTGAGTGGAAGTCCCTGGTTGACCTGGGTGACCACGTGTTCGTGACCGGCCGCGTGATTGTTTCTCGCCGCGGTGAGCTGTCCATCATGGTGACCGACTGGAAGATGGCGTCGAAGGCGCTGCGCCCCATGCCGGTTCTGCATAAGGACCTGAACGAGGAAACCCGCGTTCGTCAGCGTTACCTGGACCTGATGGTTCGCGAGGAGGCTCGTGAGCTGGTGAAGAAGCGCGCCCTGATTACCCGCACCGTCCGTCGCGTGCTGGAAGATCACGGCTACATTGAGGTTGAGACTCCTATTTTGCAGCTGGTGCACGGTGGCGCGACGGCTCGCCCGTTCCGCACCCACCTGAACGCTTTTGACCAGCCGATGACCATGCGTATTGCGACCGAGCTGCCGCTCAAGCGTGCAGTGGTTGGTGGCATTGACCGCGTGTACGAGATTGGCCGCGTGTTCCGCAACGAGGGCGTGGACTCGACCCACAGCCCCGAGTTCACCACCCTGGAATGCTACGAGACCTACGCTGACCAGTTTGTGATGGCTGAGCGCATGAAGGAGATTATCCAGAGCTGCGCGAAGGCTGTCGGTACCGAGCGTGTTGAGACCGAGAACGGCACCATTGACCTGTTCGGTGAGTGGAAGTGGGTTGGCGTGTACCCGGGCCTGTCTGAGGCTGTGGGCGTTGAGATTACCCCCGAGACTGACGCTTCCGTTCTGCGTGAGATTGCTGAGAAGCACGAGGTGGACATCGACCCGAAGTGGGACGCTGAGAAGCTGGTGACCGAGCTCTTCGGTGAGATTGTTGAGCCGACCCTGGTGAACCCGACCTTCGTGTACGATTACCCGCCGAGCGCTCAGCCGCTGGCGCGTCCGCACCGTTCGGGTGAGCCTCTGATTGAGGCGTGGGACCTGATTATTGGCGGTATGGAGCGCGGTACCGCGTTCTCCGAGCTGATTGACCCGGTCATTCAGCGTGAGCGCCTGACCGCTCAGTCGCTGCTGGCTGCTGCCGGTGATGATGAGGCGATGGAGCTGGATGAGGACTTCCTGCGCGCCCTGGAGCACGGTGCGCCCCCGATGGGTGGCCTGGGTCTGGGCATTGACCGTCTGATTATGCTGCTGGCGGGCGATCAGGATCCGGAGCGTCCGGGTACTGTGGTGCGTCAGCCCGGTATCCGTGAGACTATTCTCTTCCCCCTGATGAAGCCGGAAGCCTAAGTTTTAGCTTCACCTCTAGGGTTTCTTTAACTTTGCCTTTAGGGGTGTTAGTGCGGCGGGTGCCGCGGATACGGTTGTATCTGCGGTACCCGCCGTTTTCTGCGCACTCTTTTGCACGGTGTATAGCTTCTAGGGTGGGGTTTTCTGTTTATTTGCACAGGTCAGGGGCGTTTTAGGGTGCTTTTTTGCTCCATTCTGGTGCTGATTTATGCTGCTCTATTCACTCTGGCGGGGGTTTCTGTTCTTATACATGAATGCGTTACATAGAAAATAATGAGGGGATGGGAGGTGGAAGAATTTCGCTTTTGGATAGAGCTGAAATGTACGGTGCGAATGGTCTAATGTGCGGGCTCGTACGGGCGCTATATTTCACTCAGATTGTCGGGGACGCCGGGGTGCATTATTAGGTGTCATTGTCTCTGGGCGCTGTGTCTGATTTCTGGAAGAATCCAAAGTATTTGCACTCTGAACTTCACTTTAATGTTCTTGTAGTGAGTGCAGATTTAACGGGGACGCACAGAAGCGATATGTTGCTGCGGGTGATTGGTGCATTGTTTCAATGCTCAGAATGTTTTCGGAATCTTAATGTATTTCTGTTACTATATGAAAGAAAATTAGTACATAAATATATCCGGCACACTATTTTCTCAATCCCGATAGAGGCTTTTGGGTTTACTCCACAGGATATATGCAACAGATGAGGAGGTGCCTCAATGGCACAGAAGGTTCGCATCATCCTTGAAGATGATCTCGATGGCGGCCCCGCAGACGAAACTATCCGTTTTGGACTGGACGGCGCTCACTACGAAATCGATTTGTCCTCCGCAAACGCAGCTCGCCTGCGTGACGCTATCCGCCCCTTCGTAGCGAAGTCCCGCCGCGTGCAGGGCACCGCTACCCAGCGCACCCGTGCACCCCGTGGCACCGCTGCTCCGGTTAAGCGCAACCCCGAGACCGCAGCAATCCGCGAATGGGCTAAGGCTAACGGCCACAAGGTTTCTGACCGTGGCCGCATCCACCAGGATGTTCAGGACGCATACTACGAAGCAATGAAGGCTCAGGGCTAAAGGCTCTCAGCATTCACGCTGTCGGAGGGCTTAGTGCTTTAGGGCGCTAATCCTCCGGACGCTAAAGGCGGATGGTGTTATCACCATCCGCCTTTAGCTTTGCCCCGGTATTTCTTGATATGTGTTGCATATCTGCTCGGGGTGGTGGGGTGTTTTTATATCACCGATTCCAATTAACTATTTACATGTAAAATATATTGATTCTTTGCCGATGCCCGCTTCTGAATTATCAGCAGGAAGAGCAGAGGAATCGGATGCGCAATCCGGTATCGAGTTCGGACTCCTCATTTAGATTTCATGCATTGGCAGGAACACTAAAGGTAGTGGTGCATTAATCTCTTCAAGGCGGGGGATATGCGCTGTGATATTCACGCGGTCGTTGAGCTGAGCATTCCATCGAAGAGGCTGGAATGTACTGACTGAAATTTTTGAATAATTGGGGACCCTGCATCTTCGGTGGCGCTTTCGGAACGTACGGGTTATCTCTTGATGGGGTACCGAAATGATGCGGGAATTATCCGGGAAATAAGCGCCGTGTTATCGGGTAAATATTTTTTGCGAATTATTGAAATTTCTCACTTAAACATATAAATTTTTAAAAATTTCTGCAATATATTCATGCACGTGCAGGAAACAAGCGGTTTGGGTGTTGGTCTATGTGGGTTCTTGTGTGTTTTCCTCTCCAGTGTGTCTCCGTATCGGCACCGCAGCCCATCAAAACCACCCCCGAGCCCCTCGGTGCCCACCTGTAGCACCTCCCCGCCAGAAGCCCCGAAACCGCACCGAAACCGCGCCTCAAACACCTCGAACAGCTTATCTGTTCTCTTCATGGCGAACAGATGCCCATCAGCCCGCCCTTTCAGCCGCGCTCAACGTACTCTTGTATCAATAGGAAAATGCAAGGAGTGCGTAAATGTTTGAACGCTTTACCGATCGAGCTCGGCGCGTTGTGGTGCTTGCCCAGGAAGAGGCACGCATGCTCAACCACAACTACATCGGTACCGAACACCTGCTGCTCGGTCTGATTCACGAGGGCGAAGGCATCGGTGCTCGCGCCCTGGAATCATTGGGCGTTACCCTGAACGCAGTACGTGAACAGGTTCAGGACATCGTCGGCCCCGGCCCCCAGGCGCCTAACGGCCACATCCCCTTCACCCCGCGCGCGAAGAAGGTTCTCGAACTGTCCATGCGCGAGGCTATTCAGCTGAACCACGGCTACATCGGCACCGAACACATCCTGCTGGGCATGGTTCGTGCCAACGAGGGCGTGGCAAACCAGGTGCTGGTCAAGCTGGGCGCTGAGCCCGCTGCCGTGCGCCAGGCTGTTATGGACCTGATTTCCGGCTACCCCGGCAACAACTCCGGCGAAAAGGAAACCGCCGGCGTGGGTGCAGGTAACTCTCGCGAAGGCACTCCCGCGGGTTCGACCATCCTGGATCAGTTCGGCCGCAACCTCACCGCAGCAGCACGTGAGGGCGAGCTGGACCCGGTCATCGGCCGCCACAAGGAGATGGAACGCGTCATGCAGGTCCTCTCCCGCCGTACCAAGAACAACCCCGTGCTGATTGGTGAGCCCGGCGTCGGTAAGACCGCCGTCGTGGAGGGCCTGGCACAGGCTATCGTGCACGGTGACGTCCCCGAGACCCTCAAGGACAAGCACCTGTACACCCTGGACCTCGGCTCCCTGGTTGCAGGTTCCCGCTACCGCGGTGACTTCGAAGAGCGCCTGAAGAAGGTTCTGAAGGAAATCCGTTCCCGCGGTGACATCATCCTGTTCATTGACGAGATCCACACCCTCGTTGGTGCAGGTGCCGCTGAGGGCGCGATTGACGCTGCCTCCATCCTCAAGCCCATGCTGGCTCGAGGCGAACTGCAGACCATCGGTGCAACCACCCTGGACGAGTACCGCAAGCACATTGAGAAGGACGCCGCCCTGGAGCGCCGCTTCCAGCCGATTCAGGTTGATGAGCCCTCTCAGGAGCTCGCCGTGCAGATCCTCAAGGGTGTGCGCGATAAGTACGAGGCACACCACCGCGTCACCATTACTGACGAGGCTATCGAGACTGCCGTGAACCTTGCGGCACGCTACATCTCTGACCGCTTCCTGCCGGATAAGGCTGTCGACCTGATTGATGAGGCGGGCGCACGCCTGCGTATCAAGCGCATGACCGCACCCCCGGAAATCAAGCTGCTCGACGAGAAGGCCGCCAAGCTGCGCCAGCAGAAGGAAGACGCCATCAACTCCCAGGATTACGAGAAGGCCGCAGGCCTGCGTGATCAGGAGCAGAAGGTTCTGGCTGAGAAGGAAGAAGCCGAGAAGGCATGGCGCGAAGGCGGCGACGCATTCGGCACCGTAACCCCCGAGGTTATTTCTGAGGTTCTGGCCGCTTCCACCGGTGTTCCCGTCTACAAGATCACCGAGGAAGAGTCCAGCCGCCTGCTGACCATGGAGCAGGAGCTCCACAAGCGCGTCATCGGCCAGGAGCACGCTATCGCGGCGCTGTCCCGCGCTATCCGCCGTACCCGCGCAGGTCTGAAGGACCCGCGCCGTCCCGGTGGTTCGTTCATCTTCGCCGGCCCGACCGGTGTGGGTAAGACCGAGCTTGCCAAGGCTCTTGCCGAGTTCCTGTTCGGCGATGAGGATTCGCTCATCACCCTGGATATGTCCGAGTACCAGGAGAAGCACACCGTCTCTCGTCTGTTCGGTGCGCCTCCCGGCTACGTTGGCTACGATGAGGGCGGCCAGCTGACCGAGAAGGTTCGCCGCAAGCCCTTCTCCGTGGTCCTGTTCGACGAGGTGGAGAAGGCTCACGCCGACCTGTTCAACTCGCTGCTGCAGATCCTGGAAGACGGTCGCCTGACCGACTCGCAGGGTCGCGTGGTGGACTTCAAGAACACCGTCATCATCATGACCACCAACCTGGGCTCGCGTGACGTGAACCGCCGCATCCCGGTTGGTTTCCAGGCGATGGACGACGCAACCGCCGACTACGAGCGCATGCAGGCACGCGTGATGGAGAACCTCAAGGAGCACTTCCGCCCCGAGTTCCTCAACCGTGTGGATGACATTATTGTCTTCCCGCAGCTCTCCGAGTCTGAGATTCTGCAGATTGTGGACCTGTTTGTGGGTCGCCTGGCTAAGCGCCTGGCGGAGCAGGATATGTCCATTGAGCTGACCAACGCTGCGAAGGTTCTCATGGCGACTAAGGGTTACGACCCGTCCATGGGTGCTCGCCCGCTGCGCCGCGAGATGCAGCGCAACATTGAGGATGCCCTGTCCGAGAAGATCCTCTTCGGCGACATCAAGCCCGGTGAGAAGATCACCGTGGACGTTGAGGGTGAGGGCGACTCCGCGAAGTTCGTTTTCTCTTCTCAGCCGATGAAGGAGCTGGCTCTGGACTCGGTGCAGGAGCTGAACGAGGGCGAGTCTTCCGAGGCTCCCGTAGCTGAGGCACCTGTTTCTGAGGCTCGAGAGGGTCAGGGTGGGGACTAAGCCCTAGGTAGCTAGGCTCTATCGCACTAAACGCCTGTGGGGCGGTACCGGAATGATCCGGTACCGCCCCACAGGCGTTTTCTGTCTTCTGTAGGCTCCAGAAGCCTTTCTGCGGCGGGTACTAGAGCGAGACGAGTACTGCATCACCCTGCGTGACTTCGCGTGCCAGAGAGTCCGCCAGCAGCCCCGCGTAGCAGCGCTGCAGCTGCTCGGCGGCGGGGGAGAGCGCGTACAGCGCCTTGAGCGGGCGGTGCACCGCGGCGGGTGCATCCGCGGGGAACGCAAAGTCAGGCGAAGAAGCTGCAGTGGGTGAAGAGGCCGTGTCGCGAGCCGAGGCTACACCCGCACCCAGGATGAGCTCGCGATTCACCGGCTCATGCGCCGCACGCAGCACCGCCATGACCGCCCCGCGCACCTGACGGTCCGTGCCGTGCCAACTCTGACCCTTGGGAGTGTAGTCTGCCTCCGGCTTGCCCGCCGCAACCCAGGCGCACAGATCCTCCACCGGGCAGAGCTCGCAGGTCGGGGACTTTGCCGTGCAGACCAACGCGCCGAGCTCCATGGTCGCCGCATTCCACAGGCAGGAGGTGGGGGTGTCGGCGGGCATGAGCGCCTCCGCCAGGCGAGTCTCAGCAGCCGTCAACGAACGCGAGGGTAGAGCCTTGCCGGACACAGCGCGTGCATGTACGCGGCGGATATTCGTATCAATGACCGTGGCGCGCAGACCAAACGCGAACACGCTAATCGCCGCCGCCGTGTAGGAACCCACGCCCGGCAGAGCCAGTAGCGCATCGTAGTCGGCGGGAACCTCGCCGCCGTGCTGCTCCACAATCGCCACGGCGGCACCGTGCAGACGCTGCGCACGGCGCGGGTAACCCAGACGGCCCCAGGCGCGCACCGCCTCCGAGGCGGGCTCTGCGGCAAGGTCGGCGGGGGTGGGCCAGCGGCGCATCCACTCCTCCCACACGGGTAGAACGCGCTTGACGGGGGTCTGCTGCAGCATGAACTCACTGACCATCACGCCCCAGGGGGTGCACTCGTCACGACGCCACGGCAAATCGCGTGCCTGGTCGAGGAACCACCGGTTGATTCGGCGGTGGAGCGCCTCGGTATTCGTGCCTTCGGGCAGGGTCGGTTCGGGGCGCGTGCGTGCGGTGCGTTTGGGCTCTGAGGTCATCCGAAAAGCCTACGCCACAGGGCATATATTCCCAAAACTGCATGAACAGAGTTCACTGTGAATCTCAGGGTTAAACCCGGTATCCTTAAAGGTATGTCTGAAAATGGTCCCGTTCTGCCTCCCGAAGTGTACCGCCGCCGTCGTATCGTGGCGGTCATTGCTCTGCTCGCTATTATTTTGCTGCTGGTTGCCGGCGTGACCTCCATGGTCGGCATGATTAACGGCAAGAAGGACGCCACTGTAGCCTCCACTGCGACGCCTTCCGGTGCGCCCTTCCAGAGCTTCAGTGCTCGCCCCTCCGAAACTGCTTCGGCAACCCCGTCTGCCAGCGCGACTGCCTCTGCGACCGCGTCGGCTAGTGCTTCGGCAACCCCCTCGGTGACCGCTTCTGCGGCGCCCACCGCAAGCGTGACCACCGCCGCGGCGACCCCTACGGCGACCACCCCCGCGGCGACCCCGACTGCCCCCGCACCGACTCCGAGCGTGACCACTGCGGCTGCTGTTGCGGCGTGTACCGCGAACGACCTGAAGGTGACCGTCACCCCCGCGAAGCGTACCTTCGCGGCCGGTGAGCAGGTGTCCTTCCACGTGACCTACACGAACTCTTCGAAGACCCCCTGCGCTGTGGGCGGCGAGGGCGCGAACACCGGCGTTGACCTGAAGATTACCTCCGGTGCGGCTCAGGTGTACACCCGCAGCCTGTGCGCGGCGACCTCTGTTCAGAAGTCTGAGGTAGCCGCAGGAGCCGAGGGCGCAACCGACCTGGCGTGGGATCGTAAGATCAACGTTCTGGGCTGCTCCTCCGCTTCGACTGCTCAGAAGGGTTCCTACTGGGCTGCGGTGACCGTCAATGGTGTGAGCTCGGCTCCGGTGAACTTCATTATTCAGTAGTTCACGTCTATGGTTTTCGCCCCTGTGTGGGCGTGAGAAGCCTCCGTGCTGGATATTCTCCGGCGCGGGGGCTTCTAGCTTTTATCCGGTTATTACTTGGAGGCGCGGGGCTTGGCGAAGCGGCGCTCGCCCAGGTACCCGAGCAGACTACCGAAAGCGGTCCACTGCAGTGCCGCCAACAGCAGGGTGGACAGGTCGGTCACCTCAAAGGAGTTGGGGATGACCTTGAACCACAGTAGTGGCAGGTAAATCAGAAAGAGAATGGGGGATGCCCACACGAAGAACGGAACGGGGCGCTTGGCCGACGGATACTTAGCTCGCGAGTACGACATTGTGACCTCCAGTGGGTGTCATGATGCTTGAGGCATCAGGGCGCGGAGGGAACTCCGCTTTCACTACATCATAATGCAAAAGGTTCTCGTGAGGTCAGAAAAAGCCCCCGTGCCAGATTGAACTGCGCCCCGAAACTTGGACGCTTTAAATAGTAACCCTTATGCGGCTTCCAGCAGGGCCTGATCCCGGTACTCCACCGGGGTCAGGCCCCTCAGCTTTACCTGACGCCTAACCGTATTCCAATGCGTAATATAAGCATCAAGGTCAACCTTGA
>CAUTJW010000006.1:0-201844 GCA_963539245.1 Rothia mucilaginosa
TTTCAAGATGTTGTTTGTTGTTTGCGTTCACTGTATGGTTTTTGGATAACAATCCCGTAGGTTTGCGGTGATTATAGCAAGAGGGAAACGCCTGGTTCCATTCCGAACCCAGAAGCTAAGACTCTTCGCGCCGATGGTACTGCACTTTTGTGGGTGTGGGAGAGTAGGTTATTGCCGCTTTATTATTCAATAGCCCCGGCTTCGCCGGGGCTATTTTTGTTTGGGGAGGTCGTTAGGCCTCCCCATTTGTCTTTAACATCCCATCAGTACGGGTGCACGGAAGGTGCTCTCTATACTAGAATGGTATGGCTTATGTTTAGGCATTAGCGGGTGTATCTAAGCACCCCTCATAGAGTTGATGCCTCAGGCAGCGGTTCGTCCGAATCGACTGCATACCCTACCCGCCCACACTGGCGGATACCTCCCAAGGAGATTCATGTCTGAGACCCCCCGTCACGAGTCTAACGGCTCCGGCCCCCGCCAGCACCGCAAGAACAGCGGAGGAAAGGACTTCCGCTCCAAGAAGGGCGGCAAGAACTTTGGCGGCAAGGGCGGTTTCAAGCGTAACGACCGCGGAGGCAAGAAGTTCGACGGCCGTCGCTCCGACTCCCGATCCAAGGCACCTCGCTCCAACGGTCCCGAGGCAGAAGCACCTCGCGAAGAAGTACGCAGCATCGGTGGCCGTGCAGGCTATCGCCCCGCAAAGCCCAAGGCGCCGGAAATTGACGATGACATCACCGGTCGCGAGCTGGACGGCGCGACCTTCCGTCAGCTGCGCGCCCTGGAGCCGCGCAACGCAGAAACCGTCGCAAAGCACCTCGCCATGGCAGGTCGCTACCTCGACATCGACCCCGAATTCGCGCTGGAACACGCCGTTGCCGCATCCCGCAGCGCGGGTCGTATTGCCGCAGTACGCGAAGCTGTTGGCGTCGCCGCATACGTGGCAGAAGACTTCGAACTGGCACTGCGCGAACTGCGCACCCACCGCCGTATTAGCGGCTCCGTAGACCACCTGGCACTGCTGGTGGACTGCGAACGTGCGCTCGGCCGCCTGCCCAAGGCAATGGAAATGATTGCAGAATTCAAGAAGGAAGAACTGCCCGCCAACGTGCGCGTAGAGCTCGCCATCGTTGAATCCGGCATCCTCAGCGATCAGGGCAAGAAGTCTGAGGCTGTCGTAGCGCTGCAGATTCCTCAGCTGAACCCCAAGCGCGCCTTCGAGTACAGCCCCCGCCTGTTCAGCGCATACTCCGACGCACTGGCTAACGCTGGGCGCAACCAGGAAGCAGAACGCTGGGCACGCCTCGCATTCATGGCAGAAGCAGCACTGGGCCAGGGCAACTTCGCAGAACCCGAAATCTTCGACATCTTCGGTGAAGCAGGCCTCTTCGAACAGGAAGAGAAGTCCGTAGAACTCACTGAGACCGCAGAAGAAGCTGAAGAGACCGCTGAAACTTCCGCAGAAGAGGAAGCAAACGAAGCTCAGGAAGAGGCAGCTGAGGACGAGAAGACCGAAGCGCCTAAGACCGAAGCATCCAAGGCTGAAGAAGCAGAAGAAGCCTCCGCAGAATAAGACTGCAGAGAATCTAAGAATTCTGAATACTTGACCTACGTGTCAGCGTGAAACCGCTGGACGCCACACCCAAGCAGGGGAGAGCGTCCAGCGGTTTTCCATATAATCGCCCGAAGGCACCAACGCTAGAGTGTCTAACAGGTACGATTAATAGCGACAACCGCCAGAGACCCCGAGAGGAACACTCTATGACCACGAACGCACTCCTATCCCGCTACGATGCCCTCCTCTCCGACCTGGACGGCGTAGTCTATGCAGGCCCCTTCGCCATCGAAGGTGCACCCGAAGCGCTCAACCGCGCCGAAGAAGAACTCAACGTACCGGTCATCTTCGTTACCAACAACGCATCGCGCTCCGTAGAATCCGTAGCAGAGCACCTGCGTGAACTGGGCGTGAACACCCGAGCAGAACGCGTCGTCAGCTCCGCACAGGCAGGCGCCGCACTGCTCGCACAGCATGTACCCGCAGGCTCCAAAGTACTCATCACCGGCACCGAAGCACTTGCCGACTGCGTTTGTGCGGTAGGCCTCGAAACCGTCCGCAAGGAAGAAGAAGGCCCCGTAGCCGTCATCCAGGGATTCGACCCCAAGATCGGCTGGGAAGACCTTGCGGAAGCCGCCTACACCCTCGCAAACCCCGACGTCCTCTGGATTGCAACCAACACCGATCAGAGTATCCCCAAGGAACGAGGCCAGGCACCCGGTAACGGCACCCTCGTAGCAGCCGTGGCAAGCGCAACCCGCCGCACCCCGCTCGTCGCGGGCAAGCCCGAAGCACCCATCTTCCACACCGCAGCGCAGGCAGTGAACTCCAGCCGCCCCGTCATCGTGGGTGACCGCCTGGACACCGACATTCTCGGCGCCAACAACGCAAAGATGGACGGTGCCCTCGTCCTCACCGGCGTACAGACCTACCAGGACGTCATCGAGGCCGTGCCGAACCAGCGTCCGACCTATATTCTGCGCACCCTCGAGGACTTCTTCGCACCCTATCCCGACATTGAGGTGCGCTACGAAGGCTACGAAGTCACCGCAACCGGCCCCACCTGGCAGGCACGCGTTCGCGGTGAAAACCTGAGCCTGACCGGCCCCGAGATTGAAGATGCCGAAGCATTCGCGGGCAGCGAGAGCGAAGCCGAAGCATGGCGCGTAGCCTGCGCGGCATGGTGGGCAGCAAACCCCGAACAGGGCGCACACCCCAACATCCAGGGGATTCCCGGTGCCTAAAGAACCGGACACTAACAGCACGGCAGAGGAAAACGCTGAGCTTGACGCAGAATTCGAGCGCCAGCTGGCGGCGACCCTCGCCATGGACCCTGTAGAGCGCGTCAAGCGCCTCGAAACGATGAGCGAGCAGCTGGAGAAGGACCTCGAAAACCTCTCCTAGCTCGTGCCGGTGAACCCTCAGAACAGCAATGCTCTGGGGGTTCACCGGCACTAGATAACCCGTCACCAGAGGACAGAAAGAAGACAAGGACACTGTGCGCCTCGATAAATACCTGGTCGAAGCCGGATTCGTGAGCTCCCGAACCCTCGCCGCAAAACTCATTGCGGCAGGAGACGTGCAAGTCAACGGCAAAGTTGCGCGCAAAGCGTCCATGCTCGTGGGCCCGGAGGATACCCTCTACGTGCGCCAGAGCGAGCTGACCGAATACGTCAGCCGCGCAGGCCACAAGCTCGCCGGTGCCCTCGACGCGTTCCCCGCTATCGAGGTGGAAGGCAAGCGCTGCCTGGACGCAGGAGCATCCACCGGAGGCTTTACCGACGTGCTGCTTCGTCGAGGAGCAGCCCACGTAGCCGCCGTTGACGTAGGACACGGGCAGCTCGTGGACACGCTACGCGAAGAACCGCGAGTCGGCGTGTACGAAGGGCTCAACGTTCGCTACATGAAGCCCGAAGACATTGGCGGGCAGGTCGAACTGACGGTTTCTGACCTCTCGTTCATCTCGCTGACCCTGGTCATGGAGGCGCTAGCGAACGCAACCGAAACCGGCGGCGACCTGGTGCTCATGGTCAAGCCGCAGTTCGAGGTCGGCAAGCACCGCATCGGCCGCGGGGGAGTGGTGCACGAAGAATCCGCCCGCCGTGAAGCAGTGGAAAAAGTTCAGGCGTCTGCGGTGAGCCACGGATTGCGCGTGATGGGTATGGAACCCAGCCCGCTGCCCGGACAGGACGGCAACGTAGAGTACTTCCTCTGGTGTCAAAAATAAACACGGTGCCGAAAATAGATATGGTGTCGAAAATAAATAGTGCTCAGGCAGTCTGAGAAACCCGCTCGGTAACGCAGGACGCGTTGAGGACGGGGTATTCTCAGGCTGTCGTGCTATTCACTGGCGCTATAGTCATGGGTATTTTAGAGAGACCCAGCTGTACGCTATTCGAAATAATTTTCTAAAAATATGGTGCTTTAGGAAATTTTCGAGAACATATTCGGTATGATAGGTGTAGATACACCATCTCAACACCCGATGGGAGAGAGTCGTTATGGCAGAACACGAAAGCCACGCACCTCAGGAAGCCGCCGCACAGGTAGCTGCTGCGGGTGCGCGTCATGGTTCCGAACGCCATGAGCCTGATTGTTATGGTTCCGAAGACTCGGTGGAACAACGTCACCGTAAGATTCTCGTCTTTGCCCACGTGGGGCGCAAAGAAGCACGAGATGCCGCCCGGCAGGCATGCACCCAGCTCTACGAAGCGGGACTCGCACCCGTCATGACTCGCTCCGATCTGGAGACCCTGAGCGAAAACTGGGACGAGCCCGTCCCCGTGCAGGTCGTCCACGAATCTGTGGCGCTCATCGATATTGAGCTCGGCGTGGTGCTCGGTGGTGACGGTTCAATTCTTCGTGCCGCAGAAATGGTGCGCCGAACCAGCGTTCCGCTCATCGGTGTGAACCTGGGACACGTCGGCTTCCTCGCCGAATCCGAAGAGAGCGACCTGACCGAAACCGTTCGCTGCATCGTCAACAACGAATACACCGTTGAAGAACGCATGGCAATCGACGTGGAAGTCTGGAACGACGGCAAGCGAGTGCATAGCGACTGGGCGCTGAATGAAGCCAGCGTCGAAAAGGGCAACCGCGAAAAAATGATTGAAGTCATTATCGAGGTGGACTGCCGCCCGCTCAGCAGCTTCGGTTGCGACGGCGTGGTCATGGGAACTCCCACCGGCTCGACCGCCTACGCTTTCTCCGGTGGCGGCCCGGTCGTCTGGCCCGAAGTTGAAGCCATCCTCATGGTGCCGCTCTCGGCTCACGCGCTCTTCGCGCGCCCGCTGGTAGCAGCGCCGACCTCCACCCTGGCGGTAGAAATGATGCCCGGAAACGGCGCCTCCGGCGTGCTCTGGTGCGATGGCCGCCGAACCGTAGAGCTGGACCCCGGCTCCCGTATTGAGGTGCGACGCTCCGAAAAGTCGGTGCTGCTCGCCCGTATCCACCCGGCTCCCTTCTCGGAGCGACTGGTGCGTAAATTTGAGCTTCCGATCCGTGGCTGGCGCGGCCCGCAGGATGCCGAGAAGCACTAAAGAAAAGGAATGAACGTTCGTGATTGAGGAAATCCATATTCGAGACCTCGGCATCATCACCGATGCGAGGCTCCCCCTCGAACCCGGATTCTCCGTGCTGACCGGCGAAACCGGCGCAGGTAAAACCATGGTCGTCACCGCCCTCGGCATGCTCCTGGGTGCCCGATCCGACGCATCCAGCGTGCGCAACGGCGCCAAGAGTGCCCTCGCCGAAGCAGTAATTCGCCTGCCCCACGGGCACCGCGCCCTCGAGCTTGCCGAAGAAGCCGGCGGCACCGCCGAAGACATCGACGAACAGACCTCCGAGCTACTTCTGGCACGCACCGTCAACGCCTCGGGACGCTCCCGCGCCCACGTTGGCGGTTGCTCCGCACCTATCGGAACCCTGTCTCAGATTGGTCAGACTCTTGTTGCAGTCCACGGCCAGTCCGATCAGTTGCGCCTCAAATCAGCGGCAGAGCAGCGCCAGTCCCTCGACCTGTACGCGGGTGAAGAGCTCGCCAACCTGCTTGAGAAGTACCGCGAAAACTACGAGCGATACCGCGCCGCCGCCGCAGAGCTGAAGGAAGTACGCGAAAACTCTCGTGCACGAGCCCTCGAAGCGCAGACCCTGCAGGGTGCCCTCGAAGAAATCAGCGCCGTCAATCCGCAGGCCGGGGAAGAAGAAGAGCTCAAAGCCGAAATGGTGAAGCTCATGAACGTGGAAGCGCTACGCATTGCCTCGGCAACCGCATCCGCAGCGCTCAGCGGTAGCGAGTACTCCACCGGCGACGAGCAGAGCGTCATGAGCCTGCTCGATGCAAGCCGCTCCGCGCTACAGGCGCAGGCAGACGCTGACGAAGAGCTTGCCTCCCTCGCGGCGCGCGTCAATGAACTGCTGATTCTTGCCACCGACATCTCTTCGGATCTGTCCTCCTACATGGCCTCCCTGGATGTTGAAGGTCCCGAACGTCTGGCGCAGGTGCAGACTCGCCGCGCCCAGCTGGCAACCCTCACCCGCAAGTACGGTGCCGATATTGCTGAGGTCCTCGAATGGGCCGAAGAATCCCGCGCACGCCTTGAGACCCTGGTGGACGACCCACAGCGACAGGAAACCCTGGAAACCGAGCTGGTACAGCTACGCAAGGTGCTCGGCGCCCAGGCAGAAGAGCTGACCGCCCTGCGCCGTGCCGCCGCGCAGAAACTTGCGGATGCCGTCAGCGAGGAGCTCACTGCTCTTGCCATGCCGAACGCCTCCCTGGTCGTGGAGGTTGCCGAAGCTGAAAAGTTCTCGGTGCACGGCCGAGATACCGTGACCTTCATGCTGGCGCCGCACCGAACCGCCGTGCCGCGCCCGCTCGGTAAGGGCGCCTCCGGTGGTGAGCTCTCCCGCGTGATGCTCGCCCTGGAGGTAGTGCTCGCCGAAGTGGACCCCGTACCCACCTTCATCTTCGATGAGGTGGACTCCGGCGTGGGCGGTAAGGCCGCTATCGAAATCGGTCGCCGCCTCGCCATGCTCGCCCGACACGTGCAGGTTCTGGTGGTTACCCACCTGCCGCAGGTTGCCGCCTTCGCGGACCAGCACATCCTCGTACTGAAAAATGATGACGCGTCCCTCTCGAAGGTCAAGGTGCTTTCTGAAGAGGAACGCGTGGTGGAACTGGCGCGAATGCTCTCCGGACACGACCAATCAGAATCGGCACGAGAGCACGCCCGCGAGCTGCTGGCTGCCGGTCGAGAAGTGCCGCAGGGGCGCTGAAACTGACAGCAAACCTGCCGGGAAAAGCATGGGAAAGTACTGGCAAAAGTGCCGAAGGTGGCATCTTTCGCCTAAAGACCATCAAAGGGGCTGAAGCGTGCGAGCATGCCTCGGACAGTTGTCAGTACAGCCCGTGCCGGTGACCAACAGCGGCGCATGGAGCCCAGAGGATGTGAGATACTCTGAGAATGCTCCTACGCCTGCTTCTACACGGCGCGGCGGGAATAATAAATCCCCGACTCCGTTTACAGTGGTGATAAGGACAAATAGGGGAGGGTGAGTTGCCTGCGAGAATCCTCTCGCGGCAAAACCCTCTGCTTGGATAGCAGACAAGAAAATGGTAGGCTTGAATTCCGTGGTGAATGAAAAAAATAACGCTCTGAACGCGTCCTCTAACGACAAGGTAACCCGCCAGATTTTCGTAACCGGCGGCGTTGCATCTTCTCTCGGTAAGGGCCTGTCGGCCTCTTCCCTCGGTCAGCTTCTTCGCGCACGTGGCCTCTCTGTGACCATGCAGAAGTTCGACCCCTACCTGAACGTCGACCCCGGTACGATGAACCCCTTCCAGCACGGTGAAGTCTTTGTCACCGACGACGGTGCTGAAACCGACCTCGACATCGGACACTACGAGCGCTTCCTGGACGAAAACCTCGACCAGTCCGCTAACGTGACCACCGGCCAGGTCTACTCCTCCGTCATCGCAAAGGAACGCCGCGGTGAATACCTCGGCGACACCGTCCAGGTTATCCCTCACATTACCGACGAAATCAAGGCCCGCATGCGTCACGCAGCGGAAATTGACAACGCACCCGACATCATCATCACCGAAATCGGTGGTACTGTCGGCGATATCGAGTCCCTGCCCTTTATGGAAGCAGCACGCCAGGTACGCCGCGATGTTGGCCGCAAGAACGTCTTCTTCCTGCACGTCTCCCTGGTGCCCTTCATCGGCCCCTCCGGCGAGCTCAAGACCAAGCCGACCCAGCACTCCGTCGCAGCATTGCGCGGCCTGGGCATCCAGCCTGACGGTCTGATCCTGCGCTGTGAGCGTGAGGTCCCCGTATCGCACCGTATCAAGATTGGTAACGCATGCGACGTGGACAGCGACGCAGTCATCTCCTGCGCTGACGCACCCAGCATCTACGACATCCCCAAGACTCTGCACAGCCAGAAGCTCGACGACTACATCCTCGACTACTTCGGCATTGAGGCACCCGCACCGGACTTCACCCAGTGGGACCGCCTGCTCGACGCAGTGCACCGCCCCGCAGCAGAGGTCAACGTTGGCCTGGTCGGTAAGTACATCGACCTGCCCGACGCATACCTGTCTGTCTCCGAGGCTCTGCGTGCCGGCGGCTTCGCAAACAACGTGAAGGTCAACATCAAGTGGGTTGCAGCCGACCTGTGCGCAACCGACGAAGATGCAGACCACCAGCTGCGCAACATGGACGCAATCCTCGTGCCCGGCGGCTTCGGCATCCGCGGCCTGGATGGCAAGATCGGTGCCCTCAAGTACGCACGCGAGCACAAGATTCCGACCCTGGGCATCTGCCTCGGCCTGCAGTCCATGGTCATCGAGTACGCACGCAACGTACTGGGCCTGCGCGAAGCATCCTCCACCGAGTTCGACCCGGAAACCTCCGTACCGGTCATCGCAACCATCGAAGAGCAGAAGCAGTTCGTCGAAGGTGCAGGCGACCTGGGCGGCACCATGCGCCTGGGCCTGTACAAGGCAAACCTCGTTCCCGGCTCTCAGGTTGCTAAGGCCTACGGCGCAACCGAGGTTGCAGAGCGTCACCGCCACCGCTACGAGGTGAACAATGAGTACCGCGAGCAGCTTGAAGAAGCAGGCCTGCTCATCTCCGGTACCTCCCCGGACTCCTCGCTGGTCGAGTACGTGGAGCTGCCCGCAGAGGTACACCCCTACTACGTGGCAACTCAGGCGCACCCCGAGTACCGTTCGCGTCCGACCCGTCCGCACCCGCTCTTCTCCGGCCTGATTAAGGCTGCCCTGGAGCGCCGCGGCGCCTAATATCTAGGCACAAACGTTCGGCATCCCGCTCACCCCGCACAGGGGTCAGCGGGATGCTTTCGTTTAAACCCGAACGTGCTTTAAACCGTGCCCGTACCTGACGCGCCAAACGTAGCGGGGCTAAGAAGCCGCATACAATGAAAGAATGAGCAACAACCAGCAGATTATTGATGCCCCCTCCGAACGCACCATCCGCACCCGCACCGTGAAGTACAGCGGCTACGTCATCGAAACGACCGTCGAAGAGTACGAACTCAACGAAAACACCGTGCTGACCCGCGACGTCGTGGAAATGCCCGGCGCCGTCGCCGTAGCGGTCCTCAACGACAACAACGAACTGCTGATGCTCAACCAGTACCGCCACCCGGTGCGCATGAACCTCTGGGAAGTACCTGCCGGACTGCTCGACATCGACGGTGAAGACCCCCTGGTCGCCGCGCAGCGCGAACTCGCCGAAGAAGCAGACCTGCACGCAGGCACCTGGAACGCTCTGACCGACTACTTCAGCAGCCCCGGCGCAACCAGCGAAGCAGGCCGCGTCTACCTGGCACGCAACCTCTCAGAGCTGCCCGCCGAAGAACGTAGTGAACGTACCGAGGAAGAAGCAGAAATGACCTACCGCTGGGTGCCCCTCGCCGACGCAGTACAGCTGGTACTGGGCGGAAAGGTTCATAACGCGCTTGCTATCCAGGCGGTACTCGCCACCTACGCGGCGGCGCAGAACAACTTTGAAGGCCTGCGCCCTGCCGAGGGCGGCTGGGAGTTCCACCCCTACATGGGGCAGCGCCGCGAAAAGCCGGAGAACTTCCGCAACCACTAAGATACGGAACACGGGGGCGGGGGAGTAGCCCCGCCTACGGCAAGCTCGAATATCAAGAGAACCGACAGAGGAGATAGCGTGAAGCAGGCAAAAAGCACGGCGAGCAAGACACCCCGCGGCGCGGGTCTGCTCGGTGCGCCCTCTTCTGTCGGTTCTTCTACTCTGGGTTCTTCCCACCAGGAGGCGCAGACCCCGCTACAGAAAGCCATTGACCAGTACCTCATCCACCTGCGCGTGGAGCGAGGAAGCAGCGAACACACCATCGCCTCCTACGCGCGTGACCTGCGACGATACAGCGCCTACATGGCTACCCTCGGAGTCATCGACCCCGAACGCATCACCACCGCGCAGGTGCGCTCCTTCATGCGGGAACTCGCCGCCCCCACCGTGCCCCTAGCTGGATTCGTCGCCGGACTCGAAGCGGGGGAGAAGAACAACCAGAACGCGCAGGAATCTCAGGAAGCGCAGGAAGAAGCCGCAGAATCGCTGGCGCTGATGATCGCCTCCGAATCGGGGCGAGGCCCAGGAAACGGGCGCGCAGGAAACGTGCGCGCTGGAAAAGGGCGTGCCGGGCAGTCAAAAGCTGGGGAGCCAGAAAAAGAAACGCCAACCGCTGAAGGGGCACCGAGCCTGCCCCTGCCCTTGGGGCCGAACTCCATCGCCCGCACCATGGCGGCAGTCCGCGGAGCACACGCCTTCTGGGTCTCCGCGCTCATCGTGCCCACCGATCCAGCGGCACCGGTCACCCCGCCCAAGAACGTTAAACGCCTACCCAAAGCAGTCAGCGTAGAAGACATCCAGCGGCTACTCGCCGTACCCGACCGCGAAACCGCCACCGGGCTACGCAACCGAGCCATACTCGAATTCCTCTACGCCACCGGCGCGCGCGTGAGCGAAATGCTCAACGCCGATATCGACGACGTGCATTTCGAGGGAACCCTCACCGATGAAGACGGCAACCAGATTACCCTGCCCGGCTACGTTCGACTCTTCGGCAAAGGAAACAAAGAACGACTCGTACCCATCGGAAGCTACGCCCAAAAAGCAATCCAAGACTACCTGGTGCGTGCCCGCCCCTCCCTCGTAGCGCACGGTAAAGGCACCACCGCGCTCTTCGTCAACGGGCGAGGCGGCAGACTCGGACGCCAAGGCGCCTGGCTCATCCTCAAAGAAGCCGCCGAAGCCGCCGGGCTCAGCTCCGACTTCTCACCGCACTCCATGCGCCACAGCTTCGCAACGCACCTGCTACAGGGCGGTGCCGATATTCGCGTGGTGCAAGAGCTACTCGGGCATGCTTCCATTGCCACCACGCAGGTGTACACCAAGGTTACGCCCGAGGGGCTCATGGAGGTGTACCGCATGGCGCATCCGCGTGCCCACGAACGGGGATAAAACCCCGTCAAACCGCGGAACAGCCGCTCTTGAGGTAACCTTATAGACAACGCTTAAACTTTAAAACTTCGAATTCATTGATGAAGGTGAACCATTGACTGAAGCTCAGGCTCAAGAACTCGGCCCCACCGGTCGACCCCTGCGCGTATACCCCGACCCGGCTCCGCTGAGTAGCCACGGTCCCGCCCGCATTATCTCTATGGTGAATCAGAAGGGCGGCGTGGGTAAGACCACCTCCACCATTAACCTGGGCGCGGCACTGGCAGAATGCGGCCGTAAGGTTCTGCTGGTCGACTTCGACCCGCAGGGTGCTCTCTCCGCAGGTTTCGGCGCGAACCCGCACGAACTGGACCTGACCGTCTACAACGTCATGATGGACCGCAAGGTTGATATCAAGGACGTTATCCTGCCCACCGGCGTGGAGAACATCGACCTGCTGCCCGCCAACATCGACCTCTCCGCAGCTGAAGTTCAGCTGGTCAATGAAGTGGCGCGCGAGCAGGTTCTCGCCTCGGCACTGCGCAAGGTCCGCGACGAGTACGACGTCATCCTCATCGACTGCCAGCCTTCCCTGGGTCTGCTGACCGTCAACGCACTGACCGCCTCCGAAGGCGTCATCATTCCGCTGATTTGTGAGTTCTTCGCACTACGCGCCGTCGCACTGCTGGTCGACTCCATCGAGAAGGTTCAGGACCGCCTGAACCCCGACCTCGAAATCTCCGGCGTACTTGCCACCATGTTCGATGCCCGCACCATCCACTCCAAGGAAGTTCTGGCGCGCATCGTGGATGCATTCGGCGACAAGGTCTTCGACACCGTCATCAAGCGCACCGTGAAGTTCCCGGACGCGTCGGTGTCCGCTGAGCCGATTCTCAGCTACGCCTCCAGCCACCCCGGCGCGGAAGCATACCGCCAGGTGGCACGCGAACTGATCTACAAGGGCGGCGCACGCTAAAGCCCCCACCTATACGCCCACTGCTGAGGTGACTCTCACCCTTGAGTCACACCGGCAGAGGGCGTATAATTGTGTGGATTCTAAAGACCCCGCGCACTGCTTACGCCGCAAAAATAGGCGAAGTAGAAGCCGCATCTGAGACGGCGCCAACAAAGCCGGACCAGCACAGCCGGGGAGAATAAACTTAAGGAGAATAGGTCGTTTATGACCACGAACGTCGCTGCCGTGAGGGTACCGACACCGAACGCAGACACCGCCGCGAACGCCCGGACTGAGGGCCGCGGCCTGCAGAACCCGGAACGCGGTTTCACCCTCACCCTCAGTAATTTTGAGGGTCCCTTTGCTCTTCTACTGACCCTGATCTCGCGCCGCAAACTCGACATTACCGAGGTGGCGCTCGCAGAGGTCACCGACGAGTTCCTCGCATACCTGCACGCCCTCTACGCCGAGGGTACCGAACGTGCACTCGACGAAGCCAGCGAATTTCTGGTCACCGCCGCAACCCTGCTGGAACTCAAGACCGCACGCCTGCTCCCGCAGCATCGTGAACCCCTCGAAGAGGATGTCGCACTACTGGAGGCGCGCGACCTGCTCTTTGCCCGTCTGCTGCAATACCGCGCCTACCGCGAAGTCGCCGATATTTTTGCTGAACGCTGGGCGCAAGAAGCGCAACGGTTCCCCCGTGCGGTAGCCCTCGAAGAACGATTCGCCCAGGCGCTACCCGAGCTGGTCTTTACCGGAGGCGCCGAAGAGTTCGCCCGCATCGCCGCAGCAGCGCTGAGCCGAACCCCCAAAGAGCCCGAACCGGAACCCGAAGAAATTGTTGAAGAACTCAACGAGCACCTGCACGTTCCGCTCACCACCATCGCGGCTGAAGAACACTACATTCTGCACCGCCTGCTCGATACCGCGGCGCGGGAACTGAGCTTCGCCGAACTGGTTCAAGGATCCGGCGAACTAGAAATCGCGGTGGTTCGTTTTCTCGCCCTGCTCGAGCTCTACAAAGAAGGCGCCCTGCACGTAGAACAGGACGAACCGCTCGGAACCATTCGGGTACGTGCGAGCGCGAGCGCTGCACAGTTCGTGATTCGCGAAGAAACAGACACTCAGGACGCGCACGAAACCGGTGGAGCGCCTGAATCACCAGAATCACCCGAATCATCCGACGTGAACGAGGAACCGGTAGAGGAGGATTATGAGTAGTCACGGCTCACGCTTTGACCGTGAATTCACCCCTGACGACCTTGCCATCGTGAACATGGGCTACTGGGATCCGAACGCAGACGAGGATTCGGAACAGGTAGACTCGGCGCCAGTAGAGCCGGTAGAGGCTGAGAGCTCAAAGCCAGCTGAGGTGGAGGCTGAGCCGGCTGAGCACGAGGTGGCCTCAGCGCCTCTGGATGAGGTGACCGAAGAAGCCGAGGTCGCCGAAGAAGCTGAGGAGGCTGAAACCGCCGAAGCGGTAGAGGACTCCGATAGTCCCGACAGCTCCGAGGAACCGCAGGAAACTGCACCCCGCGAGTCGAAGGAACCAGCAACGAAACCGGCAAAGATTCCGGCGGGAGGCCCCTCCACCGCACCCAGCGTGGCGGTCGATGCCGAAGCCGAATTCTCCAAGGTCGAGGCAATCCCCGGCGGCGTAAAAAGCGCCATCGAAGCGATCCTCGCCGTTGCCGAAGCACCCGTGAGCGTCAAAGAACTCTCCGCCGCGCTCATCGTCAACGAACGAGCTGTTGAGCACGCGCTCGACCAGCTGTACCGCGAGTACAACGGCGAAGAAAGCGGCTACGGAGAAGACGAAAACCGGGTGGCACCCGAACCGCGCGGATTCCAGCTGCGGAACATCGCAGGAGGCTGGAAGCTCTACGCCCGCGACGACTTCGCCCCCTGGGTGGCACGCTTCGTGACCCGCTCCAAGAGCGCGACCCTCAGCAAGCCCGCCTACGAGACGCTCGCCGTGATTGCCTACCAGCAGCCGGTGACCAGGGCGAGGGTAGCCTCCATCCGAGGCGTGAACGCGGACGCGGCAATCCGTCAGCTGCTTCAACGGCAGCTGATTCGTGAGGCTGGTCGTGAAGCCGGAAGCGGCGCGACCCTCTACGAAACCACGGAGCTACTGCTGGCGAAGCTCGGGTTGAACTCCCTGGAGGAGCTACCGGCGCTCGCGCCCTTCCTGCCCGATGACACGGAGGCGGCGGTCCTCGCCGAAGGTAACGACTAGCCAACAGGCTACAGCCGTTACGGCAATAACGAAACTTTCAACGGTTCTGCTGAAAACCTGCGGCAGAACCACCCGGATAAGCGCCCCGGATAAGCGCTCCTGGCGCTGACACACACTGCGCATTCGGAGCCTGTGCCGGGGCACAAAGACTAACAAGAACTACAACGACAGAAAAGAGAAGAACACCATGGCATATGGAAACTCCTCCCGCGGCGGCCGCTCTGCATCCGGTCGCCCCCAGAACTCCCGCGGTGGCCGTCCCGGCGCCGGTCGTCCCGGTCAGGGCGGTAAGCCCGGCGCTAAGGGAGCATCCGCACGCGGCGGTCGTCCCGGCGCACCGAAGAGCGGCGCAGGCAAGGGCGGTGCAAAGGGCTTCGGCGAGAAGAAGTTTGGTGACAAGAAGTTTGGCGAGAAGAAGTTCGGCGCAGGCCGCGCAGGTTCCGGCCGAGGCCGCGGCACCGAACTGCCCAAGCGCGAACGCCGCGCACCGGGCCGCCCCTACCGCTCCGGTGAAGCCTTCGCAAACGAGCGCGGCGAATACCGCGTCAGCAACTACGCTGGCCCGCACCGCCCCCGCCGCCCCCGCAACGCCCCGGTAGACCACTACGAGTTCTACGACCACGACGGCGTGCGCCTGCAGAAGCTGCTGGCTCAGGCCGGTGTGGCATCCCGCCGCGTCTGCGAAGAAATGATTACCGAAGGCCGCGTCACCGTCAACGGTGAAGTCGTGACCGAGCTGGGTGTGCGCGTGGACCCCTCCAAGGTGACCGTGCAGGTGGACGGCATGACCGTTCAGACCAACGACAAGCTCGTCTACATGGCATTCAACAAGCCCGCCGGCGTGGTCTCCACCATGGAAGACCCCGAAGGTCGCCCCTGCATCTCTGACTTCCTGCGTTCCTCCATGAGCGAGCGCGTGTTCCACGTGGGCCGCCTGGACGTCGAAACCGAGGGTCTGCTGCTGCTGACCAACGATGGTGAACTGGCGAACCGCCTCACCCACCCCTCCTACGAGGTGCCCAAGACCTACCTGGTGCAGGTTCCCGGCCCGATGGAGCCCGGCGTCGGCGCAGCCATGAAGAAGGGCATCCGCCTGGAGGACGGCGTGACTCGCGTGGACGAGTTCAAGCTGGTGGACTCCACCCCCGGCCACGTGCTCGTTGAGGTGACCATCCACTCCGGTAAGAACCGCATCGTGCGCCGTCTCTTCGACGCTGTCGGCTACCCGGTTGAGCGCCTGGTCCGCATCGAGATGGGCCCGATCCGTATTGGTTCGCAGAAGCAGGGTACCGTCCGTAACCTCTCCAAGGTCGAGATTGGTCACCTGCTCGCTTCGGTGGACATGTAATAACGCTAAGGAGTTGTCATGAGCTCGCCCGCTGAGCTTTCCGCATCTGAGCTGCCCATGGACTCAACGCTGACCGGGCCGGTACTCATTATCGGTTCGGGTCTGCTGGGCGCCTCCATTGGTTTGGGGTTGCGTGCGGCAGGATGCGAGGACGTGTACGTCCAAGATATTTCACCCACCGCCGAGGCTGTGGCGCAGGATATCGGTGCCGGCATAAGCTTCTCCACCCTGTCGGAGGAAGAGCGCGCCGCCCTCGCCCCGCAGCTGGTGGTGGTGGCTGCGCCTCCGGATAGTGCCGGTGCCGTGTGCGCTCGCGCGTTGAACACCTATGCGCCTCGACCAGAGGCGGGCTACCCCGGCGCCGTGGTGACGGATGTTGCCTCGGTGAAGGTGCAGCCGCTGGCTGATGTGCTTGCCTCGGGTGCGGATGCGTCCCGTTACGTGGGTTCGCATCCGATGGCTGGGCGTGAGAAGTCGGGTCCGGTGGCTGCTCGCGGTGAGCTGTTCCAGGCGCGTCCGTGGATTATCTGCGAGCACGATTCGGTTCGCCCCGAGTGTGTGCGTCTGGTGCGTTCTGTGGCGGTGGAGCTGGGCGCGATTGTGACTTCTCTGAGCGTTGAGGAGCACGATCAGACGGTTGCTCTGATCTCTCATGTGCCGCAGGCGATGAGTTCGCTTCTGGCTTCGCGTCTGCAGGACACTCCGCTGTATGCGCTGTCCCTGGCGGGTCAGGGTTTGCGCGATACGGTGCGTATTGCGGCTTCGGACCCGACGCTGTGGGTGCAGATTTTTGCGGCGAACGCTGATCCGATTGTGAAGACCCTCTACGGTGTGCGTGATGACCTGAACCGCCTCATCGCGACGCTGGAGAACCCGACGGCATCCGGCGCTCGCCTGGATTTGGCGCAGCTGATGAGTGAAGGCAACGCGGGCGTTAGCCGCATTCCGGGTAAGCACGGTACGGCGCCCGCCGCGTTCGCAAAGATGACGGTGCTGGTGGACGACACCCCCGGCACGCTGGCTCGTTTGCTTGCCGAGATTGGCGAGCTGGGCGCGAACCTTGAGGATTTGCGTCTGGAGCACTCGACGGGTGCCCCGGTGGGTATGGCTGAAATCTCGGTCAATCCGTCTATTCATGAGGCGCTGGTCCGCGATTTGTCGGCTCGCGGTTGGCGTGTTGTGAAGTAGAGTTAAAGCTGTATTTTCCGGCATAAAGTTTGAGACGAATTTTAAGGAGTGCTGATGCACGAGAACCCTAAACTGACGATTGCTATTGACGGTCCTTCCGGTTCCGGTAAGTCGTCTGTGTCTAAGGAAGTTGCACGCCACTTTGGTCTGGCGTACCTGGACACCGGTGCAATGTACCGTGCCGCAACCTACCGTGTGCTGGAACTTGGCATTGACCTGAATGACGCTGAGGCGATCGCGAAGGCTGTCGAGGAGATGCCCCTGGTGTTCGGTACGAACATTAAGGAAGAAGAGATTCTGATGGGTTCGACCGATATCCGTGAGGAGATTCGTAGCGAGCGCATTTCTTCGGCGGTGTCTGCTGTGGCTTCGGTTCCGGCGGTTCGTGAGCACCTGATTGGCCTGCAGCGTTGGATGATTGACCACGCTATTAACGGCATGGTCGCTGAGGGCCGCGACATCACCACCGTGGTCGCTCCTGACGCTGATGCGCGCATCCTGCTGACTGCTTCTGAAGAGGTGCGCATGGCGCGCCGCGGCCTGGAGAACGCGGAGAAGTCCGGCGCTTCGGGTGACTTGAGCAAGCAGATCGCTGAGCGTGATGCGAAGGATTCGAAGGTCAATAACTTTATGGAAGCTGCCGAGGGCGTGACCCTGGTGGACAGCTCGGATCTTGATTTTAATGCGACGGTCTCTGCAGTGATTAACGCTGTGAATGACCAGTTGAAGGCGAAGCGCGCGGGTTAGGCCCCGCCGAAACGCTGGGGGAGTGGTGCATCCGCTCCCGATAAGACGTTGAGCCGCGCTCGCGTGCTGACCTGTGGGTTGGGCGCGGGGCGGGTAGAGAAAGGAATGCGCATGGCTGAGGACGCTATCCGCGACGATTACGAAGAGAAGTACCTGGGCGGTGGCGAGGACGACGTTACCGAGCGCCTCGCTGAGATTGATGATGAGACCGCTGACCAGCGTGCTCAGGCTCTGCTTGAGGGTCTTGAGGACTACGACCTGGATGAAGAGGACCGCGCCCTGCTGGGTGCCTGGGGCTTCGACATTGAGGAAGAGGAAGAGCAGCTTGCTGATCCGGTAGTGGCGATTGTTGGCCGCCCGAATGTGGGTAAGTCGACCATCATTAACCGTATTCTGGGCCGCCGTGAAGCGGTGGTTGAGGATAAGCCGGGTGTGACTCGTGACCGCGTGTCTTATAAGGCTGAGTGGCTGGGTAAGAGCTTCACTCTGGTTGATACCGGTGGTTGGGAGTCTGACGCCCGCGGTATTGACGCTCAGGTTGCTGAGCAGGCTGAGATTGCTGTGGAGCAGGCCGACGTTGTGGTCCTGGTGGTGGACGCCCGCGTGGGTGTGACCGCTTCGGACGAGCAGATTGTGCGTATGCTGCGCCGCGTGAAGAAGCCGATCATTCTGATTGCTAACAAGATTGACGACGCCCACCTGGAGCCGGAGATTTATAACCTCTGGTCGCTGGGTATGGGTCAGCCGTTCCCGGTGTCGGGTCTGCACGGCCGTGGCCTGGCGGATGCTCTGGACGAGATCCTTGAGGTCATGCCGGAGCACTCGCAGTTCGCTCAGCCGGAGGCGCTGGGTGGCCCGCGTCGTGTGGCTCTGGTGGGTCGCCCGAACGTGGGTAAGTCCTCGCTGCTGAACAAGCTGGCTGGGTCTGAGCGTGCCGTGGTGAATGACCTGGCTGGTACGACTCGTGACCCGATTGACGAGATTATTGAGCTGGGTGGCTACCCTTGGCGTTTCGTGGATACGGCGGGTATTCGCCGTCGCCAGCACATGGCTAAGGGCGCGGAGTTCTACTCTTCGCTGCGTACTCAGACTGCTCTGGAGCGTTCTGAGGTTGCAGTGGTGCTGCTGGATGTTTCCGAGCCGATTTCTGAGCAGGATGTGCGTATCGTGCAGACTGTGATTGATTCGGGCCGTGCAATGGTCCTGGCATTCAACAAGTGGGATACCCTCGATGAGGATCGCCGCTACATGCTCGAGCGTGAGATTGAGCGCGACCTGGCGCACGTGCAGTGGGCTCCTCGCGTGAACATTTCGGCGAAGACCGGCTGGCATAAGGATAAGCTGGTGCCCGCCCTGGAGCGCTCGCTGGAGTCGTGGGATTCGCGTATTCCGACCGGTCGCCTGAACGCGTTCCTGGGCGAGATTGTGGCCGCGCATCCGCACCCGCTGCGTGGCGGTAAGCAGCCGCGTATTCTCTTCGGCACTCAGGTGTCTTCGCGTCCGCCGAAGTTCGTGCTGTTTACGACCGGCTTCTTGGATCCGGGTTACCGCCGCTTCATTACGCGTCGTCTGCGCGAGACCTTTGATTTCACGGGTACTCCGATTGAGATTTCGATGCGTGTGCGTGAGCGCCGCTCCCTGGGTGAGCGTCAGAGCGCGAAGGCTAAGAAGGGCAAGGGTGGCCGCCGCTAGTAGCGGGGATGTGCCTGCCCGATGCCGTGTTGCTGGGCTGGCCCCCTGCTAGGCTTGGCCCCTTGTTAGGCTTGGCCCCCACGCGCTGGATTCTGTGCAGAAAATCTGCGCGAAAAAGATTTTTAAGATTTTTTCTAAAAATGGGGATTCTGGCTTGCGTGGGGGTTGAAAGCCCGGTATAGTTATTCGAGTGTTCAGGGGAAACCTTGAAAACAATATCGTGAATAACGAATCGGGTTGTGGCGCAGCTTGGTAGCGCACTTGACTGGGGGTCAAGGGGTCGCAGGTTCAAATCCTGTCAACCCGACAGATAAAGCTCCGGAAGGTTTTTCCTTCCGGAGCTTTTTTGTATGCCGTTTAGAGGTTCGCTGGGTTTGGTAGTTTGAACGATTTGTGATTAGGACATGCGCTGTGTGTACTGCCCAAAGCGCCGGGGCGCTGTTTCTTCCTTGAAATAGCGGGGGAGGGGGCTGGATGAGCCCTCAACCCGGGGGTGGGCTTTAGGTTAGGTTGCAATTATGAGCTTGAATTTAAATGTTGGAATATGCCCGATTCTGTGGGTGTTAAGTGGTACATTGGGTACACAAGGAATTGCGTTTTTGGATTAGGGATTCATTATCCTGACCCTGAAATTCCCTTGACAAATCAAGGAATATTTAGGTTTCTATGACAAAAACACCGTTTCAACACACTAAATTTCATAGCCGCAAAACCAACACGAACCCAAGTGAAGGCATATATCCCAAGGGATAGCGTCCTTAACGCATCAAACAGCTAGGTGCACGCACCTACAACACACGGCACACACGCCGCCACAAGCGTCACTGGGAAGGTTTTACGGCACAACTCGATCCCGCCCCCGTGGGCTGGAAAGGAACACAGTACATCATGTGGCAGCAAGTCTACGACCCGCTGAACTCGAGCGCACTCTCCGCACTCGTGGCAGCAGTCCCGATTATTTTCTTCCTTCTGGGCCTCACTGTCCTGAAGCTCAGCGGTATTAAATCTGCCGTTATCTCCCTCGTCATTGCACTGGTCATCGGTTGCGCTATCTTCGGTATGCCCATCACCGCCGGTGCAGGCTCCATCCTCTACGGCTTCCTCTCGGGCATGTGGCCCATCGGCTGGATCGTGCTCATGGCTGTGTGGCTCTACCGCATTTCCGTGCGTTCTGGCGGCTTTGAAATCGTCCGCTCCTCCATCTCCTCCATCTCTACCGACCAGCGCGTCCAGATGCTGCTGATCGCATTCTGCTTCGGTGGCTTCCTTGAAGGCGCTGCAGGCTTCGGTATCCCGATTGCTATCTGTGCTGCACTGCTCGTGTCCCTGGGCTTCAACCCGCTCAAGGCCGCAATGTTCGCGCTGATCGCTAACGTGAGCTCCGGTGCATACGGCGCTATCGGTATCCCCGTGACCACCGCAGCAACCCGCGGTGGCGTGGACCTGCACGCACTGTCCATCGAAATGGTCCTGGTTCTCCAGATCATGGCGGCTCTCATCCCCGTACTGCTCGTTGCTATTCAGGACGGCATCCGCGGTATCCGCGAAGTCGGTCTGGTAGCCCTGATGGTTGGTGTCATCTACTCCGGCGGCCAGTCCGTTCTGCTCGCAACCCTGGGTAACCCCGAGCTCGTCGACATCATCCCGCCGCTGCTGGCACTGATTGCTCTGGCACTGGTCATGCAGAAGTGGCAGCCCAAGCACATCTTCCGCGAGCCCACCGCTCCCTCCCTGGAAGAAGTTCAGGCTCAGCAGAGCACCAAGCACACCGGTGGCGAAATCCTCAAGGCGTGGAGCCCCTTCGTCTACCTGTCCGTCGTGATTCTGCTCTGGTCCACCGCTCTGAAGCCCGTCTTCGCTGCTAAGGGCGCGCTCGGCTTCACCAACGTCACGTTCTCCCTGCCCTGGCTGCACCAGAGCATCTCGCAGGCGGCACCGATCGTTGCAACCCCCAAGCCTATTGACGTGACCTACACCTGGAACATTGTGGGCGCATCCGGTACCGCAATTCTGGTGGCTGCCATCATCACCATCCTGACCTCCTCCATCAGCTGGGGCGAGGCTATCGAGGAACTCGGTGCAACCTGGAAGCAGCTGCAGACCCCGATCCTCATGATCTGCCTGGTTATGTCCGTTGCTAACGTCATGAACTACGCGGGTATGATTACCTCCATCGCACTGGCTGTTGCCGCTGTGGGCGCTATCTTCCCGCTGCTGTCCCCGATCATCGGTTGGATTGGCGTGTTCGTGACCGGCTCCGTGGTGAACAACAACATCCTCTTCGCTGGCCTGCAGGCTACCACCGCACAGCAGATTGGCGTCAGCCAGACCCTGCTGGTTGCATCTAACACCGCCGGTGGTGTGATGGCGAAGATCGTTTCCCCGCAGTCCATCGCAATTGCAGCTGCTGCTGTGAACAGCGCCGGCGAGGAATCCAAGATTACCTCCATGGCGATCAAGTACAGTGCAGCACTGCTGGCTATCACCTGTGTTTGGGTTTACATCCTGTCCCTGGTTGTTTCCTAAACAGCGTGAGAACCCGATGCGTGTAACCCGCTCCGGTTGAGAGCGAGGCGCCGCAATACGGTCTGTATCAAGCCCCCTTCTACTTCGGTAGGAGGGGGCTTTTACGATATCTGGGCTTGGTAGGGCGCGTGGTGGGATGCGTGGCTGATGGCTCGAAGGCGAGCGGTGAGGGGCGAATACCGGGGAGTGTAAATATGCACATAAATATCATTTGTGCATACTTAAGGTTATCCTATCCTGAACTCATGAGGGAGACCTGATAGCTTAGACAGATAAAGTCACAAGCACCTAGTTAGCGGGAATAATCCCGCTTTCTTTCACTTAAAACCAGGGAACAACTTCAGCCCCTGGGAACTGATGACCATAACGCTTCACCGATGGGCCACTCCACCACATAGGGGAGGAACCCATCGGTTTTATGCGGCCTAGCGCTTCCATACAGCACAGGAGTCGTATCGGAAGAGGCAACCGCAACAATGCACAGACCGAAAGGAACACCCGCCCTATGTGGCAGCAAACCTATGACCCGCTGAACTCGCCGGTGCTCTCCGCACTGGTCGCAGCAGTACCCATCATCCTCTTCCTGCTGGGCCTGACCGTTCTGAAACTCAGCGGCCTCAAATCAGCACTGCTGACCCTCGGCACCACCCTCATCATCGGCTGCGCCGTCTTCGGCCTGCCGATTACCGCAGGTGCTGGCTCCATCCTCTCCGGCTTCCTCTCGGGCGCATGGCCCATCGGCTGGATCGTGCTCATGGCGGTGTGGCTTTACCGCATCGCCGTGCGTGCCGGTAACTTCGACATCGTGCGCGCCTCCGTCTCCTCCATCTCGAACGACCAGCGCATCCAGGTGCTGCTGATTGCCTTCTGCTTCGGCGGCTTCATCGAAGGCGCGGCAGGCTTCGGCATCCCCATTGCTATCTCCGCGGCTCTGCTTGTGTCCCTGGGCTTCAACCCCCTCAAGGCGTCCATGCTGGCGCTGGTAGCCAACGCCGCATCCGGCGCCTACGGCGCTATCGGTATTCCCGTGACCACTGCGGCTAAGGTTGGCGGCCTGGACACCGCACACCTGTCCGCGGGCATGGTCCCGGTACTGCAGATTTTCGTGGCAATCGTGCCGGTACTGATGGTCGCCATCCAGGACGGTATGCGAGGCATCCGCGAAGTCGGTCTCGTAGCGCTCATGACCGGTGTCATCTTCTCCGGCGGTCAGGCAGCTATCCTGATGCTGCTCGGCTCTCCCGAACTGGTCGACATCATCCCGCCACTGCTGTCCCTGGTGGCGCTGGCACTCGTCATGCGTTCCTGGCAGCCCAAGCATATTTACCGTGAACCCACCGCTCCCAGCCTCGAAGAAGTTCAGGCACAGCAGAGCGTCAAGCACACCGGCGCTGAGATTGTTAAGGCGTGGAGCCCCTTCATCTTCCTCTCCGCAACCATCCTGCTCTGGTCCACCGCGCTCAAGCCCGTGTTCGCAACCACTGGTCCGCTGGGCGCCGCAACCCTGGCGTTCCCCATCCCCGGCATCCACGAGGCAATCGTCACCGGTGCAGGTAAGACCGTGACCGCAATGTTCTCATGGAACACCCTGGGCGCATCCGGCACCGCAATTCTGGTGGCGGCACTCATTACCGTGCTGACCTCGAAGATTAGCTGGGGCGAAGCCTTTGAAGAGCTCGGCGGCACCTGGAACCAGCTGAAGATGCCGATCCTCATGATCTGCCTGGTCATGTCCGTCGCAAACGTGATGAACCACGCCGGTATGACCACCTCCATCGCTCTGGCGCTCGCGGCAGCCGGCCCGGTCTTCCCGCTGCTGTCCCCGATCATCGGTTGGATTGGCGTGTTCGTGACCGGCTCCGTGACGAACGCTAACGTGCTCTTCGCGGGCCTGCAGTCCACCACCGCAGCCCAGATTGCTGTTGACCCGACCCTGCTCGTTGCCGCAAACACTGCCGGTGGCGTGATGGGTAAGATCGTCTCCCCGCAGTCCATCGCAATCGCGGCGGCAGCAGTAAATAGCGCCGGCGAGGAATCGAAGATTACCTCCATGTCCATCAAGTACAGCGCCATTCTGCTGGGCCTGGTCTGCCTCTGGTCCTTCGCTCTGTCGCTCATGATGGGCTAAAGACCGATACCGGATTCGGCGTAACCCTGCATACGAAACCCCTCGATGAGAACCCTACAGTTTTCTCTGCAGAAGACGAATCGAGGGGTTTCACGCATATTCAGGGAAGTTCCAACAAGCCGGGAAGAGGCGTAGAATTACTTCTTGTGCTTGCTCCTGCATGATTCTGCACATCACCACAGATTGTGCTCCAGAAGAAAGAACGGGCAGGTGCCTAATAGAACACCTACTGCTTAAGGAAAAACAATGCAGACGCTCGCAACGATTACCACCGTTTTTGCCTTCGTAGCAATCGCTATTCACGTGTACATCTGGATCATCGAATCATTCCTATGGACTAAGCCCAAGGGCCGCGAAACCTTCGGAATGACCGAAGAATTTGCCGAGTCCACCAAGGAGATGGCGGCAAACCAGGGCCTGTACAACCTGATGCTCGCCTGGATCGCAGCAACCGGTCTGCTCGCCTTCTGGTTCGGCTCCCCGCAGGTGGGCGTGGCGCTCATGTTCGCAGGTCTGGGCTCCATGGCGGTTGCCGGTGCCTACCTGTTCCTCACCTCCCCGGATAAGCGCAAGCCGGCGCTGATTCAGCTGACCCCGCCGCTACTGTCCCTGATCTTCCTCTTCGTGATGATCTAATCCTGCGACAATCTAACCCTGCGACGATCTAATTCAGGGCGGAACCTCTCAACGTATAGAAGCCGCGTGCTTACTTCACCGAAGTAACACGCGGTTTTTCTCTGCCCGGGCGTGCCCTCGCGCCAGAGGCTCGAGGGTTTAGGTGAAAAGACCCGAACAGCCGCGCCGATGCGAGCCCACCAGGTGCGCATCCACCATGCCGACCGCGCACATGAGCGCATAGGCGGTCACCGGACCTAAAAATACTCCACCCAGTGCCTTAAAAGATTTGGCGAGAAGCGCGGACTCGGGCGTATCGGTAGGAATATCCTCCAGTGTATGCGGCGTGATAGTCTCGCGCGGGGCGAAGGACCACAGCCACGCCGGCAGCCCGCCCGGTACACGTGTGCCGTCAGATAGGGTGCGCTCGCGCATCCGGTTTAGATCTTCATTGCTGAGCGTACGAACTCGACGGCGGCGAGTATTCGGCGCCTCAACACTATCCGTAGTGGTCGGGGTAGAAGAGGTGGCGATGAGGGGAAGAGGAATGTCCTCCGCGGAGGCGTCACGCGCCGTGGCGGCAAGCTCACGCATCCGAAGGGTCAGTCGCGCATTGGAGATGACTGCACGAATTTTCCGCTCGTTACGGATAATATCTTCGTCCTGGAGGAGTCGCGCAACATCCCGGTCGGTGAAGGCAACCACGCGTTCGGGATCGAAACCCTCGAAAGCGCGACGAAATGCCTCGCGGCGGGCAAGAATCGTGCGCCAGGAGAGCCCCACCTGAAAAGCCTCGAGGCTCAGCGCTTCGAAGAGTCCCCGCTCATCAGTGATGGGCATGCCCCATTCGGCGTCGTAGTAGTCGCGCAGAAGTTCGTCGGTTACCCACGTGGGGTAGCTCGGGGTGTTTTCGAGGGATTTGGCGGGAATATTGGGTTGCGAGGTCATGGTCTCTCCTCTCTGAGATTGCTGAGCTGATCCGAGTATTTCGGAAGCATGTTCTATTTAAACAGTAGCTCTACCGTGAATAAATCGCAACTATATTCGATTACGTGTCGTGTTGCAGAATAGCGACACCGAAAGCAGGTACGAAAAAGGGTGGGGTACGCACCCGATGCATACCCCACCCCGTCATGAGCCTCGAAGACTAGCCGACAGGCGCTAGAAGAGCCGCGCCTCCCGCACCTCTTCCGGCTCCTCCAAATCCAGGAGGAACTGCTTACGCTCAACACCGCCAGCGTAACCGGTCAGACTACCGTCAGCACCAATAACGCGATGACAAGGAATCATAATAGAAACCTTATTGCGGCCGACCGCCTGACCCACAGCCTGCGCCGGAGCACCCGGGCCAACCGCACGCGAAATCTCGCCGTAAGTGGTGGTGTACCCGGCAGGAACAGTCTTCAGATGCTCCCACACAATCAGCTGAAAGTCGGTGCCATCAGGATCTAACGGCAACGTAAAAGAAGTGCGCTTGCGCTCAAAATACTCGGAAAGCTCTACCTCAGCGCGAGACAGCAACTGCGCCGCAGCATACTCGCCGGCAGGCTCTTCATCCTCCGCCGTGCCGTGCTCCCGCAGATAGGCTCCGGGATTCTCAATCAGCTCACCGAGCTCATGGGGGAGCGGAAAATGCGCCTGATCCTCGTACCAGATGCCCACAATCGCATCCGCGCGGGCGGCAATGTAGAGCACGCCGACGGGGCTCGAGTAGCGAGTGTACCAGCGCGCGAGCGCTTCCGGCGTCTGCGGCGAATCGGTCGCTTTGGTCATGCTCTTCCTCGTTGGCTCGTGGGCGTGTACTGCAGATGGTATTAGGAGCAAATACCCCTTTCAACCATCATAGGGGAGGGGCGCCTCCGTACCGTACCCGCAGCGGATTTTGTCTATAACTGACCGCAATGTATGAGATGTATGCACCACAGTTTGTACCGCCGTTGAAATATCTCAGGATGCCCGCCAATTTTGCTTGAGCCCGAAGAGCTGGCATTCTGTGAAGTACACACCGATACACCGCAATTCAATACTCCGGCTTCTCCACCCCGCACCGGGTGGGGGTGACCTGTGTTTCTCGTGCCTTACCGATGGGTTCAACGATGACTGAAATTGCAAGGAGAAACATGGAAGACCTGAAAGATATCCGCCGGCAACTCAACGAAAACCCGGAGAGCCGAGAGCTCAATAACCGTTACGCGCAGGCGTGCCTCGACATCGCGAAAGAATATACCGTTTTGTCCCAGGGGCATATCTTTATTTGCTCGCCCTCAGATCTTGAAGCTGTACAGTACGTTATGGCAAAGATCCCTAACGTTTCGCTTCTAGAGGGCGAAACTTTAGCGGAATATAAACGCCTGAAGAGAGCCGTCACCCAAGCTCGTATGAATAGAGGTAACCCCGGTAGCAAGATGGGCAATTACTATGCCTTGATCCTTTTTATCGTGATGCCTTTGATGGGTGCGCCAATCCTTATGCTGTGGGAGTTAAGCGCACTTAGCACCTCAGACCACAACCGCAACCCGAGCATCCTCATCTACCTGATTCCTGTCGCTCTCATTACTGCGGCGCTCCTCTGGGTAGGATGGCTATTTGAACGAATCCCCGGCTGGAAATATAACGCTCTTGTAGTTCAAGAGAACGAAAAGGCAGAACTAGCCAAAGCCGAAGCTGTAGCGCGTCGAAGTGCTGAATCAACCGTTGAGAAATAATCGTTGGTTTGGACTCTGAACCGTGATTTTAATGTAAATGTGCCGCCTCACCGGTATCAGTGAGGCGGCACATTTCCGCTGTCTAGGGGGTAACGAAGCTTGCTACTTAGCGGCCGCTCCACCAACGTTGCCCTCCGTGTGGTGCAGGTGCGGTAGGTGGGGTGAGTGCAGGTCGTGACCGAGCACATCGTGCGCATCCGGGGCCTCGTTCGGGAGCACATGCGAGTACTTTGAGTAGTAGCGGTACAGCGCGTAGATACCAATCACAGTCAGCACGATAGCAATACCCAGCGCCCACGGCACAGCGGCGGCAGAATACATAACGGAGAAGAGCACCAACAGCCAGGAGAGAGCAGCTGCAAGAACCGAAATGTTCATAGCAATAATTGCAAGCTTGCGGCGGCGGACATCAACCATAATCGGTGCGGGGAAAACCCGCTCCCTCCTTCCAACGGAGCATCTATCCGTTCTCACGAGCACCGGAAGGTGCCGGATGCGTAACCAACCGCCATCTTCGGCGGCCAGAACAGGAGCAATAAGCCTATATATCTATGATACGGCGCGTGAAGTAGGCATCAAAGGTACACAAACGCTGTTAGACCAACCCCACACAACATGTGAACGGGTATCTCAACAAGAGACATAAAACGAATGATTTTTACAGCGAGAACTGCAACACGAAAAGTGAACCCACGCTCGTCGCTAACACAGAGAACCCTGTAACAAGAGATAAAAGTCCGTCCGCCGCGGTACGTGAAGCACCACAGCGGACGGGAACGTAAATAAAGTATCAGCGCGAATCGTCGACTCCTGTCAGGACAGCGCATGAATATGTCGCGTACGCGTCCTGTGCGGTACTGACACCTCACGAACAACACCGCTCCAGGTAATCGGCGGAAGATACCAAATTTACAAAAACCAACGGTACCCTAGCACTAATTTTTGTAGAAATTACGCCGCAATAAACGCTGAATTGAGCGTCATAAAACAGCGAAAAGCCCCGGCTGCTTCAACCCCATAGCGGGGGAGAAGCAACCGGGGCGTCGCTAGTACGCGGGCCGTGCCGTTAGGCAACGGGTGCTGCGATTAGGCGGTCGGAACGTCCTCGTCAACCCACTCGAGGGTGCGGGAGACAGCCTTCTTCCACAGGCGGTACTGGCGGTCAACCTCTGCGGGCTCCATGGAGGGCAGCCAGCGCTTGTCCTCAGCCCAGTTGTCCACAACGTCCTGCTCGCCGCTCCAGAAACCAACAGCGATACCTGCAGCGTATGCTGCGCCCAGAGCGGTGGTCTCAACAACCTTCGGGCGGATCACGGGAACGCCGAGGATGTCAGCCTGGAACTGCATGAGGAACTCGTTAGCGGTCATGCCGCCGTCCACGCGCAGCTCGGAGAGCTCAACACCGGAGTCAGCGTTCATTGCGTCCAGAACTTCGCGGGTCTGGAATGCGGTTGCTTCCAATGCCGCACGCACGATGTGTGCACGGTTCACGTAACGGGTCAGACCAACGATCACGCCGCGAGCGTCGGAACGCCAGTGGGGTGCGAACAGACCGGAGAATGCGGGAACGACGTAGCAGCCACCGGAATCCTCAACGGAGGTAGCCAGTTCCTCAGACTCTGCAGCGTTCTCGATCATGCGCAGGTTGTCGCGCAGCCACTGGATCAGGGAGCCGCTCATTGCGACCGAGCCTTCCAGAGCGTAGACGGGGGCAGCGTCGCCAATCTTGTAGGCGACGGTGGTCAGCAGACCGTTGTTGGAGAAGACGGGCTCGTTGCCGGTGTTCATGAGCATGAAGTTACCGGTACCGTAGGTGTTCTTCGCCATGCCCTTCTCGAAGCAAGCCTGACCGAAGGTTGCAGCCTGCTGGTCGCCCAGGATACCCGCGATGGGGGTGCCGCTGAGCAGACCGGTGGGGCGACCGAAGCCGTACACCTCGGAGGAGGACTTGATCTCGGGCAGCATGCTCATGGGGATGCCCATGTCTGCAGCAATCTGCGGATCCCATTCGAGGGTGCGGATGTTCATCAGCAGGGTACGGGATGCGTTGGTTACGTCGGTGACGTGAACGCCGCCGTCAACACCACCGGTCAGGTTCCAGACCAGCCAGGTGTCGGTGTTGCCGAAGAGCAGGTCGCCGCGTTCTGCGCGCTCGCGTGCGCCTTCAACGTTGTCCAGGATCCACTTGATCTTGGGGCCGGAGAAGTAGGTAGAGAGGTTCAGGCCGACGATGTCGTGGTACTTGCCAACGCCCTCTTCGCCTGCGAGCTCTTCAACGATTTCCTGGGTGCGGGTGTCCTGCCAGACGATTGCGTTGTAGACGGGCTCACCGGTGTTCTTGTCCCACACGACGGTGGTTTCACGCTGGTTGGTGATGCCGACTGCAGCGATTTCGTGGTGGTTGACTTCGCCGTTTGCCATAGCCATTGCTACGACCTTACGGACGTTCTGCCAAATCTCGGTTGCGTTGTGCTCGACCCAGCCGGCCTTGGGGAAGATCTGCTCGTGCTCGAGCTGGCCTTGAGCCACGTTCTCGCCCGCCTTGTTGAACAGGATCGCGCGGGAGCTGGTGGTGCCCTGGTCGATGGAGAGGATGTACTTGCGCTCGACGTTGAGGGTTGCGGAGTGCAGAGAAGTCGTCATTGATTTTTCCTTAGAACAAAAGAACGGGGGGGGGTATTAGAGAGGTTTAGAGGGGCAGAACTGCCGGAACGATCAGGCCTGCGAGGATAGCGCCGATGATTGGGCCAACAACCGGAACCCATGCGTAAGACCAGTTGGAACCGGTCTTACCGGGGATGGGCAGGAAGGTGTAGGCGATACGGGGGCCGAGGTCACGTGCGGGGTTGATAGCGGAACCGGTTGCGCCACCGAGGTTCATACTGATGGATACAACGACCAGGGCAACAGCCAAGGGGCCAGTCTGGGCGGGGGTCTTACCGGATGCGATGATCCAGCCAATCAGGACGAAGGTGCCGATAATCTCGGTGAGCAAGTTCCAGCCGTAGGACTTGATGGCGGGGCCGGTTGCGAAGATGCCGAGGCGGTCGCCCGGGTCCTCATCGAAGTGCTTCTTGTAGGTGAGGTACGCTCCGGTTGCGCCGGCCATTGCGCCGAGCATCTGAGCGACGATGTACAGGGCAATGTTGCCGGGGGTTGCGGGAACGCCGGTTGCCAGGTCCTTGCCTGCGGTTGCCAGGCCAACGGTCACAGCGGGGTTCAGGTGTGCACCGGAATGGAAGGAGAGGTACACGGCGGTGAACACTGCCAGACCCCATCCGAAGGTGATAACACCCCAGCCTGCGTCCTTAGCGTAGGACTTCTTGAGGGTCACTGCGGCGCATACGCCGGCACCGAGCAGAATCAGGATGAAGGTGCCGAAGAACTCGGAAGCGAAGATTCCGAGGGTGGTGGGGGCGCCGGATGCATCCACGAGAGCGGAAGAGCCGGCTGCAAGTACAGTTCCTGCGGAAGCAAGAAGAGACATTGTTGCTCCTTGAAGACGAAGCGTCTGGAAGGCAAGCGAACCTTTGCTTGCGTGTTCCCGTGCGTCCTCACCGCACGGGCGGATCGGGGCACAACGCTGTGCTGAAATGTGTAGCGGATTGCTACGAAAAATTGATAGATGTTTTTGGATGAGAAGCAGATCGTACCAGTGGGTTAACCCTGTATTTAGCTCGCTGCTTCTTATGCAGGGGATTATCGTAAACGGTTATTTAACCTCTCGTCCACCCCTCACCGAAAATATGAGATAACCCATGCTCGGTGAGGGGTGAACGGTCGGTTCGTACCGGATAACCGGTCACGAAAGGTGCGTGGAATCTCTACGGATTAGAGCTTCACACGGGGTGCCACGGGGGTGACAGCCTCAATCTTTGCCGATGCCTCAGCGTCGGTGGAGGTGGACTCTGCCTCGCGGATAGCCTGTACGCGTGCGGCGTAGAGGTCGAGTTCCTCCTTGACCTTCTTATCGTCCCAGCCGAGCTCGGCACGCAGGATATCGAGGATCTCGTCTGCTGCTGCCAAGCCGCGGTCGCGCTGCTCGAGGTCGAGGCGTACGCGGCGGACCAGAACGTCCTCCAGATGCAGGGCACCTTCGTAGCGGACAGCGAAGACGACGTCTGCACGCAGGAACTGGGGTGCCTTAGCCAGGGGAGCACCGAGGGAGGGGTCAGCGTCGATGAGAGCGCCGAGGTCCTCAATCTGCGCGCCGTAACGCTCGAGCAGGTGGGTGATACGGTCCTCATCCCAGCCGTAACGCTCTGCGTAGCGTGCACGGTTAGCAGCGATTGCGTGGTAGCCGTCTGCACCGACCAGGCCGATGGTTGCGGTTACGGAGGGGTTCTGCTTAGCCTGCTCGCCCAGCGCGAAGTCGACAGCGTCGGCAGCCATGACACGGTAGGTGGTGAGCTTGCCGCCTGCGATTGCGCTCATGCCGGGTGCAACCTCGGTCACGGTGTGCTCGCGGGAAACCTTGGTGGATGCTGCGCCGTCCTTGACCTTGGGCTGCAGCAGCGGGCGCAGGCCGGTGTAGGTGCCGATGATGTCTTCGCGGGTCAGCGGGTTAGCGATCAGCTTGTTCGCCTGCATCAGGACGTAGTCGATGTCCTTGCTGGTTGCGACGGGGCGCTCGCGGTCCTCGGTGTAGGGGGTGTCGGTGGTGCCGATGATCCAGTAACGCTGCCAGGGGATGATGAAGAGAACGGACTTCTCGGTCTTGGTGAAGATACCGCTGGTTGCGTTGATGCGGTCGCGGGGAACCACGATGTGGATACCCTTGGATGCGAGCACCTCCAGGCCGCCCTCGGGGTTGGCCAGGGACTCGGACTCTTCGGTCCACACGCCGGTTGCGTTGATGATGTGCTTTGCGCGCACGTTCAGGCGCTCGCCGGTCTCCAGGTCTGCCAGCTCTGCGCCGATGACGCGGCCGGATGCGTCCTTGGTGAAGCCGACAACCTGGGTGCGGGATGCAGCCAGTGCGCCGTAGCCTGCAGCGGTGCGGACGACGTCGATCACGAGGCGTGCGTCGTCAACGCGTGCATCGTAGAACTGGATTGCGCCGCTGAATGCGGAGTCCTTGATGTCGGGGAAGACGGTCTTGGTGCCGGTCTTGGTGAAGTGACGCTGGGAGGGGACGCCCTTGTTGCCGCGGGAGCCGAGGAATGCGAGGGTGTCGTACATGCCGATGCCGATTGCGGAGTATGCGCGCTCGATGACGGGCATCTTCAGGGGCCACAGGAAGGGCTGTGCGTGCACGAGGTGGGGTGCAATCTTGTTCAGCAACAGGCCGCGCTCGGTGAGAGCTTCGGTCACGAGCTTGAAGTCGAGGTTGTAGAGGTAGCGCAGGCCGCCGTGGACGAGCTTGGAGGACCATGCGCTGGTGCCTGCAGCCCAGTCACCTGCTTCGACGATGCCGGTGCGCAGACCGCGGGTTGCTGCGTCAAGGGCAATGCCTGCACCGGTGATGCCGCCGCCGACGACCAGGATGTCGAGTTCTTCGTTGACCATGCTCTTGAGTGCCTTGGCGCGGGACTCAGCGGTCAGCTGGGACTGCTGTGCAATGTGCTGGGAGCTCATGTAGTGCTCTTTCTTCTCGTGCCGCGTGCGCGGCGTGGGGTTTCATCTTGCATTTAGTAAAACCCAATGGTGAAATAATAACCAAGCAGTATGAACGGATTTTCACTGGGGGTCTGTGGCAGATGAACGAACGTGCTAACCATACCTACGAGGCAGCGCAGCTTTACTACATTCACAACATGACGATGGATGCTATCGCGGCTCGTCTGGGAGTCTCCCGCGCCACTGTATCGCGCCTCCTTAAAAGTGCTCGTGAAAGCGGCATGGTGCAGATCCGTCTGGATGATTCCTTCCGTACCCGCAGTGAGCTGGAGCGCCGCATCGGCGAGCGCTATAAGGTGCGCGTCACCCTCGTGAATGTCCGTTCGGATGCCACCCCGATTGCTCGCATGAGCCAGGTGTCTCGCACCGCGGCGGCGCTCCTTGATTCCCTGGTTGATAACGGAACGAGTCTGGGCGTGGCGTGGGGGTCAACCATGACTGAGATTTCTCGTCATCTGCCGCGCCGCCCGCTGACCGGCGTGACGGTGGTTCAGCTGAACGGTGCGGGTAACGCCCACCATTCGGGTATTCCCTACCTGGGTTCGCTGCTGGGGCAGCTGGTGAACGCCTATGATGCGCAAACGATTCACTTCCCGGTTCCCGCATTTTTTGACTATGCGGAGACGAAGACCGCCATGTGGCGTGAGCGTAGCGTGCAGAAGAATCTGCATGCCCAGCAGAACGTTGACCTCGCTATTTTTGGTGTGGGCGCTTTTGGTGGTCCTATTCCTTCTCACGTGTATTCGGGTGGCTATTTTGAGGCGCAGGAGCAGCGTCAGTTGCGTGAGCTGGGCGTTGTGGGGGATATGTGCACGGTTCTTCTGCGTGAGGATGGCTCCTGGGCTGATTTGGAGCTGAATAAGCGTGCGTCCGGTCCGACTCCGAAGGAGCTGGCTCGTATTCCGCGCCGTATTTGCGTTGCCTCCGGTACTCACCGTGTGCGTGCTTTGCGTGGTGCCTTGCGTACGGGTGCGATTACCGACTTGGTTCTTGATGATGCGCTGGCAAAGGCGCTCATGGAGAAGTAGCTGAAATAATTGCCGCGGGTATGAGGTTCGCGGATATGGGGCACGCGGGCATGAAGGTCCGTGGTTATGGGCTAATAAGGGTACCTTGAATCTGAATGGGTAGCGCTGAGGGCTTTCTGAGTGAAGCTCTCTGGATGAAGCTCTCAAGCGCCGCCTGAACAATGCTTCAAGGTGCCCTTGAATGTCGTCAAAAACTGCTTTCTAACCCTACAATGTGAAACGTTTGCGCATGTGAAAGCGCATATTAGTGCACTCCATTGAAGGTGTGCGCCACTCACCGTTAGAAAGAACCAACCATGACCCCTACCTATAACGCCCAGGCGAATCCGCACCTGGGCGCACCCGGCATTACCACCATGCACGGTGATGCCCAGTCTTCCGACGCTACTCCTCTTGCCGGCCCCGGAGCAGGCAATTGGAAGATTACCGGGACGAAGCTCGGCGGCGCCTGCCCGACGATTCTTGCTGGACGCGACGGCTTCATTCAGGTGCTCTGCACCCAGGTCTTCGCCCACGGTGAGTTCATCACCCCGAAGCTCTCCATCCTTGATCCGCATACCGGCCGTGAACTTTCGCACCTGGACATTCCGAAGGGCGCACTGCTCGGCGGCGTGTACGCCTACCTTGACGCGCAGGACCGCATGGTTCTGGTGGATGGCTCTCAGTGCCTGCTGCGCCTCTCCCACTCTGCTGACGGACGCAGCATCCGAGTTGATGAGCGTATTGACCTGAGCCGCATGCTCGCCCAGAGCGCCAATGACGCTGTGGTTGGTCTGGTGCCCGACTGGTCCGGTCGCATTTGGGTTGCGACGAAGAACGGCTACATCGCGGTGATTGATTCTGCCCGCGGCACGATTCGCTCGATGCGTCTGAACAAGGCGTCGATTGCGGGCGAGCGTATTGACAACTCGATTTCGGCGTGCCCGCAGGGTGTGAGCGTAGTGACCTCCCACGCTATTTATATGCTGAACGCTACCGCAACCGGTGCGCCCACCCTCAAGTGGTGGCATGCGTACGATCGAGGTAGCGCCCGCAAGCCCGGTAAGCTCGCGTGGGGTTCCGGCGCCTCCCCGACGTTCTTTGGCCCGAACGGTTCGGATTATGTGATGCTGACCGATAACTCTGATATTCAGGAGTCGGTCATTGTGTACCGCACCGATAACGGCACGAAGGTCGGTAGTGCCGGCCTGTTTACTGCCGGTACCTCTGGCACCGAGAACTCCATGATCGGTGTGGGTAGCACGATGGTCGGTGCAAGCACCTACGGCTACCCCTACCCGAAGTACCCGGAGGGTGCCGGTCCGTCGGTTCCAGCGAACGCGCTTTTTGCTCCCGGTATGGAGCGTTGGGATATTACCGACCGCGGTTTGCGTAAGATCTGGGACCGTAAGGACGTGTACTCTTCGGCTGTTCCTCGCTATTCCGCCGCTGACGGCCTGATTTACACCTGCGAGCGTCGCCGCGGCCCGGCTGGTTTGGCGAATGGCGCCTACGCGTGGGCTGTTGCGCTGGACATGGAAACCGGCAAGACGATGCACGAGCAGCGCCTGCCTCAGCACGTGAGCCTGTTACTCGGCGGTGGGGACACCCTGCAGATGGTGGGCACGATTGACCGTTACGGCACCTGGTGGCAGGGCACGATTAGCGGCGTGTACCGTATCGCGAAGGCTTAGAGGAGTAGAAAATGACTAAGAATAATCTGATGAACACTTCTCGCCGTACCGCGTTGAAGGTTGCGGGCGCTTCGGCTGCCCTCGTGGCTGGCGGCGTGAGCGCTGCGGAGGCAGCAACTCGTTCGGGCGGTAAGCGCGCTCGCGTGACCCCGGTGACCCAGCGTCCTGGTGGGCAGCGTGGCGGCAGTGGACAGCACGGAGGTGGTCAGCATGGCGGCGCGGCGAGCTCTGCGCTGGTGCAGGTGCCGATGCGCTATAACGAGTCATGCATCCGCCTGGAGTTGAAGGCAGCCTCTGGTGTGCAGGCTGTGTCTATGCAGAGCCAGCCGGCGCGTACTGTTGCTTTCCGGAATCTGCCGACTCGCCTGAGCATTATTAATGAGGGTAGTTCGACGCTGCCGGTGGGTACTCGCCTGATGGTGCGTGCTCGCGCGCAGGATCCGAAGACCGGTTTGTTGTTGAATCCCGCAGTGACGCTTCGTGTGACCTCGGGTCAGGCGGTGTTGCCTTCGGGTAGCCTGGGTGCTTCGGCTCTGGTGGCTCCGGTGGATGCTCTGAATCTTGATGCGGTGCGTCGTAGTGAGCAGACCGGTCAGGCCGGTGCCGGTAGCGAGAATGTTCTGGAGTTGCGTACCGCTATTCCTCGCGGTCATCGCCTGGATGTTCAGCTGAATTATCAGGTGGCTTCGGGCGTCGCCGGGTCTGCGTTGAAGCAGGTTCATGTGAGCGCTGTGCTGGATATGGCGGCGGCCGGTTTGTCGTCTTCGTTCTACGAGGTGCAGAGCCCGGCTGTGGTTGCTTCGCTGAACTAGCGGCTGAACCGACCCCGTGAGGGATGGGCACGGCGGGGGAGCGGCTCCACTGCCGGTGCTTTTATACCTCTATATATAGGCGCATGTTCAAAAAGGCATGGTGAAAGGTCGGGGTCGTTCGTGGGAACGGCCCCGACCTTTTGTATTGTCTAGTTCGCCGGCATGGGTGGCAGCCGATTTTTCTTATGCGGTTTCGGTCCTGTCGTGTTCGCCGAATACCACCTGCACAGCGTGGTGCAGTGCTTCGCGCACCATGGCGATGGCGGGGTTGGCGGCAGACTCTCGGCGTACGGCGGTAAAGATTTTGCGGGAGGGTTTGCCGGGTAGCTCCACGACGCGTAGTCCCTCGGTGGTGGAGAGGGAGGAGAGGATGAAGCCGGGCACGATGGTGACGGCGAATCCAGCCTTGACGAGGTTGGAGTTCGTAATCATGTCGTTGGCGCTGTAGCGGATGACCGGCTCGAATCCTGCGGTGCGGCACTGGTTGAGTGCCCAGCTGCGGGAGGTGTTCTGCTCCATTTCGAGGACCCAGGGCAGCGCGTGCGCTTCCTCAATTGAGGTAATGGTGGAGGCGCTGGGCACGATGAGGCTGAGCGGGTCTTCGGTGAGTAGCTCGGAGTGCAGTTCGGGGTATTCGGGGATGTGGTGGTGCGGGTAGGCTTCGGAGAGCACCATGTCGTATTCGCGGCTTCGGGTTAGGGAGGTTCCGGTTTCGGGGTCGATTTGCAGTACTTGCAGCGTGAGTGAGGGGGCGTGTTCGGCAAGGTAGCTGAGGGTTTCCGGTAGCAGTGCGAAGGCTGCGGACTGGAAGATGGCGAGGCGGACCATGCCTGCGGGTTCGCCGGTGAGGTTGGCGACGGAGGTTTGCATGCGGTCGAGTTCGCGCAGGATGCTGCGGGCGCTGTCAACGATGATGAGTCCGGCGCTGGTGAGCTGTACGCGCCTGCCGATGCGCTGCAAAAGCGGGGTGCCGGTTTCTTTTTCGAGGGTGGCAATCTGCTGGGAGACGGCGGAGGGGGTGAGGCTGAGTGCTTCGGCTGCGGCGATGACAGTGCCGCGTTCTTGGATTTCGAGGAGCATCTGCATACGTCGGATGTCGTAGATGGACATATTTTCCTCCCTGGTGCACTCGGCATTGCGTTGGCTGTGGTTGCCACCGTATTCCATGGTGCGTCTCTCATCGTGGACTCTTGTATATGGTACCGCGCGGGTTTCTGGCCGGCTCTTTTTGAGACGCCTGAAGTGGGGTGCCGGCATGTTGGCTTGTGTAGCGAGTATTTTCGCGCTGATGTGATGGTTCTTGGGGTGAAGATGCTTCTGGGAACGGTTTTGAGGTGTTCGTTTGTTACGAAATGGGTTCGATATTTGCGCTCTGAAAGTGCTAGCCTGAGAGGGATGGATAGCGATGTCGCTACAAACTTCACCTTGTCTCTTCGAGCAGGAGGTTCGGAGGGGGCGCGGGGCGAAAACCTCACCGCACAATCATTAAGAAAATCTAAATGAATTTTGGAAAAAACATTCAGTTTTTCTAATGAGGTATTTATTACCCTTTTGTGGTGAAATAGAGACATCGCCAAACGTGGTGTGCACCGCACACAGTAAGATAGTTAGGAGTCAAGGATGACCCATCCTTTCGCATCTGAGCACTACCAGAAGATGGCTCTGGAAGCTCGTCAGCTTGTTCGTCAGTGGGTAAATGAGTCCCAGTCGATCAAGCCCACCTTCGCAGCTGAGCAGCTCGCCGGTGTTCTGAAGGACCCCAATGGTCTTCCCTTCACCGTCGGCTTTGTTGATGGCGTTATTCGCCCCGAGGACGACAACGTCTCCGGCCGCAACCTTGCTCGTATTTCCGGCCTGGCACCTTCCTTCCTGCCCTGGTACATGAAGTCTGCTGTTGGCTTCGGTGGCAAGCTGGCTGGTAAGGTCGCATGGCCCACCGTTCCCGTTGCACGCCGCGTGCTGCGCGAGATGGTCGGTCACCTGATTGTCGACGCTTCCGAGGAGAAGCTGGGCGACGCAATTGCAGAGCTGACCAAGACCGGTAACCGCCTGAACGTCAACCTGCTCGGTGAGGCAGTTCTGGGTGACAAGGAAGCAGAGCACCGCCTGGCTGAGACCAAGCGCCTGCTGGCACGTGACGACGTTGACTACGTCTCCATTAAGGTGTCCGCTGTTTCCGGCCCCCACCAGCACTGGGCATTCGACGAGGTCGTTGAGACCGCTGTTCGCCGCCTGACCCCGCTGTACGAGCTGGCTGCATCCACCTCCCCCAAGAAGTTCATCAACCTGGACATGGAGGAGTACAAGGACCTGGACCTCACCATTGAGGTGTTCACCAAGATCCTGGACCAGCCCCACCTGAAGGACCTGGAAGCCGGTATCGTGCTCCAGGCATACCTGCCCGACACCCTGGCTGCAATGCAGCACCTGCAGGAATGGTCCGCAAAGCGCGTTGCTGCTGGCGGCGCAGGCATCAAGGTCCGCCTGGTTAAGGGTGCAAACCTCTCCATGGAAATCGTGGAAGCTGTTATGCACGGCTGGCCGCTGACCACCTGGGACACCAAGCAGGCTGCTGACACCAACTACAAGCGCGTTCTGGACTACGCACTGCGCCCCGAGCACGTGAAGAGCCTCCGCCTCGGTATTGCAGGCCACAACCTCTTCGACGTTGCTTTCGCACTGCTGCTGTCCGAGGACCGCGGTGTTAAGGATCGCGTCGAGTTCGAGATGCTGATTGGTATGGCTGAGCAGCAGGCAGAGATCATCCGCCGCCGCGTTGGCCACCTGCTGCTGTACGTGCCCGTCGTGAACCCCAAGGAATTCGACGTTGCAATCGCATACCTGATCCGTCGTCTCGAGGAGAACGCTTCCTCCGAGAACTTCATGTCCGGTATCTTCGACCTGGCAACCGACGAGTCCATCTTCAAGCGCGAAGAGGACCGCTTCATGCGTGCACTGAACTCCGTCACCGACGAGGTTCCCGCACCCAAGCGCACCCAGAACCGCCTGACCGAGAACGAGGACAACGTCTTCGTACCGGCAGGCCGCTTCGAGAACACCCCCGACACCGACCCCGCACTGGCAGGTAACCGTGAGTGGGGCCGCGCAATCCTCGAGCGTTCCAAGACCACCAAGCTGGGCATCGACACTCTCAAGGCTAACGAGCTGACCAGCGAGGCTGAGGCTGAGAAGCTGATCAAGGAAACCGAAGAAGCTGGCAAGGCATGGGGCAAGCTCTCCGGCCACGAGCGTGCAGAGATTCTGCGCAAGGTCGGTAAGGCTATCGCACTGCGCCGCGGTGACCTGCTGGAGGTTATGGCAGCTGAGGCTGGCAAGACCCTGGAGCAGGGCGACACCGAGGTCTCCGAGGCAATCGACTTCGCATACTACTACGCAATGCTGGCTGAGGACCTCGAGAAGATCGACGGCGCAAAGCCCAAGTCTGTTGACCTGACCCTGGTTGTTCCCCCGTGGAACTTCCCGACCGCTATCCCCGCCGGTGGTGTTCTGGCTGGTCTGGCTGCAGGTTCTGCTGTCATCTTCAAGCCCGCAACCATCACCGCTCGCACCGGTGCCCTGATCGCAGAGATCATGTGGGATGCAGGCGTTCCCAAGGAAGTTCTGAAGCTCGTCAAGGTTGTTGACCGCGCTGCAGGCAAGCTGCTCATCTCGCACCCCGAGGTTGACCGCCTGATCCTGACCGGTGGCTACGAGACCGCTGAGCTCTTCCGCTCCTGGCGTGATGACCTGCCCCTGTTCGGTGAGACCTCGGGCAAGAACTCCATCATCGTCACCCCGAACGCTGACATCGACCTCGCCGTCAAGGACGTCGTCTACTCGGCATTCGGTCACGCAGGTCAGAAGTGTTCCGCTGGCTCGACCGTCATCCTGGTTGGCTCCGTGGCACAGTCCGAGCGTTTCCGCCGTCAGCTGCTTGACTCCGTCAACTCCCTGCACGTGGCACACCCGCAGGACATTGAGTCCGAGATGGGCCCCGTTGTTCAGAAGCCGGAAGAGAAGCTGCTGCGCGGTCTGACCACCCTCGGCCCGGGCGAGCGCTGGCTCGTTCAGCCCAAGGAACTGGACGAGACCGGTCGCCTGTGGAGCCCCGGTGTTCGCGAAGGCGTCAAGCCCGGTTCCGAGTACCACATGACCGAGTACTTCGGCCCCATCCTGGGCATCATGACCGCTGAGACCCTGGAAGAGGCAATCGAGCTGCAGAACGCACCCGATTACGGCCTGACCGCAGGTCTGCACTCGCTGGATGCTGACGAGCTCGAGCTGTGGCTCTCCAAGGTCCAGGCAGGTAACCTGTACGTCAACCGTGCAATTACCGGTGCAATCGTTCAGCGTCAGCCCTTCGGTGGTTGGAAGAAGTCCACCGTTGGCTCCGGTACCAAGGCTGGTGGCCCCAGCTACCTGATCGCTCTGTCCGATTGGGAGCCCGCACAGGCAACCGCAACCGCTGTCACCCAGTCCGTGACCGTCCGCGAGACCCTGGCTACCATCGAGCAATCCGAGCTGGGCAAGCGCGAGGACTTCGAGTTCATCAAGCGCGGTGTCTCCTCTGACGCACACGCTTGGGACACCGAGTTCGGCTTCGGCCACGATCCCTCGAAGCTGGGCGTGGAGCGCAACATCCTGCGCTATGTACCCACCCAGGTTCTGGTTCGTGCAGACGAGTCCGCATCCGCAGCAGAGACCCTGCGCGTTGTGCTCGCCGGTCTGGCAGCTAACGCACCGGTCGCTCTGTCCGTCGGTAAGGACCTGCCGGTCGACGTCCGTGGCGTCCTCGAGAACAAGGGCATCAAGTACGAAGTCAAGTCGGACGCTCAGTTCCGCGAGTACCTGGCTTCGAACGCTAAGACCCCGGTTCGCGCACTGGCTGGCACTCCGCTGGAAGGCACCCGTATCCGCTACATCGGTAACGACGTGAAGTCCATCTACTCGGCACTGGGTGGTCGCCCGGATGTTGCAGTGTACTTCGCACCGGTCACCGAGGCTGGCCGTATCGAGATGCTGCCCTTCCTCCGCGAGCAGGCTGTTTCGATTACCGCACACCGTTTCGGTAACCCGAACCGCTTCTCCGAGCGCGTCATTTCTTCCCGCTAAGACGCTGTGAGAGTTTAGCTCTCTAGTCTGAGGCTCAGGACCCTGCACCTTCATGGTGTGGGGTCCTGAGCCTTTTGCGTTTCTGTTGAGCTCTTATCGGGGGAGTGATAGGCCTGTATGGAGCCGTGTGCGAAAGTGATGAATAGAGGGGCGTCTAGAAGTCGATAGGGTGCGAATGGTTAGGTGCACGAAAAAATAGTGTCGTAGAAGTGGTACGGGGGTGTTTGGACGTGCCCCGCGTTACTTCTTATGTGATAATTGGTGTAGGACGTTCCGTCATCCCACATACGGAACGACACCGTGCGCGGGACGGTCCGCGCTACGCAAGAACACACTGAAAGGACACCGCTGCTATGAGCAACGTTCCCGCAGAACTCTCGTACACTTCTGAGCACGAGTGGGTTTCCGCTCTCACCGCCGAGGGCACCGTACGTGTTGGTATTACTGACCACGCTCAGGATGCACTGGGTGACGTCGTCTACGTCGACCTTCCCTCTGTCGGCGACTCTGTAGCTGCTGAGGATAGCTTCGGTGAGATCGAGTCCACCAAGTCTGTCTCTGATCTTTTCGCTCCTATTGCGGGCGAGATTGTTGCAGCGAACGAGGCTCTGGAAGACGATCCCGCACTGGTTAACTCTGACCCCTACGGCGAGGGCTGGATCATTGAGATTCGCCCCGAGAATGCTGACGACCTGGCTAACCTGCTGGATGCAGAGGCATACAAGGCTGAGCTGGACAAGCTCTAAGTCGATAGACTCTAAGACCTTCTATAGGCCTCAGATAAGAGGTACGTAGTGGTGAGACGGCGAGACCGATTGGTCTCGCCGTTTTTCTTTTAAAATGCACACAAACGCAAATAGTGGGGTGCATTTAAGGTTCATCTTGAGGGTGCCTAAACCCGTTGAAGAGGCTTGAAAGATGGCTAAACCCCAAGTGGGAGCGTCTTTCAAGTTAAATGTGATGAAAACTTCAACTATCGCGAGAAGATAAAATTTTCCTCGTAAAGCAGTCCAATGTGTGAAAAGTGTGTTCACAACAGTGGAATTTTGTTAAAATTGGTACTGTCTCTATTGGATAGTGTCTGGTTGTGTGGTTATTTTTTGGTTCAAAAAGCCCCTGAGAAGGGCGAACTAAATAGCAAAATGCCTTGTGAGACTATAAGATTGTCTCGAAGGTTTGCGGTTTATCATTTCGTGATAAACAACTAAACTTATCTATCACACTCTCAACACTAAGCAAAGATGTTCGGCACGAATCGAGACCCCGACCGGGGGAACGAGCCACTCACTCAAATTTCGGCTCGTATCGATATCGGCTGAACAAGTACCCGAAAGACATAGATGACCTCACGCATCGATGAGAACCTCACTAACGCTGAGGTTGAACTAGAGGACGTGGAGAACGGCGACTCTGACCGTAACCCGCGTGACGTTAAGAGCCGGACCATTGGTCAGGTTCTTAGCCAGCTCGACCTGGAGTTCCCCGGAATTAGCGCATCCAAGATCCGCTTCCTGGAGGAGCGCGGTCTCGTGCACCCCAGCCGTACCGAGACCGGCTACCGCAAGTACTCCCAGACGGATATTGAGCGTCTGCGCTACATCCTCACCATGCAGCGCGACCACTACATGCCGCTCAAAGTAATCCGTCAGCACCTGGAGGACCTGGAAGCCGGTCGCGTACTGAACTCCATGCCCACCACCGTAAGTGAAGACGTCCTGGATACCGTCCTCGGACCGGACGAGCAGGAAGGTCGCACCTACAGCCTCCGTGAGCTGGCTGAATACGCTAACACCACCCCCGAACTGATCCGCGAGCTGATTGACTTTGGACTGCTCGAAGACGGTTCGGATGTGGAGTACACCGATTACGATGTGCTGATTGCCCGCGTTAGTGCAGAACTGACCCAGCACGGCATTCAGCCCCGTCACCTGCGCGCATTTAAGTCTGCGGCAGACCGCGAAATTTCCCTCGTGGAAATTGCGGTGGCTCCGCTGGCATCGCGCCGCGACGCAGCCTCCCAGGCTCAGGCGCAGGAACGAGCCGACAAGATCCGCAAGTTGTGCCTGCAGCTGCACGCAACTCTCGTCGAATCGGCGATGCCTACCTACGAGTAGGCGTACGAAGAGGCAGGCTACCGGACAGTCTGCCGCTCGTAATTCCTCAGCGGTTCTACCGCGCCCCAAACGGGGATTTCCCTCGGGAAGCACCGCTGACCACGGTGATTCCCTCTATAGTCTCTACCCCTTACCAACGGGTAGCGGCCTCTAGACTTGGACGAAGCCGACGCTGGCACGCTCGGAATTTCTACCCCTTCGTCCAACACGAAGAGCTTTCTCACCAGGGGGCTCCCGGCCTGCCAAGGCTATTCACTCAATTCAGCTGTAAATGCGTACGGACTACCTGTCCGTACGCATTTACTTTTTAAACTCCCCTGTGGGATGGGTGCCCGGGAAAAGTGAAGGGAATAGCGGGGGGGGGGGGAGGGGGAGGAGCGCCCCTGCACGGCGTTAAAGAGGCGCGAATGAATCTGAAAAGATCATTCGCTTCGGTGGGTTCAATTTTAAGTAGAGCCCACTATCAGTTAAAATAGATTGAACAACCGCGCCTATCGCGCATCGGTCGCACTATCGACTCGTGTTCTATGAACCTCGTGTTCTGCGAATCGAATAGTCGAACCAATGTGTAGTATTGAAAACCGCGTAGCTAACCTCGCAGAGGGAGGCCGCGCGAATCATAGATGCAGATTCTAAAGCTTAGCCCTAGAATCTCACCCCGAAAATCGGGGCTACACCGGAACGAAGTCGACCGCATTTGATAGGGCGCGGTGAATCGCATTAAACGGGTTAACGAAAAGGAGGGACCGTGCTAGAGCAGCAGGTAGCCGAAAATGCAGGCGAGGCCGCAGGCACCCATGAGGCACCCCAGGGCTTCGACCAGCCCCTGGACGGCTTCGACACCCTCTTCCCCGTAGCACCGCCTCCGCGCGGTGAACAGGGCGTACTCTTCACCGACCCTGTCTCTGTCGTCGAGGAAAACCTCGGCTACCGTGGCGCCGTCGCCTGCAAAGCAGCCGGCATCACCTACCGTCAGCTCGACTACTGGGCACGCACCGACCTGGTTGTACCCACCGTGCGTGGCGCCTCCGGCTCCGGTACCCAGCGCCTCTACAGCTTCCGCGATGTGCTCGTGCTTAAGATCGTGAAGCGACTGCTCGACACCGGCGTGTCCCTGCAACAGATTCGCACCTCCATTGAGCATCTGCGTACCCGCGGCATTGACGACCTCGCGAACATCACCCTGATGAGTGACGGCACCACCGTCTACGAATGCACCTCCCCGAGTGAAGTGATCGACCTGGTTCAGGCTGGTCAGGGCGTCTTCGGTATCGCGATTGGCCGCGTCTGGCGCGAAATCGAAATGAACCTCAACGGCCAGCCCGGCGAAGAAATGCACGAAAGCTTCGAAGGCGACGAACTCGCCGCCCGCCGTGCCCGCCGTGCACAGGCATAAAGCATAGACCTCAACCACACATTGTGAATCTGCCCGCGCTCACTACCTACCCGGTGGCGAGCGCGGGCAGAAGTTTTAAACCCGAGGGAATATTCAATGCTCACTTGAGAAAAAACTCAAGATATACCCCTGTCAGAGCCGGAAGAAAAGCGAAGATTCGCTAAAATAAAGGGGCATTACACCTCACTCATAAAAGGGACCTGCATGCCCCGCATCGTCAGTATCAGCAGTCTCAAAGGCGGCGTTGGCAAAACGTCCATCACCTTGGGGCTCGCCTCCGCGGCATTACACAGTGGACTCTCCACACTCGTTATTGACCTCGACCCCCACGGCGACGCCAGCACCGGTCTGGCGGTGGATGAAACCATCCCCGACGTTGCCTCCCTGATTGCCAGCTCCAATGAGCGTGCCTTCGCGGAGGAAGCCGGTAGCTCCTCTTGGAACTCGCTCGTCGGCAAACCCACCCTGCTGACCAATAACCCCGTGACCACCGGTAGCGTGAAGGTGGCACGCGGTTCGGCTCGTTCCACCCTCGTGGACCGGCAGGAAGCCGCGCCGTTCATCCGCCGCTTCAAGCGCATGGTGGAGGCGGCAGCGGACGCCTACGACGTCATCCTGATTGACTGCCCGCCGTTCCTCGGAACCCTGTCTTCGATGGGCTGGGCGGTTAGTGAGCGCATCCTCTCGGTCGCTGAGCCTTCCCTTTTCTCTGTAGCGGGCACCGAACGAACCCTGCGCGCCATCGTGCGTTTTCAACAGGAAAGCGGCATCAGCATTGACGGTGCGGGAGTAGTTATCAACAAGATGCGCCCCAACGACAGCGAACACCGCTACCGACGCGACGAAATGCGTTCCCTCTTCGGCGAGCTCGTGGCAGAACCCGTGCTCGCTGAAAGCCCCGTGCTGCAGCGCGCCCAGGGTGCCGCGTACCCGATTCATTTTTGGCCCGACGAAGAATCGGTTGATCCCGCCATTGACTTCACCCGCCTGCTGGCTGGGCTCATGGCTGATCTCTAAGCGCAGACATCTACGGATTACTAATCTGCGGGCTAATATCGTTTCAATGCTTGAGTGCGTCTTCTCAAAGAACCGCTGTGTTCTCAGCGCTGTGTTCTTTGGGAGGGCGCACTTTCGCATATCCGTCACCATTGATACGAGATGGCGGGAATAGCGTGCCGCCCATACACGTTATAGTGGCAGTAACAGAAATAACCCCGTCATCGAGGGGCACGCTGGGGACAAGCCCAGCCTCAACATCATCAACGAGAGGACCACATGAGCATCGAGAACGTAGAACGCATTGACGGCGTAGCACAGTACGACCTCATCGTCATCGGCTCCGGATCCGGCAACACCCTCATCGGCCCCGAATGGGACGACAAGAAGGTCGCCCTCATCGACGGCGGTATCTTCGGCGGCACCTGCCTGAACGTTGGCTGCATCCCCACCAAAATGTACGTCTACCCGGCGACCATCGCGCAGAAGACCCGCGAGGTCAAGCACCTGGGCGTCGACGCACACGTAGACGCCGTGCACTGGGCGCAGATTCGTGACCGTATCTTTGCCTCCCGCATTGACCAGATTGTTGAAGGCGGCCGCAACTGGCGTGCCGGTCTGCCCAACGTCGACTTCTACGACCAGTACGCGCGCTTCGTCGGCTCCCACACCGTCGAGCTGACCGACGGCACCCGCCTGCAGGGCCGCCAGATTGTTGTTGCGGCAGGTTCACGCGCCGTGCTGCCTCCCGTGCCCGGTATCGACTCTTCCAAGGTCTACACCAACGACAACGTTATGCGCATGGACGAGCTGCCCGCCCGTATGGTCGTCATCGGCGGCGGCGTGATTGCGGCAGAATTCTCCCACGTTTTCTCCGCATTCGGCACCGAAGTAACCCAGCTGAACCGCTCCTCCCGCCTGCTGCGCGGCGTGGACGAAGAGGTGGTGGCACGTTTTGAAGAAGCCGCAAGCAAGCAGTGGAACATCGTCAAGGATGCGTCCCTCTCCGAAATCCGTGAGAACGCCGACGGTAGCGTAACCGTCGTAGCTAAGCACACTACCGAGAACGGTGAAGAACTGCTCGAAATCCCGGCAGACGCTGTGCTCGTGGCAACCGGCCGCCGCCCCAACACCGACACCCTCAACGCGAAGAACTACTTCGACGTGCAGGACGGCGGTCAGCTCAGCGTCGATAAGTACCAGCGCGTGCTCTACAACGGCGCACCCGTACCCGGCGTCTACGCCCTCGGCGACGTGTCCAGCCGCTACCAGCTCAAGCACGTGGCAAACCACGAGGCACGCGTTGTGCAGCACAACCTCAGCCACCCCGAGGACCTGCATGCCAGCGACCACCGCTACGTACCGGCTGCGGTCTTCAGCAACCCGCAGATCGCCGTGGTCGGCATGACCGAAGAGCAGGCGCGCCAGGCAGCTGAACGTGAAGGCTTTGAGATTACCGTCAAGGCACAGAACTTTGGTGACACCGCCTACGGCTGGGCAATGGAAGACAAGGTCGGCCTGTGCAAGCTGATTGCCCGCAAGGACAACGGCGAGCTGCTCGGCGCGCACCTGGTCGGTGAAGAGTCCTCCGTGCTCATCCAGCCGCTGCTGCAGGCAATGAGCTTCGGCATGGATGCGCGCACCCTCGCACGCGGCCAGTACTGGATCCACCCGGCACTGACCGAAATCGTTGAGAACGCGCTGCTCGGCCTGGAATTCGACGAGCCCGCCAACTAACGCTCACCAACTAACGCCGGCTAGATAACGCGCGGAAGCCGAAGGTTATGGGCGGTCAACATACACGAGCCAATATATGAGAGGAGGGGGTCGTACCTAAGCGGTACGACCCCCTCCTCTTGTATATGGCCTCTCGTTGACGGTGGCCAGAGCCGGTTATGCCTTGTCGCCCTCAGCCTTCTGAGGGCTCTGCTGCGCGGTCTTCTTCTCATCCTGCGCGGGCTTCTCTGCGGGCTTCTCAGTGGGAGCCGCTGCGGAAGAGTCCTCAGTGGAAGAATCCTCGGCGGAAGAGTCCTTATCCTTCTCTTCATGAGGCTTCTGCATCATCTCAGCGGTCTGCTCACGCAGCTCCTCAAACTTCTCAGCCGCCTGCTCACGTAGCTCGGCAAGACGCTCCGCCTGATGATCCGCGTACTCGTGCAGACGCTCAGCCGCCTGCTCACGCAGTTCAGCGAACTTCTCAGACTGCTCCGCCGCGTACTCCTGCAGGCGAGCCAAAGAATCCGAGGTGCTATCGGAAACCTTGCCGTACATCTCATCCACGTAGGAGGAGAAGTCCTGCAGAATCTTCGCGCGGCGTAGCTTCTGCGAAGGAGTCAGATAGCCGTCCGCCTCGGTCAGGTCGCGGTTCATAATGCGGAACTCGCGAATACCCTCGGCGCGGGAAACCAGCTGGTTCGCCTCGTCCACTAGCTTCTGAATCGCGGCACGAACCGCCGGGTGAACAGCAGCCTCCGGGATGGAGAGCGAACGCGGCAGACCCAGATGCTCCAACTGCTCGGGCAGGGTATCCGGATCCAGGGTCACCAGAGCCGCAATGAACGGCTTCTCATCGCCAATCAGCATCGCCTGAGAAACCAGGGGAGAGGTACGCAGATGAGTCTCCGCAATACCCGGAATCACGTTCTTACCGCCGGCGGTGACAATGATTTCCTTCTTGCGGCCCACAATCTTCAGGTAGCCGCGCTCATCGAAACGAGCCAGGTCACCGGTACGGAACCAGCCGTCCTCGGTGAACGCCTGAGCGTCCTCTTCGGGGTTCTTGTAGTAGCTGCTAATCACGCCCACGCCACGAACCAGAAGCTCGCCGTCCTCAGCAATGTAGCCTTCGGAACCGGGGATGAGCGGGCCAATCATGCCAATCTGGTACGGGTTGATGCGGCCAGCAGCAATCGGGGCGCAGGTCTCGGTCAGACCGTAACCCTCAACCACCTGCACGCCCACCGCGTGGAAGAAGTGCGCCAGGCGCTCGCCGAGAGGGCCGCCGCCGGAAACCGCGTAACGCAGCTCGCCGCCCAGAGCCGCACGTAGCTTCGAGTAGACCAGCTTGTCGTACAGAGCGTACTGCGCCGCCAGCTTCAGCGGGACACGGCCCTCAACCTTCGCCTGCGACCAGCGCACTGCAATGTCGGTGGAACGCTCAAAGAGCGACTTATTGAACTTACCGCCCTTAGCTGCCTTCGCCATGGCGCCTTCGTACACCTTCTCAAAGACGCGGGGCACCACCAGCAGCATGGTCGGCTTGAAGCTATCCAAGTCAGCAGCCAGGTTCTTGATATTGGGGGAGTGGCCGATGACCAGGCCGGCGTCCAGCGCCAGCACCTGAATCAGGCGCGCCAGAACGTGCGCAAGCGGCAAGAAAAGAATGGAGGAGTTGCGGGAGTTCGCAATCTCAGACTCTGCAAACTTGGTGTTCGCGCTCAGGTTCAGGAAGTGACCGTGAGTCAGTGCGCAACCCTTGGGGCGACCGGTCGTGCCGGAGGTGTACACAATGGTCGCGATGTCATCACAGCCTGCAGCGGAACGTACCTGCTCCAGCTGCTCATCGTTCACCTCGGACGCGCGAGCGCTGAGGGTATCAAGGTCGCCGTTCTCAATGACCCAGCGGTGCTTGAGCTGGCACGGCTCAGAAGTAGAAGCGGCGTATTCTTCCGCCTCAGCCACACGATTCAGAAGCTTCTCATCCTCGACGAAAATAGCGACAGCCTCAGAATGGGACAGTGCCCACGCCGCCTGTGCGGCAGCGTTCGTCTCATACACCGGCACGGAGACAGCGCCGGCATACCAAATCGCGAAGTCAATGACAGTCCACTCAAAACGGGTACGGCTCATAATACCCACACGGTCACCCGGGCGGATACCGGCGGCAATCATGCCCTTAGCCAGGTCGGTCACCATCTGGTGGAACTGCTGGGCGCGAACCGGCTGCCAGTTACCCGGAGACATCTGACGACGGTACAGCACCGGATTGGAGCTATCGGCACGGTGGCGCTCAACAATGCTTGTCAGATTCAGAGAGGGGTCGACAATAACCTCAGCGGGAGTGGAGAAGACTTTCATAATGCGCCTTTCAAATCAGGGCGTGAGCCCGTGGCGAATCAGGTGCCGCGGGGTGCCCTCGATGGCCCGAGGAGCCGTAATATCTATCTGCTGTTCTACTCGCCACGGCGGGTGATGCTTGCGCCAGTTGCAGCGAGCGGAGCCGCAGAATTAGTGGTTTAGGGATGCGACAAAATCTTGGATGGTGGAGAGCAGATACTCTGCGTCATAGTCCAGGGTTGCCACATGGTAGCTGCGGGTCAGCCACCTAAATTCTACAGGAACTGAACAATGTTCGAGAAAATACTTGTGGGAGCTATCCGACACAGTATGATCGCCCAGTGAACGCAAATACAGGACCGGCGACTTCAACTGCGGAATCAGGGCACGAGTCTCAGCACCCAAAAGATGCAACTGATGCACCGCCGCCGTCGGAACCAGCGAATACGCGCCCTCATTCACACCCGGAACCGCAATATCGGAACCAATCGCCTTGAGCACCGGCAGAACCTTCGAGACCCTACCGGCGTGACGCATCATCGGGTTCACATCCACCATATAGGGGTTAATCAGCACCGTGCCCACCACCGGCAGACGAGCCGACAGATGAGCCGCCACCGTGCCACCCATGGACATGCCAATGACCACCACCTGCAGACCCTGATCAACCAGGCGACGGTACCCCTGCTCAGCAGAAGCCAGCCACTGCTGGTACGTGCTATCACGCAAATCCTGCCAACGGGTCGCATGACCAGTCAGCACGGGCATCTCCACCGCATAGCCGAGCTCCATAAAACGCTGCGCCACCGGGCGCATACTGTGCGGCGAACCCGTAAAACCATGCACCAGCAAAATACCCACGGGATGCTGCGCCGAATCAGGGGTAAAAGACACGGGGGAGTGATCGAACGCATCCTGCTCTTCCCCGAGACGACGCGCCAGGGAATCCCTAACATTTTGGGTCGCAAGAAGCCTGCGCTCGCGAGCCTTGCGGCGCATCCGCTTGAGCGGTTCCAGCGAGTTATCGAAAATGCTCATGGTCCTCCTTCGCCAACCTGCGCGAACACGAGCGCAGGTGAGGCTCTATAGCGTACCCTGACCGGCTACCGCGGATACAGCACCGGTGCTGGGATATCGCCCCCAGCGCACCCGATACACCGGTGCGCAGAAAAATCGTTCTCTTTTCTTTAATTATCGCGCGTTCTCTCGCGCCTCTCCAGACACGCTAGAATTGAGCCGGGAACATTCAGAGAGGAGACCCCATGCCTAACACCGCCCTCTATTCAACGCTCAAGATTCTTGGCTCCCCCCTGCTGCGGGGACTGTACCACCATGACGTGGTGGGCCTCGAAAATCTGCCCGAGGGTCCCTACATTGTCGCCAGTAACCACCTGGCATTCTGCGACTCCATTTTTATTCCTCTCGCCATGCCTCGCACCGTAAACTTCCTCGCCAAGAGTGACTACTTCACCACCCCCGGCGTGAAGGGCCGATCCATGGCGGCGTTCTTCCGCGGCGTTGGCCAGCTTCCCATGGACCGCTCCGGCGGCCAGAAGAGCCAGGAATCCCTCAATGCCGGCGCACAGGTCCTCAAGGACGGCGGCGTCATTGGCATCTACCCTGAAGGCACCCGTAGCCCCGACGGACGCGGCTACCGTCCCAAGGTCGGTGTCGCCCGCCTCGCCCTGGAAACCGGTGTGCCCGTAGTGCCCGTCGGACAGATCGGTACCGACCTGATTCAGCCCTCCGGCTCGAACCGTATCCGCCTGCGCCACGACGGCAAGCCCATTCGGGTGCGCACCATCATCGGCAAGCCCCTCACCTTCGAGGAATACACCGACGGCTCAGACATGAGCCACCGCGTTCAGCGTGAAATCGCCGACCGTATCGGTGCTGAAATCCGTGCCCTGAGCGGCCAGGAATACGTGGACGTGTACGCCGACCGCGTCAAGAAACTCATGGCTGATAAGAACATGAGCGCTGACGAGGCAATCGCACACCTGCAGCACTAAACCCTGAGACAGCTCCCTGAGACAGTTCCCTGGGTGCACACATACATCTGCACACATACGCCAGAGGGCGGGATGCGGTACATGCCGCCTCCCGCCCTTTCGTCTGCCGTTCTGCAACCGTTCCCTTTAACCCGCTGCTCATCACCCCCCTGCTCATCAACCCGCTGATTGCCGACATCTATCACCGACACCGGGACGCTATCTAAACATGTGAGATGTACCTGACCTCGGGGTTAGGCGTTGAAGCAAGCAAGAGTACAATTAGGTCTATTCAGCCTGAAAAATCGTAAGTCGGCACGTCGTACACGGCGCGCCGGGCACCCGAAACGAGGCTGAACCAGAAAACGCACAAGACCATCCCGATGGAGTGAAGATGAGCAATCAAAACCTCAGCACCTCGCAGACCCCCGACCACGGCCTGGACACCTGGCGTCAGCTGCACATTGACCAGCAGCCCACCTGGAGCGAGCACGAAGATTTTGAGAGCACCATCGCCGAGCTGAACTCGGTACCGCCGCTCGTCTTCGCCGGTGAGGTCGACGCTATGCGCCAGGCACTCGGTGAGGTTGCTGAAGGTCGCGCATTCCTGCTGCAGGGCGGCGACTGTGCAGAAACCTTCGCGGGTGCAACCGCCGACAAGATCTCCGGCCGCGTCAAGACCATCCTGCAGATGTCTGCAGTGCTCACCTACGGTGCCTCCATGCCCGTGGTGAAGATGGGCCGCATGGCGGGTCAGTTCTCCAAGCCCCGTTCCGCAGACATGGAAACCCGCGGCGACGTCACCCTGCCCTCCTTCCGCGGCGAAACCGTCAACGGTTTCGACTTCACCCCCGAAGCCCGCGTACACGACCCCAAGCGCATGCTGCGCGGCTACCACACCAGCGCATCCACCCTGAACTTGGTGCGTGCCTTCACCAAGGGCGGCTTCGCAGACCTGCGCGCCGTGCACCAGTGGAACCGCGGCTTCACCTCCAACCCCGCGCACGAGCGCTACGAGGAGACCGCCAGCGAAATCGGCCGCGCCCTCAAGTTCATGGAAGCGTGCGGCGTTAACTTCGAAGCGCTCAAGACCACCGACCTGTACGTCGGTCACGAGGCGCTCGTGCTGGACTACGAGCGTGCCCTCACCCGCATCGACTCGCGCACCCAGCTGCCCTACGACACCTCCGCACACTTCCTGTGGATTGGCGAGCGCACCCGCGGTGTCGACGATGCACACGTGGACTTCCTCTCCAAGGTCCGCAACCCCATCGGCGTGAAGCTGGGCCCCAGCACCACCGCAGAGGACGCACTCGCACTGATCGACAAGCTCGACCCGAACCGCGAGCCCGGCCGCCTGACCTTCATCACCCGCATGGGCGCGAAGAACATCCGCGAGAAGCTGCCCGCAATCGTTGAGGGCGTGCAGGCTGAAGGCGCGAAGGTTGTTTGGGTAACCGACCCGATGCACGGCAACACCATCTCCGTGCCCTCCGGCTACAAGACCCGCCGCTTCGACGACGTGCTCGACGAGGTTCGCGGCTTCTTCGAGGTGCACGAGGCGCTGGGCTCGTTCCCCGGCGGTATCCACGTAGAAATGACCGGCGACGACGTGACCGAATGCCTGGGCGGCTCCGACGCCATCGACGAGGCAGCACTGGCTGACCGCTACGAGTCCCTGTGCGACCCGCGCCTGAACCACTCGCAGTCCCTGGAAATCGCGTTCCTGGTCTCCGAGTACCTCAAGAACCGCGCATAAAACGCTCACGCTTTTCGCCGCGATAGGTGGCGGAGAGTAGCAGACGCGACAATGCCCGGGTCTTCACTCACACTGAGTGAAGACCCGGGCACGTGCGTTTAAGTAGCGCGCGGTACAAACGGGGAAAAGACGCTCAGGAAGGCGCGCTGCTAGAAGGTCAGGAACGCCTCAATATTGCGCCACCACTGCGACTGCACCAGTGAGGTCGCAAGCCACCAACCGGTAAAGCTCGAGCCCATGCCCAGCAGAATCAGCGCCAGAGCCCAACCGCCCACCGCCATACCGGAGGGCGGGGTCCTAAACTGCTTGGCGGGTAGGCGAGGATCCTTCTGCGAAGACTGCTCGGACTCCTGAGAAGAAGCGCTCTCATCAGCTTCTGAAGCCTCAGTTGCGTTTGCTGAGCCCTTAGACTTCGAACGACGCGTGCCGGAGGGGCTCAACGAACGCTCCGCATGGATTGGGGCGTACTCGCCGTTAGCTGAGATGAACTCTTGCTCCGTCTGCGGGCCAATGCCAACGGACTGAGTCAGCGGGCCCTTCGCCGCGGCGGTACGGCGGCCCATGAACGAACCCAGACCATGCTTGCCGGATTTGCCCTTTGAGCCTTCCTTCTCCTGATCAGTGTCAGAATCGTCATTATCGGAGGCAGAACTCACCAGAGGCGGAATGCCCTGGCGGTTGAGCACGGAGTCCTCAGCATCCACGTCGGCAAGGTGCACGCCCTGACCCGCCGTCGAGGCATCGTACACGAGGCTGTCGGGGGAGTAGACATCGTAGGCGAGCAGATCGCGGGCATCGCTAAAAGCACTAATCGGGGTGTTACGCACCATCTGCGCGGCGCCGCTACGCTCCGCAATATCGGCGACGGCCTCCCAGAGAGGAAGCTCCGGCTCCGGGCACGAGGGGGCACGCCAGGCTCGCTCATGCTCACCCAGCGACTCAGAAATCTCCAGCAGGGCAGTGAACAGCTCGGTCGCATCCTCGGGACGGGCGTGAGGCTGCTTGCGGGTGCACCACGAAATCAGCCCCGCAATATCGCGGTCCGCACCCGGCGCAACATCGGTCAGTGCGGGCATCTCAATGTTGGCGTTGTGGTAGAGCACCTGCTGGTCATTTTCCAAACCCACAAAGGGCAGACGACCCGAAAGCATGCGGTACATCATCACACCGAGCGCAAAAATATCAGCCTGCGCGCCGACCTTCACCTTTGGATCCAGGACCTCCGGCGCAACGTAGGCGGGGGTGCCCATGGGTGCGCCCGCATCCACCTGATCGTCACGGCGGGAAAGACCAAAGTCCGTGAGCTTCACCTGACCGTTAGCGTCGAGAAGAATATTGCCCGGCTTAATATCGCCGTGCAGGTAGCGGTTCGCGTGCACCTCCGAGAGCGCCTCCACCACCGGAATGAGAATATCCAGAGCCTCACCCAGGGACAGGGCATTACGCACACGCAACAGCTGGCTCAGGGTGCAACCGTGCACATACTCCAAGACGATGTACATGACCATCTCGCCCGAAAAATATTCGGTACCCGAAGAAATCACACCCACCGTATGCCCGCCGCCACCCACCTGGCGCATCGAGCGCTCCTCACGGTGGAACTTCTGACGGTTCGCTGCATCCTCAGCCAGAGCGGGGGAGAGAACCTTGAGCGCGACCGGGTTATTCGACCACAGGTCCAGCGCATAATACACCTCGCTCATGCCGCCGCGGCCAATAAGCGAACCCACCTGGTAGTGACCCTCAATAATGGCGCCACTGAGCCACTGCGAAGAACCAATAGCGGTATCCGGGGCAGCGGGACGAGTGGCGGGAGGAACAGGAGTATTTGCAGAAGAACGAGGGTTCACAGGAGAAATCCGGCGTGGGCTGGGAGTATTCATACGTCTCAACATTTTAGCCCGCCCACCTGGGCAGAAGCGATGCCAAAGGGCGCCGGGCAGGTGAACACTCAGCGAATTCTTAAGAAGCACCTACGGGTCCGAACCCAACCCAAGAATCGCCGGCAACGCGCAAAAAGGAAAGGTGCGCAGGAGAGCTCCCGCTCCAGATGCGGTTCAAAAGTGGTAAATACGTGCTGGCTCTGGCACTCTTAAAAGGTGACTAACGAAAATATTGCTCAGACCTTCGCCCTCGTCGGCGATTGGGTAACTATCCCCGAAATTGCGCAGGCCCTCGACCTGAAGGTGACCCGCGTTCACAACCTGATTTCTGACGGTACGCTCATCGCGCTGCGCGACCCGGAAACCAACGTGCGCAAGGTACCCGCACTGTTCATGAACGGTTCGCGAGTACTCGAATCCCTCAAGGGCACCCTCGCTGTCCTGAAGGATTCCGGCTTCAGCGATGAAGAAGCTATCGTGTGGCTGTACACCAGCGACGAGTCCCTGCCCGGTCGTCCCATCGACGCACTGATTGACGGTCGTAAGACTGAGATTCGTCGCCGTGCGCAGGCACTGGCTTGGTAATCCGGCTTGGTAATAGCGGCTCAGTACTATAGCTAAATAGGTTGAGGCGGCATACTCCGGTATGTCGCCTCAACTTGTTTAACGTTTATATGTGGTGGACCTCTACGCCTTGCGACGTAGCGCATCTATGCCTTGCGGCGCAGAGCACGACCCACGATATCGGTCAGTGCCGCATGCGTCAGCTCGTCCAGGTTCATCGCCTCCAGTGCCTCAAACACAGCCTGAGACTTCTGCTCAATCAGCTGCTCATGCTTGGCGAAAGCGCCCGAAGAAACCATCAGCTCACGGATGCGCTCCACCTGCTCATCGCTCAGCTCGGGGTCGCCCAAGCTATTGTGCAGAAGCGCCGCATCCTTCTCGTTGAGGGCAGCGGAGGTGAGCGCCACCAGCACGGTACGCTTACCCTCACGCAGGTCATCGCCAGCGGGCTTACCGGTCACCTCGGGCTGACCGAAGACGCCCAGCTCGTCATCACGCAGCTGGAAGCCCTCACCCAGCGGCAGACCGAACGCGCGGTAGGCGGCGAGTACCGGGTGCTGCTCGCTCACGGCACCCGTGCCGTCCTCCAGTGCGGCAGCCTGCAGAGCCAGAGCGCCACCAATCGTGAAGGGGTGCTCGCAGGAGTACTTGGCGGACTTGAAGCGAATCACGTTTAGGGCACGCTGCAGAGCCGCCTGGGCGTCCTCGGTTTCGAGAACCTCGGAGTAGACGTCCAGGTACTGACCCGCCAGAACCTCGGTGCGCATCCGGTCGAAAATGGTGCGCGCCGGGGCGCCGTAGATTGCGCCCTCACCCAGGGACGCGAAAACCTCGGCAGACCATGCCAGGGTCAGGTCACCGGCAAGGATGCCGCCGGTCAGACCGTAGTTGAAAGCATCACCGCGCCAACTATTCTGCTCGTGCGCCGCCTCGAAACGCTTGTGCACGGAGGGAGCGCCGCGGCGGGTATCGGAGCGGTCGATAATATCGTCGTGAATCAGTGCGGAGGTCTGGAACAGCTCTACCGCCATGCCAGCCTTCACAATGGACCAGGATGCGCGGTTCTCGGTTACAGGTGCGCCGCCCGCACCACGCCAACCCCAGTAGCTCAGCAGGGCACGCAGGCGCTTGCCGCCGGTGGAGAGGGACTCAATAGCCTCAAGTAGAGGTAGAGTTTCGGCAGAAATGCCCTCGAGTAGCTCGCGCTGGCGGGCAAAAAACTCCGCCATGAGGGTGTCAAAAGCGTGCAGGTAGGCTCGCTGTTCTTCAGCAATGCGCTCAGCGAGGTGCGCAGAATCCGCCTGGATATTCGGTGCCGCTACGGTGAGGCTCTCGGTCGCCTGGGGAGTGGGTGCTCCGGAAGGAGAAGGGGGAGTCATACTATCCTCGCTGATGGTCGCTGTGTACGGTCCTGATGCGGTGCGATGTGCACTTCTTCTAGCTTAGTGGAGAAAAGTCCAAGAGAACGCATTTACGAACATGTTTACGATAGATTGCTCCCATTTTTAGTAGAAATGTGCTATATTTTCAGTAGGTGGGCGTAGAAGCTATGAGAGGAGGCGACATGGGGCAGGCGCGAACCAGCAAGAACAGCGGCTCAAGGAACGGCCGCGTCATTATGCACCTGGACATGGACGCCTTCTTCGTCAACGTCGAACTCCTCGAAAACCCCGCTCTGCGCGGCGAACCCATTATCGTGGCGCCCCTGGGCCCCCGCTCGGTCGTCTGCTCCGCCTCCTACGAGGCGCGCGCCCACGGAGTGCACTCCGGCATGCCGCTCAGTCGCGCCCGAAACCTCAGCCCCAACGCGACTGTCCTGCCGCTGCGCGGCGACTACCGGCACTACTCCCGCGCCGTCATGGCGATCCTGAACGACCTGAGCCCTTACGTTGAACAGGTCAGCGTGGATGAAGCCTTCGTGGACCTAACCGGCGCTTATCTGCACGGCCAAGACCCCGTCGCCCTGGCGCAGAGCGCTCGCGACCGCATCGCGCAGGAACTCTCCCTGCCCTCTTCCGCGGGGGTTGCGCCCAATAAACTACTCGCCAAAATGGCGTCCACCGGTAGCAAGCCGAACGGGCTGTGGGTTATTCCGCCCGAGCGCGTTCAAGAATTTCTTGACCCGAGAAAAGTCTCCGACTTGTGGGGAGTGGGTGCGAAAAGCACCGAGCAGCTCTCCCGATACGGTATTCACACCATTGCCCAGATGAGGTCCATGAGCCTGGACTGGCTCAAAGAACGCTTCGGCACTGCCCAGGGTGAGCATCTCTGGGCCATGGCGCGCGGCATTGACGAACGCCCCGTGGTGACCGAACGCGAAGAGAAAAGCATGGGCGGCGAGCACACCTTCGAGACGGATACGACCGATGCCCAGGAGGTGAGCGCCGCTATTCGGGAGCTGAGCCTCAAATTGGGAAAGCGCCTGCGCGCCGCCGGGAAACTTGCCGGAGGGCTCAGCCTCAAAATCCGCTACAGCACCTTCGAAACGCACACCCGCGCTATTGCCCTGAACGTGCCCGTAGACTCCGGCATGCAGATTGCCTCCCTGGCATTGGAAGCCCTGCGCGCAGATGAAATCTTGGTGGGGCAGGCGGCGCCCCGCGCCCTGCGACTCATCGGAGTGCGCGCCGAAAAGCTCGCCCGCGCAGAAGACGGAGTGCAACAAACTCTCTTCGACTCCATCGAGAGCGGGGCAAACTCACGCTCCGCACAAACTGGCTCTGCAAAAACTGCCTCCGCACAAACCGTCTCCGTACAATGGGGCGGCGGGGGAGCTGGTAATAGTCCGCAGAACGGTACTCGCACAGGGTCTGGTATTCACTTGGGATCTGGCGCGCGCCTCGTGAAAAGCGGCAGATGGTCCGAGGTGGAGCATGTCATGGACGCCATTCACCGCAAGTACAGCCGCGAAAGCCTCAAACCCGCCTCCGGGGTGGCTGGGCCGGAACAGAAAGCCGAGGAAAAGGCTGGACAAAAAGCCAAGTAAAAGACTGGGCAAAAGGCTGAGGAAGGGAACTATGCTGAGGAAAGCTCCGCCGAAAGGATGGCACCCTCCGCAGAAGACCTTAAGGCGCTTCTGCCTGAAAAGAATGCGCCAACCCCACCCGGCGCGGTACCATGGGAAGCATACGACGGGAAGATGCGCTCACCGCGCCAGCTGATGCACTAGCTAACCCGGCTGATATCGACGTCATCTTGAGTAGCGACACCTCAAAGGAGAAAACGATGGCACTGTCCGAGCGTGAACAGAAGGTTCTGGACCAGCTCGAAGAACTCATGAGCAATGAGGACCCGCACTTTGCCTCCTCCATGTCTTCAACCGGCAACACCGCGCCGGTTTTTAGTGCTCGCCATTTGGCTCTCGGTATTCTCTTCGTTCTCATCGGCCTGGGCATCATTATTGGCGCGGTCGCATCTAACATGATTTGGCTGGGCGTATTCGGCTTCCTCTTCGCGGCCGGTGGCGTGTACTTCGCAACCACCAGCAAGAAGACCCCGGTGGATTCCTTCCTCGGCGGTAAGGCAGAAGGCGCAGCCCGTGTGCGTCAGCGTGAGCAGAAGGAGCGTTCCTCCTTCATGAATCGTCTGGAGGACCGCTGGGACGAACGCAATAACGGCCAGTTCTAGTACTGCTTTGGTACAATAGTTTTTCCCAGCAGTTTTTCCTTAGTCGAGTATCCGTACTCTCTAGGGACCCAAGACTTCATCAAGACTTCACCAGCGGAAGGTAAGAATTCTTACCTTCCGCTTTTTCTATGCCTGAAATAGTGAAGCGTGGATGCTTTATGAAAGCTGGTAGACGAATCACGCCGATTCCTGAAGCTTGCCCTGTTATTGAGCCTTTACTTGAGCCGGGGTATGGCAGGCATGCTGAGGGTATTACGCTGAGCTGACACGCCCGAAGCTGTGTAGAAGCTGTGCGTCAGCGTTAAAAATGCAGGAGAGAGCATAAAAACACTAAAAGATGCTCTGCCGGGTGGGGTAGGTGGTGGAAAGTGGGGTAAAGTGGAGGGGAAAGCTGAAAGTCAGTCCTATCGCCGTGCCCTCAAACAAACGGCGGAGGCGCCGGCCCGGCACACCCCGCCACCGGCACCTGCAGGATTGTGGAGCAACCCCGCTCCCGCAGACTTCAGCACATCGGCACACGTCAGGGGCACACATCGGGGAGGTGAAGTGAATGTTCTTAGGTACCTACTCACCACGAATGGATGCCAAAGGACGCATCATCCTTCCCGCCAAATTCCGTGAGGAACTCTCAGCAGGCCTCGTTCTGACCCGCGGTCAAGAACGATGCCTGTACGTTTTCCCCGCCGCAGAATTTGAACGCATCCACGAACGGATGCGCACCGCGCCCCTGCCGGGACGAGCCGCCCGAGACTTCCTGCGAGTCTTCCTCTCAGGAGCCTCAGACGAACTGCCCGACAAGCAGGGACGCATCACCATCCCGCCGATACTGCGCCAATACGCAGGACTGACCGACAACCTCGTCGTCATCGGATCCGGAACCCGCGCAGAAATCTGGGATGCAGCCGCCTGGGAGGAATACCTCGCCCGCACCGAAGCTGAATTTGCCTCCCTCGACGAGGACCCGTTCAGCCCGCTACTCTAGCCAGTTTTGCTGGTGTAGCGGCGCCCGCCCGGCATCTCTCTATCACCACCGCACCACTCTTCCGTAAGCTTTCCCGCAGGACAAACTCTCACAGGAGCACCCATGAGCGTAGAACACGCCCCCGAAACCGGTACGACCGCCTCCGGCGTTGCCGCCAAGGTGACCGGCGCATCCATTGAGAACCTCTCCCAGCGTGAAGCCAGCGAACGCCACGTGCCCGTCATGCTGGACCGCTGCATTAACCTGCTGGCACCGGGCATTGAGCGCGCCGTCGAGGAGCGAGGCACCGCCTACGTTATTGACGGCACCCTTGGTATGGGTGGCCACTCTGAGGCGCTGCTTGAACGCTTCGAAAACCTTGTTCTGATCGGTATTGACCGTGACCTGCAGGCACACGCCATCGCCGGTGAGCGCCTGGCACGCTTCGGTGACCGCTTCGTGCCCGTCCACGCCGTCTACGACGAAATTGACCGCGCCATGGAAACCGCCGGCGTGCAGGGCATCGACGGCATCCTGATGGACCTGGGCGTCTCCTCCATGCAGCTGGACGAACGCACCCGCGGCTTCGCCTACTCCTACGACGCGCCCCTGGACATGCGCATGAACTCCGAAGACGAGCTCACCGCCCGTATTGTTGTCAACGAATACAGCGAAGACCAGCTGCGCCGCATTATCCGCAACTGGGGCGAAGAGAAGTTCGCATCGCGTATCGCCCGCGCCATCTGCACCGCCCGCGCCAACGCACCCCTGGAAACCACCGGTGAGCTCGTGCGCATTATTCAGAAGGCTGTGCCCGTTGCCGCGCAGCGCACCGGCGGCCACCCCGCCAAGCGCACCTTCCAGGCGTTGCGTATCGAGGTGAACCACGAGCTTGAAGCCCTCGAACGCGCCGTGCCGGCAGCCCTGGAGGCGCTCAACCTCGGCGGCCGATTCGTCGCCATGAGCTACCACAGCCTCGAAGACAAAATCGTCAAGAGGGCACTGACCGTAGAGGCAACCTCCAAGGCACCCAAGGGCTTCCCTGTAGAGCTTGAAGAGCACAAGCCCACCGTCAAAATCATTACCCGCGGCGCCGAACCGCCTACCGACGAGGAAATCGAACAGAACTCCCGCGCCGCCAGCGCCAAGCTACGCGCCGCCGAGAAGATCCGCATCCCCGCCAAGTAGAAGACAGAAAGCGAAGAAGAGTGAGCACCCAGCACGCATCCCAGCGCCCCACCCGCACCCAGGGCGCCCCGCGGAGTCGACGCGCCGGTTCCTCGCGCCCTGCCGCCGGCACCCCCGGCGCCGTTGGCTCTACCCGCGCATCCTCTACTGGCTCTACTGGCGGCGCTACCGGGGCGAGCCGCGCCTCCACCCGAGCCCACTCCGGCCGTACCCGCGCCGCGCGTCTGGAGCCGGTCACCGCCTCCCAGTCGGTGGTCCGCCCCGCCAGCACCGCCGCATCTCACGGCGGTAAGCGCACCTCAACGAACGCAAGCCGTGTTCCCTCGAGCGTCCGTGCAGCAGCACGCACCGAAGAAGCACGCGAAACGAAGCCCAAGCAGCGTAACCCGCTGTCCACTGTGCGCCGCCGAGCCCGTAAGCTCAGCCCGCCCACCATGCTCGCTGTTTTTGCGGCAATTCCGCTGACCCTGATTTTTATTCTGCTGCTCAACGTACTGATCGTGACCCGCCAGTACGACATGGTGGATTTGCGCGCGCAGGAACAGCGCCTCGTGCAGGAGAACCAGGCGCTGCAGCAGGAGATTGGTTTCAAGGAAGCCCCGCAGGATTTGGCGATACGCGCCAGTACCCTGGGCATGTTTGTGAGCTCTTCGCAGGCGACCCTGAACCTGCAGACTTCCACGATTGAGGGCACCCCCGCCCCGGCTGCAAGCCCCACCGGTATTGAAGGATCCAAGCAGGAGAACCTGATTTCGCCGCCGGCAGCGGGTTCGGAAGAAAGCTACGCCAAGGGCATTGTGGATGCTGACAAGTCTGTTCAGCAGCGACACAGCCAGGCGAGCGCTACGGCAAAGGCATCTGCAAGCGCCTCGGCAAGCCCCGCGCAGCAGGCTAACCCCGCCCAGCAGGCCAACCCCGCACCGGCGAATAGCGCCCCTGCTAGCCCGGTTGCTTCCGCCGCACCGAGCGCCGCTCAGCAGCCCGCAGCTAGCCCCGCGGCAAGCCAGCCCGCACGATAAACAACATTGACCACAGGATGCGTAGCATCACCGATAGACCAGACCAGCGAAAGGACCACCGCATGAGCTCCGACGCGCGTAAGAACGCGAACGAATCGGCATCCGGTCAGCCGGACCTGACCCGCCGTGGCTTTGTCGCCGGCGCCGCTGCCACCTGTGCGCTGGGCGTCATTGGTGCGAATCTGTTTATCCGCCAGGGCTTTGATCCCGGTGCGGTGGCGAATGCGTCCCGTCAGAAGCGTTTGCGCTCCCAGGTGCTGCCTGCTGTGCGCGGCCAGATTCTGGATATCAACGGCAATGTCATGGCGCGTACTGTGCAGCGCTATAACCTGACCGCTGATCAGAGTGCCGTGGCGACCTTCAAGCGTTACAACGAGGACCGCACCCAGAAGATTGAGGTCACCCCCAACCAGCTGGTGTACGAGATGGTCGATATTCTCAAGACCGTTGACCCGGGCATTACCGACGAGTTCATCAAGTCCAAGCTGGACGGCACCTCCAAGTACTCGGTGATTAAGGCAAATATCACCCCGGAAATTTTCAATAAGATTGATGCCCTGGGTGCGCCCTTCATCTACGGTGAGGCGTTCTCCCAGCGCCTGTACCCCAACGGTAGTGTGGGTGGCTCCGTGGTCGGCAAGTACAACATTGTTGAAGAGGCTGACGGCAACGGCAAGGGCGGTACGGTTTCCCGTAACTTCTCGGTGGGCATTGAGCGTGTCTTTGAGAAGGAGCTTGCCGGTACCCCCGGTGAGCGCACCTACGAGATTAGTGCTGATGGTGTGCGTATTCCGGTGGCTAAGGAAGAGCAGCGCCTGGCGGTGGACGGTAAGAATATTCGCCTGACCATTAACCGTGATGTGCAGTATTTTGCGCAGCAGGTGGTACGTGCCCGCGCTGAGGAGCTGAAGGCTGAATGGTGTACCGCCATTGTTATGGATGTGCGTGACGGCTCCATTTTGGCTCTCGCTGATTCCTCTACGATGGACCCGGGTGCGGCAACCATTGAGGATGCGGCGGATATGACTCCGCGCGCTATTTCGCAGAACGTGGAGCCCGGTTCGACCGAGAAGATGCTGACTTCTTCTGCGTTGATTGAGCAGGGCCTGACGACTCCGACTAGTGTGTATGATGTGCCCGCGACCCTCACGATTGACGGCCAGACTTTCAAGGATGCGTTTGAGCACGGGGCGCAGCGGCGTACTTTCTCGGGCATTATTCATGACTCGATGAACACCGGTACGGTGCTGGTCGGTCAGAAGCTCAGCAAGGAAGAGCGCTACAACTGGTTGAAGAAGTACGGCGTCGGCGAGTTTACCGGCATTGAGCTGACCGGTGAGGAGCAGGGCCTGATTGCTGATTGGCGTGATTGGGATGGCCGTCAGCAGTACACTGTGCTGTTCGGTCAGGGTGTTGCGCAGACTCCGCTGCAGACCGCCATGATTTTCCAGGCGCTGGGCAATAAGGGTGTTCGTCTGAAGCCGCGCATTGTGGACGCGATCATTGACGCCGACGGTACCGAACATAAGCGTGCCGTAGAGCCTGGCGAACGCATGGTCAGCGAGGAGACTGCCGCTTCCTGCCTGACTCTCATGGAGAATGTGGTGGAGCAAGGCCACGCCCGTCCGGCGAAGGTGACCGGCTACCGCGTGGGCGGTAAGACCGGTACTGCGGAAACTCCGAGTGAGAAGGGCGGCTACGACGGCAACACGACGTCCTTTATTGGTGTGGCGCCGATTGAGAACCCGCAGTTCTTGGTGGCGGTGACCATGCAGCGTCCTGAGGGTAGCGTGGGTACGAACGGTACGACGGCTGAGTTCTCCAAGATTATGGAGAAGACTCTGCACACCTATAATGTGCCGCGTTCTACCGGTGAACCGGAGTTGATTCCGCTTTTTGCTGAGGATAGCCCCAATAAGACGAGCTAAAGGTGAGCGGGGGGAGAGGCGCCCGGTAGCTGATTCGTGATGAAGAAGCCCCGGCACTGAACACCTGTCGAAGCCTAAAGACCGTAGAATATTGAATGACCCTGTGTGCCTTGAGCGCATTGACCATACAGAGCTCACCGCTTCGGACAGCGGAGAGGAAAGAAGGACGATGGATACCGCATCTCACGCACCCGGCCAGAACCTGCTGGGCGGCGACGCTCAGACTCTGCGCCCGAATGCTGTGCGCCCGGTGAGTTTGGCGCACCTTCGCGAATATCTGCAGGGATTGGGTGCTCAGGTGAGTGCCCAGCCGGCTAGTGGCGTTCAGGGTTCTGAATCCGGTGATTCTGTTGAGGTCACCGGTATCAGCATGGACTCCCGAGGCGTTCGCCCGCAGGACCTGTACGTGGCTCTGCCCGGTGCGAAGGTGCACGGTGCGCAGTTTGCTGAGGCTGCGTTGAAGCTGGGTGCTTCCGCTATTTTGACGGATGCTGCCGGTGCGCAGCTGCTGGGTGAGGCGCCGGTGCCTGTCCTGGTGACTGAGAACCTGCGCGAGTATGTCGGTCCGTTGGCTGCGCTGATTTATGGTTCGGCTTCGTTCCCCGCTACCCACCGTTACGCGGTGACCGGTACGAACGGTAAGACCACCTCCACCTACATGTTGGAGTCGGTGTTCCGCACCGGCCTGGGTGTGAAGACGGGTCTGATTGGCACTATTCAGATTCTGATTGATGGTGTGTCGGTTCCTTCGAAGATGACCACCCCTGAGTCTCCTCACGTGCATTCTCTGCTGACGATTATGGGTCAGCATCAGGTGCGTTGCGCCGCAATGGAGGTGTCATCGCACGCGATTGATTACCACCGTGTGGACGGCGTGAAGTACGCGGTTGCAGGCTTTACGAATCTGACCCAGGACCACCTGGATCTGCACGGCACCATGGAGCATTATTTCGAATCGAAGGCTCAGCTGTTCACTCCCGAACGCGCCGAGCTGGCTGTGATTACTGCTGATGACGAGTGGGGCGAGAAGATGTTCTCCGCCGCTTGCGAGCAGATGGGTGCGCAGCAGGTTCACCGTCTGGTGACGGCTCGCGGTGCCGGTCTGGCTGAGGTGCCCGCAGAGTTTGGTGCCCGCGACTGGGCTGTGGTGAAGGTTCAGCGTGAGGGCCTGGGCCACCGCTTCCACGTGGCTAATGGTGCCGGTGAGAGTGTTGAATGCTACACCGGTCTGCCCGCTGACTTTAACGTTTCGAATGCTGCACTGGCGGCTCTCATGGCGTACCTGGACACTGACTCCGCTGAGCGTGCGCATCTGCTCCCTGAGCTGGCGTCCGGTTCGGCTCTGACTCCGGTGGTACCGGGCCGTATGCAGCTGATTTCTTTGGCTCCGCACGCGATTGTGGACTTTGCACACAACCCGGACGGTCTGACCCGTGCCCTGGAGGCGATGGACCGCCCCGGTGGGGGTAAGGTCATGATTGTTTTCGGTGCGACCGGTGAGCGTGACCAGCTCAAGCGCCCGATTATGGGTGCGATTGCTGCGCAGAATGCGGATGTTGTCATCGTGACTGATGACGATCCGCACGGTGAGGCGCCCGAGCCGATTCGTGCCGCCGTTGAGGAGGGCGCGCAGAAGGCTGAGAACCGCCGAGCCACCCAGATCCTGAATATTTCTCCGCGTGCCGCCGCTATTGATGCGGCAATTGCCCTGGCGGGCGAGCATGACGCCATCCTGATTGCTGGCCGCGGCCACGAAACCGAACAGGATGTTGACGGCGTGGATATCGCCCTGGACGACCGCGTTGAAACCGCCCGTGCCCTGCGTGCGCACGGTTTCGAGATTCTGCCTGATTACCAGCGCATGCTCGATGAAAGTGACTCTAAGACCGCTGAAGGTATGGTGAAGAATGATTAAGCTCAGCGCCGCCCAGATTATTGAGGCAACCGGCGGCACCGCTATCGGCCTGGAGGGCCGTGAGGAGCAGATGTACGCAGACTTCGCCACCACCGACTCCCGTGAGGTGCAGACCGGTACCCTGTTCGTTGCGAAGCCTGGCGCGGTCACTGACGGTCACAGGTTCATCCCCATGGCGTTTGAGAGGGGCGCGACCCTGGCGCTGGTCGAGCGTGAAGTACTCTACGAGCAGGGCGTGCCCTACCCGAGCATCCAGGTGCCCGATGTGGTGCTGGCGATGGGCGATTTGGCGCGCTATTCCATTGAGCAGATGCGCGCTCAGGGTGAGCTGACCGTTATCGGTATTACCGGTTCTGCCGGTAAGACCACCACCAAGGACCTTCTTGCCGCCATTTTCACCCCGGAGGGCCCGACCGTTGCCCCGGTCGGCTCCTACAACAGTGAGGTGGGCGTGCCTCTGACGGTGTTCCGTGCGGATGAGTCCACCCGCTACCTGGTGATTGAGATGGGTGCGGACCACGTGGGTAACATCGAGTACCTGGCGAATATTGCGCACCCCGATCACGGTGCGATTCTGAAGGTTGGTACCGCGCACGCTGGCGAGTTCGGCGGTGTGGACAATATTGAGCGCACTAAGGGTGAGCTGGCTGAGGGCGTTCAGCCGACCGGTTCCCTGGCGCTGAACGCTGATGATGAGCGCGTGTTGCGCATGGCGTCGCGTTCGGTTGCCCCCATTACTTACTTTGGCGTGGGCGAGAAGACCGATGCGAACGGTCAGCCCTACGAACGCTACGTGGCGGCGCTGAACCTGCGCACCACCGACGCTGGCTGCCCCGAGTTCACTCTGCGCCTGCCCGACGGTAGCGAGTATGAGATTTCCTCGCAGCTGATTGGTGAGCACCACGTGTACAACCTGCTGGCTGCGGCGACGATCGCCTACAACAGCGGTATTTCGGGTGAGAAGATTGCTCGTGCGCTCAACAAGGCGGCGGCTGCTTCGAAGTGGCGTATGGCGCGCACCGACCGTGCTGACGGCGTGACCGTCATTAACGACGCCTACAACGCGAACCCCGAGTCGATGGCTGCGGCACTGCGCACTCTGGCGCAGCTGGGCCGCACCGTTGACCCGGCGACCGGTCAGCCGCACCGCACCTGGGCTGTTCTGGGCGCCATGCTGGAGCTCGGTGACGCCTCCGTGGAGGAGCACGACCGCATCGGCCGCCTCGTGGTGCGCATGAACATTTCCAAGCTGATTGCTGTGGGCGACGAAACGAAGCCTACCTACAACGCGGCTCACCTGGAAGGCTCCTGGGGTAATGAGGCGACCTGGGTGAAGACCCCGGAAGAGGCAGAGCAGATTCTGCGCGCTGAGGTTCGCCCCGGCGACATTGTGCTCTTCAAGTCCTCGAACGGCGCGAAGCTGGGCATTCTGGGCGACCAGGTTGCTTTCGCCGAGTACACCTTTGGCGCTGAGGAAGAGCAGGCACCGACCTGGCTTTCTGCCGGTGACTTTGTTGAAACCACCGATTTGAGCGACCACCTTGCCGCTCACCTGGACGGTGCCGCTAACGGCGACCGCACCTCGACCGAACAGACCACGAACGAAGGGTAGCGCTTTATGATTACCGTGCTGATTGCTGGAATCTTCGGATTCCTCATCTCCCTGACCGCGCTGCCGGTGTTCATCAAGAAGATGAAGTCCCTCAAGCTTGGCCAGCTCATCCGTGAGGAAGGCCCGGCAGCCCACCAGCATAAGGCGGGCACCCCCACTATGGCGGGTCTGATCTTCATCCCCGCGGCGATTCTCGCCTACTTCTTGACCCTGGCGGTGAGCGCCCTGCTCTTTGGTACCGCGCCGGTACCGACCGCGACCGCGTGGCTGACCATCGCCTTCACCCTGGGTATGCTCGGTGTGGGCGCGGCGGACGACATTATGAAGTTCCGCAATAAGGGCAACGAGGGTCTGACCGAGAAGCAGAAGACCATCGGTCTGCTGGCTGTGACCCTGCCCTTTGCGTACTTGGCGTTCCAGTTCCCGAACGAGTCGGGCGCTCGCCCGGCGTCGACCGCCATCTCTTTCGTACGTGACCTGCCCATCGACCTGTTCGCGGCGGGTGCGGTCTTCGGCAGCATCCTGATGGTTGCGTGGATTACCATCATCTCTCTGTCCGGCACGAACGCTGTGAACTTCACCGATGGTCTGGACGGCCTGGCTGGCGGCATCATGATGACCATCTTCTCCGGCTACCTGACCATCAGCATCTGGCAGTACGTGCACGCCTGCTCCGCTGGCGCCGGCACCGCCTGCTACGATGTGCGCGACCCCGGTTCGCTGGCGCTGATTGCCGCATCTCTGGTGGGTTCGCTGGCTGGCTTCCTCTGGTGGAACGTGTCGAAGGCACAGATCTTCATGGGCGACTCCGGCTCCCTGGCGCTCGGCGGCGCAATGGTTGCTTTCGCGCTGTTCACCCGCACCGAGCTGCTTCTGCTGGTCATCGCCCTGATCCCCGTGCTGGAAGTGTTCTCTGTGATCGTGCAGAAGTTCGTGTTCAAGACCAGCCGTAAGCGTTCGGTCGCAGCGGGGGAGAAGCCCCTGCACGCGCACCGTTACTTCCGTATGACCCCCTTCCACCACCACATGGAGAAGGTCGGCGTCAACGGCAAATACTCAATTGATAAGCGAGGCGTTGCCCCCGGTACCGTCAGCAGCGGCGAAGTGAACTCCGTGTTCCGCCTCTGGGTTGTTAACGCCCTCTGCGTGCTCGTTGCCCTGGCGCTGTTCTTCGGTGACTGGTTCTCGCAGACTTCTGGAGTGATTCACTAATGTCAACTAATGAACAGCCGGATGCCGCTCGCATTGAAGCGAACGCCGCCGCTATTGCGGTGAACCCGGTGTATGAGAACGAGCGCCTCGCGGAGCTGACTCACTGGGGTGCCCCCTGGGCTAACCTGCGTGTGGTTGTGGTGGGCATGGGTACCAGCGGCGACGCCGTGACCGATGTGCTCGCCCAGCTGGGTGCACATATCGTTGTCATCGACGGGGCTGACACCCCGGAGAAGCGTGAACGCATCGAGATTTACAAGAACGCGTACGGTAATGTTGAGGGCCTGTTCGGTCCCGAGCACATGCGTGCACTGCCCCCGGTGGATGGTCAGGAACCCGAGCTTGTGGTGACCTCCCCGGGCGTGCGTCCCGACCACCCGGTCATGCTGGACGCTTACGAGCGTCGCATCCAGATTTGGGGCGATGTGGAGCTGGCGTGGCGCCTGAATGAGCGCAGCGACTGCCTGACCCCCAAGTGGCTGTGCCTGACCGGTACGAACGGTAAGACCACCACCGTGGGTATGGTTGATTCCATCCTGAAGGCTGCCGGTAAGAAGTCTATTCAGGTGGGTAACGTGGGCATGCCCATCGTGTACGCCATTGCCGATGACGAGCCCTACGAGTTCTTCGCGGTGGAGCTGTCCAGCTTCCAGCTGCACTGGACCTACTCGATGTCCCCGTACGCTTCGGTGGTTCTGAACATCGCTGAGGATCACGTGGACTGGCACGGCTCGTTCGACGGCTACAAGGCTGATAAGGCTCGCGTGTACGAGCACACTCAGGTTGCTTGCATCTTCAACACCGACCACGTGGACACCCTGCGCATGGTCGAGAACGCGGACGTTATTGAGGGCGCTCGCGCGATTGGTTTTAGCTCCACTGAGATGCCTGCCGTGTCTATGCTCGGCCTGGCTGAGGACATCATGGTGGACCGCGCATTCTTGAAGAACCGTTACAACGAGGCGTACGAGCTGGCGGTTCTGGAGGATTTGGCTCCGGCACCCGGTAAGATGCCCGCGAAGCATACCGTGGAGAACGCTCTGGCGGCTGCGGCGCTGTGCCGTGCGGCTGATATTGACCCGAAGGCTGTGGGCGCTGGCCTGCGTTCCTTCAAAACTGGTGCACACCGCAACCAGCTGGTGGGCTACGCGAACGACATCATGTGGGTGAACGATTCGAAGGCTACGAATCCTCACGCCGCGAATGCGTCGATGAGCGGTTACCCCTCGCTGGTGTGGATTGCCGGTGGCCTGTCGAAGGGCGTTGAGTACGATGAGCTGATTGCTGCTCACGCTCAGCGCCTGAAGGCTGTGCTGATTATCGGTACTGATACTGCGGCGTTGAAGTCGGCGTTGGCTAACCACGCTCCGGAGGTTCCGACCTACAATATGACCGCCGCTGTGGCTGATCCTTCGGACGGCATTGCCGTGATGAACGCGGCCGTTGCGAAGGCTGCTGAGCTGGCGCATCCGGGCGATACCGTGCTGATGGCTCCCGCGTCTGCGTCAATGGACCAGTTCAAGAATTATGCGGTGCGCGGTGATGCGTTTGCGAACGCTGTTGCCGCCCAGCTGGCAGACTCTTAGGACGTTGCCTGCAGGGGGCGTCTCGGGTGACCGGGGTGCTTTCTGCGGGTTCTTCTCGGGGGTGGGATGGTAATGGTGTCCCACCCCTGAACCTTTTTCGTGTAGTCGCCACGACGAATCCGTGGCAGTTGAGGCCTATAGGAGGGCATATGAGTACCAGCGCATCTTCGGAGCGTTCGGCTTCTTCGGCGCGTTCGACCGCGAGTGGTCGTTGGGCGTCTTTGCGAGCCGGTTGGGAGGATTTCTCTGCGCCGTTCCGTGCTCGTGCCGATAGGCTGTACCGTCGTGGTTTGAAGGCTGACCTGTGGGATGTGCCGGTGATGCTGCTGGTGACCACCCTGGGTCTGGCTATTTTTGGCTGCATTATGGTGCTGTCGGCCTCGAGCGTCACCATGATTTCTCAGGGCCAGTCGCCGTTCTCGCAGGTTTCGTCGCAGGTCATGTTCTTGGTGCTTGGCGTGATTGCGATGGTGGGTATTACGCGTATCCCGGTGGGGGTTTACCACAAGAAGTTTGTGGTGAACGCGATGCTGATTGCCGCGTTGGTCATGCAGCTTGCCGTGGTGGTCGTTGGCGTTGAGGTGAACGGTAACCGTAACTGGCTGAAATTCCCCGGCGGCGTGCAGATTCAGCCGTCGGAGTTTTCGAAGCTGGCGATTATTATGTGGCTGGCGTGGGTGTACAGCCGTCACGGCGATATTTCTCGCAGTATTTGGCGTACTCTGTTCCCCTCGATTTATGGTGTGGGTGCCCTGGTTCTGCTGATTATGCTTGGTGGCGATATGGGTACCGCCATGGTGTACGGCTTCATCTTTGTGGGCATGATGTGGCTAGCGGGTGCTTCTCGCAGCTCGCTGCTGAAGATTGGCGGCGCGTTTGCGGCGTTGGCACTGGTGGGTGTGCTCAGTAGCGCGAACCGTGTGGCTCGTATTTTCGGTGTGTGGGGCTCGTGCACGAACGCTAACTGTGACCAGGCGAATTCTGGTGAGGTGGCGCTGACGACCGGCGGCTTCTTGGGTGTTGGTCTGGGCCAGTCGCGTCAGAAGTACAACTACCTGGCTGAGGCGCATAACGACTATATTTTCGCCATTATTGGTGAGGAGCTGGGCCTGCTGGGCACGCTGGCGGTTCTGCTGCTGTATGCGGGCCTGGTGTATTGTGCGGTTCGTATTATGCTGCGCACTACTGACCCGCTGGTGCGTTTGGCTACGGGCGGCATCATGATTTGGCTGACTTCTCAGGCAATTATCAATATGGGTATGGTGTCCCGTATTTTGCCGGTGATTGGTGTGCCTCTGCCGTTTGTCTCCTATGGTGGTTCGTCGCTGTTGTCTTCGTTGTTTGCGGCGGGTTTGTTGTTGGCGTTTGCGCGGCAGACTCCGTTGCGTGGCGCGACGGCACCGTCGAATATTGAGACTCAGAGCGCGCGTGAGGTTCGTCGTGCGAATGCTGATTGGCATCGTCGTACGCCGTTGCAGATTGTGCTGAATCAGGAGGAGGCTGCTCGTGCGGCTGCCGGTGGCCACCTGCTGAAGGAACATAACCCGTTTGCGCTGATGTTTGGTCCGGAGAGTACGTTGCGCCGCTGGTTGGGTTTTGCGCCGGATCAGCAGCGTGAGTTGGCTCGTATGGCTCGGGAGCAGGAGAAGGAGCGTATCCGTCAGGAGAAGGCTCGTATTCGCGAGGAGGAGGCTCGTCTTCGTCAGGAGGCGGCGCAGGTTCGTGAGGAAGCTGCCCGTGTGAAGGCGGAGCAGAAGGCCGCAGCGCAGAAGCAGAAGGCTGAAGCTCAGAAGCAGAAGGCCTCGCAGAAGCCTGCACCGACGGTGGCAGCGCCGAAGAAGGCTTCCGCTCAGCCTCGTACCGGTCAGCAGGCTCGTGCTGCTCAGAAGCAGACCGCTCAGAAGGTGACTGCTGCGAAGCCTGCGGGCCAGAAGCCTGTAGGCCAGAAGCCTGCTGCACAGAAGCAAGCGGCGCCGAAGCAGACTGTACAGCAGAGCCCCGCTCAGCCTCGTACTGCTCAGCAGCCTGCTACGCAGAAGCGAGTGCAGCAGCCTCGCGGTGCCCAGCCTCGTAGCGCCCACCCCCGTAGCGTTCAGCACCGTCCGTCGGGTTCGCTGCCTGCGGGTCTGCAGCCGCTGCATCCTGAGGACCGTCAGCGTCGTGCCCAGCGACAGGGTAATCCTCAGCAGGGTAATTCTCGACAGGGTGCTCAGCGTCAGGCGCCGCCGCGACAGGGTGCCCAGGCAAAGGGCGCCCCGAAGAATGGTGCTCCGAAGAACGGTGCTCAGCAGGCGCAGCGTCCGGCTCAGGGCGCGGCGCGGAACTCCGCTCAGCGCACCACTCGCCAGCAGGGCTAAACCTCGCGGAACCCGCTCCGCGAAGCTTATGGTTTGGGGACTGACATTCGGGGGAGCGGGTTGTGGTTCTTGCCTCCACCCGTGATGATTATGCGCTGAATATGAGATAACGCCCTCGCTATTGAGTTGTAGCTCAATGGCGGGGGCGCTCTTTTGAACAGGTGCGATAGCGTAAAATGATGCTGTACCGATGTGTTGGGAGAAAGACCTATGACGAAGAAGGCGCCCTCTATAGTCTTCGCCGGTGGTGGCACCGCCGGTCATATTAATCCGATGCTCGCGATTGCGCGTGCGGTTCGTGATCTTGAACCGAACGCTAAGATCCTGATGCTGGGCACTGCGGACAAGATGGAAGCCGAGCTGGTTCCGGCAGCTGGTTTCGATATTGAGTTTATTCCTCGTGCGGCGTTCCCTCGTAGCATTAACCGTGCCGCTTTGGCTTTCCCCGCTAAGTTCTTTGGTGGCCTGTCGAAGACCCGCCGCATCCTCAAGGACGTAGATGCAGATGTGGTCGTTGGCGTGGGCGGCTACGTGTGCCCTCCGGCGTATTTGTCGGCGTTGATGTCTAAGATTCCCGTGGTGATTCATGAGGCGAACGCGAAGCCCGGTTTGGCGAACCGCCTGGGTGGTACGTTCGCGAAGTTCACCGGTGTGGCGTTCCCTAATACTCCGTTCCCGCGCGCGACCCTGGTGGGTATGCCGATGAAGGATGAGATTGCCTACCTGAACCGTGAGGCGCACCGTTCGAAGGCTCGCCGTAACCTGGGTCTGGACCCGCAGAAGCCGACCGTGATTGTGACCGGTGGTTCGTTGGGCGCGCAGAGCCTGAACAATGCGGTGGCGGCGTGCCGTGACCACTTTGCGGAGTGGGACTTCCAGATCCTGCATATTACCGGTAAGGGTAAGACTGTTCTGGACGAGAACGGCGAGCCGCTGAGCGCGCCGAATTACCGTCAGATTGAGTTCAGCAACGGCATGCAGGATGTGTACGCTGCCGCTGATCTTCTGCTGGTGCGTTCGGGTGCGGCGACCGTCAGTGAGGTTGCTGCGGTGGGTGTTCCCGCGATTTTTGTGCCGCTTCCCATTGGTAATGGCGAGCAGGCTCTGAATGCTCGTTCTCTGGTGGAGGCGTCTGCGGCTCTGCTGGTGAAGGATGCAGAGGTCACCGGTGAGTGGTTTGCCCGTGAGATTCCGGCTCTTATGGCGAACCCGGAGGAGCTGGAGCGTATGGGCGCTGCGGCGTATGAACTTGGTATCCGTGACGCGGCGCGCGTTATGGCTGAAGCAGTATTGAAGGCAGCTGAGAAGTAATGACTGAATTGATGAATCTTGAGATGGTGTTGCCGGCACCGCTGAACCCGCCGTTCCCTGAGCGTGCGAAGATGAGCGAGTTGGGCCGTGTGCACTTCATCGGTATTGGTGGCGCGGGTATGAGCGCTATTGCCGCTCTGATGCTGCAGGCTGGTGTGACGGTGAGCGGTTCTGACCGTGCCGAGTCGGCTGCTGTTGAGTCTTTGCGTGCTGCGGGTGCTCGTGTGGGTGTTCCTCAGCAGGCTGAGAACATTGTGGACGTTGATACCGTGGTGATTTCTACTGCGATTCGTGAGGATAACCCGGAGCTTGCTGCCGCTCGCGCGCAGGGTCTGCGTGTACTGCATCGTTCTGAGGCGCTTGCCGCTGTGATGGGTGAGTCTCAGGTGGTTGCTGTTGCCGGTACTCACGGTAAGAGCACGACCAGCTCCATGATTTCTGTGATGTTTGATCAGCTGGGTGCGGAGCCGTCCTTTGCGGTGGGTACTGTGATTGCTGGTCGCGGCACGAACGCTCACTTGGGCGCTCAGGGTCCGGAGTCGATTTTTGTGGCTGAGGCTGATGAGTCGGACGGCTCGTTTGTGCGTTACCGCCCGGCTATTGCTGTGGTGACGAATGTGGAGCCGGACCACCTGGACTTCTATGAGACGGACGAGCGTGTCTTTGAGGCGTTCAACCGTTTTGTGGGTTCGCTGGCACCTAACGGTGTTGTGGTGACCTGCGCTGATGATGAGGGCGCGGCGACTTTGGCGGCTCGTTCTCGTGCGGCGGGTGTGCCCGTGGTGACCTACGGTGAGTCTGAGGATGCTGACCTGCGCATTAGCGAGATTACCAGCGCTGGTTCTTCCTCGTCGTCGCACCTGTCGTGGTCTTTTGAATGCCGCGGCGTGCGTTATGAGGGTGAGCAGGATCTTGCGCTGAAGGTACCCGGTATTCATAACCAGCTGAACGCTTCGGCTGCTTTTATCTCGGCGCTCATTTCTGGTTACGAGGCTGCCGATATTGTTCGTGCGCTGGCTGAGTTTGTGGGTGCTGATCGCCGCTTCACCCTGCGTGGTGAGGTTGCTGGCGTGAAGGTTTTCGATGATTATGCGCACCACCCGACCGAGGTGTTCCGTGCCCTGGAGACCGGCCGTACCGTGGCTGATGGCCACAACCTGTATGTGATTTTCCAGCCGCACCTGTTCTCTCGTACTCGCGAGTTCGCGAAGGAGTTTGCGGAGGCTCTGTCGATGGCTGACCGCGCTCATGTGCTGGATATTTACCCGGCTCGTGAGCTGCCGATTGAGGGTGTGACCAGTGAGCTGATTACCGGTGCTGGTTTCTCTGAGGTTCGTTACGCTACCGCTGAGGACGCTATTGAGGATATTGTGACCTGCGCTCAGGCTGGCGATATTGTGATGACCGTTGGTGCTGGCGATGTGACCGCTTTGGGTGCGCGTCTGCTGGAGTCCCTGGAAATCCGTCACGGTGGCGAGTCGAAGAAGTCGGAGGCTTAGGCTGTGCCGATGAGTTCTGGTCTCTCTTTGGAGGGGCATTCCTCCTCGCGCGCGCCGAAGGCTCCGCGTTCGCGTGCTCGCCTGCGTGCCCAGCAGGCACCTGAGAATGTGCAGACTGAGGTGGCACCGGCTGAGGCGGTACAGGCTAAGTCCGTGCAGCCTCAGGCAGTGAAGGCTTCGGCAACAAAGGCTGAAGCGCCTCATGCTGAAGCGCCTCGGGCTGAAACCCAGTCGGCTGGTGTTGCTCAGGCTCATGGTGCGAAGCCTGCTGGGTCTGCACCCTCTGAGGCTTCTACCTCGCCTGCTGGTGCGCAGCCTTCCGCTACTCAGCCTTCGAGCTCCGTGCGGCACATGCCCCGTAAGCCTGTGGTGCATAAGGCTTCCGCTCAGCACGGTACTGATTCTTCAGCTTCCAAGAGCGCTGCGGCGGTTCATTCTTCGGCGCAGTCTTTGAAGGATTCGGTGCGTTCGGCGCTGATGACCGGTCGTACCGTGTCTGAGGTTGAGCACGCTCCCGAGCTGTTTGATGTTGAGGCGTTTGAGGATTCTTCGTCTAAGAGTGCATCTTCTAAGACTGCATCTGCTCAGGCCGCGTCCTCGCAGTCGGAGAAGAGCGTAGGCAAGGATAGCGATAAGGGTTCTGACAAGAAGTCGGTGCCCACCGCGGGCAAGGCGTCTGCTGGTTCTGCTGAATCTCGCGAAGAGTCTGCCGCTCCGAAGGCTGAAGAAAGCGCCGACAAGAGCGCCGATAAGGCAGTGGAGAAGGCTGCTGAAGAGCCTCGACCCGCGAGCCGTTTCGGTCGTTGGCGTGCTGAGCGTGAGCAGCAGCGTGCCGCGGAGATTGAGAAGGAACGCGAGCGTGCGAGCCGTCAGGCTCAGCGTGAGCGTCTGCGTCAGGATCCGGGTCTGGACGGTCTGCGTGCTGAGGAACGCCCCCGTAAGGAACGTGCGCCTCTGACTCGTGCCCGTAAGCTGCTGTACACTGCCTCGGCGCTGGCTATTATTACGGTGCTGTACGTGGTGCTGGTCTTCTTCTCGCCCCTGCTGGCGACTCAGAAGATTACGGTGCACGGCGCATCCCTGCTGGAAACCAGTCAGGTGGAGCAGAAGCTGGAACCTCTGCGCGGTGTTCCGCTCACTCGCATTGACGAGAAGAAGGTGCGTGAGCTGATCGGGCAGGATAACGTGCTTCGTAGCGTGCAGGTGGAGAGCCGCCCGCCGCATGAGCTGGTGGTGACCCTGAAGGAGCGTACCGCGGTTGCGGTTGTGAAGCAGGGCGATACGTACCATACTGTTGATAGTGATGGTGTGAGCCTGCTGGAGTCGGCGACTCAGCCTGATACTTCGGTGCCGCTGGTGCGTTTCAGCGGTGATGACCCGCAGACTTCGGCTGAGTTTCGCACTATTTCTACCGCGCTTTCGGCGATGCCCTCTGAGCTTCTAGCTCAGGTTAAGGAAGCCGGCGCCACCTCAACCTCAAGTATCACTCTAACCTTGAGGGATAATACTACGGTGCAGTGGGGAACCGCTGAGGAGAGTGAGTTGAAGGCTAAGGTCCTTCTCTCCCTGCGCCAGGCTATTGCTAAGCGTGCTCAGGAGGAGAATTCTTCCGAGGCACAGACGCAGAAGGTGACCGTCTATGACGTGTCTGCCCCGCGCGTACCGGTGACCCGTTAGGGGAACCATTCAGGCGCTTTATCCTCCCTTTTTGTGTGAAATACACAAAAAGAGGGGGTAATTGCGCTGTGTGACTAGGAACCGACAAAAACAGTTTGGTATCCTAGCAGATAAAGTCATTCTTTAGAGGAAACCTTCAGGCTTAGACTAAGCTGCGGGTCTTCCGAAGCTGGAACACGGAACAATCGAGGAATACATGGACGCTGGAACTCCCCAGAACTACTTGGCAGTCATCAAGGTCGTTGGTATCGGCGGCGGTGGCGTCAACGCAGTCAACCGCATGATTGAGGTTGGTCTGCGCGGCGTTGAGTTCATTGCTATCAACACTGACGCTCAGGCTCTGCTGATGTCCGATGCAGACGTTAAGCTGGACGTTGGTCGTGAGCTGACCCGCGGTCTTGGCGCGGGCGCAAACCCCGAGGTTGGCCGTCAGGCAGCCGAGGATCACGCGCAGGAAATTGAGGAAGTCCTCAAGGGCGCAGACATGGTCTTCGTGACCGCAGGTGAGGGTGGTGGCACCGGTACCGGTGGCGCACCCGTCGTGGCACGTATTGCCCGCTCCCTCGGCGCTCTGACCATTGGTGTGGTGACCCGCCCCTTCACCTTCGAAGGCCGTCGCCGCTCCAACCAGGCTGAGACCGGTATCGCCGCTCTGCGCGATGAGGTTGATACCCTGATCGTTATTCCGAACGACCGACTGCTGTCGATTTCGGATCGTAACGTCTCCATGCTGGACGCATTCAAGTCCGCTGACCAAGTTCTGCTCTCCGGTGTGCAGGGCATTACCGACCTGATTACCACCCCCGGCCTGATCAACCTTGACTTCGCTGACGTTAAGTCCGTCATGCAGGGTGCAGGTTCGGCTCTGATGGGTATCGGCTCGGCATCCGGTGAGGACCGCGCAGTGAAGGCAGCTGAGCTGGCTATTGCATCGCCGCTGCTGGAAGCATCCATCGACGGCGCACACGGCGTTCTGCTGTCCATTCAGGGTGGCTCCGACCTGGGTCTGTTCGAGATCAACGAGGCTGCACGCCTGGTTCAGGAAGTTGCTCACCCCGACGCAAACATCATCTTCGGTGCGGTTATTGACGACGCACTGGGCGATGAGGCTCGCGTGACCGTGATTGCTGCTGGCTTCGATGCAGTGAACCCGGAGACCAACTCCAACGCTTCCACTGCTGCAGTTACCCAGGCTCAGCGCACCCAGGCATCCTTCGGCGGTTCCACCGCTGCTCCGGCTGCTAACGGCTACGGCTACAACGCACCCGCTGCTGCTCCGGCTTCCACCGGCGCTGCTGGCTTCGACGTTGACCTTCCCCCGGTTGTGGAGGAAGCTCCGGCTCGCCGCGACACCCTGGACGTCCCTGACTTCCTGAAGTAGTCTGCCCGGCTGTGAACGCCTAAGCGTTGCACGGCTGAGAGTCTTATGAAGCTATAGGGGAGCTGAGAAACACGCACATTGTGCTGTTCTCGGCTCCCCTTTGCTATACCCGCCGTTATACCCGCTGACGTCTGATAAGGAATAGAAGATGAGCGATAATCCCACAACTTCGCTACTTGCCTCTGCCGATACCCTCACCCTGGGCCCCTGGCGTGTGCGGGTGGGCTTCACCTCCCGCGCGGCGGGCAACCTGGGCCTGCACGTGGATGATGAGCTCGGCGGCGGTATGGACGCCTCCCTGGTGCGCACCCTCAACCACCGTGCCGCCCTGGAGGAGGCGCTGGGTACTGATCCGTTCTTCTACCTGAACCAGGTGCACGGCGTGCAGATTGCCTACCCGGAAGATTACGCGGTGGAATCCTATGCGCCCGGTGCCCCGCAGGAGCGTACGGTTGAGCGTGCCCGTGCGGTGCTGGAGAACTCGCCGGTCGCCGATGCCGCCATCAGCACTGAGGGTGTGCCCCTGGCGATTATGGTGGCGGACTGCATCCCCGTGGTGCTGGTGGGTGAGCGGGTCGCGAACTGGCAACCGATTCTGGCGGTGGCTCACGCGGGTCGCCGCGGCCTGCTCGACGGCGTGCTCCAGCAGACCGTGCAGCGGATGCGTCAGCTCGGCGCGGAGAAAATCACCGCGTGGCTGGGCCCGAGCATCTGCGGTAGCTGCTACGAGGTGCCCGAGGCGATGCGCACCGAGTCCACCGAGCTGATTCCGCAGGTACATTCGGTGACCAGCCAGCAGACTCCCGGCCTGGATCTGCCCGCCGGTGCCCGCGCGGTGCTGGAAGAGGCGGGCGTGCAGGTGAGCATGGACTGTGCGCAGTGCACGTTTGAGGAGCCGGCGGTGTATTCGCATCGCGGGTTCACGAACCGCGGTGAGAAGCCGGGCCGTATCGCGGGTCTGGTGTGGGTTGAGAAGGCGGCGGAGCCTGCCGCGTAGAGGCGCTGAAGGAGAGAAAAGATGTCTGAAATGAATGTAGAAGAACAGAACCTGCACTACGCTCCCGAACGCGCCGAGCAGCTGCTGCAGAACTACCGCCGCGTGCTTGAGCGTATCCGCGCCGCGGAGCAGGATCATAGCGCCGTGCGTACCGAGGCGAGCGCCCCGGTGCAGCTGGTGACGGTCACGAAGTTCTTCCCCGCCTCCGACGCGGCGGCACTACTGGATGGGGGAGTGACCCTCTTCGGTGAGAACCGCGACCAGGAGGCGAGCGCGAAGGCTCGTGAGCTTGCCGCCTACTGTGCTCAGCGTGAGGTGCAGCCCCCTCACTGGGCGTTTATTGGCCAGCTGCAGACGAATAAGGCGAAGTCCGTGGTCAAGTACGCCTCCAGCGTGCATTCGGTGGACCGCCCCTCCCTGGCGGATGCGCTGGCGAAGGCGTACGCGAACCAGCTGGCACGCTTCGAGGCGGGGGAGGCACCCGCACCCGCGGCGGCGCAGCAGGGCGCGCTGACCTGCCTGGTGCAGGTATCCCTGGCGGAGGTTGCGACGGCTGGTCACGCCGCTGAGGGTGCGCGTGGCGGTACGAGCGCCTCCGAGCTGCTGGAGCTGGTGGAGCGCATCGAAAACCACGAGCACCTGCGCTGCGGTGGCGTGATGGCGGTGGCGCCGCTGGGCATGAACCCGGATGAGGCGTTTGAGAAGCTCTACGGACTGGCGTCGCTGGTGCGTGAGCAGGTGCCGCATGCGACCGAGATTTCCGCCGGTATGAGTGGGGATTTGGAGGCGGCGGTGCGTTGGGGATCGACCTGCGTGCGCGTGGGTAGCGACATCATGGGTAAGCGCCCGGCGCTCTAGCCTCGCCCAAGCTACGCGCGGTGCGTTGCCCTTTGAGCTCTGGGTTGCTTACGGGCTCTGGGCTGCTTACGGTGCAAACCGGCGGCGTAATCATCGGTGCCCTTGACCGCCTGCGTGGGGTGGGCGCTGGTAATATATACATGCCGGTGCATGGCGTACCGTTACGCACACACCTTCTGATGACGCACTACGGCAGAACCTGTACACCACCAACGTGAAAGAACAGCGAGAGAATCATGGCGAAACAAAGCCGTCTGGCGGGTTTCCTCGGCCTGGAACGATACCAGGGTGCTGAGACGACGCCGGAAGAATCCCCGCAGGCTGTGCAGGCTGACTCCCGCCCGGAGGCAAATGCCTCCGCAGGGCAGGCTGCTGCAGCACAGAAGACCGACAGCTCTCACAGGCTCTCAGCACTGCCAGGCTCGGCACAGTACAGCGTCGCCGAGTCGCATGCCGAGTTGCAGAGCGAAACCTACCACCTGCAGGACGAACCCGCCTATACTGAACAGGAAGAGTACCTGCAGGCTGATAGCTACGATGACGGTACAGAAACCGAGTATCTGGACGCAGAAGAATCTGCCGACGGACGAGCAACCGTAGATGCAGCGGCGTACGCCACCGCTCATACACCTGAAACCACAGCTGATCTGGCGGAAACCGAGCAGACTTGGGACGATGCCAGCGCAGACAATTGGGAGGACACCCCGGTGCCGAATACCGAATACACCGAGCAGTACGCCGAGACGTACTCCAACGACGGCTACTACGACCAGGGCTACGAGCCCGAAGAAACCAACGGATACACCTACGGTTACGAGGAAGAAGAGGACGAATTGCGTCGCATCACCACTATCCACCCCCGCTCCTACAATGACGCAAAGATCATTGGTGAGGCATTCCGCGAGAACATCCCCGTGATTATGAACGTGGAAGAAATGCCTGACGCAGACGCAAAGCGCCTGGTGGACTTCGCATCCGGTCTGGCATTCGCGCTGGAGGGCCGCATTGAGCGCGTCACCGCTAAGGTGTTCCTGCTGACCCCCTCCAACCTGGAGGTTCTGGGCGTGGCTAACTCTGAGGTTCCCGCCGGCTTTGAGACCGACGGCGAATTCCCCTTCGACCAGGGCTAAGGACTGATAGATGGGTTATATTTTCGCCCTCATTACGATCGTTGTCTACGTTCTCTACATTGCGATGCTGCTGCGCATGCTCTTTGACTGGGTGCGCATGTTCGCACCGGAGTGGCGACCCAAGGGCATTGTGCTGCTCTTCGCCAGCGGCGTGTACGCGGTGACTGACTGGCCGATGAACCAGCTGCGCCGCCTGATCCCGCCGGTTCGTGTGGGTAACGTTGCGTTGGATACCGGCTTCCTGATTCTGATTGTTCTGCTGTCTCTGCTGCTGAGCATCATGATGCGGTTGACTGCGACCTTCTCTTAATCGTCTGCCTCGCTCAGAGACGACAGCTCAAGAGCTAGAAACGATGGACCCCCGCCTGCCTGACCCGTTCACGGATCGAGTGCAGAGCGGGGGTTTTCTGTGCTCAGGTTCTGCCGGTGCTCTGTGGCTGGGTTATGCGCCTGTGTTCTGGGGGGGGGGCGTCAAAATGCCTTCTCGAAAACCTTCTCAAAATGCACTGCAGGGCAGAAAACGCAAGGGTGATAGCGGGGACTAGGGAGGATATTAGACGTGGTGAATCCCACCCTTGCGCCGAGCGAATATTTTACTGTTCAACCGATGTAAAAACCGGTGCAGAACCCAAAGAATAGTAAAATTGGTGCCAACGACTGCATTGCGGTATAGCCATGCCCTGAACCATCGGGACCCTGAATTATCGGGGTCACGAGCTATCTGGCTGGTGCATCCGCGGCACCCAACTTCACTACCAAACCCCGTAAGGGATACCTAGAGGAGAAGCCCATGGCAATCACCCCTGAAGACCTGATCACTAAGAGCTTCAAGATCGTGACCGAAGAATCCGGTTACGACCGCAACGAGGTCGATGACTTCCTGGACGAGCTCGTTGTCGAACTGCGCGCACTCTACTCCGAGCGTGATGCCCTGGAGCGTCAGGTTGAGCAGCTCTCTGCAAACGCACCCGATTCCCCCGCAGCGGCTGTAGCACCCGCACAGTCTTCGGCGGCATCGGCGGCTCCTCAGGATGCGGCGGCACTGCTCGCCATGGCTCAGAAGGTTCACGACGACTACGTGGCACAGGGCGAGAAGGCTAAGGCTGAACTGCTCGAAGAGGCTGAGAAGAAGGCTGACGCTATGGTGAGCGAAGCTCAGCAGCAGCGCGAAGAGGTTCTCTCTCGCCTCACCGACGAGAAGGAAGAGCTGGAGATTGCTGTTGAGGCTCTGCGCGGCTTCGAGAGCCGCTACCGCTCCAAGCTGCTGCAGCACCTGGACGCACAGGTTCAGGAGCTGAAGAACCTCAAGTCCATCGAGGCATCCGCATAAATCAGCGTGCCAGAATAAGCTAACGACGCTGCTAATCTAACGACGCTAAGCTCACGACGCTTTAAGGCGTATGCCGCCCGGCTTCTTTCTCTTCCACCGCTATTCGCCGGGGAAGATTGAGAGAACCGGGCGGTACTCTCATGCCCGCCCGGTACGAGCCAAGACCCCCCAGAATCCCCAAGAATCCAGCATGCGAAGCGGGGGAGAGCACCCGCCAAATCACCACCGAATACTCGATGCACTACCCCGATTTGCTAAGCTAGAGGGGCACTATCGAACGCGAGCGGACCCTGCCTCCGTATCGTAGGCGCAGCAACCGGCACAGACTAGAGGAGAGCTATGACCAACACCCCCAAGACCGCTGAATCCTCAGTCGAACAGGTTACCGATAACGCCGCCGAAAAAACTACTGGACGCCGCGTGCGCATCCTTTCTGGACGCTCCGCAGGTATTCTCGCGCTCGTGCTCGCCGCCGTCGTGTTCGCAATCGACCAGGGCACCAAATACCTGGTCGTTACTCAGATGCAGTTGGGGGAGCGCATCACCGTTATTGACAGGCTTCTGTGGTGGTACTCGATCCGTAACTCCGGCGCCGCATTCAGCATGGGTGAGAACGTCACCTGGGTCTTCACACTTGTGATGGTCGTTGCCGCCGCCGTGGTGCTCTACCTGCTGCGCCGCACCCGCGCGCTGTCATGGACCCTCGCTCTGGGCGGTCTGCTCGGCGGTATCTGCGGCAACCTTTTCGACCGTCTCTTCCGTGAACCCGGCTTCGGTTCCGGTCACGTGGTCGATTTTATTTCCGTGCCGAACTTCGCGATTTTCAATATTGCAGATTCCGCGATCTGCGTGTGCATGGCGTTTATCGTGCTGCTGAATTTCAAGGGCCTGAACCTCAACGGCACCCGCGTGCAGGCACCCGCTGACGAGACCCCGGCAGACAATGCCCCGGCTGGCGACAAGAACGCAGAAGACAAGAGCACCAAGTAGCCGCCCTGACGGATCACCCCTATAGACTTTCACACACAGACACCCCAGATAACGGCAAACACCACCCGAAGGAGAGCCGCATGAGCGAAACCACCAACGCCGCCGAAGATTCGGCACGCATCCGCGCCGAATTCACCGTTGAAGGCGCGCTTGCCGGTATGCGCCTGGACGCCGCGCTCGCCGGTGCCCTCGACGCGCCGCGCACCCGCACCTCCGGGTGGATTCGTGACGGCCACGTGAGCGTGACCAACAACGGCAAGGCCGTGAAAATCGGCAAGTCCTACAAGCTGTCCGCAGGGGACGAGGTCGTCGTGGATGCCCCCGCACCGCGCGATCTGGCGGATATCCGCCCCGAGAAGGTGGACGGCTTCCGCATCGTGCACCTGGACGAGGACATCGTTGTGGTGGACAAGCCCGCAGGCGTGGCGGCACATCCCTCACCGGGCTGGCACGGTCCCACCGTCATCTCCGCGCTCATGGGTGAGGGCATTTCGGTTGCTACCTCCGGCGCGGCAGAACGCCAGGGCATCGTGCACCGCCTGGACGTGGGCACCAGCGGCCTGATGGTTGTAGCCCGCAGCGAACGCGCCTACACCGAACTCAAGCGCGCCTTCAAGGAACGCACCGTGGACAAGGTCTACCACACCCTCGTGCAGGGCCTGCCCGACCCGCTGCGCGGCACCATTGACGCACCCATCGGCCGCCACCCCGGCAACGAATGGAAGTTCGCCGTGGTCGAAGACGGACGCAACTCCATCACCCACTACGATGTGCTCGAAGCCTTCGGCCCCGCATCCCTGGTGGAGGTGCACCTGGAAACCGGACGCACCCACCAGATTCGTGTGCACTTCTCCGCGCTGCGCCACCCCTGCTGCGGCGACCTGACCTACGGTGCTGACCCGCGCTTTAGCGCCGAACTGGGTCTGACCCGCCAGTGGCTGCACGCGCACCGCCTGGGCTTTGACCACCCCGGCACCGGCGAGCGCGTGACCTTCACCAGCGAGTACCCGCTCGACCTGTCCTACGCGCTGACCGCTCTGCGCGAGGGTAAGGTTCAGCTCGGCTAGACAGCCGGCTAGCTATAGCCGCTCGCGGGTCGCCGCACACAGCTTCACCTTCACCGCCCATCCTCCAGCCCACACCTCCAGGAGATATCCGTGGCAACCAAAGAATTTACGCACCTGCACGTGCACACCGAGTACTCCATGCTCGACGGTGCCGCGCGCCTGGGTGACCTGTTCACCCACGCTAAAGAACTCGGCATGAAGTCCATGGCGACCAGTGACCACGGCTTCCTCTTTGGTGCCTTCGACTTCTGGCGCCAGGCTAAAGCGCACGACATCAAGCCCATCATTGGTGTGGAGGCGTACCTGACCCCCGGCACGCACCGCACCGACCGTTCGCGTGTGCGCTGGGGCGACGGCTCCCGCGACGACGTCTCCGGTGGTGGCGCGTACACCCACATGACCATGTGGGCTGAAACCACCGAGGGCATGCACAACCTGTTCCGTGCCTCCTCGATTGCGTCGCTGGAAGGTCAGCTGTACAAGCCGCGTATGGACCGTGAGGTGCTGCAGACCTACTCGAAGGGTCTGATTGCAACCACCGGCTGCCCCTCCGGTGAGGTTCAGACGCGCCTGCGCCTGGGCCAGTTCGACGAGGCAGTCAAGGCGGCGAGTGAATTCCGCGATATTTTTGGTAAGGACAACTTCTACTGCGAGGTCATGGACCACGGCCTGGATATTGAACGCAACGTCCAGGAGGATCTGCACCGCCTCGCCAAGAAGCTGAACCTGCCCTTCGTCGCCACCAACGACCTGCACTACACCCGCCAGGAAGACCACACTGCCCACGCTGCGTTGCTGTGCGTGCAGTCCGGCTCGACCCTCACCGACCCCAAGCGCTTCAAGTTCGACGCGGATAACTTCTACCTGCGCTCGGCAGAAGAAATGTACGCCCTGTTCGGCGACATTCCCGGCGCGTGCGAGAACACCCTCGAAATCGCTGAACGCTGCAACGTGGAGTTCAACACCAAGGCGAACTACATGCCGAACTTCCCCGTGCCCGAGGGCGAAAACGAGGAATCCTGGTTCGTGAAGGAGGTCGAGAAGGGCCTGCACTACCGCTTCCCGCAGGGTGTTCCCGACGCCGTGCGCAAGCAGGCAGAGTACGAGGTGGGGGTTATTACCTCCATGGGCTTCCCCGGCTACTTCCTCGTGGTCGCCGACTTCATCAACTGGGCGAAGCGCAACGGTATTCGCGTGGGCCCCGGCCGTGGCTCCGGTGCAGGCTCCATGGTCGCGTACGCGATGCGTATTACCGACCTGAACCCGCTCGACCACGACCTGATCTTCGAGCGATTCCTCAACCCCGACCGCGTCTCCATGCCCGACTTCGATGTGGACTTTGACGATCGTCGCCGCGGCGAAGTCATCGACTACGTGACCGAAAAGTACGGTGAAGAGAAGGTCGCACAGATCGTCACCTTCGGCACCATTAAGGCGAAGCAGGCGCTCAAGGACGCCTCCCGCGTGATGGATCAGCCGTACTCGGTCGGCGAGCGCCTCACCAAGGCGATGCCACCGGACGTCATGGGTAAGAACATCGCCCTGGCGAACGTGTACAACGAAGAGGATAAGCGTTACGCCGAGGCGGCAGATTTGCGCGCCCTCATTGAGGACCCGGTCGATAAGATTTACGGCCAGGTGTTCGAAACTGCGAAGGGCCTGGAAGGTCTGAAGCGCCAGTGGGGCGTGCACGCTGCGGGCGTGATCATGTCCAGCAAGGACCTCATCGACGTGATCCCCGTGATGCGCCGCGAGGCCGATGGCCAGGTCATCACCCAGTTCGATTACCCCACCTGTGAGGGCCTGGGCCTGATCAAGATGGACTTCTTGGGTCTGCGTAACCTCACCATCATCTCTGATGCGGTGGAGAACATTAAGGCTAACCGAGGCATTGACCTGGACCTTGAATCCCTCTCGCTGGATGACCCGGAATCGTACCGTCTGCTGGCGCGCGGCGACACCCTCGGCGTGTTCCAGCTCGATGGCGGCCCGATGCGCTCGCTGCTCAAGCTCATGGAGCCCGAGGAGTTCGAGCACATTTCGGCAGTGTTGGCGCTGTACCGTCCGGGCCCGATGGGTGCGAACTCGCACACCAACTACGCTCTGCGTAAGAACGGTAAGCAGGAGATCGAGCCGATTCACCCCGAGCTGGAAGAGCCGCTGAAGGACATTCTGGACACCACCTACGGCCTGATTGTGTATCAGGAGCAGGTGATGGCGATTGCTCAGAAGGTCGCGAACTACACTCTGGGTGAGGCAGACCTTCTGCGCCGTGCGATGGGTAAGAAGAAGAAGGCGGAGCTGGATAAGCAGTACGCTACCTTCCACGACGGCATGATTTCTAACGGCTACTCTGAGGGCGCTATTAAGGCGCTCTGGGATATTCTGCTGCCGTTCTCTGACTACGCGTTCAACAAGGCGCACACGGCCGCGTACGGTCTGGTGTCCTACTGGACTGCGTACCTGAAGGCGCATTACCCGCAGGAGTACATGGCCGCGCTGCTGACCAGCGTGGGCGATAACAAGGACAAGCTCGCGCTGTACCTGAATGAGTGCCGCGCCATGGGCATTACCGTGCTCGCACCGGATGTGAACGAATCCACCCTGACCTTCGCCCCTGTCGGTGACGATATCCGCTTCGGTATGGGCGCGATTCGTAACGTGGGCGCGAACGTGGTTGATGGCATGATTGCCGCCCGCGAGGAGAAGGGCCGCTACGAGTCCTTCAATGACTTCCTGAAGAAGGTGCCGCTGCAGGTGTGCAATAAGCGCACCATCGAATCGCTCATTAAGGCGGGCGCTTTCGACGACCTGGGCCACACGCGCCGTTCGCTGTCTCTCATTCACGAGGCGGCAGTGGACGCCGCCGTGGCGGTCAAGCGTAAGGAGGCAGCGGGTCAGTTCGACCTCTTCGGCTCCCTCGGCATGGATGACGCCCTGGGCGATGAGCTGACCGTGACCATTCCTGATGTTCCTGAATGGGACCGCCGCGAGAAGCTGAACTTTGAGCGTGACATGCTGGGCCTGTACGTTTCGGACCACCCGTTGCGTGGCCTGGAGCGTGCGCTCTCGGACGCGGCAAGCCATTCGGTGCACGACATCATCGGTGAAGACTCGCACGTGCGCGACGGCGAAACCGTCACCATTGCGGGTATGCTCACCGGCGTTTCGCGCCGTATCGCCAAGTCCAGCGGTAACCAGTACGCCTCCGTGGAGCTGGAAGACCCCTCGGGCGCAACCATTACGGTCATGTTCTTCTCCCGCGCCTACGAGACGATGGGCGCCGCCCTGGCGGACGACCTCATCTGCTCGATTCGTGGCCGCGTGCAGCGCCGCGACGACGGCAGCGTGAACATGAGTGCGCAGGAACTGCAGATCCTGGAAATCAGCGATGACGGCCGCGCCGCACCCATCACCATCGTGGTACCCGAGTACCTGGTGACTGAGGCGAACCTGAAGGAGTTGAAGGAGACCCTGCGCGACCACAAGGGCACCGCGGATGTGCGCATGCTCGTGCGTACCCGCGATAAGGAGCAGCTGGTGCTGCTGGACCCGAGTGTGCGCGTGGAACCGAACCCGAGCCTCTTCGGTGAAATCAAGACGATTTTCGGTCCGAGCTGTATTCGACGCTAACAACGCGCGCTAATAACGCCCCGTGAGGGGAATGACAGGGTGGATTCTGCATAGCAGAGTCCACCCTGAGCGTATATTCACTCACAACATACGGTGTCTGCGCTGTATATCACGGTAGAATAGGTATAAATATTCTTGAGCGCTGTATACGCGGGCGCTAGCGCCCAGCCAAGGAGAAACGAATGTACTGCCCCTATTGCAAGCACACCGACTCGCGCGTGGTGGATTCCCGCACCACCGATGACGGCGCCGCAATTCGCCGCCGCCGCCAGTGCACCTCCTGCGCTCGCCGCTTCACGACCGTTGAAACCACCACCATTTCGGTGATTAAGCGTTCCGGCGTGACCGAGCCCTTCGACCGTTCGAAGATTGCCGCCGGCGTGCGTAAGGCATGCCAGGGCCGCCCCGTGGGTGAGGACGATTTGGCGAAGCTCGCCCAGGAAGTGGAGGAGCTGATTCGTGCTCGCGGCCTGGCGGAGATTAACGCGCACGAGGTGGGTCTGACGATTCTGGAGCCGCTGTCGAAGCTGGATGCGGTCGCCTACCTGCGTTTTGCGAGCGTGTACCAGGCGTTTGAGAACCTTGAAGACTTTGAGGAGGCGATTGCGCGTCTGCGTGAGGACCGCATCGCCCAGTAACTTTTTAGCCCAGTAACTAGCTACGCGGTAACTAACTCAGCCGGTAGCCGCGGGTAGCTGAGTACTACTAAACGTGAAGGGACCGCCTTTCCGAATCATTCGGAAAGGCGGTCCCTTTCAGTTGCTTTTAGGCTTTACGCTTCGCCGCGGCGCTGACGCTCGGGCAGCATGCCGCCAGCCCACAGTGCCGCACCCACAATACCGGCGTTATTGCGCAGGGCAGCCATGACCATGGGGGTACGAATCTGATCCTCAAAGTAGGGCATGAACTTCTCCGGGTTCTTGGAGATGCCGCCGCCGATGATGAACAGGTCGGGGGAGAAGAGCATCTGAACGTGCTCGAAGTAGCGGTACAGACGCTTGCCGTACTTCTTCCAGGACAGCTCGTGCACCTCGCGGGCACGAGCGGAAGCCTGAGACTCGGCGTTATGGCCGTCAAGCTCCAGGTGGCCCAGCTCGGTGTTCGGGATCAGCTTACCGTCGTTGATGAGGGCGGAGCCGATGCCGGTGCCCAGGGTGATGACAGCAATCAGACCGTCACGGTTACGGCCCTGACCGTAGGTTGCCTCAGCCAGGCCTGCTGCGTCAGCGTCGTTGAGGCCGTAGACGGTGCGGCCGCCCAGCGCCTCGCTCATGACCTGCTCCAGGTCGGTGTTGATCCAGGAGTCGTCCACGTTCGCTGCGGAGAAGACCATGCCGTTCTTCACCACTGCGGGGAAGTCGATGCCGACAGCGGATTCGGGGTCCGGTGCCAGGTCGCGGCCCTGCAGCTCATCAACTACGCGGCGTACAACCTCAGCCACAGCGGCGGGGGTTGCGGGCTTGGGAGTGTCGATGCGGAAGCGGTCAGACACGAGGTTACCGGTGCGCAGGTCAACGATGCCGCCCTTAATGCCGGTACCTCCAATGTCCACACCAATCTGCAGGTCCTTGGGGGTGGGTGCGGGCAGTTCGGTGATGACGCCGGGTTCTGCGTAATCGCTCATGGTTTTCTCTCTTTCGCCCCGCCTACTGCCGTGTAACGGGGGAGTGGGCGGGTTTGTTAGTGGGTGAACTGATATAAAAGTGAGGTGCTGGGCTCGTATCTGCCGTATCTGCACAAGTCGTACCTGTACAAGCAGGAAACCCAGAGGTTTGCGCCTTAGGGCAGGGTGAGGATGTCCGCGCCGTCAGCGGTCACCACGAGGGTGTGCTCGAACTGCGCGGTGCGCTTGCGGTCGCGGGTGACCACGGTCCAGTCGTCATCCCACAGGTCCCATTCGATGGTGCCGAGGGTCAGCATGGGCTCGATGGTGAAAATCATGCCCTCACGGATCTCGGTGTCGTAGGCGGGTGCCGCATCGTAGTGGGGGATGATGAGGCCCGAGTGGAACTCACGACCCACACCGTGACCGGTGTAGTCGCGAACCACGCCGTAACCGAAACGCGCCGCATACTTCTCAATGACGCGACCAATCACGTTGATCTGGCGGCCCGGCTTCACAGCCTTAATCGCACGGTTCAGGGACTCCTCGGTGCGCTCAACCAGCAGGCGGGACTCTTCGTCCACGTTGCCGATGAGCAGGGTCTTGTTGGTATCGCCGTGCATGCCGTCCAGGTATGCGGTGACGTCCAGGTTGAGGATGTCGCCGTCCTCCAGCACGGTGGAGTCCGGGATGCCGTGGCAGATGACCTCGTTCAGGGAGGTGCACACGGACTTGGGGTAACCGCGGTAATCCACGGTGGAGGGGTACGCGCCGTGGTCGCAAATGTACTCGTGGACCAGCACGTCAATTTCGTCGGTGGTGGTGCCGGGCACGCAAATCTTGGATGCTTCAACGATGGCGCCTGCCGCGATCTTGCCGGCTGCGCGAACCCGCTCAACTTCCTCGGGGGTGTACATGTTCGAGTCGTTACCCTCGTTGGCGGTGGGCTTACCCACGTACTCGGGGCGAACAATGTGCGAGGGGACCGGGCGCATGGGGGTGACGCGTCCGGGGGTCAGGCAACCGACGGGTGCGCGACCGGGCTCTGCGGGAAGATTATGCGAAGTGTTCGTTTTGGTTGAAGACATAGTTTCATCTTACCGGGCGTGGGCGGGTTGTGTCCCTTGCGGGGGCGCTAAAAAGCGGCGGATACATAAGCCGTACCTTTTTCCCAGATTGTGAATAAAATTTCATGCACCCTAGCGGCAAAACTGCGTGGAACGGAACGCAGAGCGGAAGGCAGGGCGGAAGATCGGGGAGGGGCAGCGCCGTGAGAAGCCCGCCCGCCTCATTGCCACGAACCTATGTGCGTGAGAAGCTAGAAACACCAGCCCCTCACCGTCGAAGGAGAACCCGTGAGTGAGAAGAAAAACCGCCTGAGCGAAGCCATCGAATCGGCGGTTGAAAAGACCCTGAACTCGGCGACCGAAGCCACCAGCCCGCACCCCGAAGAGTACTGGTACAACCTCAAAACCGGCGAGGTTGAGCGCGGCCAGCAGAGTGCCGTCACCTCCCTATGGGGCCCCTTCAAAACCTACGAGGAGGCGGCACACGCCATGGACCGCGCCCGCGAACGCAACGACGCCTGGGACAAGGACGGCGGCTGGCTCTAAAGATTCAACGCTCCCGGCGTTGTTTGAGGCTACCAACACCACAAAAAGTTTGAGATACAGAAGACCCCCGCACCCGGAAGCACCGGGTACGGGGGTCTTTCTTCATCAAGCTTTTTTCTCAGGCTTTTTGCATAAGCCTTTTCTCAGCCCAAAGCCTACTCAAAGGTGTGTTCAGCCGCCGGGAACTCACCCGAACGAACCTGCTCACGATAAGCACGCGCAGCGTCCTCCATGACCTGACCGACCTGCGCAAACTGCTTCACAAAACGCGGCACGCGACCGGAACGAACACCCATCATGTCCTGCCACACCAGCACCTGACCGGTGGTCACATTCGAGGCACCAATACCAATAGTCGGCACAGTGCCCACCGCCTCATCCACCAGCTGCGCAGTCTGGGCAGTCACCATCTCCATGAGCACGCAGAACGCACCAGCCTCAGCCAGCGCCACCGCATCCTCACGGACACGCTCAGACGCATCGCCGCGGCCCTGCACACGGAAACCACCCAGGGCATGCTCCGACTGCGGGGTGAAACCAACATGCGCCACCACCGGAATACCGGTACGCACCAGGGCACGAACCCACTCAGCCATCGAAGCATCCGCCTCAATCTTGACCGCGTGTGCGCCGCCCTCCTTCATCAGGCGAACAGCGCTCGCCACCGCCTGCTGTGGGGATTGTTCATAGGAACCAAACGGCAGATCAGCGACCACCATGGCGCGGGATGCACCGCGGGAAACCGCCGCAACCAGAGGAATCATCTCATCCAGGGTAATGGTCAGGGTGGACTCGTAGCCGAGCACCACATTCGCCGCTGAATCACCCACCAGCAGCATGTCGACGCCGGCGCGATCAAAAATCTGCGCCGTCAGAGCGTCATAACAGGTCAGCATGGAGAACTTCTGACCGGTCGCCTTAGCCTGAGCCAGGTGAACGGTACGCACCTTCTTGACGGTGTCCAGGTCAAAAGGCTTCGATGCAGAAGCAGTCGCGGGAGCAGCCGCGGAGGTAGCGGCAGGCTGTGCCGCGTAGGGCGAAGAGATCTCGGAAGAACGCTCAGTAGTCATGCTGACTATTCTAACCCTGCACGGCTCCAACCTGGCGTACCGCTCACCACGAGGGAACAACTATGCCTAGTTCCAGATGAGGTTAATGTAGTAGGTCGGGAACGACGCAGCGGCGTTCTTATTCATCAGCTCCGGAATAGCGGAAGAAGCATCACTAAACTCACGCGGCAAATCGCGCTGAATGAGCGCCTGCTGCACCAGCGCATCCCAATACAGCTGCGTAATCGAGTAGGTGCAGACTTCCTTCACGACGTCCTCCGCGTAGGACTCCCACGCCGTCCTCGCCGCATCAGCCGTCTTTGTTGCATCATCAGCGCCGAAGAAACCCTCGTAGCCCTGAGCTAGACCCGTATCGCAGGCGCTCACCGCGTTCTTCGCGTACTGCAACCAGTAGCTGCGGCTCAACTCATCGGTAGTGTTGAACGTAAACGCCTCGTAGTCCGCCTTCAGCAGGGCGTAGGACGCCTGGATGGAACCGGCAAGCGGGGCGTGCGAGGAGAAGACAATGACGTCCAGAAGAGCGGCAATGTACTCCATCTGCGCCTTCTCGTACGCAATACCGGAAGGCTGAACCGGACCGGAATGCATCTGCACCAGCGCCTCCACCGCATTGATGAAACGCTCAACGTCGGCGGTCGCCTTCACCATCAGATTCAGCAGACGCTGAACGCACTGATAATCCTCAGACACCTGCGAGAACACGCCAAAGGACAGGACGCCACGCTCAGAAGCAGCCGTCGCCAGAATCTGGCGCGTCAACCGCTGGCTCTCCGCCTCCGCCTTCGCCACGCTTACCAGCAGGGCACCGCAATACGCCAGGGCGCGGCCGTCCACCAGCTGAGGCTGCTGCTGATGCAACGGCAGAAGACGCTCATGAATCTGACGGAAAATCGCGCTCTGCGCCAGAGCCTTCTTGCCCAGCTCCTCAGTCTTCAACAGCACGGTATCCGCCGAGAAATCACGCGGAACAAAACGGCGCGCATCTGGTGCGGTAAACGGCGAATAGGGGCGACCCATCACCGGCTGCAACAGCGACATCGTGGTAAACAGCGAAAAACGAGCCGCCACCGGCCCCAGCGAATCCGGGTAATTCGGTGCATCTGGCGCGTTGACACGCTCCGTGCACAGAGTCAACCAGGTCTGATTCACCGCCCGATCAGAGGCAATGCCAACACCCATACCCAGGATGCCCTCACCGAACGCCTCCGAAGGAAGCTTGCCGGGGTTCATGGCACGTGCCTGCATGAGCGCTACAGCCAGCTCCACCGTATAGTTCGTGCGGCGCTTCTTGCCCGCCTCGTCAAGGTTCTGGAACGGACGCACGCCCGCAATCTTCTGACCGCGCGCCAGCGTATGCAGCTCCTTGCTCATCGCGAACTGCTGCGGGTTACGCTGCATCATCTTCGACACCTCGTAGGCGCTCTTACGGTTCAGCTTCTCACGGCGCTGAGCGCCCTCAGCGGAGAGAGAATCGTACTTGCCGCGGGTCGCGTGCACATACCAGGCACGAATCAGCTGCAGCGGCAGGAAGAAGAACGCGAACTTCCACGACCACGTGAAAAGCAGAATCGGAATGACCGCCATCGACCCCACGCGACCCGTATAACCGAGCCAAAGAAGCTCCACAAACGCACCCACCACAGCAAAAAGCGCCACGGTGCGAGTCCTAAACGCCACGCGGGAGGGGCGGTCCAGCAGGTAGGTAGCGCCGCCCGACTTGTTGTTCCTCATGACCAGCGGACCAAACGCCGCAATCGCCATAATGCACGCCAGGTAGACAATACAGAAAACAACCGGCGCCGCAATAAGCAGCAGCCACTCTAAACCGGTGGGGTCGGCAGCGACGATGCTGGACGCCAGCGGAAGCTGCGCCATTGGAAACTGCGCCAACGGAAACTGCACAGTCGAGGGAAGAAGAATGGAATGTAGCATACCCCCATTATCGCAAGGCGACCCCGCTCCCCGCCCGGCACCGCCCAGAATCTGAGCTACCGCGGCGCACAATCGAGAGCACACAAGCGAGAATTTACACAAACGAAACCTCCCACCCACCCGCCACACAGCAGAACCCGATAGGCTAGATAACAACAGGACACACGCCGGGGCAAGGAGGCGCCAGCACCGCTGGCACGCCACCCGCCGCAACCCTCTGGAATCTTCTGGAACCCATGGGACATGCAGGGTCTTCCGCAGCAGGGCCTTTCGCAACAGGGTCTTCCGCGCCTCGGCAGCAAATTTAGCGCGCCTCCGCTACCCACAGACGGGTACCACGCGGATGCGCGCCCGCACCGAGAGGGCAACTCATGGACCGCCAACAGGAATTCGTACTGCGCACCATCGAAGAGCGCGACATCCGCTTCATCCGCCTCTGGTTCACCGACGTGGTCGGCACCCTCAAATCCGTTGCGCTCGCACCGGCTGAAGTAGAAAGCGCCTTCGATGAGGGCTTGGGCTTTGACGGCTCCTCGATTGAGGGTTTCTCCCGCATCTACGAATCCGACATGCTGCTGCAGCCGGACCCCTCCACCTTCCAGATTCTGCCCTGGCGCGGCGAGGAAGACTACACCTCCCGCATGTTCTGTGACGTGCTCACCCCCGACGGCGAGATCAGCGCCTCCGACACTCGCGGCGTGCTCAAGCGCGTGCTCAACAAGGCGGCCGAGATGGGCTTCACCTGCTACACCTCGCCCGAAATTGAGTTCTACCTGCTCGAATCCTCCAAGCTCGGCGCTGACGGATTCCCCGTGCCCGTGGACTACGAATCCTACTTCGACCACACCCCCGGCGGCATCGTGCAGGACTTCCGCCGCAAGGCAGTGACCATGCTCGAAGAAGTCGGCATCTCCGTCGAATTCAGCCACCACGAAACCGGCCCCGGCCAGAACGAAATCGACCTGCGCCACGCCGACGCCCTGCAGACCGCCGACAACGTCATGACCTTCCGCACCGTCATCAAGGAAGTCGCCTACTCGCTGGGCATGTACGCAACCTTCATGCCCAAGCCCTTCACCAAGTACGCCGGCAGCGGCATGCACACCCACTTCTCCCTCTTCGAAGGCGACACCAACGCATTCTTCGAAGCCGGTGCCGAATACCAGCTGTCCAAGACCGCACGCCACTTCATCGCCGGTGTGCTCAAGCACGCCCCCGAATTCACCGCGGTCACCAACCAGTTCATCAACTCTTACAAGCGCCTCTGGGGCGGCGGCGAGGCACCCTCCTACGTCTCCTGGGGCCACAACAACCGCTCCGCCCTCGTGCGCGTGCCCCTGTACAAGCCGAACAAGATGCAGTCCGCACGCATCGAGTACCGCGGTCTGGACTCGGCATCGAACCCGTACCTCGCCTACGCGGTGATTCTCGCCGCAGGCCTGAAGGGCATCGAAAACGAGTACCCGCTCATGCCCGCCGTGACCGAGGACCTCGCCGCCATGACCAACGCCGAACGCCGCGCCATGGGCTACAACCCGCTGCCCGCATCCCTGCGTGAAGCCATCAATATCACCGAAGAATCCGAGTTCATGGCGGAGGTTCTGGGTGAGCAGGTCTTCGAGCAGTTCCTGCGCAATAAGCGCGCCGACTGGGACCAGTACCAGGCTCAGGTGACCCCCTACGAGCTCAAGCACAATCTCGGAATCCTCTAACGGCTGGATTCTCTCACCTCCTCGGACGATGAGTGAACGCTGACAGCCTCAGGGCGGTACCCGCTACCGGTCAACACGTCGGCGGGTACCGCCCACAGGTCTATCAATTGCACCTATCGGCTGCACCGTTCACCGAGTTTTACCCGCCGATTTTTAACCGCCGAAATTTTTACTCTCCACCCTGGATCTACTCCTCACCACGGATCTACTCTCTACCCATCGATCTCTACCCACGGTTCTCACGCTATGACTGACAGCTCCCACTACCCGGCCACCGGGCTCATCCGCATTATCGACCCCGCCAAAGAACCCAAACCGCTCACCGACATCGCCCCCGACGCGCTCGACGATGAGCAGCGCGCCGAAGCTGAACGCAAAGCCCAGCTGCGCCTGCGCACCCGCATGATTGCCACCGGCTTCCACGACCCGTCCAAGGCTGAACGCTGGCTCAACGCACCCGAACTGAAGCACGTCTCGCAGGATGCGCTCTTTACCGGGCTGTGCCACGCACCCTCACCGGATATTGCCCTGCCCGCCCTCGTACGCCTCATCGAGAAGCACCCGGCGGTCGCCGAGCGCGCCAACCGCGGCAAAGAAGAATTCGGCATGTACCGCCTGCTCGGCGCATCCCAGGCGATTGGCGATTTTCTCTACCGCCGTCCCGAGCACATTGACCCGCTCTTCGACACGCAGGTGTACCCGGCTGAGAGCGCGCTGATTCGCTCCCAGCACCCGGCGTCGATCCTGCCGGAAACCGACGGGGAATTCCTGACCCCCATCGCACCGCTGGATACCCCCTACCGCCGCGATATCCTCACCGCACTCGGCGCCGACCCCCACGCGGAGCGTCCGCGCGCTGCCGCCGAGCAGACCGGCAAAGACGGCTACGTGACCCTGCGCGTCGCCTACCGCGCCGCCCTGGCGCGCATCGCCCTGCTCGACGTGTGCTGCGAAGACCCGGTCGAAATGATGCCCACCATCGGTCGTCACCTCGCCGATTTGGCTGCCGCCGCGCTGGAGGGGGCGCTCGCTATTGCACGCACCGAAGTGGCGGAGGGGCTGGGCCCCGGCCTGGCGGCTCCTCGCCGAGGCGAAGCTGTAGACGCCCTGGACTTGGCGATTATCGGCATGGGTAAGTGCGGTGCCCGCGAGCTGAACTACATCTCTGACGTTGACGTGGTGTACGTGGTTGCACCCGTGGAACCCGCCGCCGCACCCAACGCCGGGGCCGAGGGGGAGAGTGCCCCGCTCAAGCTCACCGAGAACGAATGTTCCACCATCGGCACGGAACTCGTGCACGCCCTCACCCGCGCCATCATGGGTCCCGCACCCGAACCCGCCCTCTGGGAAGTCGACGCGAACCTGCGCCCCGAGGGCAAGGACGGCCCGCTCGTTCGCACCGTCGAATCCTACGTTCAGTACTACAAGCGCTGGGCCGAAAACTGGGAGTTCCAGGCGCTGCTCAAGGCGCGCCCCATCGCCGGTTCGGCGCAGCTGGGCGCCCGCTACGCCCGCGCAATCGACCCCTTCGTGTGGGAGTCCGCCGCCCGTGAATCCTTCGTGGAATCCGTGCAGGCGATGCGCGCCCGCGTGACCGACAATATTCCCCCGCACCAGGTGGATCGCCAGATTAAGCTGGGTCCGGGCGGTCTGCGCGATATTGAGTTCACCGTGCAGCTGCTGCAGCTCGTGCACGGTCGAACCGACCCCGCCGTGCGCACCAAGTCCACCGTGGATTCCCTGGCGGCGCTGACCGCCGTCAGCTACATTAGCCGCACCGACGCCGAGGCGTTCAGCCGCGACTACAAGAAGCTACGCGTGCTCGAGCACCGCATCCAGCTGCAGCAGCTGCGCCGCACCCACCTGATGCCCGAGAAGGACGCCGAACAGCGTGCCCTCGCCCGCTCAATCCTGTCCCCGGAACGCAACGGTACGCTCTCCGCCGAGCAGATGCTGAAAGCTTGGCAGAAAATTAAACGGAACGTCCGTTCACTGCACGAGCGAATCTTCTTCCGCCCGCTACTTGCCGCCGTCTCCACGCTCAGCCGCGACGAAGTGGTGCTCAGCGAACAGGCGGCACAGGACCGTCTTGCAGCCCTCGGCTACCGCGACCCGCGCGGCGCCATGCGCCACATCAAGGCACTCACCACGGGCCTTTCCCGCAGTGCAGATATTCAGCGTCACCTCATGCCCGTGCTCCTGGGCTGGTTCGCCCGCGGCGTGGACGCGGACGCCGGCCTGCTCGGATTCCGCATCGTCTCCGAATCGCTCGGCAGCACCAGCTGGTACCTGCGCATGCTCCGCGACTCACCCGCAGCCGCCGAACGCCTCAGCCAGCTGCTCTCGAGTTCGCGCCTCATGACCGACCTACTGGAGGATGCCTCCGCCTCCATCGCCTGGCTGGACAAGGTTGCTGACCTCAAACCGCTGGGTGAGGAGGCGCTAGCCTCCGAGATTTCCTCCCTGCTGGCACGCCACGAGGACGCCGCCGAGGCGATGCGCGCCGTGCGCTACCTGCGCCGCCGCGAAACCCTGCGCACCGCCATGGGCTGGACCCTGGGCATCGTCGACATTGAGGACACCTGCGCCGGTCTTGCCGCCATTGACGAGTGCACGATCGGTGCGGCGCTACAGATTGCCCTGCGCGAACTCCAGGCGGCACCGGAAAGCACTGAACCCGCCGAAGCAACCGAACCTGCCGAAGCTGAGGAGACAGCGGGGGAGAAGCTACTTACCCGCATCGCCGTCATCGGCATGGGCCGCCTCGGCGGCGCCGAGAACGGCTTCGGCTCCGACGCGGATGTTATGTTCGTCCACGAACCCCTCGACGGGGCCGACGAAGACGCCGCACAGGAACAGGCGGCACGCATCGTCAACCGCACCCTGGCGCTCCTCAAACAGCCCGTCAAGCCCGCCATCCGCGCCGAACGGCCCCTCGAAGTGGACGCCGACCTGCGCCCCGAAGGCAAGCAGGGCGCTATTGTGCGCTCGCTGGACTCCTACCGCTCCTATTACGAACGCTGGGCGGAAACCTGGGAATTCCAGGCGCTCACCCGCGCCCGCCCCATCGCCGGCGACGAGGCGCTCGGCGAGGCTTTCGTGGAGCTCATCGACCCGTACCGCTACCCGGCAACTTTCACGCCCGAACAGGTGCAGCAGATTCGCCGCATGAAGGCGCGGGTCGAGAACGAGCGCATGCCGCACGGCGCCGACCGCACCCGCCAGCTCAAGCTCGGCCGCGGCGGACTCTCCGACGTGGAATGGCTGGTCCAGCTCGTGCAGCTACGCCACGCGCACGCCGTGCCGGGGCTGCGCACCACCTCCACCCTGAAGGCGCTGAATGCGGCGGTTGAGGCGGGACTGATCGAGGCTGCGGACGCTGAAATCCTCAGCGGCGCCTGGCTGCTCGCCACGAAGATTCGCGGCGGCAACGTGCTGCGCGGCGTACGCCAATCGGATACTTTGCCCTCAGGTCGTGACGATTTGGAGGCGATTGCCCGCTGGTGTGGATACCCTGCCGGCAGTGCACGCGCCCTCGAAGAGGACTACCTGCGCCAAACCCGCAACGCCCGCAAGGTCTACGAGCGGCTCTTCTTCGAAGAACTCTAGAGGCTCCAGAAAAACTGGTCTGGAGAAAAACGCGAGCCTGGCGTTTTCGCTGGTGCGGATTTCTGATGCAGATTTCCGGTGCGGATTTCATGGGGGAGGGGCAGGGAACCAGGTTCCCCACCCCTCCTTTTTGTTCTCTTTTGGTTCTCTTGTGAAAAATTTTGTGGACGCTCAGTGGATTTCGTGGATGCTCAGCGGACATCGTGCGCCCGCCGCTACCCTCACGGGACCAGTAACCACCCCAAAACCCCGAAAATGTGACTGGCACCATGAAAATAAATTTTGCTCGCACTCCTCAAAAACGAAGCAAAACACCCCGTTCTGCCCCGGAAACACGCGGAACACAGGGTAGCCAGCTGAGGATTTGGCAAACGCTCAAAAACCCCGTATAGTATTTACCTGTCAGCACGACGGAGCGAAAAACTCCTCGTCATGATTCAAATTGAATACGCTGATATGCGGTTGTAGCTCAGTTGGTAGAGCACCACCTTGCCAAGGTGGATGTCGCGAGTTCAAGTCTCGTCAACCGCTCGTAAGGACTCCAAGAGTTCGAACGCGTTCCCTCGTGGAGCGTATGCGGTGAGGTGGTCGAGTGGTTAGGCAGCGGCCTGCAAAGCCGTGTACGCGGGTTCGAATCCCGTCCTCACCTCGCAACAAAACAGCTGTTTTGTGAGCGCGATTGGCGCAGCGGTAGCGCGCTTCCCTGACACGGAAGAGGTCACTGGTTCGATCCCAGTATCGCGCACAAAGGAAAACCCCTTAGCTTTACGGCTAAGGGGTTTTGTATTTAACTTTTTGGTTTTGGTTTAGGTTTAGGAGAGGTAGCGTCCTCCTTGTTCCTACAGGGAACCCGCCCGCGCGTCGCGTCGGGCACCCTGATGTCACGACGGAGGACACCACCCCTCCACCCTCTACGCAAGACACTTAGCCCCCGGTTCAGTAAGGGCAGGGCTTGGGTGCGCGATACCGGTATAACGAACTGGAGGGGGAGGGGGCTGTCGCCTTCTCAGCCTTTCGCTGGCTCCGCCAAGCCTGTTTGGTGACGCTCGCACCGCTCAGCATCTCCGATGTCACGACGGAGGACACCACCCCTCCACCCTCTATGCAAGACACTTAGCCCCCGGTTCAGTAAGGGCAGGGCTTGGGTGCGCGATACCGGTATAACGAACTGGAAGGGGAGGGGACTGTCGCCTTCTCGGCCTTTCGCTGGCTCCGCCTGGTCTGCATTTGTAGGGCGTGCATCTTACACACTTCCTCCGCGCCGTCGCAGGGGACCCGCCCTCGCTTCGCTTCGGGCACCCTGAGGGCGCATCCGGAAGGTGTAAGCCTGCCGCCAAACCTTTCCCGCCAAACCTTTTAATAGCTCACTGATGTGACCAAATGCTTTGCGCGCGGTACCCACCTCCGATATCCTAATGGAGAAACTGTCACACACAGATACAATGCTGTATCACAAAGGAACACCAGTGAAGGTCTCCCGTTATCATTACTATTATTCTCGAGGTCAATCCCTGGGCACAGGAATCGGATGCCTCCTCATTACCCTACTCGTCTTATGCGCCCTAGCGGCAATTATTTTCTTTTTCCCGCTTATTCTCTTCGTGGGATTTATTTGGGGCGTGATACGGTTTATTCGCCTCATGCGCAAGGAAATATATTTTGGCTCAGAAGAATTTCAGAAGATTCGTAGCCAAATTGCTTCGCATATTGCAGAACACAATGAAGTAGCAGGCTACGTTAATGAGATTTACTCTAGAGGCCTGTTTGACTTGGGGTCCTCGACCACAGGCAGGTATGCCCACTTAGCCTCCGTGCAGAAAATTGAGCATCAGAACTATAAAGGTGCTCAACACGAGCCGACCTACTACCCCAATGTGCATAATGCCTCGCTGCAAGTCGTGAGTAATGCCGAACGAGACCCGATTCATTACTTGATGAAGTATTTTCACATTTATCCTGACGCGGAAACTCTAAAAGAGGTTCAGCAAATATCTATGGATATAGCGCGTCTGGAAGCTGCTATTGAAAACCTTCACCGACGTGAGAATCACATTCTGGCTCGAATCAATCCGCCCAAGTTCATCATCAAGCACTATATGCGTGAATTTTGGGATCGGGTTAAGGTTTATCAATCACCAATAGTCGTCCCGTACCCCACCTATAAATTTGAGTATGTCTCTGCGGCAGGTAACAAAGAACGAACTGTCACGATTACTCTCAATATACCGACGCTTGAAGCTCTTTCTGAGACGATTGCGAGAGAAATCCAACGTAGAGAGTCAGCAGCAGGTCAACGTGCGCTGATGACCGCAAAATTGCGCGAATGGGTGAAAGCACGTGACCATTACACCTGCCAGAGTCCGGGCTGTGGCTTATCAATCATGCAAGAACCAAATCTGCTTCTAGAAATTGACCACATTATCCCAATATCCAGAGGCGGTCTCAGCGAACCCGATAATCTGCAGACCCTCTGCTGGCGTTGCAACCGATCCAAAGGCTCAAAAATGATTACCCAATAAATACGCAAACCCCGCTGGAAAATCCGCATTAGGTTTTTCCTAATAACTCCTAATGAGCCCTACCCGTGCATATCTCGGGTGGGGCTCATTGCTCTATCTGCTTCGGAATCTGATATGCGATACAAGACCCGCAGGAAGGAAGCGGCGCGAGGCGTCCAGAGGCTCCCATACAGTGCGCTAACCAGGGATTTATGTTAAAGCTGAGGTTCAAGGTATGCTTTTCCTCAGCGTCCGGGCGCAGACCTACAGGCTCCCGCATCCGCGACACACACATCACCCCATCTGAATAAAGGGCATACCATGTCTACTTCCCTGACCCGCCGCAAGCTCGTCGCCGGTGTAGCCTGGGCGGCACCCGTCGTCGCAGCCTCCGCAACCATCCCATCCTACGCAGCATCCGTCGCCGCAGACTGCACCTTAGCCGCACACCCGGCGTACAACATCTCCGGCACCGAAGAAGGCACCAAGACCGTGCAGAGCTTCGCCGTGCCCAACAACGTCCACAAGCTCCGCTTCGAACTGGTCGGCGGCGCAGGCGGCACCAACAACCGCATGACCCCCGCCGGTTCCGGCGCGAAGGTCAGCGGCATCATCCCCGTCACCCCCGGCTCCACCGTGCAGATCATCGCCGCAGCAGGCGGTATTGGTGACGGCTCCCTCACCCCCACCGCCGGCGGTGAAGGCTACGGCAACGGCGGCTCCGTACCCGCCTACACCATCCCCGGCAACATCACCGCGCAGGTCGATGCCAAGTACGCAGACCCGGCAAACTCCAAGAGCCAGGTCTATGCCGCATCCGGCGGCGGTTCCTCCGCACTGCTCATCGACGGCGTCGTCGTAGCTGTAGCAGGTGGCGGTGGCGGCGCGGGCATGACCACCTCCGGCGTGTCCTACGCAGACCCCTGGTACTCCAACCTGAACGGCCAGATCGACGCCGGTGTGGCGCCCCTCGGCTCGGATGCATCCCCACAGTTCGACGCGGCGGGTAGCGCCTCCGCAGCGGCAGGCTCCAACGGCACCCCCGGCTCCGAAACCTATAAGGCTGAACGTTCCAAGGTCCTGACCTACAACTCCGGTTTCGGCGGCGCAGGGGGCGTAGGCGGTGCAGGCGGCGCGGCAGGTACCCTGCCGGTCAGCGGCCCCGTCATCGGCTTCGAAAGCATCAACAACCAGGTGCTGTTCAGCCAGTTCGTTGCCGGTAATGCGGGCACGAGCGGCTTCGCGGGCAACGGCGGCGACGGCGCGGGTGCGTACTCCTACCAGCTGGATGAGAACCCCGCCAGCGTGCACGAGAAGGGCACCTACGAGGACCGCAGCTGGGACCTGGACATCTACAACGACGAGGGTGCGTACGCGCAGAACTTCAACGGCTACCAGTCCGTGGTGTCCGGCGGTGGCGGCGCAGGCTACGGAGGCGGCGGTTCCGGCGCGGCGCAGTCCGTCTCCTCGATTGTGCTGACCCAGAAGTGGCTGAACAGCCCGACCGGCGTGCGTCAGGGCATCGGCTACACGATGCAGGGCGGTGCAGGTGGCGCGGGCGGCTCGTATATCGCCCCGTCGGTGAGCGAGGGTACGATTGTTTCGGCTGAGAACGCGCCGCAGTGGATGCGCGAGCGCGGTAACGGTTCGGTGACGGTGACCTTCTGCGAGGCGGCACCCTAACAACCCCGACCTAGAGGTGTTTGAGGGGCGGTGCGCCGCATATTTCCTCAAGCGGCTTGGGCTGCTTGAGGGGCGGTGATCCTCCTCGTTCCTACAGGGGCACCCGCCCTCGCTTCGCTTCGGGCACCCTGATGTCACTACGGAGGACACCGACCCCTCTGCACGCTCTTGCCAGTTCACAGGTGGGAGGCGGCTATGCCTTCCGGAAGCGACATCAGGGTGCCGTCCCGGGCGCTCTCCGCAGCGAAGCGAGGAAGAGCGGAGCGTCCGGGGCGGCGGGTGCCCCTGCAGGAGCGGAGGAAGTGCATAGCTTGCCGACCCACAGGGCACTGAAACCCATAGATACGAAAGAGCCCCCCACACGAGGTGATCGTGCGGGGGACTCTTTGTATTACCTAGCGCTTGATGGCGTCCAGAGCCTCACGCTGAGCCTTCGCAATGCGCTTCTCAGACACCGTGTAGGCGGTACCAAGCTCCTGGGCGAAGAAGCTGACGCGCAACTCCTCAATCATCCAGTTCACGCGGCGGAGCGCATCCGGCACGATGGTGCCTGCCGGGAGCGACTTCACCGCGTTATCGTAGGAGTCTTCCAGATTCTGCACGGTGAGCATGAGCTGGTTGTCGCGGTGCAGGTTCGGGCCGAGCTTCGTCAGGCGCACCTGGGCGGCCTTGAGGTAGCGCGGGATGTGAACCAGCTGGTCGTAGCCGGTTTTCGCCACGAATCCGGGGTAGACGAGGTTCTCCATCTGTGCCTTCACGTCGGAGACGGCGTGCATGGTCGTCAGCGAGGTTGCCTTCTTGATGGCCTTCTTCAGCGCGGTGGCTTCGGAGAGGATTTCGGCGACGAGCTTGGTGACGTCGAAGACCGTCTCGATGAGTTCGGCACGTACGTGCTCGTAGAGTTCGCTGTATTCGGCGTACGTGAAGATGGGGGTGTGCGGCACGAGGTGGTCGAGTGCCGCGACGGTACAGTCGCGGATGAGTTCGTCGATGGAGCCGTGCGGGTTCTGCGTGAAGACGATTTTCTCCTTGTGGGAGAGGTGTTCGCTCACGTAGCGTACGGGCGAGGGCACCTGCAGTTGGAGCAGGCGGATGATGCCGCGGCGCTGGGCGTGGAGCTGTTCGGCTTCGGTGGGGAAGATGCGCAGGCCTACGCTGGTTTCTTCGTCGACGAGGGCGGGGTAGCCGTTGACCGCTTGGGTGGCGATGATGCGCTGTACCTTGCGGGGGATTTCTCCGTTGGGGAAGAGGTCGGCGGGGAATTCGGTGAGGCCGCTGATTTCGCGTACCTGCGAGCCGGGTGCGTCGGTCGGCTGTGCCGTCTGTGCGGTGCCGCCCTGTGCGTTTTTCGCGCCATTCTTGGTAGAAGCCGCGGAGCTACCCGAGTTGCCCGAGCCGCCCTGGGCGAGCGCCACCATTTTTGCCATGGTGTCGTCGGATGCACCGAGCGAGTCGGCGAGGGCGCTGCGGATTTCCTTGTGGAGCTGCTGCTGCAGGGCGCGCAGGTCCTTGCCTTCGCCGAGGATTTTGTTGCGTGCGTTGCGCACCTGGAATCCCATTTTCAGGTGTTCGGGCACGGCGTCCCAGTTGAAGGCTTCGGGCTCGACAACGACGCCGCGCAGGCGGCGTAGTACGAGTGCCAGGGAGGGGATGAGTTCGTCGGTGGCGGGGGAGTAGTCCTCTTCCAGGGCGGCGCAGGCGGCGCGTGCTACGTCGGGTGCGGGCACGAAGTTGCGTCGAATCGCCTTGGGTAGCGACTTGATGAGTGCGGTGACGAGTTCGTGGCGCAGGCCGGGGATCTGCCAGCGGAACGGTTCGGGGCTCAGCTGGTTGAGGAACAGGATGGGTACCTGGACTGCTACGCCGTCGCGCTTGGCGGCGTCGGTGCGGGCGCCTCCGATGCCGGCGGTGGGGGCGTATTCGTAGCGCAGGTCGAGGGTCAGTTCGCCGCTGTCGGTGCGCTGCACCCACTGGCGGGGGAATTGGGAGTCGTCGTAGTCGGCGGCTTCCTCGTTGATGAGCTTTTCGGGGTTGAAGTCCAGGAAGTTGTCGTCTTCGAGACGTGCCTGCTTCCACCACTTGTCGAAGGCGCGCACGTCGGTCACGTGGGCGGGGATGCGTGCGTCGTAGAAGGCGAAGAGTACGGAGTCGTCTACGCGCAGGTCGCGGCGGCGTAGGCGTGCTTCGAGTTCTTCGACTTCGGCGAGGGCGCGCTGGTTGCGCAGGTAGAACTTGTGCTGGGTGTGCCATTGGCCTTCGATGAGGGCGGACTGGATGAACAGTTCGCGGGCTGCGGCGGCGTCTACGCGGGCGTACTGCACGGGGCGGTCGGCGTAGATGGTCAGGCCGAAGAGGGTGCCCTTGGCGTAGGCGACTGCCGCGCCGGAGCTGAGGGACCAGTGCGGTTCGGAGTATTGCACGCTGATGAGGTGCTTGCCGATTTCTTCGATCCACTGCGGGTCGATGGAGGCGTTGGTGCGCGCCCACAGGCGGGAGGTTTCGACGAGTTCGGCGGAGAGCACCCAGTCGGGGCTCTTTTTGAACAGACCGGAGCCGGGGAAGATCGCGAACTTGGTGCCGCGTGCGCCGAGGTATTCGCGGGGGCCGCGGTTGCGTCCCTTGGAGTCCTTTTCGCGTTCTTCCTTGACGCCCACGTGCGAGAGCAGGCCGGAGAGCAGGCTCTTGTGGATATCGATTTCGTGGGCGGAGGCGTTGATGTCCCTGCCGCCGCTGGCGTGAATGTTGGCGGTGCGTCCCATTTCGCGTAGCTGGGCGAAGAGGTCCTGCCATTCGCGGATGCGCAGGTAGTTGATGTATTCGCGGTGGCACATTTTGCGCAGCTGCGAGGAGGACAGCGCCGCCTGCTGCTCGTTGATGTAGTCCCAGAGCAGCAGGAAGGAGGAGAAGTCGGAGGTGTCGTCGATGAAGCGGGCGTGCATGGCGTCTGCTTCGGCGCGTACGTCGGCGGGGCGTTCGCGCGGGTCCTGGATGGTCAGGGCGGCGGCGAGCACCATCATTTCCTTGGCGCAGTTGCGGCGGCCGCCTTCGATGATCATGCGGGCGAGGCGCGGGTCCACGGGGAATGCCGCCATGGCTCGGCCGATGGCGGTGAGGGTTGCGCTGTTGCCGCGTCCCTTGCGGGGTGCGCGGGGGCGTTCGGTGAGCGCGCCGAGTTCGCGCAGCAGGTTCACGCCGTCGTTGATGGCGCGGGATGCGGGCGGCTGCACGAACGGGAATCGGGAGATGTCGCCGGGTTCGCGGACCACGCCGATTGCGATCATCTGCAGGATGACGGCCGCGAGGTTGGTGCGCAGAATTTCGGGGTCGGTGAACTCGGGGCGCGAGTTGAAGTCTTCTTCGGAGTAGAGGCGGATTGCGATGCCGTCGCTGACGCGGCCGCATCGGCCGGAACGCTGGTTGGCGCTGGCCTGCGAGATGCGTTCGATGGGCAGGCGCTGAACCTTGGTACGTGCCGAATAGCGGGAGATGCGGGCGGTACCGGTGTCGATGACGTACTTGATGCCGGGCACGGTCAGCGAGGTTTCGGCAACGTTCGTGGCGAGCACGATGCGCGGGCGCGATCCGGGGGAGAACACGCGGTGCTGCTCGGCGAGGGAGAGACGGGCGTACAGGGGTAGCACCTCGTAGTTCAGGCGCGGGGACTTGGCGACCATTGCCTCGATAGCGTCTTTGGCGTCGCGGATTTCGCGTTCACCGGAGAAGAAGATGAGGATGTCGCCGGGGGCTTCTTTGGAGAGTTCCTTGATGGCGTCGAGGATGCCGTCGGTGGGGTCGTGGTCGTCTTCGATTTCGTCGTCGCTGAGGTAGTCTTCCTCGTCGAGCGGGCGGTAGCGGATTTCGACCGGGTAGGTTCGGCCGGACACCTCGATGATGGGCGGCGCATCGTCGGGCAGGATTGCTTCGGCGATTTCGCGTTCTTCGGCGCTGAGGTTTTCGTCGACGATGCCCTTGCCCGGCACGTAGCTGGGGGAGAAGTGGCGCGCGAAACGCTCCGGGTCGATGGTCGCGGAGGTGATGATGACCTTCAGATCCGGGCGCTGCGGCAGGATGCGCTTGAGGTAGCCGAGGATGAAGTCAATGTTCAGGCTACGTTCGTGCGCCTCGTCGATGATGAGGGTGGAGTAGCGGCGCAGCAGCTTGTCGTTCTGAATTTCGGCGAGCAGAATGCCGTCGGTCATGAGCTTGATAGCGCTGTGTTCGCCAACTTCGGAGGTGAATCGCACCTGGTAGCCGACGGTTTCGCCGATTTTCTGTCCGAGTTCTTCGGCGATGCGTTCGGCGACGGAGCGTGCGGCGAGTCGGCGCGGCTGGGTGTGGCCGATGAGGCCCTTCTCTCCCAGGCCCAGGTCGAGGCACATTTTGGGGATCTGGGTGGTTTTACCGGAGCCGGTTTCACCCGCGATGATGACGACCTGGTTGTCACGGATCGCGTTCATGATGTCTTCGCGGCGTTCGCTGACGGGCAGCTCTTCGGGGTAGGTGATGACCTCGGGGATGAGCGGCTCGTAGCGGCGCGGTGCCGGGCGGTTCTGCTGGTTGCCTCGCTGGTTATTCTTGGTGTCGCCGGGCTGGTTGCCCTGCTTGCGGGCGCGGTCGGTGCCGCCTCCGCGTCGGTTGGAGCGGGAGGCGTTGGAGTTGCGTTCGGATGCGCCGCGGGAGGAGTTCTGGCGGTCTGCGTTATTCTTCGGGGCGCCGTTATTTACCGCGTTGTTCTCGGTAGTTTTATCTGCGGTCTTTTCGCCGGTTTTTGCACCGGTTTTTTCGGAGGATCGTACCTTTGCCGCGTGGATTGCGGCTGCCATGCTCGCCATGGTGGGGGCGGTGCGGGGGGCCTTAGAAGTATCTGCGTGTTTCTTCGTGGATTTCTGCTCAGACATATCCTATCCAGTGTACTCGCCTTGCCTGCGGTGGGCTTGGGGTGTGCTTTGTTTGTCATATTTGGGTTTGTTCGCGGGTAACCAGAGCGGGCGGCGTTGGAATACCGACCCCGGGTGAGCAATTAAGCTACAATAAACACCATTAAATACTATCTAAAAAGCTAATAATTATTCATTTATATTTTAGGTACCGCAGATGCGAATTAACTGCGCTTCTTAGCTTTCTTTCGATAGTTTCGTTCAACTGCTACAGTGGTGAATAACACAGTAACGAAGGAGTGACTATGCCATCACCAAAGACGTACCCGGCAACGCGTGCTGCAGTGTTGGATTGCTGCGAAGACGGACAGCACGAAGAAATTCACCACCGCTGCGAAGAACTCTTCCAAGCCCTCGTTCACGCGAGTCTGCGCACCCACTTCGACCGCCTCAGCGCCGAAGAAACCCTCTACCTGGTCACCGGCGACGGCGAGCGCGTACAGATTTCCCCCGAAATGTACGGACCCCTCACCTCCGTAGCGCGCGCATTCGCCGACCGTAAGGACGTCTGCGTAGTACGCCAGGACCGCCTCATGACCACGCAGGAGGCGGCAGACTACCTGGGCGTATCCCGCCCGACCGTTGTTCGCCTGCTGGAGCGCGGAGATATTCCGTTCGAGCGCATTAACACGCACCGTCGCGTTGCTTTTGATGACCTCGAACGCTACCGCCTTGAGCACGAATACGTGAACCGCCGCGTTCGCTAACCTGTCGAACCGCTCAAGCTATACAGCGCGGTTGAACTAAACAGCGCGGTTGAGAAATAGCAACATCTGCTGAACAATGTCGGGGCTAAAACAGCGCGAATCCCCGTGTTCGGCATCCGGAACCAGCACCAAATCGGTAGGCACCTGCCGCGTGCGCAGCGCCTGATACACCCGCACCGATTGCTGGTACGGCACACACGAATCACTAATACCGTGCACGAGCATCAGGGCAGCGGCACCGCCGCTCGCACCCTGTGCAGAGGCACTTTCGAACTTATTCACTCGTTTCTGGGGGCGTACCGCATCAATAGGATGCGCACGCTCCCAGTTCTTTTGGGCACGCTCGATGCAGACACCCGGAACCGCCCGCTCACCCTTGGAAGCGTCGAGAGTCGACAGGTCTGAGGGTACGGGGTGGGTACTTCCCAATAGCCGCCATTCTGCGCCGTCATCCTCGGGGTGGTCGAGAGCGTAGCCAGCCAGAGGACGGTCGGTGAAGATGGTCCTCAAATCGCTGACCCCGTAGAACGAAGCCGCCGCCGCCACCTGCGAACTATGGGACGGGTAGGCGCTCGCCGCCCTGCCCTCAAAGTATTCGTCGTGCTCGGGTGCGCTCGCAGAATCCCCATATGCAGAGTTACCGGCGGCGGAATCTCCCGTATGCGCAACCAGCATGCTCAGGTGCCCGCCGGCGCTTCCGCCCGCTACCGCGATGCGTTGCGGGTCGATGCCGAACTCGTGCGCGTTGGCGCGGAAGAAACGCACCGCCTCCTTCACATCGTGCAGGGCGCCCGGGAAGAGCGCCTGATGTGAATACCGGTAGTTGATGGACGCGACCGCCCAGCCTGCCTGCTGAAAAGCGGCGCGCATGAGCGCCTGGGTGTTGGGCTGCTCCACGTCAGGGGTGCGCAGGATGGTGTCGCGTAGGGCCTGGTTGGTGCCGAAGCGCCAGGCGCCACCGTGAACCCACACCAGCAGTGGCGCGGGGGAAGAAGGCTCGGTAGCTGCAGGGAAGAAGTCGTAGGCGAACGCCTCGCGAGTTACCGGCGACTGCGCACCGTAGTCGGGTAGCGAGTGGGCGTCGTAAAAGCCCGCCTCGCGGTAAAAACCGGAGCGGTACTCGGTACGCTCAACATTCGGCACGCCCTCAGCGTGCGGTGCGCCCTCAATCTTCGATGCGCCCTCAGTGTTCATTGTGCTCTCAATCTCCGGCGCACTCTCAGAAGTCTGCATAAATTAGCGCCGCGCTAGGGAACCAGTACGATCTTGCCGCGGGTGCGCCCGGCCGCCACCAGGGCGTGAGCCTGCGCAGCCTGCGAAAAATCAAGTACCTGATCCACGTGCACCTTCAGCAGGCCCAGGGACATGAGGCGGGCAATCTCCTGCATCTGCACACGGTCCGGGTGAACCGTCAGCCACTGCGCCTCGAAGCCGCGCTCACGCGCAACATCCAGCGGGTCGGGGCTGGTCAGGGTGACAATACGGCCGCCGGGAACCAGCACCTCCAGCGAATCGAGGAAGGTCTGCTGACCGGTGGAATTGAGCACCACATCCATGGTCTGACCCAGTACGGCACGGAAATCCTCGGTGCGGTAATCAATGGGCTGGGCACCCAGCGAGCGCACAAACTCGTGGTTCGCTGCGGAGGCGGTCGCAAAAACCTGAGCGCCAGCCTGCGCCGCCAGCTGAATGGCGAGGTGACCGACGCCTCCGGCACCGGCGTGAATGAGCACGCGCTCGCCTTCCTTCAGCCGCGCCACTTCGAAGAGTGCCTGGTATGCGGTCAGTGCTGCCAGGGGAGCGCCACCCAATTGCGCGCAGGGAACATCGGCGGGCACCTTCACCAGCTGATGCGCCGGGGCGAGAACATACTCGGCGTACGCACCGGCGGGGGAGGGGAAAGCAACAAGACCAAATACGCCGTCACCCACCTTAAAACCCGTGTAGTCACCGGCGGTAGCAACCACGGTGCCGGCAACATCCCAGCCGGGCACGAAGGGCTTGTGCGACGGATCTGCCAGCTGAGCGGCGGGACCCAGACCCTTGCGAGTGGTCACATCAATCGGGTTGACACCGGCGGCAACCGTCTTGATGAGCACGTGACCGCGCACCGGCGAGGGGATGGGCACGTTTGCTTCGTGCAGAACGCTTTCATCGCCCCATTCGGTGAGCTGAATCTGGCGCATGGTGGTCATCGGGTTACCTCCGCTGTCGTGACTTGGGCCGTGCTGATGTGAACGGTGTGCGCGTTTCCCCATTCTCTCAAGGCGGTAGCGTTGCCACAACAGGGAAACGGGTAGTGTCCACCCTCTGAGGTTGAAGAGGGAGCTACCCGGGGTAGCAGATAAATAAACCCAGGGTAGCAGTTAAATAAAAAGGAGCCGATACCCGAACAATACGCCTCGGATATCGGCTCCCGTGTTCCCTCTCGAATAAGAACATCGTGCCCCTGAAAGGATTCGAACCTTCGACCCCCAGTACCGGAAACTGGTGCTCTAATCCGCTGAGCTACAGAGGCAACCTCACCATGGTATCAGATAAGCACCAGATAAACGGTCAGGCACCAGCCAAGGCTTGCTAGAATAGTTTGTTATGACTCCTGAAGAACTCTCCGAAGCCATTGCGCTTGCCCTTGAAGAAACCATTTCCTCCGGCCAGCTGACCCTCGTGGAGGGCGCTGAACTGCCCGCCGTCCGAGTGGAGCGCCCCAAGTCCCGCGAACACGGTGACTGGGCAACCAACGTCGCTCTGCAGCTCGCCAAGAAGGTGGGCAAGAACCCGCGTGAGGCAGCAGCACTTCTGGCAGAGAAGATTGGCGCCATCCCCGGTGTTGCATCCGTAGATATTGCCGGCCCCGGCTTCCTGAACATCACCCTGGACGCCGCAGCTGCCGGTGAGCTTGCTGCCACCATCGTTGAGGCTGGCGAAGCATACGGCCGCAGCGACAAGTTCGCCGGTAAGACCATCAACCTTGAGTTCGTCTCCGCGAACCCCACCGGCCCCATCCACCTGGGCGGCACCCGCTGGGCTGCCGTCGGTGATGCGCTCGCCCGCGTGCTGGAGGCCGAGGGCGCTAACGTCGTGCGCGAATACTACTTCAACGACCACGGCACCCAGATTGACCGTTTCGTGCGCTCCCTGATTGCCGCTGCCCGCGGTGAGGAGACCCCCGAGGACGGCTACGCTGGCGCGTACATTGTTGACATTAAGGACCAGATTCTGGCTCAGCGCCCCGACGCGCTTGAGGCTGAGAACCCCGAAGAGATTTTCCGCGAAATCGGTACTCACCTGATGTTCGATCAGATCAAGGAGTCCCTGGCGGCATTTGGCACCCACTTCGACGTGTTCTTCCACGAGAACTCCGTGTTCGAAGGCGGCAAGGTGGACGCCCTGCTTGAGACCATGCGCGAGAACGGTCAGCTCTTCGAGGCTGACGGCGCATGGTGGATGCGCACCACCGACTACGGCGACGACAAGGACCGCGTGGTCATCAAGTCTGACGGCAACCACGCCTACGTGGCGGGCGATATCGCCTACTACCAGGACAAGATGACCCGCGCAGTAAACCCCGCCGACGTGGCGATTTACATGCTCGGCGCTGACCACAGCGGCTACGTGGGCCGTCTGAAGGCTATCGCCCAGATTCTTGGCTACCGCGCCGACCAGATTGAGGTCATGATCGGTCAGCTGGTGAACCTGGTCAAGGACGGCAAGCCCGTCCGTATGTCCAAGCGTGCCGGCACCGTGGTCACCCTCGAGGACCTGGTCGAGGCTGTTGGTGTTGACGCGGCACGCTATGAGCTGACCCGCTACTCGGTGGACACCCCCATCGATATTGACCTGGGCCTGCTGACCTCCAAGAGCAACGAGAACCCGGTCTACTACGTGCAGTACGCTCACGCACGTACCGCCGCTGTGGCACGTAATGCCGCGGAGGCTGGCGTGAAGGTTGAGGACGGCGTGGACACCTCCCTGCTCGACTCGGCTGCTGATGGTGAGCTGCTGGCTGTACTCGGCCAGTTCCCCGCTGCTGTGCGTGATGCCGCGAAGTTCTACGAGCCGCACCGCGTGAACCGCTACCTGGAGCAGCTCGCTTCGGCATACCACAGCTGGTACGGTGTCTCCCGCGTCGCCCCCAAGGCTGATGAAGAGGTCACCGACCTGCACCGTACCCGCCTGCTGCTGAACAATGCAGCGCAGCAGGTGCTGGCGAACGGCCTGAACCTGCTGGGTGTGAGCGCACCCGAGCGCATGTAATACTCTCGTTTCAACCCCCGACCCGGTGCTACCGGGGCGGGGGTTGAGCGTATGCCGGCAAAGATAGCTAAGAAAGAGACACGATGAGCGAAGCCCGCGCCCTCTACGCCCCCGAATGGCTCACTTACCCCGAGCATCCCGAGGCCCTGTCCCGCACCATCTGGACTGACTCCTTCACCCGCAATGAGCAGGGTGAGCTCTGCATTGATGGCGTGACCGTCAGCGACCTGGTGGCTGAGCACGGCACTCCGCAGTACGTTTTCTCTGAGACGACCTTCCGTGCCCGCGCCCGCGCCTACCGCACCGCTTTTGAGCAGGCTTTTGCCGCGCACGGTGCGAAGGTGAGCGTCTACTACGCCGGTAAGTCGTTTCTGTCCACCGCGGTGGCGCGTTGGGCGACCGAGGAGGGGCTGTGCCTGGATACCGCCTCCGGTGGTGAGCTGGCGTTGGCTCTGCGTGCGCAGGTGCCGGGCGCGAACATCGCTCTGCACGGTAACAACAAGTCGGAGGCTGAGATTGCCCGCGCGATCCGTAACGGCCTGGGCCGCGTGGTGGCTGATTCGGTGGACGAGCTCAAGCTCATTGAGGACGTGTACGCCGAGCTTGCCGCCGAGCGTGTGGCGGAGGGCGAGGAGCCTTATGCTCCGGTTCCGGTGCTGATTCGCATCACCCCCGGCGTGCATGCCTCGACCCACGAGTCCATTGCGACCGCGCACGAGGATCAGAAATTCGGCATGTCCCTGCAGCCCGGCACCGCCGCGCTCGCCGGTCTGGAAGAAGCAGAGATGGAACACTGGGGTGTTGAGGCGACCGATTCTTACGCGGCGCTGGCTGCCGCGATTCTGAACGCGACCGATTCCCTGGATTTCCGCGGTATTCACTGCCATATTGGTTCGCAGATTTTTGAGGCGGAGGGCTTCGAGCAGGCGGCGACTACCGCCCTGGAGTTCATGAACCGTCTCAACCGTGACCTGGGTGTGACCCTGCCGGAGCTGGACCTGGGTGGCGGCTACGGCATCGGCTACACCGAGGCGGATCACCCCCGCTCCATTACCGAGGTGACCGAGTCGATTGCCGCTTCCGTTGCGGCGACCTGCGAGCGTCTGGGCATGGAGATTCCGCACATGTCTTTCGAACCGGGCCGTTCCATTTCCGGTCCTTCGGGCGCGACCCTGTACACGGTCGGCACCATCAAGAACGTGAGCATTGAGGATGAGAACGGCGAGATTCGCGTGCGCCGCTACGTTTCGGTGGACGGCGGTATGAGCGATAACGCCCGCCCGGTGCTGTACGAATCGGATTATTCGGTGACCCTGGCGAATCGCGCCCCGGCGGGGGAACAGGTGCTCTCTCGCGTGGTGGGTAAGCACTGCGAGTCTGGCGATGTGGTGGTTCGCTACTGCTACCTGCCTGTTGACCTGCAGGCTGGCGATATTCTGGCGGTTCCGGCAACCGGTGCATACTGCTATGTGTTGGGTTCGAACTATAACTTCTTGACTCGTCCGCCGGTGATTGCGACCGCGCAGGGTCAGCCTTCGCGCGTGATGATTCGCCGTCAGCGTGAGGAGGATATGTTGGCGCTGGATATGGGTTCGGATATCTAGAGCCCTTAGCTCAGAACCCCAGAGCCTGAGAACCCCAGAGCCTGAGAACCCCAGAATCTCAGAACCTCAGAACCTCAGAAACCGTGAAGTTCCCGTCCCTGCAATGCGCGCCGTGAGGCGGCGGTTGCGGGCGGGGTCTTCACGGTTTTGTGCGTTCAAAACTTTGCAGAAGATAAGGTTCACCTCATAACTGTGAGGGATACCTCATCTCAGAGAGTAAAAGTCGCACCTTGAGGCTGCAGCCCTGTCGCTGCCTCTTGATAAAGTGGTTGTTGGGTGCGTGCTCTGCGCCGCATCCGTGCCTTAGCCCGAAGAGATACCGGGGCGAACCCGGAACAGACCGTAGAAAGAGACTATCGTGGCTGAAAAGATCAAAGTAGCACTGCTTGGTGCCGGTAATGTCGGTTCCCAGGCTGCTCGCATCCTGGTGGAGGATAACGCCGTCCTTGAAAAGCGCATTGGCGCGCCCGTGGAGTTGATCGGTATTGCTGTGCGCGATACTAATGCATCCCGCCACTGGAATGCGGATCCCTCGCTGTACACCACCGACGCTGACGCTCTCATTGACGCAGCGGATGTGGTCATCGAGCTGACCGGCGGTATTGAGCCGGCTCGCACTCGCATTCTGCGTGCTTTGAAGGCGGGTAAGTCTGTGGTCTCCGGTAACAAGGCGCTGTTGGCTAAGCACGGTGTGGAGCTGCAGGCTGCCGCTGATGAGTCCGGCGCCCAGCTCTCCTACGAGGCTGCTGTTGCGGGTGCTATCCCGATTCTGCGCCCCCTGCGTGACTCCCTGGCTGGTGACCGCGTGACCCGCGTTCTGGGCATCATGAACGGCACCACCAACTACATTCTTGACCAGATGGACACCACCGGCGCATCCTTCGCGGACGCACTGGCTGAGGCTCAGAAGCTCGGCTACGCGGAGGCTGACCCGACTGCTGACGTTGAGGGCCACGACGCCGCGTCGAAGGCAGCGATTGTTGCTTCGCTGGCGTTCCACTCGACTTTCACCATTGATGATGTGCACACCGAGGGCATTACTTCCATCACTGCTGATGATGTTGCTGCCGCGGATGCTGATGGTTACGTCATCAAGCTGCTGGCTATTTGCGAGCGCGAGGGTGAGAACGGCGCGAACATTCGCGTGAACCCGACCCTGATTCCTCGTCAGCACCCGCTGGCGGGCGTGCACGGTGCGTTCAACGCTGTGTTCGTTGAGGCGGAGAACGCTGGCGAGCTGATGTTCTACGGTCCCGGCGCGGGTGGCGCTCCGACTGCTTCGGCTGTTCTGGGTGACTTCGTGTCCCTGGCTCGTCGTCTGGTGCTGGGTGGTCCCGGTGTCCCGGAGACTTCTCACGCGCAGCTGCACGCAACCAGCCTGGATAACGTGGTGTCTCGCTACTCGGTGGGTGTTGTGGCGGAGGATCGCCTGGGCGTTCTGGCGAACATTACCCGCATCCTGACTGAGCACGGTATCTCTATTGATTCTCTGCGTCAGTCCGCCCCGAAGGAGGGTGCGGCTCAGATTCGTATGGTCACCCATTCGGCGAAGGATTCCGATTTGCGCCGTGCGATTGCTGTGATTGACGCTCTGGACACTGTGCGTGAGGTGAACTCGGTCATCCGCGTGGAGTCTGAGAAGCACTAAGCGCTGAGAATTACTGGGCGCGAAAGCGTCGTGCGGCACGCGCCGCCTACTAAACGTGCGATGCTCGCGTGTAGAAGCATCGCTCACGAACGAACCCGCGTCCCCGCTACCGCGCCGAACCTTATGGAAGGTTCGGCGGGCGGGGCGCCAAGATTGAAGGAGAAGCCAATGGCACACGTGTGGCAGGGCGTTATCAATGAGTACCGTGACCGTCTGCCCTTCGCAGACGATGTGAAGGCAGTGACCCTGGGCGAGGGTGGTACCCCGCTGATTCACGCGCCGGCACTGTCTGCTGAGACCGGTAACACCGTTTACCTGAAGTTTGAGGGTATGAACCCGACCGGTTCGTTCAAGGACCGCGGTATGACCAGCGCGATGACCGCCGCTAAGCGTGACGGTGCGAAGGCTGTTGTGTGTGCTTCGACCGGTAACACTTCCGCTTCGGCTGCTGCGTACGCTCTGCAGGCTGGTATGCGCTGTGCAGTGCTGGTTCCGGACGGCAAGATTTCGATGGGTAAGCTGTCTCAGGCTATTGCTCACGGTGCTGACATCATTCAGATTGACGGCAACTTCGATAACTGCCTGGAGATTGCTCGCAAGCTCAGCGAGAACTACCCGGTGTTCCTGGTGAACTCGGTCAACCCTTACCGTATTGAGGGTCAGAAGACCGGTTCGTTCGAGGTTGTTGACACCCTGGGTGACGCTCCCGACTACCACCTGCTGCCGGTTGGCAACGCGGGTAACATCACCGCGTACTGGAAGGGTTACAAGGAGTACTCGGAGCCTTACACCAACCGTGACGGTAAGGTTCTGGAGCCTGTTGCGACCAAGCGTCCGATCATGTGGGGTTTCCAGGCTGCTGGTGCTGCACCGATCGTTGCTGGTCACCCGATTGAGGCACCGGAGACCATTGCGACCGCGATTCGTATCGGTAACCCCGCATCGTGGGAGAAAGCTGAAGCTGCTCGTGATGAGTCTGGCGGCGTGATTGAGGCTGTCACCGATGAGGAGATTCTGGAGGCGCACCGCTGGCTGTCTGCCCGCGAGGGTGTCTTCGTGGAGCCGGCTTCGGCTGCTGGCGTTGCGGGTCTGCTGAAGAAGCACCGCGCAGGTGAAGCTCCCGAGGGTAAGACCATCGTGATTACCGTGACCGGTCACGGTCTGAAGGACCCCCAGTGGGCTCTTGAGGCTGTTAACGGTGTGAAGGTTGAGCCGACTAAGGCTCCCTTCGACGTGGTTGCTGTGGCAGATATTCTTGATTTGAACTAGTCTGTTCATATTACGTTGTGCACTCCGTCCCGTGTTTGCGGGGCGGGGTGCACCTGCATGACAGCCCCTTTTTGTATCTTTCACCTATTCACTCATTACGTCACCGATCGCGAGGTTCTTCTCATGTCTTCCCTGCATATTTCTGATATCCCGGTGGGCGCGTCCGTTAAGGTTCGCGTTCCCGCTACGAGCGCTAACCTGGGTCCCGGCTATGACAGCATGGGTTTGGGCCTTGGCTTCTATGATGAGCTGGTTGTTGAGCGCATTGAGTCCGGCTTGGAGTTTGAGCTCAGCGGTGAGGGTAGCGCGGATGTTCCTCGCGATGAGAGCCACCTGGTTTTGCAGGCGATGAAGGCCGGTTTTGCGGCGGCTGGTTTGGATGAGCTGCCGCCGGTGAAGCTGATTGCTGATAATAAGATTCCGCATTCTCGCGGTATGGGTTCTTCGGCGTCCGCTATTGTGGCGGGTGTGGCTGCGGCGAGCGGTCTGCTGCCGGAGGAGCACCGTCTGAGCCGTGAGCAGATGCTGCAGGTCGCCTCCGATATGGAGGGCCACCCGGATAACGTGGCTCCGGCGATTTACGGCAACCTGTCGGTGTCCTGGGGCGAGATGGGCAACTGGAAGTCCCTGATTATTCCGGTGCATCCTGAGGTTCACCCCGTGGTGGCTGTGCCCGATTATGAGGTGTCGACGAAGCTTGCTCGTTCGCTGATCCCTGCGCAGATGCCCCACGTTGAGGCGGTGGCGAACTCGGCTCGTGCGGCGCTGCTGGTGCGCACTCTCTCTGATGCTCCCGAGTACCTGATGGATGCGACCGTGGATTACTTGCATCAGGGTTACCGCGTGACCGCGATGGAGCCGTCGGCTGCGCTGGTGGCGTACCTGCGCGGTCAGGGTTTTGCGGCGGTAATTTCTGGTGCTGGCCCGACCGTTTTGACCTTTGCGCACGGCGATGAGCAGGTGCGACAGGTCCAGGAAGCGATTGCCGAGTTTGAGGCGACCCACCCGTGCAGCGCTATTGAGGATCGCCGCCTGAACTGGCGGGTTCTTCCCCTTGAAATTGATACTGAAGGTGTTATAGTTACTCAGTAGGACGTTATTAGTTCGTCCTACGTTGAGGTTCGCCCGTCGTTCAATGTAGACCGTCGATACTATCCTTCGTAACGTATTTCCGTTTCCCCTAATACCTCAGATGCTTTTGTATCTGGGCGGGAGCCGGCAAGGTTCGGGGGAGTGCCTTTGGGATTCATGTCTTTCTTTATTTCTGACGCATAGGGGAAGACTTTTCTGGAGGTTCGGTTTCGCGGCGGGTGCCCTTTCAAAGTGACCAATCCATCCTCTTCATCTCGCGTAGATGGTTTGTATAGATGATGGTTTGGGCTTGCCCACATTTGTGATAGAGCGCCTTATCTTCCGTGTGTGCTCGCTGTGTCTGAATCAGCGTGTACGGTAAGAGACGCGAATCGCCTCCAGTGCGGTTCGAGGGAGTCGAAGGTGCAGACTGCTGTTTTCTTTCGGCAGTGTCTAAACCTTTGACCGCGCTATAGCGCCCGCCCGATCTTTATTCTGAAGATTTTTCAGGGCTTATAACCAAAGGAATTGTAGTTGGCAAAGAATATTGTTGTCACCGATGAGTACGGTACGGCAGCTGCCGCACCGGAACTTGCGAACTTGAAGGTCGCGCAGTTGCGTGTCCTCGCCCAGCAGCTTGGTATCCGCGGCTATCTGAAGTTGAAGAAGGCTGAGCTGGTTCAGGCTCTTGAGGAGCATCAGCGTGGTGGCGCCGTAGCCGCTCCTGCTGCGCCCAAGTCTGAAGCATCTAAGTCTGAAGCGCCCGCTGAGGCTGCTGAAGCCTCCGCTGAGGGCGCTGAGAAGACTGAAGAGTCTAAGCCTCGCCGTACTCGCCGCACTCACGCCCAGAAGGACACTGAGGCAAAGGCAGAGAAGACTGAAAACGCTGAGGCTGCTGAAGCCTCCGCTGAGGGCGCTGAGAAGGCTGAAAAGTCTGAGAAGCGTACCCGCTCTTCCCGTTACGAGACTCCCGCTCAGAAGCGTGCGCGCGCTCGCCGTGCCGCTGAGGGTGAGGACGCATCGGCTGAGAAGTCCGAGAAGACTGAGCAGACCGAGAAGCCGGAGAAGCGTACCCGCCGCACCCGCACCCGTAAGGATGAGAAGCCCGTTGAGCTTCCTCCGCTGGATGTGCGCGCTGAGCTGGCTGCTGAGCGTATTGGCGAGCGTTCGGAGCAGATTGAACTGCCCGGTAACTCTGCTGAGCTGAAGGCTGCTACCGCTGACGGCACCGCGAGCCTGGACAGCCTGAATGCTGCCCTGGACATGACTTTTGGCACCCCCGACGGTGAGAAGAGCTCGAAGCGTACCCGCACTCGTGAGCGTCGCCGCGATCAGGATGGTGAGCGTACCGAGCGCCGCACTAAGCGTGAACGTAACGTGGAGCGTGCAGAGCGCAGCACTGAGCGTAGTGAACGTGCCGAGCGTAAGGCTGCTGAGCGTGCAGAACGCGCAGAGCGTGCCGAGCGTACTGAGCGCCGTTCCAAGCGTGACCGCCAGGCTGAGCGTGCTGAGAAGCAGGCTCGCCGCCGCGAGGAGAACGAGCCTCGCCTGAGCGAAGACGATGTGCTGGCACCGATTTCGGGTGTTCTGGACATTCTCGATAACTACGCTTTCGTGCGTACCACCGGCTACCTGCCCGGCACCAACGACGTGTACGTCTCCCTGGCTCAGGTGAAGAAGTACAACCTGCGTAAGGGCGACCACGTGCTCGGCGCGATCCGTGTGCCGCGCGAGGGTGAGTCGAACAACCGCCAGCGTTTCAACGCGCTGGTTCAGGTTGAGGCGATTAACGGTCAGAGCGTTGAGGAAGCAGCGAACCGCCGCGTCTTCTCGAAGCTGACCCCGCTGTACCCCAAGGAGCGTCTGCGCCTGGAGACCACCCCGAAGAAGCTGGGCACCCGCGTGGTGGACCTGGTGTCCCCGATTGGTAAGGGTCAGCGTGGTCTGATTGTGTCCCCGCCAAAGGCGGGTAAGACCCTCATGCTGCAGTCCATTGCGAACGCGATTACCGTGAACAACCCGGACGTATACCTGATGATGGTCCTGGTGGATGAGCGTCCTGAAGAAGTGACCGACATGCAGCGCACCGTCAAGGGTGAGGTTATTGCCTCGACCTTCGACCGCCCCGCTGAGGATCACACCACTGTGGCTGAGCTGGCTATTGAGCGTGCGAAGCGTATGGTGGAGCTCGGCTACGATGTGGTCGTGCTGCTGGACTCCATGACCCGCCTGGGCCGCGCATACAACCTGGCGGCTCCCGCATCCGGTCGTATCCTGTCCGGTGGTGTGGATTCTGCCGCACTGTACCCGCCGAAGAAGTTCTTCGGTGCAGCCCGCAACATTGAAGAGGGCGGCTCGCTGACCATCCTGGCTACCGCCCTGGTTGAGACCGGCTCGAAGATGGATGAAGTGATCTTCGAAGAGTTCAAGGGCACCGGTAACATGGAGCTGCGCCTGTCCCGTCAGCTGGCGGATAAGCGTATCTTCCCGGCGGTTGATATTAACGCTTCTGGTACTCGCCGTGAGGAGAACCTGCTCTCCCCGGATGAGATCAAGATTATGTGGGGTCTGCGCCGTGCCCTGGCGGGTATGGAGCCTGAGCAGGCTCTGGGTGTTCTGACTAACCAGCTGCGTAAGACTGAAAGCAACGTGGAGTTCCTTCTGACGGTTCAGAAGAACGGTCTGCGTCTGGTCGACTAAGGCTCGTATCTCACGCGCCCCACCTCCTGATTGTGGGTGGGGCGCGTGAGCCGTTCGTTTTGTGCATCCCCGTTGTGAGGGGTGTGAGATGTCTAGTGCCTGCCCGTGCGGCGTAAAGTGCGGGAGATGGAAGAGAGAACAGAATGTTTGAATCTATTCAGGTTCTGCTGGATGAGCACGCTGACCTGCAGAATCAGCTCGCCGACCCCGCTGTGCAGGCGAACCAGGGTAAGGCACGCCGTGTGGGCCGCCGTTACGCGGAGCTGACCGGTATTGTGACTGCGTACAACAAGTACACTTCGCTGAAGGATGACCTTGAGGCTGCTCGCGAGATGGCTGATGAGGATCCGGATTTTGCGGCGGAGATTCCCGGCTTGGAGGAGGAGCTGGAGGTCGCTCAGGAGAAGCTGCGCCGCCTGCTGATTCCGCGTGACCCGGATGATGGCCGTAACGTCATTCTTGAGGTGAAGGCTGGTGCCGGTGGTGACGAGGCGGCTCTGTTTGCTGGTGACCTGCTGCGCATGTACATGCGTTACGCCGAGAACAAGGGTTGGAAGACTGAGATTATTTCTTCGACCAGCACTGACGTTGGCGGTTACAAGGACGCCCAGATTGCTATTAAGGGCTCCTCGAATGAGCCTGCTGAGGGCGTGTGGGCGCACCTGAAGTATGAGGGTGGCGTGCACCGTGTGCAGCGTGTTCCGGCGACTGAGTCTCAGGGTCGTATCCACACTTCTGCTGCTGGTGTTCTGGTGTTCCCCGAAGTGGATGAGCCGGAAGAAATCGAGATTAACCAGAACGACCTGAAGATTGATGTGTACCGTTCTTCGGGCCCCGGTGGTCAGTCGGTGAACACCACTGACTCGGCGGTGCGTATTACTCACCTTCCGACCGGTATTGTGGTGGCGATGCAGAATGAGAAGTCTCAGCTGCAGAACCGTGAAGCTGCGATGCGCGTTCTGCGTGCGCGCCTGTTGGCTCACCAGCAGGAGCAGATTGACGCTGAGAACGCGGCACACCGTGCTTCGCAGGTGCGTACCATGGACCGTTCGGAGCGTATCCGTACGTACAACTTCCCGGAGAACCGCATTGCGGATCACCGTACCGGCTACAAGGCGTACAACCTGGACGCTGTGCTTAATGGCGACCTGGAGCCTGTGGTTCAGTCCGCTATTGAGATGGACGAGGCGCACCGCCTCGCTCAGGTGGGCCAGGAACAGAAGTAGAAGTAGCTCTGTACAGAAGTAGTTCTGTATAACTTTCACGTGTTAGTGGCTTTGGGTTTGCGGTAGCAGACCGGTATAGGCGCGTGAGTTTAGCTTGATTGCTGAACTTGCGCGCCTTTTTTGTGCCTATCGCCGGGTGTCGAGTGGTGAATGACCAAACGCCGCGCGCGTTTGAAAGCTTCACCCTAGACTTGAGATGTAGCTAGCCTGGAGGTGTAGCTAGCGTTGCCGCGGGGTTTATCGCGGGTGGTAGCCCCGGTAGCCGTGTTCTTTGAAAAACGAATAGAGAAAAGATAGAAGCCGCTTTAGGGGTGCCGGGCAACGTAGCTTGGCACCGGTAATTTTTGAGATTTCGATACTGATGATTTTTGGTTAGCTATTGAGCGAAAGGCAGAGAATATGGGCGTTATTGTTGACCTTCAACCGGGTGATGGAATCCTTGCCGAAATTAGTGATTGGGACGATGGTAAAGACGGACGCGAGCTGCTTGTTCTTGAAGTTGCGGGAGTGGAGGGCTCAAAGTTCTCGGCACGGTTGCTGAACCGTTCTCGCGTTGGTCAATCCTATGAGTATTGGGATGATCGGTATGTCTTTACCGGCGAGGTGAGGGAAGACGATCCATTTAGTATTGTTTTGACCTGCTATGACTGGGAGGGTGAGAAGATTAGGTATCCCGTCATCTGCCGGTACGCTTTTTACCTGGGGGCGCCTCTCGACCATACCTCCGTCACAATGATGACGAAAGACGGCAAAGGCCGAGAAATCGTATGCCGTATCGGTGACCATGTGCTGACCTCTGACGGTCCGCGCGTTGTGAAGGCTGTTTACGAGAACGTGGTTGTGGTGAAGGACCATAACTATGTTTATCTCGGTAGGTATCTGCAGCGGAAGCTAATTTCCGACCACTGGCCTGATGCCCGGCATCGGCAGACATGGAACTTTGGTGGTGCGGTAGCGTACATTGTACCTATTACCTCTGAGGTGGCGGAGTCTCTGAACACTCTCAAATATTCAAAAGAATATGTGGAGCTTCAAGAGGACCATTCGGAGCTCTTCGACTGGACGCACAGTGCTAGGAGCTACTGGTTCCGCTGGTGTTTTCCGCCGCTGGCTGATGAGCCGTATCCTTCCGAATTGCTGAATGCTACGGCGCCTCAGATGGCGTTGGCACTGGTGGATTCGGGGTATTTCTTCAGCAAGTCTACCGATGTTTCCCCTCCGGACAGGATTAGCTCGTCCGATCGATTCAAGGTTTACCTCTCGTGGTATCTCGAATTGGACGATCGGAGCTGGCTGATGCGCACCGCTACCCGTGCGGTTGTCGACCGGTTGGAGGCACTCGCGGAGATTCTGCACCGGGAAACGAAAGAGACCACGCCGTTTGAGGTTCTTCTTTGGAAGGAAGCATCCTACCTAAAGGGAACTTACGAATACCTGTCTATCGGAATTCCCGGCGAAACATGCGGTGCAGTTTATTGCGATAGTGAGTGTGATTACTGCGGCGGAGGCGACCCAAACTATCGGGGTGAGAGTCTCTGGTACTAGGGCAGAGTATCTACGGGGTGTTCGCGTAGACGCATAGCGTAGGGGAGGGGCGGTCGTGACAGGCTGTTATAGCTGCCCCTCCACCCTTGGCATAAGCGAACTTTGCTGGGGACCATTGTCTTCTTTTGGGGGACGGATAGTCCGGTCTGAGAAACCAGCTAAGGGCATCGACGAATTGGGGAATCGGAGGAATGGTACTCTGTGAGGTGCTACTTAGCGAAGAAATATCGATTGTGAGAGCAAACAATACGAGCTAGCGTAGCCGCCATTTAGGTTGTCTAACGGTAGCTCCTCTGATGAGGCTTCTCAGGACAGAAGAGAGCGTAAGGAGAGCTCATGAAGGTGAATGTGCACGATCCGCGCGGGGAAGAACTCGCGCAGGCACTCACACGCGCCACCGCGGCACTGGCGCAGGTGCCCAGCCCCCGCGTCGACGCCGAGTTACTCGCCGCGCACCTGCTCTACGACGGCTCACGCTCGCGCCTCCAGCACGCCGCGCTGATGGGGGAACGGCTCACCCCCGACCAGGTCGCAGAGTACGAGGCACTGGTCGCCCGCCGCGCCAGCCGCGAACCGCTGCAACACATCACCGGCTCCGCTCCCTTCTACCGCCTAGAACTGTCAGTCGGGCCGGGCGTGTTCGTACCCCGCCCCGAGACCGAGCTACTCGTCGAAGAAGCCCTCAAAGTGCTCAGCACACGCACCAAATCAGCAAGCGGCACTGATTCGGCAACCGGTGCGCTGCGCATCGTCGACCTGTGCACCGGCTCCGGGGCTATCGCCGCGGCAATCAAGAGCGAACTGCCGAACGCCCAGGTGTTCGCGGTGGAACTCTCCGAAGACGCCATCCCCTACACCCGTAAAAACCTGGAGCCGCTCGGCGTGCACCTGGTACAGGGGGACGCCCTCACCGCCCTGCCCGAGCTTGCCGGAACCTTCGACGCGGTGCTCTCGAACCCTCCGTACATTCCGCCGGCGAACGTACCCGCCGACCCGGAAGCCGCCCTGCACGACCCGGACATGGCGCTGTACGGCGGGGGAGAGGACGGCATGCAGATGCCCTCCGCGATTGCCGCCCGCGCCTTCGAGCTTCTTGCCCCCGGTGGCCTGTTCATCATGGAGCACGACGACACCCAGGAAGAAGCCGTCGCCGAGTTGCTGGCACGCATCGGCTTCGAGGGCTACTACCCGGTGCGTGACCTGAATAATCGTCCGCGTCATAGCGTCGGTTATAAACCGCGCCCACTAGAGCCTTTAGACTAGTAAATGCACTACCTAGCCCGTGCCGGGCTGCATGAAGGCAACGCGTCCGCCCCAGTAACCAGCCCAGAGCCGGTGAAATATGGCGAACCCCCGGAAGAGCGTTTCCACATGGCGCGTTGTGGGTGCCGGTGTCTCGCCGCATCCAGAAAAACATGAGAGAATAAGACCCGTGACTGCAAAGCTGTACCCCGTAACGACTGAAACTGAGACCCGCGAGGCCATCGAGGCTGCCCGCGAGGCGCTGAAGGCGCACGACACGATTGTGATGCCCACCGATACCGTCTACGGTATTGCCGCCGATGCTTTCTCGCATCAGGGCGTTGCCAAGCTGCTGGCAGATAAGGGCCGCGACCGCACCATGCCGCCGCCCGTACTGATCTTTGACCTTGCTGCGCTCGCTGGCGTGGTCGACGACGTTCCGGACGATATTTACGACCTGGGTGGCCGCTTCTGGCCCGGCGCGCTGACTATCATTCTTCACGCGTACCCGTCGCTGAGCTGGGATTTGGGTGAGACCCGCGGTACCGTTGCCGTGCGTGTTCCCGATGATGAGTTTGCCCTGAAGCTGCTGACTGAGCACGGTCCGCTGGCGGTTTCGAGCGCGAACAAGACCGGTCAGGAAGCCGCACTGGACGCGCAGACCGCCATGGAATCCCTGGGCGAGGACGTTGCCGTGATCATTGACGGTGGCGCTCGTCCTAAGCCGCTTGAGTCTGAGCCGAATGAGGACGGCGTGGTTGTGGTGACCGAGCGTGAGCCGGCACCGTCCACGATTCTGGATTGCACCTCCTTCCCCTACGTGGTGGTTCGTGAGGGCGCAATTTCGGTGGAGGAGCTGCGCGAGGTTGTTCCGACTATCCTGACTCGTGCGGAGGCTGACGAGCAGGCGGCTCGTAAGGTTGAGGAAGCTGAGTCTGCTTCTTCCGCGTCGTCTGAGTCGACTCCTTCTGAGCGTGCACTGGATGAGCAGGCTGACCTGGATGAGGCGTACGAGCAGTGGGATAGCACCCACACTGTGAGCGGTGAGCCTGCTCGTCGCGCTTCGGCACCGGCTGCCGGTTCCGTCGCTGCGTCCCTGCTGGGCGCTGGTTCGGCGCTGTCTTCCGCATTCAGCACCGGCGTGGATCAGGAGCGTGCGCGCGGCTACCGTGACAACACTCCGAAGCCGGTTCGTGCGGATGAGCCGCAGACTCTGCCGGTTCCTGCTGATACTGCGCGTGCGCTGGTCTTTGGCGAGTCGAAGATTGAGATTGCCGCTAAGAGTGCCCCCGCTCAGAGCGAGGCTAAGCCGGCAGAAGCTAAGGCTGAAGACGCTAAGACTGATGTTGCTAAGGCTGAGGCGGCTGAGACCGAGGCTGTTGCAACTGAGTCTGAGGCAAAGACTGAGCAGAAGGACGCCCCGGAGGATCACCTCTAAACCTCTGCGCGTTATAGAGCTCGGAGCGTAAGACCTCGGAGCATAAAAACGTATAGGGAACCCCCGATATATCGTTCAGATATATCGGGGGTTCCCTTTCGTTATGAGTCCTCTAGATTATGCGCCACTAGGCTACGCGCCTCAGGCTGTGCACCTCTAGAAGAGCACACACGCTATCTAGTTCTGCGCCACCTAGTTCTTGTCGAAGCGGCGGTCCTTCTTCTTGCCCAGCGCGGTGTGGGCGTTGCGCAGTACCTCGCGTACGCGCGGGGTGGGCAGAAGGTTGTTGTCGCGCGCCCAGGAGTCATCAATGCCCTGGCCAAACCACATAACCTCGACCTTACGTACGGAGCCTGCGAACTTGTCGTTCATCAGCTCGGAGACGGTGTAGCCCGCCTTGACGGCTGCGCGGCAGAGCCATTCGGGCAGGTGCAGCGGCTTGCGGCGGCCTGCATCCAGAGTTGCGGAGGCGACGGTTGCGCCTTCCCAGGGCTGCAGGACAATGGTGGGCAGTTCGCCGGGGAAGGTGCCGAGCATGACCACGAATTCTGCGAGGGCGTGCACACTCGAGACGGGCGACTTGCCGGTGCCTGCACCTGCAACGGATGCGAAGGGGGAGGACGCCATCTTAGCGAAGAGTTCGGTGGTGCGGCGGCCGCGGCCCTGGACACTGGTTGCGCGCAGGATGCACAGTTCGGGTGCGCTGTCGGGGTGCTCTTCGAGGAAGTAGTCCTGCAGGTCGAGCAGCGCTTCTTCGCCGAGTGCCTTGGAGAAGGAGTAAGCGCTGAACGGGTTGGTCTCTTCGGAGGCATCCAGCACGAGGCGCGGGCCCTGTACCGCTGCGGAGGAGAGGTGGATGACGCGGCGCACGCCGGTGCGCTGCGCGGCGATTGCGATCACTGCGGGTAGCAGGGCGTTTGCGCCGACGAGCGGGGGCAGGTCCTGCATGTTGGGTGCTGCAAGACCCGCTGCGTTGACGACGACCTGTGCGCCGGCGAAGGCTTCTGCGAGGGAGTCGATGATGCCTTCAAGCTGGTCTGCTTCGTCGATGATGCTGTCTACGTCGAGGGCGCGGGTTGCGAGTCGAGGTGCCTCAATAGGATCAACGCTGATACCTTCTGCGTTCAGGCGCGCGACGATGGAGGAACCAACGAAGCCGCTGGCGCCAATGACTTTCCACTTGGATTCGGACATCTCTTTTACCTCTCACGAGCCCGCGTACGTTGCGGGGATTTATGGGGTCAGTTCAACTTTCCCATATTTGAACAGTTTATGGGGAATTTGTGGGGTTTTATTCGGTCTCTGGTCGTTTTTTCGCACGGGGTGCACAGCGCAGACACAGGCTGTGAAGCGGGTAGCTTGATGGATGCCCAAAAGTGGGTGTGCGGGTGCGTCCGCTATACGGATAAATCAACTGAATTCGGTTGTTTATTTGTCATATAAGGCGTCTTTTGGGGTGATGGTTCACTCTCTAGTGGAGACCGCGGGTAGAATATTTTCTTTGAGTGATATATCCACACGGTTGAATACCGCGGGCGCGAGAAACACCACAAGCGCCCAGTTTGGTATGGGTATATTGCGTATCGGCTGATTCAGGCGCATCGCGCCGTGGAGGGAGAACTTATGGCAGAAAAGTACAGCGACGTGACCGCTTTTGCCCAGCCTTCTTCCGAACAGCTTTCTTCTCATGATTCTTCGAATGAGTACCCCCGTACGGTTGCCGTGGTGGTGACCTATAACCGCGAGGACTTGCTACCGAAGACCCTGGCTGGTATCGCCTCGGGTGAGCGCGTGCCTGCAGCGGTGGTGATCGTTGATAACGCCTCCACGGACGGCACCGCCGAGTACCTGCGCGAGCTGGACTATGAACTGCCGGTGGATTGCATCCGTCTGGAGAGCAATATGGGTGGCGCTGGCGGCTTCGCGGTGGGTATTGACCGCGCCCTGGAGCGCCACAACCCGGACCTGGTGTGGGTCATGGATGATGACACCGAGCCAACCGAGAATACCCTATCGGAGGCGGTTGCCGCCTGGCTGAACTATTCGCCGGTGCCTTCGCAGCGCCCCGCGGTGGTGGCGTCCCGTGTGGTGTGGACGAACGGCGAGGACCACCCGATGAACACTCCGCGCACGATGTTTGCGGCGGGTCAGCAGCGTCATGCTCGTGCGCAGGCGGTGGGTGCCCGCCCGATTCGTAGCGCCTCGTTCGTGTCGATTCTGATGGATGCGCAGGCTATTCGCCGTAACGGTGGTTTGCCGATTGCTGAGTTCTTCATTTGGAATGATGACTTCGAGTTTTCGACTCGTCTGATTCATCACCGTGACGGCATTGCGGTGCCTTCCTCGGTGGCTAAGCACCACACAAAGACTTTTGGTACGACGAACGCTGACCCGGGCCCGCGTTTCTATAACGATGTGCGTAATAAGCTGTGGGTCTTTACCCGCTCGCGTACCCTGAACCCGCTGGAGAAGCTGCTGTATGGTGGCTCGTCGGCGCGCCTATGGATTTCTACTGTTCTGCGCACTGATGACCGCCGCACCTACCTGGGGTATTTCCTCAATGGTGTGCGTGATGGTTTGCGTGCGCCTCGCCCGAATGCTCAGGTGCTTGAGGGCATTTACCCGCTGACTTTCCCCGGCCGCTACGGCGTGCCGGCTGCTGCTAGTGCCGTTGAGGCTGAGAGGGTGCGCGGTTGCGTGAGCTCTGTACCCGATTTTTCGGTGCTGATGAGCGTGTACGCAAAGGAGAATCCCGCCTACTTGGATCAGGCGTTGGAGTCGAATCTTTTGAACCAGACGGTGCGTCCTTCTGAGCTGGTTTTAGTGAAGGACGGCCCGCTGACCCCCGAGCTGGATGCCGTGGTGGACCGTTGGGTTCAGCGTGCCGAGAATCTGGATTGCCCGCCGATTCAGGTGGTGGAGCTGGCTCAGAATGTTGGTTTGGCGGAGGCGCTGAACGCCGGTCTGCAGGCGTGCACCTATGAGCTGGTGGCTCGTGCTGATTCTGATGACCTGTCTGAGCCAACTCGTTTTGCGCGTCTGATTCCTGCCCTGGTGCAGGGCGGCTACACGGTGCTGGGCTCTGCCATGCTTGAGGTGAATGAGAGCAATACTGCGGTGGAGTCGACCCGCGAGGCGATTGTTGATTCTGCGCGTCTGCTGCGCGCGATGGATTCGCGTAACCCGATTTATCACCCGTCTGTGGCGTTTGTGAAGAGCGCCGTGCAGCAGCTGGGCGGTTATGAGTTTGTGCCCGGTGCTGAGGATTGGTGGCTGTGGATGCGTCTGCGCGATGCCGGCTACCGTCTGGGTAATATCCCCGAGGCGCTGGTTCGTTACCGCGTGGGTGCGGGCGCGTACACGAAGCGCGGGGGAGTGGATGCCTGGTTGCAGGATGTGGCGATTCAGCGTCGACTGTACACCGGTCACGGTATTTCTAAGCTTCAGTGGGCTCAGAATATGGCGGTGCGTAGCGTGTACCGTTTTGTTCCTGAGCAGGCGCGCCGTTCGGCGTTTCGTGCGTTGTCGTCTTTGACGGCTCGTGCTTCTTCTCGTTCTTCTGGTACCGCATCTGAAGGAGGCATGTAGTGGCTCAGTTGAAACCTCACGCTCATGTGGTGATGCAGAAGGCTGCTCAGCGCGGCACGATGGTGACGGAGGGTGACTCCGGCACGATGCTGGTGAACCGCCTGTATGAGCGTAAGCCGTGGTGGCTGATTGCGCAGGCGCTGATTGATTCGAGTGCCTGGGTTCTGGCAGTTTTGTTCGCGTACATGCTCCGCTATAGTGTGCTGCTCAGTAACGGCTCGGTGTTCGATATTATTCACCCGGCGTCGTTGACGATGACCGCTACGTTGGCTGTGGTATTGCACCTGGTCATTGGTCTGGCGGGTGTGAAGATTTATAACGGCGTGTATTCGTACGGTTCGTTTGACGAGTCCTGGCGTGCCGGCGCGGCTGCTTTGAGCGCGGGCGCGGCGTTGACGGCTTTCTCCTTTGTGGATGAGCTACTGGGTCTGCCGCATATTCCGCATAGCGTGCCTGCGATTGCGGCGGCATTTAGCCTGATTATGATGGCTGGTGCCCGTATGGCGAAGCGTGTGTACACTGAGCGCGGTGCTGTGCGTGAGCTGACCGGTGAGCCGGTGATTGTGTACGGTGCCGGTTTTATTGGCGGCATGGTCATGGATTCGATGTTGCATGATGAGGACGCGAAGCTTCGCCCGGTTGCTGTCTTTGACGATGACCAGCTGAAGGCCGGTACAAAGTTCCACGGCATTTCGGTGATTACGACGTACCGCGAGCTGGAGCAGGTAATTCGTGAGTCGGGTACCCGTAAGATTCTGGTGACGATTTCGGATATGCCGGAGGATTACTTCGAGTCCTTCTGCAACCGCATGCGTAAGCTTAAGGTTGAGGTTCAGCGTATTAGTAGTGCGAATGCTCGCCTGATGGGTGAGCGTCTGATTACCGCGAGCGATAACGACCTGATGCGCGTGATTCGTGGCGAGATTAACTACGATATTGACCGCGATATTCTGCGTTCGTACCTGCACGGTAAGCGTGTGCTGGTCACGGGTGCGGGCGGTTCGATTGGCTCCGAGCTGTGCCGTCAGATTAGCGAGTTTGAACCTGAGACTCTCATGATGCTTGATCATGATGAGACTCTGCTGATGGAGACGAAGGTTTCGATTACTCACGAGTCGAGCCTGGATGATGACCGCATTATTCTGGCTGATATTCGTGAGGGCGATAACCTGCTGGAGATTTTCCGTGACCGTCGCCCCGAGGTGGTGTTCCACGCAGCGGCTTTGAAGCATGTGTCGGCGCTGGAGGCGTACCCGCAGGAGGCGTGGAAGACGAACGCCCTGGGCACTCTGAACGTGTTGCGTGCCGCGGAGGCGGTGGGCGTGAAGACCTTCGTGAATGTTTCGACCGATAAGGCTGCGGACCCGAAGACTGCGCTGGGCCAGTCCAAGCGCGTGGCGGAGCGTCTGACCGCGTACTTTGGTGAGAAGACCGGCAACACCTACGTGTCGGTTCGTTTCGGTAACGTCTTTGGTTCGCGCGGTTCGATTAAGCCGCTCTTTACGAAGCAGATCCTTTCGGGCGGTCCGATTACCCTGACGGATAAGCGCGCGACCCGTTACTTCATGCTGATTACCGATGCCTGCCTGCTGGTGATGCTCGCCGGTGCGATTGGTCGCCCGGGCGAGGTCATGGTGTTGGACATGGGTCAGCCGGTCAAGATTCTGGACGTTGCGAAGGCGATGCGCCAGGCGTATGAGCGGTATGACGTGGAGATCAAGGAGATTGGTCTTCGCAAGGGTGAGAAGCTGGATGAGACTCTCTTCGGCGGTACCGAGAAGCTGGTACCTAGCGAGGAGAACCGGTATATTTCCCGGTCGAGTGCCCCGGCACTTGACCCTGATGAGCTCGATTATGAGCGCTGGATTCAGAACTATCGGGAGCACAGCGGCTATGAGCGTCATGGCCTGGAGCGTGCCCCTGATCCGCGTACTCTGGCGGACGCACAGACGTTCTAATCTTTACGGAATGACACCGGATGCTGCACTTGCGTGGCGGGTGCGGCATCCGGTGTTTTTCCCTTTCTCGATGTAGAACATTTCAGGACGCAGAATATGCGGAGCGTATGGAGAGATTCTGTAACGTTTAGCCCCGGGCTTCAGAAGAGTTCTATAGAATACGAAGTAAACACACACTACACACATATCGTCCCTTAGCCGCGATTCTGGAGTTTGGTTCCAGCTTCGACGGTGCTAATGCCTTGGAGCTGGTATGACCTCCTTTTCTGAGCTGTTGAGTATTTTTGCTCTTGCTTTTGTTTTGGGTGCCCTTTTGCCGTTTGCGGTGCGCCCGATTTTGCACCGCAACAATATGGTGGATGTTCCTAATGAGCGTTCTTCGCATACTGCTCCGACCTACCGCGGTATGGGTTTGGCGACTGCTACAGCGACTTTGCTGGCGTTTGTGGCGGCTACTTTGTTTGGCTGGACGTACCGTTCTTCTGAGTCTTTGCAGTTGGCGGTGACGATTGCCGCGGCGATTCTGTGCGCTCTTGCCCTGGGCTGGCTGGAGGACATTCGCGGCGTGAGCATTGTGCGTCGTGCGGGCCTGCAGCTGGTTATTGGTCTTTTGGTGAGCGTAAGCTTTGCGACGGTGCAGGGTACGAACATTCTGCTGCTGGTTTTGGGTGCGATTTTTATTGCCGGATACATTAATGTGGCGAACTTTATGGACGGCATTAACGGCATTTCTGGTGCTCACGGTCTGGTGGCTGGTTTGGCGTATGCGCTGACCGGCTGGATGGTGAACCTGCCGTGGCTGGCGTTGGCTGGTGTGGCTGTTGCCGGTGCTTTTGCGGCGTTCCTGCCGTGGAATGTGCGCCCCGGTAAGAACGTGTTTTTGGGCGATGCGGGTTCTTATGTTTTGGGTGCGGCGCTGGGCACGATGGCTGTGGGTGCGTGGTTTGCGGATGTTCCGTTCCTGCTGTCTTTTGCTCCGCTGGTGACCTACCTTGCGGATGCTGGTACGACTCTGTTCCGTCGTTTTATGGCGGGGGAGCAGTGGTATAAGCCGCACCGTACTCACACGTATCAGCGTCTAACGGATGTTGGTTTCAGCCACCTTGGTTCGACCGCCGTGGTGACGGGTACGACCATTTTGGTGTGGGTGCTGTTGGCGTTTGCCTCTGACCTGTACACTGCGGGATCTGTGGTGGCGACCGTGGGTGTTGTGCTGGTGGCTCTTGCCGTGTTGGTCGTGTATCTGCGTATGCCGCAGCTCTTTGGCGGCGAGGCTCCTACTTCTGCGATTGATTTGTCGAAGCGTTTTGCCTCGGCTCCTGAGACGACAGCTCCTGAGGCGAAGAAGACTGTTTCGGAGCCTGCTACCGGTTCGTTGACTTCTGCTACCGGTGTTCCGGCGACTCCTGAGAATGTGGAGCCGACCTCGTTGCATCCGGAGCCGATTATGCCGGATTCTGTGAAAGACCGTGCAGACGGCTCTTCTACTGCTCGCTCCTCTGCTGCTCATTCCTCTATTCAGCCGTCTTCTCATCGAAACCGTGGGGAGAAACACTAATGACTTCTGAACACTCTAAACCTTCGGTCGAGGCTCCTGCTGAGCCTCTCTGGAGGCGCGTGGTGGACGTTCTGTGGTATCCGCCGGCGGAACGTAGGCGGCAGCAGAAACGCCGCCGAGAGCGTGCTCAAGCAGGTTTGAAGGCCTCTTCTTTCGAGAGCCAGGAGCTTTCCTGGAAATTTTTGTTCTACAGGGTATCGGCTTACTCTCTACTGGCTTGGTTGGGCGGTATGATGAGTGCGTACCTGTTTGCGGGCCCTGTGGGCGCGCTAGGAATAACATTGGGCTTTCTGATAATCTATATATGCTTCACTCTGGGCGTATTAGTTATGTTGGTTGCTCCCATTTTCGACTGGGGTGTACCCAAATCGCTGGTGGTGAGCTACCTCGTGAAGATTGCCCTACTCGGTCTGGTATTAATCTTTGTGCCATTCCCCGAGAATCTGAGGCACGGTTGGACTCTCGCGGGCGCATGTACCGGCGTGATTCTGTGGATTGTTATTGAAACAATCAGCATCGCACGACTGAGAATTCTATACTTCGACACCGATCTAGAAGACCATGGTCGGTAACGCGATCGGTGTTTGAAAGGAAATACGTTTGGCCGAAGAGAAGAAATGGTGGGACGGAGACAAAAAGCTCCGCACTACCGGAGAATTGGTATCTGACGGAGGTCTCTCCGGCGCAGTCATGTCGATTCTCTATCTGATCATCGGTGTAGCAGTGTGGGGAGGCATCGGTTACCTCGGTGACCTGGCCTTCTCCACCACCTGGCTGGTGTGGGTTGGCGTCTTGATTGGCGCTGTCGGAGGTCTGACCCTCGTCTTTACCCACATGACCAGGCAGAATAAAGACCGCTAGGTCATTGAACGCGGACCGCTAGGTCACACATTCATCCATGTAGTTAGCATGTCAGTCGCTTAGAGGCAGACATGGGCTCTTGATAGCCACTAGTAGCAAGAAAGGACTTGCTTTGATCGAGAACGGGTTGATCCTCGCGGAAGCCTATGTGCCGCCGACCCCCGAAGACATGCATCTGCCCCCCTTCTTCACCATTGGTGATTTCGCTTTCGGTAAGCAGAACGTACTGATTCTGCTGTCCGTGGTGATTATCGCGGTCTTCTTCCTCACCGCAGCACGTAAGCGCGCCATGGTTCCCGGCAAGACTCAGTTCATCGCTGAGTCCGGCTACATGTTTGCTCGTAACTCCCTCGGTAAGGAAACCCTGGGCGTACAGCACTACAAGCCGTTCGTGCCGATTCTGTTCGCCTCCTTCTTCTTCGTTCTGGTGAACAACCTCTACGGTTCGATTCCGTTTGTTCAGCTGCCCACCTTCTCGCACCCCGGTAGCGCCTACGCGCTGGCTGGCGTAGCGTACCTGACCTGGGTTGGTGTTGGTATCAAGCGCAAGGGCTTGGGCGGCTTCTTCAAGGACATCACCATGCCTTCGGGTCTGCCGGTGTGGATCTACCCCATCCTGATCCCGATCGAGTTCTTCTCGAACCTGCTGATTCGTCCCGCAACTCACGCACTGCGTCTCTTCGCGACCATGTTCGGTGGTCACCTGGCGCTGATGGTTGCATCCAGCATGGTGACCTACATGGTTGAGACCCTGGGTGGCATCGGCTACCTGGCTGCTATTGCTCCCGGTGCTCTGGGCATATTCCTGTACTTCCTGGAATTCATGATTCAGTGCATCCAGGCTTATGTGTTCGCTCTGCTGCTGGCTGTGTACCTGCAGGGCTCGGTTTCCGAGGGACACTAAACTCTCTAGTTTTTTAGGTTTTCGCGTTCGTCATTGGGCGTGAATAAAGCAACCCACACGTTCACTGTGCGGGCTATTAACTCAAATCAAACTCTGTTCGGTCCGGGTATGTTCCCGGTCGAACACTGTTGAAAGGAAAAATAATGGTTGGTTCCATCACTGCGGTTGGCTACGGTCTGGCAGCTATTGGCGGCGGCATCGGCGTGGGTCTGATCTTCGCGGCATACATGACCAGCGTTGCTCGTCAGCCCGAGTCCCAGAAGACCCTGCAGCCCATGCTGTTCCTGGGCTTCGCACTGGTCGAGGCACTGGCAATTCTGGGCCTGGTTCTCGTCTTCATCAAGTAACCGGCTCTGCCACATCCTAAACGACCCATCCCATAGAACAGGATTCCCTCCATGATTTATCTGGCAAGCGAAGGGGGAGCGGAGGCAACTTCGAACCCCCTGATTCCCGACGTCGGGGAAATTGTCATTACCCTCATCGGATTCCTGATCCTCTACTACATCGTTGCTAAGTACGTTGTCCCGGCGTTCGAGAAGATTTACCAGGACCGTAAGGAAGCAATCGAAGGTGGCCTTGCCAAGGCCGAGAAGGCACAGGCAGAGGCTGCAGCGGCTCGCGATGAGTACACCCAGCAGCTCGAAAGCGCTCGACTGGAGGCTCAGAAGATTCGTGAAGAGGCACGCGCAGAGGGCGAGGCAATCATTGCCGATGCTCGCGAGCGTGCAACCGCTGAGGCTCAGCGCATTAGCGATAATGCAGCAAAGGCTATCGAGGCAGAGCGTGCGGCAGCAGCAGTGTCCCTCCGTTCCGAGGTTGGCACTCTTGCTACGACCCTTGCCGGCAAGATTGTGGGCGAAGCCCTCAACGATGATGAGCGATCGGCCCGTGTGGTAGATCGTTTTCTTGCTGACCTTGAAACCGAGAAGCAGAACGCAGGTGCGGCTCGGTAATGGCAGGAGTATCTACTGAATCACTGAGCAAGGTGGAAGAGGTGCTGGAAGCTCACGCTTCCCTGCAGCCCCTGAACCTGGCGAGCGAGCTTTTCGCTGTGGTTGATGTTCTCGACCACAACGGCACCCTGCGCCGTGCTGTCACCGATTCTTCGCGTGATGCAGCAGCACGTCAGGGTATCGCTAACACCGTCTTCGGCGGCAAGATCTCTTCTCAGGCTATGGCTGTGTTCACCAATGCGGTGGCTCAGCGCTGGTCTGATGATGCTGATCTGGCGAATGCCCTGGAGCGTGCAGCAGTGCTCGCCGTGACCGCATCGGCTCAGTCTCGCGGTGGCGTGGACGCCCTGGACGAGGTACTCAACGAACTACTCACCTTTGTGCGTACCGTTGATTCCAACGCTCAGGCGCAGGAAGCGCTGTCCGACCATCAGGCAAGCAAAGAAGCAAAGAAGAAGCTCGCCGTGGCGCTCGGTGGCCCCGCCACCACCGCCGAAGGTGTGCTTCTGCTCGAACGAGTTGGCTCCAACCCCCGCGGCCGTCACGCTGCACGGGTAGCCGATGAGTTCGCAGAAATCATCGTCACGCGACAGAACCGTTACATTGCGCGAGTAACTAGCGCGATTGCGCTGTCGCAGGCACAGCTTGAACGTCTCGGTCGCGCGCTCAACGCCGTGTACGGCCGTGAGCTGAAGCTCGACGTTTCGGTGGACCCCGCCGTTCTGGGCGGTCTGCGTGTTCAGGTGGGCGACGAGGTGATCGACGGTACCGTCGAGACCCGCATGTCCGACCTGGCTCGTTCCATCGGCTAGCGGCTCAAGCTAGCGACGCTGAACCGTTCGTCGCAACGGTGATTTAGAAGATACCTCGGGTAGCGGGTGCGTGGCTGATGCCTCCTTCGCAGAAGCAGTGGCATTGCCCGCCCGTTCAACCCGAATTGCAAGTTTCGGTTGGTTCCGTTGACGGAATGCAACCACAATGAGAGAGCAGGGACACAAGATGGCCGAACTGACCATCAATGCCGAAGATGTCCGTAATGCGCTGAACGAGTTTGCAGCGTCTTACGAACCCGGCAATGCAGAACGTGTTGAGGTGGGTCGAGTTGTATCGGCCTCCGACGGTATCGCTCGTGTCGAGGGTCTTCCCTCGGTTATGGCGAATGAGCTGCTTCGTTTCGAAGACGGCACCCTCGGCCTCGCACAGAACCTGGATACCCGCAATATTGGTGTGATCGTCCTGGGCGACTTCACCGGTATTGAAGAGGGCCAGGTCGTACACCGCACCGGTGAGGTCCTCTCGGTGCCCGTTGGCGACGCGTACCTCGGTCGCGTTGTTGACCCCCTCGGTAACCCGATCGATGACCTGGGCCCCATTGAGGCTGAAGGTCGCCGCGCACTGGAGCTGCAGGCTCCCGGCGTGACCCAGCGTAAGTCGGTTCACGAGCCGCTGCAGACCGGTCTGAAGGCAATCGACTCGATGATTCCGATCGGTCGCGGTCAGCGTCAGCTGATCATTGGTGACCGCCAGACCGGTAAGACCGCTATTGCGATCGACACCATTCTGAACCAGAAGGACAACTGGGCTTCGGGTGACCCCGACAAGCAGGTTCGATGCGTCTACGTGGCTGTTGGCCAGAAGGCATCCACCATTGCAGCTGTCCGCCACACCCTTGAGACTCGCGGCGCGCTGGAGTACACCACCATCGTGGCATCTCCCGCATCCGACGCAGCAGGCTTCAAGTACCTGGCACCCTACACCGGTTCGGCTATCGGCCAGCACTGGATGTACGGTGGCAAGCACGTCCTCATCATCTTCGACGACCTGTCGAAGCAGGCAGAAGCATACCGCGCTGTGTCCCTGCTGCTGCGCCGCCCGCCGGGACGTGAAGCATACCCCGGTGACGTCTTCTACCTGCACTCCCGCCTGCTGGAGCGTTGCGCTAAGCTCTCCGACGACCTGGGCGCAGGCTCGATGACCGGCTTCCCAATCATTGAGACCAAGGCAAACGACGTTTCCGCCTTCATTCCGACCAACGTCATCTCCATTACTGACGGCCAGATCTTCCTGCAGTCCGACCTGTTCAACGCTAACCAGCGTCCGGCAGTCGACGTCGGTATCTCCGTCTCCCGTGTTGGTGGTGCCGCACAGACCAAGGCTATGAAGAAGGTCTCCGGTACCCTGAAGCTGGAGCTGGCACAGTACCGTGCTATGGAAGCGTTCGCAATGTTCGCATCCGACCTGGACGACGCAACCAAGGCACAGCTGACCCGCGGTTCTCGCCTGACCGAGCTGCTGCGTCAGCCGCAGTACACCCCGTACGCAGTTGAAGAGCAGGTTGTCTCCATTTGGGCTGGTACCTCCGGTCACCTCGACGACATCGAGATTTCCGACGTGCTGCGCTTCGAGGAAGGCTTCATCGAGTACCTGCGTCACAAGACCTCGGTACTGACCGATATCGCTTCCTCCGGCAAGCTTGAGGATGACACCGTTGCAGCTCTGAAGTCCGCAGTTGCTGACTTCAAGCAGGGTTTCAAGTCTGAGGGCAGCAGCCACCTCGTCGACGCAGGTCACGAGGAGCACAAGGCAGCTCGCGATAGCGACATCACTCAGGAAACCATCGGTTAGCGATTAGTCCTCGCCTTCTCCCCGCCTCAGCTATGAGGCTGGGGCGGGGCAGAAAGCAAGGAGAAAGGAAGCTCTATGGGAGCCCAGATTAGGGTTTACCGACAGAAGATTGCTTCGACGTCGTCTATGAAGAAGATCTTCAAGGCGATGGAGATGATCGCGACCTCCCGCATTAACAAGGCTCGTAACGCTGCTCAGGCAGCCGGCCCCTACGCGAACGCTCTGACCCGCGTGGTGACTGCGGTTGCGACTCAGCATGGCATCAAGCACCCGCTGATTCACAAGCCGCACGAGTTCGGAACCTACGAACACCGCCGCTCCGCAATCCTGGTTGTCACCAGCGACCGCGGCCTGGCAGGTTCGTACTCCTCCGCTATCCTGCGTCGTACCGAATCTCTGATTGAGAGGCTGCGCTCTAACGGCCAGGAGGTACAGCTGTACCTGGTTGGCCGTAAGGCAAAGGCTTACTTCGAGTTCCGTGAGCGACCCTACGCCCGTGCGTGGGAAGGCCACACCGATGCACCTCGCGTTGAAACCGCCGTCGAAATTCGTGACGCGCTGCTCGAAGCCTACGACCTGCCCTTCGAAGAGGGCGGCGTGGACGAACTGCACATCGTGTACACCGAGTTCAAGTCGATGGTTGTTCAGGAACCCAAGAACCTGCGCCTGCTACCCATCCACGTGGGTGACGCAAAGGCTATGGGCGAGGAAATCGTTCCCGACCAGGAACTGACCAAGGCTGAGTACGAGCAGGCGGCATCCTTCGAGTTCGAGCCCTCCGCTGAGGAAGTGCTCAACGCGCTGTTGCCGCGCTACATTACATCGCGTATCTTCTCCTGCCTCCTGCAGGCAGCAGCAAGTGAGCTGGCATCCCGCCAGCGCGCAATGAAGACCGCAGGTGACAACGCTGAGACGCTGATTACCAAGTACACCCGTTTGATGAACAACGCACGTCAGGCGGAAATTACTCAGGAGCTCTCCGAAATCGTGGGCGGCGCAGACGCCCTCGGCTCCTAGTACTTGTACGCCAACGAAGCCATCAACTGTCCAAACTTTCTAAGTAAGTGAGAAATATGACTGCCACCTACAACGAATCGGTCTCCGCACCGACTCAGGGCGCAACGGGTCGTATTGCCCGCGTCATCGGCCCCGTGGTCGACGTCGAGTTCCCCGCCGGTCAGGTCCCCGAGATTTACAACGCTCTGACCACCGAGCTGACCCTCGACGGTCGCACCCGCACCATTACCTTCGAGACCGCACAGCACCTGGGCGACTCGATTGTTCGCGCTATCTCCCTGCAGCAGACTGACGGCCTGGTCCGCGGTCAGGCTGTAGTCGACACCGGCGCACCGATCTCCGTCCCCGTTGGTGACGGCGTGAAGGGCCACATCTTCAACGTTCTCGGTGACGCACTCGACGTGCCGAACTCCGAGATCAAGGCTGACACCTACTGGCCGATTCACCGTGCCGCTCCCGGCTTCGCAGAGCTGGAAGGCTCCACCGAAATGCTGGAGACCGGTATTAAGTCCATCGACCTTCTGACCCCCTACATCAAGGGCGGTAAGATCGGTCTGTTCGGTGGTGCAGGCGTGGGTAAGACCGTGCTGATCCAGGAAATGATTACCCGTGTGGCTCGTAACTTCGGTGGTACCTCCGTGTTCACCGGTGTTGGCGAGCGTACCCGTGAGGGTAACGACCTGTGGGTCGAAATGGAAGAAGCAGGCGTTCTGAAGGACACCGCTCTTGTATTCGGCCAGATGGATGAGCCCCCGGGAACCCGTCTGCGCGTGGCACTGACCGGTCTGACCATGGCGGAGTACTTCCGCGATGTTCAGAACCAGGACGTGCTGCTGTTCATCGACAACATCTTCCGTTTCACTCAGGCAGGTTCTGAGGTTTCCACCCTGCTGGGCCGCATGCCCTCCGCAGTGGGTTACCAGCCGAACCTGGCGGACGAAATGGGTCTGCTGCAGGAGCGTATTACCTCCACCCGCGGTCACTCCATCACCTCCATGCAGGCAATTTACGTGCCTGCGGATGACTACACCGACCCGGCGCCGGCAACCACCTTCGCGCACCTGGATGCGACCACCGAGCTCTCTCGTGAAATCGCATCGCGCGGTCTGTACCCGGCAATTGACCCGCTGTCCTCCACCTCCCGAATTCTGGACGCACAGTACATCGGTCAGGAGCACTACGACACCGCAATTCGCGTGAAGGCTATTCTGCAGGAAAACAAGGAACTGCAGGACATCATCGCGATTCTGGGTGTGGACGAGCTCTCCGAGGAGCAGAAGATCGTCGTGGCACGTGCACGTCGTATCGAGCAGTTCCTCTCCCAGAACACCTACACTGCAAAGCAGTTCACCGGTGTCGAGGGTTCGACCGTTCCGCTGAAGGACACCATCGAGTCCTTCCAGATGATCTGCAACGGCGATGTCGACCACATCCCCGAGCAGGCGTTCTACAACATTGGTGGTATGGACGACGTTATGCGCCGCTACGAGGAAATCAAGGCACAGACTGGAGCTAAGTAATCATGGCTCTGAAAGTTGAAGTTGTTTCCCGCGAACGCGTCGTGTGGACTGGCGAAGCGAACTACGTTCGTGCACGCTCCGTCAGCGGTGACCTCGGCATCCTGCCGGGCATGATCCCCACCTGCACGCTGCTGGCACAGGACGGCGAGCTGCTCATTGAACCTGTTGAGGGTGAGACCATTAAGACCATCCTCAACGCAGGTTTCTTGACCGTCTCGAACGATCACGTGACCATCGCTGCAAAGCACGCAGAGATCTAAAGCCGGTTCCCTGTAAAGGGAATTGACCACTGTGTACACCTCGCCGGTGTTCCGTCCCGAAAGGGGAGGGGCACCGGCGATTGGTGTATCTGGGTAGGCTACGTGCGTAGAAAGAGCGCGCGCAGAAAGAGAGTGTTCCCAGAAAGAGCGCGCGCAGAACGACAGCGTGCATAGAAAGATGATGCGCACAGAAAAGGGGCGCCTCCCATGTACCGGGAGGCGCCCCTCAAGCTATGTGTAGCCGCCTAGCTAGAGCTGTTGAGAACAGGTGGTCAGCTAGAAACAGGCGGTCAGCTAGAACAGGCGATCAGCCGAGTCGTCCAGGCCGCGCATCGCGTCATAGTCCAGGCTCACGCAGCGGATACCGCGGTCCTCAGCCAGGGTGCGAGCCTGTGGCTTAATCGTCTGCGCCGCAAACACACCGCGCACCGGTGCCAGTAGAGGGTCACGGTTGAGCAGCTCCAGGTAACGGGTCAGCTGCTCCACACCGTCAATATCGCCCACACGCTTGAGCTCGACCGCCACGGAGACGCCGTGCGCATCCTTCGCCATGATGTCTACCGGGCCAATAGCGGTCGGGTACTCGCGGCGTACCAGCGAATAGCCCTCACCGAGAGTGTGGATCTGTTCGGCAAGCAGACGCTGCAGGTCAGCCTCCACACCGTCCTTAATGAGGCCGGGGTCAACACCCAGGTCGGTGGTGTACTCGTGCTCAATCTTGTAGATACGAATCATGAGGCGGTCATCGCTCTTAGCCGCCTGAACGGTCCACAGCTGCTGAACATCAGACTCCAGGTCCTCACGGATGCTCTGCGGAACGTCCTCACGCTCAGCCACCAGCAGGGAGCAGGGAGGGCTCATCCAGTTCAGAGGCTTGTAGGAACCGCCGTCGGAGTGAATGAGGACGGAGCCGTCATTCTTGACCATCAGCAGGCGGGTAGCGCGGGGCAGGTGGGCGCGGAGGCGGCCCTCATAATCTACGGAGCATTCAGCAATGACAATACGCATCCGTCCACTCTAGCAGGTACGAGTGCTCGGCTCTAGCAGGTGAGGGTATGAGCTAGGGAACCTAATCTTGGTACAGGTCGCGGTACGGGGCACAGTAGGGAAGTACGGCACAGTAGGGAGGCGCGGCACAGAGCGGGGGAGTGCCGCCTCAGAGAGAGGAAGAGCGCAGGACAAAGAAGAGCACGGGGCAAAGAAGAGTACAGCGCGAGGAAGAGCGCAGAGCGAACAGTGGCAGGGCTGGTAGGTAGAGATAGCTGAGCGGCGCGGTAGAATAGGGCTCATGGCACGTAAGAATCATCCCGGCAGGCGAGCATCCGGCACCACCAGCGATAAGTGGCACCGTCAAGCACCCGCAGGGCGTGATATCAGCAGGATCCTCGACCCTGCACCCCGATTGGAACGTGACCGATACGGTGACTGGCTGGTGCAATACATTCCCGCCGTCAACGCCCAAAAAACCTACACCTGCCCCGAATGCTACCGCCCGATTCCGCCCAGAACAGCGCATCTGGTGGTGTGGCAAGAAAGCCACACGCTGGGCCGTAGCCGCGCGATTGATGAGCGCAGGCACTGGCATCAGCACTGCTGGCGCATCCGCCGCAAATAGGCTGAACACTGCACATAAGGTGCAGCCCAAGACTACATTCTCGACCAGACTACATTCTCGACCAAGACCATATTCTCGAATCCAATTCTTGAAGGAACGCGCAATGAGCAACACCGCCGATATCACCCGCGAGCAGGAATTCGATCCCGCCCGCTACGTCTTCAGCACCGCCGCTGAACCCACCCCCATTAAGGCACGTACCGTCCTGCCTGCACGCCGCGAGAACTTCACCGTCACCACCGCGGACGGCAAGCGCCTCGTCGGTGAACTCGCCCTGCCCGAAGGCGAAGTCAAGGCAACCCTGGTGACCTTCCACCCGCTGCCCACCCACGGCGGCTACATGGACTCGCACGTGTACAAGAAGGCATCCTTCCGCCTGCCGGCGCTGTCGAACATTGCGGTATTGCGTTTCAACACTCGCGGTACCTCCTCGATTCGCGGCACCAGCGAAGGCGTCTTTGACGGCGGCTTTGCCGAGAAGAAGGACTTCGACGCAATCCTGAAATTCGTACGCGAGCGCGCCCTGCCGAACCCCTGGCTGGTCGGCTGGTCCTTCGGCACCGAACTGGTGCTCAAGTACGCGCCCGAATACGCGAACGAGTTCACCGGCGCTATTCTGCTCTCCCCGCCGCTGCACCGCGTGCACCCGGCTGAGCTGGACGAGTGGAACAAGATCTCGAACCCGCTGTACGCGCTTGTGCCCGAGCACGACGACTACCTGCAGCCTCCGGCGGCGCGTGAGCGTTTCGCGGCTGTACCGCGTACTCAGGTGATTCCCTTTGAGGGATGCAAGCACCTGTGGGTGGGTGAGAAGTCCGTGCAGCAGGTTCTGAACACCGTGGTTAGCATCGTGACCGGTGTACCCACCGAACTGCCCACCGAGTACAACGGCCCGGTGGCAGAAGAAATCACTGAGCTCTAAAGGTTCGGCATAAAAATACTGCGTAAAAATATTAAGGCGGCGGCTTTGGATAGAACATCCAAAGCCGCCGCCTTTTGTCTTAAATGCCTGCTCGGTGGAAGAAACAGGGAACGCGTAGGGAACCTAGAAATGGCTGCAGTTGGGAGGTGACTACAGCTGGGAGGTGACTACAGTTGATCTTGGCGAGGAATGAACACCTCACGCACCAAAATCAGCATGGAAGCCGCCACCGGAATAGCGATCAGCGCACCCAGCACGCCCCAGAGCGCGCCACCGGCAGCCACCGAAATAATCGCAACACCGGCAGGAACCGAGACAGCGCGAGCCATAATACGCGGAGAAATCAGGTATGCCTCCACCTGCAAGTACAGGAAGTACGCCACCGAAAACCACAGCGCCAGACTCCAGTCCTGAGTCAGCAGAATCAGCGAGGTCAAAATCAGCGCAATCACGCCACCAACCAGCGGAATGAACGCCAGAATCATAACGACCAAAGCCATCAACTGCGGGAAGCTAAAGCCCAAGAACAACATTATGAAGAATGCGAAGAGGGCGTTCAGAATGGCTACCATCGCCTGGCCCATCACATAGTTACCCACCGACTCAGTAATCTTGTCGGTAATGTACTTGACGCGCACACGCTTAGACGCCGGCGCCAAACGCACACCCCACGCCTTAATCGTGTCCATCGATGTGAGGAAGTACAGGGACAGGAACAGCACAATAATCACGCCGGTCACGCTCTGCGCCAGGGTAGAACCCGCAGAAACCAGGCTCGACATGAAGCTATTGACCTGCGACGAAGAGAACGTCGACTCCAAGAACTTCGGGACGTTCTCATTCACCCAGGTGCTGATGTTAAAACGCTGATCAAGCTCGTGATACCAATCAGAATCAATCGTGTTCTGATAAATACCCGGCGCATACTGGACAAACTTAGACGCCTGCTCGCTAATGACCGGGCCAATCGTCATGACCAGACCGGTCACAGCGCCAGCAAAACCAGCAAGCACAGCAATCACGCCGATACCGCGCTTAATGCCCCAAGACTCCAGGCGGCGCACAATCGGGTCCAGACCCAGAGCAATGAAAATAGCGCCGGTCACCCAACCCACCAGGGCACCCACATTGTTGAAAATGTAGTAGGCGAAGAGCGCCAGACCCACGCCCACGGTCATGAGGAAACCAAAAGCGACCGGGTTATGCATCATCGAGGTCTTGCCGTTGCCGACCACCTTCGGTGCGGGAGGCGCATCCTCAGAAGCGGAGGGGACCACCGGAATGGTATCTGTAGGAGGCATGGACGCGCGGCGGCGCTTGGAACGCACCTGGCTAATGCTCTCGGTTATCTCGCTGAAGGTCTCCGTTATCTGGTCGGTGAGGGATTCCTTCTTGCGTGGCTCGTCGGACGATGTTGTCTCTTCGTGAGCTGCTGAGGCTTTCTTCTCGCTCATGCTCTTCCTTTCCGGAACATTTCCGGGTATTTTTTCTCTACTGTGCCATTCTACCGGCTGGTTTACTTTGTTACGGCGTCAAAGGTGAATCCCAAGGACAGGGGAGCGCAAGTCGGAGAGGCATCTGCGGGGCGGATTGGGCAATAGCCCAAACGCTATCCCCGGCATGAGCTCAGAGCGTAGGCGACAGAGAACGGGCGCTCGCAACGGCGCATTGTGGGGATAATAGAGGAAGGAACGCGTGAAGGATTTAGCCCGCACGCAACAATAGGTACAGAACGTAAAGGAGCCCAGGATGAGCATTATTTTTGATCCGGCAGACCGCGGCGCATCGCAGAACGCGGCACAGGGTAACGTTGCCCAGGGTGGTGTAGCACAGAACGGGGCGGCACAGAACGGGGCAGCGCAGGAGATTCCCGCCTCCGTACGCAACGCTATGGAGCTGAGCCCCAACGCGGCACAGAACGCAGCGGCACAGTCTGCTGGCGAGCAGGGTGGCGAGCAGACCCCCTCCGCTCCCACCTGGCGCTACGAGGTCAACACCCCCGAAGAGTTCCAGAAGTTCGTGCAGCTCTCCAGCCAGGGTGCCGTGATTTTTGCGCTCTACGCACCGCACTCGCCCTCCTCCCTGCAGATGCTCGAAGGCGTGCAGAAGCTCGTCGACTCCGCTGCGGGTAGCATGATTTGCGCTGCCGTGGACGTCACCAAGCTCCCCGAAGCTGCCCAGGCATTTGGCGTGAGCGGTGTGCCCGCGGGCGTTGCCGTTCTGGCGGGTCGTCCGGCACCGATTTACACCGGCCCGGTCAGCGCAGAAGACCTCGGCGATGTGCTCTCCCAGGTTCTGCAGCTCGCGGCACAGTACCAGCTGCCCGGCGGCTTCGACCCGGTCGTTCCCGAAGATGAAAAGCCCCTGCCGCCCCTGCACGCAGAAGCTGTCGCCGCCCTTGACCGCGGCGACCTGGAGGGTGCCCGCGCCGCATACCGCAAGGCAATTGCCGAGAACCCCGGCGATAAGGAAGCGAAGCTCGGCCTGGAACAGGTTGAACTGCTCTCGCGCGTGAAGGACCTGGACATGGCAACCGAACGCGCGGCGGCCGCGGCAGACCCCATGAACATTGACGCGGCATTCAACGTAGCCGACCTGGATCTGGTGGGCGGCCACGTGGAGGATGCGTACAACCGTCTGCTGCGCCTGTTCAGCGCTGTTGGTCCCGACGATAAGGCGCGCGTTCGCGAGCGCCTCGTGCAGCTCTTCGACGTGGTGGGTGCATCTGACCCGCGCACCGTCAAGGCGCGTGCGGCACTGACCATGGCGCTGTTCTAAAAGACGCTGTCTTCCGGGAAGCGTCATGAGCCGGACTAACCGGCTGAAACTTTGAATCTGGAACTTTGAATCTGGAGTTTTGAATACCGACGGGCTATCGTCTACCCACGCACTCGTGCTGTGGGGTAGGCGGTAGCCCGTTCTGTGTTTGTGGTTTTGAGGTGGGGGAGAGCAGAAACCCTAACCTGTCTGATAGCGCGCCAGGACGCTACGCATAGCACCCGGGAATGTCCATATTATGCGTTGTGAGTACTTAATAATGCAGGTTTCATCACCAAACCTGCTAGACCTCATGGGGGGGTGGTAGGGTGAAAATATGAACACTAGTCACTTTCCCCAGGACCCGAACCCGCAAGAACCAGGTTCACCGCAGAACCCGGTACAAGAGACCGCAATAGAGGCAGTACCCGCCGCGGCAGCACCCCAGGCTGTAACCCCGGAAGCTGTAGCCCCGGAAGCCGCAAACCGCGAGCCTGCAAACCGCGAGCCTGCAGCTCCGGAAGCTGTCGTTCCCGCGTCGGTAGCACCGCAGCTACCCGTCACCCCGCAGACCGCACCTGCGGCTGGCGCTCGCCCCGCCATCGAAATCCGCGGCCTCACCAAGGCATTCGGTCAGAAGGTCGCCGTCGACCGCATCAATCTCGACATCCCCTCCGGATCGTTCTACGGGCTGGTCGGCCGCAACGGCGCCGGTAAAACCACCACCATCTCCATGGTCACCGGCATGCTCATGCCCAGCGAAGGCACCGCATACGTGCGAGGCATCGACATGTGGGCCGACCCGCTCAAAGCCAAAGCACACCTGGGTGTGCTGCCCGACGGCGTGCACCTCTTCGACAAGCTCACCGGTGAGCAGCTCATCACCTACTCCGGCTACCTGCACGGAATCGATAAGGAAACCGTTGCCTCCCGCGTCAAGGACCTGCTCGCCGCAATGGACCTGACCGACGCTGCGGGCCGTGCCGTTGCCGACTACTCCGCCGGTATGACCAAGAAGATTGCGCTCGCCGCCGCTCTCGTCCACGCGCCCTCCGTGCTGATTCTGGACGAGCCCTTCGAGGCGGTCGACCCGGTTTCTGCCGCCAATATTCAGGACATTCTGCGTGGCTTCGTTGCCTCCGGCGGTACCGTCATTATCTCCTCGCACGTGATGGACCTCGTGCAGCGCCTGTGCGACCACGTAGCCGTCATGGACTCCGGTCGTATTCTCGCCGCCGGAACCGTCGACGAAGTACGCGCCGGCATGAGCCTTGAAGAACGATTCGTGCAGCTGGTCGGCGGCCGCACCTCCTCGGAAGGATTGTCATGGTTGGGCACCTCGTCTCACTAAAGTGGCAGTATGTGCTCGCTTCCTTCCGCCGTAGCATCTGGGCGCTCATCGGCTTGATTTTTGCGGCGCTCTACGCGGGCGGCATGCTCTTCGGTCTCGGCTCCACATACGTGATTGCTAATTCGAAGGTCCCCGAATACGGTCAGCTCGGAACCCTCCTTGTGGGCACCGTTGTGGCGCTCGCCTGGGCAGTCGTCCCTATCTTCTTCAGCGGACTGGACGGCACCCTGGATGAGAGCCGATTCGTGCTCTTCCCCATCAAGCCCTCCACCCTGCAGAAGGGCCAGTTCCTCGGCGGGTTCGTGGGTATCCCCGGCATCGCGAGCATCATTGCCGTGCTGCTGGGTGCTATCGCGTTTATATCGCAGCCGCTCGCGCTGGTCGTGTACCTCATCTGCTGCGTGCTCGGCCTTGCGAACCTCATGGTGTGGGCTCGTCTCGCCAACCGCCTGGGCATGGCGCTGAATGATAACCCGCGCATCGCCAACACCCTGATGATCGTTGCCATGCTACTGATGATGAGCGCCGGCTTTATCTTCGGTGGAACGATAACCTACCTGACCAAGCACTGGGAAGAGGTGCTGCCCTACCTGCCGTGGCTCAGCGTGACGCCCTTCGGGTCGGCATTTGCGGTGCCCTACTTTATGGCGACCGGCAATATGGGTGTTGCCCTTGGTTGCCTGGCTCTGACCCTCGTCTACCTGGCTGGCGGATGGTGGCTGTGGGGTAAGAACCTGGCACGCTCCATGGCGAATGTGGGCAGTAGCGCGCACCACGCCAGCGCTGCCGAAGTCGCCGCAGGTGATTTGGGTCTGTTGGCACGGTTCCCCGCAACCCCGCGTGGCGCCGTGGCGGCACGAACCCTGCACTCATTTCTGAAAGACAACCGTCTGCAGCTGCTGACCGCAAGCACCGCCATGCTTTATCTGATACTGACGGTGGCTATGCCCCTGTTCCTGAGCTCTGTAGGCTCCTTCGAAAGTCGGGCCAGTTTTAACGGCGTCAACGCGGCTGAAGCTAACCAGATCATCAATAGCGGCGTGATGCAGCTCTTCGGATTCTGGATGTACTTCTGCACTGTCTTCACCGGCTACTACATGTGCTACCTCGTCTCCTACGACAACACCGCATTCAGCCTGCATGTGCTCTCCCCGCTGCGCGGTATTGACGACCGCATCGGCAGGCTTTGGGGTTACAGCATCCTGATGGTTCCGATCGTGGTGGTGATGGTGTTCGTCGCCTCAGCGGCAAATGGACACCTGGAGCTTTTCCCCATCGTGCTGATGCACCAGCTGGGCGTGCTCGCCGCAGCGGCTGGTATGGGCAGCGTGATGGACACCTTCATTAGCCCGCCCGTGGCGCCTCCGGGTGCTAACCCGTTCAAGAACCCGAAGAACAATGAGGGCTTCGCTAATCAGTTGCTGCTCATGCTCACCGTAATTCTGGTGATGCTCAGCGCGCTACCCGGCGGTATCTCGGTTGTTGTGTACATTTTCGTGACCCAAGATCTACTAACCCTCGTCTACGGTGGCTTGATTCAGCTGCTGATTGGTGCCGCACTGCTCGTGGGCGGCGTGGCATGGGGCGGTCACCGCTACGACAAGGTCAGCTCCAAGATGCTGGAGCGTGTGGCACGCTTCCAGGCGAACTAACAAGAGTCGAAGCTCCAGCACATCAGGAATAAACGAGAGGGGTTCCGTGTTAGGTACTACGCCTGGCGCGGAACCCCTTTTCTGTGCCGCCCGAATTTCTAGCCCCGAACTTCTAGCGGAAAGAAGCTCACCGCAATACTTAAGAGCCTATGGTTGAGCCGTGGCCAGCCTCCATATTGACCGCACGGGGGCTCAGCACCTCCCAACTGCTACTAAAATAGAGAAGGCGCCAATCACCCAACCGTGCAGCGGCACCCCTCACCCTATGTATCCCACCTCATCATCAAGGAGAAACATGAGCTCGATCGAAGGCATCGAAGACCCCTTTGGCCCAGGAACCGCAGGCGGCACCGCCCTGCTCGAACGCGAAGAAACCCAGCTTTCTGAGCCCGGCGACCACGAGCGCTTCTCCCACTACGTACGCAAGGAAAAGATCCTCGAATCGGCGCTGACCGGTGAACCCGTGCGCGCCCTCTGCGGCAAAATGTGGGTACCCGGCCGCGACCCGCAGAAGTTCCCCGTCTGCCCCCAGTGCAAGGAAATCTACGAAGGCCTCGCACCCGGCAACGACGGCGACAACGGCTCCGGCGAATAATACGCGCCAGGCGACACGCCTGAGACAAATACGCCTGAATAAATACGAATAAATAACACGCCGCAGCAGCAAGACTCAACGGCCCAACACCGCTCATGAGACTTTGCTGACGAGCACCAAATTCTTGCACCACAGCCCGGCCCAACCCGCGGATGTGGTGCTAGAATTTAACCTCGCTGTGCCCGGACCGCCAGAGCATCAGGAACACTAGAGCGCCACCTCCTAACGGGGGAGAGGCACCTGCCCTGAGTCGGCAGAGGGTACCAGCAGAGGCAGACGAGGAAGAAGGAGAGAATGAGCGCACCCGCAGAGGAACCCACCCTATTCGACAGTATGGTGAAGCCGAAGCTCTCCCCGGCATACCCCGACCGCGCCCCCTGGGGTACTTCCGTCAGCCTGCGCGCCTGGCAGGCAGAAGCCATGCAGAAGTACTTCGAAACCAACCCCCGCGACTTCATGGCAGTCGCAACCCCCGGCGCGGGTAAAACCACGTTTGCGCTGACCCTCGCCAAGGAACTATTTAACCGCGGCACGGTCCGCCAGCTCATCGTTGTGGCGCCCACCGACCACCTGAAAAAGCAGTGGGCAGACGCCGCCGCGAAGGTCGGTATTCCTATTGATCCGAACTTCAAGAACGCGGATGTGACCATCAGCCGCCACTACAAGGGTGTGGCGCTGACCTACGCGCAGGTGGCGAATAAGCCGCAGCTGCACGCCCGCAACACCGAGGAAACGAAGACCCTCGTAATTTTTGACGAGATTCACCACGCCGGTGATTCGCTGTCCTGGGGCGACGGCCTGCGTGAAGCGTTCGACGACGCGACCCGCCGCGTGGCACTGACCGGTACCCCGTTCCGATCGGACACCTCCCCGATTCCGTTCGTCACCTACGAGGTCGACAATGACGGTATCCGCCGCTCCAAGGCAGACTACTCCTACGGTTACGGCCCCGCGCTGAAGGACCACGTGGTGCGCCCGGTCATCTTCATGGCGTACTCGGGTCAGATGCGTTGGCGCACCTCCGCCGGTGAGGAAATGGCGGCAAACCTCGGTGAAGGCTTCACCAAGGACATCACCTCCCAGGCGTGGCGAACCGCCCTCGACCCCAACGGTGAATGGATCCCGACCGTGCTGGCGGCAGCCGACAAGCGTCTGACCGAGGTGCGCCGCACCGTGCCCGACGCCGGTGCGCTCGTCATCGCCACCGACCACGCGGACGCCAAAGCCTACGCAGAACAGCTTCAAAAAATTACCGGCGAGTACCCCGCCGTGATCCTCTCTGATGATCGTGAAGCCTCCGCGAAAATCGACGAATTCCGTGAAGGCATGCAGCGCTGGATGGTCGCCGTGCGCATGGTGTCCGAAGGCGTGGACGTGCCCCGCCTCGCCGTGGGCGTGTACGCCACCAGCACCAGCACCCCGCTATTCTTCGCGCAGGCGATCGGCCGTTTCGTGCGTGCCCGCAAGCGCGGCGAAACCGCCTCCGTGTTCCTGCCGTCCGTGCCGCAGCTGATGATGCTCGCCAACGACATGGAAGTGGAACGCGACCACGCCCTCGACCGCGGCGCACCCCAGGAAATCGACCCCATGGTTGAGGGCCTGGACGACCACCTGCTCGAAGAAGCAAACCGCGAGGAGCGCGCCTCCGAACAGCTGGCACGCGGCAAGTTCGAGGCGCTCGGCTCCGAGGCGTCCTTCCACGGTGTGCTGTTTGACGGCGCCGAGTTCGCCTCCGGCAACCTTGCCGTGGGTAGCGAGGAGGAGCAGGACTTTTTGGGTATTCCGGGTCTGCTGGATGCCGAACAGGTCGGTACGCTACTGCGAGCGCATCAGCGTGAACACGCGGCACGCCGCCCGGCGACTGCGGCACCTTCGGCGGTGGATCACCGCCAGTTGAAGGCGCTACGCAATAAGTTGGCGAAGAATGTGGCGGCGTGGTCGATTCGTTCGGGTCAGCCGCACGGCGTGATTCATAATGAGCTGCGTAAGATTTGTGGCGGTCCGGCGGTCGCGCAGGCTTCTGCAGAGCAGATTCAGGCGCGTATCGATAAGCTGTCGGACTGGTTCGTAGGCCGACGCTAGAACGCGGATAGAACGTAGAGAAAAGCCCCGCGAGTGTGTGCGCTCGCGGGGCTTTTGTGTGCATAAAATGCAAAAATGTTTTGGTCTGAGGCACGATAATCATGGCAGCGCGGAGATGGAACGTGTAGCCTAGTGGGGGTAAGTTCTTTAGAAAACACGGCATGGTCGCCGGGCTCAGGGAACTTTCCATTGATGCGCAGCATGTAGGTCTATGCTGGGGCATCAAAACTCTAAGAAACACCATGCAACCAACCCCAGGAAGGCGCGCACCCGGATAGTGCGCACTGGGACGGTTGCACCAACCGTTGAAGGACAGTGATGTCTCATATTTCTCGTCGCAGGATGGTGAAGGGTGCCGCCTGGGCTACGCCCGTTATTGCGGCTTCTTCGGTCGTTCCGACCTTCGCCTCTTCTGTGGACTGTACTTTTGCAGAGAACGCCTACGCGTCTTTTAGAGGGGAGAGTAATTCTTATCGGGTAGAGGAAGAATTTTCCATTCCAGCGGGCACCCATAAGCTACGTTTCGAGCTGACCGGCGGCGCCGGCGGAAGATACGAGAGAGGCCTGGACGGAGGATCCGGTGCCAAGGTCAGCGGAATCGTTGAAGTGAAACCCTACCAGACCGTCAAAATTATTGCTGGGGGTGGCGGCAGTTTTGCTCCTGAGTTCTACCCCAGCGGTGAAGGATACCGAACCGCTCCGGTGAAGGGTGGATACGGGTTCGGCGACGGAGGCTCGACCCCTAAGGTAAGAATCCCTAACGATGTTATGGATAAAGTATATGAGCGCTGGGTCTGGGCTCACCAATGGTCTTACGGACCCATTCCTTTGCCTATGGAAGAAGTCTACGGATGCTCGGGTGGTGGCTCATCGGCACTACTGATTGATGGTGAAGTCATTGCCGTTGCCGGTGGCGGCGGTGGTGTGTCCATTGTCGGAAAACCATACACCGCAGAACCTAATCATCGTCATTTCCCCGGCATTGTGGACGTTCGCATGACTGGGCCCGAGCACCCGACCCACGCGCCCGTATACAGTGCAGCTGGCGTTGCTGGCGGGGCTCGTGGCGGTGACGCCACCGAAGGCCACGAATACTATGTTCAGGATTTGAACCTTGAACTGACTGTTGAAGGCGGTAAAGGTGGCGGCGGAGGCATTGGTGGTGCCGGCGGCGCTAAGCCGACCGTGATGACCGGTACTCCCAACAGCATTTTTAGCTTTGATAGTCAGAATAATCAGGTGCTATATAGCTCCTCGACGGCAGGCAACCCCGGTACTAACGGCCTGAACGGTAAAGGCGGCGATGGAGTAATGTCGGTGAGCTACCAGCTGGACGATAATAAGGCATGGTGGCGTCAGGAAGACGTAGAGGTCCTTGAATTCCCTGATGGAACTCGAGAAGAAATCCACTACTACGGTGTAGCGCCCTACTTTAACGGTGGGCAGATTATCGTGTCTGGTGGTGGCGGCGGCGGTTACGGCGGCGGTGGATCCGGCGCGGCACTCTCGCAGTCATCTATCACAATTGCTCAGAAGTGGAATAACAACCCGAAGGGTATTCGTCAGAGCATTAGCTATGTGCAACTGGCTGGCTCTGGTGGTGCTGGTGGTTCCTACCTGGCGCCGCGGGTGATGGAGGGGGAGATTTCTAACTCCAATAACGCCACTTCCAGCGAGGCATTCAGCGGAGCAACCGTCTCCCATAATGGTATCGTGAAGGTATTTCTTTGCCAGACCGGAAAGTAATTTGATATTACTTAGGCGCATGCTGAACTAGCTACTACAGGTAGCAGTTCTTGGTCTGAAGCCCCGCGAGTGCGTATGCGCTCGCGGGGCTTTTGCGTGCCTGTAATATTTGTTTGCGTAGATGCGATGGGGCGGGCATCCCGAGTACTCTCGGGATGCCCGCCCCATCGTTGTGTGAGCTGTCTTGAGGCTACAGGACCTCCACGACCTCCACGCCGTCGGCTTCTAGTGCCTCAGTGGTTTCGTCAAGCTTGTCCTCGTGCACGGGTGCGGTCAGGTCAAGCAGCACGCGAGTCTCGTAGCCTGCATCGACCGCATCGCGAGCGGTTGCCGCCACACAATAATCGGTGGCGATACCGACAACATCGACGAACTCGATACCGCGCTCATCCAGCCACTCCGACAGGGGAGTCTGCGGACCGTCCTCGGACGCATCCGCACCAGGCTCGTGCTCGCCGGTTGCGACTTCATCCTCGGGGGCGAGAAGCCCCTCAAAACCCGAGTAGGCTGCCTCGAAGCGGCCCTTGCGGAAGTACGCCTCAATGTAGTCGGTGTCCAGGTTCTCGTGAATCTGCGCGCCTTCGCTCTTGGCGACGCAGTGCACCGGCCAGGAGTCAACGTAGTCGGGGGTGTCAGAGAAGTGTGAACCCGGATCAATATGCCAGTCCTGGGTGGCGACAATCGCGTCGTAGCGGTGGTGGTTGTTCTCCACGTATTCGCTAATCAGCGCGGCAACGTCCGCACCGCGCTCGGTGGCGAGGGCGCCGCCGGCGCAGAAATCGTTCTGCACGTCAACAATAATCAGTGCCTTAGACATGTCTGTCCTTTACAAGTAGGAATGAGTTTTCACTCTGATTCGCCAGGTGAAGATTCGCCAGGTGAAAACAGTATCTCAGAAGGGTGGTTTAGATGAATTCGGTCGGAATGATCGGCTCACCCTCCGAGAGGCGGTGGGCAGCTTCGGGAAGCTCAGCCAGGGATGCTACGTGGCGGGCGGTTGCGCGGCGCACGCCTTCCTCGCCGGTGAAGCCGGGGAGTAGCTCGCCGTTGCGGACGAAGTCCACCATGAGCGGGCGGGTGTCTTCGAGCAGGCTCGGGTCCTCGTGGGTGCCCAGAACCTCGGCGGTCGCAATGCCCATGCCGTTGAGGCGGCGGGCCGCACGCTTGGCCCCGCCGATGGACGCCTTGCCAGCCGATGCCTTAGCGACTGGCTGCATTTCACCGGCGGCGTTCTCACGCTCAACAACCTTGTACACCATGGAGGAAGTCGGCGCGCCGGAGCCGGTGACCAGCTTGGTGCCCACGCCGTAGGAGTCCACGGGTGCTGCCGCCAGGGATGCGATAGCGTACTCGTCCAGGTCGCTGGTGACGGTGATCTTGGTGTTAGTGTTGCCGAGCGAGTCGAGCAGTTCACGCACGCGGGCTGCGGTGGCGACCAGGTCGCCGGAGTCCAGGCGTACGCCGCCGAGCTCTTCACCAGCGAGTTCCACGCCGAGGCGGACCGCCTCGTCCACATCATAGGTGTCGACGAGCAGGGTAGTGCGGGCGCCGAGGGAACGCAACTGAGCCTCGAACGCTTCACGTTCGCTGTCGTGCAGCAGGGTGAAGGCGTGGGCGCTGGTGCCGATGGTGTGCAGGCCGTAGCGCAGACCAGCCTCCAGGTTGGAGGTGCCCGCGAAGCCGGCGATAACGGCGGCGCGTGCAGCGGAGACGGCGGCGCGTTCGTGGGCGCGGCGCGAACCCATTTCGAGGCAGGGTCGGTTGCCTGCGGCTGCGCTCATGCGGGAGGCGGCGCTCGCCACGGCGGAGTCAAAGTTCAGGATGGACAGCAGGTAGGTTTCGAGGACGCACGCTTCGGCGAAGGTGCCTTCGACCTGCATGACGGGGGAGTGGGGGAAGAACGCTTCGCCTTCTGCGTAGCCGCGGATGTTGCCGCTGAAGGTGAAGGATTCGAGGTAGGAGAGGGTTTCTTTGTTGACGATGTTGCGGGAGGAGAGGAAGGAGAGTTCTTCGTCGTTGAAGCGGAAGTCTGCGAGGCCTTCGAGGAATCGACCGGTGCCTGCGAGGATGCCGTAGCGGCGGCCTGCAGGCAGGCGGCGGGTGAAGACTTCGAAGGTGCACTTACGGTTGGCTGCGCCGGAGGCGAGTGCCGCCTGGAGCATGGTCAGTTCGTAGTGGTCGGTGAGAAGAGAGGTAGTAGCCATATGTTTATTGTAGTGGGGGATTAGGGTATTTTTCCTCTTAAGTCGGCGTGTCAATCACTACATAAAGTATTCTTGACTCTAAGTACTGTAGTATGACAAATTACCAGCACTCTGTACAGGAACAATGCAGGATAAATACCGCAGCAGCGCAGGGCGAACACAGCGGCAACACGGGAGCGGCACGGGGGCAACACATACCCGCCCGTATAATCAAAGGGAACCGGCCGCAAAGGAAACCAATGAACACTACCGCCGTGACCCTCTCCACCGGAACCCTCGAGGACACCGACCTCGACACCGCCCTGGAGAACATCCTCGCCACAGACACCCCCTGGAAAGTCATCGTCTGGAACGACCCCGTCAACCTCATGACCTACGTGTCCTACGTCTTCCGCAGTCACTTCGGCTACTCCCGCGCCCGCGCAGAAGAGCTCATGCTGCAGGTACACAACAACGGCAAGGCAATCGTCTTTACCGGCTCGCGCGAAGACGCCGAAAAACACACCCAGGCAATGCACGCCTGGGGCCTGCTGGCAACCTTCGAGAAAGTAGAAAACTAATGGCGCGCCCCTTCCGACGCACCCCCGGAGGCTACACCGCCTCCTTCGAACCCGCCGAACGCGACCTAATCCGCGAACTCGCCGAAGACGTGCGCGCGCTGCTGCGCCCGGCAGACACCACCGCTGACGGCGGCACCGTCGACCCGCTGGAGGCGCTGGTCGCCATCACCGAAAACCCCACCGTCCCCGCCGACAGCGCCGTAGCACGCCTGCTGCCCGCCGCAAGCAGCGACGACGAGGCCGCCACCGAATACCGCCGCTACACCGAACGCGACCTGCGAGAAACCAAACGCGCGAACCTCGCCATGCTCGCTTTCGATATTGAATCCAGCGACCTGCGCCTCAACGAAGAACATGCCCGCGCCTGGGCTGCCGCCCTCGGTGATATTCGCCTGGTGCTCGCCGACCGCCTCTACATCGTGGACGAAGACACCGCAGAAGATATTGCGGCGTTCACCGACCCTTCCGAGATTGAGACCCAGGAAGAGTACATGGCTGTGGTGTACAACTTCGTCTCCTGGGTTCAGGACTCGCTCATGCTCGCCATGCTCGACGGACTGGACGACGAAGAAGAGGATATGCCCGGCGGAGTATTTGGCGGGGTAAACTTTGGCGGGGCAAACGAGCAAGAATAGAACGAATTTTTCGAATTACCTCTCAAACTATTGTCATATACAACCACATAATGGTGGTTCTCGACTCATCTAGCCGCTCTATGGAATAAATGGGTAACCTTAGCGAGTTAGCATAGAACGTGGTACCCGACCGATAACGAAGTGTAGGTGAAACATGAGTGACAGTATCGACGCAACCAATCCCTACCGTGCCCGCACCCCCTGGGGTAGCCCCGCGCCCGTAGGCCCCACCGCCGCGGCACCCATCGGCGTCTTCGATTCCGGAGTCGGCGGACTCACCGTGGCACGCGCCATCATGGACCAGCTGCCTCACGAACGCATCATCTACGTCGGCGACACCGCCCACGGCCCCTACGGCCCCCTCAAAATCGCAGAAGTACGCGCCAACGCGCTACGCATCATGGACGAACTCGTCGACTCCGGCGTGAAAATGCTCGTCATCGCCTGCAACACCGCCTCCGCGGCGGTGCTCCGCGACGCCCGCGAACGCTACACCCGCCAGTACGGCATCCCCGTCATTGAGGTGATTCAGCCCGCCGCCCGTCGTGCGCTCGCCGCAACCCGCAACCGCAAAATCGGCGTGATTGCGACGGAGGCGACCGTCACCTCCCGTGCCTACGAGGACACTTTCGCGATTACCCCGAACCTTGAGGTGCACTCGGTGGCGTGCCCGCGCTTCGTGGAGTTCGTGGAGAAGGGCATTACCTCCGGCCCCGAGTTGCTGGAGACCGCCCGCGAGTACCTGCAACCGCTCAAGGACGCAGGCGTGGACACCCTCGTGCTCGGCTGTACCCACTACCCGCTGCTGGCCGGCGTAATTTCCTACATTATGGGTGAGGATGTCACCCTGGTTTCCTCCGCGGATGAGACCGCCAAGGACGTCTACCGCGAACTGCTCAACCACGCCATTGAAAGCCCGGTCCCCGAGGAAAACCCGCGCCACGAATTCCTCGCCACCGGCGAATCTGAGACGTTCTCGCAGCTGGCGCGCCGCTTCCTCGGCCCCGAGGTCACCAACGTGCGCCATACCAGCTCCGTGGCGGAACGCTACCCGACCGGCTCGCTGGCGGCACTCACCCCCGAAATGCTTGCGGCACACCGCAACATCAACATCGACGAATCGGCAGATTCTGCAGAGGCGGCACGCACCTCCGCGGGCACCGAATTTTCCGGCACCACCCCTAAGGACGACACCTCATGCGTCTAACCGTTATCGGTTGCACGGGCTCCTTTCCCGGCCCCGTTTCACCGGCTAGTTGCTATATGCTCACCGCCACGGACTTCGCGGGTCGCACCTGGCGCATCATCATGGACATGGGCAACGGCTCACTCGGCATGCTCCAGCGCCATATCGACCTGAGCGATATCGACGCGATTCTGATTTCGCACCTGCACCCGGACCACTGCATCGACCTGTCCGGTCTGCACGTGGCGGTCAAGTGGGATCCGCGCGGCTGGCCCAAGGGCCGCATTCCGCTGTACGGTCCCGCCGCGATTAACGAGTACCTTTCGGCGACTCACGGCCTGGACCCGGATCCGGGTATGAGCACCGAGTTCGAGTACCACACCTGGACTGAGGGTGAGCCCGTGCAGATCGGGCCCTTCCGCGTGGAGCCGTTCCGCGTGCTTCACCCCTCGAAGGATCCGTACGCCCTGCGTATCACCTGCAACGACCGTGAGGGTCACACCGTGTTCTCGTACTCGGGCGATACCGACCTGTGCGAGGGCCTGGTCAAGGCTGCGCGCGGCGCTGACCTGTTCCTCTGCGAGGCAGCATACCAGGAGGGTCGCGATGACGCCCTGCGCGGTATTCACCTGACCGGCAAGCGTGCCGGCGAAGCAGCCACGGAGGCGGGCGTGCGTAACCTGCTGCTGACCCACCTGCCCGTGTGGAACGACCCGGACATCGCCTACGCGGAGGCGCGTAGTGCCTTCTCCGGCCCGGTCGGCATTGCCGAAATGGCGGCAAGCTACCGCATCTACCCGCGCCCGACGGAGGCTCACCCGGTCACGTCCACCCTGAACGTAGTGGAGGTGCTCGACCCGCCGCTGAACACCGCGATTGCGCTCCCTAAGCCCGAGCTAGATTAGGCGAAGCCTGAGCTGGACTAGGCTAAATCTGAGCTGGGCTAGGTATAACAACCCCGGTACACGCCTTTCGCGCCAGCTAACACAGATTCAACAGACAGACACAGACCCCGCAGACAGACCCAAGGAGAACCCATGACTGCAACCCGCGAAGACGGCCGCGCCCTCAACGAACTGCGCCCCATCACCATTACCCGCGGCTGGTCCCGCAACGCTGAGGGTTCCGCCCTCATCGAGTTCGGCAACACCCGCGTGCTGTGCACCGCATCCTTCACCGAGGGCGTGCCGCGCTGGCTCAAGGGCGAAGGTAAGGGCTGGGTGACCGCCGAGTACGCGATGCTGCCGCGCGCCACCAACACCCGTTCTTCTCGCGAGTCGCTGAAGGGTCGTGTGGGTGGCCGCACCCACGAGATTTCTCGCCTGATTGGTCGCTCCCTGCGCGCGGTCATCAACATGGACGAGCTGGGCGAGAACACCATCGTGCTCGACTGTGACGTTCTGCAGGCTGACGGCGGCACCCGCACCGCCTCCATTACCGGCGCGTATGTGGCGCTGGCTGACGCTATTACCTGGGCGAAGGAACAGAAGATTCTGCCCGCTAAGGCGAACCCGCTGATCGATTCGGTGTCCGCAATTTCGGTGGGCATTATTGACGGCACCCCCATGCTGGACCTGCCCTACACCGAGGACGTACGCGCAGAGACCGACATGAACGTGGTCGTCACCGGCAGCGGCAAGTTCGTTGAGGTTCAGGGCACCGCAGAGGGCGCGCCCTTCGACCGCGACGAGCTCAACAGCCTGCTCGACCTGGCGCTGGAAGGCACCGCAGAGCTGGCTCAGATTCAGCGTGAAGCACTGGCACACTAACCCGTCTCAGTAACTAGTTCCGTCGACAAGGAGAAACTATGGCAGACGCAAAGATTGTTCTGGCAAGCCACAATAAGGGCAAGCTCAAGGAACTGCGCGAAATTCTGCGCGGACGCATTGACGGCCTGGACGTTGACACCCAGGTGGTTGATGCCTCCAGCGTGAACGCACCCGATGTTCCCGAGACCGGCGTGACCTTCGCTGAGAACTCCCTGCTGAAGGCGCGCGCTGTTGCCGAGGCAACCGGTCTGGTCGCTATTGCTGACGATTCCGGCCTGTCGGTGGATGTGCTCAACGGCGCTCCCGGTATTTTCTCGGCGCGTTGGGCGGGTAGCCACGGTGACGACAGCGCGAACCTGAACCTGCTGCTGGCTCAGCTGAGCGATATTCCTGCCGAGCACCGCGGCGCGAAGTTCTGCTGCGCGGCGTCGGTTGCCTCCCCGAACGGTTTTGAGGCGGTTGAGTACGGCGAGCTGCCCGGCGAGCTGCTGACTGCACCGGCGGGGGAGGGCGGCTTCGGCTACGACCCGATTCTGCGCCCTGTGGAGCTGAACGGTGAGAACGCCCTGTACGAGGGTCAGTACGCTGGTAAGTCGTGCGCTGAGATTCCCGCCGAGATTAAGAACTCGATTAGCCACCGTGCGCGTGCTTTTGAGGCGCTGATTCCTCAGATTGCTGCGGCGTTGGCTTCCTAAAACCGTCGCTGAGGTGCCAGAGCGTACTCGCTGTGCCGCTCTCACTGTGCCGCTCTGTTGGGTGGAAACGCGGGGTTGGGTGCGATTTTTTCACGCATCCCTCTAAAATCCCCCACAGGGATACCAATTAAAGGCACAATAGTGTGAGAAGCTTTACCTCAAGGTTAGTGACACCAAAGAAACTCGTCTGTTGAAGGTACCTTCGGCAGACGAGTTTTGCTATTGAAGAGCCTTTCAACGTTGCATCTGCCCGATGCTTGCTGTCACCGACCGCGGTAGAAAAACCTGCAGCGAAAGAGACACACCGATGCTCATCCTTCTTCTGCTGATGACACTCGCCCTTGCCGCCGGATGCTGGGCGTACTCCTACGTGTGGCGCGGACTGAACCGCCGCGTCATTGCCGCCGTGAAGGTGGTCGACCCGATGATTACGCTCGGCCCGTACGTCATGGCGGCGTGGGTGGCGTTTATGGCTCTGATTGCCACGAATATCTGGGCGACCGGAACCCTGCACACTGTGCTGACGATTATTTTCTGGGTGGTTGCCGCAGGGTGCCTCGGCTGGGCTGGATTCTGGCTGCTCATACACTGCCTGGGCGGGCAGACCCCGGGCAAACGCCCGATGTGGTGGCGCGAGGCGGTTGCCGCGAAGTTCGCCTGGCGTAACCTCTCGCGTATGCCCGCCTACCTGGGCGCTCGCACCAGCATCCTGCCGGTGGAGAACCCGCACCTGACCAAGCCGTATTCGGGGTCGTGGACCCGCCCGCTCGGCGCGACCATGCCCGGGTACAGCTCCAACGGTGAGTTTATTGATGGCTTTGACGAGTTCGGCCGCAAGATGCCGCGCCTCTACCCGGTGGGCCCCGAACCGACTATTTTTGAGATGGCGCGCTGGGGAAAGTCGGTGAGCTCCGATCAGTTGCTGACGACCTTCCTGCCGAGTGCTCCGTTTGAGCGTCTGCGTCTGCCCGGCACTATTACGGGCCCCTTCACCTTTGCGGGGGAGGTGCCGCACGGTGCGGTGACGAAGTGGCCTCGCCGCAGTGGCGCGAACCGCGCCTTCGGCTCCTACGCTCGTCTGGGCGAAATCACCGAACGCAAGGTGGAGCTGCTGGTCGACCACCGCATCATTGCGGCGTTGCAGACCACTCGCGAAAGCTACGAACACCGCCACAGCTGGATGCTCGCCTTCACCGATATCGCAGACGGCGACTTCACGATGGACGCCGATACGAACGGCAACCTGCGCATCACCTTCGGCATGATGACCGAGGGCTACGAGACTCCGTGGGTCTTCACCAGCACCCTGAAAGACAGCCCGCGCCTGCGCCGCAAGGTACACCACGCCATGAGGGAACGCCGCGTGCTCAAGCAGAGTAGCGGCGAGCTGATGGACTGGTACTTCGTGCCGAAGCTCAGCGAATTCCCGCACGGCCCGGTCACGAATGAGCTTCCCGAAGAGTTCTACTTCAAGTCCAATATCATGGTCACGAACCGTCACGAGAGCTCCTCGCGTGCCACGGGTGAGGCACACTAGCGGGGTGAACGTGGGAACCAGGCACAGCACCATCGGTGACCGTCCTGACCACCCTTTTCCCCAAGCCACGCTAGAATGGAGTTCCGAACGTTGAACGCTCTGCGGGGCACGACACGCGTCGTGCCCCGCATCCGTTCTGCCTAGTAGCACGTGAGCCGGGCCCTCACTCCGCCTGGCGTGCGACGCGCGTTCACCACCGCAGACATATTCACCTGAAAGGATTCCCGTGGCGTCTTCGAACTACACCGCCCGTCACCTCTCCGTGCTGGAAGGTCTGGAAGCTGTACGCAAACGCCCGGGCATGTACATTGGCTCCACCGATTCTCGCGGCCTGATGCACTGCCTCTGGGAGATTATCGACAACTCGGTGGATGAGGCGCTCGCCGGTTTCGGTCAGTCCATTCAGGTCATTCTGTACCGTGACGGTTCGGTTGAGGTGCGCGATGATGGCCGCGGTATCCCCACCGACATTGAGCCGCGCACCGGCCTGTCCGGCGTGGAGGTCGTGTTCACTAAGCTGCACGCGGGCGGTAAGTTTGGCGGCGGCTCCTATAACGCCTCCGGTGGTTTGCACGGTGTGGGCGCTTCCGTGGTGAACGCGCTGTCTTCTCGCCTGGACGTGCAGGTGGACCGCGGCTCGAAGACCTACCAGATGTCTTTCCGCCACGGCATTCCCGGCTTCTTCGAGTCCGGCCGCACCCCCAAGCCCGATGATCCGTTCACCCCCGCAACCGAGGGCACTGACGCCCTGCAGATTGTGGGTCGCGCTAAGCGTGGCGTGACCGGAACCCGTGTGCGCTATTGGGCCGACCCGCAGATTTTCACCCCCGACGCTAAGTTCAGCTACGAGGACTTGGCTGCTCGTGCGCGCCAGACCGCGTTCCTCATTCCGGGTCTGCGTATTTGCATTCGCGATGAGCGCCGCCTGCCCGGCACCCCCGGCGAGTTGGAGCCCCACGAGGAAGTTTTCCAGTACGACGGCGGCATTAGCGAGTTCGTCGAGTTCTTGGCACACGATGAGCGCATTACCGACACTTGGCGTTTTAGCGGCAGCGGCTCTTTCACCGAGACCGTGCCCGTGCTGGGTGAGGACGGCCGCTCGCAGCTGACCGATGTGGAGCGCGATTGTGAAGTGGACGTTGCGTTGCGCTGGGGTATTGGCTACGAGACGACGGTCCGTAGCTTTGTGAACATTATTGCCACCCCCAAGGGCGGTACTCACACTACCGGTTTTGAGCAGGGCCTGTTGCGCGTGATGCGCAAGCACCTTGCCGATAACGCCCGCAAGTACAAGGTGGGTAATGACAAGATTGAGAAGGACGATGTGCTCGCCGGCCTAACCGCCGTGCTGACTGTGCGTCTTGCCGAGCCGCAGTTTGAGGGTCAGACCAAGGAGATTCTGGGTACTCCGGCGGTTCGCCAGATTGTCTCGAAGGTCGTGGGTGATGCCCTGAAGGCTCGCCTGGAGTCGACCGCCCGTGCGGAGAAGGCTCAGGCGACCGCTCTGTGCGAGAAGGTCGTCTCTGAGATGAAGACCCGCGTCTCGGCGCGCATCCATAAGGAAACTCAGCGCCGTAAGACCGCGCTGGAGTCTTCGTCCATGCCCACCAAGCTGGTGGATTGCCGTTCGACCAATGTTGAGCATTCTGAGCTGTTCATTGTGGAGGGTGACTCGGCGCTGGGTACGGCGCGTCTGGCGCGTTCTTCTTCGTATCAGGCTCTGCTGCCGATTCGCGGTAAGATCCTGAACACTCAGCGTGCTTCGGTGACTGATGTGCTCGCGAATGCTGAGTGCGCGGCGCTGATTCAGGTGATCGGTGCGGGCTCGGGTCGTACCTTTGACCTGGACTCTGCTCGCTACGGCAAGGTCATTATGATGACCGATGCGGACGTGGACGGCGCCCACATTCGTACCCTGCTGCTGACCCTGTTCTACCGTTACATGCGTCCGCTGATTGAAGCGGGTCGCGTGTACGCTGCGGTTCCGCCTCTGCATCGCGTGGAGGTGGTGCGCCGCGGTAAGCCGAACGAGATGGTGTACACCTACTCCGAGAAGCAGCTGCACGAGCTTCTGGATTCCCTGCAGGAGCAGGGGGTGTCCTATAAGGAACCCATTCAGCGCTATAAGGGTCTGGGTGAGATGGACGCTGACCAGCTGGCTGAGACGACGATGGATCCGCGTCATCGCATGCTGCGCCGTATTCGCATTGAGGATGCGGAGGCTGCCGAGCGTGCGTTCTCTCTGTTGATGGGTTCTGAGGTGGCTCCGCGTAAGGAGTTCATTATTGCGGGTGCTCATCAGCTGGATGCTGAGAGCATCGATATGTAGCGTGCGGTGCCTTGTGTGGCATTACGGGGCATTGCAGTGCCTTGCGGTACCCTGCGGGGCAGTGGCGGCTGGCGTGTCACAATCCATGAATTTTATGTGAGAATAGTCACGTAATTCTTGGAGATTCCGCGTAAATTTCGCATGAAACAGGCAAATTTAAGCTTTGAGTGCTACTTGAACCACCTGTCATATTCCCGGAATCTGTCACCAAAATTTTGCAGAAAATATTAAAAACTGCAATATTTCACCGAGGTTCCGAAACTACCTCCCAACCCCGCAAGGTGCCATCGTGTCTCATTCCTCTAACCCCCCTCACATCGAGGGATAACGTTCAACGTACCTTTAGCGAAACGTCAAACAATAAACGTCCATGCTATGCACAGCCTACTCACAGCTCCTCAGGAAAACCCTGTACCTTAGAAGCATGAGAGACAGTGTGTCAGTAACTCTCGTACGCTCCCCATTGACGGGGAACTACCCGAAATCTGGCACAAGCACACATTAAGTACACACATAGTAAGGACCTATCAATGGATCCCCTTGATTTTGGTAGGTGGCAGTTCGGTATCACCACCGTCTACCACTTCTTCATGGTTCCGCTGACTCTGGGTCTGGGCCTTGTGGTGACCTACCTGTACATTTGCTACGTTCGTACCAAGAAGGACGAATACAAGCGCATGACGAAGTTCTGGGGCAAGCTGTACCTCATTAACTTCGCTATGGGTGTGGCCACCGGTCTGGTTCAGGAATTCCAGTTCGGCATGGCGTGGAGTGAATACTCCCGCTTCGTCGGCGACGTCTTCGGCGCTCCGCTGGCAATGGAAGGCCTCTTCGCCTTCTTCGTTGAGTCGACCTTCCTCGGCCTGTGGATCTTCGGCTGGGACCGCCTCAAGCCCGCAGTCCACGCCTTCTGCCTGTTCATGGCTGTTCTCGGCTCCTGGATTTCTGCATTTTTCATTCTGGTTGCAAACTCCTGGATGCAGCACCCCGTTGGCGCAGAAATGATTGACGGTCGTCCCCGCATGACCGACATTGGCGCAGTGCTGATGAACCCCCTCGCATGGGTGACCTTCTCTCACGTCATCACCGCATCCATCCAGGTTGCCGGTGGCTTCCTGGTCGGTATTGCCTGGTACAAGCTGTGGCGTCGCCGCAAGGACGGCATCGACAAGGTCGTTGATGGCAAGGTCGTCGTTGGTGAGTCCGACAAGGGCGCACGAGACAAGAAGGACTTCCAGGTTTGGCTCAAGTCCCTGCGCCTGGGCGCAGTCGTTGGTCTCCTCGCGTTCGCAGGTGTTGGTGCATCCGGCCACCTGCAGGCACAGATGATGATTCACGAGCAGCCCATGAAGATGGCTGCTGCAGAAGCCGCGTGCCACGATGGCACCTCCTTCTCCGTTCTGACCGTCGGTGAACTCGGCGCTCAGAGCTGTGACAAGATCACCCCCATCATCGAGGTTCCCGGCGTGCTGTCCTTCCTGGCACACGACAACTTCGACACCCCGGTGAAGGGTATCCAGACCCTGCTGCCCGAGTACGAAGCTAAGTTCGGCACCAACCTGCCCAACAACCCGCTCTACGGCGAGCGTGCAGGTCAGAAGATTGACTACCTGCCCTCCCTCGAGGTCTCCTACTGGGGCTTCCGCGGCATGATTGGTCTGGGTGCAGTCGTACTGCCCCTCTACCTCTACGCACTGTGGGTAACCCGTAAGAAGGGCGTTGGCACCGTTCCCGAGTCCAAGTTGCTCAAGAACGTTGCTGTCTGGTCCATCATGGCTCCCTTCTTCGCAATCGCACTGGGCTGGATCTTCACCGAAATGGGCCGCCAGCCCTTCGTTGTGGCTCCGAACCTTCAGGGTGATCCCTCGATCCACCTGTTCACCGCAGCAGCTATCTCCCCGGGTGTTTCCGGTGAAGAAATCCTCTTCTCCCTGCTCACCCTGGGCCTGCTCTACGGTGTGCTGATGGTGGTTGAGGTTTACCTGCTCATCAAGTACGTCAAGGCCGGTGTTGTGGCAGCAATGCCCGAGCTGGTTCAGTCGCCCCACGAGGACGAGTCCAACGACAAGTCCAAGCGCGATGTGCTGGAGTTCGCCTACTAGGCGGGTAAGGATTGATTCACCATGAACTTTGATTTCAATATCTTTGCCGGTCAGCCTGGCCTGCCCACCCTCTGGTTTGTCGCCATTGGCGTCTTCCTCATCATGTACATGATTCTCGACGGTTTCGATCTGGGTGTCGGTATGCTGATGGGTTCCAAGTTCACCAAGAACGAGAAGGAACGTCGTCTGCTGCTGAACATCATCGGCCCCGTCTGGGACGGTAACGAGGTGTGGATTGTGTCCGGCGGTGCTGCTATCTTCGCAGCATTCCCCATCTGGTACGCAGCCCTCTTCTCGGCTCTGTATATCCCCCTGACTCTCGCGCTGGTCTTCCTGATTCTGCGCGTGGTCGCCATTGAGTACCGCGGTAAGAAGAACGACGAGAAGTGGATCCGTAACTGGAACATCGCTCTGTCTGTTTCTTCCTTCTTCATCGCGTTGCTCGTCGGTGCTCTGCTGGGTCTGACCTCCATGGGTCTGCCCATCAACGAGAACGGCGACCGCGTCGGCGGCGCCTTCGCATGGGTCTCCCTGCCGGTTCTGCTCGGCGGTCTGGGCTTCGTTGGCTTCGCCCTGGTTCAGGGTCTTGCCTTCATCGCCCTGAAGACCGACGGTGATATCCGCGACCGTGCCCGCAACACCCTGGTACGCTGGGCTCCCGTCCTGCTGCTGCCGATCGTTGCATGGGTTCTGACTCTGGACTTCACCACCGGTAACGGCATCTCCTGGCTGTGCACCATCCTGGCTGTGGTTGCTGTTCTGATTGCTTGGATCTCCGCAAAGGGTGGCCGTGAGGGTCGCGCTTTCGCTGGTCTGTCCGTGTTCCTCGCATTCGGCGCTCTGGCAATCTTCACCGCAATGTACCCGAACGTTCTGCCCTCCACCCTGGACCCGGCATACTCGCTTACCATTGCGAACGCATCCAGCTCCGAGTACACCCTGGGCGTGATGACCTTCGTGACCTGCCTTGGTCTGCCGGTCGTGTTCGTCTACCAGGCTTGGACCTACTGGGTCTTCCGTAAGCGTCTGCACGTGGATCACATCCCCGAGGCTCACGACGCTACCGAACTGGCTGAACTGCCGACCAAGTAGCATGTAGCTGATTGAAGAATCCCCCTAATTTCTCTTCTGAGAAGTTCGGGGGATTTTTCTATGCACACAGTGGACTATGCACACAGAGGGCTATTCCTGCTGGAGACTATGCCCGCAGCGGATGCAGCTCGCGGCAGGCGAGTGGGCGCGCAAAAATTTTTGGTGCACACCCCCCCCGAAATTCGGGCGCGACAGGGAGTAAAAGGTGTAATGTGGTGTACAACTCACTCTTATGAAAGGCGTTCAACGATGAAGTCCCTCAACCGTAGCTCCGCCGCACCCGCTCCTCGCACCGGAACTACCCCTCGCACTGGCATGAGCCGCCGCCTGCTCACCACGGGCGCCCTGCTCTGCATCGGCATCATGCCTCTGAGCGCGTGCTCGCTCTTCAACCCGCCGCTGGAACGTGACGAAAGTGTCCACGCCATCTTTGACGCGGAACAGGACATCGTGAAGATGCCCCTGGACGATTACTCCCACTACGAGGGGGGCACTCATTACGAATACACGGCCTTTAAGATTGCCATGAAGCAGTGCTACGCCGAACACGGGCAGAGCTACACCGACCCCGACCAAGCTCCCCAATCTGAAAGCGCGCCGAGTGGCGATCCGGGCCGAAAGTACGGTCCCTGGAACGTCGAGTACGCCAAGAAGTACGGATCCCAGAAGCGAGACCCCAACGCCAAAGCTCCCATCTCCGTCACCCCAGGGGCAAGCCTCAGCCCCGAGGAGAGGCTCATCATCGAATGTGAAGACAAGGCCCGCGAGACCCTGGACGCCGCGGTTCCCGAAGGTAAGAGGCCCGAGAACGACGTGCAGTCCACATACAGTCGTATCTCCACCGAGGCGGGCAATGCTGTTTACGGTAGCAAACTGCACCGCGAGCTCGAAGAGAAGTGGAAGCAGTGCGTCTCAAACCGGGGGCTCACCCCCATTAAGGCAGGGTGGGTAGCCGAGGAATCCCCGCTGGCTGAGCAGCAGAGCAAGAACGGCGGTTACAACGAGCCCGCCTCCGAAGAAGAGATTCGTATCGCCACCATCCAGGCTGAATGTAACCAGCAGGTCGGCATGAGTCAGCAGCTCTACGACCTGGAGGCACAGTATCAGATGCCGCTCATCCGCAAGTACCAGTCGCAGCTTGAGCAGGACCGCAAGGCAGAACGTGAGCGTGACGAGAAGTTCAAGCAGTACGTTCTGGAGCACCAGTAAACCGGGGCGCTAAAAGACAGCGCAAAAACAGTTTAGAAAGACACCGCCATGACCACTCACACGAAAAACCAAAACAGCGGGCACCGCTTCAGCGAACGCATCGCCCGACCCCGCGTGCTCCTGCTGCTGGCTATTCTCGCCATCGGCTCGCTCATGCTGTCCTTCTACCTGGGCACCCGCTACGCCGCCACGGGCCCCGACCCGACCGTGCAGGCGAAAACCGTGATTCCGGTCTGGGCGAAGGTTGAAGAACGAACCGTCAGCGAGGGCCTCGCCATTGCCGGAACCACCAAGGCTGGGGAGACCGCCCCGATTAGCGCGCGCACCAACGGTGAGCCGGTGCTCGTCTACCAGAACCAGAAGCCCGGTAACGTGCTCAAGGCCGGTGACTTCATCGGCATTATCGGTGCCGACCCCGTCTTTGTGCTGGACGGGCCGCTACCGCTGTACCGCGACCTCAACCTGGGCGATAACGGCGACGACGTGCTCGCCTTCCAGAAGGCGCTGAACTCCGCCGGGTACGCCACCGCTCAGAGCGGCACCGTCACCGAAGACACCCTCGACGCCGTCACGCGCCTGCACCGCGCGCACCTGACCGGCGTGCCCAGCGAAGGGGTCACCAGCATTGCCCGCAACAACTACGCGATTCTGCCCGGCGGAAGCCACACCGTCACCGCAGTTGCGGCGGTCGGCCAGCTCATCAGCGACGGCAACCCCATCGCGAGTGTAGAAACCAGCGAACCCTACGTGGAATCCAGCGTTGAGCTCTCCGTTGCCAATAAGCTCAAGGCCGGCGACCGCGTTAGCCTGCGCACCTCCACCGGCAGCGTGGAGGGCACCATCACCAGCATTGGTGAGCTGCAGAACGACCCCTCCAAGGGTGCGGCAAAGAGCGTGCGATTCAGCGCCGACGACCCGAGCAAGCTCACTCCGGGGCAGAGCGCCTCCATTACCAGCAAGGGCAACACCTCAACCACCCTCGCCGTGCCCACCACCGCGGTACGCCAGGACTCCCAGGGCACCTACGTGCTCGTTGAAAAGGGCGGAAGCTCCACCTCGACCAGCAAGGATGCGCCCGCCACCGAACGAGTCAATGTTGAGGTCCTCCGCACCGCCGGCGGATACGCCGCCATCAACGCGAACCTCAGCACGGGACAGAAGGTGCTTGTCTCATGAGCCGCCATCATGGAATCCCCGAGCGAGCCCCCGACGGCATGACAGCCCCGCAGGGTAGGGGAGAAGCTGCCGGGCTCGACACTGTGCCTAACATCGCGCCTAACACCGATCCCGCTATCGAAATGCACGGCATTACCCGCATCTTTGAGGGGAGCGACCGACCCGTCCTCGACCACCTCGACCTGGTGGTCGAACGCGGCGAATTCCTCGCCATTATCGGCCCCTCCGGATCCGGTAAATCCACCCTGCTCAACGCCATTGGTCTGCTCGACACTCCCACCAGCGGAACGTACAGCCTCTTCGGCAAAAACACGGAAGGACTCAGCGACAGAGAACGCGACGAAATGCGCCGAGACCACCTCGGCTTCATCTTCCAATCTTCAAACATGCTGCTGGACGAAACCAGCACGACCAACGCCTCCATGGGCCTGCGCGTGCAGGGCGTACCCTACGGCGAGCGCCTGCAACGCACCGAAGAAACCCTAGAATTTCTGGGGTTGAGCGACCGCGCCAGCATCCGCACCCGGTACCTGTCCGGCGGCGAAAAGCAGCGTTGCGCCATTGCCCGCGCCCTTGCTACGCGCCCGCCGCTGATTCTTGCCGACGAGCCCACCGGCAACCTGGACAGCCACAATAGCGCCAAGGTCATTGAGATTCTGCAGCGCATTAACGCGACCGGCTGCACCGTGCTGGTCATTACCCACGACCCGGAGGTTGCCGCCGCTGCCCGCCGCGTGATTCGCATTGAGGATGGGCGGCTACACGAGCAGAGCCGTGCCGATTCGGCTACGGTGCCGCTCACTGAGGTTGTGTCGGCTGCAACGGATACCCCGGTTGATGCTCCCGCCAGCCTCGCACCGGGGGAGAAGCCCGCTACGCACCGCCGCGGAAGCTTCCTCACCGACGACAGCATCGAGGCAATTTCCGCGCTCACCTCACGACCGCTACGCACCCTGCTGCTGGGCCTGTCCTTCGCGCTGGGCGTGGGCGGACTCATCAGCGCCTCCGGCATGAGCGAATCCGCCAGCTACCAGGTGAACCAGCGACTGCTCGGCTCCGAACAATCCACGCTCTACATCAGCGACCGGGACAATGACCAGAACATGCTCGGAACCTACCGGCAGGGCGAATCCGCACAGAATGTAGCCGACCGCATTAGCGCGCTGGACTACGTGAAGAACACCGGATTCGTCAGCAGCGTGGCACCCGCCGACGTGCGAATCACTCGGTTCAGCCCCTACGAGGATGAACCCAAAACGGCGATTAGCCTCAGCTCCACCTCGAAGACCAGGCTCGAGCAAATCGGTGCCCGCATGAACCCCGAAACCCTGCGTGCGCTCGAACAGATGAACTCGACCCTCACCCAGGAGAACGTTGCCGACCGTGAGCGCTCCGAGCAGCTCTCAGGCGCTATCGTGTCGGTTTCTGCTGCCCGCGCCCTCGGCATTATTCCCGAAGATAAGGCTGCAGATAACGCCACAACCGAGCCCAGACCTGGCGAGCTACCCACCGTCGATTACGGCATTAAACTCGGTGGGCTACCGCAGGTCGCACCCGGCGTGAGCATCTGGGTGGACGGTCAGCTGATGCCGGTCATCGGTCTCTTCGACCCCGGCAATAGCGGCTACGAGTTCAGGAACTCGGTCATTGTCTCGCCGGGCACACTTCAGCGCACCGGACGCGGCCAGGTGACCTACATTGCCGAAACCGAACGGGGCTACGGCAAGGCGGTCGCCAAGGCCATTCCGCTGGCCCTCAAACCCGCTGAACCCAGCCAAATCAACGTGGAAACCCCCTCCGACCTGCAGAGCCTACGCGCGTCCATCGCCTCGGATCTGGGTCTGTACGTGGGTGTGCTCTCCGGAATTTTGCTGGTGCTCGCCTCCCTCTCGGCGGCAACCGCCATGTACCTGTCCGTGCAATCGCGCACCGCAGAAATTGCGTTGCGCCGCGCCATCGGATCGAGTAAATGGCTGATTGCCCGCATCTTCCTCATGGAGGGCGTCATGCTCGGTGTGCTCGGCGGTTCCATTGGTGCCTGCTCCGGCATGATTGCGACCATTATTCTTTCGCTCGTGCAGGGCTGGCAGGCGGTTCTCTCCCCGGGATTCGTGGTGCTCGGCGTGGGGGTAGGCGCCCTTACCGGTCTGGTGTCTTCGGCCTACCCGGCGTGGGTGGCGTCCCGCAAGAGCCCCGCCGACGCGATGCGCGGCTAAAGATAGCGCTGGGTGGGGGCAGCCAATTAGCTGAAACCTGACTGGTCAAATAGGTATTAGATAGCCCAAGCCTTAAACTAATGGGAGGTAAAAACAGCAGAAGACTAAGGACAACACGTGAGTCGAACGCACACACCGCGTCATGCTGACAAACATCAGAACACCGAGGCACCAGAGGTGACTGAAGGAAAGCGCAACGACCGCGCTGACCGTCGCCCGCCCCTGGGCCCTGACGCCCGTAAAACCCTCAGCACGTTCGGCGTCATCACCGCCGTGCACACCCTCGCAACGGTGCTTTTCAGTGCCGCCCTGGCTGTAATCATTGCCCGGGCGGCACACGCCGGTTTCGCCGCTGTCGCCGCCGAACACGCGCGCCTCAAAGAGACCAGCGCGCCGGACGTGTACCGCGCCTACATTGAGTTCTCGGGTTCCGCGCAGGCGCAGCTGGAGGCGCACGGCGGCTGGCTGCTCGGCCTCGGCGGGCTCTTCGGGGACGCAGACACCATTACCCCCGGCCTGATTGCGGTCGCCGTCATTGCGCTGCTCGTCCGCTCGGGTACCGACTACCTGCTGGCTGTGAGCGCGCAGCGTGCCGCCTCCGGAGCGAAGTCTCAGATTCGTTCTTCGCTGCTCAAGCGTGTGCTCGCCACCGGTGGCGCAGACACTCCCGAGGGTACCGGCGCGACCGCTGTGCTGCTTTCTCGCGGCCTGAATGCCCTGGACGACTACTACACCAAGACGCTGACCGCGTTCGTCTCCACTGCGGTTGTGCCGTTCATGCTCTGGGTCGTTGTGGCATCCCTGGACTGGATGAGCGCCATGGTGCTGGCGTGCACCCTGCCGCTCATTCCGGTGTTCATGATCCTGATTGGTAAGAACACCCGCGACGAAACCGCAGAAGCTCAGGCTGAACTGCACCGCCTCTCCGACCATATTCTGGAGCTGGTACGCGGCCTGCCCGTCATTATCGGTCTGGGCCGTGAACGTGCACAGACCCGCGCCATGAACGCGCTCGGCCAGCGTTACCGCGAACGCACCATGCAGACCCTGCGTAGCGCCTTCATGTCTTCGCTGGCGCTGGAGCTCATCACCACTATTTCGGTGGCGCTGATTGCTGTGCTGATTGGTGTGCGCCTGGTCAACGGCACCCTTGGCCTGGACACCGCAATTCTTGTGCTGCTGCTGGCCCCCGAATGCTACCAGCCGCTGCGTGATGTGGGTGCCGCCTACCACCAGTCGGAGGATGGCGTTGCCGCCCTGCGTAGCGCCCAGAAGATTATTGATGCGCCCCTGCCCGCCGCCGCTGCGGACAGCGTTGTAACTGAGAGCGAAGAGGCTCAGCCTTCCACCATCGCTGTTGAGGACCTGTCGGTGAGCTACCCGGCGCGTCCTGCCGTGCTGACTAACCTGTCCCTGAACCTCGACCGCCGCGTTACTACCGCCCAGGGTGAGCGCGGTGCGGTGATCGGCGTTATGGGTGAGTCTGGTTGCGGTAAATCCACCCTGCTGAACGTGTTCTCCGGTGCTGTGCGCGAGGGTCTGGTGCCCACCGGCTCGGAGGAGCCCGTGCACGTGACCGGTAGCGTGCGTGGTTTGGGAACGACCCTGGTTATTCCGCAGTCGCCGGTCTTCACCGCACCCACCGTGCAGACCGAAATGGCTCTCTACGCGCTGAGCGCTACCGAAGCGGAGCGCGAGCGTGCAGCCGCTCTGCTCGGTGAAGCGATGGACTCCAAGAAGCCGTCCGTCACCGATGCTGAGTCCGCGCTGCTGGTTGGTCCGCTGGCTCAGCTGGGCATGGAGAAGCTCACCGCCCTTGAACCCGGTGCCCTCAGCGCGGGTCAGGCGCGTCGCCTCGCCGTGGCACGCACCCTGGCTCGTGCCGAGGCTATCTACCGTGCCGGCGGTGAGCAGACCGCGCTGACCGTCCTGGTGGATGAACCGACCGCGCACCTGGATGCCTACTCGGCATACCTGGTGACCCGCGCCCTGCACCGCCTGGCGGAACTGGGCGCAACCGTGCTGATTGTGACCCACGAGCAGGAGCTCGCCGCTGGCTGCGACACCCTCGTTCGTGCCGTGCAGACCGCTCGGGGCTACACCTGGACCGCCGAGGCGAATACCGCCCGCGTTGCCGTTCCTGCGCAAGCCCCCGCGCACCTGCTTAAGGACCGGGAAGAGTACGAGGCTGAAAGCACCGCCCCGGCGGGCGCCTCCGCAGCTGCCGAGGTCAAGGAAGCCGAACCTGCTGGCCTGTTCGCAAGCCTACGCACACTGAAGGAACTGACCGGTATTGGTGTTCGCGCCGCAACCGGCCCGGTGATTATGGCTGCGATTACGTCCCTGATGGCTGCGGCACTGACCGCACTGTCCGGCTGGCTGATTGTTCGCGCCGCTGAGGGCCCGGCAATGATGTACCTGATGGTCGCCATTGTGGGCGTGCGTTTCTTCGGTCTGGGTCGTGCCTGCGCCCGCTACGCTGAGCGTCTGATGACCCACTCGAAGGTTCTTGCCGCCGCAAATATTCTGCGTCTGCGCGCCTGGGTTGGCGCATGGCAGAGCGTGAGCAGCGTGCGTGCCCTGCTGCGTGGTGACGCGCTGCTCGAACGCCTTGTGGGTGGTATTGATGAGCTGCGTGACGGCGTGCCTCGCGTTATTATTCCGCCGGCTGCGCACCTGCTGGTCATGACTGCGGCGCTGATTACGACCGCGTGCATCCTGCCGCAGGCTCTGATTCCGGTCCTACTTGCCGTGCTGGTCAGCACTTTTGTGGCTCCGTGGATTGTGCTGCGCGCCGATGCCCGTGCGGAGGCGCTGGCTCGCCGCTCCACCGCGCAGATGCTACGCCTGGGTACCGGCATGCTTTCGGCTGCTGAGGATCTGCGCGCTAACGGTGTGGCAACCACCGCTGAGAAGGCTAACGGCGCACTGGATGCCGAGAACCTGTCCGCCCTGCAGAAGGGCTCGACCGCTCAGGGCGTGGGTCGTACCCTCGTGACCCTCAGCTGGTTCGGTGCGGCTCTGGCGAGCGCAATCATTGCGTACCCGCTGGCTGTTGACGGTACTGTGGGTGCCCCTGAGTCTGCAATTGTGGTGTTGCTGTGCACCGGTATGCTGGAAAGCTCCCTGGGCCATGTTGAGGCGGTCCGCTCCTGGCCCGCGTTCAGCCGCCTGCTCGCAACGATTGCCCCGAGCGTACGCGACGTATCACTGGAGGGTATTGTTGCCGTCTCGACCCTGAAGCGTTCCGTGCCGACCGAGGCTGAGGTGGACACCCACGTTCTGCCGCGTCGTGCTGAGCGTCTGCGTGCCCGCGCGGAGGCCGAGATGGAGGAACTGCTGGAAGCTGACCGTCAGCGCGCCCACCGCTTTGACCGCCCCGAATCCGCGGCTGATGCTCAGGCTGGCTCACCGCGCCCGCCGAAGCCCGGCGAACCCACCCTGGTCAGCTGCGGAACCCCGCAGGAACTCGGCGTGAAGGTCACCGACCCCGCCCCGGCACTGAGCCTGCAGGACGCAGCCGCACGCTGGCCCGGCATGGATCACCCGGTCTTCACCGACCTGAACATGAACGCCCGCGCGGGCTCCTGGACTGCGGTGACCGGCCCCTCCGGTTCCGGTAAGTCTACGGTGCTTGCAACCGTTCTGGGCTTCTTGCCGCTGGAGTCCGGCCGCGTGCTGGCTTCCGGTGAGGTCCTGGAGGGTGAGCAGCTGCGCGGCTACGCGGCGTGGTGCCCGCAGACGGCTCACATTTTCGAGTCGACCCTTGAGGGTAACCTAATGCTGGCCCGCGACCGTTCGGATCGCCCGAGCGAGGAAGAGCTGATTGAGGTTCTGCGCCGTGTGGGTCTGGGCGAGTGGTTTGACGCTCTGCCTCAGGGCCTGCGCACCCCGGTGGGTGCTGGCGGTTCCTTCCTCTCCGGTGGTCAGCGTCAGCGTCTGGCGGTGGCTCGTGCCCTGCTGGTGAACTCGCCGGTGCTGCTGCTGGATGAGCCGACCGCGCACCTGGACGCTGAGTCTGCCCGCGCGCTGATGGCTGACCTGGATGCGGCGACCCGCTCCAGCTCCGTTGCTACGGTTCTGGTGTCGCACCGCCCCGAGGATATTGCCCGCTGCGATGAGGTGGTTCGACTCTAAACGCGCCTAATAGCAGGCGCCACGTGCGGATTGCCCATGACGAAAGGCCCCGGTACGTCATGTACCGGGGCCTTTCTGCGCGTTCATATCTCTGCTCGGATAGTTCTGAGCGTTTATATCTCCGCGCGTTATATTTACGCAGGTTCCTCGCGGCTTCGTCGCTCCCTGCTTCGTCCCCTCCGGCTTCGTTAACAACCTAGAGCCGAAAGGCCGTGAACGACGCGCCTAGAAGAGCTTTTCACCCTCCGGGCTAACCGCCATCGCGGCAGAAACAGCCGCATAGTTCGGGCCCACAATGCCGATGCTCTGAGTGAGCATCACACCGGAACCGTCACGGGCACCGTGCTCGGTCGGCAGGGAACGAGCCACACCGCCGGAGGACGCCGCCTTCGCCGGGCCCACGCCCACCCACGCCAGAGCCAGCTGGCTCTCACCGGTGAGGAATCGGTGCGCACGCACACCGCCGGTCGCGCGGCCCTTCTGCGGGTACTCGCTCAGGGCGGTGACCTTGGCGCTCGCCAGGCCGTCCTTGCCGTTGGTGACGGTCACGACCTCCGCCGCATCGCCGGGCGCGGTCACACCCAGGGCGATGAGACGGTCGCCGTCGGCAAGCTTGATGCCTGCGATACCGCCGCCGGTGCGTCCCTGCGGGCGGACCTTTGCCGCGTCGAAGGTCAGTAGCTTCGCGTCGCGAGTGACGAAGGTGAGAACCATATCATCGGTGGGGCAGGGGGCGGCGGCTACGATTTCGTCGCCGTCCTTGAGCTTCATGATGTCCCACTCGGTCTGGTTCAGCGGGTAATCCGGGTTGAGGCGCTTGATCACGCCCCCCGCGGTTGCCAGCGCCAGCACCGTGTTCAGCGGTACGAGGGCGACCAGCTTCTCACCCTTGGCGAGCTGAACCAGCTCGGTTGCCTTCACCGCCGTCGACATGGAGGGGGTGCCGCCGTTTTCGTCCAGCACCGCAATGTCCATGACGGACAGACGCACCATGCGTCCCGTGGAGGTCACGGCACCGATCTCACCGCGCGCGGTGGTCGGCACAATCGAGGCGAACACGTCGTGCTTGAAACGCTTGCCGGGATCCACGAGCGCCTCGCGGATGGGTTTGCCGGGGGTTCGTCCCATCATGCCGGAGGCGGAGAGCAGCACCCAGCAGGGCTCGTCCGCGATTTCGAGGGCGAGGCCCAGGCTCTTCTTCGCCTTGGACTGCGCGGTGACTGCCTCAATGGCGACCTGCATGTCGTCCTTGGTTTTGAGCTGGGTGCGGCGGTCGGTGCCGTAGCGTTCGGCGACCTCGGCGAGCTCGTCGGAGACCAGTTCGCGCAGCGCCGCATCGGAGCCGAGGATACGCTGCAATTCCGCGATGTCCTGCTGCAGGGTGTCGCGTTCTGCTTCGAGTTCCAGGCGGGAGTACTTGGTGAGCTGGCGCAGGCGCAGCTCCAGAATGTGGTTCGCCTGGGTGTCGGTCAGGTCGAAGACAGCCTTCAGCTTTTCGCGTGCCTGGGCGGTCTCATCAGATTCACGAATGATCTGGATGACCTCGTCAATGTCGAGGATCGCCACGAGCAGGCCCTCCACCAGGTGCAGGCGGTCGGTGCGCTTGCCCAGGCGGAATTCGGTGCGGCGGCGGACCACGTTCAGGCGGTGGTCAATGTACACGCGCATCAGGTCGAGCAGGCCGAGGGTCTGCGGCTGACCGTCCACGAGCGCCACGTTGTTAATGCCGAAGGAATCCTCGAGCGGGGTGTGCTTGTAGAGGGCGGCGAGTACCGCCTCCGGGTTGAAGCCGTTCTTGATTTCGATGACGAGGCGCAGGCCGTTGGTGCGGTCGGTCAGATCGACCACGTCGGAGATGCCGGTGAGCTTCTTGGAGTTGACGCCGTCCTTGATCTTTTCGATGACCTTTTCGGGGCCGACCATGTACGGCAGTTCGGTCACGACGATGCCCTGCTTGCGGGGGCTGACCTGCTCAATCGAGACCTTCGCGCGGGTCTTGAAGGTGCCGCGGCCGGTTTCATAGGCGTCACGGATGCCTCCCAGACCCACGATGGTGCCGCCGGTAGGCAGGTCGGGGCCGGGGATGAACTTCATGATGTCTTTGAGGGTCGCCTCCGGGTGGGCGATGAGGTGGCGGGTACCTGCGATGACCTCGCGCAGGTTGTGCGGTGCCATGTTGGTTGCCATGCCGACCGCGATGCCGGTGGTGCCGTTGACGAGCAGGTTCGGGAACGCTGCGGGTAGCACGGAGGGCTGCATGAACTGGTTGTCGTAGTTCGGTACGAAGTCAACCACGTCTTCTTCGAGGTCCGCGGTGAGTGCCTGCGCGGCGGGTGCCATGCGTGCTTCGGTGTATCGGGCGGCTGCCGGGCCGTCGTCGAGGGAGCCGAAGTTACCGTGACCGTCAACGAGGGGCAGACGCAGCGCGAAGGGCTGGGCGAGGCGCACCATCGCGTCGTAGATGGCGGCGTCGCCGTGCGGGTGGAGCTTACCCATGACCTCGCCGGTCACGCGGGCGCTCTTGACGTGGCCCTTATCGGGGCGCAGACCCATCTGCTGCATCATGTAGAGGATGCGGCGCTGCACGGGCTTGAGGCCGTCGCGGGCGTCGGGGAGGGCGCGCGAATAAATCACCGAGTAGGAGTATTCCAGGAAGCTGGATTCCATCTCGGCGGATACGTCGATGTCGACGATATTCTCTACCACATCCACCGGGTAGTCGCTGACGGCGGATTTGGATCGGCGAGCCATATATCTCCTCGTGTCGGTGTGTTTTCGCTCCTCCTATTTTAGCGGGTGGGAGCGGCTGAATCGGGCTGGCTGGTCAGCGTCATCTATGGGGTGTGCCAAGGCAGTTGCAGGCAGTAACCGAAGCGTACCGGGGGAGCGCACGCCGTCATATGCGGCGGTATTGGCGTGGTCAAGTAGCATAGCCCGGCTGGAACCCTCTAAGGTAGAGGGGAGTAACACCTAACCGCCTTCATCGTGTGCGCCGACCGACGTCGCCTCATGAAGGCACCGCATGAAAGAGGTACGATGTACGCCACCACCCCCGAACGCGAGCAACTGGTCGCAGACATTAAGCATGCCGGTTTCTACCCCGATCTCGTGCTGGAAGTGGTGGATGACGCGCTGGCGGGCATGAACCCGGACGCACACTTCGTACAGCATGAAACCCACTTCTCACGCGATGATTTTCACCGTCACATCACCGTGATGGTGCTCTGCGGTGAGCACGTCATCTTTGCGCACCTGGACGACCAGCACCTTGAGGGTGACGCGCAGGGCACCGTGGCGCATGTGAGCGTGGAGGCGGTGCACCTGAGCGCCCTGAACGCGGTCACCATCAGCTACGGTTTCAGCCAGCCGCAGGCGTACAACGCCGGTAGCACCGCCCCGACTGAGATTTCCTTCCAGATTGCCTGGACCGGTTCGCTGCACATGGAGTTGGCTCCTGCCGGTTGCCAGGATCCGCAGTGCAATGCCGACCACGGCTTCACCGGCGATGCGCGCCGCGAGGACATTGCGGTGCGTGTTTCTGCGACCGCTGACGGCCCGGAGTCGGTTCAGCGTGCGCAGCACTTTGCGCGTGCTCTGCACCGTGCCCGCATGTACGCAACCCGCCGATAAACAGCACCGATAAGCACCGCCGATAGACACCGCCGTAAACACCCCGAGAGAGACCCGAGAGGAACCTATGACGGCCCCGTCCCGCACCGAACAGCCCGCTCTGCACGATGTTCTGGGCGCGCCGTTGCCCCCCGCGCCCGCCTATGGCAGCAATAGCATCGCCGATGTGTTGGAGTCCGCCTCCTCTCTGGTGGCTCAGCGAAGCCTGGCGCGCCCCGCGCACGCCCTGGACGACGACCCGGCGTTCAACTCCGTTGCCGACCCGCTGAACCTTGCCGGTCGCCTCGCGGAGCAGGATGTTGATCCGGCGTCTTTCCGTCACGCCTGCGTGGTCATGGTGGACGGCCTGGGCGAGCAGCTCATCAACAGCTACGGCGGCTACGCGCCCGCCCTGCGCAAGACCCTGAACCTGGGCCCGCTGGACGCCGCGTTCCCCACCACGACCGCCGCCTCCCTGACCTCGTTGGGTACCGGTACGGCACCGGGCGCGCACGGCATCGCCGGTTACGAGGTGCGCAACCCGGCAGGTAATGGGGGAGCGGGCTCGGTCATGAACCACCTGTCCGGTTGGGACCAGTCGGTGGACCCGCACGCCTGGCAGCCGCTGCCGACCGTGCTGGAACGCCACCACGAAAACCGCCGCGTGCTCACCATTTCGCTGGGTAAGTATCGCGGTACCGGCCTGACGGAGGCGGCGTTGCGCGGTGGCGACTTCGTGGATGCCGTCGGCTATAACGCCCGCGTCACTTACGCCCTGGAGGCGCTCTCCAGCCGCACCCCGACCACCGTGTACCTGTACTGGGGCGAGATTGACGCGGCGGGCCACCGCTACGGCGTGGGCAGTGACGAATGGCTACAGCAGCTGGAGGAACTGAACTCGGCGCTGAAGCGTCTGGCGGAGCGCGCCCCGGCGTGGGCGGCACTCTTCGTGACCGCAGATCACGGCATGGTGAACGTGCCGGAAGACCAGCGCATCGACTACTCCGGCGTTGAGGAGCTGACCCGCAATATCGCGATGACCGCCGGTGAACCGCGCGCCGTGCACCTGTACCTGGAAGACACCTCGGAGGCGGCACGCACCGCCACCGCTCAGCGTTGGGCGCAGTACTGGGGCGAGCGCGCCTGGGTGATTGATTCTCGCGAACTGATGCGTGCCGGCTACTTTGGCCCGGTCATCACGGATGCGGCGCGCGGGCGCATTGGCGACCTGATGGTGTGTGCTCGCGATGATTGGGCGCTGTACGATATGCGCCACTATCAGGAGCGTGCCCTGCACATGGTTGGTCAGCACGGTTCGCTGACGGACGCTGAGCGTCTGGTGCCGTTGCGCATGCTCAAGACTTTCTAAAGTACTAGTCTTCTAAAGCATCAGAGGGCATAGGCTGAGAAGATCAGGCTGAGAAGATACAGAAAACCGCTGGTTATTCGGGTGAATAACCAGCGGTTTTCGTATACCTAGATATTCTCGCCTAGATGCCCTTTATCAGGCGGCGCGGGCGGTCGCTTACTTGCGGCTACCGAAGATGATGTCATCCCATGCCGGAACGCTCACGCGCTGCTTCTTCGAGGAGGAAGGCTTGGGCTTCTCCTCGGAGGCGGGCTCAGCTGCGGGTGCGGGCTCAGGCTGTGCTTCAGTAGCCGGCGCCTCGGCAACGGGCGCCTCAGCAGCCTCAGCTGCGGGTGCGTCCTCGATGGGTGCTGCCAGGGTGAAGGACTCGACCGGAACGGAGTCAACGGGTGCTTCCGAATCCACCGCCAGCGGATCGGTGGTTTCTGCGGTGGGCTCGGGTGCAGCAGGAGCCGCCGGCGCTACCGGGGCAGACGCAACAGGTGCAGCGGGCGTAGCCGGTGCTACAGGTTCAGCGGGCTGAGCGGGCTCGCGGTGCACGAACACCTCGGGCTCCTCAACCTGTGCCGGGCGCACCGAGCGGGCGCGCTCCAGAAGCTCCTTGAGCTTACGCTCATCAGCGCTCTCAGAGGAAGTAAGGGGTGCCGGTGCGGGCTCGGGTGCCTTCGGCAGGCGGGCGGGAGGAACCTCCACGGGAGCCTTCTTCGCGGCGGCGGCAACAGCGTCCTCACTATTGCCCATCAGGAAGTACGCCGCCTCATTCGACGCGTACAGGCCCTGGTTCGCCGGGTTGTACACCCAACGTGCCGGGAAGACGACCTGCGCGGGCAAGTTCTGACGCACCGAATCCTTCAGCGCAATATCAACCTCAACGCGCCACTGGCCGTTCTCCTGCTGGCGGGTGGTCCAGTCCTGGGTTGCGTCCTCAAAACCGTAACGCTCAGAGACTTCCTCAATGCGGGCGCTCAGGGTCACGGGAATCTGTGCGGTACCCGAAGCGGAGCTGCGGCGACCAATCTTCACGCTCTGAGCGGCACGAATAATGTGGGCACGCTCAGCAACAATCGGCCACTCGTAGCGGCGCACGCGCTCCGGCTCCCAACCGGACTCTTCAGCGATTTCCTCAACGGAGGCACCCTGACGGAAACGGGTCTGAATATCACGCGGACCGAAGGTGCCCTTAGCACCCAGACCGCGGGCGGGCTGAATACGGCGAGCCTTGGTGATGCTCGTGCGCAGGTTCGCGTCAATCGGCAGCAAGAAGCGGGTGCCGTCAGCAGACTCAAGCACCAGATTTTCGCCGTCATCGTGAACGCCAATCAGACGCAGTTCAAGCATGAGAACCTCCATAGGTGAACCGGACGCGTTCGTGAATGTGTTGCACGGAACGCAAACTACCTACCAGGGTACCGTGAAAGCGCGGTAAATCAGTAGCGGAGGCGGGATTTTCACCAAAAAAACATGTACTTTCCGCACCGAAAAAGATAAAATGTGACGCCTAAACAGTCCAAAGCCTACCCAGGATTAGACAAATAGGGTGCCAATGGTGAACAATACCTGGCATGCCGTCGGGGTTAATTACACACCAGCGGCACCTAGAGCACTCAATAAACCAGCGTGGCCTAGTCCAACACACAGCCACAGAACCAACGGAGCGTGAAAGTTTGGCAACTGATTACGATGCACCTCGCAAGCAGGACGAAGAGCAGAACGAAGAGTCCTACGAGGAGCTGAACGCCCGCCGTTCCGAGATGCAGTCCGGTGCGGTGGACGAAGACGAGAACAGCGCAGCAGAAAGCTTCGAGCTGCCCGGTGCTGACCTCTCCAACGAGGAGCTGAACGTTGTTGTGCTGCCCGCTCAGGACGACGAGTTCACCTGCGCATCCTGCTTCCTGGTGCGCCACCGCTCGCAGATTGCACGCGAAGAGGGCGGCCTGTCCTACTGCATCGAGTGCGAGGGCTAAAACTTTACGGAAGGGCTAATACCCACCCGACATACACCTCATGACGGGGCGAGTGCCGAGTGCACCCGCCCCGTTGAGTATGTGAAAGCCGCGCACGCAAGAACAGCGCCGCGTTCGCCCCCCCAACACGGCACGCTGTGGCACGTGCTCAACGCGAACACGTAACGAAAACACCCCGCAGTAGAGCCTCAACACAGCGCGAGGTGATGGCACAGACACCCGCGAAAGGTTAGAGTATTGACCATGATGACCCCCGTAAACGTCCACATTAAGCTGCTCGACCCCGAGCTGCCCGCACCCGCCTACGCAAAGCCCGGCGACGCCGGCGCTGACCTGCGCTCCCGCATCGACTTCGAGCTGGAACCGGGCGAACGCGCCCTCGTCCCCACCGGCGTGGCAATCGCCCTGCCCGAAGGCTATGTTGGTCTGGTGCACCCGCGCTCCGGCCTGGCGACCAAGAACGGCATCACCATCGTGAACGCACCCGGCACCGTTGATTCCGGCTACCGCGGCGAACTGATGGTCACCCTGCTCAACACTGACAAGACCAAGTCCTTCCACGTGCAGCGCGGCGACCGCATCGCCCAGCTGGTCATTCAGAAGTACGAGCACGCAACCTTTACCGTGGTGGATGAACTGGAACAGACCGAACGCGGCTCCAGCGGCTTCGGCTCCAGCGGAATCCACTAGTCTGCTCTCACCGCGATTACCGCACGAGAGAAGAGAAGAAACCCCCGCACCCTGCGTGCGGTGAAAGTAGGAATACCATGTTCGGATTTGGTAAGAAGAAGCGCGCCGAGGAGGCTGAAAAGGCCGCCATCGACAAGGCTGTCGCCGAAGAGATTGAGGAAACCAACGTCGAGGTTGAGGAGCTGAAGGAAGAGGAGAACTCTCCCGAGGTCATCAAGTACGACCGCGTCAACGGGCCGCACGACATTGAAGAAGTCACCGCCGAAGACCTCGAAGACTACGTCAACCTGGGTGCGCTGCGCATCAAGCTGCTCGACGGCATGAACCTGCGCCTCGAAACTGACGACGCAACCGGCGCAGTGATCGCTGCAACCATCACCCGCGACGGCGCAACCCTGCAGGTGCAGGCATTCGCCGCACCGCGCACCACCGGTATCTGGGACGATATCCGTCACGACCTGACCGAATCCGTCAAATCCCAGGGCGGCGTTGTCGAAATCTACGCCGGCGTATTCGGCGCCGAGATGCTGACCCGCCTGCCCGCCGTCACCCCGGACGGTCAGCCCGGCGAGCGCATCGCCCGCTTCGTGGGTGTGGACGGCCCCCGCTGGTTCCTGCGCGGCGTCATCTCCGGCGCGGCTGTGCTCGGTGACGACAAGGCTGCCGCCTCCGTGGAGGAAGTATTCCGCACCGTCGTGGTGGACCGTGGCGACGACCCGCGCCCGCCGCGTGAACTGCTGCCCATGACTCTGCCCGCCGACCTGGTCGCTGCGGCTGAGGAAGAACCCGCCGTCGAGGAAGAAACCGAGAACGAGCACAGCAAGCTGCGCCCGATGCCTCGCCGCGGCCCTGAGATTACCGAGATTGGCTAATGCCTGAGTTCTCGAACTACCCGAGTGCGCTCGCGGTTCCTGAGGAGCAGATTCTTGCTCCCGGGTACCCCGAGCGCTTTCGCGTACGCCTTGCCGGACGCGTGGAGCAGGTGTGGTTGCCGACCGCCCAGGATAAGCCGATGTACCGTGCCGAGCTGGTGGTGGCTAAGTCAAAGCCGCTGCAGTGGTCGAGCCCGCTGGCGCTGATTGGTATGCCGATTGTGGAGCCGCCCGGTGAGGATTTCGAGGAGGAGTCCGAGGACCCCGAGAAGCAGCACCACCTGAACACGGCATCTTTGGCGACCGTGGCGGTGCAGGAGCCGCACGAGGTGTCTTTCCCGCCATATGCGCCGTTCAATCCGGGGGATAGGGTCATGCTCAAGTGGCAGGGCCAGCAGATGGTGCCCGGCGTGCATGCCGGTGCGCTACTGCGCTGTTCCGGGGTGGTGTCTGTGAGGGCGCATCAGCCGGTGATTTATAACCCGCGCTATGAGATTGTGCCGCAATTCTTTGTGGAGAAGGGAAAATATGAGCGCTGAGCAGTCTTCGACCCAGCCCGATCCGAACGCTAACCCCGCACCTAGCCCCGCAGATGCCCCGGCGCGGGAGGAGAATCAGCTGGCGCAGAGCCTGAGCGCCTCCATGGGTGCGAATATGCGCCGCACCGCTAACGGCGACGTGGATATTCTGCACGCTATCGGCGGCTGGCGCGGCCTGGTGGAATCCTCCCTGCCTGCTGTGGCGTTCCTGGTGTTGTTCACCGTGACGAAGGAACTGAACCTGTCCCTGATTGCGGCGTTGGCTGCGGCGGGCGTGTTCACACTGATTCGCCTGGTGCAGGGCTCTAAGCTGGTGAGTGCGCTGACCGGTCTGGTGGGCGTGGCGATCTGTGCATTTGCCGCGTACCGTACCGGTAATGCGAGCGACTACTTTGTGGTGGGTTTCTGGACGAACGGCGTGTACATTCTGGCGTATCTGCTGTCGATGCTGGTGCGTTGGCCGCTGATGGGTCTGATTTTCGCGGTCATTCGTGGTGAGGCGCTGACCTGGCGCCAGAACCCGGTGCGTCTGCGCCAGTACATGCTGGCGACCTGGATTATTACCGTGCTGATGATGCTGCGCCTTGCCGTGCAGGTACCCCTGTACTTCGCGAATAATGTGGAGGCGCTGGGCGCGACCCGCCTGATTATGGGTCTGCCGCTGTACGCTTTGGGCGTGTGGCTGGCGTGGCGTGTGTCGGCTCCCGAGGAGGGGCTGGTCAGCGCGGACGCCGAGGCGCTGAATGCTGAAGAAGCTGAGGTAACCGTAGAGTCTGAAGGCCCTGAAGGTCATGAAGGTTCTGGGAACCGCTAAGGCACGCCCCGCAACTTCACGAAATAGCTTCATAAAAGTAGGCGAAAGCCCTGGTGCCCGTATGGGTGACCAGGGCTTTCGCCTCCTCAAAAACTTACGTATAAACGCTATGCAAACAGCGCGCGAATCTGGTCCTCACCGGCGATGGTCGTGATGAAGAACAGCTCGTCGCCGCCCTCAATCGCCACATCCGCGCTGGGCGGGATCGGCGCGCCATCACGCAGGATGGCGGTGAGCACCGTATCGACGGGCCACTGCACGTGGTCCACGCGGTAACCGATGACGGGGTGGCCGTCCGGCACAGTGTACTCGGCAAGGGTCGCGCCGCCAGCCTGCAGGGTCAGCAGGCGCACCACGTCGCCGACTTCCACGGCTTCCTCGACGAGGGCGGTCATCAGGCGCGGGGTGGACACGGCAACATCCACACCCCAGGAGTCATCAAAAAGCCACTCATTACGCGGGTTATTCACACGCGCCACGGTGCGGGGCACACCAAACTCACTACGAGCCAGCAGGGACACCATCAGGTTTGCCTTGTCGTCACCGGTTGCGGCAACGACCACGTCCGCCTTGTTCGGGTGCACCTGGCGTAGCACGGACAGCTCGCAGGCGTCACCAATATGCCAGCGCACGCCGGGCAGATCGGCGCGTTTCTTGACTTCGGGCTTGGAGTCGATGATGGTCACGTCGTGGCCGTTCATCATGAGCTCTTTAGCGATGGAGGCGCCCACGGAACCGGCACCAACAATGAGGACCTTCACTTACTTCTCACCTTTCGAGTGGTTACGATGGCGGCCGATGAGTTCGAGGGGATCGGGCAGCTCCGGGGGAGTGTCACCGAGGTGGAATTCATGCTCGATGACGGGGCCGTCGTTGTGCTTCTGCTCGGCGGGTTTCTTCGGGGCGTGGGGATGCTTGCGGTGCGGATGCTTGCGGTGGCCCGAAGCGGGGGCGTAGTCCCCCTCAGCCTCCGCTTCTTCGTCTTCAACGCGCGGCGGGCGGGAGAGGATGCGGGTTACGTCCGCAACGTCGTCGGTGCGCATCATCACGTGCACGCTATCGCCCTGCTGGTAGGCGCTGTCCGGGCGGGGGAGCATGCCCTCGCCAAAGCGGGTGATGTAGGCGATGCGCACCCCGGCGGCGCTTTCGATACTGGTCAGGGCGTGGCCTGCCCACCCGTCGTCGAGCGGAATTTCGGTGAGCATGAGGCGGCCCGAGGGTTCACGGAAATCACCCTTGAGCGCCTGCTCGGGCAGCAGGCGGCGTAGCACCTGGTCGGTGGACCATCGCACCGACGCGACCGTGGGAATGCCCATGCGCTGGAAGAACTCGGCGCGGTTCGGGTCGTACACACGCGCCACAACGTTCTTCACCTTGAACATTTCGCGTGCCACACGGGCGGCAATAATATTCGAGTTATCGCCCGAAGAGACGGCGGCAAAAGCGTACGCCTCGGTAATACCGGCACGCTTGAGGGTGTCCGCATCGAAGCCAACACCGGTCACCAGACGACCCTCAAAGCCCTTAAGCAACGGCTGGAAAGCGCGTTCGTCCTGGTCAATGACGGCGACCGTATGCCCCGAAGCTTCCAGAGTGCGCGCCAACATGACGCCCACGCGTCCGGCACCCATAATGACGAAGTGAGGCATACAACCCTCCGAATGTGTTGATGTTTTGTGTCGATAAGGCGTTACCGCCTACCTCTACCAGTGTAATGGGCGGGTGAGGTTCCGCGCCGAGGCTCCGTGATATTCCGCTCGCAATGCCCACTATTCGGCTGAATAAAATTGAGCTTTGAAGCCGCGACCGATAGCCTTAACAGCGTGAGGAATCGTTGGGATAAGATGCGCATCGCCCTGACCGGTCAGCCGGTCAGCACGCGAAATCTTTCGGCAGTCGCGCTGCCGAAGCGCTACGCCCTGCCTCTTTTCGGCGCGGACGGTATCTCCTCGGTCGCCTACGCCGCCGACCAAATGATTCTGACCCTTGCCGCCGCGGGTGCCTCTGCGCTCGCTTTTTCGCCCTGGATTGGTTTGGGTGTGGCGATGGTGGGTCTGCTGGTGATTGGCACCTACCGCTACAACATTAATCAGATTGCCTCCGAGGGCGATATTCAGCTGGTGCACCGCAAGCTGGGTGCGCTGCCCTCGATCGTGATGGGTGCATCCTCGCTGATGGACTACATACTGACGGTGGCGGTTTCGATGTCTTCGGCGTCCTCGTTTTTGGTGGCGCTGTACCCGCAGATTCAGGATTGGCGCACCCTCATTGCGGTGCTGCTCATTGTTGCCCTGACGCTGTTTGCGTTGCGCGGTGTGCAGCTGCTGGGAAAGATTGCGTACTGGCCGCTGTACGTTTTCTTGGCGCTGTTGGGGGTCACCCTCATTGTGGGTTGGATTCGTGCCGCTACGGGTACTCTGCCGCTGGCTGAATCGGCAACCTACGTGATTGTCCCCGAATACCAGGATCATGCCATGGAAGGCTTGGCGCTGGTGCTGCTTCTGGCGCGTTCTTTCTCCGCCGGGTTGGTGGCGTTCTCGGGTGTTTCTACGATCTCTAATTCGGTGAAGTATTTCCGCCGTCCGAAGAAATATAATGCGGCGGTCACCATGATGATGATGGGCCTGATTACTTCGGTCCTGCTGGTGAGCCTGCTCGGTTTTGCGGCGGCAACCCGCGTGCATATGGTGCACGATACGACCCGTTTCTTGTTCATTGACGGGCACACGCCGGGGGAGTATTTCCACCAGAAGCCGGCGCTGTACCAGGTGGCTTTGGCGATTTATCAGGGTGTTCCGTTCTTCGCGCAGCTGCTGGTGTTTGCGACGGTGGGCGTGCTGATTATCGCCTCGCTGACTGCGTTTACGGGCTTCCCGGTGATTGCCTCGTCGCTGGCTGATTACCAGTACCTGCCGGTGTTCTTCCGCAGCGTGGAGTCACGCGGCCTGTACGCGAACGGTGTGCTGGCGCTGTCGGCATTCTCAATTTTTCTCACCTGCATTTTCGGTTCGGACGTGTACTCGCTGATTCAGCTGTACATTGTGGGCATGTGCTTGTCCATGGTGCTGGTGCAGCTGGCGGTGGTGCGCTACCGCATGCGTCTGCTGCGTATTACCCTCGCGCAGATGCCGCGCCGCGCCCTGATTCGTGATATCGCTGTCTCTGTGGTGGGTGTGGTCGTGACCACCGCGGTGCTGGTCATCGTCGTGGTGACGAAGTTTGCCGCCGGTGCGTGGCTCTCCCTTGGAATGATTGCCCTGATGGTTGGAGGTATGGTTGTGACTCGCCGCCACTACGATGCGGTGGATGCCGCCCTGGACATCCCCCTGAACGCCGAATCCGTTGCGGATGTGGCGACCCTGCCTTCGCGTGTGCACGCCATCGTGTACGTGGAGCGTGTGCGCCGCCCGGCGGTTCGTGCCCTCTCCTATGCGCGTGCCGGTCGCCCCTCCACGATTGAGGCACTGACGGTCAACAATGACCGCGCCGCCCTGGAGATCGTGAAGAAGCGCTGGTACGCCCTCGGTATTCCGGTGCCGCTGTCGGTCATTGATTCGCCGTACCGTGATACCGTGAATGCCGTCGTCTCGTATATTCGTCGCCGCCGCAAGAAGTCGCCGCGCGATATTTTGGTGGTGTACCTGCCGGAGTTCGTGGTGCAGCATTGGTGGCAGCGTCTTCTGCACCGCCGCACGGTGCGCCGCCTCAAGCGGGCGCTTCTGCACGAGCCGGGCGTCATGACGGCAACCGTGCCTTGGGCGATGCACGAGGATGAGGTGTATGATGAGATTTTTGATCAGCGTTTACACAGCGAAGAATCAACGGTAGAAGCAGAGGACCCAATGGCAGCTGTCGCCCCGAAGATTACTCGTTCAGCCGGTGGCGGCCGTGAACTGATTCAGAGCAACCGCCACGCGGTGTACCGCGGCCGCCTGCACGAGGCGGACGCTGTGGCGCGCGAGAAGAAACGCCAGCCGTAATAATCGCCTGGTACCTAGAAATAATTGCCCGGTACCCAGAAAAAATTGCCTAGCGCCCAGAAATAATTGCTCGGTGCCCAGCCCGGTCAATTGCTCTGCAACTTTGCTTGAGCACCCCGCATAGCGCCTGGACTTTGCCTTTTGTAACTGATGAGGCGCCCCTTGCGGGGCGTCGGAACCGGAGTAAAGGTACAATCCGGTGTAAAATAGTTCACATTAAGTGATTCTTTAGGAGACAATGCTGTGACTCACACTGCTACCACGCCTGCCGCCTCCAACAACGTAGACGGATACAGCGTCGGGCAGACCCTCACCGTCACCTGTGAGGCACCCGCGCACGGTGGCGCCTTCGTAGCGCGCACCGAACAGGGCGTCATCTTCGTGCGTCACGGCATCGTCGGCGAACAGGCAGAAGTGCGCATCACCGCAATCGGCCCCAAGCGCCGCTTCTACTTCGCAGACGTCATCTCCGTACCCGTACCCTCCCTGGCGCGCCGCCCCCACCCCTGGATCCAGGCGGATGCGCTCGCCACCGAAGAGGAACGCGCCGCAGCAACCGGCGTACCCGAACTGCTCGGCGGCATGGAATACGGCCACATCAGCCTGGCTGAGCAGCGACGCTACAAGACCGATATCGTCCGCACCCAAATCAACCGACTGGGCGGCCTGCCCCTCGAATCGCCCCTGCTGACCAACCTCATCGTTGAAGAGCTACCTCTGCGCGATAACAACGAGGGTCTGTCCTGGCGTACCCGCGTGCGCTACAACGTGACCAAGGTCCGCACCCAGCCCGACGATAAGCCAGGCAGCCAGAAGAACAGCGGCAAGGAGAGCCCCGCCGTCACCTGGCGCATCGGTATGCACCCCTACCGCGCCTCCCAGCCCGTACCGGTCATCGACTTTCCCCTCGCCGCCACCGAACTGCGCAACCTGGAGCTTGAGAAGCTGAACCTGCGCGGCGTACGCGAAGTCGAGGCAACCGTCTCCTCCCGCGGCAGGGTCCTGCTGCAGTTCATCGTTGACCCGCGCTTCTCCATCGAAGAAGTCGCCAAGGACATCGAACAGCAGGCATCCGACGCCTGGGGACTGCTCGCCAAGCGCAAGATCTCCCTCTTCTTCACCCCGCAGTCCACCTCCAACGGCAAGCCCAAGCGCCGCCGCCCCGGCTCCGCGCACAGCCCCTACCGCCGCGTACCCGAAGGCGACCAGCTGCTCGGCGCAGGCCTGCGCTCCGTCACCGAAGAAGTCACCTTCGGCTCCCGCCGATTCAGCTACCAGGTGTCCGCCGGCGGATTCTGGCAGATTCACCGCGCCGCCCCCTCCACCATGGTCGGAACCATGCTCACCATGCTCCGCCCGCAGGAAGGCGAATGCACCCTCGACCTGTACGCCGGCGCGGGCCTGTTCACCGCCGCGCTCGCGGACGCTGTGGGCGCGACGGGTACCGTCGTTAGCATTGAGGGTTCCCCGGTGACCCATAAGGATGCGCGCTCGAACTTCGCGCCGGATGGTTGTTCCCGCACCGATAACTCGGCGAACACCCGCATTGAGGTGATTCGCGGCGACGTGGCACGCCACCTGGTGGATTTGAAGACCGCCCTTGAGTTTGGTGAAATTCCCGCCATCGATGCGGTGGTCCTCGACCCGTCCCGTGAGGGTGCGAACCGAACCACCCTGGAACGCCTGGATGCGCTGGACCCCAAGCGTATTCTGTATGTGGCGTGCGACCCGGCATCCCTGGGGCGTGACACCGGTATTTTGCGTGAGCTGGGTTGGGATATGGTGCAGCTTCGGGCGTTTGATATGTACCCGAATACGCATCATGTGGAGTCGGTGGCGCTTTTTGAGCGTGCCCCGGCGAAGCCTCGTCCGCGCCGCCGCCGCACCACGTAGCGCGTAGCTAGCTGCCGTAACAAAGAAGCAAATAATCGCTGTGTTGGGCGGGTTGGGTTGTTCACCAGCCTGCCCACTAGGGGGTTATTTCAGGCGGTTTTCGCTCAACCCGGTGCGTCTTGCTCTGCGGGCGCATAAATCTGCTTTTTGGCACTGTAAACGGTAGAATCATTGAAGAACCAACGCACGGAATGAGCCGTGCCCCGACCTTGAGGAGTGTGGGTGTATGTCCGCTGAAAACGCATTGCCGCAGGAGGAGACCCCGAATAGCGCCGCCGGTGGCGCACCCACCGCCGACTACAGCATTGGCGATGGTGCCACTGCCAAGTTGCTCCCGGGTATTCAGTCTCCGGCGGACCTGCAGAACCTCAGCTACGAGCAGCTGGAGGAGCTCTCTAAGGAGATTCGCCAGTTCATCGTGACGAACGTATCGGCGACCGGCGGTCACCTGGGCCCGAACCTGGGCGTTGTGGAGCTGACCCTCGGTATTCACCGTGTCTTCGAATCTCCCAAGGACAATATTCTTTTCGATACCGGCCACCAGTCCTATGTGCATAAGCTGGTGACTGGTCGTCACGCGTTTAAGACTCTGCGTCAGAAGGGCGGCCTGTCGGGTTACCCGGATCGTGGCGAGTCTGAGCACGACATTATTGCTTCTTCGCACGCCTCCAGCTCGATTTCGTGGGCTGACGGTATTTCTCGCGCGCACAAGCTCAACGGTGAAGATGACCGCTACACCGTGGTTCTCATTGGCGACGGCGCGCTGACCGGCGGCATGGCGTGGGAGGCAGTGAACAATATTGCTGCCGACCGCACCCGCAAGGTCGTGATTGTGGTCAACGATAACGGCCGCTCCTACGCGCCGACCATTGGCGGTTTTGCGAACCAGCTCTCTGAGCTCAAGCACGGTGTGCAGCAACAGGTGGATCGTGTGCGCCTCGATCACCGCTACGACCACGCCCTGGATGCGGTGCGCATCGGTCTGCAGCGTGGCGGCCCCGTCGGTCAGATGGTGTACCGCGGCCTGCACGGCATGAAGGCGGGCATTAAGGACGTCGTCGTACCCAAGGGCATTTTTGAAGACCTGGGCATGAAATACGTGGGCCCCATTGACGGCCACGACCAGCAGGCTGTGGAGAACGCACTGACCGCGGCGAAGAACTACGCCGGCCCGGTGATTGTGCACGCCATTACCGAGAAGGGCCACGGCTACGCGCCCGCCCGCGCGAATGAGGACGACCAGTTCCACGCGGTGGGCCAGATTGACCCGCTGACCGGTGAGGACGTTTCGACCAGCACCTCCGAGTCGTGGACCGGTGTCTTTGGTCGCGAAATCGCGGATATTGCGGATGAGCAGGAGAACGTCGTCGGCATTACCGGCGCGATGCTCATTCCCGTGGGTCTGCGCGAATTCCAGAAGCGCCACCCCGAGCGCGTTATTGACGTAGGTATCGCTGAGCAGCACGCTGTGGCGATGAGCGCCGGCCTGGCATACGGCGGCATGCACCCGGTGGTTGCCCTCTACGCTACCTTCCTGAACCGCGGCTTTGACCAGCTGCTCATGGATGTTGCCCTGCACAAGGCGGGCGTGACCGTGGTGCTGGACCGCTCCGGCATTACCGGCCCGGACGGCGCAAGCCACCACGGCATGTGGGATTTGGCGATGCTGCAGTTCATCCCGGGTCTGCACCTGGCGGCTCCGCGTGATGGCGCGACCCTGCGCGAAGAGCTGCGCGAGGCTGTAGCTATCAATGACGCACCGACCGTGATTCGCTACCCGAAGGGCTCCGTGGGCGAGGACATTCCCGCCCTGGAGCGTCGCAGCGACGGCGTGGACGTGCTGGCACGCACCGGTGAACCCCACCCGGAGACCGGTCAGCGTGACGTATTGTTCGTTGCCGTGGGCGCTATGGCTCGCGTGGCTCTGGAAGCTTCGAAGGTGCTTGCCGCCGAGGGTATCCAGTCCACCGTGGTTGACCCGCGCTGGGTGATGCCGGTGCCGTCTTCGGTTATTGAGTTGGCCCGTGATCACCGCATTGTGGTGACCATTGAGGACGGCGTGCGTTCCGGCGGCGTGGGTTCGCGCATCCGCCAGGAAATGCGTGCGGCTGGCGTGGATACCGCTCTGAGCGAGCTGGGTCTTCCTGCCGAGTTCATTCCGCACGCTTCCCGCGAGCAGATTCTTGAGGAGGTCGGCCTGACCGCGGAGACCATTATCGCGGATCTGCGTGCGCAGCTGGCTGGCGATAAGGTGCCGTTCGCTCGTGAAGAGGGCCAGAAGCCGCGCCACACCCGCTAAGCGGTCATACCTGAAATGTGCCGCCTGAGCTTCTCTCAGTAGCGCGCCGCAATGGCAGGCGCTCAGCGACAAGTACCCGTCAATGACGGGCACAGTATAGACAGCAAGAAGCCCCGCCCATTGTGATGGGCGGGGCTTTGCCGTACGTCCTCTGAACTGCCGGTTTTAGGATTTATCGGTGGTGCCGCTGACGAAAATCTTGCCGCCCTTCACCTGTACCGGGTAGCTGGTCAGTGCCTCCTCCGCGGGGCCGTGAATGACCGAGCCGTCAGCTACGGCGTATTCGGAGCCGTGGCAGGGGCACACGATGCGGTTGGAGTCCTGCACCTGCACCTGGCAGCCCTGGTGGGTGCAGACGGTGCTGAACGCCTTGTATTCGCCCGAAGAGGGCTGGGAGACGATAACGGTCGTGGAACCGTGGGTCAGACGTGCCGCTTTACCCACGCCCACTGCGGAGGCGGAACCCACCTCAACGGTGCCTTCGGGTGCGGTAACGTTGGAGTCACCTTCAGCGCAGGAGGCGAGCAGCGCACCGGATGCGACGGCACCGGTGATGAGGGTTGCGCGGCGGGAGAAGACGCGAGCAGAAGAATCAGTTTCTGTGGTATCGACTGCGGTGTCGACGGTTGCAGATTCAGTAGCAGGGGAGGCGCATGCCTTCTGAGAGCGGCAGCATCCGTTGGGTGCGGGCATGGTGGTTCCTTTCGTGTACTCTCTCCACCCTATGCCGGTTTGGGATAAAAATCGAATGAGAGCAGGCTAAGCTTGGTTCGCATTTGCTCCCGAGGCACATTCCAAGACAAAAAATGCCGGTCGGGCGGTCGCATCAGCAACACACCCAACCGGCACACGTCTATTTAGCGTTAGAGAAATCTACCCCAGGTGACGGGCAAAAATCGGCGCAATCACGGGGGCAACCAGACCCGTCTGCCACGAACGCGCACCGTACTCGGCGAGCGCATCCCGCAGGGTCTGCTCGTCAAAACGAGCCGGCGGCTCCCAGCAGAGGCGGCGAACATAATCGGTCGTGATCAGGTTCTGTGCCGGAATGGTCAGCTCCTCCGAGAGCTCATCAATTGCCTGACGAACTTCGGTGAACAGCGCCAAGTTTTCGGGGCGCTTAGACTCCCATGCCTTCAACGGCGGCGGGGCGGTCGACGGCAAAGTGAACGGTACAGCGTTCTCACCGCGTGCCGCCGCAGCAATAGCACGCACCCAGCGCGGACCCTCACGACGCAGACCGCGCGTCTGAAAACCGGGAATCGACATGATGGCGGGCACGTTACGGGGCATGGTGCGTGCCGCCTCCACAATCGCAGAATCGGGCAGCAGACGCTTCGCATCAACGTCCTTCTTACGCGCCAGCGAGTCACGCTCCTGCCACAGGTTACGCAGCGCCGTCAGCTGCTTGACCGAACGCAGCATCGTGCGGCCCTTCGTCTTACGCCAACGCTCCGGCTGATCCGTCGGATCCTTCACCGGGGTCTTACACAGGTACTCGAACTCCTCCAGGGCGTACTGCAGCTTACCCTGCTGGCGGAGCAAATCCTCCAACGCGTCACGCAAATCAATGAGCACGTCAACGTCCAGCAGTGCATAGTTCAGCCAGGACTCCGGCAGGGGACGGCGCGACCAGTCTTCCTTCGAGTGCTTCTTCGCCAGCTTATAGCCGAGCAGCTCCTCAACGGTCGCACCCAGGTTCACACGCTCCAGACCGGCAAGACGCGCACCAAGCTCCGTATCAAACAGGCGGTTCGGGCGCATACCGAGCATGTCCAGGCTCGGGAAGTCCTGAATCGCGGCGTGAATAACCCACTCAGCATCCGCCAAAGCATCGTTAATAATGCGCAAATCCTTAAACGCCTCAGGGTCAATCAGGTACAGCTGATCTTCACGCTTAAGCTGCACCAAAAAGGCACGCGAACCGTAGCGGATGCCCTGGGCGCGCTCCGTATCAACAGCCACCGGGCCCGACGCCGCCGCCAACTGCTCAGCGGCACGACGCAGACCGCTCTCAGTGGTGATGAGAGTCGGAATCGGTGAGGAAGGGGCCTCCAGAGGAACAACGTCCGGAACTTCGATACCGTGAAGGGTCAGCTGAGGGGTGCCTGCGGCATTCTGTTCAGCTGCGGTACTCATGCACTCAATCCTTTTCCTCTGTCTGGTTCGACGCGCCCATACGATACGCCAAATGCCCGGGTAGGCGTACGCCCGAGCAAACACGAGCCCGGGCGGGGTGGCGTGCCCGCGAAGGCACTACGCCATTCTACCCGCCCGAGCTTAAAGCCTCGAATTTAGAGAGACTCACAATAAGCGGTTCACCGGCGTGCCTGCTGGGGTCATCGCCGGGGTCTATTCGGTGGATTCCGCCTCGTCAACCGGGGTATCGCCAGGCTGTGCTTTATCAGCCACGGCTTCACCAGCGGGGGCCAGCGTCAGACACACCGAATTAATGCAATACCGCAAATCCGTGGGAGTCGGGTAACCCTCACCCTCAAACACGTGACCCAGATGCGAATCGCAGGCGGCACACCGCACCTCCACGCGGCACATACCGAACGTCGTATCCTCCAGGTAACGCACACGGTCCTCAGCCAGCGGCGCGAAAAACGACGGCCAACCACAATGCGAATCGAACTTCTGATCGGAACGGAACAGCTCCGTACCGCAGGCACGGCAAGAATACACACCCTCCGTGTGGGTGTTCCAATACTCGCCCGTGAACGCGCGCTCGGTGCCGCCCTCACGCAGAACAGCGTACTCTTCAGGCTTGAGAACCTCACGCCAATTCTTGGCGATAGCACCCACGCCGGGTAGCGAATTGCCCATCATGACTCCTTCAGTTTGCTCTCATACCCAGACTCTTACGGTATGTGTAACTCCGCGGCCGGGCGGATTATTCCCGCTGAGCGCGGACTAAGCGCGGATGTCAGCGTACTTGCCGTTGGTGAGCTTCAGCAGGTCGTCCGGGGCGAGCTCAACATCCAGGCCGCGCTTACCGCCAGAGACCATGATCGTGTCAAAATGCTGCGCAGACTCATCGAGCAGGGTGGGGGAGGGGGTCTTCTGACCCAGCGGAGAAATACCGCCCACCACGTAGCCGGTGCGGCGCTCAGCGACCTTCGGGTCGCACATGGAGGCGCTCTTCCAACCCAGGGCAGCGGCGGCAGCCTTAATGTTCAGCTTGCCAGACACCGGCACGATTGCGACCGCGAAATCCTTCTCGTGTACAATCAGCAAGGTCTTGAACACCTGCTCCTCGGAGGCGCCGAGGTTCTTCGCGGCCTCTTCACCGAAGGAGGTGACGCCCTCAACGTGCTCGTATTCGCGCATCTGGAAGGGGGTGTTCGTCTCGGTCAGCAGCGCCACGGCGGCGGTTGCTGCGCCGCTCTTCTTACCTTTAGTTTTCTTAGCCATAGACACCATTTTACGGAAGTCACCATGCACCGATACCTATACGCCGGTACCTATGCGCCGAGAAGCCACATGTGTTTCGAAAAGCAACAACAATGGTGGCTTTTCGAAACACATGTGGCTTCTCAAAGGTTATGGGGTTATTTCAGTAGCCCTTTTTCCTTCAGCTGCTCTTGAGAAAGCGAGCCAACGACAGTCCAAAATCCATCTGATTTGTCTACGATCTGAGGTAGCTTTTAGACTCCCTTTTTCTTAGTAAATACCGATGAGTAATTGCACGCCAAGACTAGTCAGGATGATAGCAATCCAGCAAAGGGCACCAAGAAGAATGGATTTTCCACTGGATTTGATCATAGCAATGAGGTTGGTTTTGAGACCAATAGCACTCATAGCCATGATGATGAAGAATATGGAGAGTTGTTTGAGAGGTGAAAAGAAGCTAGTGCTGACACCGAAAGATGTGAGAAGAGTAGTTATCAGAGAAGCTAGGATAAAGTAGAGAATGAAAACGGGGAAGATTTTTTGAAGCTTCACTCCTTGGCTGTTGTCTTGTTGACGGCTGTGCCAATAATAGGAGAGGAAGAGAACGATAGGGATAATAGCTAGAGTACGTGTCAGCTTGACAATAGTTGCAGGCTCAAGAGTGTTTGCATTGTAAAGACTATCCCAGGCACTAGCAGTAGCTGTCACAGAGGAAGTATCGTTGACCGCAGTACCCGCAAAGAGAGCAAAACCTTCGTT
>CAUTJW010000007.1:0-118651 GCA_963539245.1 Rothia mucilaginosa
CTGGGGCCGGGGTGGTGAGGGCCACGCCCCCCCCCCCCCCCCCAAAAAAAAAACCCCCCGGTGGCGGCCATTTTAATTGGGGGGGGGGGGGCCGGTTGGGCGCCCCCCCCCACAACTGTTTTTGCGCGGGTTTATGCGTGAGTGGGATTATGGGCGGGCGCTGCTGGGGGTTTGGGGCTGGGCCTTCCACTGCTGGTAGGCGCTTGTGGCGAGGAATCGTGCACGGTTGCCGTCGCTGCGCGTCTTGATGTCTGCGGGGGCTGCCTCGTACCACTTTTCGTAGAGACGAATAATCATCTCGGGGTAGGCGGCTTCTTCCAGGTCTGCGCGGTGGGGGATGAATTCGTTGCGGTCCTTGATGTCTCGGTACTCACTACCGGCGAAGGGGTCGGTGACTCCGACGCTGGGGTGGGCATTGTAGGCATCGATGTTTTGAACGTATTCGGGGAGGGTGCTGCGCCCTGCTTTGAGTGCGGCATGGCACTTGCTGTCGATTTCGCTGGGCTCGATCATGTGGGCGCCGTCTGCGAGGATGTTCCGGTACTGGATGTACGCGGGGTATTGTTCATCGGTGCGCGGGACGGGCTTGGTGGCTTCTGCTGAGGCGATAGCTTCGGCGGAGTATGAGGAGCAGCTGACGGTGGGCGTGGTGCTTGCCGTTGCTGAGGCGCTCGCCGTGGAGGGCGAGGAGGTGCTGCTTGCCGCGGTGTTCGCACCACCGCAGGCGGCAAGGAGCAGGGGCAGGATTGAGAGAGCGGCACCGTATCGCAGTGCGCTATAGCGGGAGTTGGGGGTCCTAGAATTCAGGGCCATAATGTCACCTCATTGTGGGCTGGAGCATACCGAGTTGACCCTCACTATACGGGCAGTTTTGATATATGGTCAAGAGAAAAATATGTTTATTTTTTAAACTCCAACGTCTCGGAAGACAATCGACATACAAGCTTGTTCAGCGTCTTGACTTGCGTAAGCACGGAGACTACCGGGCTCTTGAGGCAAACATGGCACTAAAACACCAGCATCAGATATTGCTATTTACCTGATAATCGTCAGAAACCAACATGCCCGGAGGAGCATGGCCAGGGTGCCGATAGTGCAACCTCCAGCTCCGTAAAAGCCTGCACCTCAACGGCCCAACGCTACTGCAGGAGGAAATAGATAAGTCCCCTAACGTATTCCCAGAGCAGTACCAAGATGACGCACTGCGCAACGAATGCGGCTATAGCTGCGGCGGTTGGCACCCAGTAGCTACGCTTAGAACATGCAATAAAAACTGCTATAAAAATAATGCATGAGATAATATCGGGACCCAAGAGAATGAATGCTTGCAAATCATATGGCCACAATATTCCATGCATATATTCTGTAGGGACTTTACATGAACTTAAGATATTGCCTTTTAAAATTTCATAAGTTCCATACATTTTAAAAACTAAATATAGCGAGGCAATCCAAAAAATTCCTATACGAAGCTTGACACCCAGCCATATACTAAAAATCTGCCACAAGCTAGCTAATACAACTCCCACCACAAAGAAGGGTATATAGTCGAAATATGCACTTTGCCACCTATCACATGGCGAGACAAATCTATAGAAATCTATATACAGGCTAGTTGGGAAAATATAGAAAAATTGCAATACAATGAGAAACAAGATATACAAAATTATTTTCTCATTTACGGCGAACATCTTATAAGTAGAATTCATGATGTCATTTCCTTTCAAGAGCATAAAATGCTAGTAGTACAACACCGAACGCATAGCCTCAATGTTGTTTTTCTTATCCACTAAGCCCCGAAGCCAATGCTAAGACAAGTAGGCGACCTGCAAACCCTCCGCACTCTTACCCCGTCTACCTCATGTTTAAGCAGGTCAGAACTTTAAGACTACTGGGTTGCACATCTTGCGTCTAGAGTGTTGGTTTTAAACTAAGATGGTATTTTCCATTGACCATGTATCAAATATTTGGGTATGTTTAGACGCAATATATCGTTCCATCCCTCTTGTGAGGTGGTCTCATGACCCACACCCCTGTTTTTCTTTCGCTCCGTTCCAGCGGTCTACGACGCGGTGCCGCGTTGGCGATTCTTCCCATGCTTCTTGCTTCCTGCGGCAGCTCCACCAGCACGGCATCCAGCACTCCGGCACCCTCGAATACGACCGTGGCTTCCTCCCCGTCAGCAGCAAGCTCCACCGGGTCCGCCTCCTCTTCCGCGGCGAAGAAGAGCTCCACCCCCTGTCTTGAACCTGACGAAACCGCGAAAGCTCAAACCCTCAAGCAGCAGGAAGCCATCAGCGCCGACCGCGGTACTGCGCTCCCTTCCTATGTATCTGCACGGCATGTTGTGCGCAACCAGGCGAACTTCCCCACCCGCGCCGAAGCTGAATCAGCAGGATCCGAGTGCCTGGCACTGTACGAGAAGAACAAGGCCGATCACACCTACGCTGCGGCATGGGTACGCGCTATCGATGACAATAACGTGGCAAGCGGAAAGGTAGCCTCCGGCCCGCGCACTGACATCCAGAGCGCCGACCCCTACAAGGCAAGCAACTATGTCGATATTCGAGAGGGCAAGGAGTACTTCCCGACCCGACAGGAGCTGCTCGCGGCAAACTACCCCGAGAACTACATTGTTGCTTTTGAGGCGTGGGCGCAGCAGGCACCCGCCGATGTGAAGCAGAAGAGCGACGCGAACCGTGCGGCCGCTAAGGATACTCGCTGGTCTGAGGTGGTAACCCTGCCCAGCCCCGACAACCCTGTCTAATCGAACCCCGTCTAATCTGAGTCTGTTTAAAAATAGTTGTGGCGGTGACCGTTATTCGGTCACCGCCACAACTGTTATACGGCTCAGGTTAGGGTAGGAGCGCCAACCCAAACTCAATAACAATCAGCGCGATAGCACACGCGAAGAGTACCCCACGCGACACATTGAACTTCTGCCAGAGATCATACAGCTGGCTGGGAATCAACCAAATAACGAACGCCTGAAAGGCAAGCGATAACGCGGGGTTACCCCACTGAATAATCATCAGGGCAAGAGCAAAACCCACGCCGAGCGTATCCAGGATGCGCCGATGCTTTAGCACCTGCTCCCTCTCCTTTTGATAGCTAGGGTTGTTTAGCAACCTTGGTGGTGCTTTTTTCAGTTGACCCACAAGGATCAAAACCGCCAGCGGGATCAGAGAAATATCGAAGAACATGGGAACCGCCTTTCATGTTGGGGTTCGCTCGCTACGCCGGTGACGAGCTGATGGCGCACCATCATTGGTGAAAACTTCTCAAAAACAAGTAGTCTGCAACACGTGTATAACGTATTGTGGGTTACTTTACAGCACACATAGACCCTATTCAAGAGGTAAACAGCTCCCCCCCCCCGAAAAATTTTGAAAAATTTTTAAAAAATAAGGGCGCCGGGAACCTTACGTTCCCGGCGCCCTTCACACTCCCTATTCAAGAAACGAGCAAGGTGTATAGCGGAAATTGTTTAAAAATTAACTAAGGAAATAAATAATTATTTAAAATCATTAGGAAAGCCCTCAATTTCATTTTTCAAAACTCAACATTTTCAAAGATGTTAGAGGGGTCAACATTAATCATACTTACATTAATCTCCCCCTCAATGGGGCGCTGGAGATTCGGGTCAGTCACACGATAAAAAACACCCGTATTCACATTATCTCCATTTACAAATATTCCAATATTGTCCTCTTCTGAAGTTACAGTTTGCCCGGGACTAATAGAACCAGGTCGCCAGGTTACAACCCTCGAATCACCAACTTGAGTAAAGTTCGATGACCTAATATTCATTAACCCATAGGGGCGCATGAAATAGTATTGTGGTACCGCCATGAATGGAAATATCTCAAAGTCTTTACATTCATAATCCTCATCCTCCAAATTTACCAAATAGACATCTCCTGAGAACCTGTATTCAATGAAAGGATTTTCTAGCACTTTGCTTCCAGTGTTGATGACCGAGAATATAGCTGGTTTAAGATTTAACTCCAATAGCCTATTAAAACATTCTTCATATCGTTTTTCATCATTTCTATACGCTTCAAGCATATCCTTAACAGATATATGATGTAGAGGATCTTTTATTATCCAGCTATTTCCCCATAATGAATTAGATCTTTTATTTTCAATAGTTTTTTTCCGCAAGAATTCATTATATTTTTCCTTGGGGTAAGAATACAAGTTTTTAAGAAAATCAGCATCAACACGAGGTCCTGCAAAAATCTCAGATACACCCAAATTAATATCTACATATCCACCAAGCAATCGATTAATCATGTCGCGAACTTGAACAGAGTTTGCCTCGATTGTTTGCGTTGATTCACGACAATAAATCGCGCCATCCCTGAGCTGATCAACACGCTTATCAGCGTCGTAACTTCCAGAGCATACATAAATCTCTTGCCCATTCACTGGAGGATCAACAATTACAAACAGAAGATTTTTGCCCTCGAAAGCATGAGTCACAAAGCGGTACTTTGGAACTGCGGACCCAAAATAGCTTCTTGCAGCTCCTTCAAACTCATGCTGCTCTGGTATATTCTCAAGACCGCATACCTCATCCTTAGTAACACCAATGAGCATCACTCCATATCCCCGGTAGTCTCTCATTGCATGATTTTGGTCACGGTTTGCGGATGCCAAAATAAACTTAGTTATTTTCGCAAATGATTTTTTACGCTCACTTCTAGAAAATTCAAGGCTACTTTTAACTTCTAGCCCCTGTGATTCTGCACTATCCCCCACTGCTTTAACCCACGCAGCAATCTTATCCCGTGATTCTGGAATATTTGGGTCAATATTAGTATCGAGGTTCTCCATAAAATTTCTCTCCTAAGAAGAACAAAATATTTAGAAATGCAATCTAGCGTTTACTCTTACTTGCTCTCTATTGTATGAGGAAAACCCAGATATTACTTCTTGCCTCGTCACTCTTCGTGGACACCCCCGAAAAATTTTTAAAAAATAAGGGCGCCGGGAACCTTACGTTCCCAGCGCCCTTCCCCCAGCTGTTCATACCTCAGCGGGATTCAATTTAGAGGCGGAAGAAGCCTTCCACCGCGCGAGTCATGTACGCCATATCGTCCACATGGCACATCTCGCGCATCGAATGCATCGACAGCAAACCAATGCCCACATCCACGGTGCGCATGCCCAGTCGGGTCGCCGTAATCGGGCCAATCGTTGAACCACACGGCATATTATTATTCGACACGAACTCCTGATACGGCACACCGGCCTTCGCACACGCCGCCGCGAACACGCCAGCACCCACCGAATCCGTTGCGTAACGCTGGTTCGCGTTAATCTTCAGCAACGGGCCGCCACCGGGCAGCGGCTGCACGGTCGGGTCGTGGTGACCCTGATAGTTCGGGTGCACCAGGTGACCGGCATCAGCCGACAGGCAGAACGACGCCGCCACCGAACGGCGGTACTCCTCCGTGCTCTCACCGCGCGCAGCGGACAGGCGCACCAAAATATCCTCCAGGAACGGGCCGGCCGCACCACTACGCGACTCCGAGCCCAGCTCCTCGTGGTCGAACGCCGCAAGCATCACAGTCTCGGTGGCGTGCTCGTCCGCGTTATCTGCAACGTAACGCTCCAGGGCGGTCAAACCCGCATGCACCGAAGACAGGTTATCCAGGCGGCCCGATGCGAACAGCTCCTGATCGGCACCGAAGCGGCGCGGCGGCTGCGAATCAGCGAACAGCAGGTCGTAACCCACAATGCTTTCCGGGTCGACCGGCTCGCCGTCAATCACGTGCTTCGCCATGTAGCCGAGCACGTCATTCTCCGCCGGATCCACGCCCCACACGGGGTACATGTTGAACTGCTTGTCCAGCACCAGTTCGTTACGCTTGTGGTCCAGGTGCGGCGCCAGCTGCGGGATGCGCGCAATCGGACCGGTGCGCACCAGGCGGTCCTTCAGCTCGCCACCCTCAAGGACGGTGAGGCGACCCGCCACGCACAGCTCGCGGTCCAGGAAAGAGTTCAGCAGTGCGCCGCCGTAGTTCTCAACAGCAATCTGGTGCCAGCCCTTCGTGGTGATGGAGGAGGAAGGCTTGACCTTCAGGGAGGGCGAGTCAGTGTGTGCGCCCAGCACGCGGTAGCCGCTTGCCTTCTGTGCCTTTGCGCCGCCAGCCCAGGCGATAATCGCACCGTCGCGAACGACGAAGTGGCGACCGGTTGCGACCTGCGGGTCCCATGCTTCGGTCTCTACGAGCTCGGTAAAGCCTGCTGCTTGCAGGCGGCGCGCTACCGTGCGCGCGGCGAGGTAAGAGACCGGCGACTCCGCCACGAATGCGGCGAGGTCTTCAATATTTTTTACAGCATCAACAGTCATGTTTTAACCCTACCTTTTCTTGGGTGTTGACGGGGTGACCCGGGCTGATAATCCACGCGGTGTGAAGTATGAGCCCTGGTGAGGCTCACATGGAGCGGGACGGGCGGGTTGAGCTAGCCGAGCTAGCCGAGCTAGCCCAGCCCACCGCACCCTTTAGTTATCAACCTTGAGCGGTTGTGTTTCACGTGAAACCTCGCCGCGGCGAGCGCGTGCGTTGAAGATCAGGCAGGCGAGCACCACGTACAGGCCTTCCAGCGCGATACCCTGTAGCGCATCCACGGGGGTCACGCCCTCGGAGGCGAAGGGATCCATGCCAGCCACCATGGACAGCAGCATCAGGATCACGTTATTTGCCACGTGCAGGCTGATGGAGGCTTCCAGGCCGCCGGTGTACCAGCAGAGGAAGCCCGCATAAATACCCATCGCAAGAATCGTGCTCTGACCCCAGGGGTCGTAGGCGTGGGAGAGCATGAACAGCACTGCGGGTAGCACAATCGGCAGCCAGGGGGTGCGGACCCAGCGGCCAAGCATCTGCATCATGAACCCGCGGTAGGCGAGCTCTTCGGCGTAGCACTGCACGGGCACGAGGAGCAGCATCATCGCCACATAAACCCAAAATTCAACCTGTGGAGGTTGAAAATAGCGGTATTCGGGCAGGCTCGCACCGCTCACCGCCAACGCCACGGCGTAGTAGATGCCGTAAACCGCAAAGCTCAAACCCAGGTACGGAAGCAGCAGTGAGCGGCGCAGGCGGCCCGCCACCGAATGGATCAGACCCCAGGGCTTAGGGCCCACGACCAGGCGCGCCACAAAGAGCGAAGGCACGATGGCGATGAGGGAGAGGAAGGTCAGCGCGAACAGCGCCGGGTGTTCCATGATGACGGCGCGGTTCGTCGCTACATCCCGGAGGGAAAGTCCCGAACCCATAATCGCCGCAGCCAGGGCAACTGAAATCATCAGGTTGAGGCCAATAAATACGGCGACGCCGAGCAGACCTTCCAGCAGGGGTGAGAACCAGCGGGATTTCGGGTCGGCGTGGGAGAGACGGTGGTAGGCAAGACCGGCAGGCGCAGTAGCGGCGGGGGTTCCGGCGGCTACCTGCGGGGGCGCGGGAGGCGGTATCGTGTTCATTCTTTAATCCTAGCCTCAGCCTTTAATCCTAGTCTCAGCGGGTTCGGGGGTGACCAGGCATGCGGAAACCTTCAAGTACTGATTGATACAGAATGTTTCAAAACCATTGAAAAAGCCGTGAATAAGGCCAAAAACCCACCATTCGCGGGGTTCATTTTCTGAACCTATGCAATAATTTGTAGCGATAATACGCTCATATACATAGTCGCTGATGACCGCTCTTCCGGGGTGTTTTTTCAGCACCAGAAAGGCTGCTTTCTTATGGCACTCGTCTTCAATCCGCCGCCCAACTGGCCCGCTCCTCCTGCCGGATGGGCCCCCACTCCCACGTGGCGTCCTGACCCCGCGTGGGGTCCCGTTCCTGAAGGTTGGCAGCTGTGGGTCGAAGAGCCCGAGCCCGAACCCATTCAGGTTGAAGAGGCCACTATTGAGCCGCTGATTCCCGAGGAGCCCGCTGCTGAGGTGGCTCCCGCTGAACAGGTTGCTGAGCAGGTTGTTGAGGCACCCGCAGCTGAGTCTGTTGAGCCCGCTGTTGAGGCTGAGCAGCCCGCCGAGGTTGCCGCACCGCTGACCGTTGAGGACGTTGACCTGGAGCAGCTCGCCGCTGAGCTCGAAGGTGAGCAGATCGTAGAGGTTCCCGAGGTGGCAGCACCCCAGACTGAGGCACCCGCAGCTGAGGCATCCCACGTTGAGGCACCCGCGGCTGAGTCCGCTGAGGAATCCTCCGAGCCCAAGCCGATGCGTCACCTGACTCAGGTTCCGCTGACCGGCACCACTCTGCCCGAACAGGTTCTCGCATCCCAGTCTTCCGCAGAAGAGCCTGTAGTTGCTGAGCCCGCCGCTGAGGCTGTTGAAGCTCCCGTAGCGCCGGTTGTCGAGCCTGTTGTTGCTGAGCCTGTTGTTGCTGAGCAGGCTGCTTCCGAGCAGCCCGTTGAGGCGCACGTTGTTGAGGCTCCGGTTGCTGAGCCTGTTGCAGAGCCCGTCGCCGAGGTTGCTCCCGAGGCACCGGCGGCTGCTGAACCGGTCGCTGAGGCTCCCGTTGCTGAAGCCCCCGTTGCTGAGGTTCCCGCCTCCACCGAAGGGGCTCCGCACACCATCGAGAGCTCTCCGCTCGTTGAGTTCCACACTCCGGAAACCGAGCGCACCGTCAACCTGTCCGAGCGTACCGTGAACCTCTCGGAACAGCCCGGCCAGAACATGCAGCCCGGTCAGAACGTGCAGGGCGGCCAGAACGCACAGTTCATTCCGGCGGGTCAGGCACCGAACGGCTTCCAGCCGAACCAGGCTGATGGTTTCCAGGGTCAGGGCTTCCAGGGTGGCCAGTACCAGGGTCAGAATTTCCAGGGTCAGGGCTTCCAGGGCGACCAGAACGCGCAGGGCGGCCAGAACGTCCAGGGCGGTCAGTACCAGAACAACCCCTACCAGGGTCAGCCGTACAACGCTCAGCAGCCCTACGCGGGTCAGGTGTCCGATCAGGACCAGGCAACCGTGGCGCTGAGCAACCCCTACGTCACCGAGCCCGCAGATCAGGGCGAGGACGGATCCGAGAAGAAGGGTCTGTTCTCCGGCACCAAGATTTGGGGTGTTATCGGTGGTGCGCTGGCTCTGCTGATTATTCTCATCCTGGCGATTGTCATGCTGATTCCGCGTGGCGGCTCGACCCCCACCTCCGGTTCTTCCGAGTCTGCGAGCGCGGCGGCTACTTCCGCTGAGGCGTCCTCCGCGGCGGCAGCATCCTCTGAGGCTTCTTCCGCAGCACCCGCATCTGAGAGCGCGGCAGCGGCTTCGGCTTCTTCCGCGGCACCGGTCGCTGCTGCTGAAGCGAAGATGCCCGAGGGTGAGTTCAAGGAATACAAGAAGACCGTCACCGACAACAAGGACACCATCGAGATTGAGAAGATCAAGGGCGATGTGTCCGCAGGCCTGCTCTACTACGAGTTCAAGCCCGCAGAGGGTGTGGTGAACGCCTTCATCTCCAGCCGTGATGAGAAGGGCAACAGCAGCGCAGGTGTGAGCGTTATCGACTCCACCCGCGACGGCAAGGAGCTCAAGGGCACCGCGTGGATCGACGCGAGCGGCCACTCCACCCCCACCCGCAAGCTGGACCTGACCGGTAAGGGCGAATGGACCATCCGCGTCTACGATGCAGACTCCGCACCCAACTACAAGAAGGGTGAGAAGTTCCAGAGCACCATGAACCACTACGCTTTCACCTACGAAGGCACCGAGGCGACCATGGAGTTCCAGACCAGCGGCCCGACCACCCGCGGTTTCAGCGTTCTGAACGCGACTAAGAACGACCCGTTCTTCTCCTCGACCCTGTCGCCGGTGAAGAGCAGCATTCAGTGGGTTCAGAGCAACAAGAGCTACCTGCAGGTTCGTACCGACTCCAACGTTACCTGGAGCATCGGCACTAACTAGCGGCTTGGCTGACTAGGTCAGCAGGCTGGGTATAAGAGTATCCCCCGCATCCGTGATGGGTGCGGGGGATACTTTTATGCCGGAATATTTTTATGCCCGGATACTTTTATGCCGGGAGGCTATGCTTCTGGGGTTCTGCCCGGTGGGCTGACGCCCCTGCTGGATGCGCCCGCCGCCCTGAACAGGTAGCAAGCTTGAGCGAGCAACCGCCGTGAGCGAGGCTTCCTTAGCGGGAGTACTTCGCCTCCGCCAGTTCAGCGCCCGCGGCACGTGCCGCACGCCCTACCAACTGACGATTTGCCAGGTACACGAAGAACGTCACCAGAATAAACAGGTACATCAGCTGGTACGGCATGGTACCCGCCATCAGGCCCAGGGAGCCTTCGGGCACCATCAGAATCTGATCCGAGCTGAAGTGCGGGGAGAACGCCAGCACAATCCAGAACGGCGAAATGTACATGCCCACCAGCGCCGCGGTCGCCAAGACAACAGCCAGTGTGAAAACAAAGGAGCTGACCCGCTGGTACATGAGCGGGAAGATCTCCATAACCACGGCGGCGAGCATCAGCGGATACCAGGTGTTGTGGTGCGACCAGCTAATCGGCGAAATCTGCAGCATCATGAACGCGGTCAGCGCCAGCTGCGCCATGAGCGCGCGGGCACGAATCAGCGGAACCAGCAGAACCGCGGTGACCAGCACAATCAGCAGGGTCAACGCCACCTGCACCACGGACAGGGCGGTCGCCGTCAGGTGATGCTGCAGGCCCGCGTGGGTCAGCGCACCCATAATCGACACGTTATCGAAATAGCTGAACCAACCCACACGCGAAGTATCACGCAACGCGTGGAACCAGAACGTCAGCGACTCCTCACGAATCACCAGAAAGCCGATACCCACGGTCGCGGCAAAGCTCGCGCCCAGGGTCGCAATGCCCTTCCAGTCCTTACGCATGAGCAGCAGCAGACCGAACGCGAGCGGGGTCAGCTTAATACCCGCCGCAATACCCAGCAGCACACCGCGCGGAACGCGGGTTGCCGGGCGCATAAAATCGGCGAGAATCAGCATCAGAATGATGGCGTTAATCTGCCCAAAATGCGTGGTCAAACGCCACGGGCCGCACATCCAAATCAGCGCCGCAATCAGCGACACCATGCCCCAGTGACCCAGGTGCTTCTGCAACGGCAGACGCCACGAGCGGCTACGGGCGTAGGAGTACAGTAGGTACGCGCACCAGTAGCTGAGCGCACAAATAATGGCGGTAATCAGCAGCATGCTCTGCGGCTCGGTGAGGAACGCGAGCGGGTAGAAGAGCAGCGCCGCAAACGGCGGGTAGGTGAACGGCAGGCCGCGCGTGTGGAAGGTGTACAGCTGGTAGCCGTCCGGGCCGTCCGCGAGGGAGACAGCGCCCAGGCGGTACACGTAAATATCGTCAGCCGCCGCGTGCGTCACGTAGTCGAAGGCGTAGAGGGCAACCAGGATGAACAGCAGGTGCGCCCAGAGAGCGCCGCTGCGCATGCCGGGGATGCGGTCAAAGAAGCTGCGACGCGCAGGTTTTGTGGGCTGTTTGGCGGTTTCTTCGGCGACTTCTTCCTTTGCCGCTTTTTCCGCGGTGGCTACAGAGGATGCGGCAAGCTCCGCGCTTTCTACAGCGCTTTTAGCAGCCGATTCTGCAACCGGTGCAGTAGTAGAGCCAGGCGAAGCCCACGGGATTATAGGCGCGGCCGCCTCGGTATTCTCCGCGTTCGTATTGGAGTTCTTGTCAGTATTCTTCACGAGGGTCTTTTCTAGCTCCTTTTCACGGCTCACGCGGTTGCCTCACGAGAAGCAGCCGCACGCACAGACGCGGCGCTCTCGGTCACCAGGGCGCGAGCGCCCCACCAGCCCAGGGGCGCATCGCTACGCACGGAACCGTACTGCACGGGCTCAACCTTCGCGCCACGCACCGGCGCGCTCAGTGCGGCAAGCGACCAGAGCGTCATCGTCACCCACAGGCAGAACGCGGGAATAGCCGAAACCGCCAACGCACCCGGAGCCAGGTGCTCCAAACCCTCCGCGCTACCGTGGAACCACGACGCAATCCTAATCGGCGACAGGTACAGACCCAACACCGCAACCACCGCGAACACGGTCGCCGTCACGCGCAACCACGACGGCTGAACCGCAAAATAGGTCGGGAACGCATCCAGGATGAACACGGCAGCCAGCAGAGGCAGCAGCACGTTGTGGTGCGACCAGCTAATCGGCGACAACGCCACCATCAAGGAGGCGGTCACCGCCACCTGCGCCAGCGCGGCACCGCGGCGTTCCAGCTGGTACAGCAGCGCGGCGGTCAGCACAATCGTGACCAGCGCCAGGACGTAGTAGACGGGCTTCGCGGCGCTCTCAGAGAGGCCGAAGTGCAGCAGCCAGCCCTGAATCGAGACGTTATCCACAAAGTTCAGGCCACCCACACGCGAGGGGTTCGTCAGCGCGGAGAACCAGAACTGAGGCGCGTCCTTAGGCATCAGAATGAAGCCCAACGCAATGGTACCGAAGAACGTCGCGCCCAGGGTCGCAATGCCCTTCCAGTCGCGGCGGACTAGCAGAATTAGACCGAACACGAGCGGAGTCAGCTTCACGCCGCCCGCAATACCAATCAGCACGCCACGCGGCACGCGGGTCGCCGGGCGCACAAAATCGGCAAGAATCAGCGCCGTAATGAACGGGTTAATCTGAATCAAATCCAGGGTGCGCTGCCACGGGCCAGCCGCCACCACCAGAATGGTCAGCACCGCAATCGTGCCGGCACGACCAAAGTACTGCTGCAGGGGCAGCTCGCGGCCGCGCGCATTCACGTAGTTGTAAATAATCGTGGAAATCCACCACGCCACCACAGCCGAACCGACAACCATAATGACCATGCCGACTTCCAGAGGCATGAACGCGAAGGGCAAGAACAGCATCGCCGCGAACGGCGGGTACGTGAACGGCGGCTTGTTCACGCCGTGATCGTTCAGGGTCGGGGAGTACAGGTCCTGGGTGAAACCCTCGTTATCGAAAATGGTCATCGCACCCAGACGGTAGATGGAGAAGTCCATACCGGCGAAGGGGTTGGTGAGCAGTTTGACGACGTATCCACCGCCAACAATGAGGATAAGTGCCACAATAGCGATTTTTCCCCAGATGGGGGTGGTGGAGTCAGTCCTTGTCACGAGGTGCTTGTCCTTACCTTGGTGCCGGCGGATGCGCGCGTAGGGTGGGCGGGCATCTGATTTTGGAATCCTAATAGTTTATCGCGCGCACCTGTGAAGGGTGCATCGGGGAGCAGAATCAGGGGAGAAGATTTACAGGGGCAGAATCGCTCGAGTGAGCAAGCGCAACCATCACGGTACGAGCCGCCTTCATATGCACGTAATGTCTTCAAAATTGGTACTACAGGGGCAATATAATGGGCTTATTGGCATCCGCCCGCCCCAACGCAGGGCCCGCCCCAACGCAGGGGCAAGCGATGCCACCCCGCACACCGACGTCCACGAACAACCAGCAGTGAAAGCAGTGATCACGTGAGTGAACATCCCGGCACCCCACCCGAAGGCGAGAACACGAACGGCAAGCCCGCAAGCCTCTCCGGAGGCGGCTCCTCCGGACTGAGCATTGGTCCGCGCCCGGCTGATGCACCCGGCGCGAACCTCACCACCGAAGAGGTTGCACGCCGCGCATCCGGTCGCGGTACGTGGCATCGTCGCGCCTCCAAGCCCGTCTCTTACTGGATGTTTGCCCTTGTCGGTGCGCTTCTGCTGCATAAGTTCATTCCCAATAGCGGCTGGCTGCTAGTGCACATTGTCACCCTCGGCCTGATTACGAACTCGATTCTGATTTGGTCGCAGCACTTCACCGAAGCGCTCATGAAGATCAAAATCCCTGACGAACACCGCGGAACTCAGGTGCGCCGTATCTTCATCCTGAACGCCGGTATTCTCGTGCTCATGGTCGGCATGATCGGTCAGCTGAGCGTGCCCGGCCTCTACGCCGCCACGGTGGTTGGTGCGCTCATTGTGGGCACCATGGTCGCTTGGCATGCCCTGTACCTGCTCAAGCAGGTGCGTCAGGCTCTGCCGTCGCGGTTCGGTGTGACGATTCGCTTCTACATTACGGCGGCGCTCATGCTGCCCCTCGGTGCGGCGTTTGGCGCGATGATTGCCTACCCGAACCTGAAGGGCACCCTGCACGCCCAGTTCCTGCTCGCGCACGAGGTCGTGAATGTACTCGGCTTCGTCGGTATTACCGTGGTGGGTACGCTGGTGACCTTCTGGCCGACCATGCTGCGCACGAAGATGGTTGATAAGGCGCTCACTCACAGCCTGCGCGCCCTGTACCTGATGTGCGGCGGCTTGGCGTTGACTCTTGCCGGCTCCATGTTCGGGATGCGTCCGCTCGCTACCGCGGGCCTGGTCGTCTACCTGATCGCTCTGTTCATTGTCGCCTGGGTGATGGTGCGTACCCTGCGCACCAAGCGCCCGACCGAGTACCCGCCGATGAGCGTCGGTATGGGCTTCCTCTGGCTGATTGTTGGCGTGGCGACCACCGCCTACCTGGTGGCAACCACCTCGTTCGCGCAGCTGGACGTACGCGCTGTCACCCCCATCTTCGTGGTGGGCTTCCTGCTGCAGGTGCTGCTCGGTGCGATGAGCTACCTGCTGCCTCAGCTGATGGGTGGCGGCCCGGCGGTGGTGCGCGCCTCCAATAAGGAGTTCAGCCGTTTTGCTGCCGGTCGCGTGACCGCCGTGAACCTGGCGCTCATTATTTTCATGCTGCCCAGCTCCATGGTGGGTCAGTCCATTAAGATGGCGGTCGCCATTGTGGGCGCGCTGGCGTTGGTGGCATTCATTCCGCTGATGGTGCGTGGCGTGAAGGTTTCGGTGAGCACCCGCAAGGCAATCTTCGAGGCGCGCGCCCGCGGCGAGAAGCCCGTCTTCGACCAGGAGGCGCTGACCCCCGCACCCATCCCGCACGCCAAGCAGAGCTTCCAGGCGGCACTCGCAGTTGCTATGGCGTTCCTGCTGGGCTTTGCGGTGAACCCGTCCGCGTTGAACCTGCCGTCGGTTTCTTCGTCGGGTTCCGTGGCGGCGACCGGTCAGACCACCACCGTGCAGGTGAAGGCAACCAGCAACTACCGCTTCACCCCCGCAGAGGTGGAGGTGCCCGCCGGTAACCGCCTGGTCGTCGAGGTCACCAACGACGACCAGGGCATGACCCACGACCTGACCTTCGACAACGGCGCAACCACCGGCACCATCAACCCCGGCGAAACGAAAACCGTCGACGCCGGCATCATCAGCGCCGACCAGGAAGCCTACTGCTCCGTGGCGGGTCACCGCTCCCTGGGCATGGTGTTCAAGGTGAAGGCGACCGGCGCCTCCGCAAACCAGGTGGCGCAGGGCGGCCACAACCACGGTTCTGCGGGCACCCACAACCACGCCGCATCGGGTAGTACCCCGACCCTCATGACCGTGGCGAACAGCAAGATCGACATGTCCGCAGCGCCCGGCAGCGGCTACAAGTACCGCGACCCGAACATCCCGGCACCGAACACCGCCGAGAAGGTGAACGGCAAGACCGTCCGCAAGGTCACCCTGGACGTGCAGGAAGTCGACCGCGAGGTCGCGCCCGGCGTGACCGTTCACATGTGGACGTTCAACGGGCAGAACATGGCACCGATTCTGCGCGGCAAGGTCGGCGACATTTTTGAAATTACACTCGTCAACAACGGCACGATGGGCCACTCGCTGGACTTCCATGCGGGCATGGTCTCCCCCGATAACACGATGAAGACCATCGCCCCCGGTGAGCGTCTCGTCTACCGTTTTGAGGCGAAGGCCGCCGGCATCTGGCTGTACCACTGCGGTACCGCCCCGCTGAGCCTGCACATGACCCAGGGCATGTACGGCGCGGTCATCATTGACCCGGCCGACCTCGACCCAGTCGACCACGAGTACGTGATGGTTCAGGGCGAGGCGTACCTGCACGACACCGGCAAGACCGCCTCCGACGGCAACAAGCTGGCGGAGAACTCGCCGGAGCTGATTGCGGCGGGCACCCCCACGCTGACCATGTTCAACGGCCACGCAACCCAGTACAAGGCGAAGCCGCTGCAGGTGAAGAAGGGCGAGCGTATCCGTATTTGGGTGATGGCTGCGGGCCCGAACCATGGCACGAGCTTCCACGTGGTTGGTTCGCAGTTCGACACGGTCTACAAGGAGGGCGGCTACCTGATGCGCCGCGGCGCAGATGCGTTCGGCAGCCGGGACGGCCACAGCCAGGCACTCGATTTGGCGCCCGCCCAGGGCGGCTTCGTGGAGATGCAGTTCTTGGAGTCTGGCACGTACACGTTCGTGAACCACTCCTTCTCGGAGATGGAACGCGGTGCCGCCGGCAAGATCGTGGTCACCGACCGCTAATAGCTGGTAGCTCGTACAGGGCGCTTCTAACGCCCACCGAGAGATTGACCCCGCCTGGTGCTCCCTGTCAAAGGTGTACCGGGTGGGGTCATTCTTCACTTGCACGGAGTCTGTACCTGCACTTTATGTTGACTCTGATAAAGACGCACCAAGAACTCTCTGACTATCGTTTTCACCTCATCGAAGGGGAGTTTTTTCACCATAAACGGCGATGGTGCGCTAGTCTATAGGAATGGCAGATAGCACTTCGAGCGCCTCTTCCGAGCGCAGCGCTACGGGCGCCAACAACCACACCCCCGCTTCGGCGGACGCACAGACTTCTCCTCGGCAGCGTAAAGCTTTCCCGCTTCGCTTTCTCGCCGGGGCACTTGCGCATTGGCAGATTATTGCCTCTGCGGTTCTTTTGGGTGGCGGTGTTGCCGGCCTGGCAGCCACCTATGACGACTATTGCGGTATGACGGAGCTTTCGTATGCTCCGGCGGCTCTCCGATCCGATTTTGAGGAGGGCTCTAAGGTGTCGGGTTTCCGTCCCGGCGTGATGGCGGCGCAGATTGAGACTGAAAGCCACTGGCGTGTGGGCGTTGTGTCCCACCAGGGCGCTAAGGGTATTGCACAGTTCACTGATGATGCGTGGAGCGGCGGCCACTACAGCTTCGGCAATGGCGGTAACGTTCTGAACCCGCACGATGCGATTGCGGCGCAGGCACGCTACCTGGCTGAGTTGCGTACTCGTTTGACAAAGTACGCCTCCAATGAGGATGAGCTGCAGGATGTGGTTCTCGCCGGTTATAACGCGGGTCCGGGTTCTGTGGAGAAGTACGGCGGTGTTCCCCCGTATGAGGAGACTCAGAATTATGTGAAGTCGATTCGCGAGCTGGCGAATTCGAAGTACAAGCTGACCTGCTCCCCCGAGTACCAGTTCAAGCAGGCGAAGTTGAGCTTCGTGAATGGTGTGACTCCGGCGATGGCTGGTGTTCATGCGGATGGTACGGCTCTGTCCCCGGAGGAGTCGGCATCGGCTGCGGCGGAGGCATCGGCTTCTGCTTCTGCGAGTGCTTCGGTTCGTCCGTCTGCGAGCGGTTCTGCGGAATCTTCGGCGAAGCCTTCGGTAACAAGTTCTGGCCGCTAGATTCAGCTTTATTGGGTATTCCACTAGGCTATATAGCCGCTAGGTAATATTCCGTTTTATCTATAGTGAGCGGCTAATACTAGCCACCACTCCCCTACTATTCACTCTCATATTTACTCTTAACAGCGCGAGGCGCCGACCCCATTCTGAAGGGTTCGGCGCCTCGCGCTTTTACGGCTGGGGCGTGCCTAGTTGAAGATCGCGCGCACGACCGAGTAGCCAGAGACCGGGTACACGGCGTTTACGGTTGCGGGCTTCTCGCTCTCGTCCGCAATCTCGATGGACTCGGTGCCGCGCAGCAGCTCCTCGAGCAGGATGCGCAGCTCCAGGCGTGCCAGGGGCGCGCCGGGGCAGACGTGGATACCGTCGCCGTACACGAGGTTGCGGGACTGGTCGCGGTGCGGGTTGTAGGTGAGGGCGTCTTCGAAGGCGTCCTCGTCGCGGTTGGCGCTTGCCCAGTTGATGGTCACGCGGGAGCCGGCGGGCAGGGTGCGGCCGCCGAGTTCGGTGTCCTGGGTGGTGATGCGGCGGTTGGTGACGAGGGTGTCCTCGAGTCGCATGATTTCTTCGACGGCGAGGGCGATTTCGCTGCGGTCGTCGAGTGCGTTGCCGTCGGCGAGGGATGCGCGCAGGCGGTCCTGCTCGGCGCGGTTGCGCGCCAGGAAGTTAACGAACACGCCCACGGTTGCGGAGACGGTGGACAGCTCGCCCACGGTCCAGTTACGGATGAGGCTGACGATTTCTTCGTCGGTCATAGTGCGGGGTTCTTCGCCGGGCAGCTGCACGGTGTCGGTGAGCAATTCGGCGGTGACGTCCTTGGGGTTGCCGGCTGCGGCGTCCTCGCGGCGCTCGTCGAGCAGCTGGCGGATGTAGCCGTCGAATTCGAGGGCGACCTTAGCGATTTCTTCGCGATCGCGGCGCAGGGTGGCGACGCGGTTCTTTTCGATCCACTCGGTGAGCGGCTTTTCGAGGCATGCGGGCCAGCCCATGAAGGCGTTCTGCACGCGCATTGCGTATGCCTGGCCGAAGCCCTGCATGACGTCTACTTCTTCGCCGCGGGGCAGTTCTGCGATGAGGGTCTTCACGGCGTCGCGGATGACGGGTGCGAACTTTTCGAGGCGTTCGGGGGTGAAGTACTTGTCGTTGACGGCACGGAAGGTGGTGTGTTCGGGTGCGTCCATGCCGTTGGGGACGGCGATGTGGCGGGTGGAGACGACGTTGGAGTAGATTTCGGGGTGGTCGAGTACGTGCTGTACGTCGGCGTTTTTGAAGACGGAGTAGCCCATGAATTCGTCGTGGGCGACGGGGCAGCGGCGGCGCATTGCGTCGTATGCTGCTACCTGGTCCTTCTGGACCTCTTCGCTTCGGAGGTCCCAGTCGTTGTGTACGTTCTCAGTCATTGTTCACCCGTGTTTGTTATAGAGTTGTGGCGTGCTGGATGCGGGCGTCCGGGCGATGCGTATGTGCAGGGTCGGGCGTGCATTTCAGCATGTGAATCCATTACTTATTCTTTGACCCTATCATTTATGGATTGGTGGCGCAGGGTAGGGGTTCCTTGCTTCTCCTTCAACGAACAGTGCGGTGGGGCGAGGGGCGGCAGGTCACGAGACGCACGAGGCGGGCGGCGCCTCCACCGGGGAGGTGCCGCCCGCCTCACTCTATGCAGTATTTCAGCGCGAGGGGCTAGTTTTTAAGGAATTTCTCTTCGTTTGTAATAACGAAGTATGAGGGGTATTCGCGCCCGTTCAGAAGAGCGTTGTAGTGCGGTATTTTCTGGGTTTTGATGAGTTCACCGGACTCAACGGAATAGGCTTGAATGTAGGTTTCTCCTTGCAGCTCGTACATGGCGTAGAGGTTCTTCTCGGTCCAGTAGTATGTAGAGACTTCCTTTACTCCTTCTGGGATCTTGAGGCTGAATCGTACAGTGTTGTGGGCGGTATCAATGTTGGTTGAGATGATTCGCCCGTCGTGATGGACCCACCAGATGTCGTCCCCGTATGCGTGTATTGAGTACTGTGCACCTGAAGGAACATTTTCCCCATGTACACGTTTGCTCGCTTCACCGGTAATTTGGCGTTCTGTATGCTCGCCTGTTTGCACATTAATTACTTCGAGCATGGATCCGTCGATATCTTTTAAATCTGCATATTGGTAGTCGGTAATGCTTTGCGGGTAAGTATCATGGATTTTCACAATTCTATGCCCTGCACACACGATGTGGGAACCATACATTGTGTTATTTTCGAGACTCTTCGAGAACATTTTTTCATTTGAAGGGTTCGGGTACACGCGGGTAAGGAACGTGGGGTTCCTTGGGTGTAGGTATTGGTTATCTGTTCCTTCGTAATTGCTGATTTTGTCGTAGCCCCATATGCTGCCGTCGGCGCACTGGGCTGTCAAGAGTATATCATTTTTAATTCTCTCTTCCCTCACCTCACCATCTTTTACAATTGTCACGAGGAATACGTAGTCACCATTTTCATCCCCTCCGTAATTATCTATAGCTACAATAGTGTTACTGCCTGCAACATATAACTCTTGACTGTAATCATTTTTTGTTTTCTTTGGGTATGTGTGAAGTTTATCGGAGAGGGCGAATAGCGAATTTGTATCTGTGAAATATAGGTTTTTATCTTTGTATACAATTGGCGAGTTTCGGACCCCAACATTTTTGATTCTTGACCATTTTTGGGTTTCTGAGTTGTAGAATGCTACGCCTCCTCCAGCATTCGGCAGGTATGTTGAGTCGCCTGCAATGGATATAGCGATGCTGCTTTCGTTGAGGGCCTTACGGGGGTCGTTTGTTACTGGGATGGTCGCACTACAGCCTGACAGGAGGAGGGCGCCGATAAGTCCCAGGCGCATACTTCCTGAAAAACGGGATGTGGTCATTGCTACCACCTCGTTTCGTAGTGATGTACCCAGCGTGAATCCTTGATGTCTGTCGGGTACACGCCGGGGCCACCGTCAGAGTCGAGGTCCACGTTAGGATCCGTGCTCTTATAGGCAGCCCAAACTAGCTGCGAGCAGTTATAAGAATTGGCGTGCACCGTTTTATTGTTCCAAAAAAAGTAATTGTAACTCTTCCCAATTTTTGTCTTTGCAAAATTTGCTGCCTTATATTTATTAGGACTTTGCCATGACCAGCCTACATAATACTTATAGACAGGCTTTGGTGCTTCTGCCTTATAGCCATGAACCAAACGAACATGAGGGGTGGTAGCTTCAACATAAGTGTAATGTGATACATATATTGCAGTATGTCCATGAGGGATGCCAATTGTACTATTTGATGAATAGAAAATATCTCCTACTCGCTCAGCCTTACCTGCAGGAATATTTTTATCAAAGAATCCTCGCGGAGGGCGCGCAGAATCTTTCTGTTTAGCAGTCATTGCATTCCGAGACTCTGTCGCAATACGATGCAATTCTTCGTCATATGAATTTCCCATCGCAAGCGCCGTCTGATGAATCTCGCGGGTAATCATCTCCCGGTCTTCAGAACTAAGCGGATTTAGCCCAGCTGCGGAAATAATCTCATCAAGTTCAGAAGAGTAAGCATGTGCCTGATTAAGCGGCACAAGGAATGCAATAAGTATCAGTGCGATTGTATAGATTTTCCGCACAAATCCTTTTCGTGATTCCTCTGAAGCAGAATGCCTAGGCTTGAGGATGCTCATTTCCTTCAAGGCTTTGAAATTGGTATGCAGGGCGTTCACGACACCCTCCTTTCTGGCGGGTCACCTCTTGGTATCCCGCGGTCGGTCCTATGTCTTCATCAATACATAACACCGGAAACTGTCTGACTCAGTAGGTCATACCTTAGATATCATTTCTGACCAGGTGAGTTTTTAGTGTTCCGTACCTCATTCTATCGTTAAGAGGGTCCGTCATGCAGGAAAAAACGCCCCGTTATCAATGGTGTACAGAATGCGGTAATTCCCTACTCGCGCCCTGTACCCTTCTTCACCCTGTAGCTTCTTGAATGGAACCTGCACAAGAACTATCCTCGGAGCTAACGGACATACCCCAGAAAGGAACCAGTCATGACTGTCACCACTCACCGGACTCGTTCCAATGTCACGACTCTTAAAGAACTCCGCGACAACCTCGGAACCAAGGTCAACGAAGCCGTGTTCTCCGGCGAACGTCCCCTCATCAGCCGCAATGGTAAGACTGTTGCCGCGCTCATCTCCTACGAAGATTTGAAGCTATTGGAAGAGTACGAAGAGCTCCTCGACATTGAGGCTCTTCGCAAGGCGCGCGCCGAAGATGACGGCTACCGCATCGGCCTGGACGAGTTCCTCGCAGAGAACCCTGCAGACTAGTCTTTCAACGCATAACGCAAGGCGGGCGGCACCTCCACCGGGGAGGGGCCGCCCGCCTCATGCATACCTAAAGAACCGCCGGGCTTAGCGCCCGCGTGCGGAGGGGTAGATGCTACCGTCCATCACGCCGCGCTCCACCTGCTCCAGGCTCACGCCGCGAGTCTCCGGCAGGTTGCGGAACATCAGCAGCGCAATAATCACGTTCACCACGGCAAAGCCGATGAAGGAGCCGGTCAGACCGACCGCACCCAGAATCACGGGGAACGCCAGCGACAGCACACCGTTCATCATCCAGCCGCTAAACGCCGAAATACCCATACCCGCCGCACGCACACGCAGCGGGAACAGCTCGCTCATAATCACCCACGTCGACACGTTCAGGCAGGTCTGCATCGCGCCCACAAAACAGACGATGAGCACCAGCAGAATCCAGGGGCGCGCCGCGTTATCGGCGGGTAGCAGCATGGATGCGCCCGCAATCAGCACGTGGAAAAACGCGGTCGAACTATAGCCGGTAATGACCATGACTCGGCGCGGCACACGCTCCATCAGACGCAGCGACAGGATGGAGCCGAGCACCGCAATCGTACCCGGCGCAATGTTCGCAATGAGCGCCGCGGATTCGCTGAAACCGGCTTCCTTGAGCACCTTAATGCCGTAGTACATGATCGAGTTGATGCCGGTCAGCTGCTGGCCCGCGCCAACCAGAATACCGACGAGCAGGATGCGCACGAACCAGCCGCGCACGCCCACACTTTCCTTGCCTGCCGCGTTGTTCTGGGAGGTTGCCGCCTCCGCCTGCAGGGTGCGCTCAATGTCGGCAATCTCAGCCTCGGCACGCTCGGTGGAGCGGATGCGCTTCATAACCTCCAGCGCCTGCTCACGCTTGCCAACGCGCAGCAGCCAGCGCGGCGATTCGGGCACACGCAGCATGCCGACGAACAGGCCGATGGCGGGCAGGGTGCAGATGGCGAACATCCAGCGCCACACGCCGTCGTGCTCACCCCACAGGTTGCCGATAAGGGCGTTCACGATGAACGCGGCAAGCTGACCGCCCACGACCATGAGTTCGTTGCGGCCGGAGAGGGAGCCGCGAATTTCGTAGGGTGCGAGCTCTGCGAGGAATACGGGCACTACGGCGGAGGAGCCACCAACCGCCAGGCCGAGCAGGGTTCGTCCGGTGATGAGCACGGCGACGTTGGGTGCGAAGACGCAGGTCAGGGCGCCGAAGAAGAAGATGGTGGACAGCCCAATGATGGTGGTTCGGCGGCCGTACCGGTCGGAGATGCGACCGCAGGTGAGCGCGCCAATAGCCGCCGCGAAGGCGAGCGATCCGGTGACCCAGCCTTGGGCGGTGGAGTCCATGCCGAGTTCGCGGCTCATGGGTTCGAGCGCGCCGTTAATCACTCCGGTGTCGTAGCCGAAGAGCAGACCGCCGAAGGTGGCGATGAGTGCAATGATGCCGAGGTATTGGCTGTGCTTCCCGGTGCCCAGCGGGGGCAGGGTGGAGGCGGTGCTCTGTGCGCTCATGGTGTCCTTTGATGCCGAGGGGGTAGGTGAGATTACACCGACATTGGTGGTTTTTCAGCCCTGTCAGTGGGCTGGGTGAGGTGCGTCAGGTTAGACGCACCTCACCTAATCCTAGCGAAAACGTTCGGCGGGTGATATTTATTTCTCACCGCGGACATTTTTCAGCGTATTTTACGGCCGCCAGGTGCGACTGGTTGAGTGCCTCTTTGAGAGGGAACCCGCGTTTAGAACAGCGCGACCTTCTCGGGTGCCGGGAAGATGGCGTCCAGGGCGGCGAGGTCATCAGCGTCGAAGCGCAGGCAGGCAGCCTGTGCATTGGCGCGCACCTGTCCGGCGCTGGTCGCACCGGCAATGACGGAGGTGACCGGCGACTGCTGCGCGAGCCAGGAGAATGCCACCTGCACCTCGGTGATGCCGCGTTCGGTGCAGAAGCTGTGGAAGGCTTCGAGCTGATCCCAGTTGGCGGCGTCGAGCACGTTCTTCTTGGAGTGGGACAGGCGCGAACCGGCGGGAATATTGTCGCGGCGGTATTTGCCGGTCAGCAGGCCGTTAGCGAGCGGGAAGTACGGCAGCACACCCATGCCGAAGTGTCGTGCGGCGGGCAGGATTTCGAGTTCTGCGCGGCGGTCGAGCAGGTTGTAGTGGTTTTCTGCGGCGATGAACCGTTCGGTGCCGAGTTCACGGGCGCAGTGTTCGGCGTGTGCGAGCTGCCAGCCGGAGAAGTTGGAGTGGCCCAGGTAGCGGACCTTGCCGTCGCGGACGAGCTGGTCGAGGGCGCTGAGGGTCTCTTCGATGGGGGTGTTCGGGTCGGGGCTGTGGTAGAAGTACAGGTCGATGTAGTCGGTGCCGAGGCGGCGGAGGGACCCTTCGACGGCGCGCATGATGTAGCGGCGGGATCCGCGGGCGTTGCGGTCGTTGCCGTTGAGGTCGCCGACGGGCAGACCGAATTTGGTGACGATGGTCAGTTCGTCGCGGTCGAGGCCGAGCTGGGTGAGGGCGGTGCCGAACATGGTTTCGGAGAGGCCGGGTTCGGCGCCGTAGAGGTCGGCGATGTCGAAGAAGCTGATGCCGGCGTCGACTGCGGCGGCGATGACTTCGTTGGTGCCTTCTTGGGTGCGGGTGGGGGTGCCGGGGCGGCCGAGGTTGTTGCAGCCGATGCCGACGCTGGGTACGACGAGGCCGGAGTTGCCGAGCCTGCGGTAGACGGGAGATTCAATGCGTTCCATGCTTTTAACTCTACGTTGTGCGGGTATGTTGCGAGGTTATTTCCCTTCCAGCTGGGAGGCGAAGAGCTTCCTGAAGCGTGATGTAGGGTCGGTCGTTAGGTCTTGGTAGGTTCCTTGCTCCACCACACACCCACCATCCAACACCACCACAGAATCAACACCACGCAACGTCCACGCACGATGAGACACCAACACCACCAAACGCCCCACAGCAGCCACCTTCAACCGAGCAAAAATCTCCTCCTCAGTCTCAGCATCCACAGCACTGGTCGGCTCATCCAAAACCCACACCGGCGCATCCCGAAGAACCACACGCGCCAACGCCAAACGCTGCCACTGACCACCCGAAAGACCAACACCACCAAACGACTCACCCAACTGAGCATCCAAACCACCCTCAAGACCACGCACAAAATCATCAGCACAAGCCACCGACAAAGCCGACCACAAATCAGCATCACCAAGACGCTCAACCGCCTCCTGCGGCAAACCCAGAAGAAGATTTTCACGCACAGTCAGTTCATAACGGCCGTAGTCTTGACTCACCACACCCACATTTGCCAATAAATCATCAGGCGATATGTCCTGTACCGACTTACCTCCAATGAGAATGTCTCCACTGGAGGGCTTCAGCATACCCATAAGTGCATTTACTAGGGTTGTCTTTCCTGATCCACTGGGCCCGACAATACCAATCATCTGCCCGGGACCAAAAGTGAGATTGATGTTTTTAAGAGCTAAAGAATCAGCTTTTGGATACTGGATAGCAAGATTCCTGATGGAAACGCTGGAGATTTCAGGGTAGATATCGGCAATCGGATTTTTCTGCCCGGGCTGTGCGCTAGAAATAAACTTTCGATATATATCAATGGCGTTTGACCCCGCTGCCATCGAGCTAAGGTCGCTTCCCATCGAGCCAAGCGAGACTATAGCCGAGGTAATACCTATAACAGCTCCAGCAAGAACACCGGGAGGCGGCGACGAGGTGGCTAGAAGAATAAGGGCTAAAGCTAGCAATGCAGCGCTTATAAAACCAACAATTGTATGTATTCTGAGGATGTAACGAGCTAGGCCAATTTCCTCCTCACCAGATTTTTTCCGTTCTTGATTAGCGCGATGCGCAAAGAATGAACGAGCGTTAAGAATTGCAAGCTCACGAGCAGTAGTTATTTGTGCAATCTGGTTAGTGCTATGCCATGCGTTGTAGCTATATGAATATATTTTTTCCATTGCCTCAGCATTTTTACTCGAATAGAGATGTGACATCAAGGCAACAGGAATCATGCCTGCAAGCATGCAGAGTGAAGCATATACATTGATCTTTCCTACGGAATAACTAAGGGCTCCCGTCGAAAAAATGATGAATATCAGAGCACCCATAGTAGAAACTTGAGACCCTAGGCTCCCCCCTGTCACAGCATCATGAGCTGCCCTTGATGAGCGAGCATAATCACCACTCGCGATTTCCTGAGAAGAACAAGTCGCCAAACGAGAAGATACATTCTGAATACCTGTACTTGACATTCGAGAATTTAGAATCATACGCAGAGAATCTGATGCTTGCCCCAGGGCAATGTATCCTGCCAGCACAAAACTAACCCCCAGGGCTAGTGGGAGCACCTCATCCTGGCTCTGACCCAAATGCTCAACAAGTCTAGTGACAGCCTCCATCTGCAAAGCGGGGAATAGCGATAGGCACACAACAGACGCTAGATAGGAGACGGTCCATACGGGGTGATTTCTGAAAGCATAAACCACGGACCAAACAGTATTAGCCATAATCTTACGCATCTTTATAGTCCCTTTCAGTAGAAGTTTTGCGCCCTGCAGAATCTTCAGAGATCTGGTTTTTGAAAATTTCCATAAACTTTCCCTCTGCCTTCAGTAGCTCCCGGTAGGTTCCTTGCTCCACCACACACCCACCATCCAACACCACCACAGAATCAACACCACGCAACGTCCACGCACGATGAGACACCAACACCACCAAACGCCCCACAGCAGCCACCTTCAACCGAGCAAAAATCTCCTCCTCAGTCTCAGCATCCACAGCACTGGTCGGCTCATCCAAAACCCACACCGGCGCATCCCGAAGAACCACACGCGCCAACGCCAAACGCTGCCACTGACCACCCGAAAGACCAACACCACCAAACGACTCACCCAACTGAGCATCCAAACCACCCTCAAGACCACGCACAAAATCATCAGCACAAGCCACCGACAAAGCCGACCACAAATCAGCATCACCAAGACGCTCAACCGCCTCCTGCGGCAAACCCAGAAGAAGATTTTCACGCACAGTCAGTTCATAACGGCCGTAGTCTTGACTCACCAAACCAACATTTGCCAACATGTTGTATTTACTCTCAGAAGAAGCACCCTTATACGTTATGCTCCCCTGGGCAATTGGTGTAATTCCAAGAATTGCATTTATTAGTGTTGTTTTTCCCGCGCCCGAGGCACCAACTACTGCAATCATTTGATTATTCATCAGCTCAAGATTAATATCTTTAAGCGCAAAAGACGACGCGCCCTCATACTGAACGGATACATCTTTGCATATAATTTTTGAAATATTTTCATGGTTAGGGTTAGAAGTTTTTATCTCAGAAGCATGCTCGTAAGTATCAGAGTCGCACACCCTTCGGAATTGCTGAACAGATAATGCTCCATTAATAATCTGACCAAATGAATATCCCACCTCTTGGGTCGCGGCAACACAGGCAATGATTCCAATCAGCGATCCGGCCACATACGATATATCGGCGCCTGAATCCACAAGGAAGTACAGGGACGCAAAAAGTAAGACAGAGCAGAGTAGCCCTGCAACTATGGAGATGATTCCTCTAACACTTTCAAGGCTCAATTCCCTACCGGCTGCCCGGCGTCGCCAGGACGCTACGCGTTGCGAGAAAAATTGGGAGGCTCTCATGAGGTGAAGTTCTTGGGCGCGACTTTGAGCCATCAGATTGTCTAGATAGTAGTTCTCTACCCGATAGTCCTCGTACATTAGGGTGTATATTGCGTAATCACGTTTAGCGAGGATTACCATTGCAATAGATAGAGGTAGTGAACACAGCGCCGCAAAAATTGCTGCCACAATGCTGACGTTCGCAATATTAAAACAGAGGAGAAAAACCATCGCAAAGGAACTCACCAGTGTCATAACTGACATGGTGTGAACCTGCAATTCCTGTTTCGATATTGCCTCTCTAGCAGCACGTATATCTTCCTGTGATTTTGTGCTACCTATATCAGATAACGGAAATGTAGATAACCTGGTATTTAACATGCAGTGAACCCGATAGTTCATCTTTGATTTGAGGATAAGCATGTTACTTCTTACCCAGCGTTGAGCAATGATATTAATTCCGACGACAAGAGCAAGAGCAATAATATAAATCCATGCTGCGCCACCATATGAACCACTCAAGGCTGATACTGTATTACCGATCAGCAGGGACTGGCTCACAGGAATGCAGGCGATGACGGCTAGCGATAGGGCGGTGCTCACCAGGGTCGCGGGACAGGTTTTCCAGGCTAGGCGGAAGGACCAGAGTATAGAGGAAAATAGATTTTTCATTCTCACCACGCTCACAAAGTCGTATTGAACTCATCTTTGAGCCCTGAAACTCCTCGATGAGCGGACATCGAAACACTACCGGTGCCTCATTAGTTATTAGTTACCCTACCTCTCACTGAAAGATAAAACACACATATTCGCGCGTGTCTACGAATATTAAGCAGGTATATCTGCGATAGTGCCGGGCACCCAAGAGCCAGCCGACGCCTCTACCCGCAATACCCCCAGCCCCCTTCGTCATAGTCAGTCATATTAAGTTCATATTTCGCCTCAATGTCATGTCCAGAAATATTAGGACATCAACCGCCGCACATCTTGCACACCCTCGGAGGCGGTGGGTAGAGTGAAGGCGTTATCTATCAAGAGCGACCGAGAGATCTGGCTCGTCGACGTCGCAGCAACCTCGCCAGTATCCCCACCGTCACGGTGCAGGGTACGGACAAGGTGCTCCCGCCAGGACCGATAGAGAAGAATACCCTTCGGCACCCCACGATGAGCCGTACCAGCAAACCGGTACAGCGCATCCCGCAGAAGAATTCACGCACCCCGCCGGTGCGTATCTATCGGGTGAACACGAAGGATGGTTATGACGACAGTTCACCCGGCTCTTTCTTTTGAGCTGTTCCCTCCGCGCTCACACGCGAGCTGCGAGTCGCTACTGCACACGATTGCGGAGCTTGAGGGCACCAACCCCGACTACGTGTCGGTCACCTACGCCGGTGACGCGAAGCGCCGCCAGAAGACCCTGGCGCTGCTCGACCACCTGGTACACGAAACCTCCCTCACCCCGCTGGCTCACCTGATTTGTGCGGGCCATTCGGTGCACGAGCTGGAGCGTGCGGTCCGCCTGATTCTGGGTCTGGGCGTGCGCGGCTTCCTGGCTCTTCGCGGTGACATTCAGGAGGGTCAGGTTTCTGAGCTTCCTTTCGCCCGCTACCTGGTGGAGCTGATTCGCCGCGTTGAGCGTGAAGATTTCGCTCACCTGGCGGCTGGCAAGGTGTCGATTGGTGTGGCGGCGTACCCGCAGAAGCACCCCGAGTCCGCATCCCTGCTGCAGGATATTGAGATTCTGCTGTCCAAGCAGCGTGCCGGCGCGGATTTCGCGATCACTCAGGTGTTCTTTGAGGATGAGCGCTACAGCACCCTGGTCGACTCGGCACGCCTGGCGGGCGTGGACATTCCGATTATTCCGGGCATCATGCCGGTGACCTCACTGAAGCGCCTGCGGAACCTCTGCCAGATGGCGGGCATGGAGGTCCCGACGGATCTTGCGTACCGCCTTGAGACGGCAACCAGTGACGCTGAGCTGCACCGCATCGGTGTGGAGTACGCGTTGAACCAGTGCCGCACCGTGATGGATGCGGGCGCACCGGGTCTGCACTTCTTCACTTTCAACGAGCATGCGGCGGTGCTGGACGTTCTGGATCAGCTGGATTTGCCGCGGTACAGCAACCGTTTCTCTCAGCCGCTGAGCGAACTGGAATACGCCTAACCCCCATAACGCTCCTTGTCGGATGCGTTTCCACTTTTCTCCCCCACAAATATTCCGGGAGTTACGACCTCCGTTTCACCGCCCACCGCTGGGTGGTGAAACACCGGAACTGACTCCCACATCTATCCCCAGTAAAGGAAAAATTACTATGTCGAACACCGCATTCCCCGTCGCAACCATTGTTGGTTACCCCCGCGTGGGCCGCTTCCGCGAACTGAAGAAGGCTCAGGAGGCTTTCTGGAAGGGCAAGGCAACCCTGCAGGAGCTGCAGGACACCGCCGCTGACGTGCAGCGCACCTACTTCGAGCGCGTGACCGCTGCGGGCCTGAAGGCTGATAACTACTCGATTCCGGCAACCTTCTCCTACTACGACCAGGTGCTCGATGTGGTTCGCCTGTTCACCCTGGTTCCCGAGCGTCTGGCTGAGGCTAAGGATGCACGCGGCCTGCTGGATCTGCCCGGCTACTTCGCACTGGCGCGCGGTACCGAGACCCTGCCTCCGCTGGAGATGACTAAGTGGTTCGACACCAACTACCACTACCTGGTGCCCGAGATTGGTGCCGGCACCGAGATTAAGCTGAACCTTGAGGCTATTGACGAGCAGCTCGAGGTGGCAAAGCAGGCAGGCGTGAAGGTTCGCCCCCAGATTGTTGGCCCGCTGACCCTGCTGCTGGGCGCTAAGGCTGAGCAGGGTTCCGCTGAGGACTTCTCCCCCGTTGACCGTCTGGACGAGTTCGTTGCCGCATACGCTCAGGTGCTGGAGCAGCTGGCTGAGCGCGGTGTTGAGTGGGTTCAGCTGGATGAGCCGGGCCTGACCGTGGACCGTGCCGACAACGCGAAGGTGGCTGAGCTTGCCGAGCGCACCTACCGTGCCCTGGCTGCTGGCGAGAAGCGCCCGCAGATTCTGGTGACCAGCCCCTACGGTTCCCTGCGTGAGAACCTGCCGGCGTTGCTGGGTACCGGTGTTGAGGCTCTGCACCTTGACCTGGTGCACGGCGTGTACTCGAAGGCTGAGCTGGAGTCTGTTTCTGCCGCTGGTGTGCACCTGGTTGCCGGTGTTGTGAACGGCCGCAACGTGTGGCGTGCCGATGTTCGCGCGGCACTGAAGACTCTGGAGGCGCTGCCCGGCGCATCCGAGGGTGCCGTGTCGGTTTCCTCTTCGACCTCCCTGCAGCACGTGCCGCACGACCTGGCTCTGGAAGACCCGGCCGAGGTTCCCGTGGACGGCCTGGCATTCGCTGACCAGAAGGTCGCTGAGATTGCTCTGCTGGCTCGCGGCCTGGCTGAGGGTGAGGCCGCTATTGAGCCGGAGCTGAAGGCTGCTGATGAGGCGCTGGCTCGCTTCGCCGCTGACCCGCGCAAGCACAACGACGAGATTCGTGCCCGCGCCGCAGCTGTGGCTCCCGAGGACTTTGACCGCCCGACCATTGATGTTCGCCGCGCGGCTCAGGCTGACCTGAACCTGCCGAAGCTGCCGACCACCACCATCGGTTCCTTCCCGCAGACCGCTGAGATTCGCCGCCACCGTGCGGAGGCTCGTGCGGGCAAGATTTCCGCTGAGGAGCTGGACGGCTTCCTGCGTGACGAGATCGCCTCGGTCATCGCCCTGCAGGAGGAGCTGGGCCTGGACGTGCTGGTTCACGGTGAGGCTGAGCGTAACGACATGGTTCAGTACTTCGCTGAGAACTTCGACGGCTTCGCAACCACCCGCCACGGCTGGGTTCAGTCCTACGGTTCGCGTTGCACCCGCCCCTCGATCCTGTTCGGTGACGTGAAGCGTCACGGTGAGGGTCTGCGCGGTGAGGCGTTCACCGTTCCGTGGAGCTCCCACGCACAGTCGCTGAGCGAGAAGCCGGTCAAGGGCATGCTCACCGGCCCGGTGACGATTCTGGCATGGTCCTTCGTCCGTGACGACCAGCCGCGCCGCGAGACCGCTAACCAGGTGGCTCTGGCTCTTGCCGACGAGATTGCCGACCTGGAGGAGGCAGGCATCCGCATCATTCAGGTGGACGAGCCGGCTCTGCGTGAGCTGCTGCCCCTGCGCCGCGATGAGCAGCCGCAGTACCTGGACTGGTCGGTGAACTCCTTCCGCCTGGCAACCAGCGGCGTGAAGGACTCCACCCAGATTCACACCCACCTGTGCTACTCGGAGTTCAACGAGATTATCGACTCGATTAACGCTCTGAACGCTGACGTGACCAGCATTGAGGCGGCTCGTTCGCACATGGAGCTGCTGGCTGACATTCCGGAGAGCTTCGTTTCCGGTCTGGGTCCGGGCGTGTGGGACATCCACTCCCCGCGTGTTCCTTCTCAGGAGGAGATTGAGTCCCTGCTGAAGGCTGCGATTGGTTACGGCACCATTGCTGACCTGTGGGTGAACCCGGACTGTGGTCTGAAGACTCGTGATTACGAGGAGACCAAGCAGTCTCTGCGTCACCTGGTGGATGCCACCAAGGCGATCCGCGCGTCCCTCTAGGAGGCGCCTATTGGTTCCGCTGCCTGCTGCGGGTTGACCGGATGATGGTTTGCTCGCGGTAACCTGCGGCAGGTGGCGGTTGTTCGGCTTCGTGCCGGTATGCGTACCGACTGTATGCCGAGCTTTTGGGGATAGATAACGGGCCCGCCCGCACGGATTCTTCTGCACCGTGCGGGCGGGTTTTCTGCATCCTTGGAGGGGCTACCACCTTCTCTGCCACCCGCGTAGCCCGCTGAGAAGCACCTGTGCCGGTGAGCTACCATCCGGCGCGGTGCCGGGCATCCTGTGGCTTGCGGGCGTAAGAACATAGAATGGAACCATGACTACTAACTCTGGAATCACTAAAGAATGGGTGGATGAAACCGTCAAGCCGGGCGACGATTTCTTCCGCCACGTCAACGGTAAGTGGCTCGCTACCCACGAAATCCCTGCGGACCGCCCCAAGGACGGCGGCCTGTACACCCTCCGCGATAACGCAGAGAAGCACGTGCGTGAGCTGGTGGAGAAGATTGCGAAGGAGCAGCCGGGGTCCCGTATTGGCGCGCTGTACAACTCCTTCATGGACGTTGAGAAGATTGAGGCGGACGGTCTGGAGCCGCTGCTGAAGGAAATCGCCCCGATCCTGAACTCGGCAACCCCCTCCCACCTGGCTGTGACCCTGGCGTTGCTGTCTCGTGCGGGTCTGCCGCAGCTGTTCGCCTGGTACACCAGCAACGACCCGAAGGACCCGAAGAATTACACGTTCTTCCTGTACCAGTCGGGTCTGGGTCTGCCGGATGAGTCCTACTACCGTGAAGAGAAGCACGAGCAGGCGTGCGCGGCGTATGTTGAGCATATTGCCCGCATGTTTGAGTTGACCGGTCTGGCTGAGGGCTTTGGCCTGACCCCGGAGCAGGCGGCTCAGCTGGTGTTCACTCACGAGTCTGAGCTGGCTCGTCTGCACTGGAACGTCGTGGAGAACCGCGACGCTGAGGCGACCTACAACCCGTACCAGGCGACCGAGCTGGAGGAGAAGTTCCCCGGCTTCCCGTTCTCCCAGTGGCTGCTGGCTCTCGGCGCTGACCCGGAGACCCTGGGTCAGGTTATTGTGGCTCAGCCGTCCTTCTTTGAGGGTGCGGCTAAGCTGTTCACCTCCATCCCGCTGATGAGCTGGAAGCTGTGGGCTGTGTGGACTGTTCTGCGTTCGCGTGCGCCGTTCATGTACGACGAGCTGGTTCAGGAGAGCTTCAACTTCTACGGCAAGACCCTCTCCGGTACTCAGCAGATTCGTGAGCGCTGGAAGCGCGGCGTGGGCGCTGTCGAGAAGGCTCTGGGTGAGGAGATTGGCCAGGAGTACGTGGCCGTGCACTTCCCGCCCTCGCACAAGGAGAAGATGCTGGTTCTGGTCGGCAACCTCCTGGAGGCGTACCGCGAGTCTATTGAGTCGCTGGACTGGATGACTGAGGCAACCCGCGAGAAGGCGCTGGAGAAGCTGTCGAAGTTCGTCACCAAGATCGGTTACCCCGATAAGTGGCGTGACTTCTCCGCACTGGAGCTGGTGCCCGGTGACCTGTTTGAGAACCTGCGCCGTACCGGTGCGTTTGATGCTGACTGGCTGATTGCCCGTAAGGGTCAGCCGGTAGATAAGTCGGAGTGGCTGATGACTCCGCAGACCGTGAACGCGTACTACATGCCGCCGGCGAATGAGATTGTGTTCCCGGCAGCGATTCTGCAGCCGCCGTACTTCAACCCGGATGCTGACGATGCGGCGAACTACGGCAATATCGGCATGATTATTGGCCACGAGATTGGTCACGGTTTTGACGATCAGGGTTCCCGCTACGACGGTGACGGCAAGCTGGAGAGCTGGTGGACTGAGGAGGATTACGCGAAGTTCAAGGAGCGCACCTCCGCGCTGGTGGAGCAGTACAACGCGTACGTTCCGGTGGGTCTGGACCCGAAGTTCCACGTGAACGGTGAGCTGACTCTGGGCGAGAACATTGGCGACCTGGCTGGCATGTCTATTGCGTTGAAGGCGTACTGTCTGGCTTTGAAGAAGCAGGGCATTGAGTCGCTGGCTGACGCGCCGGTGATTGACGGTATGACCGGTATTCAGCGTTTCTTCTTCTCGAATGCTCGCGGCTGGTGCACGAAGTCCCGCCCGCAGCATGCTGAGGTGATGATTTCGGTGGATCCGCATTCGCCGGATGAGTTCCGTGTGAACGGTGTGGTGCGCAATATTGATGAGTTCTATGAGGCGTTTGGTGTCTCTGAGGGCGATGCACTGTACCTGGCTCCGGAGGAGCGCGTGCGCATCTGGTAGCATCCCGATAAGGGTATATGCTTTATTGCGTATATAAGAAAGGCGCCCGCCTCGTGGGTTTATTCCACGGGGCGGGCGCCTTTTAGCTGTAGAAGCTATGCGCTTCTAGACTGAAGCTTTTAGGACGCAGAAGCCGATGCTGAAGCTACTGCAGAAGCCGAGGACGAAGCACGCATACCCGTCAGCTTCCACGCGCCGTTCTCATACACGCCGTGCAGGGTGCGCTCCACCTCGTCCTTACGATCCGATTCAGAGGGAGCTTCCTGCACACGGTCCTTGCTTGCAATGAACTCGCCGGGGTCCATGGTCAGGCGAATATCCCAGTTGTAGGTATCGCCATCACGCTCAGGCTGCGGGGTAAGCATGGTGATGGTGACAGCCGGGTCCTGCATCCAAATCTTGCCCTGCTGCAGACCAGCGCCCAGGGAACGTGCGTCAGGTTCGAGGAAGTTCTTCAGCTCAGAGTTATCGAGTGCACATTCACGCAGCGGCTCGGTCTTGCCGGTGCGCATGTAGTACTCAATGGCTGCACCGAAGAACGCGATGGACTGGTACAGACCCTCGACGCTGTTCTCGTTGGCAACGGCGGGCTTCACGGGCACGGGAGCGTTCTTAGAGGGCTCAGTGCGGGTTCCGGGCTGGTAGTCAGCGGGCTTGGAGGTGTAGCCGTCCAGGACCGCAACGCCGGAGTAGTCGCTACGTACGCTCTTAGATGCCGACGCAGCAGCGGAAGCGCTACCGGATGCGCTTTCGGAAGCAGAGCCACTGGTTGCCTGGGGCTGCGCGCCACATGCTGCGAGGAAGGTTGCGCCACCGGCGGCTACAACCATGCCGAGTGCGGATCGGCGGGTTACGTTCTTCATTGGTTCTCTCTATCTACGGTGGTGGCGCCCGCCTCGTGGGCTTCATGCCACGCGGCGGGCGCCTTTTAGGTGTAGAAGCTATACGCTTCTAGGCTGAAGCTTTTAGGAAGCAGAAGCCGATGCAGAAGCGGAAGCCTCAGAGTCAGACTTCATGCCGGTCAGCTTCCACGCACCGTTCTCGTACACACCGCGCAGGGTACGCTCGTTGACGTTCTCACGACCGCTTTCGGGGACCTCCAGAACCTTATCCTTAGATGCCATGAATTCGCCGCGGGTAAGGGTGAAGCGAGCATTCCAGGTGTATGCCTTACCATCGCGGGTGGGCTGTGCGGAGAGCAGGGTGATGGTGACGGTCGGGTCGTGCATCCAGACTTCGCCCTTGACCAGCTTTTCGCCGAGGGTGCCGTCTTCCGGCTCGAGCATCGACTTGAGTTCGCTCTTGTCCATAGCGCTTTCACGCAGGGGCTCGGTCTTACCGGTACGCATGTAGTATTCCATGGCTGCGCCGAAGAACGCGATGGACTGGTACAGGCCCTCCACGCTGTTCTCGTTGGCGACGGCGGGCTTCACGGGCACGGGCACGTTCTTGGCCGGCTCGGTGCGGGTTGCCAGCTGGTAGTCAGCAGGCTTGGAGGTGTAACCGTCCAGGACAGCAGCACCGGAGTAGTCGGCGCGTGCGTTGTTAACTTCGGCGTCCGAGGTAGAAGCGCTACCGGATGCAGATGCAGAGCCGCTGGATGCCTGGGACTGCGAACCGCATGCAGCCAGGAGGGTTGCGCCACCGGCAGCGACAAACAGGCCGAGGGCGGATCGGCGGGTTACGTTCTTCATTTTTTCTCTCTATCTGTGGTGTGTTTTCCGCACCGTGGTGCGGGTGATGCCTGCGGCATCTAACGGGAAGACGGCACTACGTGAGTGTAGCGCCGTCTTCCAGTATATGTTTATTGGGCTTGGGCTTCTTTAGCCGCCGTAATAGTAGTAGTGGCTGTAGGAGCTGCCGTAGTAGTCGCTGATGACGATGCGGCCGCGGCGGCCGTAACGGTGCGAGTAGTAGCCGTTGTAGGGGGTGCGGCGCACGGTGGGGCGGTAGGTGGTTGCCTGTGCGGGGGTGAGCAGTGCGCCGAGGGCGGTTGCTACGCCTGCGCCTGCGGCGGCGAGTGCTGCGCGGCGGGTGAGGCGTGCGGGCTTCTTGGTGGCCATGGTGTGCCTTTCGGGGTCGGTGTTTCTGTGAAGTGACGTGGTGTGTGCACGGCGTGCGGCTGTGCGTTAAACCTTTTTTATTGTAAGCCTCAACGTTAATGTTTTTACGTGCAGAGTACACCTTCTAGTTGAGGGTTAGATCATGCGGGCTAGTCAACGTTTTTCCGGCAGAAAAATTGCGGAAATATTGGTTGAAAACACGCCGGGCACGCACTCAATACGGGCTGAAAACAGCCTAAATTGCGGGCTACATGTCTACTTCGGCGAGACCACTGATTTTGCCGTAGCTGAAGTACCGGAGGGTAGAACGGCGGTTCGCCCAGGCATTAATCTGGGCGGTGTCCTCGGGGTTGCCAATGTCTGGCCAGCGGTCGTTTTCAATCCTGAATCGGGTCATTGCGAGGAGGGGGTAGCTGCCGAAGACGGGACAGAATTCTGCGACCAGTTTGCCGGATTTTGTGTAGAAGTGGAGGGAGTCTGCGTATTCGCGGTCGGTGTTGTTGTCGTATGAGACCGAGTCAATCGCGTTGAGCGGGAAGAACACCGTATCGTTGCACGGCTCTCCCCTTTCGATTCCTTCGGGCGAGATTTTAGTGTAGGTACCGGCGCCGTTCCAGAAGAAGAACATAAAAAAGCCGGTCATGCCGAGGCCAATAAAGTCGAATGCGAAGTGGAATCCTACGTCTTCCCCTAGGTGAATGATGAAGACTCCTATCGCAAACGAGAGAATTACTAGGGCATAGGTAGCAATTTCGAAGCGGTTTGTTCGGATGACGTATACGGCTTCGGCGCGTAGTTTCTTGTCGCGGCGTCGGTTGAGTTCGTACGTGACGACGGTGCGGAGGACCTTGTAGATCAGTACGGAGTCGAGTGCGCCCCATATGAAAATCATGATGGTGTTGACCATGGTCGCTCACCAGCCTTTCTATCTATCGGTGACCGGCAGCCTCCCGGCAGCAATGCGGAGGGTGCAGGTTCGTTCTCAGAGTAGCCGAGGAAATTGGGTGGTTAGGCACGGATTCGGGCTATCTGCGCAGTGGTTGCCGAGTCTTCACCGGAGCATTGCGTCGAGTTAACCTTCTGGTCAGATACGGTGCGATAGGCTAAGGATGTGCCCGCTACCTCGCCGTAGCGAGCACGATTCACCAACCGCCACCGCACAAGGATGTACACACCATGAGCGCAGCAGAAGACGGAGCCCTCGCAGGACTTATCGTCGCCCTGATACCGGGTATCCGTATTAAGCTCGGCAAACCCACCCTGAATAAGAGACAGAAAAGACCCCTTTTTGGATTTCTCTTCTCTTGGACCGCCACGATCCTTGGGTTCGTCATCTGGCCTATTATTTGGCTGAGCCTGGGATACCCACGTCCTTCCGGCGACCGAGAGATTGTCAATCAATGGGTTCTACTTTTTGTAGGTGTCTTTGGGCTTGGGTTACTGGGCGCTCTCCCACTGAACCACTGCTACGCCTTCTACCTCGAACTGCGTGAGGATCACGTGCGGTGGCGTAATTGGCGGTGGAAGGAACGCACTTTCACCTACCCCTCGATTACGTTCGCCCACGTGGAGAACAACGGCAAGAACGGGTTCTTACGTATCGGCAGCACCGAGATGGGCAAGCGTACTTGCAGCTTCGACCCATATCAGTTTGATGCGACGATTCTCATGGCGCAGGTGCTGTACCGTGATGATCACGGGCGTTGGGCTGAGGAGGACGGCCTGGACGTGATGAGCGTGGTCGGGATGTATGGTTCTTCGCGCGATATTTATGCCCAGTTTTATGACTTGTGTGAGACGAAGTATGTGGTGGGTGTGACGAAGAGTGAGCGTCAGCGTCGCCGCCGTAGGGCTGCGCGTAATGAGGCGCGTAGGTTGGAACGTCAGCAGGCGCGTGAGGCAAAGAAAGCCTAGAAATCCAGCAAGGAAAGCTAACTATCTAGAAGGGGTAAACCGATGGAAATTAATTACAAACGCCGCCAAAGAGTGGCACTCATTATTTCATTCATAATTCTTTGGTACATGTTCTTCGTTTTCCCTAAATACTCACGTGATGACAGTGACGGAATCACCGCCACCTGCACCGTAACTAAGGCATATACAAAAGAGATTGGCGGAACAGTAAGCGGCATGAATGATACTAGGCCCAAAGGTGTTTTTGAGACAGAAGAATGCGGCACTCTCACGATGATTGTGCCGCCGGAAGGTCGAAAGATTCCCGAGTACGTTGAGACCGTCAAGCCTGGCAAAAAATACCTGTTCCACGTCGCAAACTCATCTCTTAAAAAGGAACGAGATTTTGATACAACCCGCTTTGAAGAGATTAAGGAATAGTAATTCCAAGGGGCGGATTATACATAGATTTATCCAACCCCACAATCTATACCCCGACCCAAATACCTCTAAAGAGAGTTTTCCAATATGTTTATTATAGATTGCATAAAAGATTTCATAAAAGGCTTCTCCGAAGGATTCTTCGGTGAAAGGCGTCCAAGCAATATCATAATAATGACAAGTATCGTAGCAATTCTCATTTATATCCTCGTACGCTTTCCATATGAATTGCGTGACGACAGTGATGGCATCACTGCTACTTGCACCGTAACGAAGGCATACACCAGGCCTCGAGGCGGCACGATAGGCGAGCTGAATGATAATGCCCCGGTGGGCGTCTTCGAAACAGAAGAGTGCGGCACTTTGTCAATGTACGAGGCTCCAGAAGGCTGGAAAATCCCCGCATACGTTAAAACTGCTCAGCCGGGTAAAAAATACCTATTCCACGTATTAAATTCATCCACAAAAAAGGAACGAGATTTTAGTACAACCCGCTTTGAAGAAATCAAAGAATAACCAGCTCATGAGCTAAAAATAAAGCCCTGGGTGGTGCGAGTTGAAAACTCGCACCACCCAGGGCTTTCTATACGGCATTCGTAGTCTATTTCTCCTTAGCCGACTTCTTACTATCTGCCAGACCAGAGGCCTCCTGCAGCCTCAAGTAGTAATAAACAATGGACTCACGGTTAGTCCACTCATCCACCAGGGCACGATCTGAGGGGTTGTGCATGTCCGGCCAGCGTTTCTTCTCAATCCTGAAACGAGTAATAGCCGGTAGGCGATAGTTACCGTAGATGGGCTGGAGCGCCACAATCTCATCACCGGATTTTGTGTAGAAATGAAGGGACGCTGCACGCTCACGATCCGAATTGTCCTTGCACACCACTCTGTCGATTGCAGTAAATGGGTAGAAGGGGTCGCCTACCTGTTCCACACCATCCAAGGAGACCGTAACGTACCAGTAGCGGATGCCAGGAAGACCCCTCGTGAAGAAGGGCGAGATGATGAAAGCTGCGATGTCGAACCAGTGAAAGCCCAGGTCCATCCCTATATGCATGATGAACATAGGGACCGGGAACATGAGAGCTGCCACTGACCAGAAGGCGACTTCAAAACGGTTCAGGCGAACGACGTAGATACCTTCAGCGAGTAGTTTCTTGTCTTTGTGCCGGTTTATCTCGTAGGTGATGACAGCTCGGAGTACTTTGTATCCGACAACGGCTACGTATATGCCCCAGAAAATAAGCATGATGGTGTTGACCATGATGGCTTACCAGCCTTTCTATCTATCGGTGATTTGCTGTTTTCCGGTAGCGGTGCGGAAGTCAGCGGGTTTGTTCTCAGGGTAGCCGAGGAAATTGGGTGGTCACGCACGGATCCCACCCCTCTGATGAATGGTTGCTCAGTCTTCACCCGAGCATCGCATCGAGTTAACCTTCTGGTCAGATACGGTGCGATAGGCTAAGGATGTGCCCGCCACCTCACCGGGGCGGGCCTGATTCACCAACCGCTACCGCACAAGGACGTACATACTATGAGCACAGCCGAAGTAAGCAGCGAAGCGTAAAAAGGCAACGAAAGCCTAGAAACCTAGCAAGGAAAGCTAACTATCTACAAGAGGCAAACCGATGGAAATTAATTACAAGCGCCGCCAAAGAGTGGCACTCATTATTTCATTCATCATTCTTTGGTACGTGTTCTTTGTTGTCCCTAAAGACTTACGTGATGACAGTGACGGTATCACCGCTACCTGCACCGTAACTAAGGCATATACGAAAGAGCGCGGCGGCACAGTAAGTGGCATGAACGATATTAGACCCAAAGGTATTTTTGAGACAGAAGAATGCGGCACTCTCACGATGTACGTACCTCCGGAAGGCCGCAAGATTCCCGAGTATGTTGAGACCGTCAAGCCTGGTAAAAAATACCTATTCCATGTCGCAAACTCATCTCCTGAAAAGGAACGAGATTTTGAGACGACCCGCTTTGAAGAAATCACAGAGTAACAGCCTGCAGCCCAGAAAGAAGGTGAAAAGCAGTGAAAAAGAACTCCCCGAGGAAAAAGAATGTTTCAAAGAAAAGGAACACCTCGAAGAAAAAGAATTACCCAGAGGCGAATTACATTACCGAAACTGGGGCTATAAAAAAGACCCTCAAAAAGAGATACACCAAGAAAAAGAAGAATAAAATCGACTTCAAAGAGTATCTTCACAAAAAGGCAAAAGCTGCGTGGGATGCACGCGGCTCCATCATAACCGTAGTAGTCATTCTAGGGTTCTTTGCGTCCATACATTTTATGACCAACTACAACCCGGGCAATGAATCCGCTATCTGCACTGTTACCTCCGTCGAAATCATTGAGCACGAGGACCCCTACTGGACCTCCGGTGAATTCGAAACGGAAGAGTGCGGAATCATCACATCGAGCAAATCCCCTGATGGTATACCCATTCGCAAATACCTCCAGAACTTTGAGACGGGCAAGAAATACAGGGCGTACAAGTCCTTCGATACCCGCAACGATGAATTCGACTTCACTGTCATCCGCTTTGAAGAGATCAAAGAATAACCCCGCCCCCGCAGAAAGGAATCCACCATGGACATTATCGGTGACTTTATTATCGGCTTTTTTGGAGAGGCTCTCGCATCCTCACCAACCCTGCAGCGAGTATTTCTGTGGATTCTTTTCTCTATGTCCATTCTTCTCATGCTTGTCCCCGTCGTGACGGGTGAATACGCGTGGAGCATCCTATCCATCTCGATAATGCTGTTTTCTGTCGTGACGATTGACGGCACTCATGAGCACTGCGTGAAAAACACCAAGAACGGCGGCGCGTACCATTACTTTCTGTTGACGGTGGGCACGCTCTGCGTTGCCGCGATTGTTCTGCTCGCTGTTCTCTCCCTGGCGGGTGTCCCGCCGGTTGCTTTCACCCCGCAGGTGGACGGCATCAATTTTGCGCCGTGGTATATGGCGGCGTCCACGCTGATTCTGCTGCTGTTCTTCTACAATGCCGCGCAGCCGAGCGATGAGATCCCTAACCTGCGCCGTATGGAGCGCATCAACCGGTATGTGCGTGCGGTGGTGCTGGGTGTGAGCGCCCTGATGGTGTTCTTCTGCCTGCTGATTCCGGTGGCTTCGTTCGCCGCTACCGGTTATGAGCCTGTGGGTGTTTCGGTGGTGCTGTGCCTGGTGCCGGCTTTCCTGATTTTTATGCGTCGCGCCCTGTTCAAGCTGTGGGCGTCGACCTTTGAGGAGGGTACTGCCGGGTATGGTGTGTTGCGTGGCTTCTGCGTCACCCTGGTGGGGTTGGGCGGATGTTTGGCGGCGGTTCGTCTTGCCGCTGATGTTGTGCAGTCCGGTAGCGGATTGTCGCTGGTGTACGTGGTGCCGGTTATCGCCTCGTACCTGCTGGTGAAGAGGTACGTGACCGTGGGTGTCGCTATCCCCGAGAAGGAGGACGAGGAGGACCCGGAGGCTGAACCTGCAGCCAGCTAAACCGTGAAACCCCGTGGGTTGAGATGTAACTCAACTGCGGGGTTTTCCCATGTCACATGGACTTCAGTAAGTGCACAGGGTTGAAATGAAAGAAAAGGAGGAGTTGATTTAACTATCACCTCAAGGTTGAATCGAATCTCCTAATGAGGCACCGACTAGGACGAAATATTATCAGTCCTCTCAGATTAGGCTGATAAAGTGGTACCGGGTTCTATCTTTTTGACTGGGCTCAAATCTTCACCTATATCCTGCAGGCATCGCATGGTCGCGTTCTGGATACGCCACTATCCATTGTTTGCATGACACATAACTCAACGAAAAGATCATCATGACCGACCACACCACTACACGTCAGCGCTTACTCCGCTTCCCTTTGATTTTGGGTGTCACGACGGCGCTTATTTTCTCTTCCTGCTCCACGGGTAGCAACAATAACAACCCGTCCCCCGATAAGGGTACTGTTACTTCTCAGAGCCCCCGTCAGGTAGAGAACGCTACTAATGTTCTGCAGAACGTGAATATTCAGATGGGCCGTGACGGCGAGGTTTCGTCGATTGAGTCGACCAACATTTACGTTAACGACAAGGACCGCACGAGCTCCTCGAGCAATGTTCAGTTCAAGCCGAAGGACGTCGTTAATGACCTTCCTGTGCGTGTGAGCCTGCAGTATTCTACTGAGCGCGGTAGCGGCACTAACCTGAATGATTTGAATGGTTACAGTGGCGAAATCACGATTAAGGTTACGGTTGAGAACCTGACGGTGAAGACCGAGGACGTCACCTATGATGCATCCGGTACTAGCCGTACTAGCCCTGCACCGGTTGGTACTCCGTTCTCTATTGCTGCTTCGACTGTTCTTTCGGGTTCTCCTACGCAGGTTATTACGACCCCTGATGCTGCTGATTCGTCAACGAATGGTGTGGTGAGCACCAATGATGAAGGTAAGGCTGTTGTTCAGTGGGGCGCTATTTCGGCGCCTCCGGTGACTGGTAGTTCTTCTTCTTTTGTGTTGAAGGTTAAGGCGAAGGATTTTAGTGCGCCTACCTTCAATATTTCGGTGCAGCCTGGTTTTGCTTCTGATTTGTCTGGTGCGGGAATCATTACTAATGGTTTCACCTCTCAGGATGCGTCTCAGGTGGCGCTTCTGCAGCGCACTATCGATACCGTCAACGAGGTTAATACGACGTTGACTAGCGCTAGTTCGCAGGTTGCTCAGGTGCGTCAGAGCCTGGATGATACGTCTGCGACTTTGGGTAAGGACACTGCCGAGCATCTGAAGACTCAGAATGAATCGTTGACGAAGACCATGCAGGGTCTGCAGGCGAATATTGAGAGCCTGCAGAAGGATCTTTCTGAGGCTTCGCGTACTAACAATTCTCAGCTGATTTCTCAGTTGGAGCGTACTGTTGCTGCTCTTCACTCGATGTTGGGTGATACGACGGCGCGCCCCAATGTGTCTGTTTCCCATAGCGGCGGTCGTTGTGTTGTGCATCGTGAAGAGGGTGCGAATAGCCGCAGTGTGTACGGTAATTTGGTTCAGCTGTCTGCTGTTCTGAATGCGTATGCGGAGGCAAGTTCGGACTGCCAGCAGGATCTTACGGCTTCGATTCGTGAGATCGTCGGCCCGGAACACCCGACCGCTGAGACTTGTTCTTCTAACGGTTCGGTGACCTGCGCCCTGTTCGGTGCGTCGGTGACGGTGCAGAGCTCCCTGATTGCACTGGTTACTACCGGGGAGAAGATTGTGGATCACCTGCAGCCGGAGTATTTGAAGGGTGCGAACAACAACTATTCGGCGTTGAAGCGTCAGATGGATGAGCTTGTTGAGCAGGTGGAGAAGGACCCGTCTTCTCTTGATGGTGATGCTGTGCGTTCTTTGAGTGAGAAGGTTAGTGCGGCTCGTCAGAGTGTGAATCAGATGAAGGAAACGTCGAGTCGTCTGATTGAGAGCATCAAGAACGTTCATTCTCGTGCGGCTTCTGCTCGTGCGGAGCTAGTGGACGGCTCTGGTTCTATGAGCGCTCAGAATAAGGAACTGGCGGAGCAGCTTTGTGCGCTGTCTACTGAGCGTGGCGGTTCTCTGTCTGCTGAGCAGGTGGAGCATCTGCGTGGGTACTTGACGGCTTCTTCTTGTGGTGGCGCGGCTTCGCCGTCTGCTGCCCCGTCTTCTGAGGCGCCGTCTGAGGCTCCTAGCCCTGCGCCGTCGGAGTCTGCTTCTGTGGCTCCTTCTGAGGAGCCGTCGAAGAAGGTTGAGGCTCCTTCCGCTGCTCCTTCTTCTGAGGCACCTTCCGCTGAGCCTACTGCTACGGAAGGTAATACTCGCGTCATTACGGTGGAGAACGCGAACGAGCGTACCTACACTTCGAACACTCCTGCCGCACGCACTCCGATGGAGCAGCGTATTGCTGCCGCGGTAGCTGCGTGGGATGAGGTTCTTGCCGCTACTTCGATGGATGACCCCAAGGAGGGTCTGGCTCGCGACGCCAAGGACCTTAACGATGCTGTGAACGCGGTAGATGGTGCCCTGGGCGAGGTTGAGAAGACCCTGAATGATGCCGCAAACGCGCAGAACCAGGATGCGGAGAAGAGGGAAGAACCTACTGATCAGGCTAAGGTTTCTCTGCGTGATCGTATCCATTCGGCTTCGGATGCCGTCAATGCTTTGGGTAAGAACCTTGAGGATATGACGAACATGCAGTCTGACCTCTCCACCGCTATTAAGGAAGCGTTCAAGGAGTCTGCCGATGAGACTCGTGAGAGCCTGACGAGCATGATTAGCGAGGAGATTCGTAAGGTTTCGAGCGATGGTTCTTCTAGCGCTTCGGCTGCTAAGGCGGCGTTCTCCGCTTCGATTGCTGGCATTACTGATACCGCGAATACTGTGGTTCAGGTGGCTGGTGAATCCATCGAGGTTCAGCACAAGGATATGAATGATCGTATTGAGGGTCTGCGCCAGTCTCTGGATTCGGTGACTGAGCGCTCTCTGGTTGCTCTGAGCACCCGCGCTGAGAACGCTACCCGAGATTTGGCTGGTGCATCCGTTCAGCTGAATAACGACCTGTCGAAGCTCATGCTCGATTTGGGCGATAGCAACGCTGAGGGTGCTGGCCTCTTGGGTGCGCTCAAGAGCAATAGCGCAAAGGCTGGTGCGGCTGATTACCAGCTTGCTTTGGCGATGCAGAATGCTCAGGGTTACACGAACCTCCGTTCTGAGGATATTGCTGCTCTGCAGAAGCGTCAGGCGCAGTTCAAGGCGTCGCTGCAGCGTCTGCGTTCGTTGCCGACCTTCCATCTGTCGAATGCTGGCAGTGCAGAGGTGAAGACGGTGTACACCTTCCAGATTGGTGATTAGCCGTGGGGTTTTCCCCTCATTTGGGTTCTGATTCAGGTCCTCACCGCCGCGAGGGCAGGCGGCTCACTCAGCGCACCGTGGTGTGGTGTGTCAGTCTGTGTGTGCTGTTTAGCCTTGCGGTGGTGGGGATCTGGTATGGCGTGCGCGCTGTGACTCCTCAGCCTTTGCCGCTTGGTACGGGTACGAACCCTGCGTCTGCGGTGACGGTTCAGCAGGCTATTTCTCTTCCTGCGTCTGGTCGTGAGCCTGTTATTGGTGTTGTCGCTACTTTTGGTGATGATGCTGAGGGGTCTGCGTGGCGTCTGAATGCTCAGGGTGCTCGTGTTGCCCAGTACCGCCTGGCTCTGGGTAATTCTTCTGTGAAGGTTCTTTATGCGAACGATAAGGGAACGGAGCAGGGGGCCCGTGAGGCGGTAGAGAAGCTCTCGTCTGAGGGCGCTTTGGGTATTGTGCTTGCCTCTCGGGGTGAGCATCTTCGGGGTGCTACGGCTGCCGCTAAGGAACGCAATGTTGCGGTGATTGAGGCGTATGACCGGGTAGATGCTGGCGATGGGGTGTGGAGTTTTGCTCTGGACCCTGAGCAGGAGAAGCAGGCCTATACGGCTGCTATTCGTTCGCTTGCCGGTGTGTCTAGCGCGGGTTCTTCGCAGCAGCTTGATGGGGTGCGCACCATCCTGTTGGATGCGGGCGAGGGCTCTGCGCCGAATCTTCCCTATACGAATCGGGTTCAGGTTTCTGCTGATGAAGACGGCATGAAGGACGCTCTCAAGGAGCTGACGCGCCTTCTGGGGGACAAGTCTTCGGGCTCTTCTCCTGTTCTGGTTTTGACGGGTTCGGCGTCGACACAGGCGAAGGTGCTTCGTTCTCTTCAGAGGGCGGGTATTACTTCTCCGGTGATTGCGGGTGAGGAAGCTTTGACGGAGCCTTTTATGCGTCTTCTTCTGGAGAACGGTGGTTCCTTGACTGACAATATTCGCGTTGTGGGGCGTGTGCAGGCACGCGCTGCGGCGTTGAGTGCTGATGACGCCGGTCGTGCTTCTTCGGCATTTGTATCAACGGTTGAGCGTATGAAGAACGATTCTTCACTCAAGGACTTGTCGGGCGAACAGGCGTTCTCGAAATCGGCAGCGTGGGCGGACGCTCCCTCCCATAACGCGCTCTTGGCTTTTGCGTATGCCACAAGCCAGGTTCGTGAATACACTCCTGAGGCAGTTCGACGGGTTCTAGGAACTCTCCGGCTGGACGCTAAAGATTCTACGGTCGCGTATCCGTTGGATTTTTCGTCTTCTTACGCCGCTGGCGGGCAGATGGGTCTTCTTTACCCGACCGCGGAAGCTTCGATGATTCAGGGCGGATCTTCCGCAACGGATGCGGTGAATCCGCCGGTGTGGATGCTTCGCACGTTCACCTCAGAATCTCGCGACTAGCTTTTCCGAACAAAGCCTCATCCGTACAGAGCCAGCCCATAACACCCCGGCTTTCGGGTATTACTTCTAGTCCGTCCACCAGCGGGGCTCACGATTTATCTATTTTGGAGAACACCTTATGCGCTTTTTCCTTGATCTTGAAGAGCATAACGGGAGCTATGAACTAGACTCCTGGCAGCCTGAGACGACCATCGCTGATCTCATTCAGGCAACCGGTGGCCCCTCCCTGCCTGCAGACGAGCCGCTGTATTGCGATAACCGCCCGGTGACGGCATCCTCCACCCTGGCGGAGGTCAAGCCGATGGAGGGTATGCGCATCTCTAGGGCACCGCTCTCCTACCCTTCCCTGGTGCAGGGCTGGAGCGTCTGCTTGAGCGGCGGTTCGACGGTTACCCTGCCGCACCCTATCCCTTCCTCGCGTCCTCTGGTGGCGGGTCGTTCCCCGTACGCCGACATTGTGCTGCCCACGGCGAGCGCGTCGTGGGAGCATCTGCACCTGCAGGTGGTTCATGATGAGTCGACGAATACTCAGAAGGTGCGTATCACTGATCCGGGTTCTACGAACGGTAGTTTTGTGGACGGTCAGAAAATCCCTGAGGAGGGTCTGACTGTTTCTGAGAGCACCACTATCCATGTTGGTGATTGTGTGCTGACTCTGCAGCCTGCTCCTCAGGAGAAGGCTGCGCCTCGCCCCGGTAGCGCCCCGAATGTGAGTGCGTCGGGTACTGCGCCGTTTAACCGTCCGCCGCGTCAGGGCGCGTTGAGCGCCCCGGATAAGGTGGAGGCGCCTACACGCAAGAATGTTTCTGATCCGCCAAAGTTCAATCTTGCGATGGCGGTGGGTCCGATTATTATGGCGGCGGCGATGGTCGCGATTATGCAGGAGATTCGTTACGCCCTTTTCGCGATGCTCAGCCCCATTCTGAGTATTGGCATGTGGGTGGAGCAGAAGCGTCGTCACGCTAAGGACAAGGTGAAGGAGCGTGTGCGTTTTGAGCAGGAAATGGAGAAGTTTAAGGAACGTATCGCTCTGAGTAACCGTGAGGAAATTGAGCGTCTTCACGACCTTGCCCCGGCACCGGATGCCGTTCAGCTGCGGGCGCTTCTTCCTGCAATGACGCTGTGGCGTCGCCGGAGCACCAGCCCTGACCTGTTGACTTTCCATGTGGGTACTGGGCATATTCATTGGGCTCCTGAGCTGACGAAGCCGAGCAATCCTGAGCCTGAGGTTCAGCATATTCTTGAGCACAATACCCTGTGGGATGCCCCGCTGGTTGCTGACCTGCGTGAGGGCGGCGCTATCGGTATTGTGGGTCCGCGTGAGCAGTCTCTTGCCCTGGCGCGTAGCCTGGTGCTGCAGGCGGCGACCCACACGGGTCCTGCTGATATGACGATTGCGGTCTGTGCTGATTCGGCGCGCTCGCAGGACTGGGTGTGGACGTCGTGGCTTCCGCATATGCATATGGCGCAGAACCAGCAGATGCGTTGGTTTGCTTCTGGTAAGGAGCAGTCGGATCAGATGCTGCGCTCTCTTTACAACGACATTGAGTCTCTTCCGACCCGCGGCCTGTGCGTGGTCGTTGATTCGGATACCCTCACTGAGGGCCGTGAGTCGCCGGCACGCGACCTTTTGGCGTATGGCGATGAAGTGCGTCTGATGGCGAATAAGACTGCCGCTGCGGGTGCCCGCCGTGTTGCCGGTATTGTGCTGGCTTCTTCTGTTGACCGTCTTCCGGCGTCTTGTACTTCGGTCGTGGAGATTGGTGAGGAGGCTTCTATCACCTATTCGGAGCCTCGCCGCCGTTACACGGTCACTGACGGTGTGCTCGCCGGTGTGAGCGCTGAGGATGCTCTTCATGTGGCGCGTACTTTGGCGCATCATGAGGACCCTGAGCGTCTGCTGTTGGGTGGCGGTTTGCCGCAGCTGGTGAAGCTGCCTGAGCTGGTTGGTTTGCCGACCCCTCCGGGTGCTGAGGATATTGAGGCGTTTTGGTCGCAGGCTAATGGTTTCAGTACTGAGATTGGTGTGGGCGACTCTGGCACGTTCACGCTGGATTTGGTGAAGGACGGTCCTCACGGTCTGGTGGGTGGTACCACTGGTTCGGGTAAGAGTGAGTTTTTGCGTTCGTTGGTGGCGGGTTTGGCTGCTCACCATGATCCGAGCCGTTTGAACTTTATTCTGGTTGACTTTAAGGGTGGTGCGGCGTTTAAGACGTGTGAGCGTCTGCCGCATACGATTGGTACTTTGAGCAACTTGGATGCTCAGTTGGCTCACCGCGCTATTGAGTCGTTGGAGGCGGAGATGGACCGTCGTCAGCGCCTGTTTGCGGCTGCTGGCGAGGGCGTGGACAACATTAAGGATTATTTGGCGACGAACCCGCCGGAGCCGATGCCTCGCTTGCTGCTGGTGATTGACGAGTTCGCGATGCTGGCGAAGGACTTCCCGGATGTCCTGTCGTCGCTGGTGAGCATTGGTGCGGTGGGTCGTACCCTGGGTGTGCACATGATTTTGGCGACTCAGCGTCCTGCCGGCGTGGTGAATGACGACATTCTGGCGAATACGAACTTGCGTGTGGCGTTGCGTGTGCAGAGTCGTGAGGATTCTTCGAACGTGATTGGTGTTCCGGATGCTTCGGAGATTTCACGTTCGCAGATGGGTCGCGCGTATGTGAAGCTGGGCCAGAACGACATTTCGCCGGTGCAGACTGCCCTGGTGACGGGTCAGAGTGGCACTGAGGTGGTGACTTCTCTGGAGGTTCGCGCGACCGATAGTATCGGTATTCCTCGTTCGGAGCGTGCGCGCCCGAAGGTGTCGTCGAGTGATGCGAATGACCTGGATCTGCTGATTGATGCTGTTGTGGCAGCCCATGCGGCTCGTGGTGCGGTTGCTCCTCGTAAGGTGTGGCCTGAGCCGTTGGGTTCGTATGTTGATTTGGCTGATTTTGGTGTTCGTGGCTTCCCGGACCCGGATCTTCCCGCTGTGGGTGGTGTCCGGGACGGTGTTCTGATGTGCACTTTGGGTGATGAGCCTGAGCTGCAGCGTCAGGTGCCTATGGGCTGGAATATTGAGATGAGCAACCTGCTGTTGGTGGGTGTTGCCGGTAGTGGTACGACTACGACGATTCAGTCTGTGGTGTTGGGTTTGGCTCAGCATTATTCGCCGGAGGACATCGATATTGTTCTGGTGGATATGGGCGCTGATGGCTTGTTGCCGTTGGGCTCTTTGCCGCATGTTGTTTCTGCTGTGGGTACCGGTCAGGGCGCTAGGGAGCGTCAGGCTCGTTTCTTGCGTTTTGTGAAGTCGGAGCTTGATGCTCGCCGTGCTGATGCGTCACGCCGTAAGCCTCTTTTCATTGTTTTGGATGGTTTTGCGACGCTGCGTGATGAGTTCTCTGATGCTGTGAGCATGGATTTGTTGGCGAATTTCTACCGCGTGTATGCGGATGGTCCTGCTGTTGGTATTCACTGCGTGGTGTCCACGAGTCGCGCGAAGAATATTCCCTCGCAGATTCTTGATGCTTCGTTGCAGACGTGGTTCTTCCAGCTGAGCGATATCCACGATTATTCGTCACACGGTATTCGCGGTACGAATGTTCCGGCTGCGGTTCCTGGGCGTTGTGTTGATCCGAAGCGTCTGCGTCAGATGCAGGTGGCTACTCCCGCTGTTGGCGTGGAGGAGGCGGTCTCTATGATTCGTGAGCGCTTCCCGCAGGCTCCTACTAAGCGTGATGTGATTGGTCAGCTGCCGACGTGGGTTTCGTGGGAGAGCATGCCTGCTGCTGAGTTTTCTCCGAGCCTGTGGCGTATCCCTGTGGGTATTGCGGAGGCTACGTTGGAGGCTTGTGCTTTCGAGCTGTATGAGGGTGAGCACGCCATGGTTGCGGGTAATCCGCGTTCGGGTAAGTCTTCTCTGCTGGTTGCGTTTGCTCGTCTGGTTTCTCGGGCGAGGGATGCGGCGGAGCAGGCGGTGTCTGCCGCGTTGGCGTCCGGTGACGCTGTCGCAACGGAGAACGCACGCATGGATGCCGCTGAGGTTCCGGAAGTTTGGGCTGTCTTTGATCAGCGTTCCGGTCTGGTGAATGCGCCGGAGGGCGTTTTTGACCGGGTGTTTGAGAGCAAGAATGCTTCTGCTCAGGTGCAGGCGGCGTTGCAGGATGCCGCGGGCCCGGTGCTGTTGCTGATTGATGACGGTGACCGCGTGGATGACCCGATGAACGTTTTTGATGCGATTGTGAAGGGTGACTTCCCGGACGTTCACATTATTGCTACGGGTAAGCCGACTGATTTGCGTCCTTTGTATAGCCATTGGACGAAGGCTATTCGTAAGTTCCGTACTGGTGCTGTGGTTCAGCCGAATGTTGATACGGATATGGACATGTTCGGTTCTATTCCGAGGCGTGCCCCGGTTCAGCTGAGTGTTGGTCGTGGCTATGCGTTCCTTGCCGGGTCGCCGGTTCTGGTGCAGCTGATGAGTCCGGAGGATTCTCAGCACCGTGGCGGGCTGTAGGGCTTGTCTGGCGTGTGGTGAGGTATGGTGTAACTTTACCGGCTATTTTGCTGTAGGGGTCGCCCCGTCTGGGGAGTCTTCCTGCGTGTTGTGAAGTTGATGTTAAGGAGTTAGCCCGTGACTGTACCTGCTGGTTCGCCGCAGTACTCCGGCTCGGAGCGTCGTGATGCTCATCCTGCCCCGCAGGCTGCTGGTCAGCCTGCGGGGGGTCTGGTTGCGGGCGCTCCCCTTGGCTCTTCGTATCGTTTGGTGCGCCGGGTGGGTTCTGGGGCGGTCGGTGAGGTGTGGGCTGCTACGATGAGCGGCTCGTGGGCTCTGTATGCGGCGAAGGTTTTGCGTCCGGAGCTTGCGGAGAACCCTGTGGTTCTTGAGTCTTTTGTGCGTGAGCGTTCGGTGTTGTTGGCGCTGTCGCATCCTCATATTGTGCCGTTGACGGACATGGTGGTTGAGGGTGGCGTGCTGGCTCTGGTGACGGAGTTTCAGCATGGCGGTTCGTTGCGTCAGAAGCTGGATTCTGAGGGTCCGCTGCCTGTTCGTTTGGCGTTGAGTCTGATGGTGCAGGTTCTGAATGCGGTGGAGTTTGCTCACCGTCAGGGCGTGATGCACCTGGATATTAAGCCGGAGAATGTTCTGCTGAGCGGTGTTTTGGGGGAGTCTCTGGATCAGCAGGTTCGTGTGGCTGATTTCGGTATTGCTTCTTTTACTGGCTCTGCGGGTTCGGGTTCTTCTCGTTCGTTTTCTGGTACTCCGGGGTATATGGCTCCGGAGCGTTCTGCGCACGGTGTGGCTACTCCGGCGGTGGATGTTTATGCGTGCGCGGTGACTCTTCATGAGTTGTTGGTGGCGGCGCGTCCTCTTCCGGCGCGTGGTGGTGCGGTGCAGGTGTCGCCGCAGATTCCGGCTGAGGTGGCTGAGGTGCTTCACGGGATGTTGACGGAGAACCCGGTTCAGCGTCCTGGGGCGGCTGAGGCTGCCGCTAAGTTGCGTCTTTTGGCTGAGGGTTTCGCTACTGATGTGGTGCTTCCTCGGTGGGTTGAGGTATCTTCGGGCGCTGTGGGGTACACGCCTACGGTGGTTCATGGTGCTGAGCCTGCTGTTTCTGCGGTGCCTGGGCAGAATGTTACGGAGCTGTATGGTGCGGGTATGCCGTCGCTGGGTCAGGCGCAGAATGAGACGGTTATTCGGGCTCCTTTTGTGGTGGAGCAGCCGGTATATGTGCCTGATGAGGTTGTTGAGGAAGAGGAGCCTGCCCGTTCGCCGTTGCGCCGCCCGCTGGTGTGGGGCGCTATTTTGGGTTCTTTGATTCTTGTGGGTGTGCTCGCTTTTGTGGGTTTGAGCGGCGGTAAGGGTTCGTCTAAGACGGCTGAGTCGTGGTCTGCTTCGAGCCGTAGTTCGGCGTCTTTGCCGAGTGGTTTGGGTACCCGTATTGAGGGTACGTATAACCCGCGGGATAAGAGTGCCCGCCTGACTTTTGAGTTTTCCTCGCAGAAGTCGGCTCTTCGGGGCGATATTTTGCAGGTGCTTCCCGGTGTTGAGGGTGGTTCGTGTGCTTCAGTGACGTGGGATGCCGGTCAGGCATCTTCTGGGGTGTCGAAGAATCAGTCGAGTGTGACTGCGGTGGATGTTCCGTGTTCGTGGAATCTGTCTGGGGTGAGTATCCCGGCTAATGGTGTGGTGCAGGTTCGGGCGAATGTGTCTGCTGAGTTTAAGGATTCGCGTGCTTTTGAGGAGTGGGTGAACCGTATTGATTCTGAGACGTCGAAGGCTATTTCTGATCGGGAGGTTCGTTCGACGGCGTATCCGATTCAGCGTTTGCGGTCGATTGAGTTGCGGGTTCCTTCTCGTGTGGTGAATCAGAGTGTTTTGCCGGTGACGGTGGTTCCGGTGTGGCCCAGTGGTGCGGATGAGTTGAACCCGTTGATGGTTTTGCCGCGTACGGGTGAGTTTTCGACACTGGTTCAGGCAATTTCTCCGGATGCGCAGTTGATTAGTTTTTCGGATGGTTGTTCGGGGCATGTGTTGGTGTCTGAGGATCAGCGGGTGGTGACGGCACTGTCGGTGACGTCTAAGTGCCGCCTGAACGCGCAGATTGGTAATTTCACGAACCTGTCCAGTAGCGACTTCGCGATTATCACCCGCTAACGGTAGTGCTCAGGCGAGCAGCTCCTGGTATGCAGAAAGCCCCTGGGCTGAGAGGATGGTATCTCAGCCCAGGGGCCTTCTGTATATTACTATTTAGCCAGTTACAGGTGTAGTTTTGGGGGCCTCATCATCTTCCTTCTCAGGAATAGTAATACCCACAGTGACGTACCTCTTCACCGACCACCCATTCATCGCCACCGACGCCGCAAAGAACAGCGCAGGCAACCACTCCTTGCGGACCAGCGAATAGCCCAAGTATCCGAGCGCAATACACCCAGCCAGGCCCGCCACGCCGATGCACATGACACGCAGGATGCGGTACCCCTCGGTTCCCTCCTCAAAGCGGTTGCCCTGCAGATAGAAGAGACCCTCACGCACAACACGCAGGAACCCCGGGGCCAGGAAAAGCGCAACCGCCAGGGCCGCCGGATCATAGCCTGCAGTCATGAAACTACTCAGAGGAACCACGAGGCACAGAACCGTGAAAATAGCCGCTGATATAACGCCCACACGGGTTGAGCGCCTATTCATCTGCTCCATGCGCTGCAGGTCAGGAATATCGTCATTAGGCTCAGTAGGCTGAATGAGGAAGTAGGTAATGAACAGTCCACCAACCATGTACCAGGAGGCAAAGTTCGTCTCCGGTGACCAGAATCCCTGAATCTCACTGTGGAGTACCCCGAAAGCGGTTAGAGCCGTCAAGATAATCAAACCTGCCAGGCTGATAGAAAAAATAACTTGGCAGAAAAGATGGAAAGGACCGCCATTGGCTTTACCTATGACGCTTTCATCGTGCGCAACATCCATAGCTATGACAGTGATGGGACCGGCAATGAAAAACAATGCACCCCACGGCCAGGGCCCAAAAATACATAATACCAATGACACAAGGGCCAGGAATCCCAGGGCAAACCAAAGATGTATAACCCATAAGATACCTAAAACCTTGGAGAAAGAATTCATGCTATTCCTCTTTCAACTATTTGTTATTGATGTTATGCCATACGTCCTTAACAGTGTGTACAGCCGATGTCGTTGCGGAAGACGTAGCAGATACAAGACCACCCACCGCATAATTAGTCGCAAACTTAATCGGTGCATTGACAAGATTCCCCACAGCTTTATTCTGTAGGCCTCGAAGAGAAAACATCCCATGCTCGCCTGGAGCCATGAGTCGTGCAACCTGCTTCGACATAAACTCTTTAGCCTCTCGCGCTGGAGCCATCCTAGCAACATCATCGAAACTTCCCGAAGAAACCCCCTTCAAACCTGCCAGAGGCTTGCAATCAACAGGCTTACGAATCAGATTATTCGCCCATTTCCAATCAGTGATTTTGGCAGCGCCACTAGTAACCAGATTAGGTTTCGTAACCACGCCAGCAGCCTGCCTAGCACCAGCCATAATACGACCACCAATACCACCGGTAATACCACCAACTACGGCACCAATCGCCGCGTCCTTCAGCATCTCACCCGTGTCCACAGACCCATGCTCTGCCTTTTGGGTAATCATAGACATGCCGGCACTAGAAATTGCCCCTCCAAGAGCACCAAATACCACCATGGTCAAAGGACCACCTGCAACAGAGAGACCAGCTACAACTGTACCAGCTACCACCAGCCCGGCGCCTACAATATACTCCCAGTTTTCCCCGAGCCACTTCTTGGGATCGTTCCAGGCAGCCTTCGCTTCCGCCTTTACCTTACCCCACAGATCCTTCGCACCCTGCCAGATTTCGCTAGCTTTATTTGCGACACCTACAGCCGTCCTCTTGACCCAACCGGTGATGCCAGAAGAGCCCTTCTGCTCGCGGTACTTATTGAAGTCCTCCACCGACACAGGTGACAGGCCCCACGGATCCACCAAAGAAACCGGATTACCACCCACCAGCGAGAACGGATCAGCACCCCAACCAGCACCCACCGGAGCAGCCAAAGGATCAGGCGCAGTAAAACGAGCCACACGAGAATCCACCACGCGGGCACCCAACACCTCAAAACCAGAAGAACCCAGCACCACACCCGAAGCCGCAGACACACCAACCAGCGAATCCGGCAACACAGGAGCCGCACCAGAAGCAGTACCCTGAGCAGAAGGCACAGCAGGCGCAGCAACACCCAAAGAAGCCCAACCATACGGATCCAACAGACCAGCACCAGAACCAGCACCAGGAACCAACGAACCCACAGAAGGCAACGACGAGCCGCCCACACCCAGCACACGCGGAACGAACGAATTCTCATCCCACACCAGCGGGTGCATCACCGAAGCATCAAAACCAGCCACAGAACCAACAGCAGTGCCAGTACCGGTTGAGGGTACGCCAAACTCAGGTACACCAGCAGGCGCACCACCGGCAGCAAGTACACGACCATCAGTAGAAGCACACAGCAGAGAGAAGGACACAGCAGAATCGTCAGCAGAACCCCACGACGCCACCGAGCTCACAAACCCAGCCGCACCATAGTTCAGCGACGAGCCGGAACCATCCGAAGAAACCTGCAGAAGACGCGAATCATTACCGTCATAGGAGAACACGCTCGTCGAGACCGGCACCAAGGTAACGCCCTCAAGTTCCACAGACTCCGGGCACTGCGGAAGCCACGCCTGAGCATCCTCAACAGCAGAGGCAAACTCAGCCGACTGGGAATCAGCCTTCGCCTCATCCTGCACAGCGTAGACGCATACTGCGCGAACGCGGGCACCCTCGTCAGTGACCAGCACCTTCACCCAAGCGTTCTCAGGCTGGGCGCTATCAAAGTACTCAACACGCACCAGCGCACTAAACGCATAACACCCCAGAAGACAATGAGGAAAGTGCGCATAGCGGGTTCTTGTTTCGTCTGGTTGGTGAATATCCGGAAGCGCACCACAGGCAGGTGGCGTACCTTCCCCAAGGATACTCTATGCGATTTAAAGCTCTGGCAAGTTGAAATGTCGAGCACTTTGATGGTCTATAGGTTAGGCGGCTAAAAGTTAACTCGGTGCAAGGCTCGGGTAAAGACTGGGCGACCATTCACCGGCGGGTGGTGACGGCACTGTCGGTGACTTCTAAGTGCCGTGTGAACGCGCAGATTGGTAATTTCACGAACCTGTCCAGTAGCGACTTCGCGATTATCACCCGCTAACGGTAGCACTCTAGGCCAGCTGCCGCTGGTACGCAGAAAGCCCTGGGCTGAGAGATAATCTCCCACCCCAAGGGCTTTCCTTGCTATAAGAACTTATTTCTTTTACAGGGTTGCTAATGCTCTAACCTGCGCGCCTCATTACGGGCATCCCTACGGCGGCGCTTCTGACGCTCACTCTTCGTCTGCCCAACAACATACTTCGTCTCGCACAAGTCATAAAACTGGGCATAAATATCGCGCGAAGAGCCATACATCCCCACCACACTCATCACATCCAAACTGTCCTCCTCAGCCCAACGCCCATGATCATCACGGTACAGCACCTGCGCCATAAGAATCGTCGCATCAAACTGATACGGGTCGAAGCTGCAAGTACGCTTACCCATCTCAGTACTGCCAATGCGCAAGAACCCGTTCTTGCCGTTGTTCTCCACGTGGGCAAACGTAATCGAGGGGTAGGTGAAAGTGCGTTCCTTCCACCGCCAATTACGCCACCGCACACAATCCTCACGCAGCTCAAGGTAGAAGGCATAGCAGTGATTCAACGGGATAGCACCCAGCAGACCAAGAGACACGACACTAAAAATAAGGCCTGAAATCGCAACGGTAAAATCCTCTGAACCAGGTTGCACATCCCCAAGACCAAGAGACAACCATATAAGCGGCATACCGACAAACCCGAGAATAGTCACAAGCCAGAAGAAGATAAACGCCGCGATAGGCCTCTTCTGTCTCTTATTCAGCGTAGGTTTACCGAGCTTAATACGGTAGCCCGGTATCAGGGCGACGATGAGTCCTCCGAGGAGTCCGTCTTCAACAGCGCTCAACGTTATTCTCCTTTCCCTTTCTCCGCTACAGATGACTCAGCTTTCAAATCCTTATCATTCCACACCAAAAAACCCGGGCGATTTGTATAGATATCATATACATCCTTAAGGTGGTACTTCTTATTCACATGGTTAGTCACAGACTTTTGTGCTTCCTGGTCAAAATATTTTTGGAAGCTCTCAGTCCGAGACTTACTATTCAAATACGTTCCAACCGTGTACGGACGGGTACCCATCTGCTTCAAAGTACTCGGATCACCGATCTTACCGGCAGGAGCCTCATACTTCTTATTCTTGGTTACGGCTGTGGTCACGCCCTTCCACGTAAGATCTCCGACACGAACTTCCTTACCCGTACCCCATGACTCAAAGGCGCTCTGTCCCATCGATGAAACAGTATCAGCCGATACGCTAATACTCTTACGAATCCTCTTTTCGCTAACGCCAGGAATGTACTTAGAGGCAAGCTGCGATACCTTAGTTTTCGACAAAGAACCAGATACCGGGCTAATCATGCTGTTGAGGCCGCTAAATGCCATACCAGAAGCAACCTTAAACGCATGTTCCTGTAGCGAGTACTTATGCTTTCCGCCCGTTGCCACATTCAATACCAAATCTTTAGTACCATCAACTGCGCTGGCCACACCACCCTTGAGGCTTTCGGCCGTCATGCGAACCCCAGTAGCCTTCAGTACACGCGTCGGGGTAGAAGCTAGTAGCTTACCGGTACCATTCGCAGCGCCCTTAAACAGCTTAGTTGCAGCGCCATTCGCCCACTTGCCCATACCACCACTGATGGCACCGAAGATGCCACCAATCAAACCTGATTTGGCAACGTTACCCCAGTCGACTTTTCCAGTATTAGGGTCTTTATTTTCATCAATAGCGTTAGCTGCCGCCATAGCACCACCGGCGATGGCACCCAAGACGACGAGAGCAGTTCCACCCGTAACAAAGATAGCAGCAACAGAAGCTACCGTTCCGACAACAGTAAGAACACCTTTCCAAAAGTTAGCGTTTGCATCTCGAATACGCTCCTCACGGAACTTATCGAAGTCCTCCACCGACACCGGCGACAAACCCCACGGATCCACCAAAGAAACCGGATTACCACCCACCAACGAGAACGGATCAGCACCCCAACCAGCACCCACAGGCGCAACCAAAGGATCAGGCGCCGTAAAACGAGCCACACGCGAATCCACCACGCGGGCACCCAACACCTCAAAACCAGAAGAACCCAGCACCACACCCGAAGCCGCAGACACACCAACCAGCGAATCCGGCAACACAGGAGCCGCACCAGAAGCAGTACCCTGAGCAGAAGGCACAGCAGGCGCAGCAACACCCAAAGAAGCCCAACCATACGGATCCAACAGACCAGCACCAGAACCAGCACCAGGAACCAACGAACCCACAGAAGGCAACGACGAGCCGCCCACACCCAGCACACGCGGAACGAACGAATTCTCATCCCACACCAGCGGGTGCATCACCGAAGCATCAAAACCAGCCACAGAACCAACAGCGGCACCAGCACCAGCGTGAGCACCCGTTGAGGGTACACCAAACTCAGGCACACCAGCAGACTCACCACCGGCAGCAAGCACACGACCATCAGTAGAAGCACACAGCAGGGAGAAGGACACAGCAGAATCGTCAGCAGAACCCCACGACGCCACCGAGTTCACAAACCCAGCCGCACCATAGGTCAAGGACGAACCAGAACCATCCGAAGAAACCTGCAGAAGACGCGAATCATTACCGTCATACGAGAACACACTCGTCGAGACCGGCACCAAGGTAACGCCCTCAAGTTCCACAGACTCCGGGCACTGCGGAAGCCACGCCTGAGCATCCTCAACAGCAGAGGCAAACTCAGCCGACTGGGAATCAGCCTTCGCCTCATCCTGCACAGCGTAGACGCATACTGCGCGAACGCGGGCACCCTCGTCAGTGACCAGCACCTTCACCCAAGCGTTCTCAGGCTGGGCGCTATCAAAGTACTCAACACGCACCAGCGCACCAGCGGCATCATAGGTCCAACGCAGAGTCTCCGTGCCACGAACGGCAGAAGAGAGCATCTGGGCGTCAGTGTAGGTGTACATGACCAGACCAGCAGGCGAATCCACACCGCTAATACGACCCAAATCATCACGAATAATCTCAGTGTGCAGAGCCTCAGAAGAGTCTGCCTCAGCGGGCTGCTCGGTCACAGAAATCATGTGTGCACCACGGTAACCAAACTCACGAACCCAAGTACCCGCCAAATCAGACACCTGCGCACGCACCAGCGCATCTACCGCGTTGTACTCGAAAGAAGACTCCACACGAGACTCAGAGGTAACAGCGGTTCCATCCAGACGGTACGCGGTAATGTCAGTCTGCTTAACCATGCGGCCAGCAGCATCATACGCATAAGCACTCGAACCCAGGGGATGCACAAACTCAGTGCGCAGACCATCAGCATCGTAAGCGTAGGACAGCTCATAGCCGCCAGTCTCATCCATGTACGCAGCGCGGAAAGACTCCGGAATCTGAGCACCAAACTCACGGCGCTGACGGACCAAACGACCCAAACGGTCATACGACTCAACCGTCACCACGGGAGCACCAAACACATCAACACCGGCATGGTCATAAGTCGTCATCGTACGGCGCGCAGAATCACGCTCCATACGGTACAGCAAAGAACCATTCACCGAATGGGAACAGGGAACACCGTCACGGTCATAGCCGAAGGAATGTACAGCACCATTACCATCAGTGCTGGTCAGCAGACGACCAGCAGCATCATAGGTAGAGGTAGTGCGCACACCCAGCGGATTGGTTACCGCCAAAACATTACCCATCAGGTCATACTCGTAGCGGGTAATACGACCGGCAGGGTCCATCACGGAGGTAACGTTACCCGCCTCGTCATAACGGTAATGCGTCACGCCACCGGCACCATTAGTCACCGCAACCACCTGAGAAGCGGCATCATAGGTGAACGAACGAGTACCCCACTTGTTATCACGGATACTCTTCACACGACCACAAGAATCCCAGGTATAGAACACCGGAGAAGCCACACCAGAACCGGTAATAGACAGCACACGACCGCACGCATCATAGCGAACGCGCGCCTCAGAACCGTCACCGTACACCTGGCGAATCAGACGGGAATCAGCATCGTACTCGTAACGAGTCACAGACTGCTCAGCAGTACCGGCAGCCTCATAGGTTGCAGCCAATCGACCGCACACATCGTAGCTGTACTCGGTCACACGACCCGCAGGAGAAACCATGCGCACCATCTGGTTCGAACCGTTGTACTCGTAACGGCCCAGACCACCCTCAGCGTCCAGAACCTGAACGGGGTTACCCGCACCGTCATAAACCATCGTGGAAACAGTCGAATCATCAGCATCTGCACTAACCTGCGGACCAGAATCCTCGGAGAGAACCTCGGTACGCACCGGGCGGCCCAGGTGGTCACACGAGATACGCACACGGTCAACCCCATCATTGGTGGTGATGGTCTTATGTGAGGAATCAACAGAAGTACGTACGCTCACACCGGTCGGGTCAATCAACGCGGTCAGGGTACTTGCGGCATCATACTCGCGAGTCCACACACCACCGGCAGGGTCAATGGTGCGCACCAGACGCATCAAACCATCGTAGGCGTAGCTGAACTGCGCACCACCCGGCAGGGTAATGCGGTCAATATTGCCGTTCGTATCAAAGGAACGCTCCATGCGGCGACCCAGCGGGTCAACCACGGCAACAATGTCACCGCTCGGACCGTACTCGTACTCGGTACGAGCACCAGCAGGATCCACCGAAGCCACCAGGCGACCACCAGCAGCGTACTCAAAACGCCAGCGGGAACCATCCGGGTCCTGACGGCACACCATGTGACCGGCAGAATCATAGGTGAACTCAGTCTCCAACCCAAGAGCAGAAACGACCTTCACCAGGTGACCCGCAGCAGAGTACTCACAACGGGTCAGCTGCTGCTCAGCATTACGAATACCGGTCAGCAGACCACACTCGTCATACTCCAAGGAGACGGTAACGCCCTCAGGGCTCACCACGCGCTGCAGCAGGCCGTCAGCCCACTCAAAACGGGTCACATGACCGTTACCGTCGGTCATAGAAGAAGGGTTACGCTCAAAACCGTTGGCGTACTCGTAAGTCACCGTAGTCATCGGGCTTACGGCAGGGCTCTGGGCAGACTCCTGCCCCGAAACACCCTCAGAGATGCGACCCTGAGCCTCAGCCTCCAAGCGGGCACGACGAGCCAAACGGGCAGCACGGCGAGCACGCGGGTCCGTCTCAATAGCACTCATTGCCACGGAGACTACGCGGTCATACTCGTCATACGCAAAGAGGGTCTCAGCACCCTCATCAGTGACCTCACGAATAATGCGGCCGCGCTCATCGCTGTAGCGAGTGGTGCGGGAACCATCGCGGTCCACCACGCTCACACGGTTGCCAAAGTCATCGTAGGCATAGCTACTACGCCCACCTTCCGCGTCAACAATGGCGGTTAGGCGTGCGTACTGGTCGCTAACCCACAGGTTAGTGTAGGAGGCATCCTCATTCGCAACGTCGGTAATACCGTTCGGCAGGTAGCGGTAGCGAACACGACGACCGTATTCGGTGTCCTGCTCGGTAATGCGACCGGCAGGGTCGTAGTAGTTCGTCACCTCAACAGCACCGGTACTGGCCACCACGCGGTGAATCAGACCGGCAGCGTCGTGCTCATAGCGGCGGGTACCGGCGTCACCGTGCACAGCACACAGGTGAGTACGACCATCAAGGGTGACGTACTCATAACGCACCGACTGACCACGTGAAGAATGAATAGCACCGACAAGGCCGTCTTCGGTGTACTCCACCTCGATACGGGCACCGCGCTGATGCACAATAGCGCTAACGCGCCCCTCTTCATCGCGCAGGTATGCGACAGCAGTACCTGCTCCAGCGCTCATACCCAGGTAAACACCGGTGAGGCTAAAAATGTGCTGGGTGCCAGAGTTGTCGGAGGTACGCAGCAGGGACGAAGCGTCATAGCCCGTGGCGCGCAAAATATAGCGCAGGGAGGGGTCAGCAATAGAGCCCTCTTCACCCATCAGCTGAGTGAGGGGTAGTTCTTCAAGCCACCATGCTTCACGCGGAGCGCGAGCGTAGCCGTGGGTGCCGTCCTCACGAGTCATTCGGTCGAAGGTGACCTCGCGGCCGTCAGGCATCGTCCAGACAGCGTTCTCAGTGTTCAGCTGCACGCGGCTCTCAATATTCGAGGACCAGCCAGCACCGAACACGCCGGATACAGCGTGCTGACCGAAGACAGCCACGCTGTTGTACATGCGGGTTACAGTGCAGGTAGAAACAACTCCGGAGAACGCCATGTCGGTCTCTTCTTCGATGAAGTTACCGGTTGCAACGTTCACGGGGTCGTTCACATAACCGCTGGTGGCAGGCTTACCCACAATAGCCGGAGTCGGAACTTCCAAATCATGACGTTCGGTGCTGACACCCGCTGCAGCAATTGCATTGCTCAATGTCTCATTCGAGACGGTGCTAATCTCACCATCGCCGCCGGCCTGTTCGAAGGTATCGGCTACAATACCCAGCCAGGTCTTATCGTTGGCGTTCGACTTATTCCATTCCTCAAAGGTGGCAATAAGACTTTCAGCATCAATAGTTCCCCACTGACATTTAGCCGCAAAGTCAGAAGCAAGACCACGAATCTTGCCTGGCTCAGAATTAAACTCAGTGCCGAGATTTGCCAAGGTGGTAGAGAGCGCCCGAACTGTCGAAGGGCGCGCTGAAGAAACAGCCATACCGGACGAACGAGTTGCAGTATTATCACGACTACCCAGTGATTTAGTATCAATCGCGGTATTCGGCACATACGGCTCCACCTTCGCAGGAGCATGTCCCCAGAAGTCATCCCACGCCTTGTGAAGACCGAACCACTCGTTCTCGTATTCACGAGCCTTCCGGCGGTTATCTTGCTCTTTCTGAGCGGCTTCCTTCAGCTGATCAACAACACTTGCCAACTGACGGAATATATTGGCGATATCACGACCATCACTGACCGCAGTGTCAATATTAGAAGCAGTAACCTCCGCATAGTGTCCTTCAAAATCCTCAAGAGCAGTTGTCAAAGAGGACTTGAGCCCAGGCATAGCATTATCAATGTTTTGCGCTACATTGCGGCACGCATTAGCAAGATTATCGGAGACCTCATTGTTAAAAACGACATCCTCTTTGTTAGCGTAGGGGGGGTTCGGGCCGGAAGACATGATAGAACCTCTGAAAAGTATCTAAGTGCGGAAGTGGGGTGATTAAACACATTAAGACAGGCACATGCACCATGCCTGGAAGTAACGTGTGTCGAAACAGAATGACAGAAAACGCCGCCTACCGCACACCGCCCCATAACTGGGGATCGGGGCGGTAAACGGCGTTTACCAGGGGAGGCTTAGGCGCCGCCACCTGCCTGGAAAATATCGGTAGAAATCTGGTTGAGCTGCTCACGCAGGTCGGTCAGTTCCTGAGTCAGGTTACGCAGGGTGTTTTCTACGCCGGGCCAGGTATCATTACGGAAACGCTCAGCCAGGGGGCCGTCCCAGTTGTTGGGGTCCTTCAGCTGGTTACCCTGCTGGTTGAGGTTATTAATCTCGTTCTGCAGGCCGCCGTTGATGATGTTCTGCAGAGCAGTAATAGCATCCTTGGCTGCCTGCGATGAGAGTACGCGATCAGACACGGTGATCCTCTTTCGTCGATGAATTGCCGGAAGATGTGCATTAGACACGCGAATATCAAATACGCACCTTTAGTGCTTCGCACTACTTTGAACACTACACCATCTCATATAAAAAAGCGCCCACAACATCCCCATGCAGGAAAAATTTCCAACAGTGGATACCGCATCTTAGTAGATAGACAAGCTTGTTCCCATCTCGTCAAGAACCTTCCTTGTGTACGGTATGCTGTGAGATATATGCCACTCCATTGGAGGGCACACATTCAAGCAACTCATAACCACATACGAAATGAGGACTTCCATGTCTGAAAACACCCCGCAGCCGGCCGCACCGCAGCAGCCGCAGTTCACCCAACAGGTACCCGCCGAAGCGCCGAAGAAGAAGTGGGCGGCAGTAACCGCACTGGTCCTGGGCATTATTTCCGCCCTGACCGGCATCTTTGTTATTGGTTCGTTCTTGACCATCCCGACCATTGTTTTCGCGGTGATTGCCCTGGTCATGGTCAAGAATGGCACCGGCAAGGGTAAGGGCATGGCGATTACCGCTCTTGCACTGGTTCTGGTGGCGTACATCGCTACGTTTGCCTTCTTCCAGATTCGTGCCGCAAACCTTGAAAAATCTAACCGAGAGGCCCGTGAGGTCATTCAGAAGTGTGAGAACCACGAGCCTGGCTACTCCATCACCGAAAAGGACGGCAAGCGCTACTGCAACGCCGGTGGTTGGGTCTACGAGATGGATAAGTAAACCGGTCCGCTTGGTTTAGTAACCGATGATGCGATAGGTGGGGCGTTCGTTCACGCACAGTAGCCTCGTGCCTGCGAGCGCCCCTCAGCCGTATCTTCCATGAGAGTTATGCATCTGGACCGTCCAGATAAATCTTGGAGCCCCAAAGCGCAGAGAACCAAGCACAGGAAAGCCCCCGCGGCCGAGAGTCATCCTCTCAGCCGCGGGGGCTTTGTCGTATCAGCGTGTCCTCACGCGGCGAGCGCTAGGAGGCGCGGCGGCGGGAACGCAGCACCATCACAGTGCCAGCACCCAACACCAGTGCGCCACCCACAGCCACAGACACCGCACCAAAACCAGTACGCGCCAGGCCGCCCTGCTGGGAGCTAGCGCCACCCGACGCAACAGACACACCAGACTGACCCAGGGAGCCGCCACCAGCGCCACCGCCGGAGATACCACCCGGGTACACGCCGCCAGCAGAACCATCAGCCGAACCGTCAGTCGAACCCTGCGCGTTCACGTCACCGGCAGCACCAGAAGCACCAGCCTGACCGGAGCCACCCTGCGCGGAACCGGACTGCGCGGAGCCGGGCTGGTTAGCACCAGCGGTACCGCCAGGGGTTGCCGAATCCACACGGCGCACACCACTAAAGTCGTCCGACGCAGCGTTCGGGTCCTTCGGCACAGCAGTCTCAAACGAGCACGCATCCGACGCCTTCTTACCCACAGCAACCGCAAGCTGCTGCACCGGGCTGTTCACCTCAGTACCATCAGCCAGGGTCGCAGAATAGTGCACGTCAAACATGTACTGGCCGGGCTCAGAGAACACCCAGTTCGCGTGCGCGTGCGTCGCGTAATCAATGTCAATCGTGGTCTTGCCGGTCGTCGAATCCAGCAGCACATCCGCACCATTCAGCGACTCGGTGAACATGCCGAAGCGTGCACCCTCAGGCATGACCTTCGGAACCACGTGCAGGCGCACGGGGCCGCGCAGCTGCGAGTAGTCGATGTCCTGCGTGTTGTAGCCGGGCCAAGGCAGGCCGCTCTGCTGAGTCTGCGGCAGACCGTAGAAGGCGGTGCCGACCGGGCCCATGAAGTTCAGCTTCTCGTCAGCCATACGTTCGGTGCGTACACGGCGGGCGTTCTCGCTGACGGTCCACACGACCGAATCGAGCGGGCGCACGGTCGAATCAGCGTCAATGATGCCGCTGTCGTCACGCAGACCCACGGACAGCTGGCGGTCCTTCAGGGTCGCCTGGATGTCCAGGTGGCCGTGCGAAATCTTGGTGCGGCCGTCAATCTTGCCGGGCACGCACTGGTTACCGGGGGTTCCGGGGGTGGACGGCTCAGCGGAAGGTGCCGGGCTAGTCGGAGCCGGGGCGCTCGGGGTCGGGTTGACCGGTGCGGGGCTAGACGGTGCCGGAGTAGAAGGCGCCGGGGCAGGTGCACTCGGCTCAGCGGAGGCGGTGGGCACTGCGGGCACGGTCGGAACCTCGCTGGGGGATACCGACGGAGCGTTGCTGGGCTCAGCGGTCGGCTCTGCGCTGGGAGCCTCGCTCGGCTCAGCAGAAGGCTCGGCAGAGGGCGCGACGGTGGGCTCAGCGGAGGGTGCCGGGTCCACCGGGGCAGGCTTGGGTGCATCACCAATGGGCGCGCTGTCCGGTGCCAGCGCGCCGTGTGCGGTGTACTTGGTGCCCGGCTCGTACTTCGCCGCTACCTCGGTGGTGGAGGCGGAAGCGTTCATGTCCGGGTGGGTCAGCATCTTCACGCGCAGAGCGGTGCCCTTGTAGAAGGACTCGTCACGGAAGGTAAAGCGAGCCACACCATCCTCGACGGAGCCTTCCAAATCGAGGTAGGGGTAGACCGGGTCATCCTGGGCGTAGAAGCCGCCGCGCAGGAAGCCGCGCACCTTCGGGTCCTTGAATCGGACCTCAACGGTGCTGAAGCCGTTGCCGTTCGGGGTGACGGTCACGTCGTAGTCCATGCTGGTCGGCGTGTACTGCTGGGTGCTGAGCACGGTGTTCGCTGCGTCCGGGATTTCTTCGGGCCAGGAGCCGTTACCGTCGTCACTGTACACGCTCTCGGCGCGACCGGGCTCGTAGGTGAGCTTGTGCGAGATCCAGCGGGACGCCTCCGCGCTGTTCGCGTCGGAGGTGTCGGGGGTGAAGACCGCCTGCAGCTGGGAGCCTTCGCTACCGAGCATTTCAGACCAGGTGGCGGTACCGTTCACGACCGGCAGGTCGGTCAGGAAGTAGCCGTTGTTGTACAGGGTCAGGGTGCCCTTGAGGTTCTTGTTTGCGGCGGTGAAGGTGATGTCGCTGAGCTTGTCGTCAGCGTCCTTGTTTTTTGCCGGGTCGGCATCCAGGCGGTGCGGTGCCACGGAGAGTGCGTACTTCGCGGTATCCAGGTCACCGACGGGTGCCGCGTTGTAGCGGTCAACGGTGGGTACGGCGGTGGGGGTGCCGTCACCGAGGACGGGCTGCATGCCGCCAACCTGCCAGACCAGCTTCGACGGCTTGGAGCTGATGATGCGGCCGTCGGTGGAGCGCGCCACGGTGCGGTAGGTGACCACGTAGCGGCCGGGGCGGGTGAAGGTCGTGGTGTTGTGGGTGTGGCTACCCTTGTCGAGCAACCAGGAGTGCCAGCCGGTGGAGCTGCTGGAAAGCATGCGGTACACGTCAGCGGGCGCGTCATCCGGGTTGTAGCGGAAGAGCTCCATGCGGCCGGGACCCTCAACGGAGAGGATGTCGGTAGCGAACACGCCGTCACGGAAACGCTCGGTGGGCACCTTCGTGGAGGCGCCCAGACCAGCCCAGATGGGATCCTGGTTGCCGTAGGTCAGGTGCGGTGCCATGTAGAGGGTCTGGCCGGGTTCGCCAAGGAACGCCAGGGAGGGCGAGTCGCCCAGGGTCATGGTGTACTGCGACTTGCCGTCCCTGGTACTGTAGCCCTTGCCGACCCAGTTGACGGTCTTGTCCAGTTCGTAGGTGTCTGCGCCGGTCTTGTAGGGGTTCGCCTCGTTCATGAGGACGAAGGTGCCGTTCTGCTCGTCCCAGTATGCCTTGGGGGCGTCAACGTGGCCCTTGGTGGTGACGATTTTGCCGTCGTCGGGGCCTGCTGCGGCGGGCAGGGAGGGGGCAGCGCCGGCGAGCGCGAGCAGCGCTGCGGCGGAAAGGAATGCGGCTGCGCGGCGGAGGGCGGGCTTGCCGCCGGGGATGAAGAGTGCGGGGGTGTGTGTGGTGACCCGTCGTTGGGTCTGCTTCTGAGAGCTCATGACAACCTTTCTCATTTTTCTATCCTCTAGGGTAGCTCTTTTGCAAATAATTGTCATTTTGAACCTAAGTGAGTATAGTGATTCTCAGAAATACGTGTGCGCAGAGGCGCGCCCAAAAACGCACACCATGCACATCCACAAAGAGAAAAACACGGCAGAGCACACCCCGGACGCAAGGGAGAAACCGGCAACAGGTCGCCGGATCTAACACCGGACCCAGTACCGGGCAAACCCCGAAAGCATCGGGCAGTGTGCCAGCCAACGAGCAGTCATCCAAGGAGCCACCATGCAAGGACGCACCAAACCCCTGAGCCTACTCAGCGCAACCACCCTCGGATGCACCCTCGCACTCGGGGCGCCCCTCGCCCTCCCCCAGGTCAGCACCTTCACCGCCGCACATGCGCAGGAAAACCAGGCCGGCGCCCAGGCAGGTACCGAGTCGCGCAGCTACGTCAACTACGAAGGTGACTACGTCATCGCGGGCGTACACACCGAAATGCTCAACGCATTCCTCGACGGCAACCAGTTCACCCTCGCCACCCTCGCAGACACCGGCCCCGGCCAGCAGGGACGATTCAACCCCGCCCGCACCGTCTTCCACCTGCCCGACGTCGAGGACGCACACACCAACGTCGTAGCAGGCTACGACTACATTGCCCCCGAAGGCACCGACATCTTCTACATTCCCTCCACCCGCACCCGCGGCCTGCTCTACCCCGGCCTCGGTGCGGAAGGAATCCGCCCCGGCGCACTCAAGGACAACACCATCAACCTTGAACTCGTGCGCAGCAGCGTACCCGAAGGCGGCCGCGCCGAAGTCTTCACCGAATCCGGCCGCGACAACCCGCGCGTCTTCAGCACCAACGACAAGCTCGCACCGCACACCATTACCTCTGGCGGTCACGAGCACCTCAGCTGGGCATTCACCCGCAAGGGTATCTACCAGCTGACCTTCCGCGCCACCGCAACCCTTGCTGACGGCACCCAGGTCAGCTCCGAGGCGACCTACACCATCGCTGTGGGCACCGACGCTGAGGAGGGCTTCAAGCTCCTGAACGCGCAGAACGCCGCGAAGGAAGCGACCAAGGACGCCACGAGCGAGGCGACTGAAACCCCCGAGGCGAGCGCCACCGCTACCGAGAGCGGCGGCAGCAGCCCCAGCGCATCTGCCTCCGCAAGTGCTGAGGCGAGTGCTTCTGCGCAGGCGAGCGCATCCACCGGTATTCGCCGCGTGGATGGATCTGTGAACGGTCAGAACGCCGCGCAGGTGACCGACCCGAACGGCGCGAAGGCAGCGGCGAATGGCGAGCAGGCATCCCAGGGTGGATCCGGTGTTACCGCTATCAGCGGCACCGACAACACCAATAACGGCTCCGACAAGGGCGAAAATAAAGACGGTAACTCCCGCAGCAGCGTAAAGGGCTCCAACGCCCAGAACGTCAGCGCACCCAGCAACGGCGGCGGCATTACCGGCAGCGGTGTGCTGTCTTCCGGTCTGCCCGGTAGCCTGAACCAGCAGTGCATCGCCACCGAGGTCCCCGCCGAAGATGCCAAGGACTCCAAGGATTCCAAGGACGCTCAGAAGGACAACAAGCAGAGCAACCAGGCAGCCCAGGCACCGACCAGCATCCCCACCCTCGCCGTGGTCAACACCGCCGAGCACAGCGGCCGTGAAGAAGTCACCCACGGTCACTTTGACGTGGGCCCGATCCTCAACGGCGGCACCCTCACCAGCAGCGTGAAGGATGACCGCACCAGCCCCGCCCGCCACGTCTCCCCCGGCGCCCTCGAATTCGTGCTCAATGACGCCGCGAAGCTCAACCTGCCCGCAGGCATGGAAGACATCGCCCCGGCAGGCACCCCCGTGCACATGATCGGTGCAACCCAACAGCAGGGCGTGCCCTGGCTCGGCTGGAGCACCCAGGACCCCGAACTGCTCAAGCAGCTCGACGGCCCCGTCACCATGAGCCTCAACGGTTTTGAGGGCCCCGGCACCATGTCCACCTTCCTCTCCGGTAACTTCGGTTCCGCAGGTCAGAAGGTCTTCGATTCGCGTAGCGGCGGCTCCTTCCAGGTGCCCGCAAACACCCACCAGCACAGCAACTGGGTGTTCACCGCTGAGGGTCGTTACACCGTGACTATCGGCTGGACGGCACGCCTGAAGAACGGCCAGCAGGTCAGCAGCGAATCGGTTCTGCACTTCACCGTCGGCAACCCCGATAACGCCCCGGCAAGCAACAACGCGCAGGGTGCGGCGGGCACCAAGCAGGACGGCGGCAACAACGCCGCTAACAACGGCGGCGAGAAGAGCACCGCCAAGAACCCCCTCAACGGCACCGTAGACGAAGCGACCGGCATCGTCACCAAGCCCGACGGATCCAAGGTGCGCATCGTCGGCAAGACCGCCTCCGGCGAGGATTGCGCCCTGACCAGCCAAGAACTCGCCAACGCCCAGAAGGCAGCCGCGGCAGGTAAGCTGCCGAACACCGGCGTGGTCATCGACCCGTTCATGGTCAGCACCTCCATTCTGGCGCTGGCGCTCGGTGCCATGATTCTGCGTTCGGCACGCCGAAAGGGCCGCAGCGGTGACACCGCATAGCGGGCATACCGGCAACCGCGCGCAAGCATATAGTCGGCGTACCGCCCTCACCCTCGCCTCCCGTATCGCGGTGGGTGCGGGGGTGGGGGCTGGTGCCTTCGCACTGAGCGGATGCGCCAGCACTGTGAACGCCTCCTCCGACCGGATGCGCGTGGTCGCCACGACCCCGATTCTGGCGGATTTGGCGCAGCAGATTGCAGGAGAGCGCGCCAGCGTACACTCCCTGGTGCCTGCCGGCGCTGACCCGCACTCGTATGAGCCGAGCCTGCGCGATATCCGCGATGTCGCCTACGCCCGCTGCGCCCTGACGAACGGTCTGCTGCTGGAGCAGCGTAAGCTCAGCAAAATGGTTGAGGCGAACCTGCCCACCGGGGTTGTGTCCGTGGCGGTTGCGGAGAAGATTGAGCAGTACGGCGGCAAGCTCGAAGCCATTGTTGAGGACGCCTCCCTGGACTCCATCTGGCTGGGTTTGCGTGTTGAAGAGGGCGGGCAGAACGAGTCTGCCCCCACCGACTCTTCGGAGGCAGGCATGCGCTTTGAGGTGCAGAGCGTGCGGGCGCGCACCTCTACGGATTCCTCAAATGCGCAGTTGGCGGCGTTCATTACGCAGACCTTCGGCGTGGTGGAAATGCTGTGCGATTCGCATGCGCGCGGCGTGAACCTCACCCGCGAGGGGGACACCGCGATCCGTACCGGCGATATGGGTTCGCTGGAGCTTCCGTTGCAGGCGCATACGCACCTGTCGTGGGCGTTTAGTGATGCCGGCGAGTACGCGATTGAGCTGAGCGCCACCGCGGTCAATGCCCCGGATTCGGTGCGTTCTTCGCGCGGTACCCTGTACTGCGCGGTCGGTCGTGACCCGCAGGAGCTGGTGGACCGTCTGGCGAAGGAACAGAACGTACCCGCCGCCGAGGTTAAGGTTCTTTCGGCAGGTCACGCCGATATTACGGCGCGTACCGGCGACGGCAGGCTCGTGCTCCGCGCGGATTCCTCGCAGGGTGCCGTGGAGTACGAACTGAACCGCACCGTGGTCGCGGTCCCCTCCCGCACTCTGCAGGAGGTGCCCGCCGGCGGTAGCTACCGTTTCCTGCGTTCGGGTGCTTCGGAGCATCGCGGTCAGGTGTACCTGCTGGCGCAGGCTGTTCTGGGCAAGCACGTACACGGCGAAATCGACCCGCACATTTGGCATTCGGTGCCGAACGCGAAGGCGAGCGTGCAGGTCATTCGTGACGCACTCACCTCCGCCGATCCGGCGGGTGCGAGTGAGTATGCGACCCGCACCGAGCAGGTGATGAAGGAGCTTGACGCCCTGGACGCTCAGCTGCGTCAGGTGTACGGTGCCCTGCCGGAGTCGGCGCGCAACCTGGTCACCACGCACGACGGCTACCGCTACCTGGCGAGCACCTACGGGCTGCATATTGCCGGTTTTGTGAGTGCCAGCGCCAGTGGTGAGCCGAGTATTCAGCAGCGTCAGCGCCTGCGTCGCACGGTCGAGGATTTGAAGGTTCCAGCGATTTATCTGGACAAGTCCACGGCAATGCGCTCACCGGTTCTCACGGAGCTAGCTCGAGAGGCTCAGGTGCGTACCGGGGTGCTCTATTCGGATACCCTGGATGCGCAGGCTCCTCACTACGCGCAGATGATGTTGGCGAATGCTCACACGATTGCGCTGTGCTCTGGGAATGGTTCCGGCGGCGATTCTTCGGGTGCTAGCTGCTCGGACGCCAACTCCTCGTAACCTGGTTTTTAAGCTACCCACAAGCTCATATAGCCGTATCAGCATATAGACAATCTTTCACACACCGTTTCGGTCATGATCCAAGGAAGTCCTCATGATGAACTCAACCACCCCCTCCCGCTCCTCACGTAGCCGCGCCCTGCCCGCCCTGGCTCTGGGCGCCAGCCTCATGCTCGCACCCCTCGGCGTGGCACACGCGGAGACCACCCCGGCAACCGCCGAGAGCGCCTCAACCCAGCCGAGCGACAGCAACCTGAGCCGCGGCGAGCGCGCCCTCACCCAGACCCTGTCGGCGGAGCAGCCGGTCGCATCCGGTCGCACCGAAATTTCCGCCGGTCACGTGGATATGGGCCCTCGTTTCAACAACGGCAAGTTCGAGCTCATGCTCCACGACGACCACGGCGAAACCCCCGTCTGGCGCAGCCTCGACGAGGTCATCTACCGCGGTAGCGACAAGGCGATCCTTGAGGTACCGAACGACCCGCGCTACTCCTTCGTGGGTGCGCCCGCCGGTTCTAAGGTGTACGTGATTCCGCAGACCGAAGCTAAGGGCGTGATCTGGCCGGGTTGGAACACTCAGGATCCGCAGCTGGTGTCCAAGCTGAACCGCGGCGTGAACCTGACCCTGGAGCAGGTGAGCGGCCCCGGCACGTTCAGCCTGTACCTGGAGAACGGCAACTTCTCGGCACCGCAGGTGCTGTGGTCCTCGACCAAGAATGAGCCGCAGAAGCTGTGGGTGGAGAAGAACACTCACACCCACGCGAACTGGGTGTTCACCGCCCCCGGCGAGTACCTGCTGAAGGTCACCGCGAGCGCTGAGCTGTCCGATGGTTCGACCGTGTCTGATACCCGCTACCTGAAGTTTGCGGTGGGTGATTCTGCGAGCGCTGATACCCTGTACGCGATGGAGGCGCAGGCTCGCGGTTCGGCATCCTCAGGTTCGGCTTCTTCTGCTTCTCAGGCCGCCGGAACTCAGGCTGCAGGTACCCAGGCGTCCGGTTCTTCTTCTGCCGCCGCATCAACTAACCAGAGCGGTCACCAAGCAGAGTTTACTGTCCCCTGGGGCGCTATTGCCGCAGGCGTGGCAGCTGTCATTGCGGTGGGCGCGTTCCTTTCGTTCCGTCGCCGCTCCTCCGCGCAGCGTGAGGCGCTGGATGAAGTGCGCGGTGACCGTTCGTGAGCGCATCGGTAACAGCGGGCGCTACGTCAACAGCGAGCACCGAGCCCGTTCTTGAGATTTCAAACCTGTACGCTGGCTACGCGCGCCGTTCCATCCTCAAGGATCTGTCCCTGACCCTGGAGCGCGGCGAGTTTACGGGTCTGATTGGTGCTAATGGTGCCGGTAAGACCACGCTGCTACGCACTATTTTGGGTCTAATTCGCCCGGCGTCCGGTCAGGTTCGTGTGTTGGGTGAGTCGCCGCGTGTGGCGCGTGCGCATATTGGTTATGTGCCGCAGAAGCACCAGTTCCAGTGGGATTTTCCGCTGACCGTCAAGGATACGGTGATGACCGGTCGCGTGCGTGAAATTGGGTTCTTCCGCCGCCCGGCGAAGAAGGACTGGGTTCAGGTTTTTTCGGCGATGGAACGCACCGATGTTCTGCACCTGCAGGATGCTTCCATTGCGGAGCTTTCCGGTGGTCAGCGTCAGAGGGTTCTTTTGGCGCGCGCTTTGGCGGCGAACCCCTCCCTGCTGCTGTTGGATGAGCCGTTTACGGGCGTGGATGCGCCGACTCAGACCACTCTGACTCGCCTGTACCGTGAGTTGGCGTCGGAGGGCATCACGATTCTGATGTCTACGCACGACATGCTGGCGGCGCGCGAGTCCTGCTCGCGTCTGTGCGGTGTGCGTGGCAATATTCATCTGGATGGTCCGGCGGACTCCTTTAGCTTGGAGCAGCTGCATACGTGGTTGCACGGTCACGATATTGAGGAGGCGCAGGGTCACGCCCGCACGGGCTTCACCTGTGCCGGTGGTGCGTTGGATGAGTACGGCCACGAGCTGACTGATTCCTGCGCTTCTGATTCTTCCCTCTCCCCCGCTGACACTGCTACTTCTACCGGGGGTGCCCGTTGATTACTCCTATCGATTTTCTTGCCGACCTGTTCAACCCGTCTCTGGCGTTCCTTCCGCGCGCCCTGGCGGCTGTGCTGCTCGCGTCGGTGGTTACCGGTGTGGTGGGCTGCCACGTGCTGATGCGCGGCATGGTCTTCATTGGCGATGCGGTGGCGCACTCGGTGTTCCCGGGTCTTGCGGTGGCGTTCGTGCTGGGCGGCAACCTGGTGATGGGCGGTCTGACCGCGGGCGTGGTGACGGCTATTCTGGTGGCTATTTTTAGCCAGAATCAGCGGCTACGCGAGGATTCCGTGATCGGTATTTTCTTCGCGGCGTCCTTTGCGTTGGGTATTGTGATTATTTCATTGGCGCCGGGCTATTCGGGGTCGGTGCAGGATTTCTTGTTCGGCTCGATTGTGGGTGTTTCGAATGAGGACATTACCCAGGCGGCGATTATGGGTGCCGTTATTCTGCTGGTGTTGTGGCTGTTCCACCGCCAGATTGTGACGGTCAGCCTGGACCGTGAGAGTGCCCGCGCGATGGGCCTGCCGGTGCTTGCCCTGGATATTGTGCTGTACGTTCTGGTGACCATTTCTGTGGTGCTTGGCCTGCAGACGCTCGGTAATGTGCTGGTGTTGGCGCTCCTGGTAATTCCGGCGTCGGCTGCCCGGTTGGCGTGCCGCCGACTGGGGTCGATGATGGTGTTCTCGCCGGTATTTGGTGGTACCTGCTCGGTCATCGGCCTGTACCTGTCGTGGGCGTTTAACCTGCCGACCGGTGGCACGATTGTGCTGTCGATGGTGGCGGCTTTTGTGCTGGTGTGGGCGGTGACGGCGGTTCGTTCGCGAGCGCGTGCCCAGCTGAAGAGCTAAATCCAGTTGAAGAGCTAAGCTGCTGAGCTCCGAACTCACCCCAGCTCAACCCAACTTTTCTCGACTCAACGCACGAGTAAACGCACGAGGCGCATCCCTGTTTGGGGGGGTGCGCCTCGTGCGTTTTTTACAGGTCTTAAGCACCCAAAATGAACCATGTTCATGTTTAAAGAACCAAAAGATACACTCCGCGTAATAAAAGCGCTTAATTCAACACGTCGGGTTTAATGAAAATACAACCTATCAAATATTTCTTATGGGTTGATACATGTAGTGATAAAGCAGTCACTGCACCCTCATCAGAGCTTCAATGAAGGAGTCACCATGAAGGCATATGTGTACCACGGTCCCGACCAGAAGGGCGCCTGGGAGGAAGTCCCGAACCCCACCATTCTTGAGCCCACGGACGTTATCGCCCGCGTCGACACCACCACCATTTGCGGTACTGACCTGCACATCCTGAAGGGCGACTGCCCCGAGGTGGACCACGGACGCATCCTCGGCCACGAGGCTGTCGGTACCATTACCGAGGTTGGCTCCGCGGTGACTGACCTGAAGGTCGGCGACCGCATCATCATCCCCGCCGTGACCAGCTGCGGTAAGTGCTCCTACTGTAAGGCAAACCAGCCCTCGCACTGCCAGACCGTTGGTGGTGTCGGCTGGATTTTCGGTTACATGATTGACGGCACCCAGGCTGAGTACGTGCGTGTTCCCTACGCTGAGACTTCGGTTCACCTGGTTCCGGAGGGTCTGACCGATGAGGACGTCCTCTTCCTCACCGACGCTCTGCCCACCGGTTTCGAGATCGGTATTCTGAACGGTCACACCAAGCCCGGCGACACCGTCGCTGTCGTGGGTGCAGGCCCCGTGGGTCTGGGCGCTATCATGACCGCTAACCTCTGCGGTGCCGGCCGCGTCATCACCGTCGACTTCGACGACAACCGCATGAACAAGGCACTGGAGCTGGGCGCCACCGACAAGGTCAATGCGGGCGACCCGGACTTTATCGAGAAGATTAAGGCTCTCTCCCCCGACGGCCTGGGCGTGGATGTGGCAATTGAGGCTGTGGGCGTTCCGCAGACCTTCGAGACCTGCACCAAGATTGTTCGCCCCTATGGCAACATCGCGAACGCCGGCGTGCACGGCAAGCCCGTTGAGCTGCCCCTGAACACCATGTGGATTTCGAACGTTCGCATCAACATGGGTCTGGTCAACTGCAACACCGTCGGTAACCTGCTGAACATGGTCCGCTCCGGCCGCCTGAACGCTAAGGCGATGGCAACCCACCGCTTCACGTTCGACCAGTTCGAGGAAGCCTACGACCTGTTCACCCACGCTGCTGAGCACAACGTGGTGAAGGTTGTTATCTCCCGCGACCCGGAGGTTGCGGCATAGACTGCGGTAGGCTCATATACCGCTCATACTGAAACCCCGAACGTTTGTGAGGGATTTCGGTGGGATGTATTCATGACACTGCGAACATCCCTAGGATTCGCCTCCGGGTGGGAGTGGGTAGGTCCCACCCGGAGCGCGAATCACTCCCCCCCCCCTGCCCCGAGATGCAGTTATTTTCTGAAGAGACAAGATTTTCTGAAAATTCAAGAGATACGCCAGCTCGGGGTTTTCTGTTCCCTCAACCCATTCTTTGGGCAACCCGTTCTTTGGTGGGTTGAGGGGCGGCTCCTCAAGCATGATGCACCCTCCACCGGGCGCTCTGCCGACCCGCCCTTGCGGGTTCTTCTGCCAGGCAACCTCTACTGGTGGAGGGGCGCATCATTTGACTCTTCTTGGTCGGGCGGTACCTCCGATTCTGCTCCTCCTTGAAGGGAAAGGAAAAGGGTCGCACGCTTACGATTCAACGGCGATTCGTAGGCTGCGACCCTCTTCTCATGCCCGGATTTTTGGCGCCCCGGGCGGGCTATTTAGTTTTTAGGCTTCTCAGTACTGGGTTTCTCACCGGCGTTCTTTTCACCGGCGCTCTCATGGTCGACGGCATCTTCTGGGATGCGGGTGAACGCCTCCGTGGGGTCGTCTGCCCCAGCTGCGGCAGAAGAGTCGGTAGCACCTCCGGTGACGGGTTCGGTGGGTGCATCAGCCGGATCCTCGGCAGGTGCTTCAACGGGCACCTCCGCAACGATGGGCTCTTCTGAGGCGGGTACTTCCGCGGCCTTCTGCGCATCCTGAGCCTCTGCAGGCTGCTCAGAAACACTCTGCCCAGAAACAGGCTGCTCGGTAGCTACAGGTTCACCGTGCGCTTCCTTCTTCGCATCCTTGTGCGCGTCCTTATGTTCGAGCGTGTAGATGATGCGCGGTTCCAGCCGCTCAAACCCGATCTTGGAGCGCACCCAGTTCACGAAGCGGTCGATTCGGTCCTCCGGGTCCTCCGCCTCGCGAGTCTTCACCACGCGGTAGTTGTGTGGCAGCATCACGCTATCGCTGAGCACGCGTGGGTACTCGTCAATCTCCTGAATACCCGCCATGTACATGTTCTCGCGGAATTGCTGGGCGAACTCCTGCTGGCCGAGGAACAGCTGGTCGGCGTAGGTTTTAGCCGCCAGGCGCTCGCCGTAGGCGTCCTTGGAATCGCGGGCGCCCTTCTTAGAGCCGTAAATATCCCAGAAGTAAAAGTACACGTTGTTCGCGATAATGGCGGAGATAATGCGGTTCTGCAGGTACACGAGGGAACCCACCGCAATCGCGCCAACAATCAGAAGCACCACGGCAAGCGGGGAGAGCGCAAAGTCAGGCAGATTGCCGCGGTGGTTCGGGAACAGGCCAATCAGGTAGGCGATGGTGACCACGACGATGGGCACACCGATGAACACCACGGCGAGCGGCACCCAAATGTACAGCAGGCCGCGCAGAATCAGGCGGTAGTAGAACACCGAGTCGCCAATGGGGATGGGCGTGGGCTTCACGGAAGAGTGCGCACGCTTCATGAGCAGGCTGAAGATGCGGTTGCTGTCGATACCAACTTTACGCAGCTTCGATTCGAGGGACGCACGCTTGAGGAAGACCCGATAGTTTTCGAGGACGACACGCTGGTCGGAGGTGAGCTTTTCGGGGTCGGGTAGCGCACTGATGTCCAAGCCGGCTTCGGTGAGGAGCTTGCTCCACAGTTCCAGTCGCGCCAATTCGGAGGGTTTTGCCGCCGCCTGCGCCTGGTAGTTCTTGTAGGAGATGAAGATGGTGCTGGCACCGATGAGTAGCGTGATAAAGGGTGCTACCCAGTCTTTGAGTCCCATGGTGGCGTTCCTCCTTGAGTGTGTGGATCCGCTGGTTCCTCGGTCTTTTCAGCGCGTCTTTTCAGGACGTCTTTTCGGGCGCGAGCCCGCTGTTTTTACCGTACCACCGGTACCTGTGCTGAACCTTTAAATGCGCAGGTGGGTGCGTAAAAATAGCCCCGCCTCCCGGCGCTCAAGAGCAACGGGAGACGGAGCTTATCTATGAGGTTTAGTGCGCTGTATTAGTGTTCAGCGGGCTTCATTTCACGCGGCGCCTTGCGGATCATGAGGTAGCTGATAACAGCCATAACACCCATGAGCACGGCACTGAACGCGGAGCTCAGCACCACGCCGGAGTCGAAGGCGGCAAATGCGGAGGAGAGCAGCTGGCTTGCCTGCTCGCCGCCCACATGGCTGGCAACCGACACGGCACCGCCGAGGGTTTCGTGGGCGTGGTCGGCAAGAGACTCATCCAGACCGGAGGGCACAACCACGTTCGCACGGTAGACGGCGGTGAGCATACCACCGATGATGACGGTACCGAGCACCGCACCCGTCTCGTAGGAGGTCTCAGAAATCGCGGACGCCGCACCCGCCTTACGCGGCGGCACGCTGGAGAGCATCAGGTCGTTCGAGATAGTCTGCGCAATACCAATACCGGTACCGAGCACGATGAAGATCAGGATAATAACCACGTCGCTGTGCGCACCCAGGAAGGCGAGTACAGCAAACGCGACAGCGTTGAGTGCCAGACCGAAGGACACCACCTGCGCCGGATGGAAGTGCACCGCCACGCGCGCAATCACCAGACCGGCAATAATGGTCGCCAGGGTGCCAGGAATCAGCAGCATACCGGCGTACATGGGCGGCAGGCCGGAGACTAGCTGCAGGTGCTGGGATGCGAAGTAGATGAAGCCAACGTCCACCGTCATGGAGATGAGGTTTGCGGTAATCGCACCGGTGAACACGGTGTTGCGGAAGAGGCGCACATCCAGCATGGGCTGAATATCGTTCTTCTCGCGGTTGAGCTGACGCAGCACGAACAGGACAATGAAGCACAGGCCGGCAAGGATGGTGCTCATAGCCACCGCATCGAAACCGGTTTCGGAGGTGTGAGTCAGGCCGAAGGTAATGCCGGTCATGCCGGTCATAATCAGCAGGATGCTCAGCGGATCCACCGGGCTGGGGTGCGGGTCCTTCGACTCGGGCACCATAATCGGGGCAAGAATCAGCAGCGGAATCAGAATCGGCACAGCAAGCAGGAACACCGAACCCCACTCGAAGTGCTCCAGCAGGAAACCACCCACAATCGGACCCAGCGCCGCACCCGCCGAGAAGCCCGAAGCCCACACGGCAATAGCGATGCGGCGCTCGGTCGCATCCACAAAGATATTGCGAATAATCGACAGGGTTGCCGGCATGAGCATGGCACCAAAAATACCGAGCAGGGCGCGGGCAACCACGAGCATCAGCGCGGAGGGCGCGAATGCCGCGAGCGCAGAGATCGCCGCGAAGCCGGTCGAGCCGATGAGCAGCAGCTTGCGGCGGCCGATGCGGTCACCGATAGCGCCCATGGGCACGAGCAGGGCGGAGAGCACCAGCGGGTAGGAGTCAACGATCCACAGCTGCTCCGCGGAGGAGGGGCTCAGCGCCTTAGCGATTGCGGGCACCGCGAAGGCGAGCACCGTGTTGTCGATGGAGACCAGGAGCACCGGGAGCATGAGCACGCCGAGTGCCGCCCAGCGCTTGGTCTTCTGGTCGGGGGCGTGAATGGGCAGAGCCGTGGTGTGCGGATTGTGATTCGTCATGGGTTGTTTTCGTGCGTCTATGGGATTTCAGCTGATACGGCGGACGCGGCGGCATCAGCTCGGCCTGTCTTTTGGACTAGGGCTTTTAGTGAGGTTTCGGGGCTTACCCGGAGGTTTTAGGGGTTCGGGCGGGCCCACAAACGAAGATTAACTATACCAACTGGACGGTATAGTTTCAAGCGGTTAGACTGGTAACCATGACCACCCCCAACCACCGAAAACAGCGCGCCAATAACTCCCGCGAACACATCCTCGACACCTACGTCGACCTGCTGATTCGCTCGGGAGAACGCGCCGCAACCCTCGACGCCGTCGCCACCGCCGCCAAGGTTTCCAAGGGCGGGCTACTCTACCATTTCTCCTCCAAGAAGGCGCTGCTGGAGGCGCTCGCAGAACGCACCCTCGCCCTGGCTGAAGAGGACTTCGCGGCCATGAAGCAGGCACCCGAGGGGGCAAGCGCCTACTACATCAATTCCTCCACGCCCGATAATTCGCCGTTCGACCGCTCCCTGATTGCCCTCAGTCGCCTGGCGCAGAGCAATAACGAGCTTGCCCAGCAGACCATGAGCCGCGTACAGGACGGCTGGCATGCGCTCGTCCTCGCGGAGATTGGTGACGAGCAGATTGCCCGCGCCGTGCTGCTTCTGGGTGACGGCATGTACTACAACGCGGCGTTCGGAGGCGACTCCGCCAACCCGCAGAGAGCAGCCGCCATCACGGCAGACCGTGCGGCGCTGGAACGCGCCCTGCAGGTTCTCAAGGCGGCGGCTCATTAAAACCACGAAAGCCACTCGAGACAGCGGTTAAAGCCACAAGCTAAAACCGCTACCTCGCACCGTATTCTTCAGCGCCGGCGAGCGCCCAGGGCATAAACTGGGAGGGTACGTATCTACCTTCCATCAAGGAGTTCCAATGATTTTCATTGCTGTAAAGTTCCCCGTCAAGCCCGAATACGCTGACCAGTGGATCGAGAAGACCCGCGCTTTCACCGAGGCAACCCGCGCTGAGGAAGGCAACAAGTTCTTCGAGTGGTCCCGCAGCGTTGAGGACCCGAACGAGTTCGTTCTGCTCGAGGCTTTCAACGACGACGCAGCTGGCCCGCACGTGAACTCTGACCACTTCCAGCAGGCGATGAAGGACATGCGTCCGCTGCTGACCGCAACCCCGAAGATTATTTCTCGCCTGATTGACGGCGACGACTGGGATGCAATGGGCGAGCTGCAGATCGACTAGTCTGCACCCCCGGCATGCACCCTAAAATTGCATAGTTAGACCATTGCATAGATAGATGCTGGAGCACCCCTCCTCTCTGCCTTTTGAGCAGTGCGGAGGGGCGCTTTGCGTGTCCGGTACCTGAACTTTTTCCCCTTGACACGACGCGGAGGGTACCGGTTTTCGGGTCGGCGGGTGCCTTGCGTGCATTTTTACCCTATTAACCCCTTAAAATGGGTAGGGTATGCACACCTATCGATACCCATTCGCACAGGAGGCCTGAATGAGCATCGCATCCCAGCCTCTTCCCGGCGCAGTTGCCGTTGAAGAGCATCACGACGTGGACCACACCTCTGTATCCCTCGCCGTTTCGACCGTTATTCTGGCCCTGCGCCCCAAGGACAACGAAACCCACCCGACCCTGTGGCTGCCGCTGGTTCGCCGCCTCCGCGAGCCCTATAAGGGCCAGTGGGCGCTTCCTGGCGGTCCGCTTAACCCGAATCTTTCCCTCGAAGAGGCAGCGGCTTCGACGCTGAAGCGCGCAACCAACCTGCAGCCCGGCTACCTGGAGCAGCTCTACGCATTCGGTGACGTTCTGCGCACCCCCGAGGCGCGTGCCGCCCGCGTTGTGGGCGAGCCCGACCCGGCACCCGGCACTGATCACGAGCGCGTGGTTTCCGTGGTGTACTGGGCGTCGATTCCCGCCACCGAGGTCGCGAACACTCGCGTGCACGAGAACATCCGCTGGTTCCCGGTGGATGAGCTACCCGAGCTTGCCTTCGACCACAACGAAATCATTGAGTACGCGCTCTACCGCCTGCAGAACAAGGTCGAGTACTCGCGTATTGCGCACTCTTTCTTGGGTGAGGAGTTCACCCTGGCGCAGCTGCGTGAGGTGTACGAGGCGATTCTGGGTCGCACCCTGGATCCGGCGAACTTCCGCCGCCAGATTGCGGCGTCGAAGTCGATTATTGACACCGGCCGCCGTGTGGAGGGCACCCGCCACCGCCCGCCGCGCCTGTACCGTTACAACGACGCTCAGGCGTACGCGGATGCGGGCCCGCTGGGCATGTACCGTGAGCGCCACGAGGCGTAATAGCTTTTATTTTCGGGCATGAGCCGCGTTTTACGCGCGCAGATTTAACGCCTAAAAGGAGGGGCGGCACCGAATGGTGTCGCCTCTCTTTTTGTGTTCTCTAGTGCCCTCTAGTGCTCTCTAGGGAGTATCAGTGCTTATCAGAAGGTTTTATAGGAGGGTACTTGACCCGCCACTCACATAGTTCCTATGCTGGATTCATCAGCTCTCTATCCGTGTTGCCCCGCCACGGGGGTAACCTACAGAGCTGATCGCATTGTTGAACCGAAGCCACCCAAGGCGCGACCGGGGCGGTATTCGGAATCTAGGAGGCATCAAAGAAATGACCCACCGAGCATAAGCCCGATCCAACAACACCAGGTCAATGCGCTTTTATGCGTCCACCCCACTACCCGGGCTTACGTGTACCTACAGACCGCGCTCGGGTTTTTTCATATTCTCATGCCTAACGTGCACTACGATGGCGGGAATCCGAGCACCCATTCGAAGGAACTCGGCCCATGTCACGTCACATTACACTCGACCATATTTCGTATGCACATCCGGGTGAGCCCCCACTTTTCACAGACCTTTCCGCGGTATTTTCTGCGCCACTCACCGGGCTTATCGGCGATAACGGCGCCGGAAAAACTACCCTCTTCAGACTTATTCTTGGCGACATAAACCCTAGTCAAGGCATAATCAGCACCCCACCGCACATAGCGTACCTACCGCAAGATTTAGGGTTGAGTGGGCATCAGCATCTTGCCGATATTTTTGGAATTACAAAAATACTGCAGGCGCTTGATGCGCTGGAATCGGGCGAATATTCCCCCTGCCTTTACGACACCATAGGCGACGCCTGGGATATTGAAGAACGCACCCTCGTAGCCCTTGCCGAACATGGTTTTGGTCCTGCCCTCACTACGACCGATACACAGGCCCGTCGCAACCTTCTGATGCGTCCCCTTAGCACCTTTTCAGGTGGTCAGACGGTCACAGCCACACTCACCGCGCTTCTGTATTCAGACCCAGAGTTCATTCTGCTCGACGAACCGACGAACAACCTGGACTCCGCAGCGAAAGCCCAGCTCTTCGAAACCCTGGAGGCATTCCCCTGCCCGGCGCTCATTATCAGCCACGACCGCGACCTACTGGAGCGCGTGCACGTGATTGCCGAGCTTCACGCCGACCGTCAGGGACTGGCTCATCTGCGCCTCTTCGAGGGTAACTACAGCACCTACCGGCAGGCATTGGAGGCCGAGCAACAGGCGGCTCAGCGTCGCGTGACCGAGGCGAAGAATGAGGCGCGTAAGGCTGAGCGTGAGCGCACCGAGAACCAGATTAAGCTCGATCGCAACGCCCGCCGAGGCCGCGAATTTGAACGGTCAAAGCGGAAACCTGGCATGGCTATGGGCCTGGATAAAAACAGTTCAGAGCGCTCTGCCGGGAAACTTCACACAGCCCACGAAAGCATGGTGGCGGATGCACGTGCAGCAGTTGGAGAAGCCCAAGAGAACCTGCGCATGCAGGAGCGTATCTATCTGGAACTTGTTCAGGATGCGCTCCCCCTGGGGCGGAAAGTACTGGAATTACATCGGGTGAAGAACGACTCTTGCGCATCTACACAGCAGATCGCCGACCTTAAGAATGCATACACCCAAAACACTGTTTCACGTGAAACACAACCTTATAAAGTTGATTATCTGCTTCAAATCCAAGATTTTCCCGAGGTTCTTATCCTGACCGGACCCGAACACCTGCACATCACGGGCGCAAACGGCAGTGGCAAGACTGTGCTTCTCAATGCGATAGCGCACGCAAATGACCCTGATTACCGTTCCCCAGTGCCGCCTGCATACCAAGTGCTCTACCGTCTGGATAACACCGCATACCTGCCGCAGCGCATCACCCTCGACCCGCAGATCACCCTCCTTGAAACCGTACAGAGGGCGAATCCCGGTGCGAGCGAACAGCATCTTCGTGATCAGCTGGCGCGGCTGCTTTTCCGTCGCGAGAGTGTGCATCATAAGACTGGTGACCTTTCCGGCGGTGAGCGCTTCCGCGCCGCAGTGGCGCAGGTGCTTCTGGCGGATCCGGTACCGCAGTTGCTCATGCTGGATGAACCGACGAATAACCTCGATATTTCGTCGGTGGATTGGCTAGTGCAGGCACTCAAAGCCTACACCGGTGCGCTTATCGTGGTGAGCCATGATGAGGATTTCTGCCACCGCATCCGCATTGACCGCACACTCAACCTTTCAACAAAAACTCTCGGGAAGGAACCATTCGGGGAATCAGTACGCTGAATCTTCTCCTACATGGGAGGGTGTTTGACTCCGCACCCACACAGTTTCTATGCTTGAGCCATCAGCTCTCTATCCGTGTTACCCCACCATGGGGGTAGCTGGCGGAGCTGAACGTATCGTTTGACCGAAGCCACCCAAGGCGCGACCGGGGCGGTATTCGGAATCTAGGAGGCATCAAAGAAATGACCCACCGAGCATAAGCCCGGACCTCACATAATTTTTTCGCGCGCTCACGCAGCAGCTCTACGGACACGTTTCCTACGTGTTCCAATCAGCGCGCACGCACCCGGGCACAGGTACATCCACCGTTGCGCTCGGGTTTTTTCGCACCCTTTTTGGGGCGATCCTCTTACCGCCACGCGCTCAGCATAGGCACCCAAACCGCCGGCACACTACTGCAACGCACCACCGTCGGAGTTTGAGAGCACCCGAGCATCCATACCTCAAGGAGCTCGTATGACACACGTACTTCAGCCGCAGGCGACCTTTCCCCGTTCCGCTTCTTCCCGCGATGCCCGTTCACACGCCCATGCGGCGGCGCACGTTAGTATCGCCCACCTGCACTTTGCGCACCCGAGCCAGCCTCCGCTTTTTGCGGATCTGTCGGCAGTATTTTCGGCACCTCTGACCGGGCTCATTGGCGATAATGGTTGCGGAAAAACAACCCTCATGAGGTTGATTTTGGGCGATTTGGCGCCGGATTCCGGTTCCTTGGCGGCACCGGCACGCATGGCGTATCTACCTCAGGATTTAGGTCTGGACCGGGAGCAGACCCTCGCCGAGCTCTGCGGAATCTCTGAGATTCTGCGGGCGCTACAGGCAGTGGAATCCGGCGAGTACTCCCCCGAACTCTACGAGACCATCGGGGACAGTTGGGACCTTGAGGAGCGCACCCTCGCGGCTCTTGCAACCTACGGTTTTGCCCCGGCGACCGTGGTTGATCGCGACAACCCGGAGGCTGTTCGCGCGCTCTTTGCCCGTAGCATGCGCAGTTTCTCCGGTGGCGAGGCGGTCATCGCCGCACTTGCCTCGCTGATGATTTCTGATCCCGAGTTCATTCTGCTCGATGAGCCTACAAACAACCTGGATTCCTCGGCGAAGGCTCAGCTCTTCACCGCGTTGGAGGCACTGCCTTGCCCGGCGCTCATTATTAGCCACGACCGCGACCTGCTGGAGCGCGTGAACGTGATTGCGGAGCTTCATGCTGACCGTCAGGGACTGGCTCATCTGCGCCTCTTCGAGGGCAACTACAGCACCTACCGGCAGGCGCTGGATACCGAACAGCAGGCCGCTCAGCGTCGCGTGAGTGAGGCAAAGAACCGGGTACGTTCGGCTCATCGTGAGTGGGTGCAGGCTCAGGAGATTATCTCGAAGAACATGGCGCAGGTCTGGAAGGACGACCAGCCGGACACGATTCTTGCCCTCGCCAAGGACGCCTCACGGCAGGCGGCGGCGAAGCTTCGAGTTCTGCGCGTGGGCAAGCAGGAGCAGGCGCAAGAGGCGTATCAGAACGCTCAGGATCAGGTGCGCATCCAGGAGAAAATCTATGCCGAGCTGAGCCAGCAGCCCCTACCCGCGGGGCGTAAGGTGCTGGAGCTGAGCAGGGTTGATTCTGCCCAGGTTTCACGTGAAACATTTACTGTTCAGCAACCAACTAAGGTTGATTCTCTGCATTTTTCATCCGCTGAGGCGAATAACGAGAGTCAGCAGGGAACCCCAGCGGAGCGCCCCGAACACCTAATTCTCAGCGGCCCCGAGCACCTGCGTATTACCGGCGCGAACGGTAGCGGCAAGACCACCCTTTTGAACGCTATCGCCCACGCAGGCGATGCGGACTACCTCTCCCCCATGCAGCCCGCCTACCGCGTCGACTATTGCATCGAGGGGGCGTATATTCCGCAGCGCATCACCCTCGACCCGGAGCTGACTCTTCTGCAGAGCGTGCAGCGGGCTAACCCCGGGGTGAGCGAACAGCATCTTCGTGATCAGCTGGCGCGGCTACTTTTCCGTCGTGAGAGCGTGCACCATAAGACCGGTGAGCTCTCCGGTGGTGAGCGTTTCCGTGCAGCGGTGGCGCAGGTTCTTTTGGCGGATCCGGTGCCGCAGCTGCTCATGCTGGATGAGCCGACGAACAACCTCGATATTTCGTCGGTGGATTGGTTGGTGCAGGCGCTCGAAGCCTATACCGGCGCGCTCATCGTGGTGAGCCATGATGAGGATTTCTGCCGCCGCATCCGCATTGACCGCACGCTGGCACTCTAGGGCTCCCTGCTGTGCATCTAAGGCAGGGAATAAACGTCCAGCACCGGCTAGGACGAAGTTACACAGCAATCATGCATGTGCCCCGGTGTGAACTTTACATTTTGAGTGACAAAATCCGCTGAATAGTTACATTTTGTCACTCGAAATCTCCATATTTGTAAATTTCACATCCCAGTTGTTACATCATCACGTTTAAAACTGCGGGTATACCCCGATCAATCCGTTAAACGAGCGGGTGCCCGGCACCTCCGAATGTGGAGGCGCCGGGCACCTGCCATAGCAACAGCCACATAATTCACCCAAGTTCGCAGGCCGCCTCCTATTGACATGACAAATTATCGCCAATAGTTACATCTTTGTCACAAAAATTACCCTCATTTGTAACTAATATTCCACAATGAGGCCCAAATTGTCACTCCAGGAATTACAATATGTACATGTATACGCCTGAAGAACTAACACAAACACTCAATGAGCTACGACTTCTAGGCAGGGACAGCCTGACTGTGGAAGTTAAGTCAGCCCACATGGGTTACCCCTCCTCCATTGCCGAAACTATCTGTAGCTTTGCTAATCGTCCAGACGGAGGCACCATCATATGCGGCGTGGATGAATCCCAAGATTTCACTCCAGTAGGTGTCTACGACGTCGAAGACTTACGAGCAAAAATTATTGATGCTGCGCAGAATCTCAAACCAAAAATTGCAGTAGAAACCAATGACATGGTCCTGGACGACCATCAGCTACTTATTGTGTCTGTTCCAGGGTTGCCGGTTCAGGAACGTCCCTGTTTCAAAGGAAATGTAGCGTATCAACGGCTTGGGGATGGTGACTATCCGATGGATAGTTACGCCCTAAGTCTGATGTACGCCCAACGTCACAAACCACACAATGACCTACAAAGCATCGCTCATACGTCCATTGACGATTTAGATAAGTCCTACACCCAGGAGTTCCTGCACCAGGTACGTCTCTCCTCGGCCCGTTTGCGTCAGAGCTCTGACCAAGAGATTTTGTATAAACGCAATGTACTAGCGGCAGATAATCATTTAACCTTGGCCGGGATGTGCGCTCTAGGTGACTACCCTCAGCAGTTTTATTCCGGGGCGAGCGTTATTGGCGTAGTGTCTACAAGCGGAACAACCCGTAATGATGACCGTTTTCGAAGCGAAGGTCCTATTCCCGCCATGCTTGAAGATACCCTTGCATGGCTTATGCGCAACATTAAGAACCGCACCGTAACTGCTCCTAATGGTGCTGGGCTCATCGATCAGCCAGAAATCCCTCTGGTAGCTCTCCGAGAATTTGTAGCCAACGCACTCGTCCACCGTAGTTACGAACAAGATGCTTCAGGGAAATTTATACAGATCTTTATCAAACGCGGGCGTATTGAAATCATCAGCCCCGGCGGTTTTTGGGGTATTTTGCCCAGTCAGGTAGGTGTTGTACATCGTCCCGCGGCTGTAAACGAGGCGTTATACGCTATCTGCCAGAATGTTCGTCTCAGTGACGGTCATCGACTTATCGAAGGCGAAGGCGGCGGTATCCTCGCTGCGCAACAGGCCCTGGTTGATGCTGGACTGCGTAAGGCACATATTATCGACGAGGGTATACAGGTGCGCGTCATCATCTACCGCTCTGCCGATGACACGCAACCTACTAACACAATGGGGGTATCCTCTGCTCCTCAGCATGCTGAGATACCAGAAAATTTGTCCCCCACGGAATCCCAGGTGTACGTTGCTTTGACCCGCGGACCAGCTACGGTCGCTGACATTGTGGAAAGCACCCAGTTGACTGCACGGCAGGTGCGGTACGCGTTGCCCAAGCTAATCCAACGAGGTTTGGTGGAGCAAAAAGCGCGTTCGGGACGCCGCGGCTCGGTATACCGTATGGTGGCAGCCTAGAGTCTTACTCTCTCTGTCGCACCGCGCAGTTCAGGGATAAACGAACGGGTGCCCGGCACCTCCGAATATGGAGGCGCCGGGCACCCGTTTCAGTTATCTCACCGCGGCCACTTCACCGCGCTGACGAAACCTTAGATTAGAGGACCAGGCCCTTGGTCTGGGACACTGCGCGCTCGAAGCGAGCCTGAACATCAGCCCAGTTCACAATGTTCCAGAATGCCTTGACATAGTCGCCCTTGACGTTCTGGTAGTCCAGGTAGAATGCGTGCTCCCACATATCCAGCTGCAGAACGGGGATCAGTGCAACGGAGATGTTGCCCTGCTGATCGTAAAGCTGCTCGATGATGAGGCGCTTGCCAACGGTGTCCCATGCGAGGATTGCCCAGCCGGAGCCCTGAATGGTCAGTGCAACGTTGGTGAAGTGCTCGCGGAACTTGTCGAAGGAGCCGAAGAACTCGTCGATTGCTGCTGCCAGCTCGCCGGTGGGCTTGTCACCACCCTCGGGGGACAGGTTGTTCCAGAAGATGGAGTGGTTAGTGTGGCCACCCAGGTTGAATGCCAAATCCTTGGAGAGCTTGGAGACGTTGCCGTATGCACCGTTCTCGCGTGCCTCTTCGAGCTGCTCGAGAGCTGCGTTAGCGCCTGCAACGTATGCTGCGTGGTGCTTGTCGTGGTGCAGCTCCATGATCTTTGCGGAGATGTGGGGCTCGAGCGCCGCGTAGTCGTAGGGGAGCTCGGGGAGGGTGTACTTTTCAGCCATGATGATGCCTTTCATTAGAAAACTTGGCTTGTATTAAAGATTACCAGCGTAGCGTTTACTTTACTTTTCATGAATTGGGGAGCGTCACATGTGCGCACCAACCCGCACGAGCCTGTGGATTTTAGGCGGAAACTTTTCCCCATACCTGTGGATAACCCTGTGTATCAACAGGCTTTTCAGGATCGGCACCCTCTTCTGCCTTGAAATAACAGGGTATACACTCATGTGAATAACAGTGCTGTAAGTTCTCCACACTGTGGATAACTGCTGTGGATAACAGCCCATTTTGGGGATGCACGGGGGATAAACTGCAGAATTTTCACCCTTGTTCGGGGCGTTTTTCCTTCTACTAGCCAAAATTTTGGACGCCACCAGGGGTGTTGAATGGTCTTACACGTCTCTTTACGCCGGCGGCGGTGGATTAAGTGCACAGGGTTATCCACAGGTGTGGAAACTTTGAGGTTCCGCGGATTTAAAGGTGAAAAGCTCTTCTGTTTAAGAACTGACCCTCGGTTTTAACGGCTGCGAAAGCCTGTAATTACAAGAATTTTTCTGCAGAGCCCTTAAATTGCATCCGTGGCGAGCCTCAGCTCCGCTCCACCAAATCACATGCGTGTAAGTTCTCCACACTGTGGATAACCCCTGTGGATAACACTCCCGGCACGATACGGTGCAACAATACCGCAGGCCCACAGCGCAGCCCCGCCGTACAACCGCACTGTGCAGTCTCGCCATGCAACCCCGCCACGTAGCTGCACCGTGTAATCACACAGCGCAGGTGTTTGCACCTCCTCAAACACCCCCGGCTCGTACAGGACTCGCCGGCGCCGATACGAGGGCAAAGAAAAAGAGCACCCGATCATTGGATGCTCTTAGAGTGAGTTGATAGAAATTTTACTTAAAAAGATACGGTACGGAATGCAGCCCAACCACGAACTGCACCCGCACCGCACATCCGTCGGTAGAAATACGAGTTACTCGTACACCGACGACAATCACCGATAAATAGAGAGTCGAACCTATCGAAGCGAGCTTCCGGTCTCGCCTCGGAGGCTTCCTTCGACCCCGTTATGTAATTAGTGTACACGGTTTCATTACGGTTGCAAAGCCAAAACCGAGATTTTTTTAAAATTTTTGTTATCGTTTCGTTATTTTTCGACCTCGGAACACTCTTTGCCAGCCCAAGAATTTTCTTCCGCCACCCAAAAAACCTTGATATTCCGCGGAAGTTAGCATTATGCACGGAGGTGCTTCTTGGTACGGTCTCGTCTATACTTGTACCAGAAATCTTTTTAAATATGTCGCATGTCACTTGCATACCCCCGGTATTTGCAGTCACTGCGTGCAAAAAGACACCCCTAGCACCCCTCAAAAAATTAGCACCAAAGTGTCAAGCATTACTTGACCGTACCAATTTTGAGTTACCTAGTCAGACCTTTCGCTACAATGGGTGCCAACACACCGCATCTCCCCTTAAAAAGGGAGCTCCATATCCGATAAAAGAGGAACCAATCCCGTGTCCACACCAACCACGCCTGCGCAGCGGTCTGACAATACCGCACACAGCGAATCCATCCAGTGGCTTTCCCCGCAGGAGCGAGAAGGCTGGCTCTTTATCAGCTCCATCATTTTCAGCCTCACCCGCAAGCTGGAAAACCAGCTGCAGACCGAAGCCGGCATTAGCTTCGTTGAGTACATGGTGCTCGCAATGCTCTCCGAATCTAAGGATCATTCCCTCACCATGACCGAGCTGGCAATTACCACCAACACCCTACCTGCGCGTCTCTCCCGCGTCGTGGCACGCCTTGAGAAGGGCGGATACGTCCGCCGTTCCCTCAGTGCCGAAGACCGCCGAGTCAGCATCTGTCACCTGCTCCCCGCAGGCGAGCAGAAGGTTCAGGAGGTCGCACCCGGCCACGTGAACGAAGTACGCCGCCAGATTTTCGACCACCTCACGACCGAGCAGGTTGAGCACCTCGCAGAAATCGGCGAGGCAGTCCTGGGCAACACCCCCTCAAACGTCATCTCCATTGATGCGCTTAAGCGCGGAGAATACCCCGCACAATAACCTCCTCCACCTCGGGTGAGAGTTGAGAGAATCAGAGATAAGGCACACTCCCCACCGGGAACGTGCCTTATCTCTTTAACAGACTTTCTTTAAACAGCCTCTTGCAGTCGCGAGCGCTACGGCATACGTGAACCCCAAAACTGCCTCAAGTACCCCCAGCCACCGCCACATACGAAGAATTTTAAAAAAATTTTTTACAGCTCGAGGACCGCTCAGGAACGCCGGATGAACGGCAGTCGAGCACAAGCCACCTCGTGTAAGTGTGTGGGAGATTGAGGTATCCAGTGCCTCCCTCAACCGCGAAATCTCAAGGGAACACACGCAATACCACTCAATCCAAAGAAAGTATTCAGGGTATCCACACTAAGGGTTGTGGTGACAATATGTCAGGGGTACCTCATCTGCCTCACCGATTAGCCTTTTCTCTCTGTACATGACACACCCCACCCCTTACGATAAATATCAACAGGTTGCACCGCGCCATCCGGCGCCCCAAAGCAACCACCATATAAGGAGAAACCATATGTCTAAGTCTTTCTACGACCTTCTGAACGAGCAGATCGGCCACGAGTTCGCTGCATCCCACCAGTACCTGTCCATGGCTATCTGGCTCGACGGTGAGGACCTGCCCCAGCTGGCTAAGTTCTTCTACCGCCAGTCCCTCGAAGAGCGCGAGCACGCACTCATGATGGTTCAGTACAAGCTGGACCGCGGCCACAAGGTCGAGATTCCCTCCGTTCCCGCCGTCAAGAACGACTTCGAGAACGTTCAGGAAATCGTTGACATGTCCCTGGCTCAGGAGAAGGCCGTCACCGGTCAGATCGAGGCGCTGTTCTCCGCAGCACGCGCTGAGAACTACGCACTGGGCGAGCAGTTCATCCTCTGGTTCCTGAAGGAACAGGTTGAGGAAGTTGCAACCATGGAGACCCTGGTGACCGTCGTAAAGCGCGCAAACGGCAACCTCTTCGACCTGGAGAACTACGTTGCACGCGAGCTGGCAGACGACCACGGCCAGGAGTCCGGCGCACCCGCTATCGCAGGCGCATAATCTCGCATTTGCGCGACTAGAGCACTAGTCGACCACGCAGAATACCTGCAGAAATATTAAAACGTTCCGCCCTCACCGCACCACGCGGCGAGGGCGGAACGTTTATGCATATACGCCATAAAGACACACCGCGGTGCACCGTCCATGAGCTAAAAGCCGCCAGCGGGTACTCGAATACTCATACAGTGCGGAGTAAACTTAAAAGCCTTAGATGCCGCAGAATACCGCGGCAGAAAGAGGAGAGAATGACTCACACCAACCCAGATACCCTCAGCCGCGGCTCGTATAGCAACTCACGCCGCGTAGCCGATATTCTGCGTGCAGAATCAGTCGGCGGTACCGTGCTTCTGATCGCAACGGTACTGGCAGTAGTACTCGCCAACACCCCCGCCTCCACCCTCTACTTTGGTCTGCGAGACACCGTGGTCGGCCCGGTTATCCCCGGCTTCAACCACCTACAGATGAGCGTCGGTACCTGGGCGGCAGACGGTCTGCTCGTCGTTTTCTTCTTCCTCACCGGTCTGGAGCTGAAGAAAGAATTCGTGATCGGTGACCTCAAGTCGCCGTCCACCGCTATTGTGCCGATTGCGGCTGCTTTCGGCGGCGTTGCGGTGCCCGCAATTATCTACACGGCTCTGAACTTCACCAGCCCCACCGCTCTGCGCGGTTGGGCTATCCCCACCGCAACCGATATTGCGTTTGCGGTGTCTGTTCTCGCCGCAGTGGGCACTTTCCTCCCCTCGGCGATGCGTGTCTTCCTGCTGACCCTGGCTGTGGTCGACGACCTGATTGCAATCTGCATTATCGCGATTTTCTACACCAATAACTTCCACGGCGAGTACCTGCTCTTTGCACTCATCCCCCTCGCCCTTTTCGCGTTCATCGCCTACCGCGGTGAGACCATGCTGCACCTGAAGCCGCTGGCTGCCTGGTTGCTGCTTCTGCCCCTGGGTATTATCACCTGGGCGCTCTTCCTTGAGTCCGGTATTCACGCCACCATTTCTGGTGTGGTTCTGGGCTTCCTAGTGCCCGTGAAGATGTCCGCTCGCTCTGAGGCGGCGCAGGCTGAACACGGTCTTGCGGAGGTGCTGGAGCACCGCTTCCGCCCCCTCTCTACCGGCATCTGCGTGCCGATTTTCGCGTTCTTCAGCGCGGGTGTGGCTGTGGGCGGTTTTGAAGGCCTCGGACGCGCCCTCACCGACTCCGTGGCGGTCGGCATTATGGTTGGGCTGGTTGCCGGTAAGACCATCGGTATTTTTGGTACCACCTGGCTCGTCACCCGCTTCAAGAACGCTAACCTCGACCCGGATATCGCCTGGATTGACGTGGTCGGTCTGGCTGCAACCAGTGGTATCGGTTTCACCGTGTCCCTGCTGGTGGCTGAGCTGTCCTTCCCGCACGGCTCGGCGCACACCGAGGACGCAAAGATTGCGATTCTCGTCGGCTCTGTTCTGGCTGCCATTGTGGGTGCGTCTATCCTGTCTCGCCGAAACAAGCACTACCGTGCGCTGGCTGAGAAGGAAAGCGTGGATGCTGACGACAACGGCATCCCCGACGTCTTCGAAGACACCTACCGTGACCCGAAGGCTGAAGCCTAGCCAGATTCTTTAGGTCCAATACCTTCTCTACACCCCGATTCCTCGCTAATAATGATGTCTCACCGCACTACCTCACGTCGCCGTACAGCACGAGCAGGGCAGGCGTCTGCGCCTCCCTCTAGGTATGCAGAGACATCAGCACGCGTGGTCATCGGGGTGTATTCTTTTGCCGCGCTTCTGACCACGTTCGCGTGGATTATCTCTCCTCTGCGGCACGGCCGTGGCTTCACCTGGTGGGAAGTCATTGCGGACCTGCTGAATATTCCCTCCACGCATACTCTGCCCAGCGCCATCACGATGATTGTGATGGTGTCCGGGCTGATTGTGCGCAAGCGCGCTGCCCTCATTGCGGCCATCGTTTTTCAGGTGCTCGGCGCGCTGATTGCGACCCATAGCGCCTTCACGCTGGCGTTCCCGGCGGGGATTATGCCGAAGGACCGTATTTTCTCCTCGACGGTCGATACGCTCTCCATCGTGTTTGCGTGCGCGCTGGTGCCTTTCCTTTTCTCGATTCGGTCGGCGTTCCCGGCACGCATTGGTCGCCTCTCGTGGGCAGGTGCGGCTGCTACGGCGGCTGGCGGTATTCTGCTGACCACTGTGGTGCTCTGGTACCTCTGCCGTATTGGTGTGTGGGAGCCGCTGCGTTCCATCACCCCGTGGGAGCTGCTCATGCACGGCATGGGTATTGAGCGTACGCATCCCGGTGTTTGGGCTGCTGATGTGGTGGCTTTCTTGGCTTCGTTTGGTTACGGTGCCTCGCTGGTTGCGGCGCTGTACCTGTTGGCGCGCGGTTATCGTGCCCCAGATGCGTGGACCGGGGAGAAGGAGCTGAAGATTCGCGCTCTGCTACAGCAGTACGGTGCCAATGATTCGCTCTCCTATTTTGCGACGCGCCGCGATAAGCAGGTTATTTTCTCTCCCGACCAGAGGGCGGCGATTACGTACCGCTCGGTGGGTTCGGTGTGTTTGGCGTCGAGCGACCCGGTGGGTGACCCTGATTCGTGGGATGCCGCGATTGAGCAGTGGATGCTGCAGGCGCGTAGTTACGGTTGGGTTCCTGCGGCTCTGAGCGTGAGTGAGGCGGGTGCTCGCGCCTATAACCGTGCGGGCTTGTCGATTATTCAGATGGGTGAGGAGGCGGTTCTTGAGGCGGACCGTTTCACGCTCAATGACACGTCGATGCTGCCGGTGCGTCAGGCGGTTCAGCGTGTGCGCCGCGGCGGGTACACGGTGCAGATGCGCCGTTTTTCAGAGCTGGATGAGCAGCAGCGTCAGCAGATTGCGGAGAATATTTCTGCGTGGCGTCATGGACGTGTGGAGCGCGGTTTTTCGATGGCTCTGAATCGTGTGAATGATCCGGCGGATTCTTCCTCGCTGCTGGTTTCGACTCATGATGAGTCAGGCCGGATGGTGGCTCTGCTGTCGTTCGTCCCGTGGGGTCCTACCGGCCTGTCGTTGGATGTTATGCGCCGCTCCCCCGATGCGCCTAATGGTGTGGTGGAGTTTATGGTGGCGTCGCTGATGGAGCAGGCGGCGTCTTTGGGTGTGCGTCGGGTGTCGCTGAATTTTGCGATGTTCGGCCATATTTTTGAGGCTGCTGATCAAGTGGGTGCGTCGGCGTGGAACCGTTTTGCTTCCCGCTCTTTGGGTGTGCTGGATCGTTTTCTGCAATTGCGCCGTCTGTATCGTTTCAATCTGAAGTTTGCCCCGCTGTGGGTTCCTCGTTTTTTGGCGACGGAACCGACGTTGGCGATGGCGAATGTTGTGTTTGCTGCGGGCATGGCGGAGGGTTTCTTGCCGAATCTGTCGGCGCGCCGTTTGCAGGATCAGGAGCAGCTTCTTTCTGCTGATGAGTTGGTGTCTCTTCACCGGATGCAGCTTGCTGCTGTGGAAGAGCTTCCTGAGGTGTCGCGTAGCGATCAGACTCAGCATCGTCTGCGCCATCTGGAGGCGCTGCGTGCGGCGGGTATGGAGCTGTATCCGCTGGGTGGTGAGAAGGGCAGTAATGGCGCCTATGTGCTGGGTGTCAAGGATGCTCTGCGTATATTCTCTTCCACAAATATTCCAGATTCGGAATTTATGGTTTCGGGTCGTATTCGCGCGCTTCGCAACCACGGTGGAGTCCTTTTTGTAACCCTTATTGAAGGCGCTAAGACCCTGCAGATCGTCATGGAGCGCAACCTGGTGGGCGAGCGCCTGCTGAGCCTCGCCTCCCGCAACCTGGATACCGGCGACATCATCACCGTGCGGGGCAGCTACGGGGCGAGTCGCAACGGCACCCCATCGCTGATTGCCTCCACCTGGCACATGGCGTCGAAGAGTCTGCACCCCATCCCCTTCGACTCCTTTACCGACCCGGAGGCGCGCCTGCGTCGCCGTTCCACGGACCTGTTGGTGCATCCGGATCAGATGCGGAACCTGCGTTTGCGCACCGCGGTCATTAAGGCGTTGCGTGCCCGACTGGATGCGGAGGATTTCCTCGAGGTGGAGACCCCGATTCTGCATACGGTGCACGGTGGCGCGAGCGCGCGTCCGTTCCGCACGTATATCAACGCCTATGGTGAGGATTTGACGCTGCGTATTGCGCCGGAGCTGTACCTGAAGCGCCTGGTGGTGGGCGGTAGCGGTCCGGTGTATGAGCTGGGTCGCGATTTCCGTAATGAGGGCGCTGACGCAACCCACAACCCGGAGTTTACGGTGCTTGAGGCGTATCGTCCGTATGCGGATTATGTGCAGATGCGCGAGTTGACGGAGCGCCTGATTAAGGATGCCGCGCAGGCGGTGTTTGGTTCGGTGTCTTTGCCGCTGGGTCATAAGGCGTCGAGCGAGCGCACGGTGTCTGATGTGTCGGGTCCGTGGCGTGTGGTGTCGGTGTGTGATGCTCTGTCGGAAGCGCTGGGTCGCCGCGTGGATGTGCAGACGGATTTTGAGGAGCTGCTGGCTCTGGCGCAGCAGCACGGTGTGCGTGTTCATGAGGGTATGGGCCCGGGCGCCATCGTTGAGGAGCTGTACGGTGAGCTGGTTGAGGCGCATACGGTGGAGCCGACGTTCTATACGGATTTCCCTGCGGAGACGAGTCCGCTTGCGGCACCGCATCGTAGTGTTCCGGGTTTGGCGGAGCGTTGGGATTTGGTGATTAACGGTATGGAGATGGGCTGTGCGTATTCCGAGTTGGCGGATCCGCTGGTGCAGCGTGAGCGTCTGACGGAGCAGTCGTTGAAGGCGGCTTCGGGTGATCTGGAGGCGATGGAGGTGGATGAGGATTTCCTGTACGCCTTGGAGACGGGTATGCCACCGACGGGTGGTTTGGGTCTGGGTGTGGACCGTTTGGTGATGCTGTTGGCTCAGACGCAGATTCGTGGGGTGTTGTCGTTCCCGTTTGTGAAGCCTGAGCGTTCATAACCCAACCCGATACCCCCGCTATTCGCTATGCCCGGTGCGAGGTTTTGTGCCTTGTGCCGGGCTTTTCCCACCCACCCCGCGCGTATTGTGAAACCCGTACGGGAGCCTATATTTACTCTGCGCATATATTAAGTATTCGTTACATTTTGCGTTGCGCCCCTTTTTAAGTTGCCTAGCGGGGGTTACACCCGACACAATGGGGTGACTAATTATACGGAGCATACACCCCTCCGTTACGCGGCGTGAGTCCGCATCACCCAGCAATGTAGCCCCCACCTCGTCCGTCTTCCGGGTTTGAGTGTGCGGGCTTTTTGCTTTCAAGATTGGAGTACCGAGTGGATTTTCTTCTGAATATCATCGGGGACATTAATACGCAGACTGCAGGGCTGACTTCCTCCGTGGATGCCGTGCAGAACTGGATGTGGAGTAATTTCCTCTACTATGCTCTGATTGCGGCTGGTCTGTACATTACGATTCGTACTCGCGGCGTGCAGTGGCGTTCCATTAAGGAAATGATTCGTGTCCTGGGTGACCCGGTTGCTCGTGAGGCTGACGGTAAGAAGAGTATTTCTTCGTTCCGTGCGTTTACTGTTTCGGCGGCTTCGCGTGTGGGTACCGGTACTGTTGCGGGTGTTGCTTTGGCTATTGCTATGGGCGGCCCGGGTGCTGTGTTCTGGATGTGGGTTATTGCTGCTGTTGGTGCGGCTTCTGCTTTCGCGGAGTCCCTTCTGGGTCAGCTGTACAAGGAGCGCGGTAAGGATTCTTATATTGGTGGTCCGGCGTACTACATGAAGCGCGGTCTGAATGCTCCGTGGATGGGTTATATCTTTGTGGCGTTCATTGTGATCACTTATGCGTTTGTGTTTGTGGCGGTTCAGACGAATGCTGTGGTGGATGCTGCGGCAAACTCGTTCAACATTGATGTTTCGGGTACTAACTCGATGGGCTTCCGCATCACTATTGGTCTGATTATGGTGGCACTGACTGCAGCCATTATTTTCGGTGGTATTCGCGCGATTTCTTCGGTGACTGAGTGGCTGGTGCCGATTATGGCGGTGCTGTATCTGCTGCTGGGCCTGCTGGTTGTTCTGCTGAACATCTCTGAGGTTCCGAATATGCTGCTGATGATTTTCCAGGGTGCTTTCGGTATTAAGGAGTTTGTGACCGGCGGTACCATGGGTGCCGTGATTTGGGGTATGAAGCGTGGCCTGCTGACTAACGAGGCGGGTATGGGTACTGCTCCGAACGCTGGTGCGACCGCTACTATTTCTCACCCTGCTAAGCAGGGTTACGTGCAGACTCTGGGCGTTTACTTTGACACGATGATGGCGTGTACTGTGACCGCGTTTATTGTTCTGCTGTCGAACCCGACCTATGGTGATCGTTCGCGCGGTGCGTCGCTGACTCAGTCGGCTTTGGCTATGCAGCTGGGCGACTGGGCGGTTCACTTCCTGACTATCGCTATTTTCATGTTTGCGTTCTCGACTGTGATTGGTAACTACTACTACGGCGAGTCGAACATGCGTTTCGTGACTGAGCGTAAGCTGCCGATGAATATTTTCCGTGCACTGGTTCTGGTGTTCGTGTTCTTCGGCGCGATTTCTTCGCTGGACCTGGTGTGGACTACCGCGGATATGCTGAATGCCGGCATGGTGATTGTGAACTTGACGGCGGTTCTGTTGATGACTCCGCAGGTTGTTGCGGTGTTGAAGAACTATGAGGCTCAGCGTAAGGCTGGTTTGGAGCCGATTTTCAAGGCTTCGGATATGCCTGAGTTGAAGAACCTTGCGGCGTGGGATGGTACCGATGCGGTGACCACCCGTGAGTTCTGGGCTGAGTATGATGCGAAGACTGCTGAGCGTCGTGCTGCAAAGAAGGCGAAGAAGGTTAGCCGCTAGTTTGTGAGCCTTGTATAGGCTTTTGTGGAGGGTCCGTCCTGCTGTGTGCGGGGCGGGTCCTTTTATGTACCTGAGGCGTCTGTGAGGGGGTTCCTGCAGCCTGTATGTTCTTGCGGGGTCTGTATGCTTAGGGAGGATATTAGGAGGGCTCATGAATTGGAATGCTGTACTGGAGCTGGTGGTCACGGGCGTATTTCTGGCTGGTATTGCGTTGGCGCTACTGTGCTTGGTGACAATTCACCGGAATCCGTATTTTTCTGAGGTGCAGAAGTTGAAGTGGCTTCTGCTGGTGTTGTGCCTGCCGTATGTGGGTCCGGTGACGTGGTTGTTGCGTGCGCGTTTGGAACGTATTGACCGGGAACGTGCTGAGCACGAGCGTGCGGTGCGGGAGCGGGGTTCCGCAGCTACTTCTGATGCGGTTGCTTCCGGCGGAGTGTCCGATAGCGCCTCGGAGGCTCGTTCTGACACCTCCACCACCTCCAAGTAACAAAGCAAACAACGAGACAAGTAACGAAGGTCACACTCTCTCAATTGGACAGCACCGCATGCAGTCCGTATAGTTTTATGTGTTGCCTGCGGTGATACACCGTAAGACACATGCGCGAGTGGCGGAATAGGCAGACGCGCACGGTTCAGGTCCGTGTGCCCGTGAGGGCGTGGGGGTTCAACTCCCCCCTCGCGCACCAACGATCCCCGGTTCGAAAGAACCGGGGATTTTTTCATATCCATAACCAATTCCCCGCTAAATGACGGGGTTCCAGAGCGATGGCTAGTGCATCACCTAAAATAGAATCGGGTGTGTTCATTCACAGGGCACACAGCTAACGCACAGACACGCTCGTTAAACTGAGCCTTTCGGATAAAGACCGTTTGCGCGGTCTGTTGCTCGGAATGGTCGTTGAGAAGGAGGCGGCATGAAGTTTTTCGACAAGCTGGGCAAGCTGGAGCAAGGCATCGGTCGCACTGTCGGCCTTTCCAAGGGCTTCGGCACCTTTGCGAAGGCGGATGTCGCTAACCGCGTCCGCATCATGATGGATGACGAGTCCTATGTGGACGGCAGCGGCCGCACTATGGCTCCTAATGTCTATACTCTCCGTTTCGCACCGGTTGATTTCCCTCGCGTACGCGAGTGGGGCAACCCGTTCGCTGTTGAGCTGTGCGATTTGGCGATTTCGCACGCCCGCGCGCAGGGTTACACCCTGATTGGTGCGGTTCGCGTGACGTTCAACGTTCTTGATTCTCTCTCTGAGGGCGAGTTTGAGGTTGTTGCGACCTTCGAGCCGTTCTCTGTGCCGGAGGCTCCGGCGTCCCCGTCGTCTCTGCGTGGTGCCACTAACTATGCGCCGGTGCGTCCGCCGCGTGAGTCTTCTTTGCCGACCCGCATTACGAAGCCTGCAGCTCAGCCGGCTCCGCCCGCCCAGCCCGCGCAGCCTGTTCAACCTGCGCCTCAGCAGGCTCCGGCACCTCGCCTGAACATGCCCGTACCGTCCCCTGCGGCGGGCGCTCCCCGTTTCTTCTTGGAGATTGAGGGTCGCATGCACCCGGTGGATCGTCTGCCGTTTGTGTTGGGCCGCGGTTCTGATGCTGATTTTCGTCTGGATGATAAGGGCGTTTCTCGCCGTCACCTGCAGCTTTCGATGCAGGGTGGTGCGGTGGTCGCCTCCGATATGGGTTCTACTAATGGCACGCTGATTAATGGGGTGCCTTTGCGTGCGCCCGTGGTGCTGGCGAACGGTTCGTTGCTTCGCATGGGTAATACCCGCATCATTTTCCATAGTTCGACCGGAGGTGCCCGTTAATGGCGTCCGAACTGACTGTTACTATCCTTCGTTACGCTTTTCTGGCGCTCATCTGGTTCTTTGTTTTCCTGGTGGTTTCGGCTGCTCGCCGTGACCTTGGTTTGGGTAAGAACTATCGTGCGGCGCCGGTTGATGCGGTTCCGGAGGCTACCCATATTGCGCCTCCGCCGACTCGCCCTTCGCAGCTTGTGATTACTGCGGGTGCGCAGGCTGGCGCGATGATGCAGCTGGGTGATCACCCGATTACTATTGGTCGCGCTAATGACATTGAGGTGTCCCTGCAGGATGATTACGCCTCGGGCCGTCATGCGCGCCTGTTCCCTCAGGGTTCCCGTTGGTTCCTGGAGGATTTGAATTCTACTAATGGTACGTTCGTCAATGGCGAGCGTCTGACTCGTGCGACCCCGATTGAGCCCGGTGATGATTTCCGCGTTGGCGGTACCACCATGCAGTTGAGGGGCTAGTGTATGAAGATTGCTTTTCGTTTTGAGGCCCGCTCTGATACGGGTCTGAAACGCTCGAAGAATGATGACTCCGGCTACGGTGGTCGTTTCCTTGCTGTCGTTGCTGACGGCATGGGCGGTCACGTGGGCGGCGATGTTGCGTCGGCTACGACGGTTTTGAATTTGACTCCGCTTGACCACCCCGACTTTGAGGATGGTGCCGGCGGTGTCTATCTGGCTGATGAGATTCAGAGCGCGAACCTGATTATTAATGAGCTGGCGGCGAATGATCCTCAGCTGGCGGGTATGGGTACAACCTGTACTGCCCTGCTGATTGATGGTGATTGCATTGAGTTCGCCCATATTGGTGATTCGCGTGCGTATCGTCTGCGTCCGGGCGCTGATGGCGAGTTTGAGCAGATTTCTACTGACCACACGTTTGTGCAGCGTCTGCTCAATGAGGGTCGTATTACCCCGCAGGAGGCGGAGAACCACCCGCATAAGAACGTGATTATGCGTGTTCTGGGTGATGTTGACGCCTCCCCTGAGCTGGAGTTGAAGACTCTGGACGCTGTTCCCGGCGAGCGCTGGGTGCTCTCTTCGGACGGTTTGGATGCTGTGGTGTCCCTGGCGGAGATTGAGCAGGTGATGCGTTCTACCGATGACCTGTCTGAGATTGCTGACACTCTGATTGCGATGACGTTGGAGCGTGGCGCGCCGGATAACGTGACGGTTGTGTCCCTACAGGTGATTAACCGTGAGGTTCTGCCGGTGGATGAGCCGGTGGGTCCTTCGAGCCTGCCTGAGTCTGCTCTGCCTGATTCGATTGTGGCGGAGCAGGAGGTCAGCACGAATACTCAGAAGCTTCCCGAGGTTGCTGCCACGGCTGAGGCTGCTGAGGCTCTTTTGGGTGCGCACCATGATGAGGACTCTGAGGAGTCTCGTCGGTCGTTGCGCCGTTTCCGTCGTGCTCGTGACTTCTCTGGAACGCTGTTGCATAGCGGTTCTGGGGCGGTGCGTCACCATATCGGTACGTACGATAACGCCGTGGATGCGGCTCTTACGAACGCTGCGATTTTGCGTAGTGAGTTGGGTTCCCGCCCGCATCAGCTGGTTGGTGCCGCTTCGGTGGCTACTGAGACCGGCATGATTCCGGCGGTGACTTCGCGTACCCTGGAGCACCGTGCGACGGTGGCTCAGCGTGTGCCGTTGAAGGTTGAGTCTGATGAGGCGGCTCTGCCGGCTGAGTTGGAGGAGCTGATTGCTGAGGATGCTGCGGAGCGTTCGCGTCCGCGGTCGTGGTCGATTCGCCTGTTCGTTACTTTGCTGATTGCCGCTGTTTTGACGCTGGTTGCGTGGACCGGTCTGCGCTATGTGGAGCGTAGCTACTATGTGGGTGAGAGTGACGGCACGGTTGCGGTGTACAACGGTATTCCGCATGCGTTGGGTCCGATTCGCCTTTCTCACGTGGTGGAGAATACTGATATTCAGACGAGTGAGCTGAATGATCATACTCGTTCCCTGCTGCGTAATGCGATTACGGCGAAGGACCTGGATGATGCGCATCAGATTGTGACTCGTTTGAAGACTCAGGCGGATCAGACGCGTGAGAAGGCTGAGCAGGCTGCTGCTTCGGCTTCCGCCTCTGCGTCTGTATCGCCGTCTGCTTCTGCAGTTCCGAGCACCGATCCGGCTTCCGCGACTCCTGTAGCGCCTGAGCAGGCTTCTGAGCAGGCTTCCGCACCTGCGGCAGAGGGTGGTGAGAACAATGGCTAAGTTCTCGTTCCGTCGTGAGTCGGATGCGCCTCGTGCACGCCGTTTTACGGAGCTTTTCCTGCTGGTTTTGGCGGTGGGTATCAGCTCCTTCGGTATGTACCTGATTGATCCGGAGCACGCTTTTGATACGTCGAAGAGCCAGTGGCTGCCGTGCACGGTGGTGCTGGGTGCCGGTGCTCTTCTGATTCACTTGGTCATGCAGTTCCGCGCCCGTTACGCTGATCCGTTTATTCTGCCGCTGGTGGTGGCTCTGAACGGTATTGGTTTGACCATGATTTATCGTCTGGATCCGCAGATTGCGGCTCCGGTGGGTGATGGTCAGCTGATGTGGACCGGCGTGTCTATGGTGCTGTGCGCGATTATTGTGTTTGTGCTCAGGGATTACCGTCTGCTGCGTAAGGTCACGTACACCTCCCTAGTGCTGTCGATGATTCTGCTCATCATGCCGCTGGTTCCGGGTCTGGGTATGGAGCTCAACGGTGCTCGTATTTGGATTCATATCGGTAACCGCACGTTCCAGCCGGGTGAGGTCGCGAAGATTACTTTGGCGATTTTCTTCGCCGGCTATTTGGCGACGCACCGTGACTTGATTCTGGTGGCTGGCCGCCGCATCGGTCCTATCAATCTGCCGCGTCTGCGTGATTTGGCGCCGGTGTTTTTGGCGTGGATTGTGAGCCTGGGTGTTCTGGTGTTCCAGAAGGACCTTGGTTCGGCAATCATGTTCTTTGGTCTGTTCATGGCAATGCTGTACCTTTCGACCGGTCGTATTTCGTGGCTGGTGGTTGCGGGTGTCGGCATAGCTGTGGGTGGCTATTTTGCGTACCACTATGTCTCGCACGTGCACGCCCGTATTTATGCGTGGGTGCATGCTTTTGAACCGGAGGTGTACCAGGCGTCTCCTGGTGGTTCGGGTCAGATTCTGCAGGGCGTTTTCGGTCTGGCTTACGGCGGTCTTTTTGGCCGCGGTTGGGGTCAGGGCCGCGCAAACCTCGTCCCGTACGCTAACTCGGATATGATCATTTCCTCCTTGGGTGAGGAGCTGGGCCTGGTGGGTCTGGGTGCCATCCTGATGATGTTCATGCTCCTGGTTTCGCGCGGTTACCGTGCGGCGTTGGGTACTCGTGATGGTTTCGGCAAGCTGTTGGCTGCCGGCCTGTCTACGGTGATGGTTCTGCAGCTGTTCGTGGTGATTGGCGGCGTGACTCGTTTGATTCCGCTGACTGGTCTGACGACTCCTTTCATGTCTGCCGGTGGCTCCTCGTTGGTGGCTAACTGGATTATTGTGGCGCTGTGGTTATCTATTTCTCATAGTGCCCGCGCACCTCACCTGGTGGCTGGTTATGATGCTCCACAGGGTATTGACCATGCGGACACTAGCTACGAGCCGGAGGGTGCTACTAGCGTTCTGGCGCGCATTACGGCTAAGGATTCTGGAGGTGAGAAGAATGGATAGGGCTATTCGCCGCATGTGGATGTCTGCCGCGTGCGTGTTTGTCCTGCTGATGGGTACCCTCAGCTATATTCAGTTCTTCGATTCGAAGACGCTGATGAATAATCAGTGGAATTCTCGAGCGCTCTACGACAATTACGGTTCGGCACGTGGTTCGATTGTGGTTGACGGTACGGAGATTGCTTCGTCGGTGAAGTCCGATGATGAGTACAACTACCAGCGTGTGTATAACCACCCGCTCAAGTATGCGGCTCTGACGGGTTACTTCTCCACGATTTATGGCGCGACCGGCTTGGAAGCTGCTATGGATAAGGAGCTTGCCGGCACGAGTGATAGCCAGTTCTACGATCGTGTGGCGCAGCTGTTCAGTGGTTCTTCCGCGCAGGGCGCTAGCGTGGAGCTGACGATTAATTCGAAGCTTCAGGATATTGCCTACAACGCGCTACAGGGCCGTAAGGGTGCTGTGGTGGCGATGAACCCGAAGACCGGTGAGATTCTGGCGATGGCTTCTTCGCCGTCCTATGACCCGAATCTTCTGTCGGCTCATACGAGCTCTTCGGTTTTGGCGAATTACCAGGCGCTGACTTCTGATGAGGACAGCCCCCTGTTTAACCGTGCGATTGCCGGTAATACTTATTCGCCGGGTTCGACCTTCAAAATTATTGATGCAGTGGCGGCGCTGGAGTCCGGCAAGTACAACGCATCTTCGGTCATTCCGAACCCCGCTCAGCTGCCGCTGCCGGGCACGAACATTAGCCTGCCGAACTATACCGGCGGTCAGTGTGGAACCCGCACTCAGGCGACGATTGAGTGGGCTTTGGCGCAGTCCTGCAATACGCCTTTTGCGCAGATTGCGATGGATTTGGGTCAGGAGCGTATCGCGAAGACCGCTGAGAATTTTGGTTACGGCCAGGATTTGAAGATTCCGTTGACGGTTTCTAAGTCTTCTTTCCCGTCGAATCTGACGCAGAGCCAGCTGGCTCAGTCGGCGATTGGTCAGTATGACGTGAAGACCACTCCGCTGCAGGTGGCTATGACGTCTGCGGCGATTGCGAATGGCGGTGTGCAGATGAAGCCGAACCTGATTCGTTCGGTGAAGACCAGCAACCTGAGCACTTTGCAGGAGTTCTCTCCTGAGAAGCTGCGTACGTCCACTAGTCCTGAAATTGCTAACCAGGTCAAGCAGTGGATGGTCAATTCGGTTGATAATGGTATTGCACGCAATGCTGGTGTCCCCGGTGTGAAGGTGGCGGGTAAGACCGGTACCGCGGAGACCACGGCAGGTTTGAATAATTCTTGGTTTACCGGTTTCGCGCCGGCTGATGATCCTCAGATTGCGATTGCTGTGGTTTATGAGGATATTGATGTGGCGACCGGTGCCCAGTTGGCAACCAGTACTAGTAAGCAACTCTTTGAGGCGGTGTTGAACAAGTGAGGCCTGCGGCTGATATCACTTTGGGCGGGCGCTACACCCTGACCGAACGTATCGCGATTGGCGGTATGGGCGAGGTGTGGAAAGCTCGCGACAAGGTGCTTGGGCGCATCGTTGCGGTCAAGATTCTCAAGGAGGAGTACACCGGTGACCCGGGCTTCTTGGAGCGTTTCCGCGCTGAAGCCCGTAATACGGCGCTGTTGAACCACCCCGGCGTAGCGAATGTTTTCGACTACGGCGAGGAGGACAACTCCGCGTACCTGGTCATGGAGCTGGTGCCGGGCAATCCGCTCTCTAGCATCATTGAGCACGAGACTACCCTGCCTCCGGACCGTGTTCTGAACTTCATTGCTCAGACTGCTCGCGCGTTGGCTGCGGCTCATTCGCAGGGTCTGGTGCATCGTGACGTGAAGCCGGGTAACCTTATCATCACCCCGGATGATCGCGTGAAGGTGACTGATTTCGGTATTGCTCGTTTGGCTAATCAGGTGCCGTTGACGGCTACCGGCCAGGTGATGGGTACCGCCCAGTATTTGGCGCCGGAGCAGGCAACCGGTCAGGCGGCTACCGCGTCTTCGGATATGTACTCGTTGGGCATCATTGGTTATGAGTGCCTGGTGGGTCGTCGTCCGTTTACGGGTGAGTCGCAGATTGCGATTGCTTTGGCTCAGGTGAATGATCCGCCGCCGCCGCTTCCGGAAACTATTCCGGCTGCTACTCGCGCGCTGATTATGTGCTTGTTGGCTAAGGACCCGGCTCAGCGTCCTAAGGATGCGACCGCCCTGGCTTCTGCGGTGGATGCGATTCGTCGCCGCGACCTGAAGGCAGCGGTGAAGGCTGTTCCTCCGCTGGCGCAGTTCTTGGCGGAGGAGAATGCTGACGATGCTACTGTCGCTATGACTGCGATGGATGTGGCGGCGGAGCCGATTAGTGCTTCTGCTACTCCGCGTTTTGGTTCTGGTGGTCGTTTCTCGCCGGAGCCGACGACGGCACCGATTCCTCGCACTAGTGAGCAGACGATGCGTCCTGTGTCGGGCCGTGTGAAGTCTACTCCTGCTCCTGCGGCGAAGCGCGGCCCGAACGTGTGGATGTGGGTTGCTCTGCTTCTGGCTATCGTGCTGATTGCTGGCGGTATTTGGACGGTCCTCTCCTCTAATAATGGTGGCGGTTCGACTGATTCGGTTCCGAGCGCTTCTTCGTCTGCTGTTCCGACGAATACGGGCACTGTTTCTACGGTGGAGCCGACTGAGTCTGCTTCTGCTCGTACTACGAAGCAGAAGGTGACCGTCAATTCGATCAACTATGAGGGTCGTGAGCTGCAGGATGCGGTGAACGAGCTGAAGAACCTTGGCCTGTCCCCCAAGACTGAGGGCGTTGAGTCGACTCAGCCGGAGAACACGGTGATTTCGGTTTCTCCGACGGGTACTTTGGAGCAGGGTAATAGCGTGACTGTTCGCTATTCGACCGGTCCGAAGTCGGTGACTTTGCCGTCGAACCTTGAGGGTAAGAACGTTGATGAGGCGTCGAAGGCTGTTGCCGCTCTGGGTGTGAATGTTTCTCTGCATTATGAGAATTCGGACACTGCGGCCCCCGGTACGGTGCTTCGTACTACTCCCTCATCTGGCACCAAGGTCACGGTTGGTAGTAATGTAGACATGTATGTGGCCTCTTCCAGTTCGGGTAGGGGTTCGAGTGCGAGCGCTTCTGCTGCACCGTCTGCGTCGGCTTCTGCTTCCGCTTCTGCGTCGGCGCGTTAGCCCCTACATTTTGATTTAGTTTTAGTCTTAGTAATCCAGGAGAACTTATGGACCTGTCGGTTCCCGACACGGTTGATAACCGTTACAAGGTACTCGAGGTAATCGGTACCGGTGCAATGGCAACCGTTTATGCTGCTGAGGATACTCGCCTCGGCCGCAAGGTTGCGCTTAAGATTCTGCGCCCGGAGCAGGCCCAGGACGCTACGTTCCGCGCACGCTTTAAGCGTGAGGCGGAGGCTGTTGCGTCTCTGAACAATCCTGCGATTGTTGCTGTCTATGACACCGGCTCATATAACCCCTCGAAGGATGGTGAGGAGTCTTCTTCGGAAGATAGCACCGCTATTCCTTATATTGTGATGGAGTACGTGGAGGGTCATACTCTGCGTTCCATTCTGTCTCGTGGCGGCCACCTGCCGGTCCGTGATGCTTTGGGTTATTCCGAGCAGCTTCTGGGCGCTTTGCAGTACAGCCACTCCATGGGCATTATTCACCGCGATATTAAGCCGGCGAATATTATGGTGCTGGAGCGTACCAGCGAGGACATCGCTAAGGGTCAGCCCGGCCAGATTAAGGTCATGGATTTCGGTATTTCCCGTGCCATTGAGGAAGCCGGCGAAGCGCTGACCAAGGCTAACGTGGTGATGGGTAGCGCACGCTACATGTCCCCGGAGCAGGTCAGCGGCAAGGATGTTGACGCCCGTAGCGACCTGTACTCTGCTGCTTGCGTGATTTACGAGATGATTGCTGGTCGTTCTCCGTTCGATGCTGAGTCGAATGTTGATTTGGCGGCTAAGCACCTCTCTGACACTCCTGAGCCTCCGAGTAAGTTCACCCCGCTTGAGGTTCCTGCCGGTCTGGACGAGGTCATTTTGAAGGGCCTGGCGAAGAACCCGGATGAGCGTTATCAGAGTGCTGCTGAGTTCGCTCAGGCTCTGGTGTCGGTTGCCCGCCCGGGTGAAGAGACCGTGGTGCAGGATGCTGCGATGACTACTGCGTTTGTACCTTCGGCAACTACCGCTTCTTTGGGCGATGACTACGCTCCGTACACCACCTCGATTACTGAGGCTTCGGTGGAAGATGGCGGCCTCAATGGCTTCTTTGAGTATGAAGACGATGAGGAGCTGTACGAGGATGAGGAGTACGCGGAGTACGATGAGTCTTCGCCGCGTAAGCGTGCGTGGGTTCGCTTCCTCGTGGGTACTCTGATTGCTGCTCTGCTGGTTTTCAGTGTCGGCTCGGTGCTGTACTACCAGAACAAGCTCAATGAGGTTCCGCAGGTTCAGGTTCCGGCTGTGGTGAATGTTTCCCGCGATGATGCCGATAACCAGCTGCGTAACCGAGGCTTCGTGGTGGAGTACCGTCAGGGCTACTCGGACAACATCAAGAAGGGTGACGTTATCAGCGTTGAGCCGGGTGTCGGTTCTAAGGTTGATAAGGGCTCGACTGTGACCGTGACTGTTTCTAGCGGTCCGGAGAAGGTCAAGCTGCCGGGTAACCTGCAGGGTCAGAGTGAGGCGTATGTTCGTAACGCTCTGAAGGACCTGGGTCTGGTGGATGGTCGCGTCTCCACTGTGGAGAGCGCTTCCGTTCCTGCGGGTATGGTTGTGGAGCTTTCCCCGGAGAAGGGCTCGACCGATGACAAGGGCGTTCAGACCGTTGAGGCTGGTAGCACCGTGAACATCGTCCTGTCCTCCGGTAAGGTGAAGGTCCCCTCGCTGGTGGGTCTGACCAAGGATCAGGCGATTGCTGCTCTAACCGCTCAGGATGTTCTGCTGAACACCAACATTGAGACCGTTCAGACTAACGAGCGTCCTGCGGGCACTGTGCTTTCGCAGAGCTCTGCAGCGGGTACTCTGGTGGCTCAGAACAGCACTGTGACGATCCGTGTGGCTGCTACTCCGACTCAGACGACCGCGCCGACTACTGCGGCTACTCAGCCTGCGGCAGCAACCGGTAACCAGAACTCTGCTGCAACGACTGGTAATCAGAATTCTGCTGCGACCAATAACCAGCAGCGTTCTACCGCTACCCAGCCGACTACTGCGGCTACTCAGCCTGCGGCAGCGAATAACCAGCAGCGTTCTACCGCTACGGCTACTCCGGCACCGGCTGCGTCCACTACTGCGGGTACCCGTACGCTTCAGGGTACTAACGCGAACGCCAATGCGAACAACGCTAATAACGCTAACGCCCGCTAAGGGGTTCTAGCGGCTAGCAAAAGGGGCGGCGCTCCACACCAAACGGTGTGGGGTGCCGCCCCTTTTTGTGTACCTGGGGTTTCGTATACCTAGGTTTTGTGTACCTGGGTTCGGGTTAGAAAGTGTGCGGGGGTAGAGTTATCGCCTCCAGTTTCCCTATAGCGTGTCTGCTACGAGGCTTCTGGAGGCGATATAAGCCGTTGAGGGCGTCTAAGGCTAAAAGGTACTAAGCCATGAGGGGTGAGAGGCTCTTAGCGCGCTCTGCGGCTCCCTGCAGGCCGGTTTCTTCGAGCCAGTTGCCGAGCATGAGGTATCCGCTTTCCGTCAGGACCGATTCGGGGTGGAACTGCACGCCGTGCATGGGGGCTTCACGGTGGCGCAGACCCATAATGATGCCGTTGTCGGTGGTGGAGGTGATTTCCAGGACCTCGGGCATGGTTTCGGGTACGACTGCCAGGGAGTGGTAGCGGGTCGCGGTGAAGGGGCAGGGCACGTCCTTGAACACGGAGACGTTCTCGTGCACGAGGCGGGAGGTCTTGCCATGCATGAGTTCGGGGGCGTGGGTAACGGTGCCGCCGAATGCCTCCGCGATGGCCTGGTGGCCGAGGCATACGCCCAGTAGAGGCTTCTTCGCTTCGGCTGCCCAGCGGATGGTGTCGATGATGACGCCTGCTTCTGCGGGGGCGCCGGGGCCCGGGGAGACGAGCACGCCGTCGTGTTCTTCGGCGAGCTTGATGACGGCGTCGAGTTCGTATTCGTCGTTACGGATGACGGTGGTTTCAGCGCCGAGCTGCTGGATGTAGCCGACGAGGGTGAAGACGAAGCTGTCGTAGTTGTCGATGACAAGGATGCGGGTCATGGCACGTCCTTAGCGCTAATGGTTGATGGTGACGTTCAGGTTGAAGGGGCCGTACTCTGCGAAGTGGGGGAAGACGAATTCCATGAGCAGGTAGACTACGGCGAGTATCAGCACGATGGCGATGATGATGCGAACCCACAGGGGGCCGGGGAGGTGGCGGAAAATCCATGCGTACATCTGCTTTTCCTCTCTGATTTAGGATCCTGCGACGGAGGCGGCAATTTCTGCGGGCGCTCCGGCTGCGGCGGGCCGCCAGGATTCGAGGCGGGCGTGGACAATGTATCGTTCGGTGTCGCCGTAGCGCGGGTGGCAGGTGGTGAGCGTCAGGAGGCGCTCGGTGGGTGCTACGCCGGGCTGTCCGGGGACGGGTTCGATGACTTCTACCTGGTCGGGCTGCACGATTTCGTGGCTGTAGACGGTGTAGGTGTAGTAGCCATCTTTGGTGCGCACGTAGATGTGGTCGCCTTCGGTGAGCAGGTCGATGTCGTTGAGGACTTTACCGCGGGTTTGGCGATGGCCTGCGAGGGAGAAGTTGCCGACCTGTCCGGGCATGGCGCTTCCTTCGTAGTGGCCGAGTCCGAGGGAGTCGAGCACGTCGGAGCTGGTGCCCTGGGTGGCGGGGCGCTGGTAGTCGGATCCGAACTTGGGGATGTAGACGACGCCGAAGACTTCACCGTGGCCGGGTTCGCTCAGACCGGCGGGCGGGGTGTTGGGATCCCAGTCGGGGAGGGGTTCGGCGGGGTTGGAGTCGAATTCCTGGACGAGGGTGCTGACGGCTTGGGATTGGGTGCGGTCGGCGTCGATGTTGGTCCACCAGAGCTGCCATGCGACGAAGAGCAGTAGCAGTAGGCCGATGGTGATAAGGAGTTCGCCTGTAATCTGGATAATCCAGTGCAGCACGGTGCGGGGCCGGCGCTCTGCGGTGGGTGCCGTTCCTTGACTCATGCGTTCTCCTTTGTCCTTTGGGTTGTGTATGTTCTTGGGCGCCGGGTGGCGTTCCTTATCTTTCAACGCGCGGAGAAGGTGAAATCATCCCGTAAGTCTGCAAAGATAGGTGTGAACATAATTTTTAGGTTACCCATACAACAATAAGCGGAGGAAGTATGTCGACCAACTCGGCTAAGGCATCGTCCAAGAAGAAGTCTCAGAAGTCTGCTAAATCTGAGGTGGAGGATGCGAGCGAGCTGCGTCTGCGTGAGATTGCTCGTGAGATGGAGAGCGGCACGCAGCTGAAGGAGCAGACTCCGTTGTGGTACCGCGTGATTATGTTCTCGCTGTTGGCGGTGGGCATTCTGTGGATTATTGTTTTCTACATTACGCAGGGTCTGTTCCCGATTCCTGATTTGGGTATGTGGAATGTGAGTATTGGTGTGGGCGCCATGATGGTGAGCATGCTGATGATGACTCGCTGGCGTTAGAGTTTAGACGTTAAGACTTAGGCGTTAGAGCTTATAGAGAGGCGGTCGTCCCGTGTGGGGTGGCCGCCTCTCTATATTTTTGGGGGTACCGGGGTTAGGGAGCCTCTGCGGTATTTTTTCTGTCCTGAAACGCTGCCCGGAAGATTGCGGTCATGGCGACCATGATGAGCAGTTCGGTGAGGGTTTGGGTGAGTACGGTAGCGCCCATAAGCTTTGCTTCGGGGTTCCCGTTGTGTGCCAGGCGTTGTGCACAGAGCGCTACGACGGGGTAGATGATGAGGGCGTTGCGGGTGACGGCACTGAAGGTTACGGAGATACGTTCTGCTCGGCTCATGGCTCTACTCAGGAACCATGCGGCGACTCCTGCGAGGATGGCGTAGGTGAGGTAGAGCCCGGCGAGTCGGGGAATGAGCTGCGTTTCGTTCAGTACCGCCGGGGTGTAGGCGGAGCACATGAGCGCCAGGAGCAGGCACATGAGGGGAATCATCGCGGTATCGCTCATACTGCGTACGCGTTCGTAGGTTTGTTGGCGCTGCGGTGAGCGGGTTGACCAGCGTTGCACGAGGTAGGCGGCTACTAGAGGCACGATGAGCGGTGTGAGGCTGAGGTAGCTTTCAGCGGGAAGGGGGAATATTTCTCCCACTACCCTCGTATCCAATATTCCTATATATGCATATATACTAGTCCAAACAGGAATAAAAATGAGTTGAGCGCCAAGCAGATAGGGTGTTGCCGCTAGTAAACCTCGATATTCCCCTCCGGCAATACGTGTAAAAACCACAACGTAATCCACGCATGGAGCCAGCAAAACAATCACTGCAGCTAGAGCAACGGGACCACCCTCGGGAATAAAGAGGGAGACCAAGGGCGCAACGAGAATCGGGGTTCCAAAGGTAGCCGTCAGCACGACCGTACAAGCGAGCCTCTTATACTGACCAACACTCATACCGGTTAAAGGCATGAGGGCAAAGTTGGTCCACAGTAGTGCGCCAAGCGCGTAAGGCACGAGTTGTTCAGAAGCGTAACTCCATCCGCTCAAACCCGCGCAGGCAACCCCCACGATCATGGAGCCGAGGTAGAGAGCCACCTGGTGGCGTTCCATAAAGCTCACGGAAGTCGTCCTCTTCTAGTAGATCAGGTCGCCTCGTGCCGCTTCGTGGACGCGGCGGGTTACGGTCTCCATAACGGGCGAGTTGATGTTCCAGCGCTGCCAGTAGAGGGGAAATTCTACGGGGGTTGCGGCGAGCTTCACGAGGCGCCCGCTTTCAAGTTCTTCGGCGCATTGCGCCTCGGGAATGAGCCCCCAGGCAATACCGGAGCTGACGGCGCGCGCATAGTCCGGGGATGAGGGAATGTAGATGGTGGGGCTTTGGATGAAGGTTTCTTCAGCCTCCAGGCCTACCTCTTTTTCAATGAGGGCTCGCGCTATATCCTGCACAAAGTCTTTACGGTCGTATTCGACGACAGGGGCACGATTGAGCTCTTCGTGGCTCATGGTTTTGGGCCAGCCGGGCAGGTATCGCTGCACGTAGTCGGGTGTGGCAACGCACCAGTAGCGTGCCACGCCGAGGGTTTCGACGGAGCAACCGGGGATTTTTTCCGGCTTGGAGGTGATGACTGCCATGACTTCTCCGGATCGAAGCATGGCGGAGGAGTGGAATTCGCCTTCTCGTCGCAGGTCGCAGAAGATGCTGTCTTCGCGACTGAGGGTCCCTACGGCGTCGAGGAACCAGGTGGCGAGTGAGTCGGCGTTGACGGCAACGGAGACGCTTTGGAAGCCGCCGGCGCCCATGAGTTCGCGTTCCATTTCTTGTTGCAGGAATTCGCTCTGTCGGGCGATGCGCAGTACGCTTTGTCCGGCGTCGGTGGGAGTGACGGGGTTGCTTCGGCGTAGCAGGACCTTTCCGGCGATCTGTTCCATGGCTTTGATGCGCTGGGAGATGGCGGAGGGGCTCACTCGCAGAATATCTGCTGCCGCGTCAAAGGTGCCGTATTCGATGACGGTGGCGAAGGTGGTGAGCTGGTCGGTACTGAAACGTGTCATAAGAATATCTTACGCAGTGTGAAAATATTTAGATAGATTTAGGGTTCTTTTTCCCGTATTCTCGTCTCTGGCACTTCACACTTCAGCTAACGCAGGCTTTATCCCTGCGTCGTATGCTTTTGCCTGGCAAGCTGGTACTAGAATTTGCCTAGCAAGCTGGTATTAGAAGGAGCCACCACCCGTAATATCCGCAAAGCCCGTACCGTTTGATCCACATAGAAAGTTTCACGATGTCCTCCTCCCTGTCCCTGCTGTTTCTGGGTGCTACCACCACGATTTCTTTGGTGGCGGCTATTGGCGCCCAGGGAACTTTTGTGCTGCGTCAGGGTATTTTGGGTCGGCATATTACCCCGATTATTATTTTCTGTATTCTGTCGGATGCCCTGATGATTGGCTTGGGCGTTGTGGGTCTGGGCGCCCTGTTGGATGCGGCGCCGTGGTTTATTGAGGTGTTCCGCTATGTGGGTGCGGCGTTTTTGGCGTGGTTTGGTTTTGAGGCTGGCCGCCGCGTGTTTACTCCGCACTCCATCGTGGTTGATGATGCGGAGGGCGATTCTCAGTCGTTGAAGGCGGCTCTGTTGACCACGGCGGCGGTGACTTATTTGAATCCGCTGGCGTGGTTGGATACGACTATCCTTTTGGGTTCGCTGGCGAATGCTCAGGGCGATCCTGGCCGTTGGTGGTACTACCTGGGTTGCTGCTGCGGTAGCCTAATCTGGTTTTTGATGCTGGGGTATGGTTCACGTCTGTTGCGTCCGCTTTTTGCGCGCCCTTCAGCGTGGCGTGTTTTGGATGGTGCGACGGCTCTTCTGATGGCGTACCTGGTGTTCAACCTGCTGACGATGAACCTGTCTACCCACTAACTTTTACCCCCTGACGCTTTTACCACCCTGACCCGACTCTTTATACTTTGTCAGCCTCTTTTTCGGTGCTCTTCTCCTCTTCGAGGGGTATGAGCACTTCGTTTTTGGGCATGGTGAGCAGACCCAGGTAGATATCGCGAATGATCAGGATGTGCTTGATTCGCTCAATCATGGGATTGAGGAAGCTTCGGGCGTATTTTTCGTCGCTACTGGTGGTTGCGACGAAGCTGAGCCCGGAGAACACGGCAACGATCATGGACACCTTGATGACGACGGCGTTAATGTTGGTGTCCACACCGAGGATTTTGAGGTGTTCAGGTTTGACGGTCATCCAGGATTCGATGGTGGTGTCGCTAATGGCGATGGATGAGAATCCCATGAAGAATCCGAAGACGAGCAGCATGAAGAAGGTCGCCTGAATAATCTGCCCAATCATGGGGATGATGATGAGGTTGCTCCAGGGTGCGATTTTGAGGGGTCGGTGTTCGAGGATTTTCTTCTCTTCGACCCAGTCTTGGGCGGTGTTCCAGATTCCGCCTTCAAGGGCTGCGGCGTGCTCGTAGTCGTTCTCGGTAAAGCGTGCGATGTCATCGCCCCTGTAGCGCCCCAGCAGTCGCGCTGTGCGCTCCAGGGAGGTTGTGACGACCACGAACACGGCGAGTAGCCCCATGAGGCCCAGAACCGCCCAGGTGCGTGGGAAGCTGAGTCCGTTGGCGAGCTTCCAGAGGTCTGCGTTCACGAAGATGAAGAGCACGGACACCATGAGTACGGGCAGTACTTTCGCGATCATAGGCGGTAGAGAGGCAAGCTGGTGGATGGCGTGCTTGAGGGACCACCCGAGTACGGTGTCTACGCCCAGGAAGATGGCGAGGTAGATTCCGATAACGATGAGCGGGAAGGCTTTGCCACCGTCGTAGACGAAGTCGAGGCCGTCGAGGCTGCTGGTTTCGAAGACACCGGCGGTGAAGAGCACGCCGGCAAAAAGTACGGTGAGAATACCCGTGGTGATTTGAACCCACTGCGGGGTGCGAACCATGAGTTTGTGGGCAAGAGTAATGAACACGCCAAAGATAACCGGCATCACGAGGAAAATCCCACCGAGAACGAGCAAGGGTAGCACTTCATCGCTGAGTGCACTGTTAGTGGTGAGGGCTTTGACGTAGTCCGGGAGGGAGCCTTTCACGTCCTCTACTAGGAAGAGGAGAATGTCGCGCAGGAAGATATAGCAGATGTGCATGATGCCCGCCCACAGGATCCATGGCACGGAGCGTGGGAACGCATCGAGAGCACGTTGACGTGCAGGAATGATGAGGGGCGCACCCTGTTTACGGAACCAGATATTGCTCTGCTTCAGCATGTCAGCCTTGCTGTAGTGCAGGGGTTCTTCTCCCGCTGCAGGGGTCTTCTTGTGAAGGCGCGCCCATCGAAGGCGTTCAGGGCTCTGCTGCGGGATGTTCTGGTCCTGTGTGCTCATGACATACCACTCTACAGGGTTGAGAATCCTCTTTTACCCGCGAGCCTCTATAGTTCTTCTCGCTGGAGTTCAGCTCCAATAAAGCGGCTGTAGGCACCCATGAGTAGCGCAGCTGCTTCTTCCTGTTCCTCGTAGATACCCAGTTCTTCATCTTCACGACCCGTGTAGGTGCCGCTACTGATTTCGAGCAGGGATAACGGTCCTTCTACAGTCTCCGGGGTGAGAGCGTCTAGGATGAAGCTCAGGCTTTCTTCTGATTCTTCAGATACGCCCAGGAGGCGCCCTAGGCGTGTACCCGGGTAGGGTGCGATAGTGAGGACGTCTTCGTTCTCGCATTGGATAATACGTGCCACAGGAATGATGTCCTCGTCTGTGGTCTCTTCGAGCAGTAGCTCTGTGGAGAGGTCGATATGGCTCTCCTCGCTCTGTAGGAGCTGCCTGGGCCACCAGAGGTGAATGTATTCGGTCAGTGCTGCCCAGGCTTCGTGAGGCTCCAGTGTGCTCTCTACGTAGAGGGCTGCCGTTCGTTCTTCACCGTTGTGTTGGTGCTGCTGATCGGCTGGTTCTGGTGCGTGGGAAAACATGGGGTAGTGCATGGTTCTACTCTATCCCAGTGTGTCTGGGGAGAGCATTCTTCCTTGTAGACAATTCCTTGTAGACAAGGCTTCATAGACAGGGGTCTGAGGGCACAAAAAAGGGGCAGAACCGCATGGGTCTGCCCCTTTTTAGCTTTAGCTGTTAAAGCAAAAGAGCCCGCGCAAGCGGGCTCTTTTTATTGCCTATTGGATTGTTATCCAAAAACCATACAGTGAACGCAAACAACAAACAACATCTTGAAA
>CAUTJW010000008.1:0-108331 GCA_963539245.1 Rothia mucilaginosa
AAGTTCTTCGTTTTTTCCTCCTCGCCGCGGCGACTCATACAACTATACAGATGCCTAAACACCCCTGCAACCCGAAATTGGGTGAAGTAGACCACAAATACGGGGGCTTAGGTTCATTCTGACCCGAACAGGGCACTAAAACCCCTAGTCAGCACAGGATTAGCACCTCAAAAGTTCTTTGAAAAAAGTTTAAAACCCCTAAAAAGACCCCCAAAAACCTGTAGAAGCTCCCTAAAGAGCCCCTATAGAAGGGCAGCATAGAAGGGCAGCAGAGCCCCTCAACATCAAACAGATTCAGCATCAAGAAGATGGGATGAGGGGCTCCGCCCCTCCCCCATCTCTGCAACACTTGCATTCCTGTACCGCTGTACCTCCCTGTTCCACCCCCGTTTCCCCGTTCTGCAGCCTCCCTATATATGAGCACCCATATATGGGCAGAGCACAGAAGAGACAGAAAAGGAGGGCGCCCCCTCACGGGGACGCCCTCCTTGTTCAAGCTACAGGGTTCAAGCTACAGTCCGCAGCTCGCGAGCTTCAAAACTCTAGTTCGCGGTAGCACGACGACGAGAAACATCGTACAGAGTAATGCCCACAGCCATCGCCGCGTTCAAAGACTCCATCGCAGAATCAATCGGAATCGACACAATCTGATCGCAGTTCTCAGTCACCAGGCGGGACAGGCCCTTACCCTCAGAACCAACCACCACGCACAGCGGCTCATTCGCAAGCTCCAGAGCCGGCAGCTCAATATCGCCACCGCCATCCAGACCAATCACGAAAATACCCTGCTCCTTAGCCTGCTGAATCACGCGAGTCAGATTAGTCGCCATCGCAACAGGAATACGAGCAGCCGCACCAGCACTAGTCTTCCACGCACCAGCAGTCACAGCAGCCGAACGACGCTCAGGAATAATCACGCCATCACCGCTAAACGCGGACACGCTACGAATAATCGCACCCAGGTTACGCGGATCAGTAATACCGTCCAACGCAACAAACAGCGGCGGAGTCGACAGCTTACCCGAGTGCCAACGCTCCATAGTATCCAGCACCAGGTCAGTCGCATCCGGGTACTTGTACGGCGGAATCTGCATCGCAACACCCTGATGCACAGCACCATCAGTCAAACGATCCAGCTCGCTACGCGGAATCTCCAGCATCGGAATATTGCGCTTATTCGCAATAGTCATGATCTCGCGAACGCGGTCATCAACCTCAACACGGCTCATGATGTACAAATGCTTCGAGGGAATCTCAGTACGCAGAGCCTCAAGCACCGCATTACGACCAGTCACCAGCTCATCGCTAGCACGCTTACCGCCCAAACGAGTCTGGAACTTACGGTTCGTACCGGTAGCAGCACGACGCTCAGCCGCACGCTTCATCTTATACGCCTTGTGATAAACGCGGTCCTCAGCCTTCGGAGTAGGACCCTTACCCTCAAGCGCCTTACGACCGTGACCACCAGTGCCCTTAGTAGCACCCTTCTTCTTGCTGGTAGCGCCCGGGCGCGAACCTGCCTTAGCCATTCTTCTCTTCCTTCGTCAAAGTAATGAATACGAGTCTACGCGAGAGAAACCCGCCCGACCTAAGCCTTACGCACAAACGCGGGGCACATCACCCTCTAGCCAACGCTCCAGCTCGAACCATTCGCGCCATCCTTCACCTGCACACCAGCAGACGCCAACAGATCACGCATCGCATCAGCCTTCGCCCAATCCTTCTGAGCACGAGCATCAGCACGCTCCGCCAACACAGCCTGAATCAGCGCATCCAGAGCCTCATGCTCAGCACCCGAAGAGCCCTCAGCATTAAAGCTCATCAGCTGCGCCAGGCCCAGAACCTCAGCCATAGCCATCACAGCATTAGCTGCCTCCGAAGCATCCTCACCAGCAGCAAGCGCAGCATTACCCGCACGAGTCTGCTCATGCAAAACCGCCAGAGCACGCGGAATGTTCACGTCATCATCCATAGCCTCAGCAAAAGCCTGCGGAACCTCACGGCCCGACTTCAGCAGATCCTGAGTAGCAGCAAGGAACGCCTCAACACGCTCAATAGCGGTTGCCGCCTCCTGCAGAGACGACGGACGGTAATCAAGAACCGAACGATAATGCGCACTACCGAGGTAGTAACGAACCACCAACGGGCGCGCCATTTCAAGCATCTGCGCCGGCGAAATCGTATTACCGATAGACTTCGACATCTTCTCACCCTCATAGGTGACCATGCCGTTATGCATCCAGAAGTTCGCGAAATCATCACCGGCAGCAGTCGACTGCGCCAGCTCATTCTCATGGTGCGGGAAACGCAAATCCAAACCGCCACCGTGAATATCAAAACGCGAACCCAAATACTTACCAGCCATCGCCGAGCACTCCAGATGCCAGCCCGGACGGCCGCGACCCCACGGAGACTCCCACGAAGCAGTCAGCGGCTCGCCCTCCTTATACCCCTTCCACAAGGCAAAATCGCGAGGGTCACGCTTACCGCGCGGATCAGCATCCGCAGAATCCTGCATATCCTCAACGCTCTGATTCGTCAGCGCACCATACTTATCCCACGAACGCACATCAAAATACACGTCACCAGAATCATCCAGCGCAGGATACGCGTGGCCACGATCAATCAGACGCTGAATCAGAGCAAACATCTCCGGAATATGACCGGTCGCGCGCGGCTCATACGTCGGCGGATCAATACCCAGCGCCGCATACGCCTGAGCAAAAACCTTCTCAAAACGGTACGCGAGCGCCCACCACTGCTCGTTCGGGAACTCACCCTCAAAACCGGGCTCCATAGAATCAGCAGACTTCGCCAAAATCTTGTCATCAATATCAGTGACATTGCGGACCGTCGTCACCTTCAAACCGCGGTAACGCATCCAACGGCTCAACTGGTCAAAAACCAACGCCGAACGGATATGGCCCAGATGCGGTTCACCCTGCACCGTAGCACCACAATAGTAGATACGCGCCTCACCGGGCACGACGGGCTCAAACTCGCGAATAGTCGCGGAAGCTGAATCATAAAAACGCATAGTCACACTCTCATTCTACGGGGTTTCTACGGGGTCGGTTCAGACGCCGGGGCGGTAATCAGCGATAGGTTACAGAATGGCTCGAAGCAACCAAACACCTACGAACGCGGATACACCAGTGCCGTCGCAATAGCAGCCACGCCCTCGCCGCGGCCGGTCAAACCCAAACCGTCAGTAGTCGTCGCAATCACCGTCACCGGAGCACCCGCCGCCTCGCTCAGCACGCGGTTCGCCTCATCACGGCGCGGAGAGAACTTCGGGCGGTTACCCACCAGCTGAACGCTCACATTACCAATCTCAAAACCAGCAGCACGCACAATCGCCGCAGCCTCAGAAAGAATACGAACGCCCGAAGCGCCCTTCATATCCGGGCGATCCACACCGAAATTAGAGCCCAAATCCCCCGTGCCGGAAGCGGCAAAAAGAGCGTCCGCGGCAGCATGAGCCACCACATCGCCATCAGAATGGCCGCTCAAACCACGCTCACCCGGCCAATGCAGACCAGCAACATACAGAGGAGTGCCCTCCTCACCAAAAGCGTGGACATCAACACCGGTACCAACACGAGGAATAGCAGTCATCACAGGACCCTTCAATCGATCAAACATCTTCTCAGCAACAGTGCCTCGGCACAAGAGGCATTAGGCGGCAGGCTTAGGAAGCAGAATCGCCAAACAGCGCGCGGGCAACCCGCAAATCCATCGGAGTCGTCACCTTAAACGCATCCGCATCACCGGCAACCGTCAACACCGGCTCGCCCGCCGCCTCCATCGCCATCGCATCATCAGTGAGCAACTCAGCCTCCTCAGCAGGCAGAGAACGGCTACGCTCATGCGCCGCCAACAGGGCAGCCACCTCAAAGCCCTGAGGAGTCTGCACCGCACGCATCTGCCCACGCGAAGGAGTACCCGTCACCACACCAGCAGAATCCACGGTCTTCACCGTATCCACCACCGGCAACACAGGAATCACCGCACGCACAACACCCTGCGGGCTCTCAGAACCCAGGCCCTCAAGCACACGGTGATACACCTGCGGCGGAGTAAAAGCACGAGCGCAATCATGAATCAGCACATAATCCACCGGAACCTGCGCATCCTTCAGAGCGTCCAACGCCGCAACCACCGAAGCAGTACGCGTATCACCACCGGCAGTAATCAACGCACCGGCACGGCGGGCATCCTCCAAAAGTTCCGGGCAACTCACCGAACAATCAGCAGGAACAGTCACCACCACATGCTCAGCAACACCCGAAGCGAGCGCACCCTCCAACGCATAATCCAGCAAAGTACGACCGTGCACACGCACAGCGGCCTTCGGAATCGGCTCACCCAGACGAGTACCCGAACCAGCCGCCAAAACAATCACAGCAGTATTCGCCGCAGAAGCAGAAGTCATCAGTCTCAAGCCCGCCTACGCCTCGAACTTATAGCCCAAGCCGCGAACCGTCACCACATACTGCGGGGCAGAAGAATCCGGCTCAATCTTCGAACGCAGACGCTTAATATGCACATCCAGGGTCTTCGTATCACCCACATAGTCGGCGCCCCACACACGCTCAATCAGCTGGCCACGAGTCATCACACGACCCACGTTGCGCAGTAGAATCTCCAGGAGCTCAAACTCCTTCAGCGGCATAGAAATCTCTTCACCATTAACCGTCACCACATGGCGGTCAATGTCCATACGCACCGGGCCGCCCTGCAGCACCGACTCAGTAGCAGAATCAGTCTCCACCGAACGACGACGCAACACCGCGCGGATACGAGCAATCAACTCACGCGCAGAATACGGCTTCGTCACATAGTCATCAGCGCCCAGCTCCAGACCCAGAACCTTATCCAGCTCAGAGTCCTTAGCGGTCAGCATGATAATCGGGACCGACGACACCTCACGCAGCTTGCGGCACACCTCCATGCCGGACATGCCCGGAAGCATCACATCCAGCAGCACCAAATCCGCGCCCTCGCGGTCAAACACCGGCAGAGCATCCAGACCGTTGTCCACAATAATCGTCTGGAAACCCTCACGCCCCAGCAAAAACGCAAGGGGATCCGAGAGGGCCTCTTCGTCCTCAACAATCAGAATTTTAGACATCAATAACTTCCTTCGATTCCGTAAAACCTATACCGCTAACACTACACTGCGACCGGAGGCTCATTCAGCGGCAACGCCAACGTAAACGTCGAGCCCTCCTGCGGCATCGACCGAACCGTCACGCTACCACCGTGCTGAGTCATCACATGCTTCACAATGCTCAAGCCCAAACCGGTGCCGCCCGTCTGGCGCGAACGAGCCGGATCAACCCGGTAAAAACGCTCAAAAATACGTTTCTGCTCGTCCTCCGGGATACCCACACCCTGATCAGCAACCTCAACCAGCAGCTGATCAGCCACACGGTGCACCCAAATATCCACCTTCGTATGCTCCGGCGAATAACGCACCGCGTTCTCCACCACGTTCTGCACAGCAATACCGAGCAGCTCGGCGTCACCGTACACCTCGGGGACCTCCTCGATGCGGGTAGAAATCTGAATATCCTTCTCCTCCGCCACAATATGCGAACGATCCACCGCATCAGCCACCAAAGAAGGCACCGACACCGGACCACCACGCGCAATCACATCGGTCGACTGCAGACGCGAAAGCTCAATAATGTCACGCACCAACGCAGACAGGCGGCGAGTCTCCTTATGCAGACGACCCACAAAATACTCAATCGCCTCCGGGTCATCACTGGCCTGCTCAATAGCCTCAGCCAGCAGACTCACCGCACCCACCGGAGTCTTCAACTCATGCGACACATTCGCCACAAAATCATTACGCATACGCTGAACACGAGAAATCTCAGTGCGGTCATCAGCGAGCACCAGAATGTACTCGTCCCCCAGCGAAGCAACACGCACGTCCAAGACCAGCGCCTCACCCTCACCGCGGTCAATCTCAAAAGTACGCTCCGCAAAAATACCGCGATGGCGCACCGTGCGAATCATATCCGCCAGCTCATCAGAGGCCACCGTATGACCACGCACCAGACCCATCGCATACGCACCCGGAGAAGCCTGAACCACGCCGCCCACCTCATCAATCACCAGGTAGGCGCGACCAATCACAGCAAGCACCTGAGCGGCACCATCACGCAGCGCCGGCGCCGACACCAAGCTACGCTCCTGCTCCCGCTCACTACGCGCCACCGCGTTCATGCTCAGGACGCCCACCAGCAGACCTATCATGCCCGCAATAAAGGCGATCAGACCGGCATCCATGTACTTCCCTTCCATTCGGGTACCCCATAAGTATAAATGTGGCCGATACCCAGCACTCAGGCGAACGCCCCTCTTCTCAAGCAGGCCCCCCGTTCTCAGGCAGGCCCCCGTGCAGAAACCCTGCAGGTGCCTTTACCATACAGAGAACGCAATGAGCCGCCCACCTCAACGGTGGACGGCTCATCACAGTGACAGGGGCGAAACCCTGCCGGAGGTATTACTTACCCTGGTTTGCTACGGCAGCGATAGCGTCCTTAGCAGCCTCGGGGTCCAGGTACTCGCCGGGCTTGACGGGCTGGAAGTTCTCATCCAGCTCGTAGTACAGCGGAATACCGGTGGGGATGTTCAGGCCAGCAATGTCCTCATCGGAAATACCCTCGAGGTGCTTGACCAGCGAACGCAGGGAGTTACCGTGTGCAGCAACCAGAACGGTCTTGCCTGCTGCGAGGTCGGGCTTGATGTCCGACTCCCAGTAGGGAAGCATACGGCCCAGAACGTCCTTCAGGCACTCGGTGCGAGGAGCGTTCTCAACATCCGCGTAGCGGGGGTCGTTTGCCTGCGAGTAGGGGTCGTTGTCATCCAGCGGGGGCGGCGGAACGTCGTAGGAACGACGCCACGTCATGAACTTCTCGTCGCCGTATTCCTCGCGAATCTCGGACTTATTCTTACCCTGCAGAGCACCGTAGTGACGCTCGTTCAGACGCCAGGTGCGCTTGACGGGAATCCACAGGCGGTCTGCTGCATCCAGTGCAAGGTTTGCGGTGTTGATTGCGCGACGCTGCAGGGAGGTGTGAACAACATCGGGGAGGATGTTGCGCTCTGCCAGCAGCTCGCCGCCGCGCTTAGCCTCAGCGCGACCCTTATCGGTCAGGTTAACGTCCACCCAACCGGTGAACAGGTTCTTTTCATTCCACTCGGACTGGCCGTGGCGCAGGAGTACTAGTTTGTAAGTCATACCTCTATTTTTTCATTTACCCGCCGGTTTGTCATGCCTCAAGGCCTAGAAAATATGCATTCTCCCAAAAATTTATAAGGGTCTTTATTACCAGAACGAAAGGCTCAAAAACCCCGCCAGAAAAGGGCAAAGCCCCGCACACCACCCGAGCAGGACAAACCCGTCAGGCAGCGCACGAGGCTTCACCATCTATCGCACAAAGCGAGCGCACAAGCTAACGCTAGAAACGGCGGCGACCAACCGAAGGCCACACACCAGCCAGGAACACGCAGCTAATCACAGCAGCCACCAGCTGAAGAATCAGCACAGTATTACCGCCACCAGTCAGCGCAGCAAAAACACTAAACAGCGACACCGCAGCAGAACCACCGGTCAAAGCCAGCCACGTGTTCTTCGGGCGCTTACCGGCAAAATCGTACGCGTTCGCCGGAGACATCCACGCACGCACAAAAGCCAGCACACCAACCGCAGCACCAGCGATAGCCAGCAGTGTATCAACAAAAATGGTCACATACCCGACCAGCAGAATAGGAGACATAGTATTCCTTAGAATCAGCAGCTTCTCTAGACAACCCTAGCAAAGCGCTTAGCGGACGACCTTAAAGGCCTCAACCAAGTCATTGTAAAGGTCATCCACGTTCTCAATACCCACCGACAGGCGCAGCAGAGACTCCGGAATCGAATCCGGCTCGTTACCGTGGCGACGACGACGCTCCACCAGCGACTCCACGCCGCCCAGGGAGGTTGCCGGGGTCCACAGCTTCAACGCCTCCACGACGTTACGGGCGCCCTGAGCGTCCGTATCAAGAGTGACGCACAGAATCGCGCCGAAACCGTCCATCTGTTTCTTCGCAATCTCATGACCGCGGTCGCTCTCCAGACCCGGGTAACGCACCTCAGCCACGAAGGGGTGCTCGCTCAGACGCTCCGCAAGAACCTGCGCATTCTGCACCGCACGCTCCACGCGCAGTGCCAGGGTGCGCAGACCACGCAGGCCAAGCCACGCCTCCACCGGGCCGGGGATTGCGCCATTGGTGATACGGTGGTGCAGCATCGCCTTGTACAGCTCCTCGTTCGAGGTCAGAGCCATACCCAGCAGAACATCAGAGTGGCCCGCGAGGAACTTCGTAGCGGAGTGAACCACTACGTCTGCACCCAAATCCAGGGGACGCTGCAGAATCGGGGTTGCGAAGGTGTTATCCACCGCGGTCACAATACCCAAGCGGCGAGCAGCAGAAAGCAGGGCAGGCAGGTCAGCAACCTCAAGCATCGGGTTCGTGGGGCTCTCCAGCCATGCCAGGACCTTCGGTGCCGAGTAGTTCACGTTCTCCGGGGTCACGCCGGTGCGCGATGCGGCATCCTCCATAGCGGCGATAACGCTCTCGGTGTCTTCGATATCCACGCGAACGAGCTCAATGATGCCGCGGCGTTCCAAATCCTTGCACAGGGTCACCGACGCCATGTATGCGTGCTTCGGAATCAGCACGATAGAACCAACCGGCACCAAGTCGATGACAGCAGCGACAGCAGCCATACCGGAGGGGAACAGCAGACCGGGCTGGGTGGCGTTCTCCAGCTTCGCGACAACCTCTTCCATGCCCTCCCAGGTGGGGTTCGAGAAGCGGGCGTACACGCGGTCCTGCTCAATATTGACGGCGTCCACACCGCGGTAGGTGGAAGACAGAACAATCGGAGGGTTCACCGGCGCGTCATGCTCGTGCGCCGGGCGGCCGCCAGAGACGACGAAGGTCTCTGCGGAGTAATTCATGTCGTGGTTATCTGCACTCATGTATTTAAGCCTGGCACACCCGCGCCCAGAACGCACGCCCGCACAGGTGACGGCACACAGGATTTACATGTTTTTTACCTTGATACGCGCTCAATGCCATGCGGAGGTATCACCAAAACCGCACCGGTGCGGCTAAGAGACCCGGTACCCTTAAAGGTGATGGATACTCTCAGCTACACCCCCGATGCACAGAATCTTCCCGCCGACCCAACCGGTCGCCGCGGGCTTTTTATCGTGGTCGAAGGAGGCGACGGCGCCGGCAAAACCACCCAGCTCGCCCTGCTGAATGAAGCACTCAGCGCCCGCGGATACCGTGTCATCACCACCCGCGAACCCGGCGGCACCGAGATTGGCGAGAAGCTGCGCGCACTCGTCCTGGAAGCAGGTCAGGGCACCATCGACGACCGCACCGAGGCGCTGATTTTTGCGGCATCCCGCGCGGCTCACGCCTCCCAGCTGATTCGCCCCGCGCTCGCTGAGGGCGCCATCGTGCTCAGTGACCGCTATATTGATTCTTCCGCCGCGTACCAGGGTGTTGGCCGTGATCTGGGTGTTGAAACCATCGTCGATTTGAGCCGCTGGGCTACCGCCGACCTGGTTCCCGACGCGACCCTACTACTGAGTGTGCCGCTGAGCGCCGAGCAGGAGCGCATGGACCAGCGCGGCACCGTCGACCGTATTGAGGCTGAAGGCGCGGCGTTCAAGGCACGCATTCACGGTGCGTTTGAGCAGATTGCCCGCGAGGACGCTAACGGTTCGCACCGCATCATTGATGGTGTGGGCACCATTGATGAGGTACACGCGCGCGTACTCGAGGTGATAGAGCCTCTGCTTGCCGCCCGCGAACTGGTCCGCACCGGTAAGGAGGACTCATGAGTCTCTGGGATACCCTACTGATTCCTGCCGATAAGCTCCAGCAGCTACGCACGGATGCCGCTGCCGACCGCCCCACGCACGCTTGGCTTTTCACGGGTGCGACCGGCGCACCGCACCGTGAGGTTGCAAAAATTTTTGCGGCCGCACTGCTGTGCGAGCAGCCCGACCCGCAGAACCGCGGATGCGGTCAGTGCAAGGGCTGCGTGACCGTCATGAACGGTTCGCACGCAGATTTTACGCACTTTAGTACCGAGGCGACGCACATCAGCATTGATGAGGCGCGTGAGCTGGTCATGAAGGCTCAGGACCGCCCGGCCGTGGGTCGCTGGCGCGTGATTCTGGTCGAGGACACCGAGCGCATGCCGGAGCGTACCTCCAATGTGTTGTTGAAGGCGATTGAGGAGCCGCCGCCGCATACGATTTGGTTGTTGACGGCGCCCTCCCCCACCGATGTGCTGGTGACGATTCGTTCGCGTTGCCGTCCGGTGCAGTTGCCGGTTCCTACCGATGCGCAGGTGCACGAGTATCTGCTGGCGCACGGTGTGGCGGATCCTTTGGCGCAGCGTGCGGCGCGTCTGGCGCTCGGTGATGCGCAGGAGGGGTACCGTCTGGCGACCGATGATCAGGCGATGGCTCGTCGGGAGTTGATTACCTCCCTGATTCTGAATGTTCGTTCTATTTCTTCGGCTTTCAATGCGGCAGAAAAGCTCACCAGCCTTGCCGACCAGGACGCACAGGCCGTCTCCGCTCTCAAGGATGAGCAGGAACGCCAGGAGCTTCTGGCGCTACTGGGTATCCGCGAGGGTGAGCGTGTTTCGCCGTCCTTGCGAGCGCAGGTTCGCCGCCTGGAGGAGCAGCAGAAGCGCCGCGCTAAGCGCGTTTCATCCGATACGCTATTGCGTTCCGTGGCGCAGGTTCAGACGGTCCTACGTGATGCATTGACGGTGGCTCTGTCAGCTCAGGCTCCGCTGGTCAATGAGCATTTGCGTGAGCCTCTGGAGGCGTTCTGCACCCGCCGTTCCGCCCAGCAGCTACTGGAGGATGTGCAGGCGGTCGAGCTGACCCTGCGTCGCCTGCGGACGAACGCGAATGCGCGCCTGGCGCTTGAGGCGTTGATGAGCCGTTTCGTGTACTAGAGGCTTCTTAGTAGCTCACATACAGCAAAAGGGGAGGCGCCGAAGAGATGATCTTCGGCGCCTCCCCTTTTTCTATTGGTTCTCAGCGCCCCTAGAGCTTAGTTGCAGACTCGAGCTTAGTTACGGATTCGAGCTTAGTTGCGGAAACCGTGAACCGGCGACGGAATACGACCGCAGCGGGCGATGAACGCCTCCGCGCTGGGGGTGTGGGTGGGCATGACGGGTGCGCGGCCGAGCAGGCCACCAAATTCGACCATGTCGCCTACGCCCAGGCCGACCGCCGGGATGACGCGGACCGCGGTGGTCTTGTGGTTCATCACGCCGATTGCTGCCTCGTCGGCAATCATTGCGGCGAGGGTGGCGGCGGGGGTGTCGCCGGGAACCGCAACCATGTCCAGGCCGACGGAGCAGATGGCGGTCATTGCTTCGAGCTTGTCTAAGGTGATGTGTCCGGCTGCTGCGGATTCAATCATGCCGATATCCTCAGAGATCGGGATGAAAGAACCGGAGAGGCCACCGACGTTCGAGCATGCCATGAGGCCGCCCTTCTTCACCGCATCATTGAGCAGTGCGAGGGCCGCAACGGTACCGTGGGTACCGACGGTTTCCAGACCCATCTCTTCGAGGATGTGCGCGACCGAGTCGCCAATCTCTGCGGTGGGCGCCAGGGAGAGGTCAATAATGTTGAAGGGTACGCCCAGACGCTCGGAGGCGAGGGTACCGACCAGCTGACCGACGCGGGTAATCTTGAAGGCTGCCTTCTTGATTTCTTCGGCGCAGGTGTCGAAGGATTCGCCGCGGACCTTCTGCAGGGCGCGGTGTACCACGCCGGGGCCGGAGACACCCACGGAGATGGTGGTGTCTGCCTCCTGCACGCCGTGGAATGCGCCAGCCATGAAGGGGTTGTCACTGACTGCGTTGGCGAAGACGACAAGCTTGGCGCAGCCGAAGCCGTGTGCGTCCGCGGTCAGGTCTGCGGTGGCGCGGATGGTCTCGCCCATGAGCTTGACGGCGCTCATGTTAATGCCGGCGCGGGAGGATCCGATGTCTACGGAGGAGCAGACCACGTCGGTTTCTGCGAGCGCTCGCGGGATGGAGCGGATCAGCTTTTCGTCGGCGGGGGTCATGCCCTTGTCGACGAGGGCGCTGAAGCCACCGACGAAGTTCACGCCGACTGCCTTAGCTGCCGCGTCGAGGGTGCGGGCGAATTCTACGTAGTCCTCGTCGCCGGAGGCGCCTGCCACCAGTGCGATGGGGGTGACGGCGATGCGCTTGTTGACGATCGGGATGCCAAGTTCAGTTTCGATACCTTCGCAGACGCTGACGAGGTTTGCGGCGCGGCTGGTGATCTTATCGTAGATTTTGCGGCGGGCTACTTCGCCGTCGGAGTCGGCGCAGTCGAGCAGGGAGATGCCCATGGTGACGGTGCGAATGTCGAGCTTCTGCTCCTCGATCATTCGGATGGTTTCTAGAATGTTGGTGTTGCGCATCAGTGGAGCCCTAGATGGCGTGCATTGCCTTGAAGATGGATTCTGCCTGGATGCGAATCTGCACCTTCTGTTCGTGTTCGACACCAATCATGGCTTCCTGCAGGTCAATGAGGTTCTGCTGCTTTTCGTCGAAGGAGCAGTGCATGATCATGGTGAAGTATTCGCCCATGATGGTCTGGGAGACGTCGAGAACGTTGACCTTGCGCTCGGCGAGGGTTGCGGTCACGGCGGCGATGATGCCTTCGTGGTCGATGCCTGTGACGGTGAGAATAATCTTCACGGTGTTCTCCTAGTGGTTTGGGACTGCGTGCCTAAGGAAGAGGTGCATAAAAGCGCACGTATACGCATATTTATAAGACCAATTATAGGTTACTCAGAACACATTCTGTAGAGTCAACACCAAAAGCCTCTCCCACCGCACATCAAGGGAATAAAAAAATCCACGTCCCCTCACCTTAATTCAAAGGCAAGAAAGAACGTGGATTCTTTATGCGCGTCATGAGCGGGGCATTCTCTTTTGAATGCTCCAATAAAATAATCTGTCTGGATTTGAGCGTCTAGAGACGTTGCCCAGACGTAACGCCTAGATGTAAGACCTAACAGGTAAGGCCTAGACGTAAGAAGCGATGTACAGCTCACCGCTACCGCTCAGGGTTGCTGCCGAGGGCTCGCCCACATGCAGTACCGACTCGGTGGCGCCCAGTACGAACTCTTCGGTGCCGTTGCCGTCTGCTGCGTGAATGGTGATTTCGCCGGATACGCTCAGTGCGGCGCTAATGCCCTCGAAGGTGTATTCCTGCGGCTTGCCCTCTTCAACGCGGATGCGGGTCACGCTCATGCGTTCATCCCACATGGTGTAGGTGCCAACGGGCGCATTCTCGGGGGTGGGGCGCTGAATAACCGGGGCGTCCTGGCTTTCACCCAGAACCTTAATGAGCTCCTCGGTGTCGATGTGCTTTGCGGTCAGACCGGCACGCATCACGTTATCGGAGGGGTTCATCAGCTCGATAGCGGTACCGGAGACGTAGGCGTGCACCTGACCGTCGGGGGTGAAGGCGGATTCGCCCGGTGCCAGGTGTACCAGGTTCATGACGAAAGCGACGAGCAGACCGCGGTCGCCGGGGTACTTGCCGGCAACGATCTGCACGAGCTCAGCGGCGTCAGCAATGACAGGGTTGTCGGAGTCGGTCAGCTGTGCTGCCGCCTCGACAAGCTGCTCAACAGCCGCGGTGGCGGCCTCTTCGGGCATGCGAATAATCTCAGTCAGCAGCTGCTTGGGGGTAAGCTCCACACGCTCTGCCAGCCAGTCGGCCTTAAACGCCTCGGCAAGCTCTGCCAGCTGCGCGGAGGTGCGCACACCGGTGAGCACGCGCATCGGGGTCAGCGCGATGACGGTTTCAGGCTTGGAGTAGCGGTCCTTGTAGTTGCGGTGCGGCGCGTCAATCGCGATGCCGCGTGCCTGCTCATCCTCGAAGCCGGCAATAGCCTGCTCGGGGGTGGGGTGCACCTGAATCGACAGGGGTGCATCAATCGCAAGGATCTTAAAGAGGAAAGGGAACCAGTCGGAGGTGCGGTCCGGGCGCAGGAAGCGGGAGGGCTCAGCCTGAATCAGTTCGTTGAGCGGGGACTCGGTGCCGTCAACGGTCGCGCGGGAGGGCGCAGCCGGATGCGCACCAACCCACACCTCAGCCTCGGGCTGTTCAGTGGGAACGGGCACGCCACGCATGCGTCCGAGAATTTCGCGGGAACCCCACGCATAATTCTGAATCTGGTTTTTTAGGGAAAAAATCTCACCCATGGGGGAAAATACCTCTCGACGTGGGTTGTTTGAAGTAAGTGACGTGATAAAAAACCCATACATTCAGCGGAATTTATAAGGTTTTACCAGCCCATTATAGAGGCTAGTTGCACTTCTTTACCGCTAAAATAAAAGGCGTGACTACTATTAATCTACATGACTCATTCAAGGCGTACGACGTGCGTGGCATCGTCGGCGAGACCATTACCGCAGAGACTGTTCGCGCTACCGGTGCGGCTTTCGTAGACGTTCTGGGCCTGGAGGGCCAGACCATTCTGGTCGGTGGCGACATGCGCCCCTCCTCCCCCGAATTCATGGATGCATTCGCCCAGGGTGCAACCGCTCGCGGTGCAAATGTTGAGAAGATCGGTCTGATCTCCACTGACGTTCTGTACTTCGCATGTGGCGTTGAGAACGCTGCCGGTGTTACCTTCACCGCTAGCCACAACCCCGCAGAGTACAACGGCATGAAGATGGCTAAGGCTGGCGCTGTTCCGCTGTCCTCCGAGTCCGGTCTGTTCGATATCCGTGACCTGGCTCAGAAGTACCTGGACGCCGGCGAGATTCCTTCGGTGGAGAAGGTCGGCACCGTTTCCGAGAAGGATATCCTCAAGCCCTACGCAGAGTACCTGCGCAAGCTGGTGGACCTGTCTTCCATCCGCCCCCTGAAGGTTGTTGTTGACGCTGGTAACGGCATGGGTGGTATGACCACTCCCGCTGTTCTGGGCGACACCATCCTGCCGGGCCTGCCCCTGGAAATCGTTCCCCTGTACTTCGAGCTGGACGGTACCTTCCCGAACCACCCGGCTAACCCGCTGGAGCCGGCTAACCTGGTTGACCTGCAGAAGGCTGTTGTTGAGCACGGTGCTGACATTGGTCTGGCATTTGACGGTGACGCTGACCGCTGCTTCGTCATCGATGAGAAGGGTGAGCCCGTCACTCCTTCGGCTGTGACCGCTCTGGTTGCTGAGCGCGAGATTGCTCGCGCGAAGGCAGAGGGTAACGAAGAGCCCGTCATCATCTACAACCTGATCACCTCGAAGGCTGTTCCTGAGCTGGTTGAGAAGCTGGGCGGCCGCGCAGTGAAGACCCGCGTGGGCCACTCCTTCATCAAGGCTGTTATGGCTAAGGAGAACGGTGTGTTCGGTGGCGAGCACTCCGCTCACTACTACTTCAAGGACTTCTTCAACGCCGATACCGGTATGCTGGCCGCTATGCACGTGCTGGCAGCCCTGGGCGGCGGCGACGAGCCCCTCTCCGAGATCAGCGCAAAGTACTCCCCGTACGTTGCCTCTGGCGAGATTAACTCCGAGATTGAAGACAAGGCAGCCGCAGTGGACCGCGTGCGTGCACACTACGCTAACGCTCCTGTGGTTGTTGAGGACTCCGACGGCACCACCTTCACCAACACCGAAGAGGGTTGGTGGGTTAACCTGCGTCCTTCGAACACCGAGCCTTTCCTGCGTCTGAACCTTGAGGCACCGGATGTTGAGACTATGGAGCGCGTCCGCGATGAGGTTCTGGCTCTGGTTCGCCAGGGCTAAGCACTAGCTAGCTACTAAGATCCCGCCCGCAGATTACTTCTGCGGGCGGGATATTTTTCTTAAGTTCTAAACCCGGCTAGGTTCTTCTGCCTCAGAGAAAGAACCTAGCCGGGTTTAAGAAACCTAGCGGACGAGCCGGCTTACGCGGTTTTTACGCCTCGCGTGCCTGGTCGTGGAGCATCCACTGGTCAGGGCCGAAGATCTCGTAGTTGATGTTCTTGCCGGGGACACCTGCCTCCACCAGTGCGGAGCGTACGCCCTGCATGAAGGGCAGCGGGCCGCAGAGGTAAACGTAAGCGTTAGTGGGAACATCCAGCTTGGATACGTCGACGAGGCCGGTGAAGTCGCCGCCTTCGCCCTCGATGAAGGATACGAGGCGTGCGTTGGGCAGCTTGCCGACGAGCTCGGTGAGCTCTTCGCGCAGGGGCCAGGTGTCCAGGCGGCGGTCTGCGTGGACCACGGTCACGGGACGCTCGGAGCCCTTCTCAACCAGCTCGGAGAGGAAGCTGAGCATGGGGGTGGTGCCGATGCCTGCGGAGAAGAGGTACAGGGGCGCCTCAGGGTCGCCAAAGCCTTCCAGAGTCAGGTCACCGTAGGGGTTGGAGATTTCGACGACTGCGCCGACTTCCAGCTCGTGCAGGATGGAGGTCATCTCGCCGTTGGGGTCGAGCTTCACAGCGATGCGGCGCTGGTTCTTTTCGCTGGGCAGCAGGGTGTACTGGCGTGCCTGGCGCAGGCCGTCACGTGCGGGAACGACGATGGAGATGTACTGGCCACCCTTGGACTCGGTCATGGGGGTCTCGTCGGCGGGCTCGAAGGTCAGAACTACGACGTTCTCACCGGTCTCCTTGCGGTCAACGAGCTTGAAGGGTGCGAACATGACGTCGTTTGCCTGGGAAGCATACAGGCCCTTCTCCAGCTTGATGAGGGCGTTGCCCATGAGCCAGTAGACCTCGGTCCATGCCTCAACAATTTCGGGGGTAGCCAGGTCGCCCAGGTTAGCGGCGATTGCCTCGAAGAGGTACTTGTAGACGGTGGGGTACTCTTCTTCCTTCAGGCCCAGGGACGCGTGCTTGTGTGCAACGCGGGAGAGGACCTCGTCCGGGTAGGAGTCCGGGTGCTCGACAATGTAGGAAGCGAATACTGCGATGGAGCCAGCCAGTGCGCGAGGCTGAGTGCCTTCAAGCTGGGAGGAGCGGGAGAACATGCCGTCCATCAGGTCGGGGCGGGCGGCGAACATTCGACGGTAGAAGTCGGGGGTGATGTCGTTAATGCGCTCAGCAATAATGGGCAGCGTTGCCTCAATAATGGGGCGGGACTTCTCGGAGAGCATCGGTGTGTGCCTTCTTCCTGTGTGGTCACCTCGGTCATTGTGGCGAGGCCCCTCAATATCAGTATTGCGGGGCATTCACTCAGACAGCTTAGTTGGTGACAGAGTGTTTATAAAGCACCCTTACCGTAGCATTTTGCGGGGTGTTTGCGCTGAGTGCAGGTCACTTTCTGCGGGATATTGAGGGGGCTAGGTGAGACTTATGGTTCAGCTTGACTCAAAGAGAGAGCCGAGCGTCACACTATATATTTTCAGCACTGTTTTTGAGTTCGCCGCGTGACTAGCCCCGGAGTGTGCATAAAAATTCTGGCACGGAAATATATTTACTACGGAAAGTATGCAGTACAGTGCAAAAATGAATATGGTCACATTTTCTGTATTTGAAAAGCAAATTTGCAATATCTTGCATTTCCTGCACATTTTCCGGGTTCATGCAGGTGCCGGCAACCGCGCAGACGGAGTCAAAAATACCCCCGCGATGCCCTTAAAACCCCGCAAGAAACCCTAGAGAATACCCAGCGCGAACCGCCTAGCAACCCCCGCATCAAGCGCAGAAACGCCCAAACTCCGCGTTAAAAACTCTATGGAGCCTCCCACCGGAAAGCTCCACAGGTATCACGTATCTCTTGAATACTTACGACTAGCGCCTTACAACTAGCGGGCAGGCAACGCGTTCTCCGGAGGCCCAAAGCCCAGCTCAACAAACACCGGGCCAACGGGGCGCGCACCGGCAGTCAACTCGCTAATGATCACCGAATCAACCGAAGCATAGAATGCCTCACGCGCCTTCGCCAGCACATTGCGCAGGCGACAGAACTTATCGAGGGGGCAGTGGCCGTTCTCATCCTCGCACTCAATCATGGGGATATCACCCTCAGTAGCGCGAAGAATAGTGCCGACGGTCGCAGAACGACCCGCATCGGAAAGCATGACGCCACCGGCACGACCACGAGTCGAGTCCAGATAACCCATGTTCACGAGGAAAGCTACAGCCTTCGCCACGTGGTTGTAGGGGGTGTCCACACCTTCAGAGATCTTCTGGGTGGAAAGCTTCTGACCGGGCTCCAGAGCAGACAGGAGCATCAGAACGCGGAGCGAGACATCCGAGAATGCTGTCAAACGCATGGATACTCCTTCTCATCTCTCGTGCCGCCACATATCAATACATGCAGCAGTGGATATGCGCAGCTCGTGAAAGCCGTGCGCGTTCAAAAATCTTACATTGGCATTGTATAGGGGCGGCGAGGGGGCAAGAAATTATAACTAGCCGCTTCTGTACCCAAACCACCCCGGCGGGAAGCTTAAAGTATTTCTCAAAAGCAAGTGGACTGCATAGCCTTACACTCACGCCTTTGCGCGAAAACTTATCGTTCCCCCAACTGGTAGAGATTTAAATTTCCCCTCAACGGAAGGAAGGAGCGGAATCTCACCGGGAGATTCCGCTCCTTCAAAGCGCTATACCGTAGGTATTAGCTGGAGTGTCTTAGTCCTCCAGAGCCTTCGCCAGAGCGTCGCGCTGCTCACGGACCTCAGCAGGCAGCTTGTCGCCGAACTTAGCCAGCCACTCGTCGATGCCGGGCAGCTCAGCAGCCCATTCTTCCTTCGAGACAGCCAGAGCAGCCTTCAGCTCATCCTCGGAGATTTCCAGACCGGTCAGGTCCAGGTCTTCCTTGGTGGGAACGGTGCCCAGGAAGGTCTCCTGGCCGCCAGCCTTGCCGTCGAGGCGGTCGAAGATCCACTTCACAACGCGAGAGTTCTCGCCGAAGCCGGGCCATGCGAAGCCACCATCGGGGGTGCGGCGGAACCAGTTGACGTAGTAAACCTTCGGCATATTCTCAGCGCCGTGCTTCTTGCCCAGATCCAGCCAGTGCTTGAAGTAGTCACCAGCGTTGTAGCCGATGAAGGGCAGCATTGCCATCGGGTCGCGGCGAATCACGCCGACGGCGCCCTTAGCGGCCGCGGTGGTCTCGGAGGAGAGGGTAACTGCGCGGAAGACGCCCTGCTCCCAGCTCTCGGACTCGGAAACCAGGGGGATGGTGGTCTTGCGGCGACCGCCCAGAACGATAGCGCTCAGCGGCACACCCTCGGGGTCGTAGTACTCGGGAGCGAGCATGTCGACCTGGGATGCGGGGGTGCAGAAGCGGGAGTTCGGGTGAGCTGCCGGGCGGCCGGACTCGGGGGTCCAGTCCTGACCGGTCCAGTCAATCAGGTGCTCGGGAGCCTCATCGGTCTTACCCTCCCACCAGACGGAGCCGTCGTCGGTCAGTGCAACGTTGGTGAAGATGGTGTTGCCCTTGGCGATAGCCTTCATAGCGTTCGGGTTGGTGGAGTAACCGGTGCCCGGTGCCACGCCGAACAGGCCAGCCTCGGGGTTGACCACGCGTGCCTGGTGGTTCTCGTCGAACTCGATCCATGCGATGTCGTCGCCGACCATCTCAGCCTTCCAGCCGTCAATGGTGGGTTCCATCATTGCGAAGTTGGTCTTGCCACATGCGGAAGGGAACGCTGCGGAGATGTAGCGAACCTTGCCCTCGGGGTTGGTGACCTTCAGGATGAGCATGTGCTCTGCCATCCAGCCCTCATCGCGACCGATAACGGATGCGATACGCAGTGCGTAGCACTTCTTACCGAGCAGTGCGTTACCGCCGTAGCCGGAGCCGAAGGACCAGATTTCGCGGGTCTCGGGGAACTGGACGATGTACTTCTCGGGGTTGCAAGGCCAGGGAACATCTTCCTGACCGGGCTCCAGGGGTGCACCAACAGAGTGCAGAGCCTTGACGAAGAAGCCGTTGGTCTCGTTCAGCTTGGCAAGAACGTCCTTACCAATGGTTGCCATGATGCGCATGGAGCAGACAACGTATGCGGAGTCGCTGAGCTCAACAGCAATCTTGGGGTTCTTAGCCTTCAGGGAGCCCATGACGAAGGGAATGACGTACAGGGTACGACCGCGCATGGAGCCCTCGAACAGACCGGTCAGGGTCTGCTTCATTTCGACGGGGTCGCGCCAGTTGTTGGTCGGGCCTGCGCCTTCTTCAGTCTCGGAGCAGATGAAGGTGCGCTCCTCGACACGTGCAACGTCGTCGGGATCGGAGAAAGCTGCGTAAGAGTTCGGGAATTCGTGATCGCTGAGGCGAACGAAGGTACCGGCGTCAACCAGTTCCTGTGCCAGGCGGTCATATTCTTCCTGGGAGCCATCGACCCAGTAGATGTGTGCGGGCTGGGTCAGTGCCGCAACCTCGCGAACCCAATCCAGGAGGCCCTGGTGGGTGGTAGGTGCGCTCTGCAGCTCCTTTTCGAGTTCGGCAGAGAGAGTACGAGTTGAGGTGTCAGCCATTGACATTTTCCCCTTCAATCGGTGGCCCGGATACTACATTGATCCGGTTAGGTCTGCGGTAACAAAGAAGCAGTTAAACACTACAAGCGTGCAAACAAATGTGAATATGCACGCTTGGACAGTCTCCACTTCCTCGTGATGCTTACAGAATAACGCATTAATGGTCTGCAGAGCTTTCTATGACACCATTTCTTAAGTTCTGCGCATCACATTCTTTTGGCGCGGAAAGATTTTTTGGAGGATTTTGAGGTAATTCGGCAGGGTCGAGGAGGGTGTTCTGGGTGTCCTCGAGGTAGGTTTTGGGGTGGAACAAAAATATTTTAAAAAATTTTTGCGAGCGCGAAACCCCCGGAATTATGCGGCAAAACGGGGCATTAAAGGGTCTTTCGGAGGCGGTTTTAGGCTAATTTCGAGTTTTTCGGCTTGCGCCCCCTCGGGGACATCCGTATAGTAGTACCTGTTGCCGCGACGGGTTGAAGAAATCCGAAGCGAGGAACATGCGCCTGTAGCTCAACGGATAGAGCATCTGACTACGGATCAGAAGGTTGGGGGTTCGAATCCCTTCGGGCGCACCACCGATCCCCGGTTCTTCGGAACCGGGGATTTTTTGTGTCTCCAGAAATACGCCCGGAAAGTGCCCCGCCGAAAGTACCTCGCCGCAAGCGCCGGATACAACGCAAACCACCGCGCTCACGACAGGCGGCGCGGCGCGCAGAAGCCACAGTGCATGGAGATGCCCATATAGGAGACGCCTGTATAGAGGTGTAGCAAAGACGCTTCAACCGCCTCATCCGCACCCAACAGCTGTTGCAAAAGTGCGTTTCAACCTGTGAATCCACAGATTTACGCGCCCAGATGACGTGCCCCGGGGCACACCCGCCAAAAAACGCATAGGATGGAAAGAAGACCCTCCACGCATAGGCTGGAGAGTAAGACAACGCAAAGGAGCACTATGGCACAGCTATCCATTCCGCAGTCCCTGATAGGTGCGCTCATCGATATAGCCGACCTGGGAACGCTCGATTACTTCCCGCCCACCGAACGATGCGCCCACTGGTCCCTCTATGACGCGCAGCGCCAAGAGCTCCTCTGCCCTTGCGCACCCGGCGCCAACGCCACTGTAGAAAAGCTCTTTGAGGCCGCGGCGAAGATTCTCTACGAGAATTTCCCCCGATATATCGACTCTCCCGAGGACATCATTCCTTATACTTCCCGGCAGGAACTCGTTGCCGCCCTACGCCGCGGCGATGAGGAACCCAGCGGCAGTACGCCTCGTGAAGAGGAACAGAACGACCTGCAGGCGGCCGAGGCTACCGCAGAGTCCACGGCTGAGGCTCCCGTTGCAGAGGCCAACGAGGGTGTAGCTAGTGAGGATGCAGCGGTGAGCGCATCCGCCGCTCCCAAACCTGCAGCACCGGAGCCTGCAACCCCGAAGCCCGCAGCGCCGAAGCCCGCGCCTTCCCCCGCACTCTTTGCCGCCCGCGCGGCACAGGCACCCGCCCCGGCTCCCGATATGGCTCCCAGCCAGACTCCCAGCGTGCCGGAAGAAGCCTCTGTGGAAGCATCCGCAGAGGCAGCTGCAGAAAAGACGGTTCCTGTACCGACCCCCGCCACGGTTACCCCCGCGGCACCCAAGCCGGCGGATCCCAAGCCCGTTGCACCGAAGCCCGCTGCTCCTACATCTGTAGCACCCAAGCCGGCTGCGCCGACTCCCGGTGCACCCTCCCCCGGCATGTTCCGCAAGTCCACGCTGACCTACCGCCCGCCGCGCATCGAAGAGTACCTGGAGGGTCTGCGCGCCCGGCAGCAGGCTGCCGAAGCCGCAGAAGCTACCCATACGGCAGTAGCTAACGAGCAGGCACCTGCTGAAGAGCTGCCCGTGCTCAGTCAGTCGTTGCCGAGCGCGCCCGCAGTCAAGCCGACCGCTCCAAAGCCTGCCGCGCCGAAACCCGGTGCACCGATGCCTGCCGCGTCCACCCCGAGCGCACCCGCAGCAGAACCGGTAGCCGCCGCACCTCGCGCCATCACCACCGAGGACCGCGAACGCAGCTACCGCCTGCGCCCGAGCCTGCGCGCCCGCCTCGAACGCGAAAACATCAGCGAAGAACTCGTGCGCACCATCCTGCGCGAAGGTGAAGCCGAACGCATCAACGACTGGACCATTCGCTTCACGCATGACGACTACCGCGTTGACGTGAACACCGCCTCCGCCGAAGTTATCACCGTTATTGACGAATACGACGCCGAATACAACGAAGCGGCACAGGCATCCCTGGCTCAGGGCAAATACAACTCGCTCAACGCCCTGGAACTCGAATTCAGCGAGCGCGCCCGCACCTTCTTGAAGAAGAACCCGCCGTTCGTTTTCGATCTGATGCTTCAGGCGCTGAGCAGCCCCGAAAGCGTGCGCATGGCTGAAGGCTGGACCCGCATCTACGCGGCGCAGGGTCTGGAAATTGCGATTTCGCCCGATGAGCGGACCGTTCTGGCTCTGGCGAAGACCCCGGATTTCCATGTTCTGCACGCAGAGAACCTGCGCAAGGCACAGCTGGAAGAGCTCAGTAATACCCTGGCGAAGCAGGCAGAACATCAAGTAGCTCGGGCAGAAAACACCACCGAGGAGGAGAAATAATGTCCGCTAAGCAGATTACCGTTCCTCTTGAGGTGTACGTTCGCCTGCAGGAGCTTGCCTCCCTCGCCGCCTATAGCTACCGCGATGAGCAGGGCACCGAAGAGAGCCCTGCACACGATAAGCCGTGGGATTTGCTCTCCAAGGACGGCGCCTCCCTGCTCGATGAGAACGGCGCGCTCAAGCCCGAAGCGGCAGAGCTCTACTTCACCCTCCTACCGCTCCTTGCCCAGGAATTCGTGGAGCAGCAGCAGGCGCTCGTGGACGCGTACCGTCAGGCGCCCAAGCCCGCTGCCGCACGCGCCAAGATTCGCCCCTCCAACCAGCGCCTCATTCCGCTGACCGAGGTGCCGCTGGAGAACCAGCGTATTGCCGCGCGCATCGAGAAGGAATTCTACGGTGACGTGCCGCCGCGCCGCCGCATCTACGGTGTGCTCCCCGGCGTGATGGATTACATGATGCGCCACGGGCTCACCTACGAGCTGTTGCTGGACATCATCGAATCCCCCGCAAGCACGGTGGTTCAAGAAAGCGCGCAGGAGAACCGTTACGGCCGCGAAGTCACCCTCTACACGCATGAAGAGGAAGGCTACCAGGTGGTGCTCAATCCCCTGACCGCCGAAGTGCTCGCGCTACGCCCGCTGCAGGCTCTCGCGGGAGGCTATCAGCTCTCCCCCGAGGCTCAGGCTCAGCTCAAGTCGCTCGGACTGACCGGCGAGTACATTGCCCGCATCCTGGATGAAGCTGAGGACCGCCGCCCGATTCCCGGCAGTAGCCGCACCGTGTACTCACTCAATGGCTACCAGGTGGAGTTCTCGCACTCCGACCAGCAGGTCATTCGTATTAGTCGCGGCACCGCGCCCAGCCGTAACCCCTTCGAATCGCAGCCGAGGATGAGCGGCACGAAGAGGCAGCGCGGCCGCAAGATTCCGCACGATGTGGATGCGTTCGTGCAACTGCTGCAGGAGCACGGCTTCACCATCACCATGGGTGGTAAGCACTACGATATTCGCCACGAGAAGCTGGCTCCGGGTCAGAAGGCGGTCACCTCCGTGACCCCCTCAGATTCGCAGCGTTGGCACCTGAACTCGGCACGCCAGATCCGCAATACCTTCGGTATCGACCTGCGCTACGCTGACCCGCGCGATAGCGTGCGCGGTATTGTGCGCGGCCCCGGAGGAAGCGTCCAGAATGCCGATCACCGCAGCACCGAAAAGCAGGAGGCCGAGAAGAGCGCGGAGAAGGAATCAGAGTAGGTCTTCGTCACCGTTAGAGCGCGCCTGCGTGCCGGTTCTTTATACTGTCCCCAGCATGTCTTTGCATCTGGGGGCAGTATTCATATATGCCTATATCCCGCGTTGTCAGGGCTTTAAGAGGTAGACTGGGGACAATACAGACATGCTATTAAGCATAAAAATTAATATGCGTTCCCGTGATATGCGTGACGGTAGGGTTAGGGATGCACCACAAAGTACGGTGAATAACAGCCCCTACCTCTACAATAGAAACGCATCACTACAGAAGAAGGAGAACGCATGGGCGTAACGATTAAGGTCACTGACGAAGCAGGCGTAAACTACGACATTCAGTGGGAAGACCACCACACCCTCCTGGAAGCCCTCCAGGCTAACGGTGTGCCGGTCCTCGCAACCTGCGGTGGTAACGCATCCTGCGCTACCTGCCACGGCTTCATCGACCCCGAGCACTTCGAAGCTTCCGGTGAACGCACCGAAGCTGAGCAGGACCTGCTCGACATGGTTGACGATGTTGCAAACGAGTACTCCCGCCTGTGCTGCCAGGTCGAGTACGCCCCCGGTATGGACGGAGCAGAAATCCAAATGCAGGCGGCGATGTAATCATGTTTAAATCGGCTCAGGTACTCGCATCAACCACCCTCCTCTGTTGCGTGCTCGCGCTCAGTGGATGCGGCGCGTCCCAGGCCGGTCAGGAAGCTGAAGGCACCTCGGCTCAGCCGAGTGCTTCGGCTTCGGTCAAGCCCGGTACGATTCGAGTAGCCTCCGACGGGGCTACCCCTTCTGTGTCTCCGGGCTCCATTACCGTGGTGAATTCCCCTGACGCGGAGCACCGCGATTCTTCCTCTGAGCACTCCGAGTCTTCTTCCCACACCGAGACTCACGAGTCGAAGCAGAACTCTGACTCTCATTCTTCTGATACCTCCCGCGAGGGTTCCGATCAGAACAAGTCAGACGACTCTGCAGATTCTCAGCAGGATTCCCAGAAGAGCTCAAACTCGTCGTCACAGTCGGGTTCTAACTCTTCGGGTAGCTCCTCGAACTCCTCCGGTTCTTCGGGCTCGTCGAATTCTTCCAATTCCTCGAACTCTTCGGAGAAGTCCTCTAGTTCCTCCAGCAATACTGTTGCTGAGGGCCCGACCCAGTGCAATCTGGATGACCTGAACATTTCGGTTGCTGTGGGAGAAGGCTCCCCCGGCGCCCGAAACTACACCCTGTACTTCCAGAATTCCTCAAACTCCTCCTGTACCCTGCGCGGCTACCCGCGTGTGGTGCATGCGGGTCCTTCGGGAACCTGGGTTGGTCGTGAGGCTTCCACCTCCGATGAGTACATGAACTCTGCGGGCGTGACCCTTAACCCCGGCGATAGCACCACCGCGGTACTGCGTTCGGTGTATCCGGCACGCTTCGGTGATGATTGCGGTAGCCGCCCGGTTCAGGGCTTCCTGGTGGGTCTGCCCTCTGGTTCCGGCGGCGTAATTGTTCCGCTGGATACGACCGCTTGTTCCTCGTCTGTTCCGCAGTTGTCGGTGGGTCAGTTTGGTGCCCGCTAAAGCGGTACTGCGGATGTGAATACTCTGGCGCCTCTTGTGGACCTATAGTTCACGCTTATAGTTCACTGGTGCACCTATAGTTCAAGGGCGGTTCCCCGTGATGGGGAACCGCCCTTGAACTATTTTTAAGCCTAGTGTTTAGCGATGCCGTATCCGCTTGCTCTTAGAGGGAGCGGGTGACGTCCTCGTGGCTGAAGCGTGCACCGCGCGGGTATGCGGGAGCCTCGCCGTGGCCGAGGTTGACGATCAGGAACGGGATCTCTGCGTTGTCCGCGAAGAATTCCTTCTTGATGCCAGCGAAGTCTGCGCCGGTCATGGGGCCAGCGTCCAGGCCGAGGGCACGGATTGCGGTGATGAAGTAGCCTGCCTGCAGGTGAGCGCTCAGCTCAGCGGCGGGGGTGGCAAGCTCCTCGGTGGTGTAGTAGCCCTTGATGAAGCCGGCAGCGTTGGGATTGAAGGTGTCAGCGTGCTCTACCCAGTTCGCGTCTGCGGAGAGGATTGCGGTCACCGGTGCCGCCTGGGTCTTTGCCTTGTTGCCGTCTGCCATGTGTGCGACGAGGCGCTCGCGTGCCTCGGGGCTCTTGACCCAGGTGATGCGCAGGGGCTGGCTGTTGAAGGCGGTGGGGCCGTAGTAGGTCAGTTCCTGGATGCGGCGTAGCTGCTCGTCGGTGACGGGTTCCTCGGTGAAGGAGGAGACGGTGCGCGGCTCGTGGAAGAGGCTGATGAGCTGTTCTTCGGTCAGGCGGGTCATGGTGAGGCTCCTTTGGGTTGTTCCTCAGTCGTTTACTTTACATGTAAAATATTACATGCTCTGTGAAATCTCTGTCAAGCACATCTTCCTCCCCCACCCCCAACAATTCAAGAGGCGCACACCATAAACCCCGCCCATAATAGATACATGACCGACGCACTCTCCCATTTCTCCACCCCCGTACGCGACTGGTTCCGTGCCACCTTCAGCGCACCCACCGCCGCCCAAGAAGGCGCCTGGGAGAGCATCCGCAACGGCAACAACACCCTCATCATCGCCCCCACCGGCTCCGGCAAAACCCTCGCCGCCTTCCTCTGGGCACTCGACGCCCTGCACCGCGAACACGAAGCCGGAACCGCAGGCGGCACGCGCATCCTCTACATCTCACCCCTCAAAGCACTCGGCGCCGACGTCGAACGCAACCTGCGCGCACCGCTGACCGGAATCACGCGCCTGAGCGAAAACAACACGGGCGAACCGAACATCAGCGTGGGCGTGCGCAGCGGCGACACCCCCGCACGCGAACGCCGCCAACTCATCAGCAACCCGCCCGACATTCTCATCACCACCCCCGAATCCCTCTACCTCATGCTCACCAGCGCCGCCCGCAACACCCTCGCGGGCGTCACCACCGTGATCGTGGACGAGATCCACAACCTCGCCGCCACCAAACGCGGCGCACACCTGGCGGTCTCCCTCGAACGCCTCGACGCACTCCTCGAAAAGCCCGCACAGCGCATTGGGCTCTCCGCAACCGTCGAAAACCCGGAGGCGGTCGCCCGGTTCCTCGGCGGCATTCAGCCGGTAACCATCATGAGCCGTCCAGTCGTCAAAGAATGGGACCTGCGCCTGAGCGTGCCCGTACCCGATATGGCGGCACTCGGAGGCGCCAACGACTACGGGCAAGGACTCCACGCCCCCTCAGAATATGCACCCTCGGAGGCGCCAGGCGGCGGGACTACCCACTCCGCTTCTGCTGGCTCGCCGCAGGGCGTGGCACAACCTACCTCTAGTGCCGTAGACATCTCGGCGAGCGCGCCCTACACGCTGGAAGATGCCATTGGCGTATTCCCCGGGCAGGCAAACCCAGCGCAGGAACCCGCGCAAGAAACTGGGCAGGCAAACCCGTCGCGACAGGGCGATACCGCTGCGCCCAAAAATACGCTCACCATCTCGGAAGAGGCATTGCATGAGGGGGCACTGCACGAAAAGACGCTGCGAGACACCCCCGGTAGCGAGCGCCCCGAGACCTCCATCTGGCCGCGTGTGCAGGAGCGCATCGTCGACCATATTGAGAACAACCGTTCTACGATTGTTTTCGTTAATTCGCGTGGACTAGCGGAAAAGCTCACCGCGGCGCTCAACGATATTCACCTGCGCCGCGTCCTCGCGAAGCAGGGAATCGACCCCGAAGACTACGCGGCAGGCATCTGCGACATCGCCGAAGTGCCGCCGCTCGCCCGCGCACACCACGGCTCCGTATCCAAGGAACAGCGCACCCTCATTGAGGAGGCGCTCAAGGGCGGAACCCTGCGCTGCGTGGTCGCCACCAGCTCCCTGGAACTGGGCATCGACATGGGCCACGTAGACCTCGTAATTCAGGTAGCAGCCCCTCCCTCGGTCGCCTCCGCACTGCAGCGCGTGGGTCGAGCCGGACACCGCGTGGGCGAAATTTCGCGCGGATTCTTCTACCCCAAGCACCGCGGCGACCTGCTCGGCGCAACCGTCACCCTCGCCGGAATGCGCAGCGGAACCCTCGAGCCGCTCACCATCCCCACCAACCCCCTGGACGTACTCGCGCAGCAGACCGTCGCCGCCTGCGCATTGGGCCCCATCAGCGTGGACTCCTGGTACGAGGCGCTACGCCGCAGCGCACCCTACACCGAACTGCCGCGCGCCCTCTTCGACTCCGTACTCGAAATGCTCGCCGGACGCTACCCCTCCGACGAGTTCGCCGAACTGCGCCCGCGCATCATCTGGGATCGCACCCCCACCGAGGAGGCGCCCTCCGGCAGTATTGAGGGCCGCCCGGGTGCGCAGCGCCTCGCCGTCACCAGTGGCGGCACGATTCCCGACCGCGGACTCTTCCCCGTCTACCTGGTCAGCGGCGATGAGGAGCGCGGCCCCAAGCGTGTGGGTGAGCTCGACGAAGAAATGGTGTACGAATCCCGCGCCGGCGAGGTCATCACCCTCGGCGCGAGCAGTTGGCGCATTGAAGAAATTACGCACGACGCGGTGCGGGTCTCCCCCGCGCCCGGTCAGCCCGCGCGCCTGCCCTTCTGGCACGGCGACCGCATGGGTCGCCCCTATGCCCTGGGTGTGCAGACGGGTGCGTTCACGCGCGCCCTCTCCAGCCTGGATGCCACCGATAGCGCCGCCGCCCGCCAGCAGCTCGAACAGCTCGGACTGGACACCTGGGCAGTCGATAACCTGCTCGCCTACCTGCGTGAGCAGCGCGAATCCACCGGGGCGGTCCCCTCCGACACCCGCATGATTGTGGAGCGGCACCGCGACGAACTGGGCGATTGGCGCGTGGTCCTGCACTCGCCGCTCGGCTACGGGGTGCACGCGCCCTGGGCGCTGGCGGTGCGCGCCCGTATCGAGGAGCGGTACGGGGTGGATGCCTCCGTCATGGCGAGCGATGACGGCTTGATTCTGCGCTTGCCCGCCATGGAGGATGTGCCGCCCGGCGCCGACCTGTTCCTCTTCGACCCGGACGAGCTGGAGGCGATTGTCACCGAACGCGTGGGCGATTCGGCGCTTTTTGCGTCTCGGTTCCGTGAGAATGCGGCGCGTGCCCTGCTGTTGCCGCGCCGTGATCCGGGTAAGCGCACCCCGCTGTGGCAGCAGCGTCAGCGTGCGGCGCAGCTACTGGATGTGGCGCGTAAGTACCCTGATTTTCCGGTGCTTTTGGAGACTGCGCGCGAGTGTCTGCAGGATGTGTACGATGTTCCGGCACTGGTTCAGGTGCACCGTTCGTTGCAGTCTCGGACGGTGTCCATGCTGGAGGTTGAGACGAACGACCCTTCGCCTTTTGCGCGCACCCTGCTCTTTGAGTACGTTGCCGAGCACCTCTACGACGGCGATGCACCCGCCGCCGAACGCCGCGCCGCCGCGCTGTCGCTGGACCCGGCACTGCTGGCTGAGTTGCTGGGTTCGAGCGGTCTGCGCGAGCTGCTGGATCCGGCGGTTCTGGTGCAGACTCAGCAGCGTCTGCAGTGCACGGGTGAGCGTTACCGCGCCTGCGGTGTGGAGGGCGTGGCGGATCTTTTGCGCCAGCTGGGTCCGTTGAGCGCGCGGGAGTTGAGTCTGCGCTTGCGTGCCGACAACCCGCGGACTGAATCTGCGGCGCACGGTTCTCAAGATTTCGGCGAGTCCGAGGATTCTGAAAACTACGGCGAAGAGTCCGGCGAGGAGTACGGCGCGCACGCCAGCACGGATCAGGCGCGTGAGCTGGCGGAAGAGCTGGTGCGCTCGCGCCGCGCGTTCTCGTTCATGGGAGCTGCCGATGGTTCCGCCGAGCCGCAGCTGTACTACGCGGTGGTTGAAGACGCCGCGCGCCTGCGCGATGGACTGGGCATTATGCCCGCCGCGGCGCTTCCTGCAGCCCTTCTGGAGCCGGTCGCGGAGCCTTTAGAGGATCTGGTTTCTCGCTATGCGCGCACCCATATTCCCTTCACGGCGCAGCAGGCGGCGGAGCATTTTTCGCGCCTGACCCCGGTGGGTGTGGGCGTGCTGACTCCGGTGTTGCAGCGTCTTCAGCAGCAGCGCCGCCTGAGCTCCGGCGAGTTCCTGCCCGAGGTGCTACGTGCCTCCGGGGCGGTCGGTGTTGAGTGGGTGGATGCGCAGGTTTTGCGCACGATTCGCGCCCGTTCCCTGGCGGCGTTGCGTGAGGAGATTGAGCCGGTATCGGCGCAGGTCTATGGTGTTTTCCTGCCTTCGTGGCAGAACGTTCGTTCTTTATCTGTACGGGTTGCGCAGACCCTGCCGGAGGCGAGCGCCTACGGTGCGTTCACGCCCTCCCGCCGCGCCGCCACGGTGGTGGGCGAAAGGGTGGCGCCCTTCGGCACAGCAGAGCCCAACCCGGCGACACCCACCTCGGCGGCTGAAAACGGTACCGAAGACTCCGCCTCCGCCACGGAGGATCTGCTCACCGCCATCGACCAGCTGGCGGGTGTGCGCGTACCGGCTTCCGCACTGGAGACGCTGATTCTTCCGGCGCGCGTGCCCGGCTACCAGCCGCACATGCTGGACGAACTCATGGCCAGCGGCAGGGTGTTCTTCACCGGCGCCGGTCAGCTCGGCGGCGGTAGCGCGCAGAAGTCTGACGGTTGGATTCGCCTGCATTTGAGCGAGAGTTCTTCGCTGACTCTGGGCGAGGACTACCCAGAGCAGCTGCTGCGCGCGGAGAACCCGGAGCTCTGGGAGGCGTTGCAGACTCCGGGCACGCTCGAGCACGCCATCTATGAGGCGCTGGCTCACGGCGGCCTGTTCGTGCCGGCGCTGCGTGAGCGGGTGGCGCAGCTGATGAGCGCGGCGGCTCCTTCCGGTCAGGTGGTGACTTTCCCGGATGCGGCGCAAGTTTCGGCGGCGCTGTGGCGCCTGGTGTGGGCTGGCGCGGTGACGAACGATAGTTTCGCGCCGGTTCGGGCGATGCTTGCGGGTGTCCGCAGTGCGCATCCGACCCCGGCTGCCCCTGCGCGCCTGTCGCGGGTGGGTCGCCGCGGGGCGGGTCGTATTGCGGCGGCGCGCGCCTCCATGGGTAACGGCATGGCGGGCGGTTTCGGCGCTGACGGCTATGGTTCCGGCGGCTACTCTGCTCCTGTCGCCGGGCGGGGCTTGCGTTCCCTGCGCGGTAGTTCCCTCCGCGGCGGGCTCCATACGACCGCCCCCACTGTTGCCCCGCAGGATAGCGGTCGCTTCTCGCGCGTGGACACCCTGCTGCAGGAGCCGGTGGAGGCGACCGTTGCGGCGCTCGCACGCGCCGACCTGCTACTGGATCGCTACGGTGTGCTGACTCGCGGGTGCCTGCAGGTGGAGGATTCTGCCGGCGGGTTCTCGCAGCTGTACCGGATTTATTCGGCGGCTGAGGATCGTGCGCTGGTGCGTCGCGGCTACTTTATTGAGGGTTTGGGTGCGGCGCAGTTCGCCGCCCCCGCGACGGTGGACCTGCTGCGTTCTACCGCCGATAACCTCAGTATTCCCGCAGGTCCACAGAATTATAGTGCGACACAGGGTTTTGGTGCGAGCGCCTACACCCCGCAGCGTACCGATACGGAACAGGTGTACGGCACGTTCACGGTGACCCTGTTGGCGGCGACCGACCCGGCGAACCCGTACGGTGCGGCGCTGAGCTGGCCCGCGATTCCGTCCTTTGCGGGCGAGGGTGTGGGAGTGGTCAAGCACCGCCCGGCACGCAAGGCGGGCGCCTGCGTGGTGCTGGTGGACGGCGCCCCGGTGCTGTACGTGGAGCGCGGCGCGAAGACCCTGCTGGCTTTCACCACCGACCCGGTGCTTCTGGAGGCGGCGGCCCCCGCCCTGGCGCGCCTGGTATCCGCCGGTGGTGCGGAGAAGATTTCGGTGGAGAAGGTCAACGATGTGGAGCTTTTGAGCACTCACACGCTGGGCACCCACACGCTGAATCCCTCCACCGGCGAGGCTGTGGTGCATCCGGTGGAGGTACTGCGTGCCGCACTGCAGGCACAGGGTTTCTACGCGACGGTTCGTGGCCTGTCGCTACGCCGCTCCATTTAACTTAACGCAAGCAGATCCTCAAGCTTAGCCTCAGATTAAATTATTTCCTCAACCTCAACCTGAGCATCATAATGCCCCGCACCCTCACGGAAGGGGGTACGGGGCATTATGTTTCCCTACTCACGAACCGGGTGGTGTTCCCGGAGTCCGCCACGTCGCAAGCGGCGCGACGGAGGAATAACCGCCCGGATGTCCACGTCGCCTTTGCCGTGGAGCACATAACCAAACATCGGAGCGGGAAGTCCTACGTTGACCTGTTGGGGCGGTTAGTAGCCGCCGGTGAGGGTGTCCACGGCACCCAGGCACAGGTCGATAGCTTCTTCGAGCCCGAGCCCGCGGGAGCGAACGGTGCGCTGATCGCGGGGGTTGAGCTGCACGACGTGCAGGGCGAAGTAGTCGACGAGCTGCAACCAGCCTCCGAGGATGACGCGGGTGCGGTCATTAATCGGCATGCCGGTGCGTTCAAGCATCCATTCGAGGTAGTCGGTGGGATTGTTCGGGAAGTCCTCCCCACCGGGGGTGGGGACACCGGCTACGACGAGGAAGTAGGTGCGTAGCGCCCTGCGGAGTGCTTCCTCGGGGTTTTCGTGGTGCTCGCCGAGCGCTTCGAGGACTGCGTTGGCTTCGCGTCGGGTGACGGCTGCCGCCAGGGAGTCCTTGCCGGGGAAGTAGTGGTAGAGCAGGGCGCGGGTAATGCCTGCATCGCGGGCGATAGCGCTCATGGAGGCGCCGAGTACGCCGCGTCGAGCGAAATGTTCTGCAGCAATTTTCAGAATTTGCTCTTCGCGTTCGTGCGGTTCCATGCGCAGGGCACCGGTGCGAGGCTCCGCATTCTTTTGTGAATGTTCCATAACCTCTCCTATCGCATTTTCCGGTGCTTTGGAATTGTCTGATTGCACCGCCGTAATTGGGGGTGTTCCTTTACTCTCTGCGCCCTTGCGCTGTTTCTGTCCCATTTCGACCCCTTCGTTCGAAATATCGAACTTCTGTGTCTTAATCGTACCGCTTTAAGGCTACTTTCAGCCTTTATTAAGGCGTTTATGACGTAGGATGCTCAGGTTAGCAGGTATTTATTTGCTTCACATCTTTTATACTTAGAAAAACCACAGGGGCTAAATTGAGGGTTATTAGTTTCTGATTTGACAGAATTTTCGAAAATACCGCACTTAAACGCTGTTTTTTGTAAAATTAATGCAGTTTTTTTAAATTAAATGTCCAATAATTTCAAAAATTTGTGAAGTTTTCGTTTTTTGTTCCACACATTCACACAAACATTCATGAGTGTCAGACAAAACTGCATTCCGCAGCCCGAAACCCAACCCCACGGCAATGTTTCTGGCCACCTCATCAGTAGGCAGTCCGGCTCAGCTTACCTCGGTCCCAGCCCCGCTCAGGTGATAGAGTTTAGGCGGTAGAGTAGAGCCATGCCCGCACAGAACACCCCACGCCCGCAGCCTATCGCACGCCCCGATACACAGCAGGGAATACAGCTCGCCTATCAGGCAAAGCCTGCACGCCGCACGCATCACCGTCTGCTGACCCCTCCGCTGGCTCAGAAGAACGGTATCGACCCGATTCAGCTGATCCTGCCGCGCGTGGAGGAGCTCCCCGCCGAGCTCACCCCGAACAATACGGCCCCGGCAACCATTGCGGATTACCTGGTTGCGCGATTCTACCCGAACGACCCGCAGATTATTCACGCCCGCTTTAATACCGGTGAGGTGCGCCTCGATGACGGCACGGTGCTGACCAGCGATAGCCCCTATATGCCCGGCGAGCGCATCTGGTACTTCCGTGAGCTTGCCGATGAGCCGCAGCTACCCTCCGATATGCCGGTGCTCTACGAGGATGAACACGTGCTGGCGATTGATAAGCCGCATTTTCTGCCGACCACCCCGCGCGGTGCCTATATTGCGCAGACCGCGCTGACCAAGCTGCGGGTGCGCGAGGACAACCCGCTGCTGATTCCGATTCACCGCCTCGATCGCCCGACCGCGGGCGTGCTGCTCTTCGCTAAGACCGTGGAGGCGCGCCGCCCCTTCCAGATGATGTTTCAGCACCGTCAGGTGTCGAAGACCTACCGCGCCGTGGCGCCGGTTCCCGCCGATGCTACCGCCGCCGAGCAGGCGTTGAGCGAGGAGGGCCTGCAGGTGCGTTCGCATATTCAGAAGATTCGTGATCAGCTGCAGGTTCAGCAACTTTCGGAGGAGCAGTGCGCGGCGCAGGGCGTGGAACCGAATACGCTGACGACCGTAAAGATTCTGCGGACTTTCACCCCGAGTGCGCAGGCTGTTGAGGGGTGGCGTGCCGAGCCTACACTGAACGAAAAACGAGAATGGACGCTCTATGATTTGGCGCCTCACACCGGCAAGACCCACCAGCTACGGGCGCACCTGAACCTTTTGGGCTCCCCCATTCTGGGCGATGTGCTCTACCCGCAGGTGCTACCCGACGCCCCAGACCGTCCCGAGTACCCGCTGCAGCTGCTGGCGTACAGCCTGCACTTTGAGCACCCCATCACCGGCGAACAGGTGGACCTGTACAGCGGGCGTTCGCTGGCTGCCGCCGCCTAACCCGTTTTTGAGTGGCGTTCACCTCGTTCCCCGCGGTGCATCTTCTCGGCGGGCTCTCGAAAAGGGATCACACCCGAGAGCCCGCCCACAGCATCCGGGCGCTCAGAGGGTAAAAGGTGGGATAATTTCAGACGTAATACTTCACCGCAACTACAGAGGGTCCATGAAATCCCAGCCGTCTTCCCACAACGAGCAGTCTCTGGAGTCGATTAGCGAGTACGCCCAGCGCACCTCCTCGCACGCCGCTACCGCAGCCGACAGCGTCACCGACACCTTCGTGCACCGCATCCTCGGTGTTCCCGGCGCCCTCATCGGTTCGGTACAGGTTCCCGACCCGCGCCCGCTGAGCCAGCGTCTGAGCGCTTGGCACTACTGGTGGCAGGCGCACCTGCTGGACTGCATAATTGATGCCGGTCAGCGTCACCTGCGCGAGGGCGATATTACTGCCGCCCAGGAGCAGCTGCACCGCGCCCGCGCACTATTGCGCGGCATTAACGTGCGTAACTACGGCCGCTTTGCGAACGATTATTTTGACGATATGGCGTGGCTGGCCCTCGCTGTGGGCCGCATGAACTCCTTCTGCATTGAGCTGACCGGCGCTAATGATGTTGCCGCTCAGGATGCTGGCGCGGCTCTCTTCGAGCAGCTGGCGAAGGGTTTCTCCCCGGTGGGTGGCATGAGTTGGCGCAAGTCCAAGCGTGATTTTGTGAATGCTGCGGCGACCGCACCGACCGCTCTGGCGTATGTGCGTGCGGGCGATCCGAAGACTGCCGCCGCGCTCATGGACTGGATGAACGAAACCCTCTGGGATGCAGAACGTTCGCTCTATATTGATGGCGTGAACGTGCGCGGCGACGAGTACGAATACGAACGCGGCGAATTCACCTACAACCAGGGAACCGCCCTGGGTGCTCTACTGAGCCTCGCCGCATCCGGTGTGCCCTGCGAAGTGGACCCCGCAGAACGCGCCGAGCGCCTCATCGTCGGCATCGTCAAGCACATGACCGAAGAGGTGGAGTTCCTCTCCGGTGCGCGCCGCCGCATCCTCATCTCGCACGGCGACGGCGACGGCGGCCTGTTCACCGGCATTCTCGTGCGCTACCTGGGCATGGCGGCGTCCTCACCGCTGCTCAGCGATGAGGCGCGAGCGCTCGCCTCGAACCTGGTGTACTCGACCGCACGCGCCCTGTGGGAGGGCCGCCGCGAGTTCGACCCCAACCTGCCGATGAACGAGTACGGCATTGACCCGAATGAGATTCGCGGTAAGGCGCTCGTGCAGTTCTCCCCGCGGTTCACCGAGCCGATGAGCAAGGTTGTGAAGCCCGGTGCGCCGGTGGAGCTGTCCACTCAGGTGCAGGCGTGGACTATTTTCGAGACGGCGGCGCGCCTGGCGCATGCGCGTGACCTCGCCGCCCACGGTTTCTAGAGTACTGTTTCTAAAGCACGGCCTCTGAAACCCTACGGTTCTTTGCCCCAGCCCTCATCTTCTCCGTTCAGCGCAGAAGGTTAGGGCCAGTGCAGAAGGTTAGGGCTAGATTCATTGCAGGGGCATGCACACGGGCGTACGGTGGATTTTATGCTTGCTTCAGAATCACAACAGGTCACTGCCAGCCCGAACGCTAACACCATTTTCATGGTGTGGAAGTTCAAGGACGGCATCTGCCAGGATGCGCTCATTGAGGGGTTCCAGAACCTCTGCGGGCTCGTCATTAACCTCAACCACACCGCCGCAAACCGCTACTCGCCCGAGAACGCCAGCATCGTGCTGGGTATCAGCCACAGCGCGTGGCTAACCCTGGATCTGCCCAAGCCGCTGCCGCAAGAGCTCGTGGAGTTCGAGGAGATTAGGGGCCATAAGCACACCGCGGTGTCCACTCCCGGCGATCTGCACTTCCACATCCGCGCGACCCAGCCGTCCGTCGCCTACGATATGGCGTCCGCTATTACTGCGGCTCTACGCGATATTGCTGAGGTGCTGGATGAGGTGCACGGCTTCCGCTACTGGGACGGCCGCTCCATCATCGGTTTTGTGGACGGCACCGAAAACCCGCAGACCCCCGCGGCACGCGAATACTTCGGCATCATCGGTGACAGCGACCCCATGTATAGGGGCGGCAGCTACCAGTTCGTGCAGAAGTACATCCACGACATGACCGCGTGGAACGCCCTGCCCGTCTCCGAGCAGGAGAAGGTCATTGGCCGCTCCAAGCACGAGGACATCGAGATGAGCGAGGACGAGAAGCCCGCCAACTCGCACTCCGCTCTTGCCAATATCGGTGACGACTTCAAGGTTATTCGCGACAACATGCCCTTCGGCACCGTGGGTAACAACGAGCTGGGCACCTACTTCATCTGCTACGCCAGCACCTTCTCGACCGTTCGGAAGATGCTCATGAACATGTTCATGGGAGTGGATGGCGCCAACTACGACCGCCTGCTGGATTTCAGCACCGCGGTGACCGGCACCCTCTTCTTCGTGCCGACCGTGGATATGCTCGGCGACTTCGCTGGCTAACTACACCGGCTAACTTCGCTGGCTAACTTCACCGGCTCAGGCTAGGTAGCCCGAGCCACGCCTAATAGTACCCGCGCAAACCCCGCCTCCGGCAAGAGAGGCGGGGTTTTCCGGTAGGCTAGGGTGTAGACATTCAGACGGAAAGCAAACAATCGAGAGAAGAATGAGCGTTCTAGATAACTCTTTCCCCACCGAGGACTTTGGCTTCACCATCACCAGCCGCCTGGCGGACACCGCCTCCCCCAGCGCTGAACGTGTAGAAGCCAACGGCGGACAGTTCCGCGGACGCACCGGTGTCATCACCACCCCGCACGGACAGATCCAGACCCCCGCCTTCACCCCCGTGGGCACCAAGGCAACCGTCAAGGCGGTCCTGCCCGAATCCATGAAGGAGCTCGGCGCTCAGGCTCTGCTCTCCAACGCCTACCACCTGTACCTGCAGCCCGGCCCCGAAATCCTCGACGCGGCAGGCGGCCTGGGTGCCTTCATGAACTGGGACAGCCCGACCTTCACCGACTCCGGCGGCTTCCAGGTCATGAGCCTGGGCTCCGGCTTCAAGAAGGTAATCGACATGGGTACCGTCGCGGACGCTAAGGGCGCTGACGGCCGCCCCCTCGGTGACGACGACGTGGCAAAGGGCAAGGAACGCCTCGCCCACATTGACGACGACGGAGTGAACTTCAAGTCGCATATTGACGGCTCGATCCACCGCTTCACCCCCGAGGTGTCCATGCAGGTTCAGCACCAGATCGGTGCCGACGTCATGTTCGCCTTCGACGAGCTGACCACCCTCTACAACTCCCGCGGCTACCAGGAGGAGGCGCTCGAACGCACCCGCCTGTGGGCGCTGCGCTGCATCGCTGAGCACCAGCGCCTGACCGCAGAGCGCGTGGGCAAGCCCTACCAGGCGCTGTTCGGCGTCATTCAGGGTGCACAGTACGAGGACCTGCGCCGCAAGGCATGCCAGGACCTCGGCTCCATGCCCTTCGACGGCTTCGGCATCGGTGGCGCGCTTGAGAAGGAAAACCTCGGCACCATCGTGCGCTGGTGCGCCGAAGAGCTGCCCGAATCCAAGCCCCGCCACCTGCTCGGCATCTCCGAACCCGACGACATCTTCGTCGGCATCGAAAACGGTGTAGACACCTTCGACTGCGTCTCCCCCACCCGCGTGGCACGCAACGCCGCCGTCTACTCCCCCACCGGCCGCTACAACATCACCAACGCGCGCTTCAAGGCGGACTTCTCGCCCATCTACGAGGGCTGCGACTGCTACACCTGCACCCACTACACCCGCGCCTACCTGCGTCACCTCTTCAAGGCGGACGAGCGCCTGGCGGCGACCCTCGCCTCCATCCACAATGAGCGTTTCATCGTGCGCATGGTGGACGACGCCCGCGAAGCCATCAAGGACGGCACCTACTTTGAGTACCGTGACGAGTTCCTCGGCAACTACTACTCCGGCAAGAAGCCCTAAACCCGCTTTTCAACCCGTTTAAGGAGAACCCTATGAGCATCACTCATGTTCCCGATGAGGAGCTTCTCGTCTTCGACCACGAGATCGCAGCCCCGGTCGAGGACGTCTTCGGCGCCTATCTGGACCCCGAACTGCTGGTCCGCTGGTACGGCCCCGCAGGCTGGCATGTGCGCCCCACCGACGTTGTCGTGGAGCCAGTAGTCGGCGGCCTGCAGCGCCTGTCCATGATCAACGAGGTTGACCCCTCGGTGTCCTGCATTCTGCAGAGCCGCTTTTTGAGCATTGAGCCGTTCAAGGAGCTCGAATACGCCGAGCAGCTGCCCGACCACCTGGGCAACCCCGGTAGCGTGCTGGTGTACCAGCGTCACCGTTTCTTCCCCGAAACCGTGATTACCGCCGATGGCGTGGGATCCGGTACCCGCATCGTCATTGAGATTGGTCCCATGCCCGCCTCGGTCCACGAGGAGGTGCGCACCACCTGGCGTTCGACCTTCGCCCGCCTGGATGACGTGCTCGCCGCCCGCGCCCGCGGAGAGCTCTAAAACCCGCCGCGCCAAAACCCTCTGTGCCAAAACCCTCTGTGCCAGCTGCTTGATACCGCGCCAGCGGCCTGAGGTAGCTTCGAAACACGCAAGCGCCGCGTTAACGATTCATTCGTCAACGCGGCGCTTGTGTTTAATCGTTTGTGTTTATACCCGTGCCTTGCGGGGGTGTGCCGTGAACTAGTTGGTCAGCTTCACGGTAATGACGGTGCTGCCACCATCCAGGGACACGCACTCGGGGGTCGCACGATCCGCTCCGTCACCCGGCTTCCAGTAGCAGCGCGCCGACATGACGGTACGCTCACCATTCGCCTTACCGGTCACCTCGGCGGGGTTCTGCACCACAAACTGGCGGATCAGCTCACGCGCAAACAGGCAATCCACCGCGCCGGAGGTCACCTGAACCGTAGCGTTATGCTTCAGGTAGCCGGTAGCGTCCATGCTGCCGCAGCTACCGCCCGCAGACTGAACATCCGAGCTGGACAGGCTCGCAGTGCTCGACGCCTTCGCCGCTGCGCTCGCCGAAGTATTCGCCTTAGCCGATGCGGAGGCGCTCGCCGCCGCGCTCGCCTGCACGGTCGCCGTGGGGCTTGCGATGGTGATGGTTCCGGGGCTCACGGTAGCCACCGCGGTGGGGGTGTGCACAGTACCGGCAGTCGGGGTGCTTTCAGTGACCGTTACGGTGCGGGTGGGGCTGGCGCTTGCCTTCGCGCTCGTAGCGCTCGGGCTGGGGGTTGCGGTGGAGCTCGGGGAGGCGGCGGTAGTGGCGCCTCCGGAGCATGCCGACAGCGCCAGCAGGAGCGTGGCACCGAGCGCTACGGGGCTATAGCGCTGAGCGATGCGGAGCGTAGAACGAGCCTGGGTAGAAGTCTGGGTAGAGTGCTTCTGTGCCGGATGCATGGTGACCTTTCTGCGTCATCGGTTCGGGTTCCTCATCAGTATTCTAAAGACGCTACCTGTGAGCTAGCTATACGGAATCTTAGGAACCCGCAGGGTGCCCCTCCCCCTGGGTATAACGAGATGGGGGCGTATCGGGAAGAATGCAATAGGAGGGGCTCCCCGGCATCGCGGGGAACCCCTCATGAGCTATTCACCGCTCATTGACTCTGGCGCGGGCGCTTAGCCTTCGTGCCTGCCACGCACCAGAATAGTGTGCCCGTTTCCGTCATGGCAGCTTATCGAGCTATTCTCAATCTCGCCGAAACAGGTCAGCTGATGACCCTCAGCTGCGGGCACAGTCACCACATCCCAGGTGTGCATCATCTTCGTGTTTGCGGTGGTGGTTTCCGCGTGCAGAGCCGAGGACTCATTCGCGGTATTCACCTCGCTAGCGCCGGTCAGGAAGTTCATGCGAGTCACCTCCACCGGACCGGCAAAAGTACGACCGACCGCACCGTTACCGTCACCGGTCTGCTCACCGGTGCGGCGCTCGCACACCAGGGTTCCATCCGCGGGGTTCAGCTCGCAGAGGGTGCGCTCGTCATCGCTCTTGAAACGGTAATAGCCGGCACCGGAATCGTAGTAGGAGGGCTCCATGAGGAAGGGAATCGGGGGAGCATCCGGGTTTTCCAGACGAGCCACAAAGGCGACATCCTCACCGATAGTGCACTCGGGGGCGCCGCGATCCTCGCGACGGTTCTCAGCCATCGCGTACTGCGGGTTCCAGTAGCAGGTGGCGTCCTGAACCTTCGCAACCTGGTGCTCGGTCAGGTTGTCGTCGGCACGAGGGGTGGTGACGTATTCGGTCAGCACGTCCAGGGCGTGGGCGCAGTCCACGGTACCGCGTAGCACCATGATTTCCGCACCGGTCTTCAGGTAGCCCTTGCGGCCAATGTGTCCGCAGCGCTCGCCGGCGGAGGCGCGTTCAACCTCCACCTTTTCGGGCGCGCGGGGAGTCTCAGCGGCGGTAGGGTTCGCGGCAGAGGTTGCCTTCGCTTCAGCGGGTGCGGAGGATTCGGAAGCCTTCGCCTCGGCGCTCTCTGCGGGGGCTGACACCCGAGTCTCGGTGACGGTCGGCTCGGTCTTCTTCGTCGGTGACGGGGACGCGGTGGAGGAAGGGAGCGGGTATTGCGAGTGGTTAGCCGTGTTGGAGGGGCTGGGGGTCGACGAAGAGTTCTCGCTCTTAGAACCGCCAAAGCAGCCGGTCAGGGCAAGGAGCAGGGCGGCGGCGCATCCGGTGACGCGCATCGTGCGGCGACCCCAATCGGCGAGGCCTGCCTGAGTGTGGTGAAACGACATCGTTATCTCTCCCGGGAATGAACCTTTTGCACCCTTTGCAGAAGGTATTTAAAGCATACGCTTAACCCCGTTCAAGACCGGTTTATTACAGCGGAGCGCCGGTATCTACCCCTACTTCTGCAGCAGGTAGGAGCTCAACAGCTCACGCTGCTCGGGGCTCAGACGGGTCAAACGCCCCACAACCGAATCCCAGAACGCCAGCACGGTAAAGGCACGCACGCATTCGCGGCCGTCCACCGGGGAGAGAATCGAGTAGCCAATACGCACAGAGGCGGCGCTGACCTTCTCCACGCTCAGGCGCACCGGCACAGGCTCACCAGTGTAAGGCAGCTGAGCCAGGTAGCGGATGCCGTGCTCGGCAATGAGCGCCTGCACGCCCTCGGCAACCAGGTCGAAAAGCGGAATCGGAGGCTGTGGTGCCACGGTGGGCTTCTGCCCGGAGGAGGGCGGCGGGCCGAAGAGCGCCACGCGGGCTTCTTCCATGACCGAGAGGATGGCAACGTTGTTGACGTGCCCGTAGGCGTCCATATCGCCCCAGCGTGCGGGTACGTGCACCAGCAGTTCGTCGGTGGTACCGGCCTCAGAGGCGGGGGTGTTTTCGCGGTTCTCTTCGTGGCTTTGCATGGTTTTAACTCTACTCCCCCACCACTGTGAGGCGGCTATTCGTACGAATCCGCAAGGTACAGCAAATGAATCAGCTGATGATGATTCGGGGGCTAGAAATATATTTGGTAGTTAAAGCGATGAGGCTCGAAAGCTACGATGCTTTCGAGCCTCATCCAACACACAGACATTTGAACGCATACAAGATCATACGGTTCACTGTCTATGATAGACCCCACTCTGAGGGCCAACTGCATTTTTACGGTTTTATTACGAGGAATTCCAGAAATTTTCCGTATTTTTCGTTTATTACTGTGTTGGAGTCTCTGCAGGCCCCAACACCGGCCCTCACGGCAGCTGCAGAACCTTAACGGCCCAGCTTAGCCGCAGTCTCCAGGGCATGATCAGCGTCGTACTTCATGGCGTCGTACTCGGCAGTTGCCTGCTGAGCCTCCACAAAGGTCTGCTCATCAATCACGTGAGTGTGGCGGATACGAGCAAAGTACAGCAGGCTCAGCACCACAAAGTAGCCCACGCCCACAATCGCCGGAACCATAGAACCGCGCACCATGAAGAGCGCAATCCACACCGCGAAGAGCAGCAGAACGCCAACCGCCGCGGTGAACTGGCCACCCCACAGGCGGAAACCATTGGTTGCAGGCTCAACACGCTTGTAGACAACGTAAGCGAACAGAATCAGAACCCACACGGTCAGCGCGCACACCATGATCACGAAAATCATGGAGAGGAACGCTTCCTTCGGGCTGTACAGCGCCAGCAGAATAGCAATCACCATGCCGCTGGTCGACGCCCACACTGCGCGAGCCGGAACGCCAGCACGGTTCACCTGAGCCAGCTGGCGAGGCGCCATGCCGTCAGCCGCCAGGGAGTGCAGCAGACGCGCACCCGCGTACAGGTTTGCGTTCGCGCTCGACAGCGCCGCAATCAGTACCACAAAGTTCACGAAGTGCGCCACGCCCTGAATGCCGAGCTGTTCAAAGACCAGAACGAACGGGGAAGCATCCACCGCATCGCCTATGCCCGAGGCCGAACGCCACGGAATGATAGCAACAACAATCAGAACTGCCAGCACGTAGAAGGTTGCCAGGCGGATCATCATCGCCTTCGCTGAGGAACGCACCGAACGAGAAGGATCCTTCGCCTCCGCAGCGGAGATCGAGATCATCTCAATACCACCGAAGGAGAACATCACAACAGCCAGCGACAGCCACACTGACTGCGGGCCATTCGGCATGAAACCGCCGTCGTTGAAGAGGTTCGCGGTACCCACCGCAGCGTGACCGGGCAGACCGAAGAAAATCAGGCACAGGCCCACCAGCAGGAAGGCAACAATCGAAATGACCTTAATAGACGAGAGGAAAAACTCCAGCATGCCGAAAGACTTCACGCTCGTCAGGTTCAGCACAATCAGCGCCACACCAAACACAGCAATACCAACCCACAGAGGCAACTGCGGCCACCAATAATTCAGGTAGGTTGCCACCGATACCAGCTCAACACCGGCAATCAGAACAGTCGCAGTCCAGTAGGCAATGCGAGTCAAAAAGCCCGCGAAGGGGCCCAAGTAGCGGGTAGCAATAGTACCGAAACCGCCACGGACAGGGTAGCGAACCGCCATTTCACCGGTTGCCGCGCCAATCACCGAAGCGAGCGCAGAACCAATAGCGTAGGTGAGAATGACCGCAGGACCAGCCATCGCAATGGCGGTGCCCGAACCCAAGAAGAGGCCCGTACCGAGCGCAGAACCCATCACAATCATGGTCATCTGTCCGTGGGACAGCGAACGCTTCAGGGTGCGCGATCCGGCGGTCCCCGCTGCAGCGTGGCTGCGGGTATCGTCGTTGTGGGACACGAAGGTGCCTTCCGTCAGTACGCCTTAGGGCGTGATGTGCAATGTGTGCTCGCACCCGGCTTCTGCGGCTTCTAGCCTCGTTGACGGGTACGAATAGTTAACTATTCTACGGGCACACTCACATCGCTCAGAACGGCACCGTCTAGAGCACACAAGCGAAAGGCAACGAACGGGGGTGCTCCCCCATCCGGTGCTTTTTATGTTTTAGCCTCGCGAGGCTTTCACGCTATTTAGTGCTGTGCCGCGCTGGTATCCTCGTCGGCGTGCATAGCGTCCAGGTCGGGGCGCTCATAACCGCCCTTAACCTTCGAGGAGATGGCGTAGCCAATAGAAATCAGCACGAAGAAGACGATGCCGACCATGATGGATTCCTGAACACCCGAGCCGGGCAGCATGAACATTGCCGCCAGGGTCGCCAGAACACCCGCCAGAGCCAGACCTGCGGTGACGCGACCACCCAGTACGGTGAAGGAGGAGGCATCCTTCTGGTCCTTCTTGTACGCCTGGTAGGTCAGCAGAATCATGATCCACACAATCAGGATGCACAGGGTCACCAGCGCCATGAGCAGGGCAAAGATGTCGCCAATCTTGGCAACAGCCATCACGGTCGCCACAACAACGCCGGTGAAGGAAATCAGCAGAGCTACGACCGGCACACCGCGCGAGGAGGTGCGGGCAGCCACTGCGGGAGCCATACGGTCAGAGCCCAGGGCGTGCAGCAGGCGAGTTGCCGCGTACAGGGAGGCGTTAGCGCCAGAGAGCGCAGCAACGAGCACCACGAAGTTCATGATGTCCGCCGCGAAGGGGATACCCAGTTCAGAGAAGACAAGCACGAACGGCGACTCGGTCAGCTCCGAGTTCTGCGCGGCAGTCTGCCAGGGCACCAGGCACAGAATAATTGCCATGGACACCACGTAGAAGGTGGACAGGCGCCAAATCATTGCCTTCACGCTGGTTGCCACCGAGCGTGCCGGGTCTTTCGCCTCCGCTGCGGAGAGAGAAATCATTTCCACACCGCCGAAGGAGAACATGACAACAGCCATCGAAATCCAGATGGATGCCGGGCCGTTGGGCAGGAAGCCACCGTCGTTCACGAGGTTTGCGGTACCCGCCGCGGCATGACCGGGCAGGCCCACGAACACCAGCAGTACACCAATCACCATGAACACGATGACGGCAGAAACCTTAATCGAAGAGAGCAGGAACTCCAGAGCGCCGAAGGACTTCACGCTCACCAGATTCAGCACCAGAATAATCGCACCGAAGAGAGCGACGAACACAGCCAGGGGAACGTCCGGGAACCAGTACGCCATGTAGTGGCCAACCGCCACCAGCTCAGCACCAGCCAGCGGCACGGTGCACGCCCAATACGCCCAGCGAGTCAGATAGCCGCTAAAGGGGTTCAGGTATCGGCTCGCAATGGTGCCGAAACCGCCCTGGACGGGATGACGCACGGACATTTCGCCCGCGCACGCAGCAATGGTTGCCGCAATCATCGAACCAATAGCGTAAGAGAGGATTGCGCCAGGGCCCGCAATTTTAATGGCGGAGGAGGAGCCCAGGAACAGGCCCGTACCCAGCGCCAAGCCCATTGCAATCATGGTCAACTGGCCGTGGGAGAGGGAACGATTCAACGAGTCGTTCTTCTCCGACTGCTCGGGGATATTCCCCTGCAGTTTAGACATAACGTATCTCTTTCTTAGACATGCTGTGTATTGAATAAAGCTGAAATGGCAATGCCGCCCAGGCGTTAGGCCGGGCGGCTCTGCACATCAGCTGTAAGGAGGTTAGTTTACGCCACGTACTCGAGTTCGTGACGCTTGAACCAACCAATAATCGGGTAGCTAATCGGCATGAGGAGCACCTCGACCAGGCACTTGTAGATATAGCCGATCAGTACGTAGTTAATGAATGCCTCCACGGTGTCGATGCCGAGCACCGGTGCCGCGATGGAGCAGAAGATGAGGGTGTCGAGCAGCTCACCAACCAGGGTGGAGACAATCATGCGCAGCCACAGGAAACGGCCCTTGCTTGCCTTCTTCATTGCCACCATGACCCAGGCATTCAGGGTCTGGCCGAAGAGGTAACCGAGCAGGGAGCCCGCAAAAATCTGCCAGACCGGGCCCAGTACGCTAGCGAATGCCTCCTGGCCGGTGTAGAAGCTCGCAGCGGGCAGGTGCACGATCAGCAAGAAACACAGGGCAGCAAAAGCAGCCGAGCCGAAGGAGGCCACAATCGCGCGGCGGGCACGCTTAAAGCCGTACACCTCAGAAAGAAGGTCGCCAATCACGTAGGCGAGCGGGAAGAGGAAGAAACCACCATCGGTGACAATGGTCGAGCCAATCAGGGGCAGTTCGAAGGGCAGCGGGCCGAACTCCACACCCTTGGTTGCACCAATATTCGAGATGATCAGGATGACGCAGGATGCGCCCAGCAGCAGATCAAAGTAGCCGCGGCGACCAGCCCAGGGCACCGTAACGGTGCTCGTCTGAGCCATAGATTCGCTAACGGGTTTAGCCATTACTTTCCCCAAGTCTTTCTTCATGCGATGTGTTTCTTCACGTAAGGCACGAGCCTTCACGCGTGGTGGTGAGCCTGCAATGCAGGGCAGGGTTCACCGGCTCGTCTGCCACCCGAGCTTATCTAATAGTACCTATATGCCGTGGCGGCGGCAGGTTTACGGACTTCGTTCAAGAGTGTGGACGCTCATGACCACCCCGCCAGCCTTCCTGACCGCACATTTACAATAAATGTATGAAGAATCTGGGCCACGGAATTCACCGCACTGAGCAGGTGGTATCCCTGCTGGGGGCGGGGCGTGCGCTACGCGCCTCGCTTCGGCGGTCGGTACGGGGTTCTTCACAGCAGGTGCGTAGGCGGCGGCACCGTAACCAGCGGCGGCTGAGCGCGCATATTCCGCGCCTGCATCCGCTGTTTACCTATACAGCGCAGGCTGTGCGCACCGGTCTTTCTCTGCTGGAGCCGATGCTTCTGGCGTCCTCTGAGCTGCTCGGTTACCGGTCGTTTACGCATCGCGGACGCAATATCTACTACCGGGTCGATAACCTGCATCTTTTGTCCGAGTCTGAGTCTGCGCCCGGTGTGCTGTTCTATTTTGATGGTGATCATCTTTCGCGTGCCGGTAGTCGCCTGTTGCGTCGTGCTTCTCCCCTGCGTGCCGAGTTGGCGCAGATGGCGGCTGAGTTCAATATGCTGTCGGTACCGGTGCTGTCGCCGGGTAGTCTGCGGGAACCTCGCCTGACGGATGCGGGTTCCTATGCGCCTCCGCTGACCTATAACTGGTGGGTTCGTGCCCGCTCGAACGGCAGGATGGTTCGCGCCCTCATTGAGGAAATTGCCCTGGCGTACGGGGTGGATACGAGCCGTATCTGGCTTGCGGGCTATTCGGGTGGCGCCGAGTTCCTCAGCTACGAGCTGCTGTCACACGATATTGAGTGGATTCGTGGAGGTGGCGCCACCTTTATCGGTGGCGGCGGTACTGACGGCGTGCCGGCTCGGGTGCGTGAGCGGGCTGCGCTGAATCCTTCTTCGCATGCGCATCTGTTGATGAGCTGGCATGTGGGTGTGCTGGATGGTCGTTCGCCGTCGGCTCGTCGGCGTATGGCGACGAGTTCTGAGGGGAGTTGGTCGGCGCGGATTGCGGTGCAGGAGGGTAGTGCGTTCTACGAGGGTTTGGGTGCGCGGACTTTGTTGCAGGTGACTCCGGGGCGTGGCCATACGGGGTATCCGATTGCGTCGTTGGTGGGTGCTGATTTGGCGGCTGCTACGCGTTTGGGCTTCTTGTAGTGCCGGTCGTTCTGTCATATTTGTGAAAATTCGCATGGATTGGGCAAATTTCTTGGTGACACATTCGATAAATTCGTCATTTGCTGACGATTTGGGGTAGAGTGTCACTATGCCTCGTATTTCTGCAGCAACCAACGCCGCCCAGCGCGAAAACACCAAGCGCGCCATCCTCAACTCCTTCGGCGAGATCCTCTACAACCGCGGCCTCTCCGGCCTGACCATGACCGACGTCGCCAAGAACGCCGGAATCGGCCGCACCGCGGTCTACAACTACTTCGCCGACATGGGCGAACTGCTGGTCGCCTACGCCCTGGACGAGACCGAACGCTTCCTCAACGAGCTGCGCGTCGGCCTGGAGGGCATCGAAAACCCGATTGACCAGCTCGCGGTCTACATTCGCTTGCAAATCAACGACCTGGCGCGCCGCCACCTGCCTCCGGGCCCTGCGATGCGCTCCATGCTCTCCCCCGAGTCCTACGCGAAGCTCGGCAAGCACGTTCACGAGCTGCAGATGGTGCTCGCGCATATTCTTTCTGCCGCCATTGCCGAGAACTACATTCCGAAGAACGACATTCGCGAACTGGCGATGCTCGTGCACGGCTCCCTCTCCTCAAGCGCCGGTCGCGCCGAGGACGCACCGGATGAGGAAACCCGTGAGCGCCAGATTCTGAATACTATCCGTTTTATTCAGATGGGCCTGGGCGCGCGTTTTGACGCCGAGGGCAACCCGGTTCGCCTGGATTCCGAGGAGTCCCTGCCGGAGCAATCCCCGGTGCAGGAGGCGGGCCTGAAGGTTGCGTCCTAAGCGTGGTATCTCTGCGTAGCGGAACGTAGCTCAGTTATACGTCACAAAAATGCCGCGGACCTGATGCTTCTTTGCATCGGTCCGCGGCATTTTCTGTATTCGGGTAGGCGTTTACGCGGTTAGGTTTTTACGCGAGTAGGTTTTTACGCGCCGGGCAGCAGCGCCGGGGAGATGGAGTCCAGGTCCAGTACGCGCGCATACATGACGGCGCGGCGGTGCAGGGCGTTACGCAGTGCGCGGTGCACGCCGTCTTCGAGGTAGAGTTCGCCTCCCCATTTGACGACGTGAGGGAAGAGGTCGCCGTAGAAGGTGGAGTCTTCGGCGAGTAGGGTCTCGAGGTTGAGGGTTTTTTGGGTGGTGATGAGGGTGTCGAGGCGTACCTGCTGCGGCGGGATTCCTCCCCAGTCGGCATGGGTCATGCCGTGCTGGGGGTAGGGGCGGCTGTCGCCTACTTTTTTGAAGATCATGGTGGTGCTTTCTGCAGGTATGGGGCGCTCCGATGGCGCCCGGAACCGTGGGGTTCTGAAGAAATAGTACCAAGGGGTATAAAAAATCCCCGGTCTTAGAATCTAAGACCGGGGATCGGTGGCGGAGGATGGGGGATTTGAACCCCCGAGGGCTGTTAACCCAACACGCGTTCCAGGCGTGCGCCATAGGCCGCTAGGCGAATCCTCCAGCTATGTTTTCTACGCATTGCGTAGGCAACAAATAAGACCTTACTACGCTTTTGCTAAGCATGCAAGCCCTGAGCAATAAAAATAACAGAAAGCACATTTATGGATGCTTGTGCCCCTGTTTTTGGGTGGTGATAAGGGTGTCGAGGCGTACCTGCTGCGGCGGGATTCCTCCCCAGTCGGCATGGGTCATGCCGTGCTGGGGGTAGGGGCGGCTGTCGCCTACTTTTTTGAAGATCATGGTGGTGCTTTCTGCAGGTATGGGGCGCTCCGATGGCGCCCGGAACCGTGGGGTTCTGAAGAAATAGTACCAAGGGGTATAAAAAATCCCCGGTCTTAGAATCTAAGACCGGGGATCGGTGGCGGAGGATGGGGGATTTGAACCCCCGAGGGCTGTTAACCCAACACGCGTTCCAGGCGTGCGCCATAGGCCGCTAGGCGAATCCTCCAGCTATGTTTTCTACGCATTGCGTAGGCAACAAATAAGACCTTACTACGCTTTTGCTAAGCACGCAAGCCCTGAATGGGAAAAGTAACAGAAAGCACATTTATGGATGCTTGTGCCCCTGTTTTTGGGCGGAGCGCCAGCGGAGCGGGCACGCAGTGCATATGACGGGTGTGAACTATCCAGGTACCCGTTTTTGGGCATGAAAAAACCTCCTACGCACCCGCCATAGCTCGAATACCCTTGCTACCTTCCGGTCCTGGGGGAGTTTTCCAAGATAACGCCACGTAAGAGGCAAGAACCAGTGTACCGGATTTTTGGGTTCTTGGGAATTCGGTGTGTTCGCGGTATTTCTGTGGGCGTACATGCCGCCCGGGTGAGCGCCCGGGTGAGTGTCCATAGTAGGTGTCGCGGTGGCGGTGGTGCGGTGGCGTGTTCACCGGTGACTGTCGGCCACTCGGGCCGAGAGTAAAGCGTCTAAAATGGTAGGGATTGTCCTATCCGCACCCCCGAGTTGAAGAGGTTGCCGTGAGCACTGCCCTTTATCGTCGTTATCGCCCCGAAACCTTTGCTGAGGTTATCGGGCAGGAGCACGTGACCGAACCTCTTATGGTCGCCTTGGAGAAGAACCGTGTGAATCACGCGTACCTGTTTTCGGGTCCGCGTGGTTGCGGTAAGACCACGTCGGCGCGTATTTTGGCGCGTTGTTTGAACTGTGCGCAGGGTCCGACTCCTACTCCGTGTGGTGTATGCGATTCGTGCCGTGAGCTCTCGCGTGATGGTGGCGGTTCTCTTGACGTGATTGAGATGGATGCGGCGAGCCACGGCGGCGTGGATCATGCCCGTGACCTGCGTGAGCGCGCTACTTTGGCGCCGGTGCGTGACCGTTACAAAATCTTCATTATTGATGAGGCGCATATGGTGACCCGTGAGGGTTTCAATGCGCTGCTGAAGATTGTGGAGGAGCCGCCGGAGCACGTGAAGTTCATCTTCGCGACGACCGAGCCGAATAAGGTGCTGGGCACGATTCGTTCGCGTACCCACCACTACCCGTTCCGCCTGGTGCCGCCGGAGGTTCTTCTGCCGTTCCTGCAGGGCCTGTGCGATCAGGAGCAGGTGGCTGTGGAGCCGGGTGTGCTGCAGCTGGTGATTCGTGCTGGCGGCGGTTCGGTGCGTGATTCGCTGTCGATTCTTGATCAGCTGATGGCTGGTGCGTCTTCGCAGAGCGGTATTGAGTATGACCGTGCGGTGGCGCTGCTGGGTTATACCCACGCGCAGCTTCTGGATGAGGTCATTGAGGCGTTGGGTGCGAAGGATGCGCCGACTCTCTTTGGCGCGGTGTCGCGTGTGGTGGCGACCGGTCAGGATCCTCGCCGTTTTGTGGAGGATCTGCTGGAGCGTCTGCGTGATTTGATTGTGGTGAAGGCTGTTCCGCAGGCTGCCGGCCAGATTTTGCAGGGTGTTCCGCAGGATCAGTTGGAGCGCCTGGGCCAGCAGGCTCAGGCTCTGGGTGAGCGTGAGCTGACGGTTGCTGCGGGTACGGTCAATGAGACTCTGAATGGTATGACGGGTGCGGCGAATCCGCAGCTTCAGCTGGAGTTGCTGTGTGCTCGTCTGCTTCTGCCTGCGGCGGAGGGTTCTGCCGGTGGCGCTGAGGTTGCGGCGTTGGCTTCTCGCCTGCAGGTTTTGGAGCGCCGCGTGGCTTCTGGTACTGCTGGTTCCTCGGGTTCCGCTGGTTCTGCCCCGGCGCAGGGCGGCATGTCTGCGGCTCGTGCGGCGGGTATGGCGGCGGCTGGTCTAATGCCTAAGACCCAGGCACCTAAGACTCCGGTTACTGAAGCTCAGGTACCTAGTGCACAGGCTCCTAGCGCCCCGGTTCAGGAGACAGCTCAGCCCGCGCAGCAGGTAGCCCCTCAGCGGGGCGGCTCTCAGCAGGCTAGCGCGGGTGCTCCCCCGCTGGCAGGTGCGCCCCTTAGTGCTGCACCTCTGGCACCGACCGCGCAGGAGTCCGCACCTGCGGCTGGTGCTCCCCTAGCGGGTAACACCCCGGCGGCGCCTCATGCCCCGGCTTCTGCTGTAGCAGCTCCCACGGGTGCCCCCTCCGCGCCTTTGAAGCTTAACCCGAACGATCCTCTGGCGGCGGTTCAGGGTAATTGGCGCGCCATCCTTAACCGAATGAGCGTTCCCGGTGCGGCGGATCAGCTGATGAAGGTTCGCCCCGCCCGCATGGACGGCGCAACCCTGTACGTGAGCGCCGACATTGCGACCCTACGCGCGGTCAAGGGCTTTGTGCCCGAGCTGACCGCCCGCGTGAGTGAGTTCCTGCGCCGTCAGGTGACCATTCACGCTCAGGTGGCGAAGCCCGGTGAGCAGGTCAAGCCCGCAGCTCAGCCTGCTGCTCAGCCCGCAGCGCCCAGTGCGCTCACAGCGCAGCCTGCAGTTCCCGCGACTGTTGCCCCGCAGGCGCCTCAGCAGCCGGCGCCGCTGGCTGATGGTCCGCGCGGCGGTGAGGATGCGTGGCGTCGCCACGGTCAGCCGCTGACCGGCGCAAACACCCCCGAGTCTACGAGCGTGGATGCGCCTCTGGGCGCGTGGGAGGTTGCCCCGATTCCGCAGAGTGCCCCCGAGGAGGCACCTCAGCAGGCTGTCCAGGCGGCAGTGCAGGCACCGGTTCAGGAAGCCCCGGCTGGCCCGCTTGCGCCTGAGCCTCCGGTTGCTCCGCAGGTTCCGGTTGCTCCGGCGGGTGGTTTTGGTGAGCGTGATTCCTTTGCGGCCTCCGGTAGTGGAGTTCCGCTGCAGGAGAGCGCTGCTGAACCCCAGCGTGCACAGGAGCCCCCGTTCGCACAGGAGCCTCCTCACGCGGAGGAACCTCCGTATGAGGAGGAGCCCCCTTTTGAGGATGAGCCCGCCTACGCTGAACCGGTTGAGGCACCCGCTGCGCCCGCAATGCCGACTGCGCCTGTAGCACCGGCTGGTCCGCTTGCTAATCCGGTTGAGCCTGCTGGTCCGTTGGCAGAGACACCGCAGGCAGCACCGGCTGATACTGCTCCGGCAAGCGATGAGAAGCCCGCAGCGCAGGCTTCTAACGCAACCCCAGCACCGACTCCTAGCACACCGACTCCGAGCACGTCGGCGGCACCGGCTCGCCAGGCACGCACCGCATCCGATGAAGACTACGTCTCTGAGGATGATGAGAAGGTCGAAAACAGCACCTTCATCGGTCTGCGCGCTATCGAAAAAATTATTGGTGGCACCGTCATCGACGAACGCCCCCTGCACCAGCCCTAATCCAAGGTTATAGGTGCCGCGCCCGCCATCGCACCGATGGCGGGCGCACTCATTCCAGCCGCATACTCGCTACGCGAAACGCCCCTAAACTGTCAGGGGTTGGGTGCATACTCATAACGTCGCCCAAGAACGACGCACCAGCACAACACACCAGCGCAACGCACCGCATTTGTAAGGAGAAGCCATGTACGAGGGAGCAGTTCAAAACCTTATTGACGAGCTCGGCCGCCTGCCGGGTGTGGGCCCCAAGTCGGCTCAGCGCATCGCTTTTCACATTCTGAATGCGGATGCTGCCGATATGGCGCGCCTAGCCAACGCCATTTCCACGGTGAAGACCAGCGTGAGCTTCTGCGAGGAGTGCGGTAACGTCTCCGAGACGAAGCTGTGCACGATCTGTCGTGATGAGCGCCGCGACCCGTCCGTGCTGTGTGTGGTCGAAGAGTCGAAGGACGTGGTGGCGATTGAGCGTACCCGTTCCTTTACCGGCCGCTACCATGTGCTCGGCGGCGCTATTAACCCGCTGGCTGGTGTGGGCCCGGAGCAGCTGCGTATCCGTGAGCTGGTGTCCCGCCTGGCGGATGAGCGTATCCAGGAGATTATTCTGGCGATGGACCCGAACCTTGAGGGTGAGGCGACCGCAACCTACCTCTCGCGCATGCTCGTGCCGCTGGGTGTGCGCCTCTCGCGCCTGGCCTCGGGCCTTCCGGTTGGTGGCGACCTGGAGTATGCGGACGAGATTACCCTGGGCCGCGCATTGGAGGGCCGCCGCGTCATTAGCGAGGGCACTGCAGTGGCGCATACTGCCGCTCAGGATTTTGAGCGCGTGAACCGCGAGGAGGAGCAGGAGCGTGAGCAGGCGGCTCAGGTTCAGGCTCAGGAGGCGAAGCAGAGTCGTCGCCGCTGGAATTCGAGCATGTTTGACGACCTGGATTCTGAGGATTCTGCCGTTTCCGACCCGGCGGCGCCCGCCGCTGAGGGTGTGCAGGGCACGGTGGATGAGCAGCTGATCGAGCGGGTTCTGCAGGAGGCTGAGAAATCAGGCGAGGAAGCCTCCCCCACCGATTCTGGTGCGGGCTCTACGCCTGAAGCCACAGAAGCAGAATCCACCCCTGACCTGGGCGAAGACTCCGGCGAGGAGGCTCCGGCGAGCGCTACCTCCGAACCGACTGAAGCACCCGTAACCGAGCAGGCGGAAGATGCGCCGGAGGTGTTCCGCGCCCCGGACTATGAGGAGAAGATCCGCACTATTCAGAACGCCCCGTTACGCACCCCGAAACCGGACGTTCCGCCGCTGCCGGGCGTGACTTACGTGAACCCGTGGACCTAGCCTTCCACCACTAGTACGTGCGCGGTAGGGTTCGCGCTCCCGGGCCCGCCACGACCCGCGTAACATTCGGTAATATTCCACGAATCAATACATACGGGGGCTTAGTTAGCCGTGCGGACTGAACGCCGTCTACTATAGGTGAGGAACCGGCGCTCTGCCGGTGGCACACAAGTAACTGACCTGGAGATATCAATGAGCCTGATCGTCCAAAAGTTCGGCGGTTCCTCCGTAGCTGATGCGGAGGGCGTCAAGCGCGTTGCCCGCCGCGTCGTGGACACTCAGAAGGCAGGTAACGATGTGGTCGTCGTGGTGTCCGCTATGGGTGACACCACCGATGAGCTGCTCGACCTTGCCGCAGAGGTCACCAGCAATGTCACTCCTTCTCGTGAGCTGGACATGCTGCTGACTGCCGGTGAACGCATTTCGACTGCCATCCTGTCGATGGCTATTAACGACCTGGGTGCTAAGGCCCAGTCTTTCACTGGTTCTCAGGCTGGCATGATTACCGACGGCGTGCACGGTTCTGCGCGTCTGGTGGAGGTCAACCCGGAGCGTATCCGTGAGTCGATTGAGGCTGGCAACATTGCGATTGTTGCTGGCTTCCAGGGTATGAACCGTCAGAGCGGCGATATTACGACTCTGGGCCGCGGCGGTTCTGATACGACTGCTGTTGCTCTGGCTGCTGCTCTGAACGCTGATGTGTGCGAGATTTACTCGGATGTTGACGGCGTGTTCACTGCCGACCCGCGCATCGTGCCGACCGCGCATAAGCTGGACACCATCACCAGTGAAGAGATGCTAGAGATGGCGGCTAACGGTGCGAAGATTCTGCACCTGCGCAGTGTTGAGTATGCTCGTCGTTTTAATTTGAAGCTTCACGTGCGTTCTTCGTTCTCTAACCTTGAAGGCACTATTGTGGTTCCGGAGGAGTCCGCGGAACTGACCCCCACCCATCTGAAGGAGATTCCCTTGGAGCAGCCCCTGATTTCTGGTGTCGCGCACGATCGCACCCGCGCAAAGATTACTGTTGTTGGTGTTCCGGATGTTCCCGGTTCGGCAGCTAAGGTGTTCGGCCTGATTAATGAGGCGAAGGTTAACCTGGACATGATTGTTCAGAACGTTCCGACTGACCGCCCCGGTGTGACCGATATTTCCTTCACCCTGGATCAGGATCAGGGCCCCACCGCGCTGGAGGCGCTGGAGGCTGCTAAGGCTGAGCTGGGCTTTGAAGAGGTCATTTACAACGAATCGGTTGGTAAGCTGTCGCTGGTTGGCGCGGGCATGAAGACTAACACGGGTGTTTCGTTCACTTTCTTTGAGGCCCTGTCTAACGCTGGCGTGAACATTGACATGATTTCGACTTCTGAGATCCGTATTTCGGTGATTACTGAGCTGAGCAAGCTGGATGAGGCTGTTCGCGCGGTGCACACTGCGTTCGGGCTGGACGCTGAGGGCGAGGCTACTGTTTACGGTGGTACTGGCCGCTAGGGTTTAGCTCGTTTGTGGGCTGTACGCTTCGGGAGGGGCGGTGCTGGTTTGGTCCGGCGCCGCCCCTCCCCTTTGTCTGTCTATAGGTGAAATAACTGAAATACTTTACAGTTATTTCAGATAAGGGTAAGGTTGTGTCAACCGTGGATGAGCTTCGCACCGAATGACATACCCCCATTGACGTGGCATCTTCGGATGCTTATTCACCCAACCCCGAGGAGAAGATAATGACCACCACCCTAACCAACCCTCTGGAGGAAGATACCCTCAATCAGGCTCGTGCAGAGGCGCGGGAGATTCTCAAGAACTCTGAAGAAACCACCATTGAGCTGACCGTTTCGGGCCGAGAAAGCCAACAGCTTGGCGATGCCCTCAACCAGGTCATTCAGCACGTCCTGCATGCCCTAGCTAGCGGGCAAAGTATTGATGTTCAGGTTGTCCCTCACGATTTGACGACGACGGTTGCTGCGCAGCGCATCGGTATTTCACGCCCAACGCTCATGAAGGCTATTCGTACGGGTGAGTTGCCGGCGCATAAGGTAGGTAGCCACTTCCGTATCCGCACCGAGGATGCTGACGCTTTCCGTAAGGGACTTCTCAAGAAGACCGTTGCTCAGAAGGAACAAGCTCTCAAAGAGCTCTGGGCCTTTGAAGAAGAACACGGTCTTGTTGACACCCTCGGAGGGCCCGCATGGTAGCGTCCAAATACTCTGTTCTGCTGGATACAAATATTCTGATGTCCAAAACTCTTCGGGATTGGATTTTATTGCTGGCGGTGAAGAGTGAATACGAGTTCTTTACGCCTCACGTCTCCAGTGGAATTATGGATGAATTTGGCTACCACGTTCGTCGAGCCAATCCAGCAATAAGCGACGCCGTCCTTGAAAACTGGAAGCAACAAATCATCAAGTCCTGCATCTCATGTATCTCCGGGTTTCCTGTTGAAACTCCTGCTTCCTTCCCCGATATAAACGATCTTCATGTGCATGCTGCTGCCCAACACGGCGGCATGCACGCATTAGTCACCGATGACCGCAAACTGCTCGATTATGCTTCCACGGAAGAAGCTCAGAATATTCAAAATTATGAGACACTCAGCGCGGATGATTTTCTGATGCAATTCACCGAATACGCTCATCCCTCCTTATTTGCGGAGGTCTATCTTTTCCAGGAATCTTATGCTCGCTCTAAGGGATTCACGGAGACTGATATTCCTCGCGCACTTGAACGAGCAGGAGCGGGTCAATTTGCCCGCTATCTTCGGACTGCAGTGATTAATAGCCCACAGTTTGTCGATTTTGAACGTGAGTTTAAAGCCCGGTCTTCTAGTAGCTAGGTAGACATTGCTACATGCACTACCTTGTCACAGCATCGTTTAGGCTAGAAGCATGAGTAGTGTTGTATTTTCCCAGGTGATGGATGCCCGCGAATGGCGTGCCGCCCAGGCAGCGCATGAGGTGCGTGCCGGCCGCTACGCCGACCCGTTTGCGCAGCGTCGCGCCCGCCACGAAGTGCACCCCGTGGAGGATTTCCTCTTCACCTACTACACGCTCAAACCCGGCCAGTTTAAGCGCTGGCACCCCGGCGCCGGCATCATCCTGCTGGATGCGCCCGAGCGCGCCTCCTGGCGTTTTTACCGGTCCGCAACCGAGCAGGAACTCCTTGAGGCTGGTTGCTCCCTGCAGGTGGCGCGCGCCCAGGCGGAGGCCGCCTCCGCCGTCACGGTGGACGTCACCGATTTTGTGGAGCGCCGCGCTACCGCCCTCGCCTTTACCCACGAGATTCTGCGCAACACGGCCGCGAAGAAGGGTCAGTTCGGTTGCTTCGGCATGCACGAGTGGGCGATGGCGTACAAGTCGGTGGAGAACAATATCCGCCACGACTACCTGCAGCTGCGCCTGGGTGCGGAGGGTACGGACCGTGTGGTGGAGGAGCACCGCATCCGCTGCTCGCATTTTGATGCGTTCCGTTTCTTCATGCCGCAGGCGGCACCGATGAACGAGCTGCAGCCGACCCGCGAGACGCAGCGTGTCCTGGAGCAGCCGGCGTGCCTGCACGCGAATATGGACGTGTACAAGTGGGCGTATAAGCTGCTGCCGCTGGTTGATTCGACCCTGGTCATGGATTGTTTCGACCTGGCGTGGGATGCGCGCGAACTGGATATGCGCGCGGCCCCCTACGATATTCGTGACTGGGGGTATGAGCCGATTCCGGTGGAGACGACCGAGGGTAAGGCTGAGTACGTGCGGATTCAGCGTGAGCTGTCGGAGCGTTCGATTGAGCTGCGTGAGCGTCTGCTGCGGGTGTGCGAGCGCTATCTTCCACCCCTCGAGGCGTAAAAGACGTGATTCGAGCCTCTTAGGGTATCCACCAACCGAACACATACCCCCGTTACGGTCGTTAGTACGGTAAGATGAGATACGGCTCATACAGAACCCACGCACCCAAGGAGTGCCCACACATGGCCCGTATTGTTGTTGATGTTATGCTCAAGCCCGAAATTCTTGACCCGCAGGGTAAGGCTATTTCTCACGAGCTGCCCCGTATCGGCGTTGATTCTTTCGTTGATGTTCGCCAGGGTAAGCGCTTCGAGCTGACCGTCGAGGGTGAGGCAACCGAGGAGCACCTCGCAGCTGCCCGCAAGGCTGCTGAAGAGCTGCTCTCGAACCCCGTCATCGAAGATGTTGTGAACGTTTCGGTTCTGGAGGACTAATACCTATGGCAGAGTCCCTCGCACCTACTGAAGTCCCCCTGGTTGGCGACTTTTCTACTTACTCCCCGAACCCCGCTTTCGCTGATGCACGCGTTGGCGTGGTGACTTTCCCCGGCACCCTGGATGACCGTGACGCTGCGCGTGCTGTCCGTCTGGCTGGCGGTACCGTCGTTGAGCTGTGGCACGACGACGCTGATTTGAAGAACGTTGATGCCGTCATTATTCCTGGCGGTTTCTCCTACGGTGACTACCTGCGTGCTGGCGCTATTGCTGCGAAGGCTCCCGTGATGCGTTCGGTGATTGATGCCGCTAACGCTGCTGGTACCTCCGGTTCCGCTCCCCTGCCTGTTCTGGGTATTTGCAATGGTTTCCAGATTCTGACTGAGTCTCACCTGCTGCCCGGTTCGATGATTAAGAACGATCACCGCAAGTTCATTTGCCGTGACCAGATTCTGCGCATTGAGAATAACTCCACCTCCTGGACGAGCAACTATGCTGCTGGCCAGGAGATTGTTGTCCCTCTGAAGAACCAGGACGGTCAGTATGTTGCTGACCAGAAGACTCTGGAGGCGCTGGAGGCTGAGGGTCGCGTGGTGTTCCGCTACGTTGGCTTCAACCCGAACGGTTCCCGTAACGACATTGCTGGTATCAGCAATGAGCGCGGTAACGTGGTCGGTCTGATGCCGCACCCGGAGCACGCTGTGGAGCCTGGCTTCGGTCCTTCCTCTTCTGGTTTTGGTGAGGTTTCTCTGCGCGGTGGCGCCGATGGTCTCGGCGTGTTCACCTCCGTTCTTGCCAACCTGATTAACGCCCGCTAACGCACGACAAGGATTCTAAGAAGTTATGAGCGAAAAGCAGTTTAACCTCGACACCGTCGAGCACGCGGCGGCAACCCCGGACACCGAACTCCCCTGGGCTGAGCTGGGCCTGAAGGAGAACGAGTTCGAGGATATTAAGGAGATTCTTGGTCGCCGTCCTACCGCGGCTGAGCTGGCAATGTACTCGGTCATGTGGTCCGAGCACTGCTCCTACAAGTCTTCTAAGGTTCATCTGAAGCAGTTCGGTGCGAAGGTCACCGATGAGATGAAGAAGGACCTGATGGTCGGTATCGGTGAGAACGCCGGTGTGACCGATATTGGTGACGGCTGGGCTGTTACCTTCAAGATTGAGTCCCACAACCACCCCTCGTACGTGGAGCCCTACCAGGGTGCTGCGACCGGTGTGGGCGGTATTGTGCGTGACATTATTTCCATGGGTGCACGCCCGATTGCTGTGATGGATCCGCTGCGTTTCGGCGCGATTGATCACCCGGACACCGCCCGCGTTATTGGCGGCGTGGTTGCCGGTATTGGTGGTTACGGTAACTCCCTGGGCCTGCCGAACATCGGCGGCGAGGTTGAGTTCGACTCCTGCTACCAGGCAAACCCGCTGGTCAACGCACTGGCTGTGGGCATTATGCGCCACGAGGATATCCGCCTGGCGAACGCATCGGGCGTGGGCAACAAGGTTGTTCTGTTCGGTGCGCGCACCGGTGGCGACGGCATCGGCGGTGCGTCGGTGCTGGCGTCCGAGTCTTTCGATGACACCAAGCCTTCGAAGCGTCCTGCCGTTCAGGTGGGCGACCCCTTCGCTGAGAAGGTTCTGATTGAGTGCTGCCTGGAGCTGTTCAAGGGCTCCGTGGTGGAGGGTATTCAGGACCTGGGTGCTGCGGGTATTTCCTGTGCAACCAGCGAGCTGGCTTCTAACGGTGAGGGCGGCATGCACGTGGACCTGACCAAGGTTCTGCTGCGTGACCCCACCCTGACCCCGGGCGAGATTCTGATGTCTGAGTCTCAGGAACGCATGATGGCTGTTGTCTCCCCCGAGAACGTGGAGCGCTTCGAAGCGATCATGAACAAGTGGGGCGTGGAGTACTCCTTCCTCGGTGAGGTCACCAACTCTGGCCGCCTGGTCATCGAGTGGGACGGCGAGGTCATCGTGGATGTTGACCCCCGCACCGTTGCACACGACGGCCCGACCTACGAGCGTCCTTACGCACGCCCCGAGTGGCAGGATGACGTTCAGGCTAACCACTTCACCGGTTCGGCTGCTGACGATTCCCGCCCGCGCGGTAAGGAGCTGGGCGAGGCAATCAAGGCGTTCATGGCGTCCCCGAACATGTGCTCCAAGTCCTGGATCACTAACCAGTACGACCGCTACGTTCAGGGCAACACCGCCCTGTCCATGCCGGACGACGGCGGTGTGGTGCGCGTGGACGAGAACACCAACCTCGGTGTTGCTCTGGCGACCGACGCCTCCCCTCGTTTCACCTACCTGGATCCGTACGAGGGTGCTCGCGCGTCCTTGGCTGAGGCGTACCGTAACGTTGCGACCGTTGGTGCACGCCCCGTGGCTGTGTCTGACTGCCTGAACTTCGGTTCTCCCGAGGATCCGGACGTCATGTGGCAGTTCGCTGAGGCTGTTCGCGGCCTGGCTGATGGTTGCATGGAGCTGGGTGTTCCGGTGACCGGCGGTAACGTGTCCCTGTACAACCAGACCGGTGGCAAGGCTATTAACCCGACCCCCGTGGTGGCGATGATGGGCGTGATGGATGACGTCACTCGCCGCACCCCTTCGGGTTGGGCTCCTGAGCATGACGGTCAGGCTATCTACCTGCTGGGTACCACTCGCGATGAGCTGGACGGCTCCGAGTGGGCTCGTTTCAAGGGTCACCTGGGCGGTCAGCCGCCGAAGGTTGATCTGGCTCTGGAGCGTCAGCTGGGTGACATGCTGGTGAACATGTCTCGTGACGGCATGATTGATGCCGCTCATGACGTGTCTGCTGGTGGTCTGGCTGCGGCTCTGTCGGAGGCTTGCCTGCGTTTCAACACCGGTGCCCGCATTGGTCTGGGTGAGGTTGCTGAGCGTGACGGCCTGGACCTGTTCACCCTGCTGTTCTCGGAGTCCCTGGGCCGCGTTGTGGTTTCGGTTCCGCGTTCTGAGGAGGTGCGCTTCAAGGATATGTGCACCGCTCGCCAGTTCCCCTTCGCACGTATTGGTGTGGTGGATGCTAAGTCGAACGCTCTGGACTTCCAGGATGAGGTTTCTATTGACCTGGATGAGCTGCGTGCAGCTCACGAGGGTACCCTCGCTTCTTACTTCGGTGAGGTTGCGAAGGGCTAGTCTTCGACTAGTTTGAGACAAACGCCGAAAGGGGCGGATGCTTGTGAAAGTATCCGCCCCTTTTGTTATGCCCGCAGGCTTATGCCCGCGAACTTGTGCACTAGGCGTTTAGGCATTCAGGTTTATGCCTCGGCGACCTCGCGGCCCAGCTGCGCGAACAGGGAGGCGTTGATGCGGAAGCCTTCGATGCATTCGTCGATGAGTGCTTCGCGCTGTTCGTCGGTCATGGGTGCGTTGTCGAGCAGTTCGCGGTAGCCGTCCTTGAAGACCTTGGGCTTGGGCAGTTCGGTGAAGCGGTACATGCTCAGTGCTTCGGCGGGGATGCCGTAGTGGCGGCTGACCAGCGCTGCGACTGCCTGGCCACCGGAGAGATCACCAAGGTAGCGCAGGTAGTGGTGTGCGAGGTAGCGTTCGGGGGAGTTGATGGTGGCGCGGATGCGCTCTACGTATTCTGCGGTTGCGGGCAGGGGCGCGTCGATGTCGCCGTCCTGGCCGAGTGCGCGGATGTCTGCGCGGATGTATTCTGCGCGGTCGAGGCCGGGGTGGGTGAAAGGTTCGGTGATGGGGTTGGGTTCTGCGCGGTAGTGTGCGGAGACTGCTTCGAGTGCTTCGTAGATGTGCACGTACTGGTTGATGAGGCGCAGGTATGCCTCGGTGTTGAGGGAACCGCCCATGAGGTCTTCCATGAAGGTGGAGTGTTCGGCGTTGTCGTGGACGTGCTTGGTGCTTTCCTTCAGGCGTGCGGAGAAGCGTTCCTGGGTGGTTTCGGGGGCGGTCACGGTCATTGTGAGTTCCTAAAGTGGGTTGTGGGTGAACAATAAATGTTTTAGTGACATGATGTCACCAAAACCTGATAATGACATATTGTCACCAAAAACCGGTTTTGGCAATAGTTTTCAAAAACTTTTGCTAAGGTATACCTCATGCACAAGTCACCCTAGGCATTAAGTTACACAAACGTAGGCTAATAGGGCTAGACTTGATACGAACACCACAATCACAAAATTCAAGGAGACACCGAATGTCTACCCCCTCTCTCACCAAGCGCACTTGGGCGTTCTTGGCTTCAGCAACCATCGGTCTCAGCGGCGTCGCTGGCGTACCCGCGGCCTTCGCAGCTGAAACCAACTCCCACATCAGCGCCGGTGAGGTAACCGCAGCCTCAGAGCAGAGCCTGCAGGACGTCACCGTCAACTGGGGCCTGAAGAAGTCCTTCCGCTCCTACATCAACGGTCCCTTCTCCCAGGGCTCCCAGAAACTGACCGGCGTCACCACCAACGAAGACGGCTCCTACCACTTCACCTCCGCCGAAGGCACCGTAGCCAACGGCGAATACTCCGTCACCTTCACCGGCTCCTCGATTCACTACACCGCACACCACGGCCTGCTGGAAGTCATCATCTCCGACCTCTCCGTCACCATTAAGGACGGCGTGGGCACCGTGCGCGCCAACGTTCAGTCGCGCCCCTACAACGGCAACACCACCCCGAATGACCTGGTCGAGACCAAGAACATGACCATTGGCACTTTCAACGCCTCCGGTCTGAAGGTTGAGGGTAACACCATCACCCTGCCCAGCGTTGACGAGGAAAATGGCACCCGCGTCAAGCTTTCCGAAGAGGCAACCGGCGCCTTCGCGGGCTTCTACAAGGCAGGTCAGGAGCTGGATGCGCTCAGCTTCTCCGCAACCATCGTGACCAAGGAAGCACCCGCGCCGAGCCCTGAGCCCAGCACTGAACCCAGCGCCGAGCCGAGTGCTGCGCCGACCGCAGAGCCTTCCTCCGCACCGACCAGCGAGGCACCCAAGCCCACAGACCCCAAGCCCGCAGAGCCCACTTCTGCAGCGCCGAGCGCAGCCCCCACCTCCGCGGCACCCTCCTCCCCCGCCGCAACCACCGAGCCCAAGCGTGAAGAAAAGGTCACCGGCAACGTTGTCGAGTCCGGCACCCTCAGCTGGGATATCCGCGAGTCCTTCCTGAAGTACCTGACCGGCTTCGCGCACGGCTCCGTGAACGTTGAGGGCATGGAGAAGACCGCGGCTGGCGGCTTCAAGTACACTCAGGCATCCGGCGTGTACAACCCCGAGACCAAGACCGGTCAGATCAACTTCGCGGGCACCGCAGAGTTCACCGGCCACAACGGTCAGCTCAAGAGCACCATCAAGAACATGCGCCTGGTCGTCGTCAACGGCAAGGGCACCCTGGTCGCTGACGTTGACGCGCTGACCCGCGACGGCAAGTCCGTTTCTAAGACCGGCCTGGCTATCGCCGAGGTGGACCTCTCCGGCGCGAGCGTGAAGGACGGCGTTTTCTCGGCGCAGAACGCGGCAGTCGCGCTCACCGCTGAAGGTTCCAACGTGCTCTTCGCCGGCCAGTACCGCGGTGCCGATAACGCCATGGCGCCGCTGAGCTTCTCCGTAAAGCTCAGCGAGCAGACCGCAGAGAACACCGTTGAGGTTCCCCGCGTCTCTGAGAACAAGTCCTCCGATAACAAGGGTTCTGAGAACGGCTCCTCCGATAACAGCTCCTCGAACTCCTCCGGTAACTCCGGCGCTAACGGCTCCGGTTCTAACGGTTCGGCAGGCACCTCCGGCAGCGTTTCTAACGGCGGTTCTTCCTCGAACGGTTCTGTCAGCAACAACCCGGCACAGCCGGTCTGCGTACCCGTCACCCGCACCCGCGAGGTGCAGGAGCAGAGCGCATCCGACGGCACCATTAAGAGCGCAAACCTTGGCTGGGGCGTGCGTGATTCCTTCCGCAACTACGTGCGCGGCGGCATCGCGAACGGTAGCTGGGAGCTGAACGGCACCTCCTACTCTTCGGATGCGTTCAACTGGTCTAACGGCACCGGCACCTTCAAGAATGGTAAGGGTTCTATCTCCTTCAGCGGTTCGGTTCGCTTCACCGGTCACCACGGCATTCTGGACACCACCATTGCGAACCCGCGCCTTGAGATTAACGGCAATTCCGGTACTCTCTACGCGACCATGACCAGCAATGACCCCTCCGGCAAGGCAACTAACTACGGTGAGGTGGCGCTGCTGAAGGTGGACCTTTCGGGCCTGCAGAGCTCCGCTGACGCTGTGAGCGTCAACGGTGCGGCAACCACCCTGACCGCTGAGGGCGCGAAGGCGTTCGCTGGCTTCTACGAGGCCGGTAAGGACATGGCTCCGCTGAGCTTCTCCGCGGCGATCAACGGCGCGAAGACCACCACCAAGACCGTGACCGAGACCGTCTACGAGGGTGAGGGTTGCGACCCGGTCACCGGCAAGCCTCTGGCTTCCACCGGTGCGTCCGGTGTTGAGGGCACCCTGGTTGCAGGTTTCATCGCTGTTGCAGCCGGTGCGGGTACCGTCGTGTACACTCGCCGCCGCAAGAAGGCATAACGGCGCCTCACGAGGATGCCCACACTGTCGGTTCGCCCGTGAGACTCAACTATGAGGTTCACCGGTGAGCCGACACGGTCCGTGCGGGGGTGCAGATTTTCACTGCGCCCCCGCTTCAGGTGCCAGGTTTTGCCCCGGCGCCTACTCCAGTTTTTCTAGCTCCCCTTTTTTCTACGAGACTACGATGTTTTCTTCCCTTTCCTCTTCTGCCCTGAACCGCCGCGATGCAATGAAGTATGCGGCGTTCTCCATCACTTCCGCGTTCCTGCTGAGCTCTTGCGGTGTGGGTACTCAGAACCCGGCTACTTCTTCAAGTACTTCGCAGGCTGTGGTGGATGAGCAGAGCACCCGCACCGTTTTGGAGAACCTGGCGGATCAGCTGCGTTCTTCTATTGCCCCTAATCAGAAGGCTCTGCGCGGCCCCAACAGCGCCGCGGATACCCCCGAAATTCAGCCGATGGTCGATACCCCCACTCCGGCTTTCCCGGTGACGTTCAAGGATTTCAACGGCACCGAGGTGACCGTTAAGTCCGCTGACCGTGTGCTGGCGCTGGACCTGTACGGCACCCTGGCTCAGCAGATGATTGCGCTGGGTCTGGGCGGCCGCCTGGTCGGTCGTGTCACCTCCTCAACCGAGCAGTCGCTGGCTCATCTGCCGCTGGTGACCCAGAACGGTCACGACCTGAACGCTGAGGCGATTCTGGCGACCTCCCCGGACCTGGTGCTGTGGGATAAGAGCAACGGCCCGATTGAGATTGTGGATCAGCTGCGCGCAGCGGGTGTGACCGTCGTGGCATTCGATCATGAGCGTCGTATGGATAAGATCATTCCGCAGCTCAAGGCTGTTGCGCAGGCGCTGGGTGTTCCGGAGGCGGGCGAGCAGGTTGCTGCCCGCGTGCAGAAGGACCTGGATTATGCCCTGCAGGTGCTCAAGGATGTTGCCCCGAAGGGTGAGCAGCAGGTGTCGTTCGCGTTCCTGTACGTGCGCGGTACTGCTGGCGTGTTCTTTGTGCTCGGTAAGGGTTCGGGCGCCGATGATTTGATTCAGGCTATTGGCGGCAAGGATGTGGCGTCTGAGCAGAACGCGACGAATATTATTCCGGCAACCAGTGAGGCACTGGTGAAGCTGAACCCGGACGTCATTCTGACCATGAGCGGCGGCATTAAGTCCACCGGTGGTTTGGACGGTTTCTTGGCTCGCCCGGGTGTGGGTGAGACGAATGCCGGCAAGAATAAGCGCATTATCGATATGGGTGACGGCCAGATTCTGTCCTATGGCCCGAATACTCCGGCGGTGCTTTTGTCGCTGGCTAAGGCTGCGTACTCGACTCCTGCGGGGGGCCAGTAGTGGCTGCCGTGAAAAGTGCAGCGGGTGCGCGGGATTATCGTGCTTCGCGTCGGCGTCGTGCCGGTCTGACGTTTACGTTTTTGGCGGTGGCACTGTGCGTTGTGATGGTGCTGTCTGCGGGTTTGGGTCAGTACTATATCCCGACTGATCAGGTGATTGCTTCTGTGGGCCGCCGCCTGGGTCTTGCGCCGGAGAACCCGGCGATGCAGCTGGCGGATAGCACTCTGTGGAATATCCGTTTCCCGCGTGTGCTGTTGGGCGTGCTGGTGGGTGCCGCTTTGGGTACTTCCGGTGCGGTGATGCAGTCGGTGTTTGGTAACCCGTTGGCTGAGCCGGGCGTGATTGGTGTTTCCTCGGGTGCGGCGGTTGGCGCGTGTTTGTCGATTGTGTTGAACCTGCAGTTCTTCGGTATTTTCACGACTCCTGCATTCGCGTTTGTGGGTGCGTTGGCGGCTACCGCGCTGGTGTATTTCCTGTCGCGTTCTTCGGGTCGTGCGAAGGTCCTGTCGATGATTTTGACGGGTATTGCGGTGACCGCGGTGGCGAATGCGATTATTGCGTTCCTCATGTTTATTGCTGATACGACGAGCCGCGATCAGATTGTGTTCTGGCAGATGGGTTCGCTGAACGGTTCCACATGGAAGGCTGTGGCGAGCGTGTGGCCGGTTATTCTGATCGGCTTGGTGGCGTGTTTTGTGATGGCTTCTTCGCTGGATGTTCTGGCGTTGGGTGAGCGTGCGGCGCAGCATTCGGGCGTGAACGTGGAGCGTCTGCGTGCGGTGTCTATTGCGGCGACGGCTTTGTTGACGGGTGCTGCGGTGGCGTATGCGGGCATTATCGCGTTTATTGGTCTGATTATTCCTCACCTGTTGCGCATGATTTTGGGTCCGTCGAATCGTGTGTTGTTGCCGGCTTCAGCATTGGGTGGCGCCCTGTTGATTGCGCTGTCTGATTTGGGTGCGCGTACGCTGGTACCTTTTGCTGATTTGCCGATTGGTATTTTTACGGCTTTGGTGGGCGGCCCGACGTTCTTCGTGTTGTTGCGTCGTTCCCTGGGTCAGGGCGGAGGTGCTTCGTGAGTGAGTTGTTGAGCCTGTCCGGTGTGTGTTTTAACGCTGGTGGGCGTCAGATTTTGAATGATGTGTCTCTGTCTGTTGCTGCGGGCGAGGTTGTGTCGCTGATTGGTCCCAACGGTGCCGGTAAGTCGACTCTATTGGGTGTGATTGCTGGTGATATTGCGCCCAGTAGCGGTGAGATTCTGTTGGATGGCACCCCTCTGGGTTCGATTCCTGCCCGTCAGATGGCGCGTCAGCGTGCGATGCTGTTGCAGAAGTTGAATGTGGCGTTTTCGTATACGGTGCACGAGGTGGTTCAGATGGGCCGCACCCCGTGGAAGGGCACGGAGCGCGCTGAAGAGGATGACGCCGTGGTTGCTTCGATGATGGAGCGTACGTCGGTGACTCATTTGTCGGATCGCGATATTACGACTCTGTCCGGTGGTGAGAGTGGTCGTGCGCATTTGGCGCGTGTGTTTGCTCAGCAGACTCCGCTGATTCTTTTGGATGAGCCGACTGCGGCGCTGGACATTACGCATCAGGAGCAGACGTTGCGGGTGAGCCGCGAGTTGGCTGCTGAGGGTGCTGCGGTGTTGACGGTGCTTCATGATCTGGATGTGGCGGCTGCGTATTCTGACCGTATGGTGTTGTTGCGTGGTGGCGAGGTGGTTGCTTCGGGCGCCCCTGAGCAGGTGTGTTCGGCGGAGTTGTTGTCTGAGGTGTATCAGCATCCGATTGAGGTGTTGAGGCATCCGGTGACGAATCGTTTGTTGATTCTGCCCGAGCGCTGATTCTGCCGGAGCGCTAACTCTGCTAGCGTGCTGATTCTATGGGGCGTTAGCGTACTGTCCCACATACACTTTCCACCTCAAAATATGCCAGTATTCGCATATATTAAATCTCCGCTCTGGAATGACTGAAATATCGGCTCATTCCAGGGCGGAGATTATCTTTATCCCCTTCTGCACGGATACACTGAAAGGTAGTGTCCGCAATACTGAACTCTATTCAGTTCAGCATTCCATCCATTCGAGAAAGAGACCCCTGCATGGATCCTCAGCAGAAAACGGCGACGTCTGCCGTTGCCGGCTACATTCCCGAATATTCTGAAACACCGCATAGCGGATCTTTCGATATTGCCCAGCACGGTTTGAGCAGCGATGATGTCGCTCGCCTGACTGCTGAGGGTAGGGTCAATACCCAGAACAATAAGTCTTCTCGCACGCTGTGGAGCATTATGCGTGCGCACCTGTTCACGGTCTTCAACTTTGTGTTGGGTGCCTGTGGCGCTGTGGTGATTATGTACCAGCGTTGGGCTGATCTGCTATTCCTGGGGGCTGTTATCGCTAACGTGGTGATTGGTTTTGTGCAGGAGTACAAGGCGAAGCTTGAGCTGGACCGCATCTCCCTGCTGGATCGTTCCCCCGCTACTGCCGTGCGTGACGGTAAGAGCGTTGAGGTTCCGATGGAGCAGCTGGTTGAGGGTGACGTTGTCATCCTCAAGCGAGGCGATCAGGTTCCTGCGGACGCTGTTGTGCTCACCTCCGATTCTTTGGAGCTGGATGAGTCCTTGCTGACCGGTGAGAACGACCCGATTGCTAAGCGCCCCGGCGATATGGTGCTGTCGGCGTCGAGTGTGCTGGGTGGTACCGGCCGCGTCCTGCTGTCTCATGTGGGTGCGAATTCTCGTGCAAGCAAGATTTCTGATGAGGCGCGCCAGTTCTCGCGTATTCAGTCTGAGCTGCGTGATGCGCTGAACCGTGTGGTCCGCTGGATTACGGTGGGTCTTGCGGTCATTATTCCTGTGGTGTCGTGGGGTCAGATTCAGGCGGCTGGTGGCCTGGAGACCGTGCAGCAGAACCACCTGTGGGAGCAGGTTTCTATTGCTGTGGTGTCCTCGGTTGCTTCGATGATTCCGCAGGGTCTGGCGCTGATGACTACCCTGGCGTTTGCGGCGGCGGCTGTGGCGCTGGGTCGTAAGCACAACATCCTGGTGCAGGAGCAGCCTGCGGTTGAGGTTCTGGCTCGTGTGGATGTGGTCTGCTTCGATAAGACCGGCACCCTGACTGAGGGCGGCGTGATTTTTGATTCGGTACGCCCGCTGGACACCGTTGCTGAGGCTGAGGGCCCGGATGCTGACTCTGCCGTGCACGCTTCTTGGCGTGCTTCTCTACCTGCCGGCTGGAATGAGGCGCTGGCGTGGTTTGGTCACGATGAGAACGCGAACCCGACCGCTGCGGCTCTGACCGGTGGTTTCCCGGATAACTCCTCGGCGTCGGTGAGCGGTATTGTGCCGTTCTCCTCGGCTCTGCGTTTTAGCGCGATTGAGTTTAAGGATTCGGGCGCGTGGCTTCTGGGCGCTCCGGAGGCGCTTCTCGCCAAGGGTACCGCCGAGCGTGAGCGTGCCGCTGAACTGGCGGCGCTGGGTCTGCGCACGATGGTTTTGGCGCATGCTTCTGCGGTGGTTCGCAATGAGAAGGATGAACCGATTCAGAAGATCCCGTCGGATGCTACCCCGGTTCTGTTCGTGATTTTCCGTGAGAATGTGCGTGCGGATGCGCCTCAGATTGTGGAGTATTTCCACCGTCAGGGCGTGACTTTGAAGGTCTTCTCGGGTGATAACCCGTTCACTGTGGCTGCGGCTGCGAAGACTGCGGGTATGGATACTTCTGCGGGCGCGGTTGACGCTTCGACTCTGCCTGAGGACGGTCCGGAGCTTGCTGAGGCTGCGGCTACTCACAATATTTTCGGTCGTGTGTCGCCCGAGCAGAAGAAGAACATGGTGATTGCTCTGAAGGAGCGCGGCCATGTGGTGGCGATGACCGGTGACGGCATTAACGATGCTTTGGCGCTCAAGCATGCAAGCTTGGGTATTGCGATGGGTAACGCCGCTCCGGCGACGAAGGCTGTTTCTCGCCTGGTGCTGTTGGATGGTAAGTTCTCGTCTCTGCCGGCTGCGCTGGAGCAGGGCCGTCAGGTCATTACGAACATTGAGATGGTGGCGAACCTGTTCTTGACGAAGACTGGTTTCGCGATTCTTCTGGGTGTTCTATTCAGTATTTTTGGTTTGACCTTCCCGTTCTTGCCGCGTCAGTACTCGACTGCGGACTTCTTGATTGTGGGTGCGTCGTCCTTCGCGTTGACTCTGTTGCCGAATTCGCGCCGTTACGTGCCGGGTTTCTTGCGCCGCGTGCTGAATTACACGGTTCCGAACTCGATTATTGTGGTTGCGATGCTGTTGGCGGTGACGTTCACGGCTCGCGGCATGGGTGTTGAGGATATCCGTCAGATTCAGACGGCTTCGTTCATTACTTTGGTGATGATGGGTCTGTGGAACTTGGCTGCGGTGGCTCGTCCGTTCAACCGTGCTCGTGTTCTGCTGTTTGGTGCGTTGTTGGCGGTGTTCTTCGCGGCGCTGTTCGTGCCGGTTCTGGTGGAGTACCACCAGTTCGTTACTGTGCTTCCGCACCTGCTGTGGACGGCTCTGGGTGCCGGTGCTCTGGGTGCCGCGCTGATTGAGGTGAATGCGCATCGTAACCGCCGCTGGCAGAAGCGTCATTACCCTGAGCTGGAGGTTGCTCCGCTGAATTTCTTCCCGGCTAAGTAGTTAGTCGGAGGGTAGCTGCTTCGGTAGCGTGTGGGCCCCGTATCCTGTGGATGCGGGGCCCTTTCGCGTCGTCGGAAGGCGTCCCCGTCCGGTGCGTGTCGGGGTGTTTCAGGGTGTGTCGGAGCGTACCGGGGTACGCCGAAGTCCTACCGGGAGGCTCTCGTAAGCGGTGCCGAGAGCGTGTCTCAGCTATCACTTGAGTGAAACTTTTAACAGCTTCTGATAGCCTCCTGTTCCCACCTTGCTCTTAACCTGGGAAAACCCTTAGAGTTACAGGGAACTATTTGAGAAGGGAAACCTTCTTCAGGGTTGTTACTGGTTTGGCAGGCAAGACCTGAGTTACTCAACACCGTATGGGACGGCAGTATGTACCTGCCGAGAATCCCCTCTATTTGCTGTACCGAAGCTCCATAGTGGGCACGAGTGTAGTGCTTCCGGTGGTCGAGAGACTCGGGTCTTTTGTGTTTTCTGGGGTGTTACCCGCTTCTGGGTTTTCCTCAGCGAGCGCAGCCTCCTGTAGCAACGTTTAGTAGACATTGACCGCATATCTAAGGAAGTATCGTGAATAACCGCGAACTTGGCGAGAAGATTCTTGACGGCCTGGGTGGCCCCGAGAACATCGCGCACATTACTCACTGTGCAACCCGCCTTCGTGTCACTCCTGTGTCTAACGATGCAGTGCAGAACAAGAAGATTGAGGCTCTGCCCGGCGTTCTCTCTGTGATTGAGCAGTCCGGCCAGACTCAGGTTGTTCTGGGCGAGCGCGTTGAGGCTGTGTACAACGAGATCAACGCTCTGCCTTCTATGTCCGGACACGCTGAGGGTGACACCAAGGTTGAGGCTGAGGGTAAGAAGTCCGGCTGGCTTACCAACGTCTTCGACGTTCTGTCTGACTCCTTCCGTCCTCTGCTGTGGGCGCTTCTGGGTACCTCGATGATTCTGACCCTGATTGTGTTCCTGCAGCAGCTGGGCTTCTTCGGCCAGTACACTGACTTGACCGGTCAGAGCGTGAACATCGACATCATTAACGGTGCTCGTGTGGCTGACCCGGAGGCAGCTAAGGCGCTGAACACCCAGTGGATGCAGCAGTTCGCTTTCTGGTACATCCTGAAGGCTGCTTCGCTGTCGGTTCTGAACTTCATGCCCATCATGCTGGGCGCTACCGCTGCTAAGCGTCTGGGCGCGAACATGTGGGTTGGTGCGGCTATCCCCGCTGCGCTGATGACCGGTACCTTCACCGATCTGACCGCTCTGGCTGACCCCGCCACCAAGATTCTGAATGTTCCGTTCTTCGGTCTGGATCTGCCGCTGTACGCATTCAGCTACACCGGCCAGGTCTTCCCCCCGCTGCTGGCTGTTGCTCTGCTGGCTCCGTTTGAGCGCTTCCTGAAGAAGGTTATTCCTTCGATGCTGCAGATGGTGTTCGTGCCGATGATTTCGGTCATCGTTCTGGTTCCGGTGACCGCGTTCCTGGTTGGCCCCATCGGTATCGGTGTTGCTATGGGCATCTCTGACTTCCTGAAGATGGTTAACGACCAGGCTCCGGCTCTGGTTGGTGCTCTGATTGCTGGCCTGTACCTGTTCATGGTTCCGCTGGGTCTGCACTGGCCGCTGAACGCTGTCATGATTAACAACCTGCAGACCATGGGTACTGACTTCATTCAGTCCCCGATGGGTGCTTACAACTTCGCTGTGTTCGGTGTTGTGACCGGTGTGGCTATTAAGGCTAAGCACGACCGCGAGCTGCGCCAGACCGCTGTTGGTGCGTCGATGTCCGGTCTGCTCGGTGGTATTTCTGAGCCGTCCCTGTACGGTGTTGTGCTGCGTTACAAGCGCGTGATTCCGATTATTCTGGTTCCCGCTGTTATTGGTGGCGCTACCATTTCCTTCCTGGGCGTTAAGTCCTACGCGTTCGCGTTCACTTCGCTGCTGTCGATTCCGGCGATGCAGCCTTCTCACCTGTACGTGATTGGTCTGGCTATTGCGTTCTTCGGCGCTATGACCGGTATTCTGCTGTTCGGTTACGAGTCGAAGGCTGATGCTGTGAAGCATGCTGCTCAGCGCGCGGCTGAGGCTGCTGAGGAGTCCGCTCCCAAGGCTGAGGCTGTTGCTGCTAAGGCTGCTCCGGCTGCTGCCGCTACTGCGACCACCGCTGTTGCTGCTGAGGCTGCTGCACCCGCTGCTTCCGCTGGTGAGGTCATTGAGCTGCACTCCCCGATTGAGGGTACTGCTGTTGCTCTGTCTGATGTTCCGGACCCGATTTTCGCTGCAGGCAAGCTGGGCGAGGGTGTGGCTATTGAGCCGACCGGTACCACTGTGGTTGCTCCCGCTGCCGGTAAGGTTGCTGCAACCTACCCCTCGGGCCACGCTGTTGGTCTGAAGCTGGAGAACGGTATTGAGCTACTGATTCACGTTGGTCTGGATACCGTGAACCTGGATGGTAAGGGCTTCAGCGTGAAGGTTGCTAAGGGCGACGTTGTTGCTGCTGGCGACGCTCTGATTGAGTTCGATCCTGAGGTTATCAAGGAGGCGGGTTACCCGCTGATCACCCCGGTTATCGTGACCAACACCCGCAAGTTCGCTGAGGTTAAGGGTCTGCCGGGCGTTGCTCACCAGAACCTGAGCACTGTCCTGAAGGTAACCACTAAGTAGTTCACTTTCTAAGGCTCTAAGGGGCCCCACCATTGTGGTGGGGCCCCTTTCCTTATGCCCTGTTTCTCCCTTATGCACTGCTTCCTTATGCGCTGTTTCTTTGGGCGCTGGTACATTGGGCAGTGATTCTTTGGGCAGGGTTTGCTTGGGCGTATCCACTAGCCGGGGGGTATTTCTGCTAATGTGATAATAAGCTCAACAAGGAAGTTCTCAAGTGATAGGGAGTACGATGATGTCCTCTGATGCTAGGATGATGTCTTCTGATACTAGGATGTGGGATACCGGGGTGTGGGAAGAGCAGCAAGAAGAGTTACGCGCTCTTTCTCCTGTTCGGCGGCTGATGCGCCGGCTCAATCTTGAGGCGCTCGTCTACGAGTCCGCGCCGTTCCCGGTTCTACTGCGTAAGCTCTCCGCGCTGATTCCAGCGTGCCTTCTGTGGTGGGTTATCTACGAGCCGCACCGGCTTGCTTCCTCCACCCACCTCCCCGAAGGAGCCCACGCCATTACACTGCTCCCCGGAGCGTGGGGTGACCCCGCTACGGGGGCTTATGGGGGTCTTCCTGAACTGCCGGGGATCCTCTTGCTCTGGGTACTGTGCATCGCGGCAATGGTGGCTGTCGTTCACCTCTGCGGCGTCAAGGCGAAGGGCCAGAGCTTCACGATTCCTCACGATGCGCGTTCACGGTTGATTGCGCTCATGCAAACTCTCGGTATTTTCGGTGCCTTTGCGCTGGTCGTCTGGATCGAATACATGATGACTCCGCTGACCCTCATGTTTGAAACTGTGTACGCGGGCCCCACCGCAGCCTATAGCGGCGACGGCATGATTCCCCTGCACCTGTTCCTGTCCTCGTCGTTGAGCGCTATTTTCTTGGGCTATTTTTGCGTGAACATTCTTGCTTCGCTGAATATCCCCGGGTACCTGGGCATCCCCGCAATTATTTATGTGGGGGCGCTCCCTTGGGCTCAGGCGGAGCGGCACCAGTTCACCTTGGCTCTGGCGTGGGTCATTGCGGTGACTCTGGTGAGTTGGCTGGTGCGCGGCATGTGGGGTACTGTGCTGGCCTGCGTGGGCTATTCTCTGTGGATTGTGTTGGTGGCGACCAGCGGTGATCCTTTTGATTTGTCCGCCAATATGAGCCGTGTGCTCGTGATTTTGGGTTTCCCGCTGGCTTTTATCGTCGCTGGAGGCGGCATTTACCGCATCTTCTACCTGCGGCAGAACCCGAACCTGCTGAGGTATCTGCAGGAGCGCGCCCTGTACATGGGCGAGTGGTAGCAGCCGGTTAGGGCGGCGTTCCCCTCCCCCCTTCGTTTTTGTAATTACATATCCTTTAGAGGACACAGAACCTTAGAGGGCGCAGAAACTTAGAGGACACAGCAAAATCCCGGGCACTCTCGTATGAGAGTACCCGGGATTTCGAGTCCTATAGGACGGCTAAAGCATTACCGAAAGCGGTATTACTTTCGCCTACTCTATTCCTGCCAGCCAACGTTGACCCAGTAGTCAGCGCTGGTGTAGCTCTGCTTGAACAGGGACGGACCGTAGTTCGCGACCTTTGCCTTCACAGCGGCGTACATCGGGCCGTTTGCGTAGGGCAGGTACACTGCGACCTTCTCGTAGTAGAGCTTCTCCGCCTCGTTAGCGATCTTGATGCGCTCGTCCTCCTTCTCGGTGTTCTGCAGCTTCTCGATGAGCTTATCAACTTCGGGGTCACCGACTCCGAACACCTCGGTGGTGAAGAAGTAGGGTGCCGAGGAAGCCAGGTCGGGCAGAACGCCCCAACCGGTGAAGATTGCTTCGTAGCTCTTCTGGCCGAGCACGGAGTTGGAGTTCGACTGCGGCTGGTTGTCAGCGCTCAGGCGGATACCTGCGGACTTCAGCTGCTGCTCCAGAATCTGGTAGACCGCCTGGTAGACAGCCTCGGAACCGAAGGAGGTCAGGGCGAAGCCAGCAACCTTGCCGTTCTTAGCGTAGTAGTCGCCGGACTTGGAGTAGCCTGCGGCCTCCAGAATCTTGCCAGCTGCCTGTGCACCGGTGTCACCAGCGTAGTTGTTCTGGTAACCCTTCTGGAACGGCATTGCGATGATGGAGCCGGGCAGCGGCTCGGTCCAGCCGAGCTGCGAGAAGTATGCCTTAGCGATCTGCTCGCGGTCCACAGAAGCAAGGATTGCGCGGCGCAGTGCCAGGTCCTCGATGCGCTTGGGGTTCAGCTGAATGATGTTAACGTTGGTGTTCTGGCTCTGGCGAATCTCAGTGCCTGCCTGGCCCTTCACAGCGTTGTAGCTGGTTGCACCCACAAAGGTGAAGGCATCCAGTTCGCCGTTCTTGAAGCTTGCACGGATTGCTTCGGAGTCCATCTGACGCCAGATGATGCGGTCCAGCACCGGCTTCTCGCCCCACCACTTGTCGTTCTTGACCAGGGTGAGAACCTTCTGGGAGGAGTTCCACTCGCCAACCTTGAAGGGACCTGCCCAGTACTGGTCGAGGGGCTTGTCAACGAAGCCTTCGTTGAAGAGGTTGACGTCTTCCAGTGCGGGGTGGATTGCGAAGGCGCACAGACCTTCGGAGGGGTAATACGGAGCCTTCATGGTGACCTTGACGTGGAAGTTGTCGCCGTCCACAGCCTCGATGCTCTCAACCTGCTGCCACATGGTGTTGTCGGTGATGTGGTAGGGGTTGTCGGTGGTTGCGCGGTAGACCTTCCACACGGCGCGAACAGCGTTCACGTCCATGGGGGTGCCGTCATTGAAGGCAGCCTTGGGGTTGATCTTGAAGGTCGCGGTCTGCACGCCATCGACGGTCTCGGTCTTGTGCTCGGTGCAGAACTCGGGGTTGAGGGTGCCTTCACCGTCGGGGCTCATGGTGTAGAAACCCATGACTGCGGGGATGTTGCAGGGTGCCAGTGCGTCCAGGTTGCTGGAGGTGTAGCCGCTCTGGGTCTGCAGGTTGAAGTTCGGGCCCAGGGCGGTAGCCGCGAGGGTCAGGGTGCCGCCCTGCTTGAGGGAGGAACGGTCCTGCTTGTTGACCTGAAGGTTCTTCAGAATATCTTCAGCATTGTTAGCGGCGCTACCGCCAACCTTTTCCTTCGAGCTGCCGCAGGCAGCCAGCAGACCAACGGTGCCGAGGGCAACGGTGCCGGTCAGGAGGGTACGGCGAGAGACAGACATGCTCTTCATGGAATTTCTCCTAGAGTATTCGCAGTGTTGTGGAGGCAGTACGCGAACGGTGCGTAGTCAGCGCTCCAACCCGGCGGGAGGACAGTCTCTGCCGGGGTGGGCAGAATGCCCACATTTGTTTTTAAGTATATCCTTGCTGCTCTCTAGGGCATGGAAAAGCGGCGTGCTACAGAAGGTTTTAATCCTTTTGTAACACGCCGCAGTAGCGCTTTTGCCCTTATAGGGCGTGTGAGCTGTGCTCAGCGCTTAAGATTTTTACTTTTCCCAACCGACGTTGATCCATACGTTCGGGTTGTAGTAGGGCAGACCGAAGAGCATGGGGCCGTAGTTCGCCAGACCCTTACGGCATGCCTTGAAGTTGGGACCGTTGTTGGTCGGGACGTAGATTGCGACCTCGTCCAGGTGGCGCTTCTCCAGCTCGTTCATGATCTTGAGCTGTTCCTTCGGGTCCTCGGTGGACATCATGGTTGCTGCCAGCGAGTCCAGTTCCTTACCGTGACCGTTGTTGGTCTCGGAGATGTAGAAGTAGTTCGCTGCATCCACCGGGGAGGTGGTGATGCCGTAACCGCCGCTCTTGATGGTGAAGTTCTTCGCGGAGATGATGCTTGCCATTTCGGATGCACCGTGGTTGTCGATACTCAGCTCGATACCGATTTCCTTCATCTGCTGGGTGAGGAACTGTGCGGTGGAGCTGACGACCGGGTCGGTACCGAAGGTGGTCACCGGGTAGGAAGCCTTAACGCCGTCCTTCTCGTAGTAGTCGCCGTTCTTGGTGTAGCCTGCATCTTCGAGGATCTTGATGGCTACGTCCTTGCCGAGCTTGGTCGGGTAGTTGTCCTGGTAGCCTTCCTGCATGGGCAGCATGCACATGGAGCCGGGCAGGTTTTCCTTCCAGCCGAGCTTCTCGTAGCGCAGCTTGAGCAGCTGGTCACGGTTCAGGGCTGCAACGAATGCGCGGCGTACGGGCAGGGGCATCTTTTCGGGGTTGATTTCGTAGTTGCCCACGGCCAGTGCGCTACCCTTGCGGATGTCGACGTTGGCGACGGTGGAGAGCTCGTTGTAGGAGCTGAGGGTGCTTGCGTCAGCGTAGTCGATTTCGTTGTTCTTGAATGCTGCCTGCTCTGCCTGGGAGCTCATTTCACGCCAGGTGATGCGCTCGAGCAGAGGCTTGGTGCCCCACCACTTCTCGTTGCGGACAACGGTGAGGACCTTGCCGGAGGCATCCCATTCGCTGACCTTGAAGGGTCCTGCCCAGTACTTGTCCAGGGGCTTGCCGTTCATGCCGTCGTTGAAGAATGCGACGTCGACGAATGCCGGGTGCAGGAAGGAGGTGAAGCTACCTTCGATGGGGTACCAGGGCTTGGACATCGTGACCTTCACGTGGCGGGTATCGCCGTCCACTGCCTCGACGCTTGCGACCTGCTCCCAGATGGGCGAGGGGGTGATCTGGTAGTCCGAACCGGATGCCGCGGCAGTGTAGATGGTCTGGTAGCTCTTGACGGCGTTCACGTCGATGGGAGTGCCGTCATTGAAGACTGCCTTCGGGTTGATCTTGAAGGTGACGGTCTGCACGCCGTCAACGGTCTGCGCCTTGTATTCGGTGACGTAGTCCTCGTTCATGTGGCCTTCGCCGCGGAAGTCAGCGTAGTAGCCGCCGGTGAATGCGGAGTTAATTGCCGCCTGAATGTTCAGGTTACCTGCGGTGTAGCCGTTGGTGTTGAGGATGTTGAAGTTCGGGCCGATGCCGTCTGCGCTCAGGCGCAGCTCGCCGCCGTCCTTGAGGGTGGAGCGGTCCTTCTCGTTGTAGGAAACTGCCTTGGACAGGTCGTCACCGGCGGAGAGAGCGTTGCTCTCGTTCTTGGAGGAGTTGCCGCCGCAGGCTGCGAGCAGGCCGACGGTGCCCAGGGCAACGGTGCCGGTGAGCAGGGTACGACGGTTGAGGGTGAAAGTGGTCATTAGTTTTCCTCAGTTAGGTGGGATGCTGCTTTGCTGTACGCGGGGGAACACAACCCGCACACCTTTGTGACAGCAGGCACATTTTGCATTGGCAATAGTATACACACATTTCCCACCCACTATGACCCAGTTCACCGTTTCAGGGAAAATATTTCAGTTAATTCCCGAAACCACCCCGCTACAAAAACACCCGTCAAAAACACAGAAAAGCCCCGCGGCACCCCGCCTCTAAGGCGGAATACCGCGGGACTTTACCCTTCCGGAGCCTTATGCCGGCGCCTCCAAAAATTCAGAAACCACCGAATAGGAATCCAGAAAATTAACCTGTGGCTTTAGTTCTGCCAACCCACATTGACCCAGCGCTTGGGGTCGGTGTAGCTGGTTGCGAAGAGGGAAGGGCCGTAGTTAGCCAGCTTCTCCTTCACAGCTGCGTAGCTGGGGCCGTTAGCGTAGGGGAAGTAAATAGCAACCTTCTCCATGTGCTGCTTCTCAGCCTCAGCAGCCATCTTCAGCTGCTCCTCGTGGGATTCCTTCTCGTAAATGGACGCGATGAACTTATCCAGCTCGGGATCGCCTACACCCTCGTTGATTTCGCTGGTGTAGAAGTACTGAACACTGTCTGCGGGGTCAGCACCAATACCCCAACCGGAGAAAGCGCAGTCGTACTGCTTGGAGCCCATCACGGAGTTGAACTGGGACTGCGGCTGGTTGTCCTGCTCGAGCTTAATACCCGCTGCCTTGAGCTGCTGCTCAAGGTTCTGGAACTGAGCCAGGGAGGTTGCATCCGAACCGAAGTAGGTGATGGAGAAGCCTGCAGTCTTGCCGTCCTTGGCGTAGTAGTCGCCATTCTTGGAGTAGCCTGCTGCCTCCAGAATCTTTGCCGCAGCCTCGGCACCGGGGTTAGAGGGCATAGCGTCCTGGTAGCCCTTCTGGAAGGGCATAGCAATCAGGGAGCCGGTCAGGGGCTCTTCCCAGTTGATCTGGCCGAACTTGACCTTAGCCAGCTGGGAGCGGTCAACCGCGGCGAAGACTGCACGGCGCAGGGCGGTGTCGGTCACGCGGGTCGGGTTGAACTGCAGGTTAATCACGCCAACGCTCTGGCCGGAGCGAATCTGAACACCGGGCTGACCCTTGACAGCGTTGTAGGTTGCCAGGCCAGCAAAGCCGATGCTGTCCAGCTCGCCATTCTTGAACGCTGCACGCTCTGCTTCGTCGCCCATTTCGCGCCAGATAATGCGATCCAGCAGCGGCTTCTCGCCCCACCACTTGTCGTTGGGTACGAGGGTGAGGGTCTTAGCCGAAGAGTTCCACTCGCCGATTTTGAAGGGGCCGGACCAGTACTGATCCATAGGCTTGTTCACGAAGCCGTTGTTGAAGAGCTCCTTGTCGGTCAGTGCGGGGTGCACACCGAGCAGGCCGAGGGTCTCCGCGGGGTAGATCGGCTTGGTCATCACGATCTTGACGCGAGTCTTGTCGCCATCCACGGGGTCAATGGATGCTACCTGCTGCCAGAAGGGAGCGGCGATAACATTGTAGCCATCATCGGGGCTGCGGTAGACAGTCCACGCGGCGCGGATTGCCTCAATGTCAACCGGGGTGCCGTCATTGAAGACAGCCTTAGAGTTGAGCTTGAAGGTAATGGTCTGAACGCCGTCAACAGTCTCAGCCTTGTAGTCGCTGACGTAGTCGCCATTGAGGCTGTATTCGCCAGCGGGGCTCAGGGAGGTGAAGCCGATAGCGGAGGGGATGTTGCAGGCGCCACCGAAAGCGGTGAGATTCTCGGTGGTGTAGCCGCTCTGGGTCAGAATGTTGAAGTTCGGGCCGATTGCGGAGACACTAGCACGGAACTCGCCACCCTGCTTGAGGGAGGAGCGGTCCTGCTTGTTAATTTCGAGGTTCTTGACGATTTCCTCGGTGCTTGATGCGGCCTTGCCGCTAATCTTCTTGTCCGAGCCGCCGCCGCAGGCAGCAAGCAGGCCGACGGTACCCAGGGCAACGGTGCCGGTCAGCAGGGTACGGCGATTAATACGTAGATGAGTCATGTGTTCTCCTCATGCCGGAGGGCTCAGGTGCTATTTGATAAGCGCACCGTGTTGTGCGCCGATTTTTCGGGAGCGCCGAAGCTCCCGCCCATCACCTTTGTGAGAGCCCCCACATTGTTTGTGGTTGAAACACAGTATACCCCCAAAAGAAGCGACGCAGACCACAGTCCAGACTCTGGAAGAACTATACACTGTCTAAAAATCACGGGTTCGGCATCTAAACCCGCATCATTGCGCGGAAGCCGCGTGTGAAAACTAAAAAATGAAATATTATGTCGCATTGGCGCGCGAGCGCGTCACATCCGATGCTTTGAGAATCATTACACGTTAAAAGCACATCGATGGGCAGCTAAAGCGCCTTGAACCCTCCAAAAGAAAAAGCCCCCCACCCCTATACGACACTGCGAAAACGTATAGGGGCGGGGAGCTTAAAACTGCGGCTTACGCCATCCAGCCGACCGTAGACCAGTCGAGGCTCTTGAAGAGGAACGCACCGTAGTTAGCGAGCTTCGGGCGGCATGCCTTGAAGTCCGGACCATTGAGGAACGGGATGAAGAGGCAAACCTCGCTCATGTGCTTCTTCTCAATTTCGTTGCACTTCTCGGCGCGCTTAGCGTCGTCGAGAATGGTGACCATCTCGTCGACCATAGCGTCGATTTCGGGGGTGCCGACGCCGTTCCAGTTCTTAGAGTGGTAGAAGTACTCGGCTGCACTGGTCGGCTCGGAGCCCACGCCGAAGCCCGAAATGCTTACGTCGTACTCGCGGTTACCAACAACCTTCGAGAATTCGGACTGTGCACGCGAATCGAGCTCGAAGTTAATGCCGATTTCCTTCATGCTCTGGATGAAGGTCTGTGCCTGGCCCTTGGTGGTGGCGTCATCACCGAAGGTGGTCAGCTTCAAGGTGATGGTCTTGCCGTCCTTCGCGTAGAAGTCGCCAGACTTGGTGTAGCCTGCCTTCTCCAGGACCTTGCGTGCTTCCTCCGGGTTACGTGCCGGGTAGTTGTCATGGTAGTGCGGAGAGGAACCCAACAGAAGCATCGAGCCGGGAACTTCTTCTTCGTAGGGCAGACCCTGGAAGCGAATCTTTGCCAGAGCACCACGGTCGATGCCCAGGAAGATTGCCTTACGTACAGCAACATCGGTGATGTGCTCTGCGTTCAGGTTCATGCCGCCGGCGAAGAGGCGGCGACCGCGGCGAATTTCAGAGTTCGCAACGTCCTTCATCTCGTTGTAGGCGCTGAGGGTACGTGATTCCACGACGTCAAGCTCGCCGTTCTTGTACGCGGCGCGTGCTGCGGCGTCTGCCATTTCACGCACGACGATGCGGTCCAGCTTGGGCTTCTCACCCCACCACTTGTCGTTGGGGACTGCGGTGAAGGTCTTCTCGGAAGAGTTCCAGCCGTTGGGTGCCAGAGTGAAGGGGCCGCAACCGAGCTCGGGGTGGGGGTTGTCGACGAAGCCTTCGTTGAAGAGGTTTACGTCGAGCATCGCCGGGTGCAGGATTCCACCAAAGAGCAGACCCTTGACGGGGTTGTGCGCAGTCTTGAAAACAACGCGTGCGTGGTAGCGGTCGCCATCGATAGCTTCAACGCTTTCGATGAATTCGTAGATACCCGCTGCGGCAATCTTGTATTCACCGTCGGGGTCACGCTGGATCTGCCAGGTTGCCTTGAGGGCGTCGATGTCGATGGGGGTGCCGTCGTTGAAGACTGCCTTGGGGTTCAGGCGAACCTCTGCGGTGATCTTGCCGTCTACTTCCTTAGCTTCGAAGCCGAGGCAGTAGTTGGGGTCGAGCTCGTCTTCGCCCTTGTAGGTGCTGCGCCAGATGCCGGCACCGGCGATAACGCCCATGGTTTCGGAGACGGAGGTGCTCGAGCCGTTCTGGGAGAAGCGGTTGAAGTCCGGGCCCAGGGAGTAGGTGCTCAGGTTCAGGGTACCGCCCTGCTTGAGCTTCGAGGTATCCTGCTCGTTGATTTCATAGAACGGGGTTTCGCTTGCCTTGTGCTCGGTCTTGGAGGACGAGGAGCCACAAGCGCTCAGTACGCCGGCAGCAGCGACGGCGGTTGCGCCGCCGAACAGTACGCGGCGGCTCATGATCGGGTTGAATCCGGAGAGGGAGGGGATGGGGTGAGGGCTCATGATGGGCTCCTTGTGGGTGTGGACTGCGCTGATGCAGTGTTTGCAGTGTAGAGTGGGTGGCTCGCATGCTCTGGAGGCGGGGTTTCTGTCTACAGGAGCGCCTGCCATCTGGGGTGATGGGCGGGCAGGTCAAGCCATGCAAAATAATGTGACTTACAGCTATGTTCTAAGCCACATTTAATATTTTTAGTAGTGTACACCACACACATCACTACAGGTGCGCAACACGATAAATATTTCTCAATTATTACGCCCGACCCTAATGCAGCGGGCCTAAATCCATGTCGGCACAACCCCACCACCCTTCGCGCAACACCCCTCCCCCGCCTCCCAAATAGCTAACAGACACAGCAAAGCGGGCCGAACGCGCGCATACGCATTCGACCCGCTCATAGGTCAGAGCCGTTTAGGAGTTCATCCAGCCCACAGCAGTCCAGTCCATCGACTTATACAGGCGCGGACCGTAGTTAGCCAGGTTCTTCTTGACCATCACGAAGTCCGGACCGTTCGTAATGGTGCTCAAGAAGGCGAACTCAGCCATGTGCTTCTTCTCAATCTCGTTGCAGGCAAGGTTACGTTCCTTGTCGTCTTCAATGAGGGTCATGGCGTCAATGAGGGCATCGATTTCCTTGCTGCCGATACCTTCGTTGTTCTCGGAGTAGTAGAACTGCTTGGTACCCTCGGTCGCATCAGCAGAGACCGAGTAGCCGCTGAAGGAAATATCGTAGTCCCAGTTGCCCAAAATGGTGGCGAACTCACTATCGGAGTGCTGATCGATCCGGATCTCAATGCCGACATCCTTCATCTGCTGAGTGAAGGTCTGAGCCTTACCCTTGTTGGTCGGGTCATCACCGAAGACCACCACTGCACAGCCAGCCTTCGTGCCGTCCTTCTCGTAGTAGTCGCCGTTCTTGGTGTAGCCGGCGGCCTCCAGAATCTTCTGTGCCTCCGAGACACTGTTATTCGGGGTCGGGTAAGAATCCTGGTAGTAGGGCGAGAAGGGCATGTGAATCATCGAACCGGGGATAGCTTCCTCGTAGGGCAGACCCTGGAACTGAATCTTTGCGAGTGCTTCACGGTTGGTGCCGACGAAGATTGCCTTACGCAGGGCAGCATCCTTGACGCGGCGGGGGTTAATATCCAGGCCGCCGGCGTAGAGGCGGGTGCCCTTACGCAGTTCGGTACCCGCAATGTTCTTCACCTCGGCATAGGTGGAGGAGGTGCTTGCACCGATAGCGTCAATTTCATCGTTCTTGAACGCGGCACGTGCAGCGCTGGATTCCATCTGGGTAAAGACAATCTTGTCCAGCAGGGGCTTGGTGCCCCACCACTTGTCGTTGGGTACAACGCTGAAGGTCTTCGCGGTGGAGTCCCAGCCCTTATCCGCCAGGGTGAAGGGGCCAGCCCAGTACTCGGGGTGGGGCGCATCCACGAAGCCGTTGTTGAAGAGCTCGACGTCTTCCAGTGCGGGGTGCAGAATCTCAGAGAAGAGGCTCTGCAGCGGATAGAAGGGCTTGGAGAAGGTGACGATTGCACTGTAGTCGTCTTCGCCCTTTTCTACGGATTCGACGAATTCGTAGATGCCGCTGGAGACAATGTTGTAGCCGTTATCCAGGCTCTTGAAGATGTTCCAGGTGGACTGGAGCGCCTTGTAGGTAATGGGGGTGCCATCGTTGAAGACAGCCTTGGGGTTGAGCTTGACGGCAACCTGAACCTTGTCGCCCTTCTTGCTGTGCTCGAAGGAGACAGCAAAGTCGGTGTTCAGCTTGTAAGTGCCGTCAAAGTCGAGGTTCCACATGCCGGCCTGGCTGATGGTGCTCATAACGTTGACGTTATCGCTGGTGTTACCGCTCTGGGTGTAGAAATTAAAGTTCGGACCGATGGATCCGGCGGGCAGGCGCAGGGTGCCGCCCTTCTTCAGGCTGTTCACATCCTGAGCGTTGATGTTGTAGAGGTCTTCGATATTGGCACCGGCGCCGGCGGCCTTGGTCTTTTCAGAGCTTGCGCTGCCGTTGCCGCAGGCGCTGAGCAGACCTACAGCTCCCAGAGCCGCGGTGCCGCCAATGAGGGCGCGGCGGCTGAAGCTGTTCTTGGTCGCTTCGTGGCTACTCGCGGTGTATGCGGTGTGGGCGGTCATGGGAGTGGTTTCCTTCTGTCTTGCGTGGGCGGGTGTATCCCGTATCCCCGAAGTGTTGATTATTTATGCAGAGCACTGCATAACTTTGTATGACTCCACTGTAGCGCGCCCCAGGATCGAAAACCAAGCATTTTTACAATATTTCTTAATATTTATCGTGTCTTTTGGATATTCATACTATGAATACCCTGTTTTTGCGCGAATTTTTCGGATTTTGCCGGATAGCTATACCATCACTCCCCCACATAGGTACACAAAAGCACCCAAAGCCCCCTCCAGAAATGCAAAAAGTGTCCACCCGGATAATCCGGGTGGACACTTTCAATAGCTCTAGGCTATTCACCTAGGAGGTGAAGGGATGAGGACTTACTTAGCCCAACCAACCTTCTCCCAGTGAATGCCGGTGCCCTGGAAGAGGGACACGCCGTAGTTGCGCAGACCCTTCTTCACGAACTTGTACTCGGGGCCGTTCATGAGCGGAATCAGCACTGCGAACTCAGCCAGGTGCTTCTTCTCGATCTCATTGCAAGCCTGGTTGCGTTCCTTGTCGTCAGCAATGAGCTTCATCTTTGCGATCATCTCATTGATCTCATCGGAACCAGCTTCCTCAGGCTTACGGCGCATGTAGAACTGCTCGGTAGCCTCGGTAGCATCCGGGGAGCTCGGAGCGAAACCGGAGGAGGTTGCGTCGTAGTCCTTGGAGGCCATGGTCTTGTTAAACTCGCTAACAGCACGGGAGTCGAGCTCAGCATTAATACCTACGGACTTCAGCTGCTGAACCAGGGTCTGACCGACAGCCTTGGAGGTGGGATCCTCACCGAAGATGGAGAACTTGAAGGCAGCCTGCTTGCCGTCCTTCTCGTAGAACTCACCGTTCTTGGTGTAGCCTGCATCTTCCAGAATCTTGGATGCAGCAGCAGCATCGTTGTTCGGGGTCGGGTAGGTGTCCTGGTAGTACTCGTTGAAGGGCATGTGAATCATCGAGTTGGGAAGCTTCTCTTCGTAATCCAGGCCCTGGAAACGAACCTTGGCGAGAGCCTCACGGTTCAGACCAGTAACCACAGCGCGGCGCAGAGCAACATCCTGCATGCGGGCGGGGTTCATGGTCACGCCACCGGAGAACAGGCGAGAGCCTCGGCGGATCTCGATGTTAGCAACGTCCTTGAGCTCCTTGTATGCGGAAGCGGTGGTAGCACCAATCGCATCAAGCTCATCGTTCTTGAATGCCGCGCGCTCAGCAGCGGGATCCATCTGACGGAAGACAATGCGCTCCAGAACGGGCTTCTCGCCCCACCACTTGTCGTTGCGGGTCAGGGTCAGGGTCTTCTCGGTCGAGTTCCAACCACCTTCAGCAATGGTGAAGGGGCCAACCCAGTACTCGGGGTGCGGCTTGTCAACGAAACCAGTGTTGAAGAGTTCCTTGTCCAGCAGAGCCGGGTGCACAATGCCAGCGAAGAGGGTATTCAGCGGGTAGTAAGGTGCGGAGAAGGTTACCTTCACCTTGAAGTCATCACCGTCGCGCTCCACGGAAGCAATGCTGCTGTAGATGCCGCTGCTTCCGACCTTGTAGTCACCATCGGTGCTCTTGAGGATGTTCCAGGTAGCCTGCAGAGCCTTGTAGTCGATGGGGGTACCATCGTTGAACTTAGCCTGGGGGTTCAGCTCAATGGAGACGACGGGCAGACCGTTTTCTTCGGCGACATCGAAGCTCTTCGCAAACTCGGGAGCCAGAGTGCGCTTACCCAGGGGGTCACCCTGCCACAGGCCTGCGTAAGCCACGGGGCTCATAGCGGTCTGGGTGTACAGGGAGTTGCCATCCGCGCTGAAAAGGTTGAAGTCCGGACCAATACCCGGAATAGCCAGGCGCAGAGTGCCGCCATCCTTCAGCTCAGAAACAGCGGCCTCAGCAAGGTCATAAAGCTCCTTGGCATCGGTGCCCACGGTTGCACCCTTGGTGGTTGCCTTGGAGTCCTTGGACGAGCCGCACGCAGCCAGTACGCCCACGGTACCCAGTGCTGCAGCGCCACCGAGAACGGTACGACGGTTCAGGATGAAATTCTTCTCCATGAGAGTGTCCTCTTATACGTTTGACCCTCAATAATCCTGCAGGAAAGCGTCAAGGGTTCCCTGCTCATGCGCCGCAATTAGGGTGCGGTGAGCGATGAATTAGTGCCGGTCTATGAATGTGTTCCTTGAGGCACGCCCCTAGCGGCGCACCCACAGGCTTAATTATGGCTTACCCGCGGTATAGAAGCTCGCCTATAAATATTCATATCTTGAATGGTGAGAAAGGTTACGCCTAGTCAGTGCAGTTTTTCCTGTTTTCTTGCTGGTTTCAGTGCCAAGCGCCACATTCTGAGGCTCCCGCCGTCTCACCAGGTGACAATCTCAAGCTGCACGCGCCTCACCAGTACCGGGCATTAAAAAACCCGAGGGGCGAATATTCAACGAATATTCGCCCCTCGGCACACATGCGACTTATTCAGCCGACTCTAGAGCTACACCGTAGCGGCCTCAGCCTCCGGGAAGTAGCAAGCATAACCGTGATCCTCACCCTCAACGTGGGTCAGCTCCGGCATCTCCTCCAGGCAACGACGCTTCTTGTCCTCAGGCAGGAGCTTGAAGACCGGGCAGCGGCTCGAGAAGCCACAGCCCTTAGGCGCGTTCACCGGAGTGGGCAGGTCACCCTCAAGCATAATGCGGTGGCGCTTTGCCTCAACCTCGGGATCCGGAACCGGAATCGCCGAGAGCAGTGCACGGGTGTACGGGTGGATCGGGTTGTCGAACACCTGGTCGACGTCACCAATCTCAACAATACGACCCAGGTACATCACTGCAACGCGGTCGGATGCGTGGCGAATCACCGCGAGGTCGTGAGCAACCATCAGGTAGCTCAGGCCCAGGTTTGCACGCAGCTCCTCCAGCAGGTTGATCACACCAGCCTGGACGGACACGTCCAGTGCGGACACCGGCTCATCCAGAACCACGAGCTTGGGGTTCACGGCAAGCGCACGAGCAATACCGATACGCTGACGCTGACCGCCAGAGAACTGGTTCGGGAAGCGGTTCACGTGGTCAGGCTGCAGACCCACAATGTGCATCAGTTCGATAACGCGCTTCTTGATGTCTGCCTTGTTCATGCCCTGGTTTTCCAGCGGCTCAGCAAGCACCTCGTAAACGGTGAAGCGCGGATCCAGAGCACCGGTGGGGTCCTGGAACACCATTTGCTGGTTCTTACGCAGCTCAAGAATCTCACCCGCGGACTTGCCGTCCTTGGTGGAGGTTCCGTTAATCAGAATCTCACCGTCGGTGTTCTTGTTGAACTCCATAATTTCCAGCAGGGTGGTGGTCTTACCACAACCGGACTCACCCACGATGGAGAAGCACTCGCCCTCACGAATATCGAAGGACAGGCCGTTCACAGCCTTCACAGTGCCCACGCGGCGCTTAATCAGTGCACCCTTCATGAGCGGGAAGTGCTTCTTGACGTTGCGGACCTCCAGGACGGGGGCACGCTCCTCACGCGGAATACCGTCGTACTTCGATACCGGGGGCTCCGGAACCGGGTACAGCTCGTCAGCGGTCTTACCGACCAGCTCCTGAGAGATGGTGCAGGAGGAGTAGTGGCCCTCGCCAACGCCTTCCAGCAGCTGCAGATCGGGCTCGCCGTTGGAGTCCTGGCAGCACTGGCCACCGCTCTTAGCGATGGGGCAACGCGGGCGGAAGGAGCACGCGGTCACCGGGTTAATCAGGTTCGGAGGGGTACCCTCAATCGGAACCAGGGAGACCTTCTCGGAACGGTCCACACGCGGGACCGCACCCAGCAGACCGATGGTGTACGGGTGGGAGGGATGCTTGTACAGGTCTTCTGCCTTCGCAATCTCCACCGGCTTACCGGCGTACATCACCAGAATGTCGTCAGCCATACCAGCCACAACACCGAGGTCGTGGGTAATCATGATGGTCGCTGCGCCGGTCTCTTCCTGAGCCTTCTGCATAACCTCCAACACCTGCGCCTGAATGGTCACATCCAGTGCGGTGGTGGGCTCATCGGCGATGAGCACGCGGGGGTCATTCGCAATCGCCATAGCGATCATGATGCGCTGACGCATACCACCGGAGAACTCGTGCGGGAAGGAACGCAGGCGGTCAGCCGGCGAAGGAATACCCACCATACGCATCAGTTCGATGGAACGGTCCTTGATAGCCTGCTTGCTCATGCCCTTGTTGTGGACCTTGAGCACCTCAGCAATCTGGTCACCAATGGTGTACACGGGGGTCAGCGAGGACAGCGGATCCTGGAAAATCATAGAGATTTCCTTGCCGCGGTATGCGCACATTTCCTTATCGCTCAGACCCAGCAGCTCGGTGCCGTTGTACTTAACCGAACCGGTGATGTCAGCGGTGGTCGGGTGCAGGCCCATGATCGCCATGGAAGCAACGGACTTACCGGAACCGGACTCACCCACAATACCCAGGGTCTTACCGGGGTACAGGTCAAAGTTCACACCGCGAACAGCGTGCACGACGCCATTCTCAGTGTTGAAGCGGACGTTGAGGTCCTTAACGCTCAGAACGGGAGAGGTACTCATTAGTTCTTCGCCTCCTTTGCAGCGGCAGCGGGTGCCTCTGCCTTCTCGTTCTTCTTGGACTTCTTGATCTTACCGACCGACATCGAAGTCGGGTCGAATGCGTCACGCAGACCGTCGTTCATGAGGGCCAGCGGACCAACCAGCAGGAAGAAGAACAGAACCGGGAACCAGAACATGTGCGGCAGGGTGTTAATCTGCTGCGAAGCATCCGAAATCAGCGAGCCCAGCGAGTAGTTGGGGTACTTAATACCGATGCCGATGAAGGAGTAAGCGACCTCAGAGAGCACAGCGCCCATGATGCCGCTGGTGAAGTTCAGAACCAGCAGGGAGCCAATGTTCGGAACCAGGTGGCGCATCACAATCTTGAAGGGGTGCACACCCATGTAGCGTGCAGCCTTCACGAAGTCGCGGTTGATGAGGGACTGCGCCATTGCACGAATAACACGGGCGCTACCCATCCAGCCGAAGGCAATCAGCACAGCGGAGAGCAGAACCCAGGTGGGGACGCTCTTCTGAATCTGCTTACCAACCTGACCGTTAATCAGAATTGCCAGAATCAGCAGCGAGGGAACCATGATCAGGGTCTCGAGGATGAACAGCATAATCTTGTCAATCCAGCCACCGAAGTACGCCATCACACAACCGTAAACTGCGGAGATGAACACAGTGGCCAAACCGACGACCACACCAATCTGGAGAGAGGTCCAGACGGCCTCAGACATCATGGCGAACACGTCATTACCCGCGATGGTGGTACCGAACCAGTGCTCGGCCGAGGGGCCTTCACCCAGCGCCATGTAGTCAATGTCGTTGGGCTTGTACTTGGTCAGGTACTTACCGAACAGACCGAACAGACCCATGCCGATGAACACGCACAGACCGAAGACTGCAGCCTTGTTACGCAGGAAGCGGCGCAGAATAATAACGCTCTTGTTGATGACCTTGAAGTCACCGTTCTCCTGTACCACCGGTACGGAGGAAGTTGCAGTTACCTGGCTCATGAGATCCTCACTCGGGGGTCGACGATGGTGGTAGCGATATCAGCGATGATCGCACCGACAGCGAACAGTGCAGAACCGTACGCGAGGGTCACGGTCGCAGCGTTCACGTCCTGCGCGGAAATGGAGTCAATCGACCACTTACCGATACCGGGCCATGCAAAGACGGTCTCGGCGAAGAATGCACCCGCAAAAATCATCGGAATCTGGTACGCGATGGACTGTGCCACGGGGATGAAGGAGACGCGCAGTGCGTGGCGAGTAATCGCCTGGTTACGGGTCAAGCCCTTAGCACGAGCGGTACGCACGAAGTCAGCGTTCACGTTATCGAGCAGGTACTGACGCTGTGCAATCTGGTAACCAGCCCAACCGAAGATGGTCATACAGAAGGTCGGCACGACGTAGTGCGCCGCCATATCCATGGTGATTTCCCAGAATCCGGTCAGACCCGGAGTCGAAATACCGGTCACATAGAAAATCTTCTCTCCACCATTAGCAACGGCGATGTTGTTGATAGTGGTCGCGCCCTGCTGCACCACGAAGTAAGCAACGGGAGCGGGGATGATGTAGACCAGGTAGGAGTAACCGGTGATAACACGGTCAGAGAACTTGTACTGGCGAGCTGCCGAGTACACACCCAGGGCAATACCAATCACAATCGAGAGAATGGTAGCCACCAGCAGCAGGCGGGTAGAAACCCACACGCGCTGGCCAAATTCCTGGTTAATGTACGCGCCGTTGGGGCTACGGCCCCAATCGAACTTGGTGACCACATTGGTCAGCCACTGAACGTAGCGGTCCCAGGGGTTCATTTCGGGATCGAGACCCAGGGATGCGAAGTTACGGTTCACCTGCTCGGGGCTAGGCTTCGGAACCTTTTCCTGCTCCAAGAGGGCAGGCTTCAGGGCAGTAACCGCTGCAAAGTAACCCATCGTGGTCGTAATAAAGACCATGACGAGGTACGTCAGCGATCGCTGGAGGATGTACCTAAACATGGGACGGTTCCCCTCCTTGTGTAGATGTCGGTGTTAAGGCATGTGTGTCATGCTGTCCTAGCGCACTGCTTCGTGATGACTGTCACTAGGAGCATATGTACTTTATCTTATATAGCCTGTAACACTTCCACCAAACCCACATTGGGCACTTTCACCCCTTAGAACAGCCTGTATGCAAGCTAAAAGGGAGCTGGGTAAAAAAATGCCCCGGAATACCGGGGAAAAGGGGCGGATTAACAATTTTTACGAAAATTTTACATCGGAAACAATTCTCTCGACATAGGGACGTAATAACCTTTTCGATAAGCGCTTTAATGGGGCAAAACACCACGTAAACCCACTATTTAAGGGACTAAACCAACACTTCCAACCCCTAAACCAAGCACTAAGGCACACCTCTTAAGCGCGCTATTTAAGGCAACTCAGCCAAAAACGGCGCCCCGGCACGAGCACACGACTCGCACCGGGGCGCCGCTTATATAGGAAGGCAACGCCTCCGGCGCGCACCTTTTCGTTATCCCTCATTCTAAGAACGCGAGGAGCCGCCATCCTCCGAAGAACCCGCCTCAGGCGAAGCCTCCGAGCTCAACGACTCATCAATACGAGCACGAGCAGAGGCGTGCATGCTCTTCAGAGCCTCAGCATCCTTAGCCGCCATCTCCGGAGTAATCACCGGAATCGCACCGGTCGCCGCACGGGCAATATCAACAGCCGGCTCAGTCTCCAGGGTCGTCGCCAGCGCATCCTCACGAATGAAGAACAGAAGCAGCGTAGACACCAGGCCCAGCGGCACCAGGTACAGGAACAGCGGAATCAGCGCATCGTTATACGCATTCACAATGATGCCGTGCACCGGCTCCGGCAAAGACGCCACCAGCTCAGGAGTCAGAGACGAAGACGCATGGCTACCCGAAGACTGCAGCGCCTGCTGCGGCATACGCTCAGAAATCAGCGACGTCAGACGCGAGGTAAACAGACCACCCACCAGCGAGGCACCCACAGTAGCACCCACCTGACGGAAGAAGTTATTCGACGCCGTCGCGGTACCAACCACACTCACCGGGAACGCATTCTGAACAATCAGAGTCAAGAACTGCATAGACATACCCAGACCGGCACCCATCACCGCAAGGTATATACAGAACAGCCAGGTCGGAGTCTCAACAGTCACAGTCGACAGCAGGAACAGGCCCAACGCCACAACCGCGGTACCGGTCGTCACGTAACTCTTATAGCGACCGGTCTTCGACACCACGCGGCCCGTCACAATCGACACCACCAGCATGACACCCATCATCGGGATCATCAGCAGGCCAGCCACCGTAGCACTCACGCCCAGCGCCATCTGCAGATAGGTCGGGATGTACTCCACCGCACCGAACATCGCCACGCCCAGCGCCAGCGAAGCACCCAGAGTCAGCAGGAAGTTACGGTTCTTGAACAGGTACATGGGCATAACCGGCTCAGCCGCACGGTTCTCCACCGGGATGAACACCAGCGCAGCAACCACCGAGAAAATCAGCAGACCAATAATCTGCGGCGACGTCCACTCGTACTGGTTACCGCCCCAAATCGTAGCAAGCACGAGCGCGCTCGTACCCGCCATTAGAATCAGCGAACCAAGGTAGTCGATGCTGTGCTTCTCACGCTCACGGAACGGGCGGTGCGGCAGCAAGAAAATCACCGCAAGAATCGACATAATAGCCAGCGGCAGGTTCAGCCAAAACGCCCAACGCCAACCAGGGCCCTCAGTAATCCAGCCACCAATCAGCGGACCAGCCACCGACGAGAATGCAAAAACGCCACCGATAATACCCATGTAGCGGCCTCGGTCGCGGGGAGGAATCACGTCAGCAATCACCGCCTGAGAAAGAATCATCAGGCCACCACCGCCCAGGCCCTGCAGGGCGCGAGCAAAAATCAGCCAGTTCATGTTCTGCGCGAGCGCGCCAACAATCGAACCCGCCATGAAAGCGACAATCGCAAAGATCAGGAAGGGCTTGCGTCCGAACTGGTCAGAAAGCTTGCCGTAGACCGGCATCGTAATCGTCGACAGCAGGATGAAAATGGTAATCACCCAGCTCATGTGCTCCACGCCGTGAAGCTCACCGACGATCGTGGGCAGCGACGGCGCCAGAATCGTCTGATTCAGCGAGGACATGAGCATCACAATGACCAGGCCCAGGAACATGGCGCGGATGCGGTTTTTACTTTCCTGCTTAGCCTCACCGGCTGGCGGTTGAGGCAGGCTCTTCTCCTCTGTACTCATCGTTTAATCCTTAGTTACGTTATGTATATGCCTGTTGTGGGTGTCCGCCGGGCTCTGGATTCGGTTGCCTCCGATTCGATTGCCTCGATTCGGGGCCTCCGATTCGGGTCCGGCGGGCTTTGTCGTTTGCTGTAGCGAACCGCCGCTAGATTGCGGGTCGGTTCTGCTCAAAAAGCAGGAACTGGAAGGTCTTCACCGTCTGGCGGATATGACGGGCGATATCCTCTTTGTCCTCCATGTTGCGGGTGAACTCCAGCTGGCGAAGCACCGCGGAGGCAAGCTGGACCTTTGCGCGGGACCGCTCCCGGAAGTGATCGGTCAGCGGGTCAGCCGGGTTTCGGCGCGGGAAGGGGCCGCGGCGACCAGCAGCATCAAAAGCCACCCAGTCGATGGTGTTCAGGTACTCGGTGAGCACCTGTTCGCACTTCATGTAGTGCATCTTCATTCGTTTCGCGGACTCGGGGAACTCCTGATAGGGAGCTCGGGGGTCCTTGCCCTTGGCGTAGTGGAAGCTCTGGAAAATGACCTCCCAGAGAAGGTGGGTGACACGAATGATCGTGTTGTCATCCTCGTGGGCACGGTCTGTTTCGAGGATTTCCTCGCTGACCACCGGTTCGCGCAGACCCAGGACGGCATCCTCTTTAGAGGGGAAGTAGTTGAAGAAGGTACGCGGGGAGACGCCCGCCTCCTGGGCGATTTCTTCAACGGTGGTTCCGCGCATCCCGTGTTCGCGGACGCGTTTGAGGGCTGCTTCGTGGATTGCCGTCCAGGTTTGTTCGCGGCGGCGTTCGCGAAGGCTCTGTTCCTTTTTCTGCATAACTGCAATTATTTCATCACTGCACACAATGCTCAAGTGCATTTTTGGCGTTAAGGCCCACAGCATAGCCAGCTAAGCTCCAGCCCCACACAAAACATCGGCATAATAGAGGGATGAACTTGTTTGCCCCCGCCTATCTCGATTTCCTGCCAGACTGGCTACGCCTCGCACTCGGCATCGCCGATATCCTCATCCGACTCGCAGCCCTCTGTTGGCTCCCCTACAACCGCAAACCCGTGGTTGCACTGGGCTGGCTCATGGCCATCTTCTTCATCCCCTTCGTAGGGTTCATCGTATTCCTCGTCTTCGGCTCCTCGCGCCTACCTGCCTACCGCCGCGCACGCCAACACGCCATGAACGACATGATCCGCGAAGCCAGCGAGAACAAGCCCTTCCTCACCCGCACCGACGACCTCTCCTACCCCGCCAAGGTAGCCAGCCAGCTCAACTACACCCTCGGCTCGCTGCCCCTGGTCGGCGGCAACCAGTTCACCCTCCACACCGACAACCACGAGGCGATGGTCGCCATGGCGGAAGAAGTCGACCGCGCCACCGAATACGTGCACTTCGAGTTCTACATCACCGCCTACGACGAGGCGAGCGCAGTCCTCTGGGACGCCCTCTTCGCCGCCCACAAACGCGGTGTGCAGGTGCGCGTACTCATCGACCATATCGGCTCCCGCAAATACCCGTCCTATAAGATGCTCGTGAAAATGCTCAACGAGTCGGGTATGCAGTGGCGCCTCATGCTGCCCCTCAAGCCGTGGAAGCTCAAGTGGCAGCGCCCCGACCTGCGTAACCACCGCAAGGTCCTCGTCGTGGACGGACGCGTCGCGTTCTCCGGCTCGCAGAACGCTATTCACCGCTCCTACGACATGCCCGAAAACATCAAGAAGGGCCTGGAGTGGAAGGATCTGACCTTCTCCTGCACCGGCCCGATTGTTGAAGAGCTCAACGCCGTTTTCGTCTCTGACTGGTACTCCGAAACGAACCAGCTGATCCTGGCAGAAATTAACACCACCATCCCCTACTACGAGGATGGGATGCGCGCCCAGGTTATTCCCTCCGGCCCCGGTTTTGAAACCGAAAACAACCTGCGCCTCATTAACTACTTGATTTATAATGCCGAGCGGCGTATCACCATCTGCTCGCCCTACTTCGTGCCCGAAGAGACCCTACTGCAGGCACTCACGAACGCCGCATACTCCGGTATTGAAACCACCGTGATTGTGTGTGAGAAGGGTGACCAGTTCCTGCCGAACATGGCGCAGCGTTCCTACTATGAGCAGTTGTTGCAGGCGGGCGTGCGTATTTTGCAGTACCCCAGCCCGACCGTGTTGCACTCCAAGTTCATGATGGTCGATGACGAAATCGCGTTCATTGGTTCGTCCAATATGGACCCGCGTTCTTTCTCGCTGAACATGGAAGTGTCAACGTTCGTCATTGACCGCGGCATGGTCGCGATGCTGGATGAAGTATGCGCCGAATACGAGCAGGTCTGCACCGAGCTGCTGTACACCCAGTGGGCGGAGCGCCCGCGCCGCATCAAGATAGCGGAGAACCTCTGCCGACTGTGGTCATCGCTCCTCTAAACTATTTTTCACGCACTAGCTTCACCCGCTAAGGCGCACAAGATAAAAGCTCCCCCTGAGTTCGATTGAATCAACACTCAGGGGGAGCTTTTGTATGCCTCGCGCCATCGCAGGATGCACCAGGCAACAAGCTAGAGCAGCGCCACACGCCAAAGCGGCGCTACACGCCAGCCGCACACAAGCGCAGGCAGAAACAGCAAAAAGGGCAAAAAGAAACACGCGACACCTCCGACATCGCATACCCTCGTATGCGGCGAATGTATCGCGCGTTCATTTCTACCCTGGACTAGTTTAGCGCCATAAACGGTTTCCCGCGTGAATTGAAGAGGGTTTAATCTGCACCCAGTCGGGAGCCATCAGGCGAACCGCCTTCGCGCACCCCGCCAGAGCGGTAATAATCGACTCGCAACGCTGATTAAACTCGCTCTGATGACGCTTATCCACAATCTGCCCCGGAAAATGGCGATGCATCTTCGACACAGAATCGCTGCTCTCCTGCAAACCGTGGCCCGTATGGCCCGGAACATGCTTCACCAGCACACGCTTCTCGCGGATAGCCTCCGTCAAAGCACTCATCTGAGCCACCACACGCTCATCCTGAATGCCCTCAGAAACCCACGCTTCAAAAGCCCAACGGCTATGCGCCAAACGCAACACAAACGTCAACGCACCCAAAGAATCCGTATGAATAATCAGGCGGCGCGAACCACTATGGAACACCGTATAAGCCGCCAACATCGCAGACAGCTCACCGGTCATAATATTCACGCCATCATAGTGGGAATGAAAATAGAAGCCGTCCTCACTCACGCCGGCAATGCCCATACGGCCGCCACGCTGATACTTCTTATTGTGAGTCGAACGGAACGAACAATCCGTGAAAACGCTATAGTCATGCAGCTGATCCAGCGGTCGAGGGGTCAGCGCCTCCTCCACCATCTCATCCACAGCGGTACGTGCCGCGCAGACCTCAGCCTGCATCCGCTCATACGCGGGCGTGCCAGCAAGCTTCACATGCACTTCACCCAAAGAATGGTTATCGTACGGGTCCAGCACCTTCTCAAAGGCGCGGTACTCCATAATCCCCTTCAACTGGTCGCAATCACGGAAAAGCTGCTTCAAATTCTTGCGGTCAGCAGCAATCGTCACCAGGTTCTGACGGTACTGCTCCGGAACCACATCCCACGCCGAGAGCACGGCACGACCCAGCAGGCAAGGATGCACCTCATCGCAACACTCCATGAGGGAATGAACATGCGTGAAAAGCATCGGCTCCTCATTCACCACGGTGCGGGTGCCGTCCTGCTTCGAAATAAAAACCACCGTCGACAAGGCTGAATAGCAAAAACCCTGCGCCGTACGATGCTCCTGAGCCACCGCAATCACAGCAACACCCTGATCCGTGTACCCGGCAGGGTACGAGGCGCTATAGTCGGGAGCCTCCCAAGTCAGGGTGCATCGTTTGATATGCGCCGGTGAAAATCCCATGAGTGTCACCCCCCATGCGTGCCATACCGCGTCTCCTTCCATTCATGCGGTGTATCATCCTCATTCTTTTATAGGTCGAAAAGAAAGGGGCACGCAAATATAAAACGCCTTTTTTACGGTGAGCGAATGGGCCAGCCGAAAATCCTCTCACCCGCCGCCACAGCGCAAGAAAACCACGACCATTGCCTCCCCGAACCGGGGGTGAAGGTGTACGGTAAAAGAGTCATATACAACGCGGCCTCACGCCGCCCACCCCATAAGGAGAGACCCATGATTGGTGTTTACGCCGGAGTATCCGTCAAGCCCGAGCACGTCGAAGAATTCCTCAAGACCGTCGAACCGCTCGTGACCGCAAGCCGCCAGGACGAAGGCAACGTCAGCTACGACTTCGGTGCCGTCTCCGACACCGACTTCGCATTCATCGAGCGATGGGAATCCCAGGAACTACTCGAAAAGCACATGGGCGCCGAGCACTTCCAGAAGGCTGTTGCCGCATGGGAGCCGCTGCTCTCCTCCGAGCTGGACGTTCGCATCGTCAACTTCCGCTAAGCGACGTTAAATACCGAAGGTGCCCGGCACCCCCTCTGTGAGGGGCGCCGGGCACCTTCGTATATCACCCTTGGAGACGAGCGCAGCTACTCGCGGCGCGCCTTTATGCTCGGTCTAGCGGCGTTCCAAACCGACCTCCACCGAATCAAGCGTGAAACCATTCGTCGCGCTCACGCAATGCACCTTACCGCTATTCACCGACTTGCAGGTGTAACCATACGCGGTCACCACCTGACCGGTCGGCAGTGCAGTAATACCCTCGGTATTCACCGGCTCCGGGGTGGCAGTCTGACCGACCAGGCTCACCTCAGGAGCCTGACCCTGCACCATGTGCACGCGCTGCTGCGCCTTACCGGAGGCGGCATCCCAACCCTCCAGGGGCACACCCACCAGCGCCTGACAATCCACACCCGACGGGGTCACCGAGCACGCGACCTTAGAGTCCGGGCTGGTAAAACGCAGCGCCTCAACAGTCTTCGCCGAATCGCCCTGGCCGAAAGTGCCGCCACCATAGGCTTCAGCGAAAGTCAGCGTACCCGAGAGCATGCGGGTCTGCGCCGGAATCAGCGCCAGACGAGGCTTCTCAGTGCTACCGCCCTGCGTGAAGCAGGCACCCGTAATGTAGTCGCGGCCCTGCACCTTCGTGGCGCACTGGTACCACTCCACACTCGCCGAACCGTCCTGGTTCTTGCGGCTGTTGAAGAGACGCACTGCCTCCTGAGCCTTCGCACAATCCGAACCGTCATACACATAAATACCGGCGGAACCACCCAGCAGGCTGGTCACGCCGCAGCGGGTGCCCGCATCAATAGTGTTCGCGGAGCCGCTCGCGGTAGCGTATGCCGCCTCGTACTCAGCGTCCGTGCTCGGCTCAGCGGTCGGGGTTGCTACAGCATCAAAAGCTGCCGGCGCATCCAGGCCGGCAGAGATCTGCACAGTATTCGGCTTCCAGGAGCCGTCCGCCGCCGTAAACAGGGTCTTCGCATCAACGGCCGCCGAGGAAGTCGCGACCTTCATCGGGGCGGTTTCAGAATCATCAGCATGCGGCTGAGCAGAGCAAGAACTCAAAGCGAGCGCGCCAATGCAGGCAAGAGCCGTCAGGGCACGACGAGTAAAGGCACGCTGTGCGCGTGCGGGCAGGGTAATCATGAGTGCGTCCTCGTGAGGGTTGCGAATTGCGTTGTGTTTGAGTGGTTGTGCTGAGTCGGTGAAGCGGGTACCTAAATACCTTCTTACACCCTACTGCACCGCAACTGACAAGGCAATACGCCGCACCGGGTATCCCACGACGGTAGACAAAGACGCGGACAAAGACGCGGACAAAGAACAGCGCCCCGCCCGCAGAAAAACTGCGGAACGGGGCGCCAGCCCATCAGGGCAAGTATTAAATTCTCACACGATACGTGAGGGGCTTATGCGTCCTCGGGCAGGATGCGCACGCCGCCCTTATCAGCCGAAGCAGCCAGCATGCCGTACACCTTCAGGGCGTTCGACACCTGACGCTCACGCGGCTTCGTCGGACGCCACGGTGCAGCGCCCTTCGCCTCGCGGCGAGCAGCAAGCTCCTCATCCGAAACGTTCACACGCAGGATGCGGTTGTTCACGTCAATCTCAATCTCGTCACCGGTCTGCACCAGACCGATCGCGCCGCCAGCAGCAGCCTCCGGGGAGACGTGACCAATCGAAATACCGGACGTACCGCCGGAGAAACGACCGTCAGTAATCAGTGCACACTTCTTACCCAGGCCCAGACCCTTCAGGTAGGAGGTCGGGTACAGCATTTCCTGCATGCCGGGGCCACCCTTCGGGCCCTCGTACTGGATGACGACAATGTCGCCTTCCTTCACGTTCTTCGACAGGATCTCGTACACAGCCTCGTCCTGCGACTCGACCACGAACGCGCGACCCTTGAAGTGGAACAGCTCCTCATCAATACCAGCGGACTTGATGATCGCACCGTTCTGAGCAATGTTGCCGTACAGGACCGCCAGACCGCCGTCCTTGGTGTACGCGTGCTCCACGGAGCGGATGCAGCCGTTCTCAGCGTCAGTCTCGTGGGACTCGTACTTGTTCGCGGTGGAGAACGCCTGAGTGGTGCGCACGCCGCCGGGAGCCGCGAGGAACAGTTCCTTCGCCTTCTCGCTCGCCTTGCCGCTGCGGATATCCCACTCGTCCAGCCACTCGTCCAGCGAGTCAGCGTGAACAGAATGAACGTTCTTGTGCAGCAGGCCGGCACGGTTCAGCTCACCCAGCAGGGCGGGGATACCACCGGCACGGTGCACGTGCTCAATGTGGTACTTGGTGGAGTTCGGGGCGACCTTCGCCAGGCAGGGAACCTGACGCGAAATGCGGTCAATATCCTGCAGGGTGAAGTCAGCGCCCGCCTCATGGGCAATCGCCAGGGTGTGCAGCACGGTGTTGGTCGAACCGCCCATCGCCACATCCAGCGCCATAGCGTTCTCGAACGCCTCCTTGGTCGCAATGGAGCGGGGCAGAACCGACTCGTCATCCTGCTCGTAGTAGCGCTTAGCCAGCTCAACGATGCGGCGGCCAGCATCCAGGAACAACTCCTTACGAGCAACCTGAGTAGCCAGGGTGGTGCCGTTACCGGGCAGCGCCAGACCAATCGCCTCATTCAGGCAGTTCATGGAGTTCGCGGTGAACATACCCGCGCACGAACCGCAGGTCGGGCACGCATTCTTCTCAATCTGGGCGAGCGCAGCGTCGCTGACGCTATCATCAACAGCCATCACCATGGCGTCCACCAGGTCGAGGCGGTGCTCAACAATGCCCTCAATGCCCTCGCCGGACTCCATGGGGCCACCGGACACAAAGATAGTGGGGATGTTCAGGCGCATAGCCGCCAGAAGCATACCGGGGGTGATCTTGTCACAGTTAGAAATGCAGACCAGCGCGTCGGCACGGTGCGCGTTGACCATGTACTCGACCGAGTCAGCGATCAGATCGCGGGAAGGCAGCGAGTAGAGCATGCCGTCGTGACCCATCGCGATACCGTCATCAACGGCGATGGTGTTAAATTCCTTGGCGACGCCGCCAGCCTCACGAATCGCGCCGGCGACCAGCTCACCCATATCCTTCAGGTGCACGTGGCCGGGCACGAACTGGGTGAAGGAGTTCGCGATAGCAATAATGGGCTTGCCGAAGTCGTCATCGCCCATGCCGGTAGCACGCCACAGGGCGCGGGCACCAGCCATGTTACGGCCGTGAGTTGAAGTACGTGAACGCAGTTCTGGCATTGTTTTACCTTCCGTAGTGATGCAAGTACTGATTTTACGCGCGGCGTCCAACGCTCTTCAGCTCAGGGTCACTTTGGTTTCATGCATCGAAACGCGCACGAGCCTGCAACCGTCTATCGGTGGGAGGGTTGAGGCCACGGGGTTGTGCCGGATCTGCGGCAGAATTGCCCCCTTTGGGGTAGATGGGGACATCACCCCATTATGCCCCCTAATCTGGAATGAGCCCAGATTGCGGGCGGCGATATTCAATCGGCGAACGCACCGGGAGGCGGCGGGCTGCTGCGTCCGCCACGTACGGGCCTCGCTGTGCACACGTAGCAGCATACATAGCACCGGCGCGGTTCGCTTCCAACACACTGATTTATACGCAGATTTATACGCACTGAACCCTGCTCACATTTCAGAAGGTTTCCATGACACAGGCACCCACCGCATCGCTCACCCTCACACCGGCAACCACGCCGGCAACCACGCCGGCAACCACCCCGGCAGGCGGTAAGGATTTCGCGTCCTCCGTCATCTACCAGGTGTACCCCAAGTCCTTCTACTCCTCGGCCGGTGGCACCTACGGCGATTTGCGCGGCATCATCGAGAAGGTGCCCTACATTGCCTCCCTGGGCGTGGACATGGTGTGGTTCAACCCGTTCTTCGCCTCCCCGCAGAACGACAACGGCTACGACATCTCCGACTACTACGCCATCAACCCCGACCTGGGCACCATGGAGGACGTCGAAGAGATGATTGCCGCCCTCGCCGAGCACGGAGTGGGGGTCATGTTCGACATGGTCCTCAACCATATTTCGACCGAGCACGAGTGGTTCCAGCGTGCGCTCGCCGGTGAGCGCGAGTACTGGGATTATTTCTATATTCGCCCCGGCAAGTACACCGAGGATGGCCAGCTGCGCGAACCGACCAACTGGGAGTCGAAGTTCGGCGGCCCCTGCTGGTCCCGCTTCGGCGAGTACACGGATGAGCACGGCACTCCCCTGTTCTACATGCACCTGTACGACCGCACCCAGGCGGATGTGAACTGGTACAACCCGACTGTGCGCGACGAACTGTTTAAGGTCGTGAACTTCTGGTACGAGAAGGGTGTACGCGGTTTCCGTTTCGACGTCATTAACGTCATCGGCAAGGGTGAGGAGCTGCTCGACGCCCCCGAAGGCACCGTGGACAAGGCACAATACACCGACACCCCGATTGTGCACACCCGCATTCAGCAGCTGAACCGCGCCTCCTTCGGTCAGCATGACGACACCGTGACCGTGGGCGAAATGTCCTCGACCAGCATCGAGAACTGCGTGGGTTACTCCAACCCGGCAAACCACGAGCTGGACATGGTGTTCAGCTTCCACCACCTGAAGGTGGACTACGAGAACGGTGAGAAGTGGTCGAAGGTCCCGTTCCGCTTTGCCGAGTTGAAGCAGATTCTGAACGATTGGGCGCTGGGCATGCAGGCCGGCGGCGGCTGGAATGCGCTGTTCTGGAATAACCACGACCAGCCGCGCGCACTGAACCGTTTTGGTGACGTTGAGCGTTACCGTGCCGAGTCGGCGACCATGCTGGCGACCGTGATTCACCTGCTGCGCGGCACCCCGTACGTGTACCAAGGCGAGGAAATCGGCATGATTGACCCGGTCTACTCCTCGATCGAGCAGTACGTGGATGTGGAGGCGCACAACGCCTACGCGATGCTGCGTGAGCGCGGTCTGAGCGAACAGCAGGCTCTGGAGATTGTGGCGTCGAAGGCTCGCGATAATTCGCGTGTGCCGATGCAGTGGACCGCAGATCCGGTGACCGCCGGGTTCGGTTCCACTTCGCCATGGCTGGCTCCCGCCCCGGTGCGTGATGCGGCGACCGGTGCCGGTATTTCGGTGGAGGATGAGGAGCGCGACGGCGTGATTCTGCCCTACTACCGCAACCTGATTGCCCTGCGTAAGCAGTACCCGGTCATCTCTGTGGGTTCGTACGCGCCCTACGCGCTGGATCACGAGCGGGTGTTTGCGTACCTGCGTGAGTTGCCCGCTGAGGCTGGCTCTGAGGACGGTAGCCCGGCGCAGCGCCTGCTGGTGCTGACGAACTTCTACGGTGAGCCGACCGAGGTTGAGGTTCCGGCTGAGTTCGTTCGTTCCGGTCGCGTGCTGGTGTGTAATTACAAGAATTCTGCAGTGGATTCCATTGCGGTCGATTCCGCTGCAACGGATTCTGCCGCAGCGGATTCTGCCGAAACGGTGACGCTGAGCCTGCGCTCCTACGAGGCTCTGGCGTTGCTGATTGAGGGCTAAAAGCTACTGTATGCTTCTCCCCTAACGTGTGGGACGAGGGTGGTATAAACCGACCTGGAAATATTCTACTTCTAGAATATTCCCAGGTCGGTTTTGTTTATACCCATTCCTGCAGAGGAATTTATAGGGATTGTTAGGCGGACTCTTAGAAGCCGCGCTCGTTCAACCAGGCAGCCGCCGCCTGCGCGGGCTCCTGCTTAGAAGTACCCGAAACACGGTCATTCAAAGTACGTAAATCGGCGGTAGTCAGCTTCGCCGATACACGGTTCAGAACCTCCGCCGCGGAGTCAGGAACTCGCGACGTATTGATAATGGGCAGCACCTGCTGAGCCAAAATCATATTCTTCGGATCCTCTAGCACCACCAGCTGATTCTGCTCTATCGCGGGGGTGGTCGAGTAGAGGTCAACCACCTGTACGGTGTCATCGAGCAGGGCCTTGACGGTCAGCGCGCCACCACCGTCCGAGAGGGGCACAAACTCGGCGGGGACGCATCCGTACTTCTCTTTCAGACCCGGGATACCGTAGGCGCGCTCGGCAAACTCCGGGGCGGCGCCGAGCTTCAGATTCGTACAGTGGGAGGCGAGGTCTTCAAGGCTTCGCAGACCGTACTTCTGGGCGGTCTGCGCGGTAACGACAAGCGAGTCCTTATCCTCCGCCTCGGAGGCGTTGAGGGCGCGAATTTCAGTTCCGGAGGTGCCGGTCGTGAGGGTGCCGAGGGCGGCGGGTAGCGCCTGCAAAATCTCCTGTGCAGTGCTAGCTGTAGCCTTCGGGTCCAGGTAGAGCAGCAGGTTTCCGGAGTAGTCCGGGATAACGTCCACCGCACCGGAGGCGAGTGCCCCCAGGTACGCTTCGCGGGCACCGATGCTCAGCTGGGTTCGGGCGTTGAATCCCGCCCGGGCGAGAGCTCCGGCGTAGATTTCGGCAAGGATTTGGGATTCGGCGAAGGCCGCTGAGCCGACGATGATTCCTTCGTGTTCACCGCTGAAGACTTTATCGCCGCTGAGCCCGCAGGCGCTGAGAATACCCGCCATGCCGAGCGCTCCGGCGGCGGTTAGGGCAGTGCGGCGAGATACGGTGCGGCGAGATACAGCACGGCGCGTGAAGGTTTGAGGCGTCTGATTCATCGGGTTCATGCCTTCTTCCGGTTGATGGTGAGCCCAGCGGGGGTAAGCGCGCGCTGCGCAAGACCCATGAGCGCATCCACGGCGAAAGCGAGAAGCGCTACGAGCAGGGTTGCGACGAGCATGCGCGGGTAGTCGCGCACGGCGAGCCCGTCGAAGAGGTACCTGCCGAGGGTTCCGCCGCTCAGGTAGGCGACGATGGTCGCGGTTGCGATGACCTGCACGAGTGCGGAGCGGAGCCCGCCGAGCATCATGTTGGCGGCGAGCGGGATTTCGAGGCGGGTCAGAATCTGCCATTCGGTGAGGCCCTGGGCGCGGGCTGCGTCCACGAGGTCTTCCGGCACGGCGGCGAGGCCTTCAAGGACTCCGGCGAGCAGGGGTGCCGCCGCAATAATAATGAGCACGATGAGGGCGGGCAGGGTTGAGACGCCCAGCCAGAGCGCCAGGATGGTGAGCAGACCGAGCGCGGGTAGCGCGCGGGTGGCGGCTACGGCGCTCATGAGCAGGTTGCTGCGGCGGCGGTTAGTGCCGTCGGAGGGTCGGTGATGTCCAGCCCAGAGGCCAAGTGGCACGATGATGAGTGCCGCGCAGACGGTGGCGAGGGCGGTAACGCTCAGGTGTTCGAGCAGGCGCACGAGGATTCCGCCGCTTCCCTGCCAGTTGGCGCCGTCCATGAGGTAGGCGAAGGTTCGTTCTATGACGTTCACAGGTTATGCCTTCCTTTCGGGACTGCGGCGGTTCGCAACCGTAGCCGCCTGCCAGGGCGTAAGTGCCCTTGTCAGAAAGATAAGGAGCAAGTCGAGGACCAACGCGAGCAGCAGGCTAAGGATTACGCCAGCCAGGATTTCCGAAGGGATATTGCGCGCGAGTCCGTCGGTGAAGAGCGTGCCGAGCGAGGGCACACCGATGAGGGCACCCACGGAAACCATCGCAATATTTGCCACGGTTGCCACGCGGATTCCCGCCATAATGACGGGCGTAGCGAGGGGCAGGTAGAGCTCTATCAGCGCCTGTCGGGGCGTGTATCCGAGGGCGCGTGCAGATTCGTGCACGCTATCGGGTACGGAGTCGAAGGCATCCACACCGGAGCGCACCATGAGCGAGAAGGAGTAGACGCTCAGGGCGACGAGCACGTTCAGCGGGGAAATAATGGAGGTTCCCAGAATGAGCGGCATCAGCACGAACAGTGCGATTGAGGGGATGGTGTACAGTAGCGAGGAGAGGTGCATGAGGGTTCGCGCACCGATGCGGCGTTCGGAACCGCGGTCGCGGCGACGGCTCGCGTAGTAGGCGACCGGTAGCGCGACGAGAGCACCAATCGTGACGGGCACGACGCCCTGGTAGAGGTGGCTGAGGGTCAGCTCGAGGATGCGCTGGCTGTTGGTGGCGACCCACTCCCAGTGCATATCGCTTGCTGCGAGGGGTGATGCCACTAGGGACTGCGCGGCGAGAGGTGGTGCCGCGATCACACTATTTTCTAGAAGACTCATTCGCTTTTCTCGCCTTCTGCCGCACCATTCTGTGCTTCTCGGGAGGTGGCAAGTCGGCGTGCACGCGCTTGGCGCACCGTCTGCTCGTCCAGCAGACCGGCAACGGAGCGGCTCACAAAGGAGCGCACAAAATCATCGGCGGGGCTGTAGAGAATCTCTTCGGGAGTACCGAACTGTGCGAGGCGGCCGCCCTCCGCGAAGACGGCGATTGTATCGCCGAGCAGAAGCGCCTCATCAATGTCGTGGGTGACGAACACAATCGTCTTGGCGAGTTCCCCCTGTAGGCGCAACAGCTCTTTCTGCAGGTCGGTACGCACCACCGGATCCACCGCGGAGAACGGCTCGTCCATCAGCAGGACGGGCGCATCGGCGGCGAGAGCACGCGCCACACCAACACGCTGCACCTGACCGCCCGAAAGCTGGGAGGGGTAGCGCTTGGCGTACGAAGAATCCAGACCGACCACGTTGAGCAGTTCGAGGGCGCGCGCCTGCGCCTGCCTGCGGGAGGCGCCGAGCAGGCGCGGTACGGTGGCAATATTCTGCGCGACGGTGCGGTGCGGCATGAGCCCGCCCTGCTGCATCACGTAGCCAATGCCGCGGCGCAGCTCATAGGGGTTCTTCTCGTGCACGTTCACGCCGTCAATGGTGATGGTGCCGCTATTGGGCTCCACCATGCGGTTAATCATGCGCAGACTAGTGGTTTTACCGCAGCCGGAGGGGCCGACGAACACGGTAATCTGCCCGGCGGGAATATGCAGGTTCAGGTTTTGCAGCACCGTGGTGGGTTCACCGGTTCGGCTCGGGTAGCTCTTGGTGATGTTCTCGAAGCGGATTCCGCCCGCCTGAGCGCTGACAGCAACATTTTTTGCCCAGGGAATTTGGGGTGAGCTCAGAATCTGAGGTGAGCTCTGTGGAGGCTGTGCGTTGGGAGGCTGTGCGCTGGGATTCTGAGCGGTCATGGGTACGGGATGCTTTCTAGAGTGAGCGTGGCGTTGTTTCTGCATACAAAGTTGTTTCTACATACAAAAAGGCGGCACCTCGGGGTTTTATTCCTAAGATGCCGCCTTTTCGGCGGGTTGCAGTACCTGCAGCCCTAAAGTTTTTTAAAAACAAAACCCGCCCCACTGTAGAAGCCTGGAGGCGGATTTCGTGGCTCCGACCGGCGTCGATCCGGTGACCTTACGATTTTCAGTCGTACGCTCTACCAACTGAGCTACAGAGCCTTGCGTATTTACTTTTAGATACGCAATGACCGCGTCTTCGGATGAATAATCATCTGAACTTACGCGGCCAGAGCGACCCCGACGGGACTTGAACCCGCGACCTCCGCCGTGACAGGGCGGCGCGCTA
>CAUTJW010000009.1:0-107512 GCA_963539245.1 Rothia mucilaginosa
GTTTCGAGAAGCCACGTTTTTGGTGGCTTTTCGAAACACATGTGGCTTCTCGACGTAATAACTAAACGTAACACTTGAACATAAATACTCTCATTTGATGCAATTAAAGCATGTTTACCAGAGAAGAACTATCAATGATGATACGCACCCGCACCGAACTCATCACCTCAGCCACCCACACGCGAATCACCCTGAGCCACGCCCTCAACCGCGGCGAACTCACCCGCGTCTCAAAAGGGCACCTTCTCCCCACCCAAACCTGGAACAACCTACACCCCAACGACCAGCACTACGTGTGCATCCTCGCGCACCTCAACGAATACCCCGCCAACATCCTCGCCGCTCAAAGCGCAGCCGTCGCCTGGGGCGTCTCCTCCCTCAGCCCACCACGTCACGTTCAAGTACGAGGAGCCGGAGGCGGCCGCAGAGAAAACATCCAGCGCATCCAAGACACCCTCACCGCGGACAGCCCCATCGTGTACACGCCCGAAGGGATTCCCACCGTCACACCACTAACAGCTATCACCACCTGCGTGAAAACGCTTCCCTTTCGCGACGGGCTCGTTCTGGCCGAAAGCGCCCTTCAACGCTTCGCGCGGGAACCGGATATGCTCACCTACGAGGAGCTCAAGAAAGAGCTCTCATCTGCATCTGGCCGCGGGTGCCGAACCGCCCGCCTCGTCGGACATGAGCTCAGCCCACACTCAGAATCCGTTGCTGAAACCTGCATGCGGTTACTTCTCGATGACCAAGGAATCCGATACAAGCAGCAAGAAACCATCATCTGCGAAGGTCATGCCTATCGAGTGGACTTTCTGCTACACACCACTAGCCTCCACGGCAGGCCTGTCATTCTGGAGGTAGACGGCAACGTCAAATACAACGCCAAAGAGGACCTGGTTCGGGAGAAGACTCGACAGGATCGGTTGCTCCACGCGGGGTATGCTGTCGTCCGTGTTTCTGCTAAGGATGCTATTTACCGTCCGAGGCGGGCCTTGCAGGTGCTGCGTACTGCTGGAGTGCCCCAAACTTAACCGCGAGAAGCCACATGTGTTTCGAAAAGCCACTAAAAATGTGGCTTTTCGAAACACATGTGGCTTCTCAGCGAATAGAGAGGCGACTAGCTTGCCCACAAACCACTCGATATCAGGTGAGTCACCAAATAGAGAGCGATACTCACCATGAAAAGACGCTCCGCACTTTCCAACTTTGATCCAACAATCACAGCACGACCTCCCAGCGCACTACCGGCAAGGAAAACAGAGTGCAACAGAACTTCCGGAACAAGCATTCCCCACACAAGGAACAGCACAGTATACACAGCCAGAGTAACCAACCCCGGAACACCGTATGCACCCATAACACCGTTCACAAAGTCCACGTCAGTCGAACCCGCCGAGAGCCCCGCCTGGATCAGATTAGCCATCGACCAATGTTCGCTCATCTGCAGGCCATTCGACAGCGTAGAGCTGAGAGCCGTACCGGACGAAGTCACATACATCAGACCAAGTAAGGCGTTGGGCTTCATCTTCTTACCCTTAGCCCGTGCACGCTTGGAACAACGCACCATTGCAGTCAAACCCAGCAGTAGTACCGCGAATACCGAAATGTCAGCAACCCACACCAAAGCCTCTACCGAAGAGCTTTGCTGTAGCATGACCACCCACATCGCCGCGGCCACAAATCCGCCCATCACGAGGTTGATGATAATATCCGGACCGCCCAAAATGGAGGAACTTAAGATACGGTCTTCGTCGTCCGATTCTCGCGTGTACTCCTCGCCCTTCGTCGTGGCTCGCAGATAACGAATCGATGTGGTTACACCACCCACGGCTGATATTGCAGCCCTCACGAAGAAGATAATTACGCTCACCAACAGCAGGACCAACGTTGCTGAGTTCAACCATTGTGACAAGTTCATATCATGCCTTTCTTCTGGGTGGCCTTGTAATGCAGTGACCACCCATCCAATATGTCCCCTTCAGACTATTCCTGATGTGGGGGCCGACCCCTTGTTCGCAATTTACCCCGGGGTAAATCAGGCTATGTTCTTTCCTTTCAGATAAGCGAAAAGCCACATGTGTTTCGAAAAGCCACGTCTTTGGTGGCTTCTCGAAACACATGTGGCTTCTCGGCGGAATATGAGGATGCTAGTCCAGCAGCGCGTCCACGAATGCTTCCGGGTCGAACGGCGCCAGGTCGTCCGGGCCTTCACCCAGGCCGATGAGCTTGACGGGAACGCCGAGCTCCTCCTGGATAGCGACCACGATACCGCCCTTTGCGGTGCCGTCGAGCTTGGTCAGCACGATACCGGTGACGTCCACGATATCGCCGAAGACCTTCGCCTGAACCATACCGTTCTGGCCGGTGGTCGCGTCAATGACGAGCAGAACCTCGGTGACCGGCGCTTCCTTCTCGATAACGCGCTTGATCTTGCCGAGCTGATCCATCAGACCGGACTTGTTCTGCAGGCGACCTGCGGTGTCCACGAGCACGGTGTCGACGCCCTGCTCCTTGCCAGCCTTCACGGCATCAAACGCGACGGATGCGGGGTCGGCGCCTTCCTTCTCGGAACGCACGGTCTTCACGCCCACGCGGTCACCCCAGGTGGTCAGCTGCTCAGAGGCGGCCGCACGGAACGTATCCGCGGCGCCCAGGAGCAGGGTCTGACCGTCAGCGACCATCACACGGGCAATCTTACCGACGGTCGTAGTCTTACCCACGCCGTTCACGCCAACAACCAGCACCACGCCGGGGTTACCGTCACTGCCGGCAGTCTTCAGTTCACGGTCCATGTCGGGGCGAACAATCTTCACGAGCTCCTCGCGGAGCATCTTCTTCACCGCAGCGGGGTTGCTCGTACCCTCAACGCGCACGCGCTGCTGCAGCGCCTCCACCAGGCGGGTAGTCGGCTCAGAACCCAGGTCGGCAAGCAGCAGGGTTTCCTCGACCTCGTCCCAGACGTCCTGGTCGATGCGGTCGCGAGAAAGCAGAGCCAGCAGACCCTTGCCGAGCATGTTGTTGGAGCGTGCCAGGCGGGCACGCAGACGCACCAGGCGACCCGCAGACGGGTCAGGCATATCAAGTTCAATAGCGCGAGGTACCGAGCTTTCGGGTTCTTCCACCGAACCGCCGGAGGCCTTAGCCGCCTCCTGACGCAAAGACTGCAGGTCCGCGGTCTTCTTGGGTCGGCGCAGAACGGCGAAAAGCACACCGGCAATAACCAGTACACCCAGCACGATCGCGCAGATTATCATCATCGTTTCATTCACACTACTAGCTTACCGGGTTGGGCGGTTTGACTGGTCGAGGTTACGCGCATGCCCGGCTGTCGGCGGAGTAGACTGGACACTGTTAAGTTTTTTAGCCGAACACATGGTTGACAGTTGCGGGTGGGGCTCGCGGCTGCCGCACGGCACCGCACGATTTCGAGGATGAACATGAGGAACCCTGCCAAAACACCGCCTGTTTTTGACCCGCGCACGATTGACCCGAACCGTGTGCCGACCGGTTTGAAGGTTCTGATTGCTGCGTCGTTCATGATTGCGGTGGGTTTTGGTTTGGTGGCGCCGGTGCTACCGAACTATGCGCAGAACTTTAATGCCACTGTCACGATGGCGACGATGGTGGTTTCTGCATTGGCGATTACGCGCCTGATTTTTGCGCCGTCGGCGGGTCAGCTGATTACCCGCTGGGGTGAGCGTCCGGTGTACACGATTGGCATGCTGATCGTGTCGGTGACGTCGTTTATGATTGCGTTCGCCTGGGATTATTGGGTGCTGCTGGGTTCGCGTGCGGTGGCGGGTATCGGCTCGGTCATGTTCACGGTCTCTGCGATGGGTCTGCTGGTACGCCTGTCCCCGGCGCATATGCGTGGACGTATTTCGGGCTATTATGCGACGGCGTTCCTGCTGGGTAACTTGCTGGGCCCGGTGATTGCGAGCGCGCTGGCGCCGTTTGGTATGCGTGCGCCGTTCATTGTGTATGGTTTTTCGCTGCTGGCGGCGGGCCTGATTGTGTGGTTCTTGATGCCGTCGCAGGCGGCTCTGGAGGCGGAGCGCGACGCGATTATGGAGGCGGCGGCACTGGCTGAGGGTAAGGGCACCGGGGTGCTGCCGTCGGCGGCGCCTTCCCCTGCTGGCGCATCCGGTAAGGGCGCTAAGCCTGCTGCATCCGGCGGCGCTGCGGGTAAGAGCGACCTGCCTGCGATGACGGTTCGTGACGCGTTGAAGTTCTCGAATTACCGTTCTGCGCTGGTTTCGAATTGGGCGATTGGCTGGTCGGTGTTTGGTGTGCAGTCGTCGATTATTCCGTTGGCGGCGGCGTATTTGGCGACGGGCGGCGACATGTCGAATTCGGTGGCGGGTACCCTGTTGGCTTCGTTGGCGATGGCGACGAACTCGTTTGGTAATGCGTTGACGCAGACGTTCTCGGGTCGTTTTTCGGATCGTTTTGGTCGCCGTGTGATGGCGTTTTCGGGTCTGCTGTTGGCGGGTTCTGCGGTGACGTTTATGGGTTTCGCGCCGGTGGCGTGGGTGTTTGTGTCGTTGACGGCGTGCCTGGGTATTGGTGCGGCGTTTATGGGCCCGTCGATTCAGGCTGCGGTGTCTGATGTGATTGGTACTCGCCGTAGTGGTGGCCAGGTGTTGGCGGTGTATCAGATGGCTAGCGATTTCGGTATGATTTTGGGCCCGCTGGTGGCTGGCATGATTGCGGATGCGTGGGGCTTTGTTCCGGCGTTCATCATGAGTGGTTTGTTGTTGGTGGCGGCGGCGTTTACGTGGGCGCCGTTCCGTAAGGCGCGCTGGCCGAAGGATATTGCGGACGCGGACTATACGGGCCGCTAAGCACTCTATAACAAGTGAAAAGCCGGTGTCTGCTGTGAAGCAGGCACCGGCTTTATGTGTACGAAAGGCGAGCTGGCAGAGCAAGCCAACAACCTGGAACCCCAGACTCAGGCAAGCTAACCCGAGAAGGCAACCACCTACCAACCCCTATATCAACCTCACCGAGGGATAGGCGACCTAGAGGGTGTACCGGACACGCGAAGCGGGGGCTCCGTCCTCAAGGCGCCCCAGCGCCGCAGAGGGGGCACTCCCCCGCAAGCGTTGTCCGATACGCCATCTCAAACAACTAGCCCACGGAAGCCTCACTCCCCCGCGAGCGTTGTCCGGCCGCCTTCTCTTAGCACCCCCTATCGGGTCACAGGCACTTTGGAGAATTCACGCACGGTACCTTCCGGGTCGCCGGAGCGTACCAGCGCTTCACCGATGAGTACCGCATCCGCACCGGCACCGGCGTAGGCGCGTACGTCCTCGATGCTAGCGACACCGGATTCGGCGACCTTGATGACGGAGTTGGGCAGGTGCGCTGCGAGGGAGGCGTAGTGTTCGTTGTTGACTTCGAGGGTCTTGAGGTTACGCACGTTGATGCCGACGATCTTGGCGCCGATGCGCTGGGCGACCTCGATTTCTTCGGGGGTGTGGGTTTCGACGAGGGCGTTCATGCCGAGCGATTCGGTGAGTTCGAGGAATTCGCGCAGGGTCTGCTCGTCGAGGGCTGCGACGATGAGCAGGACCAGGTCGGCGCCGTGTGCGCGTGCTTCCCAGATCTGGTATTCGTCGACGGTGAAGTCCTTGCGTAGCACGGGGATGTTCACGGCGGCGCGGACTGCGTCGAGGTCTGCGAGGGAGCCGTTGAAGCGGCGCTGCTCGGTGAGTACCGAGATTGCTGCGGCGCCACCTGCCTCGTAGCGTGCGGCGAGCGCGGCGGGGTCCGGGATCTCACCGAGCGCACCCTTGGAGGGTGAGGAGCGCTTCACCTCAGAGATAATGCGGGCAGTCGAGCCGTTGCCGCCGCCGGGTACTTCGCAGCGGAGGGAGGCGAGCGCGTCGCGGGCGGGTGCAGCGGCGAGGGCGCGCTTCTTCATTTCCTCGAGGGGAACCTGCTGTACGCGGGCGGCGAGGTCTTCGCGGACGCCGACAATGATCTCGTCGAGAACGGTGCTCATGGTGTCTCCTTGGGTTACTTGGTGGCGTTGACGGCTGCGTCTGCGTCCAGGGGTGCCAGGCCGGAGGCGGTCAGCACGGCGCGCAGCGGGGCGGCGGACTTGTTGACGGTTTCGAGGGTTTCGGAGTCCGGGTTGGAGTCCATGACGAGGCCCGCGCCTGCCTGTACGTAGGCGGTGCCTTCCTTGAGTACGGCGGTGCGGATGGCGATTGCCATGTCCATGTTGCCGGCGAAGTCAAAGTAGCCGCATACGCCGCCGTAGACGCCGCGGCGGGTGGGTTCGTATTCGTCGATGAGCTGCATGGCGCGCGGCTTGGGGGCGCCGGAGAGGGTGCCTGCCGGGAAGGCGACGCGCAGCACGTCGTAGGCGCTGAACTGCGGGTCGAGTTCGGCGCTGACGGCGGAGGAAATGTGCATGATGTGGCTGAAACGCTCAATGATCATGAACTGGTCGACGGACACGGTGCCAGGCTTGGCGATGCGCGAGAGGTCGTTGCGTGCCAGGTCGACGAGCATGAGGTGTTCGGAGCGTTCCTTCTGGTCGGCGAGCAGTTCCTCGGCGAGCGCGAGGTCTTCTTCGCGGGTTGCGCCGCGCGGGCGGGAACCGGCGATGGGGTGGGTGCTGGCGATGCCGTCCTTGAGGGTGACGAGCGCCTCCGGGGAGGAGCCGACAATGTGGAAGGGCGTGCCGTTGCTGTCTTCGAAGTTGAAGAGGTACATGTACGGCGAGGGGTTGGACTGGCGCAGTACACGGTACACGTCGAGTGCCTTGGCGTTGGTTTCGGCTTCGAATCGGCGTGAGAGCACAATCTGGAAGACGTCGCCGTCGATAATGTTCTTCTTGGAGCGGTCGATGGCGTCCTTGAAGCCCTGTTCGCTCCAGGTGAGGGTGACATCTTCACGGACCTTGCGGTCAACGTCTGCCACGCCGGAGAGAATGGAGGTGGTCGCTGCGGCGCCGCGCTGCAGGCGGCGGAGCATGCTGTGCAGGCGCGCTACGGCGTCCTCGTAGGCGCCGTCGACGTTTTCGCTGGTGCCGTTGAAGTTGATGGCGTTGGCGACGAGCAGGACGGTGCCGTCCTTGTTGTCGTGGATTGCCATGTCGGAGACCATGTTGAGCGCGAATTCAGGCAGGTTCACGTCATCTGCGGGCGGGTAGGGCAGGTGCTCCCAGTGGCGCACGACGTCCCAACCGAGGTAGCCGACCAGGCCGGAGGTGAGCGGCGGCAGGGTCGGGTCGGGTTCGGTGTAGAGCATCTGCAGGGTCTTGGCGATGGCTTCTACGGGGTCGCCGTCGACGGGTGCGCCGGCGGGGGTGCGGCCCTGCCAGTGGACTGCGCCGTCAACGGTGGTGAGGGTGGAGCGGGAGGACGCGCCGATGAAGGAGTAGCGGTCCCAGGCTGCGGATTCGCCTTCTGCGGAGATTTTGGCGGATTCGAGCAGGAAGGTGCCGTGGGCTGCTTCGACGGGTTCGCCCTGGTCGTTTTGGAGTACGAGGGATCGGTAGATGCCGATGGGGGTGAGTGAGTCGGCGAGGATTTTGATGTGTACGGGAATGACGCGGGTGCCGGCTGCGCGGGCGCGGAATTCTTCGAGGCTGGGGGTGATGGTGCCCAAATCCTGCATTGCTGTACTCCTTGTGTTGGGTTGGGGGCGCGTCAGTGCGCTGTGTCCCTTAGCTGCCGCGCTGGGTTTTACCGGTGCATGAGGGTTTTACCGTATGTGCCGGCGTGTCTCTCTGGCGCATACTGCCAGATTCATCACGCCCGATCATGCCTGATAAGGCCCGGTATGCCCGGTGCGCGGGTTGTTTCAGTTTAACCGGTGCTGCGGCCCAGTTCCACGGTGAAGATCGTTTAGTTCTCTTCGTGAAACTGAGCCGCGTACCGTTCAGCCGTATTAGTTGCTGAACTGCTTGAGGGTTGCTGCGGTCTGCAGTGCCGCTGCGGTCGCCTCGTAGCCCTTGTCTTCGTTGGAACCTTCCAGGCCTGCACGGTCGAGTGCCTGCTGCTCGTTGTCGCAGGTGAGCACGCCGAAGCCGATGGGTCGGCCGGTCAGCACGGACACGTCGGTCAGGCCGTTGGTTGCGCCCTGGCAGACGTAGTCGAAGTGGGGGGTGCCGCCGCGGATGACCACGCCGAGCGCGACGATTGCGTCGAACTTCTCGGCGAGGCGGGTTGCTGCGACGGGCAGTTCGAAGGTGCCGGGAACGCGCACGAGGGTCGGCTCGATGCCGGCGTCGCGTGCTGCACGCTGCGCACCGTCGATGAGGCCGTCCATGACCTGGGTGTGCCAGCTTGCCGCTACGATTGCGAGCTTGAAGCCTTTGTAGTCTTCGGGGTTGAGGGTGGTGTCTGCTGCGCCTACGCCGCTCATTGTGTTCTCCTTGTGGGTTTGGGTTTTTGAAAAGTTTAGTGTGCAGGGGTTCCGCTACGCGCTTTTGAGCACGTGGCGCATACGCTCACGCTTGGTCTGCAGGTAGTGTGCGTTCTCGACTCGGGCGGGAATTTCGTCCGGGATGATTTCGGTAACCTGCAGGCCGAGGCTTTCGAGCGCTTCCTGCTTGGCGGGGTTGTTGGTCACGAGCCTCAGCTCGTTCACGCCCAGTTCCTGCAGGATTAGCGCCGCCTGCGAGTAGTCGCGCATGTCGCCGTCCAGGCCGAGCGCCAGGTTCGCGTCGAGGGTGTCGAGTCCGGCATCCTGCAGCGCGTAGGCGCGGAGCTTGTTGACCAGTCCGATACCGCGTCCTTCGTGGTTGCGCACGTAGATGAGGTACCCGCCGGTGCGGCTGAGGATGCGCAGGCCGTTCTCCAGCTGGGGGCCGCAATCGCATCGGAAGGAACCGAAAATGTCGCCGGTGGCGCATTCAGAGTGGATGCGTACCGCGGGTGCTCCCCCGTCCTCGGCGGGTACGGGGGTGCCGTCACGGTCGAGGGCGCGGGCGCTGATGTGCTCGGCGCCGTCTGCGAATCGCCAGGCGCGCAAACCGAACAGGCCCTGCGGGGTGGGTACGGCGACCTCTTCGGTGCTTTCGACCAGCAGCGGGCTGGGGTTGGGCACCATGTCGAGGGGGCTGACCCGGTAGCCTTCAGCGAGCTGGGAGGCGATGCGCAGGGATTCGGCGCTGAGCTCTTCAGCCTGCGCCTCAACCGGCTCAACCAGGGTGCCCGACTCTGCCAAGGTCACAGCCGCGGGGGTACCCGATGCGGAAGTGCCCGGCGTTGCCTGGGTGTTAGGGGTTTCGCTCATGCGTTCTCCTACGCCTTAGCTACGTACTTGATGAGGTCTTCGATAGAAATCATGGGCAGGTTGTGCTCGGTTGCGAAGGCTCGCAGGGCGTCGAAACGCATCATGGAGCCGTCGTCGTGCACGACCTCGGCGATAACGCCCACGCCGGACAGACCCGCCGCGAGGGAGAGCTCCACTGCGGCTTCGGTGTGGCCGGGGCGCTCCGCCACGCCGCCGTCAACGGCGCGCAGCGGGAAGATGTGGCCGGGGCGGGTGATGTCAGCCGGGGTGGAGGATGCATCCGCAAGAATCTGCACGGTGCGTGCGCGGTCCGCCGCGGAAATGCCGGTGCTCACGCCGGATGCCGCATCGCAGGAGACGGTGTAGGCGGTGCCCTTGGGGTCCTCGTTGTTGGTGACCATGGGCGGCAGGTTCATCTCGTCGGCACGCTTGTTGCTCAGGGGTGCGCAAACCACGCCGGAGGTGTAGCGAATCATGAAGCCCATCAGCTCGGGGGTTGCGTGCTCGGCGGCGAAGATAATGTCGCCTTCGTTTTCGCGGTCTTCGTCGTCGACGACGACCACGGCGCGACCTGCGGCGATAGCGTCCACCGCGGTCTGTACGCTGTCGAGGACGCTTGCGGCGTCGGCGCGACGCGGCGCAACCTGCTCACCGGAGTGCGCAGAGTCAGCCTGGGGCACGCCTGCGAACGCGGTCAGACGCTGCACGTACTTGGCGAGCGCATCGGTCTCAAGGTTCACGCTGTCGCCGACCTTCAGGGCGCCGAGGTTCGTTGCCTTCAGAGTTTCGGGAATCAGGCCGACCTCGAACCATGCGGGGGTTTCGCCGGGCTCAGATACCGCGGTGACGGTCAGGGACACGCCAGAAACCGCGATGGAGCCCTTCTCAGCGAGCAGGGGCGCCAGGTCGGTGGGCAGGTTGAAGCGCAGGGTGCTCCACGCCTCGTGCGCGGTGACGGATGCGAGGGTACCCACCGCATCCACGTGACCCTGCACGACGTGACCGTCAAGGCGACCACCGGCGGGCAGGCAGCGCTCCAGGTTGACGGTGTCGCCGGGGTTCAGGTTGCCGAGGTTGGTGCGGCGCAGAGTCTCACCCATCGCGTAGGCGCGGAACTGGCCGGGCTGCAGCTGGTCGAGGTCGATAGCGGTGAGGCATACACCGTTGACGGCGAGGGAGCCACCGTGTTCGAGGTCGGCGACAATGTCACCGGCGTTGAGGGTCAGGTAGGCTGCGTCGCTACCTTCGATGGGGGTGATGGATTCTACGGTGCCGAGGGCGCCAATGATTCCGGTAAACATGTGTGCTTTCCTTTTCTCGCCGTGTCCGCCGGGGCGTCGTCGTTGAGGGCGACGGGCGGCGATGGTTTGTTCGTCGGTATAACTATACGTATTTTTCGAATATTCCCCGTGACGGGGAGGTTTTGTGCCAGCATGCGAACCAGCAGGTATGAATCAGTTGGCACAAATTAGCCAGCGTGAACTAGCCGGGCGCATGCAGGCGGGGGCATTAGGTTGCTACTCCCCCGCCTGTGCTCAGCCCAAGGGAGGCTAGCCCAAAGACAATTAGCCCAGGGATGCTAATCCAGCCGCGGTTCCGGCGCGTGGCATGCGTCCAGCTTCGGCAGGGTACGCCGCTGCCCAGGGTCCTGCGCCGTTCCGCGAGGTGCCGGCACCAGGTGCGTTGCGGTGTCATTGCCGAGCACGCGCACCGCCGGGAACATGCCCAGGTCGTCCAGTTGCAGGCGCGGTGCCTGCGCGAGGGTGTCCACGAGCAGACTGTACACGGCGCTCTTGCCCTGCCCCATAATCATGGGGGCGCGGTACCAGACCATCTCGTCAATGAGGTCTTCACCGGCGAAGAGGCCGACCATGCCGGGGCCGCCCTCAATCATGAGGTGCCGCACCCCGCGGGCGTACAGCTCGTCGAGCAGTTCACGCGGGTCGTGGGTGAAGATCTGCAGGAAGTTCTGCGGGTCCGCCTCCACGCCTTCGGGCGGGTTGAGGCCGCGCACGCGGTAGTTCTCGGGAATCTCGGTCTTGCCCATGACCACGCGCAGCGGCTGCTTCTCGAAGCGTTCCCCGTTGGCGTCGCGCGCGTCCAGGGTCGGGTCGTCCATGAGGGTGGTTCGGGTGCCGATCATGACGGCGTCGGCGCGGTGACGAATCAGGTGCCCGTCAATGCGCGCGGCGGGTCCGGTAATCCACTTGCTCGTGCCGTCAGCGGCCGCAATGAACCCATCCAGAGTGGAGGCACTCTTTGCGGTGATGAAGGGGCGGCGTTCGGCGGCGGCAATGAACCAGCGCTCGTTCAGCTGATAGGATGCGTTCGCGAACTCCTCCATGGCGTGCACGGTAACGCCCTGCGAGCGCAGGTAGGAGGCGCCTCCGGCTGCGTTTTCGGTGTCGTCGCTGTAGGCGTAGTAGAGTTCACTGATACCCGCCTCGGCGACGGCGTGGGAGCAGGGGCCGGTGCGTCCGGTATGGTTGCAGGGCTCCAGGCTCACGTACATGCGGGCGCCGGTGAGGTCGGTTCCCGCGGCACGGGCGGCGGCGAGGGCGTCGGCTTCGGCGTGCGGGGTGCCTGCGCCTCGGTGGTAGCCCACGTGCAGCAGGTGCCCGTGCGCGTCAGTGATGACAGCGCCGACGAGGGGGTTCGCGCCGCGGATGCCCTGGCGTGCCGCCTGCAGTGCCAGGGTCATGGCGTCTGCGTGGCTGAGCGCCTGCTCGGGGTCGGGCAGCTGGAGGGTGCGTGCGGCGGGCAACCCGGCGAGGTGACCGTACTCCGCGGCGGAGTAGTCCACATCGTTGCGCGGCAGAGGCACGCTCGGGGTAACGGTTGCGGGCAGGTGCGCGCTCGCCAGCACCTGCTGCGAGGGGTTCTGCGGCATTTATGCACGGCCCTTCTGTACGTCGGTCACCTCAACGGTCACGTCGGGGAACTGGGTCTGCACCCGAGTCTTCTGCGTCTCCAGGTTGCGGGTGCGCCACCAGACGAAGAAACCGACGAGGGTGAAGCATCCGTAGAACACGTACATGAGGGAGGTTGCGTAGTAGCCTGCGCTCCACAGCAACGGCACGCCGACCAGGTCGACGGCAACCCAGATGAGCCAGAATTCAACCCAGCCGCGCGCCATACCGTAGGTGGCGAGCAGCGAGCCGGTGAAGATCCAAGCGTCGGACCAGACCGGTTCGTAGGAGCCGAGGGCACGGAAGATGGGGGTGAGCAGCAGGGTGCCTGCGACCATGGCGACAACCAGGCCTGCGCGTTCGGTGTTGGTAGCCCACTTGGGGATTACCGCGGCACCTTCGGAGGCGTCGCCACCGGAGGCGCGGGTTGCGCGCCAACGATGCCAGCCCCAGATGGACACGGCAATAAACATGATCTGGCGGCCCGCCTGGCCGAGCATGGTCACGGGGTGCGGGCTGCCGACGAGGGCGCCCAGGAAGACGGTGAGGAGCAGCAGGTTGCCGAGAATGCCGACGGGCCACGCCCATACTTTGCGTCGCATACCGCCGAGCGCCGATGCCAGGCCGAATGCGTTTCCGAGAACTTCGCGCACGAGGAGGGACTGGTCCCCCACGTGAATTTGTGCGTCGAAGAGCCACCGCAAGATGTCCATTGTTTCTTTCCTCTCTGAGTTGGACCGTGTGTCGGATGCGCTGGGTGCGCATCTGCGGCGGCTCCGGGGAGAGGAACAGAAAAGGGCGGCTACCGCGGGCATCTTAGGGAGTGCCCGGTATCCGTGCTGAGGCGGGAGCGGCGCATCAGCCAACCGTGACTGAAATCAGCGACTGCGGTCGAGGGGAATAACGTACCGGCACCTACGAAAGGCGCCTCTCCCCTGTCACGCAGAAAACCGCTGTGCCGAAAACTACTGTGCTGAAAACTACTGTATTGAAAAAGCCCTGTGCTCTCGAGCATTTTTCGCGAGTAGCAGTTCCCTCAAGTAACAGTTTTCGCAAGCAGCAGTTTTCTCTAGCAGCTACTGCGGTGCACCCTGCACGCCATCCCGAGGTTTTCGGGAGGTGCGGCGGAGTGCGTTCCTGCCTTTTTCTGCTCGTGCTACCTTCCATCCAGACTGTACTGTCGGCACCGGATTTTCACCGGTTCGGCCTCTCTTGCGGGCGGGCGTCTCTAGCGGAGTCTTGGCGTCCTGCGTGGATGCGAAGATTCGTACGATTTTGCCTGCATGCGAGAGCGGTTCGCGGGCTGTGACCGCCGGTTCGGAATTTCACCGACCCCGGAGCACGATGTCGATATTGATTATGCCACAGCGCACGACGGGGGTTTAATTTGTTTTCTCTGGGATAACTTCCGTGACAAGATGACGTTTTATGACTGTGCCCGCAGTGCGGCTTCACGCCCCCTACGCGACTGCCCGCGGTAGCCGCCCGCAGGACCGCCTTGGAACCCGATTCTTCAAGTTTTCGGGGATGATTTATCACGGTTTCATAACGGTGAAGAGCGCCAAACAGACCAAAGAGTTACGGGGACCCCTAGGGGGGTGCTCAGGACGCATTGAACACCCATCAATACCTTTATGACAAGGAATTATAACAATAAGGTTAAATTATTGGTTTAAGGTTTACTCTAGGGGTGATTTAAGGTTATTCTTATCTACAGGAGCTCCCATCACCGATAAACCGGTTCCGTTGAGAGCGACATGATTCGGACCATCCGAGCACTCACATCAAACCCTTAAGCTTCTGCCATTTGAAGCTGGAAAACTGGCCCGCGGACTGCATTCCCCGGATGGTTTTCACGCAGCATCTGCGCGTACTGGATTGCGCAGTATTGCGGCGCACGATGTTGATGTGCTTCACCATCGGGAGGCAACCACACCGAATTATTTCTCAACGGAACCGGCGTGGGAGCTCTTCCGAATAAACTTCCGGAAGATCGCACGGTATGCGCCTTTGTAAACCTCTATGAGGGAGCGTTGTGCGTGTCAAACGGTCATAAGCTCCCGTTCTTCTGTCGTCGCCTACCGTGGTGCGCGATGGGGGTTACGGGAACCTTGCGGGATGGTTGATCCCGCGCGCTCTGCATTGTCTTGTGGAGTGTGGTGTGTTTGGGTGGCGTATTCGCAGTGCCGGAGCGAATACGCCACCCGTTTTTAACGTGAGGGCGTACCGGACACGCGAAGCGGGGGCTCCGTCCTCAAGGCGCCCCAGCGCCGCAGAGGGGGCACTCCCCCGCAAGTGTTGTCCGGTACACCCTCTTCTCGCAAAAGCATCCAGAAAACGTAACGCTCCCCCGCCTACACGCAGTAGGTTGAGGGAGCGTTATGTCTTTATAAGGCGAAAGCCTGAAGGATTAGCGCTCTACGGAGCGGAATGCTACAACCGCGTTGTGACCGCCAAAACCGAAGGAGTTCGACAGCGCCACAATCTCGCCGGCGGGCAGCTCGCGTGCCTCGGTCACCACGTCCAGGTCAATCTGGGGGTCCTTGTTGTCCAGATTGATGGTGCAGGGTGCGGTGCGGTGGTACAGAGCCAGTACGGTCAGCACAGCCTCCAGGGCACCGGCGCCGCCGAGCAGGTGGCCGGTCATGGACTTGGTTGCGGAGACGGCAATGTTCTTGGTGTGCTCGCCGAAGGTTTCGTGCATTGCGGTTGCTTCGGGCAGGTCACCGGCGGGGGTGCTGGTGGCGTGCGCGTTGATGTGCACGACGGTCTTCGGGTCGATGTTGCCGTCTTCGAGGGCTTCGCGCAGTGCGCGGGTTGCGCCGAGTGCTGCGGGGTCCGGTGCGGTGATGTGGTAGGAGTCGGCGGATACGCCGGTGCCTGCCAGTTCCGCGTAGACGCGTGCGCCGCGTGCCTTGGCGTGCTCTTCGGATTCGAGGATGAGTGCTGCGGCGCCTTCACCCATGACGAAGCCGTCGCGGTCGACGTCGTAGGGGCGGGATGCCTTTTCGGGTTCGTCGTTGCGGGAGGAGAGTGCCTGCATCTTGGCGAATGCTGCCATGGGAAGCGGGTGGATTGCTGCTTCGGCGCCGCCGACGATGACGACGTCTGCCTTGCCGCTGCGGATCATTTCGACGCCGAGTTCCATGGCTTCGGTGGAGGATGCGCATGCGGAGACGACGGTCTGTGCTGCGGCGCGTGCCTTGAGGTTCATGGAGACGGCTGCTGCGTTGCCGTTGGGCATGAGCATCGGGACGGTCATGGGGAGGACGCGGCGGGGGCCCTTTTCGCGGAGGGTGTCCCATGCGTCGAGGAGGGTCCACACGCCGCCGATGCCGGTGCCGAAGGCTACGCCGGTGCGCTCGGGGTCGACTTCTTCTGCGGATTCGGCGTCGGGGCCGGTGAATCCTGCGTCTTCCCATGCTTCGCGTGCGGCGATGAGGGCGAGCTGGCCCGAGGGATCCAGGCGCTTTGCTTCTACCTTGGTGAGGCGGCCGGATTCGAGGGCGGGCACGGCGAGCTGGCCTGCAATGTATACGGGCAGGTCGTATTCCTTGACCCAGGGGTGGTCGAGGGTGGATACACCAGATACGCCCTTGGTGGCGTTTTCCCAGGTGGTGGGGACGTCGCCGCCAATGGGGGTGGTCGCGCCGAGGCCGGTCACCAGCACTTTTCGAGACATTGTGGCACTTTCTCTTCGGTGGTCGATTTGGTGGTTTATCCGGTGGTGTGTGGATAAAAACCTGTAGGGCCCGGGGTTTACAGCGGGCGTTTTCACGCCGTGGAGAGTGCAGTCATCGCACCCTGTGTGTTCCCGGGGTGTGTTGGGTTGAGGCTGAGTGAATAGCGATGCGGCGCGGGCCGGTGAGAGCCCGCGCCGCCTCGTTATTGGTTATAGCTTAGGCAGCGTTCGCGATGAACTCGACTGCGTCGCCAACGGTCTTGAGGTTCTGGACCTCTTCGTCCGGGATGGTCACCTCGAACTTCTCCTCAGCGTTCACGACGATGGTCATCATCGAGATGGAGTCGATGTCCAGGTCCTCGGTGAAGGACTTGTCCAGCTGAACGTCCTCAACCTCAACGCCGGTCTCTTCGTTAACGATTTCTGCCAGACCTGCGAGGATCTCTTCCTTGTTAGCCATTCAGGGGCTCCTTTGTTTTTTCGATGGTCATCGCACCCGCCGGGTGGGGGTACGCGTGCATTACCGAGTTTATCGTGTCTGCGTGGTGTACGCATGCGTCAACTCGGAGTTTAGGGGATGCTTTCCCGCTTTATTTTCTTTCTCGTACACCGGCGCGGTGCCGGTCGTGAGGGGCGGTAAGCATCGGGCTCCGGTGTTTTCCTTAGGGAAGGACGACTACCTGAGCTGCGAATGCCAGGCCGGCACCGAAGCCGATCTGCAGGGCGAACTTGCCGGAGAGTTCCGGGTTCTCCTTGAGCAGGCGGTGTGCGGCGAGGGGTACCGATGCGGCGGAGGTGTTACCGGCATCGACGATGTCGCGTGCCACTGCCACCGTGTCGGGAAGCTTGAGGGTCTTGACCATCTGGTCAATGATGCGGGCGTTTGCCTGGTGCGGGATGAGCGCGCCGAGCTCGTCGGGGGTGATGCCGGCGGTTTCGAGTGCTTGCTTGGCGACCTTCGCCATTTCCCATACTGCCCAGCGGAAGACGGAGGGGCCGTCCTGGCGCAGGGTGGGCCAGATCTTTTCGCCTTCCTGCACAGGGTTTGCGACGAAGTCGCGGTTGCGGATGTCCAGCAGGGAGTGAGTCATACCCACAGTGCCCCAGCGGGAGCCGTCCGAACCCCATACGGTGGGGGCGATGCCGGGTTCGTCAGAGACGCCTACGACTGCTGCACCCGCGCCGTCGCCGAGCAGGAAGGAGATGGTGCGTTCGGTGTTGTCGATGAAGTCGGAGAGCTTCTCAACGCCGATGACCAGCACGTGCTTTGCGGTGCCCGCGCGGACGAGGGCGTCTGCCTGGGCGATGCCGTAGCAGAAGCCTGCACACGCTGCGGAGATGTCGTATGCGGGGCACTTGGAGCCGATTGCGTCGGCGACCAGGGTTGCCAGGGAGGGGGTTGCGTAGGGGTGCGAGATGGTCGAGATAATGACCGCCTCAATGTCCTCACCGGCCACACCGGAAGCGGCCAGGGCGTCCTTGGCGGCATCGATGGCGAGGTCGGCTACCGACTGGTTTTCGCTGGCGCGGTGGCGGGTTGCGATGCCGGTGCGCTGCTTGATCCACTCGTCGGAGGAGTCGATTGCCTCAACGATGTCATCGTTGGGGACGATGACATCACCGCGGGCTGCGCCGTAACCGAGGATGCGGGAGTAGCGGTTGATTTCGTACTGCTTGAGGGTAGTCACGTATTCAATCCTTAGTGCTGATGCTCGCAAGACACTGTGTGCCTCGCATGTCTAAAGTGATGTCTAGTGTGAAGGCTTCCTGGCGTGAGGAGAGCTGGGGGCTCTCCTGCGACGTTTAGCCCTTCAGCGAGGCGAGATCCTCGGGAGTGTTGATGGAGGTGCCGGGCACGCCGCGCATCGCGCGCTTTGCCAGGCCGACCAGGGTGCCTGCGGGAGCGACCTCGATAATGCCGGCGACCTCACGCTCGAGCAGGGTTGCCATGCACAGGTCCCAGCGGACGGGGCTGGTGACCTGGGAGACGAGGGTCTTGACGAACTCTTCACCGGATGCCACGGCGGAACCGTCGCGGTTGGTCAGCAGTGCGGAGGTCGGGTCGGATACCTGCAGGGATGCGGCGAACTCTTCCAGGGCGGGCACGGCGGGTGCCATTGCCTCGGTGTGGAATGCGCCTGCGACCTTCAGCGGGATGACGCGAGCGCGTGCGGGCGGGTTCGCGGCGAATGCTTCGATGGCGGGGATGGGGCCTGCGGCTACGATCTGGCCGCCGCCGTTGGAGTTTGCGGCGACGAGGCCTGCTGCGTCGATGGCTTCGCGGACGTTTTCTTCAACGCCGCCGAGTACTGCAGCCATGCCGGTCGGGGAGGCGGCTGCCGCCTCCGCCATGCCGTTGGCGCGCACGCGCACGAAACGCATTGCGTCTTCGTCGCTGAGTACGCCCGCGAGGGCTGCTGCGGTGATTTCGCCGACGGAGTGGCCCGCGAAGATGAGTTCTTCACCGTCGAGTTCGCGCAACGCGAGGCGACCGGTGACGATGCCTGCAGCCACGATGAGGGGCTGGGCGATTGCGGTGTCCTTGATGGTTTCTTCTTCGGCTTCGGTGCCGTAGTGAATCAGGTCGATGCCTGCCGCTTCGGAGAGTCGTTCCAGGTGCTCACGCACACCTTCAATCTCGAGCCAGGGGCTCAGGAAGCCCTTCTTCTGGGAGCCCTGTCCGGGGCAAACGAGTGCGCGCATGCGGTGCGACCTTTCTGGTTTTTAGTACTCGTACGCGGTGTCTCCGCAGAGACGGAGACCACGGCTAGTCTGTTACCTATGCTACCTTGTTCAGCCGCTTTGCATAAACATCGCAGTGCAAGAATTTTGGGGTGCACTGGGAGCTCAGACAGTGGTTGAACAGTGTATAGCTTAGATTGAATTCACCCATTCGCACAACCCGAACGGGCAAGGTTCAAATAGAGAGACAGCTAACTCTCGGGTTGCCACCCCTATGCTCGTGGATGCGCCCGCGCGTACGTCTCCGCCAGACGCTTCATCGACACGTGCGTGTAAATCTGCGTGGTCGCCAACGATGAATGACCCAACAGCTCCTGCACCGAACGAATATCGGCACCACCATCAACCAGGTGAGTTGCCGCCGAATGACGCAAAACGTGCGCGCCCGACGCCTGAGTATTCTCCACCGTGCGCAGCAGGCGGGTCAGGTCCTCACGAATCTGACGGGCATTCGCACGCCCCCCACGAGGGCCAATAAACAGTGCCGTCACACCCTGAGCGCCCTCCGGAATCCACTGCGGACGACCATACGAAACCCAACGATTCAACGCCTTAAGCGCCGGGGTACCCAGCGGCACCACGCGCTCCTTATTGCCCTTACCCAGCACGCGTACCGTCTTATTCGCCCGGTCCACGCTCTGCAAATCCAGGCCCGTCAGCTCAGAAATACGCATGCCCGAGGCGTACAGCACCTCAACCACGGCTTCCAGACGTAGCAGGCGCGCATCACGAGGATCCTGCGCCCGACGCTCCTGCAGGGTGGTTAGTAGCTGGTTCATCTGCTCACGGCTCAGCACCGGCGGCAGGTGATTCTCACGCTTGGGGGTGCGCATACCGCGCGTGGGGTTGGCGTGCACCAGTTCCTCTTCCTGAGCCCAGGTGAAGAACGTGCGCAGGGTCGAGCCGCGGCGCGCCACCGTAGAACGAGCCGCCTGCCGCAGATGCAACGAACCCAACCACTCACGAATCAGGGACGCATCAATGCTGTCCAGATGACGCACACCGCGGCGCGCCATGTAGCCGAAGAAGCCCTCCAAATCCGAAATATAGGAGCGAATCGTCTCTTCGGAACGGTGCTTCTCATATCGCAGAAAACGCTCAAAACGGTCCAGGACGGGGCGGAACACCTCGCCGGAAACGCCCAGTGCAGAATCGGGTAGAGCAGAGCCGGGCAGGGCAGATTCTGGACCCTCAGCGTGGGGTCCGGGATGATCGGCGGCGAGGCTACGGGTATAGGTCACCGGCAGGGTCGCGGAGGGAGCCTCATCTCGGTTCTCGTTCTGGTTTTCAGCCCGGTTTTCGTGCTGGCGGGCGGGGGTCATGCGTCCCTCCTTTCGTAGTTCCGGTTCCCGACTTTAGCGGCGTTACTGCTTCTCGACGTTGTATTTCTGCCCCGGCGTATCTGCTGATAGCGTGGCGGCGGGGTAGGCTCCGCGCCAGTATGCGCAAGCCTACCCCAATTGTAGAGAGGTTCCGAGCTCTCCACGCACCGCCCCGTCATGACCTGCCGTCCCGTCATGACCGACCGCCGCATCCCGCTATAGCGGGGGTGCTCAGTGGCTCTCCTACGCTGCGGCAGCCGGGCGGACCTTCCTCCAGCTCGTTCCACTGCTCTCCGCCAGACCGCAGCGCCCCAGGTGGAACAGGTCAGCCATCACGTCGCGAGCGCTCAACCCGAGGGCTGCGGCAATCTCGTCCACGCCGCGGTAGGAGCGCGGGCTCAGGTCGTCCCAGACTCTACCCTGTCGTTCGGTCAGCTCATCCAACGCGCTGGAGGACACCACCCGGTCCCACTCGCTCTCGTGCTCGGTACCCAGCTCAAAACCCGCGGCGGCATCGTACTCGAGAATATCGGCGGCCTCGGTGAGTGTTTGCGCTAGTCCATCGCGTAGCAGACGGTTCGTGCCCACCGAGTTCGGCGAGTTAATCTGCCCCGGAACAGCCCAGAGGGTACGCCCAATTTCCATCGCGTGACGAGCCGTATTCAAGGCACCGGAACGCCAGCGCGCCTCCACCACAATGGTGTGCCGCGCCAACGCCGCAATCAGGCGGTTACGCTCCAGAAAACGCCAGCGCGTGGGGGTGTTGCCCACGCTCACCTCACTCATGATGAGCCCGCGGTCAACAATCATGTTCAGCGCATCCGAGTTCTGCGCCGGGTACAGCCGATCCAGCCCACCCGCCATGAAGGCGATGGTCGGCAGGTCGCTGCCCTGCTGGGTCAGCGCCGCCCGATGCGCCGCAATATCAATGCCCATCGCACCGCCAGAAATCACTGTGTACCCGCGGCGCGCCAGCTCGGCGGCGAGGTGGGTCGTCGCCTCCGTACCGTAAATGCTCGGGTCACGCGAACCGACCAGCGCCACGCTCGGGGCAGAGGCCAGATCCAGCAGGTGCCGCGAATCGCCTCGGCACCACAGCCCGTACGGTCGGGCGGGCCCCAAATCGTTCAGCTGCGGCGGCCACAGCGGATCGGCGGGAGTAACCAGCCACGACCCGCAGGTTGCCGCCATGTGCGCCTCCGCGTTCAGGGTGCGTTCCATGCGGCGGTTCCAGCGCAGGCGGCGGGTCGCGAGCGCCTTGCCGAACTTATCGCGGCTCATCTGATGCTCACCCGGCGTGTAGTAGGCATTCGCGCTGAAAAACAGGGTGGACTCCCCCTCGGCGGACGCACCCACCGAGTGCAGAAATTCACTGAGCTGTTCGTCCGGTTCGCCGTGCTCCCAGGTGTGCTCATCCGGGATGTGCCCGGTCAGCAGGTAGTGCAGGGTCAGCGGCGCGCCCAGGCTGGTGAGGGATTCGACCACGAGCTCATCGGCGGGTTCGGCGTAACGCATCAGCTGAGCGGTACAGCAGCGGATGTACTCGCGGCACGCCGCCTCAAGCTCCTCCGCGCTGAGGGCGGGATTGAAGAGCGGTGCGGTAGCTACGGGGGTGGTTGCGTCTGCGGTATCAGCAGATTTTTTGGATGCTGATACCGCATCCTCTTGGTTTGCAGACCCCGGTGCCTCATCCAGGTGCACCGGGTTCAGGCAGGAGGCGAGGAACCCCGGCAACCGCGCCGCGTTATAGGGGCTCGGCGAGGGTTCCTGCCCCAGCGACAGAATATGCGCCACCCTCTCACGCACCAGGGCGTGCGCATCCAGGGTGCGACCGGGCAGGCGGATCTGCAGTTCCTCCTGTACAAAATCCTCCGCCGCGCTCTCTTCTGGCGTGTGCTCTTCAGGCACATGCTCTTCCGATGCTGTTTCTCTCAGCCCATTGTCTTTCAATTCGGCCTCTTCAGCTCGTTTTCTCAGTTTCTTCTCACTCATGATCTTCTCCTCTCGTGAGTGGCTCAATCTCGTGAACGCTTCTTCGTTAACACCTCGGCGTTCAAAGCGTCGGCACGCTATTTCAACTGCCCCTGCTGCCTCAAAAAGAGCGCCACATCCAGGTGTTCCCGGCTCGGGTAGGCGGCGCCCTCCAAATCGGCGAGGGTCCAGGCGATACGCAACACCCGGTCGTAGCCGCGAGCCGTCAGCGTTCCGCGATCCACGGCGGTGTTCAGCTCGCCGGTGAGCTTCGCATCCAGACGTAGCGGGCCGCGCAGAATCTTGCCGTTCATCTCCGCATTCGTCTTCAACCCGTACGGTTCCAGGCGTTCCTTCTGAGCCTGCCGCGCCGCTATGACGCGCTCGCGAATCTGCGCCGAACTCTCATTCACCTGACCGCCCGCAAGCTCCGTGGACGACACCTTCGGAACCGTCACATTCACGTCAATGCGGTCCACCAGCGGGCCTGACAGCCGCCCAAAATAGGCGCGACGCTCACGCGGGGCACACGTGCACTCCGTACCGGTGCCAACGTTCATGCCGCAGGGGCACGGGTTCGCCGCCAGAATCAGCTGAAAACGCGCCGGATACGTCGCCGACGCGCTCGAACGGTCCAGGGTCACGGTCCCCGACTCCAGGGGCTGACGGAGCGAATCGAGCACCGTGCGTTTGAACTCCGGCGCCTCGTCCAGAAAGAGCACGCCGCGGTGCGCTTTAGACACGCAACCCGGGCGGGGAATGCCGCTGCCGCCGCCCAGAATCGCTGGCGCGGAGGCGCTATGATGCGGCGCTTCAAACGGCGGCTGACGCACCAGCTCGCTCAGGTGCTCCCCCGCCGAGCAGAGGGAACGGATCGCGGTCACCTCCATCGCGGCATCGTTGTCGAGGGTCGGCAGGATGCTCGGCAGGCGCTCCGCCAGCATGGTTTTACCCGAGCCGGGCGGGCCTGTCAGCAGCATATGGTGGCCGCCGGCAGCTGCAATTTCCAGGGCGAAACGGCCCTGTGACTGACCGGCAACATCGCTCATATCGGAGGGAATTTCAGTCGGTTTCGCTACCGGTGCGCTCGCCTCCGTCTGCGGGGCGGGCGGGTAGGTCAGCTTCTGACTCTCCGCGCCGAGCGCGGCAAAAACCTCAGCCAGGCAGCGGAAACCGCTCACCTGCGCGCCGGGAATGAGCGCCGCCTCCTCAGCGTTTTCGGCGGGCACAATCACGCGGTGGTGTCCGGCGTCCACGGCGGCTTTAACTGCCGGCAGGATGCCCGGCACGGGGCGTAGCGTTCCGTCCAGGCCCAGCTCACCCAGGAAGACGCTATCGCCGCTGGGGTGCAGTTTCTTCTCCGCCTGCAGCGCCGCAACCACAATGGCAAGGTCGAACGCCGAGCCGCGCTTGGGTAGGGTCGCCGGGGTCAGGTTCACCGTAAGCCGGTGCTGAGTGAGGGTGATGCCGGTGTTTTTCGCTGCGGAGCGCACACGCTCTTTCGACTCGTTGAGGGCGGTATCGGGCAAACCCAGCAGCACAAAGCCGGGCAGGCCCTGCGAAATATCAGCCTCAACGTCAACAATGTGTCCGCGCAAGCCCACGAGCGCCACGGAATAGGTGCGTGCGAATCCCATTAGGCCACCGCCTTCAGATGCTCGAAGGTGAAGGTTTCGCAGGTTCCGGTCACCGCAATTGCGTCGATGCGAAAGCGCGGAAAATCCAGGTTCTCACGCAGCCTGCACCAGAGAATCGCCAGCGAGCGCGTGCGGCGCGCCTTATCGCGGTCAATGGACGCGAACGGATGCCCGAAGTCTTCGCTGCTACGGGTCTTGACCTCAACGAAAACCAGTTCGTCCTCGGGGTCAATGGCGATCAGGTCGAGCTCCCCGCGAATCTGTTCGTGTTCCAGTCCGGCGGGCGGTCGCCAATTCCTCTCCAGAATCCGGTAGCCGTTCGTCTCCAGGATGCGGGCGGTCAGCTCCTCGCCCCACCTACCGACACTGTGGGCGCGGGGCGAGGTTCTGCGGAGCAGGGGTCTGTTGGGTGCGCTTCGGGTTGCGGCGCGGGCTGCTATTCGGGCTGTTGTCATGGGTCTCTCCCCAGGTAGATAGCGGTAGTGTTTCTACTGTGCCCGCCGCGCGCGTGCCTGAACGCGGTTAACGAAAAACTGTGGATAACCTCGGTTCTCAGAAGGAATTAGAGGTTATCCACAGTCGGTTATTTGAAATTTTGGGGCATATTTTTCAAAAACACCGCTCGAGTGCCGATTCGCCGCGTCATATTCGTGCTGGTTTATCACGCAGTTTCATCACGCGGTTTCATCACCCAGCGCTGCCGCCCGGTAGCTCAGCAGCCGCCTGCTTCCCCCGGCAATGCGGTGAATCAGGCGTGAGCTAGGCGTTAAAGTCCGGCATTTCCGGCACGGTGAACTCCTGGTTGGGCAGGCGCTCCTCCACGTTCACGTCACGCACCGAGTAGGCGTGCACCTTCTTCACAAAGCGGTTGGAGCGGAATACATCCCACACCCACACGTCGCTCATGCTCACCTCAAAGTAGAGGGTGCCGTCCTGCACGTGCGGGGTGACGTCCACCTGGTTCGCCAGGTAGAAGCGTCGGTCGGTTTCTACCGCGTAGCTAAAGAGCGACATGACGTCTTTGTATTCGCGGTAGAGCGCCATTTGGGCGTCGGTCTCGTAGTTTTCGAGGTCTTCTGCGCTCACTACTCTTCCTTTCCTGGGCTTTCTTAGTACTGATTCAGCGGTAGCACGTTAGGCTTTCGCAGCCTTCGGAGGCGCGGTCTTCAGGAGTGCCACGCACCCTAGCCGCACTCTAGCCGCGCTGTGCCGCGGCGGCCTCAATCTGCTCGGCGGTCGCAGGAAGCGACCATGACAGTCGATGCTGCGGGCTGGGGCCCTGCACGCTAATCGCCTCGCGGTGAGCGGCGGACCCGTAGCCCTTGTTCTTTGCCCAGCCGTACCCCGGGTAGCGGGCATCCAGCTGGACCATCAGCTCGTCACGTTCCACCTTCGCAACCACCGAGGCAGCCGCAATGGAGGCGCACTTGTAGTCGCCCTTAATGACCATGATCACCGGCATCTGCGCGGGCTCCCCTGCACCCTCCCACGCCTGGGCGAGCAGCGCGTTGTAGTGTGCCTGCGCCGGATCCGGTGCCAGCGCACTGAACAGGTCCTCCTGCGGAGGGGTGAACCAGTCGTGCTTACCGTCCAACAGGGCGGCGTCGGCACGGTATCCGCGGCGCGCCAGCTCGGCGAGCGCACGCTGGGCGGCAAGCCTCAACGAGAGGGTCATACCGAGCCGGTCAATATCTGCCGGTTCCACGTGCCCGACCGCCACGGCGCACCACTGGCGGATTTCGGGAACCATGGATTCGCGGCGTGCCGGTGAGAGCGCCTTGGAGTCGATCAGCCCGCCCACTTCGAGGGTGGCGTCCGGGGTGAGGATTGCGACGCCCACGGTGACCGGGCCCGCCATGGAGCCGCGGCCCACCTCGTCAATTCCGGCAACCGTGCGGGCGCCGGAGGCGAAGAGCTGCTGCTCGTACTCGAGGTCGGCGGCGGGCGGGGTTGCCTTCGAGGGCTTAGCTTGTGCGGGTTTCGTTGCGCTCTTCTGGGCGCTCACCATCATTCCCAAGCTCGCTTACTCGCTCGGGGTGGAGGTCGGCTCGGGAATCGAGGAGAACACCGAGCTCTGATCCTGCAGCAGACCGAAGTGATTCAGCGGCCACGCCACCACGAACACGTTACCCTGCACGTCGTCCTTGGAGATGAACGCGGTGCCGTCGCTAATGTGGTAGCGGGAGTCGGCGGAGTTGCTGCGGTGGTCACCCATCACGAAGTACTTGCCGGCGGGCACGGTCACCTTGAAGGGCACCTCCGAGGGCGGGTTGCCGGGGTACAGGTACGGTTCGGTGATTTCTACGCCGTTGACCTTGATTTTGCCGTTGCCGTCGCTTTCGACCACGTCACCGGGGGTGCCGATAACGCGCTTGACCAGGAAGTTCGAGGAGGTATCCGGCAGAATACCCGCGAAGGACAGGGCGTCCTTGAGCGGGCTGCTGGACTTCTGAGTGGAGGGAATCCAACCCTGAGAGTCCTTGAAAACGATCACGTCGCCGCGCTTGGGCTCGCTAAAGTAGGAGCCCGCCACGTTAATGAACACGCGGTCGTTCACCTGCAAGGTCTGCTCCATGGAGCCGGAGGGAATGTAGAAGCCACGCAGCAGGAAGGTCTTGACCAGGAACGCGATGACCAGCGCGTAGAGGATGACGGTGCCGCCCTCGCGTGCCTGCACCCAGAGCCATTCGCCGAGGCGGCCTTCTTCCTGTGCCTGGGAGTAGGTCAGCTCTGCCTGTTCGGCGCGCTTTGCCTTGCGGCGTTCCTTGGGGGTCATTTCGGAGAAGTCCTTGGTGGTTTCCACGTCTGCAGCGTTCTCCTTATCGGTGGTTTCTTCGCGCTCGGTATTCTTCGCTGCGGCACTCTCAGAAGTACCGGTGGAGGCGGTGCTCGCCTCGGCGCTAGCTACCACCTCGCGGGTGCTCTTGGTATCGTCTTCGGTCGTCTCCGTAGCGCCCGCGGATGCCGTCCAGGGGGTAGCATTCTCGGTCGCGGCCTTCTCAGCGTCCGCGTTCTCTACTGCCGCCTTTTCGTCGGCGAGGCGCGCAAAGTATTCTTCCATTTCGCGGCGCTCACGGCGGCTTTGAGGCTGGTATCCCTCAGGGAAGGGGCTGGTGTTCGCAGTGTTCTTGTCGTCTGCCATGCTGGAGTGAGCCTTTCGTTTGAGAGATACCTAGCTCGAGTGAAACGGTACCTAGCTATTGTATCGAGAGTGCTTGCGCTCTTGGGCTTTTATTTTCTGAGAGCGGCAAGGTTCTCAGAATATGCAAAAACCGCTCCTTGCCCGCGGAATGCGGTTGGGGAGCGGTTTGCAACAGAATTCTGTATCTATAAAGATTAGAACTCGCGCTTCTCGCGGATACGAGCAGCCTTACCGTGGCGGTCGCGCATGTAGTACAGCTTTGCACGACGGACGTCACCGCGGGTCACAACCTCGATCTTCTCGATGGAGGGAGAGTGAACGGGGAAGGTACGCTCAACACCAACGCCGAAGGAAACCTTGCGGACGGTGAAGGTCTCGCGAACGCCTGCACCCTGGCGGCCAACGACGAAGCCCTTGAAGACCTGGATACGGTGGTTCTTACCTTCAACGATCTTAACGTGAACGTTCAGGGTGTCACCGGGGCCGAATGCGGGGATGTCGTCACGGAGGGACTTCTTGTCGAGGAAGTCAAGAGTCTGCATAGTTGTAGATCTCCAGAGTCATCTGCCGCAGGTCAAATAGACTCAGATTGCTCTGCCCCACTGCGGGACAGAAAACCTCATGCTTCGGACAGGATTGGTGCCCGAAGGTTGACATCGTTGGTCGCTCTCCCCCCTGCGGCAGGGGCGTGCCCGATGTCAACACAATGCTCCATTATCCCAATGCACCCGCGTTTATGCAAGCATCCGGGGAGCACTTTTAGAAGGGGGGTTCGTCACTCTGCGCTCCCCCGTTCTCTGCTGGAGCACCCTGCGCGGTCACTCCCGGCGCCTCCGCGTTCTGCTGGGGTGCGTGCGGCGGGGCATACTGGGGCACGTACTGAGGCATGTCCTGCTGCATTGCGTTCTGCTGAGGTGCCCCCTGCATGTCGTTGACCGCGCGCTTCTCCACAGTGCGGGCGAAGGTGCTCGTACCGTAGTTCAGGTCGTGACCGATGCCCAGGGCATCCACTTCTACCGTGGTGCCCTGCGTGCCGTCTTCGCGGTGCCAGCGGCTAATGCGCTGGCGACCGCTCACGACCAGCGGCTGCCCCTTCTCAATGGAGGTGGCGATGTTCTGGGCGAGGCGGCGGTAGGCTTTCACGGTGTACCAGTTGGTGGTGCCTTCCTTCCAGGTGCCGGTGGCGTCCTGCCAGCGCGGGGTGCTGGCGAGGCGAAAGTTTACGACGGGCACCCCGTTGGGCAGGGTGCTCAGTGCCGGGTCGGAGGCGGTGAATCCGCGGATCAGGATGGTGTCGCTCATGGTTTCTCCTTAGAAACTAGTGGATGGGTTCCTCCACCCTGCCAGGGCTGAGCCGACCCTGCACCCGGCGGTTACCGGTTCTGTGGATAACCTCGCGTTTTGCAGTTTTGGGCACCACCTGTGGATAAAGTTTTTGAACTTTTCGCCCCATTTTTTCAAAAATCGCCCGCAGGCAACGCCCTCCCTGCAGAAATATGACGGCTACTCCCCCGCCGGCATCGTGATAGGTATCTCAGCGTCGGGACGGCTATTTTTACCCTCAAGTTCACTATTTCAGCCCCGCGCACTCTATCCTTGATGATGCGGTGCACTCAGCCGCATCCCGTCTACCCGCCTTGGAGAATCCGTGAGCAAAAAGCCCGCGAACAACAACCTGCCTTCTTTGCAGGAACTTCAGCAGCTGCAACGCAACCTGCCCAAGCTGCCCGATTCGATGGACCTGCAGAAGAAGCGCCTCATTTACGGCCTGCTCGCCGTGCTTGCCGTCATTGTGCTGATTATTGGCCTGGTCTACGTGAGCAAGAACGGCGTGGACGGCCTGCTCGGCTCCGATAAGAGCACCTCCGCCACCGATGACGAAGAGACCAACGTTCAGACGGAAACCCTCGCCGAGGTCAAGAACCCGTACAAAGCGGTTGATCCCGCGACCGCGCTCGCACCGGATCTGGCGACCGCGAAGAGCGAGCTGGCGTCCCTGCAGGTGAAGGAACGCACCTCGAAGAATGGCTACTCTCGTGATCAGTTCGGCCCCGCCTGGGATGACGTTGACGGCAACAAGTGCAACACTCGCGACGACATTCTGCGCCGCGACCTGACCAATGTTCGTTTCAAGGTCAGGACCCACGCATGCACCGTAATCAGCGGCACCCTGAATGACCCGTACACCGGCAAGACCATCGAGTTCAAGCGCGGCAAGAAGACCTCCTCGGCAGTGCAGATTGACCACGTGGTGGCCCTTTCGAACGCATGGCAGACCGGCGCGCAGGATCTGACCGCAGAGCAGCGCCGCCAGCTGGCGAACGACCCGGAGAACCTGCTGGCTGCAGACGGCCCGGCGAACCAGCAGAAGTCCGATGCGGACGCCGCCGACTGGCTGCCGAGCAACACCGCCTACCGCTGCACCTACGTGGCACGCCAGGTGCACGTGAAGGCGAAGTACAAGCTGTGGGTGACCCCGGACGAGAAGAAGGTTATGGAGCGCGTCCTCAACTCCTGCAAGGACACCAACCCGACGAAGAATAAGAAGTAGCCTCCCGGCACCTCTCGGCACACCAACGTAAAAGCATAAAGAAAACCGCCCCGCACCCTAAGTTTTGGGTGCGGGGCGGTTTTTGCATGTGGCGCCCCAGGAGGGAATCGAACCCCCGACCAAGAGATTAGAAGGCTCCTGCTCTATCCTCTGAGCTACTGAGGCCTTCCTCTAGGGTACATGAGAATTTATGCTTCTCATGCACAGCACGTCTCAGGTAGGGGCTACCCCGCCGGATGTTCGCGCTAGGAACCTACCTTGGCGGCTTCTCGTTCTGCCTTCTTCACCTCGCGGCGGCGTGCGCGGCGGCTTGATGCGCCGGGGAACAGCTGCCACCACAGGCGGATGGTGGTGCGGCGAATCTGCGTGGGGTGCAGGCTCACGTACACCAGGCGGCGGGTTGCCGGGTCGAGGGCGACCAGGTAGATGATGTAGCCCAGGCAGATGACCGTCGCGATGAGTCGACCCATGTCCTGGTTGAAATCGCGCAGGTAGGGTGACACGTTCAGCTGGTCGCTCACACCGTACGCCATGAAGAACAGCGTGGTGATGAAGTACCACATGAGCTGGAAGTGCGAGCGCAGGCCGGTTGCGGCGAGCATCGGGATAGCCCAGAGCAGGTACCAGGGCTGAATCATGGGGCTACACAGGAGCATGAACAGGATCGCGAGGCCGGCGTGGCGCACGATGTTGCGGTCGCGTCCGACGAATGCCATTGCCATGGCGCCAAGCATGCCGATGCCCTTGCCGACGGTCTCGATGAGCTTGCGGATCACATCGAAGGCGTCGCCCTGAACGAACAGGGAGGCGGCGCCGATGACCAGTCCGAAGGGGGTGTACCAGATGTACTGGCCGCCGGTGGTGGACAGCGCCTTGATCCAGCCGAATTCCAGTCCGGTTACCCAGCCCATGAGCGCCATTTCGGCGAGTAGCAGCACGCCGGAGAGCGCCCAGAAGATGAACTTGCGCGGCCAGGAGGCGTTCTTACCCGCCCAGAGCAGACCCACGAAGGGTAGCACCACGAGGGCGAGCGGCTTGACGGCAACGCCGAGAGCTACGAAGGTCACGCCGAGCGGGCCGCCCCACCAGGTGTCGCGGTATCGCTTGGCGTAGTAGAGGCCGCCGAGCATGAACATGGTCATGAGCGAGTCGTTGTGGCCGCTGGCGATGAACGATGCGATGAACAGCGGGTTCGGGCCGATCTGCCAGAGGGCGCGGACCTGGTTGAAGCCGTGTGCCTGGGCGAGTTTTGCCACGTAGAAGAGGATGCCGATGACCGCGAGCACGGAGAGCAGGCGGAAGTAGAAGAGGGAGAGGTCGATGTTCTCCCCCGCCAGGCGCACAATCCACTCTTCGAGTTTGAGGGAGACCGGTCCGTACGGGGGCGGGGATTCCGCCCACATGGGGTCCGCACCGTTCTGCATGAAGTTCGAGATTTCGGAGACACCGTGCTTGTACGGGTTGAGGCCGTGCGCCATGACCATGCCCTGGCCGTAGTAGGAGAACATGTCGCGACTGTAGATGGTGAAGGCGAAGACCTGCGGCAGGGACCAGCTGGTGATGACGGCAATCATCCAACGCATGGTGTTGGGTTCGTTCCAGTCGCCCATTTTCTGGTAGATGCGCAGCCATTCGCGGCACATGATCATGGCGCCGAGGGCGAGCATGATAATGCCGGTGATGACCCATGCGGCTTCGAACCGGATGGCGCGGATAATGTCGTAGCGCCAGAAGCTGGAGCTGTCGGCGAGCCAGCCGACGGCGTAGGAGCCGAGGGTGACCATGATGGAGCCGATGGTGCCGATAATCAGCGTGCGCAGACGGTGATTATTGACGTAATCCAGGAGTTTGGGTGAGAGGGGTACGTCGTGTGCGCCGGGTGTGGTGAGCCGGTGTGCTAGCTCCTTTGGTGCGCGCATAACTCCCTTTCTGTCTGCATCGTCGTTCTGGTTTTTATCATACCGGAGCCCTTGGACGCGCTGGCGAGAATCACTGCCGCGAAGACACTTATGGACACACCGCAGGGCATACCGGAGGGCACGCAGACTGGTGCGATTCTCTCCTACTGTTGCCCGTTTGCACATCCTCTTATGCCCGATGCGCCTTGTTGTGCCCTTTTGTGACGTGCTGTTCGCCGGGCCGGCGGCGTTTGGGGGTAGAGTGGGAGGGTGAGTATTTCTAGTGAACGTATTGTATGGATTGACTGCGAGATGACCGGCCTGGACGTGGAGAATGACGCTCTCGTCGAGGTGGGTGTTCTGGTCACGGATGCCGATTTGAACATTCTGGGTTCTGGCGTTGAGTTCGTCATTAAGCCCGGTGATGAGTCTCCTGCCGGTGCGCTGGAGAACATGAATGACTTTGTGCGTTCGATGCATGAGGCATCGGGTCTGCTACCCGATATTGAGCACGGCGTGTCGATGGATTACGCGCAGGAGCAGGTGCTTCGCTACATCAAGAAGTATGTTCCGGTGGCGGGCAAGGCGCAGCTGGGCGGCAACTCGGTGGGCATGGATAAGCGCTTCTTGGAGCGTTACATGCCCGAGGTCATGGCGCACCTTCACTACCGTGTGATTGATGTGTCGACCATTAAGGAGCTGGCGGCGCGCTGGTACCCGGCGGCTCGTCATAGCGCCCCGGCGAAGACCGGTAACCACCGCGCACTGGGTGATATCAAGGACTCGATTGATGAGTTGAAGTATTACCGCCGCGCTATTTTTGTGCCGCAGGGCCCTGATGCGATTGCTTCGGCGCAGATTGCGCGTGAGGTGGAGGCTGAGCGTGCCGCACGTGAGGCGGCTGAGCGCGAGGCTGAGGCATCCGCTTCTGAGGCAGCCGAGGCAGCCGAGGCGTAAGCACAGCATGTAACAAGCATCACTGCTTTTCAACTTGGCAGGTTTCTGAATCTCCTGTACAGTAGTATCCGTTGCATATCGCAAGGGAAACCAAGCGAAGCACATGGTGGTCGTAGCTCAGTTGGCAGAGCGCCTGGTTGTGGTCCAGGAGGTCGCGGGTTCAACCCCCGTCGATCACCCCGATGGAAAGGGTCGTTATGGTTATCCGTAACGGCCCTTTCGCTTACCCTCAATTCGGTTTACCCGCTGTTCGGTTTGCCCGCACACGGCGTACCGGATTAGAGCCCTACACCCGCACTTTAAACCAGCGAGCGGAAACAGGGTGCACCCCGCATCTTCATGAGGCGCATCTTCAGAAGGCAGGCGCACCCGGCAAGTTCCCGCCCAACAGTTCCCATTCAACACAAGCAAAGGATAATTCCGTGGCTATTCGCCCCATCGTTATTCACGGCAACCCCGTTCTGCACCGCCCCGCGGCACCCGTCACCGAGTTTAATGATGAGCTCAAGGAGCTCGTGGCTGACATGTACGAGACCATGGACGCATCCAACGGTGTGGGCCTGGCGGCACCGCAGATTGGTGTGGGCCTGCGCGTCTTCACCTACAAGATGGAGAATGAGGACGGCGTTCCCCCGCGCGGCTGCATCATCAACCCGGTACTGACCCTGGGCAAGATTTCTACCGCCGATCCGGACCCCTACGAGGAGGAAGAGGGCTGCCTGTCCTTCCCCGGTTACGGCTTCCCCCTCAAGCGTGCCGAGTGGGTGACCGTGAACGGTCTTGACGAGCACGGCAACCCCGTCCAGTTTGAGGCGACCGGCTGGTTCGCACGCTGCATGCAGCACGAAACCGACCACCTGGACGGCAAGCTGTACGTGAACCGCCTGAACAAGAAGTGGACCAGCAAAATGAAGAAGGTCGTGAAGAAGGAAGGCTGGACCGTCGACGGTAACTCGTGGATGCCCGGCGTTGATCCGGATCCGTTCGGCCACTAATCACGAGCTCTTCTGAAGGTCAGACGACCTTTCGAGAAGTTTAAAACGAAGACCGCGAATGCACTCTCAAGCGCATTCGCGGTCTTCGTTTTCCATCAGCCAATAATGTTTTTCATCAGCCGACGGTAGCGTGAAACGGGTCATCCTATGAGCCGGGTTCTGTCTAAAACGCCGCCCGAAGGGGCGTTTCGAGGCAATCATCTATCTAGAACGTACGTTGCCGCACGTCTCAAGCAGCCTACCCGAATACGCACCCCACCTCCGTGAAGGAAGCTAACGGGGATCGGGCGCACTACCCTACCATGGCGTATTCTGTTTGACCTTGCTCCGAATGGGGTTTACCTAGCCGGGCACGTCACCGCGCCCGCTGGTGGTCTCTTACACCACCCTTTCACCCTTACCGCGGCGAACCGCGGCGGTTTACTTTCTGTGGCACTGGCCTGCGGGTTACCCCGAGTGGATGTTATCCACCATCCTGTGCTGTGGAGCCCGGACTTTCCTCGAAGCACGTGTGCCTCGCGATTGCCCGGACGGCCCGTTTCACCCAACCCATTATACGCACACCCCCGGCGGTGACTATTTCTCGGGTTCCCTCACGGGCACTCAGTGGCATGCTGGGCATGCAGAGGTACATAGGGGCACGCTGGCGCCTCACAACTGCACTGCATCTCACAGCTACACTGCGCCTCGCGGGTACACTGGAGAGATGCTGATTCTTCTTCCCCCCTCTGAAGGTAAAACTCCCGCCCCCGCAGGCAACGCACCCGTCTGCTTTGCTGACCTCTCGTTCCCCGAACTGACGGCTGAGCGTGAGAGCGTCCTGGAGGAGCTGGCGGCTGTCAGCTCGGGACCCGACGCCCTGGCGGAGCTCAAGGTGGGTGCATCCCTCGAAGCAGAGGTGGAACGCAACACGCGCCTGCTCACCGAACCGGCGCAACCCGCAATCCACACCTACACTGGCGTGCTGTTCGAGGCGCTGGACTATGCGAGTTTCTCTCCCGCCGAACGCGATGCCGCGCACTGGTCGCTACTGATTTCTTCGGCGCTATGGGGTATTCTGCGCCCCGAGGACGCGATCCCCGCCTACCGCCTGTCGATGGGCGTGAAGCTGGGTTCGGTGGGTGCGCTCGCCTCCTTCTGGAAGGGCGCGTTGGGTACCGCCCTGGAGGCTACCGCAAAGGACCAGCTGATTCTAGATTGCCGTTCTGCCGCCTATGCGAAGTCATGGGTGACTCCCCCGTCGCAGACTCTGGCGGTTCGTGTGGAGCGTGTGGCGACTGATGGGTCACGTAAGGTCGTCTCGCATATGGCGAAGCATTACCGCGGTCTGTTTGCGCGGTACCTGATTCAGTCGGGCTTGGCGGCTCGTCCTATTGACGGCTCCACAGCGGGTATTGCCGAGTTTTTGGAGGCGGTCAGCGAGGACTGGTCAGTGGAGTGTACCCTGCCGACGGCGCGTAAGGCGGGCGTTTTGACACTACTGGTGCATGAGCAGTAGGTCGCCCAACTATTTGTTTTCGCCTATTTTTTGCATCATATTGAAAATTTTTTAACTATTTTTCTAGAGGCTTAAGCCTGTATCGTCCCCTGTAAAACCACATTTCCCCACATTTCAGGGGTTGCCTTCAATGAGCGGAGAAGGCGGTTAGTGTCCAACTATCCGCCTTCTTTTTGCGAGTAAAAATGTTTATAGTGTTAAACGGCTCGCCATTGGTGGCGGGTATTTCACTCACAAACACTCATATTCCCAACTCAGCACACACGAAGCACGACATGCCATCTACGTGCAGCAAACTCTCAGAGGCTTAACCAACGGTTATTAGTTTGCTAGCGTAGAAGTGAACACTCAGAAACACGTCGATGGGACAATATCATGTCTATTTTTTCCTCTCGTCGCGCCCTTTTTAAGGGTGCGGCAGCACTAACAGTCGCTGGCGCTTTGGGTGCGCACCACGCCGGTGAGCAGAGCGCTCAGGCTGCCACCTTGGACGTTAAGACCACTCCGCTGACGTTTAAGATTACTGAGGCGTCATTTGATATTAGCGGCTTCAACCTCAGCTACGAGATTACCGGTCTGCAGGCTGTGCTTGATACCGGCCTATACACCCCGTACATCGAGGCCGGCTACTACACCAAGGAGAAGGGCTTCAAGCAGTTCTACTTCTTCGCTCTTGAACCGAAGAAGCGCATCGAGAATGATGTCTACATTAGGCACCACATCATTAATCGTGATATCACCGGCGGCCCGAATGCAAACTATGGTATTCGCCTGTCTCTTCGTCCGCGCCGTGAGCAGTACACCATTCTGCGCACTCTTGAAGTTCGCCCCACGATTGACACTGAGTTCGCGTGGGCACCGTTCATTGTGGACATTGATATGGATGGCGAGTACGCTCCCGATATCTACAGGTCATGTAGCGCGAAGGTTCTGTTGCTCGATAAGAACCGTTGTTTCCACCCCCAGCGTGCGGTGACCCGCGGCGACCTGATGGATGCTATCTACCGAAGCGCCCGCTCGCCGAAGGTGAAGCTTCCTGCGCGTTCTCCCTTCCCGGATTTGTCTCCGAAGGATGAGCGTTACCCGGCGTACATTTGGGCGTATCAGAATGGTCTGACTTCCGGCTGGTCTGACGGTAAGATGCACCCGGAGGCGGTGGCTAGCCGCGCTACGATGGCTGCGTTCTTCTACCGTTACTTTATGCTTACCCCCGGTCGTCGTTCTTATTGGTTCCGTCCCACTACCCCGCAGGATATGAAGCCGGGTGCCCCGTTCTACACCGAGTCGGTGTGGCTGCACTCGTCGGTGAATATCGATACGAGCTATCACTATAAGAGCAAGGATTTCCGTCCGACCAAGACTGCTACCCGCGAGGAGCTGGCTCGTGTCCTGTCAATGCTCGACATGCTTGACACCATCCCCAACAGCCCCTATATCGATGCTTAAGATTTGGCAGGTGCCGTGAACCGGACGGCTGACCCTACACGTTTTAGCGTGAGTTGACTTCTGAGAACAGCAACTGAAGATAGCGGCTATAGAAGGGGCGGTGAGAGTTTTTCTCTCACCGCCCCTTTTTTTTGGTGTGGTCTTTTGGGGGTCGGGCTTTATATAAAACCGGGGGCGTAATTTTCGATTTTTTGTCTTATAACTCTCATTGGAATGTTTTTCTCGTGTTTTCATTGAATGTCTAAGACGCGGGTTGGTAGGCTGAAATTGCACTTCAGCATGCCGCCGCTACGGGTCCTCTACTATGTGGATTCGGTGCGGTGGACTGTCACTCATTGATCCTCTCAACTTCTTTTCTCATTCGCCCTCTTTCATGCAGAAAATTCAGGTTGGATAATGATGTCCTCTTTCTTTAAACCTGCTCGTGGCACGCGCCGTAAAGTTGCGGGTGCTTCCCTGGTGTTGGGTTTGACTCCGTTGCTGGCTTTGACGCCGGTGGCGGCTCAGCCGGCGCCCGCCTCCCCCGCGCAGCAGGCAACTACTCAAGAAACACCAGCCCGTCAGGTGCCTCAAGTGCAGGGTGGCGATCCCGCCTCTGAGCTGGAGAAGGTTGATTTGAAGGTCACGACAGGCCCCCTCAACATTTCTCAGGGCGGTATCGTGTCGGTGACGACCCCTCCGTTGAGCGCTGAATTCCGTCAGAAGTACACGTTCCACGAGCTCGCGTTGGTGGAACGGGGTTCCACGTACGTCCATGCCGGGCATCATAATTATGTTCCTCTCACTCAGTACGGTGGGATGGTTAGTGACCTCAAGCAGCAGGGTAATGTGCGAGAGAACCCGGATGGTAGCCTCACCTTCACGCTCGTTGTTCCCGCCCAGGTTGTTGAGGCTCCAGAGGGGACTCTCTTCGATACGGTACTGACGTACTACCCGTCGAATGAGTTTGCGCCGGATCCGTTGACGTGGTCGAATCGCCGGATAACCCGTACTCCTACCGATGTGGTGCAGGACGCGAAACCTACGAAGACCACCTACCTCTTCAGTTCACCTTCTATCGAGCATCCGGAGGAGGATACAACCCTGACGGTTGAGGGCTTCCATATCCTCTCGAAAAGCACCTTTTGGGGTCCTGAAGGCCCGGCGGTCCTGACCCTCTATGAGGTTGATCCGGTGACTGGGCAGGGTATTGGTTCGCCTGTGTTTACTCAGAATCTGAATTACACCAGGTGCGGTCAATACTGTGATTCGTTCTTGAACGACCATTTCAGTACGGCTATCACAATTCCCGGGGGCACTCTCAAAGCGGGTAGGCAGTACAAGATTGGTTTCTACGGCGGTGGTCTTCCTGACCCGACTTCGGAGGAATACTCTGGGGCGTGGATGACCGATGTGGCAGATTTTATCCCGGTAGGTACCCCGGAGCAAGATGCAGCTCCCGCCAGCATCTACGTCTCAGGAGATAAGGTGAGCCCTTATCGCGAGAATAATACTTTGAAGGTGACTGTTTTGGGGTTGCCGCCGCAGACCAAGGGCTACTACCGCTTCTCCTTGCAGCCGATTGATAATCATGGCCGTCCGACCGGGCAGAAGTCTTGGGAGAAAGTGATTCCTGCCGAGAGCATTCAGAAGGGTCGTACAGAGCAGACGCTTTCTCTCCCCGGCTATGCACTGAATTTTGATGTGGCCTATAGGCTCTTTGTGGAGAAGGTAACCCCGGATCAGGGTGATGGTGTCGATTCGGTTGAGCAGATTGCTTCCAAAGACCTGGACTCGGATATCAGTCAGGAACGGGAGATGGAGGCTGCCAGGAAGTGGATTGTGAACCGTCAAATTCTGCCGGACTACCCCACTGATCACGATTGGAAATCAGTGAATCGCCGTTCTGTGACGGTGGCATTGTACCGGTTAGCGGGTTCGCCGCAGGTTGAGCTTCCGGCAACCAGCCCTTACACGGATATTACGCCGGACGACCCTGACTATACCGCTATTATTTGGGCTCGTCAGCGGGGTATTACGTTCGGCTGGGTTGATGGTCGCTTCCACCCGAATGAGCCGCTTTCGGATCGTTCCACGGCTGCGTTCCTCTACAGGTATCAGCGAGCCCGTGGGGAGGCGTCGCCAAGCTTACCGACGTCTCCTTCACTGCCGGACTCTAACCCGAAGAAACAGACGCATTTCCCGCTTAGCTCTCATTGGCGGCTCTGGATCAGCCCGGAGACTGCTTTTTCACGTGAGTCTCGCTGGGCTATTGAGCAACGTATCTGGGGTTACGCTCCTGATCAAGGTTACTTCTATGAGAGCTTTGGCGGCTTCAAGATGTCGTACCGTCAGGTGGCTGTGATGCTGTACCGTATGGAGCACGGCGGCAGCCGCCTCAGGTAACGCCCGGTCGTGGTGAGGGGTAAGCGGTGGGCTGGAATGCTCGACGTAGTTCGGCTTTTCAGCCCGCCGGTGCTGCCTCGGTTTCCCCTCCCCGGCGACTTCTCTTGCCTGGCGCCAGGCTTTGCGGGGCTTCTTCTCCCCTAGTCTGGCTTTCAGGTTCTATCCGCTCAACTTCTTCACTCACTTCATCTACTCACTCATTTCAATCACCGTATAAATTTTGTAGATGGGATTATGATGTCTTCATTCTTCGCCCCACGAGGTGCCCCGCACCATTCTGAGACCCCGCGCCACCCGGCGAGCGCACGCGTGCTCAGCCTGTCGCTGCTGCTGGGTTTGAGTCCGCTTGCGGGTATTACTCCTGCGGCGCTGGCGGCACCTGACCAGCCGGCGCCCGCCTCCCCCTCCCAGCAGGCAGGCAGGCAGCAGGCAGCACTTCAAGCAGCACCCGTGCAGAACGCGCCCGTGCAGCAGAACGAACCCGCTCAGAACAAACCTGCGCAGAACAAACCTGCACAGGGTGATAAGCAGGATGCCTCCCTGCCGACCCTGCGCGTGTCCAGCGGTTCCCTTGACATTCTTCACGGCGGTACCGTGCATGTGGAGGGTACCGGGCTGAGCCCCGAGTTTTTGGCGCACCATGAGCTGCGTAGCCTCACGATTGCCCCGAAGGGCTCTTCGACCTACGCTAACCCCTACCAGAAGGTTGATCACCGCGGCCTTGTCTTTGACGCTCCGAAACCGGCTGCTGACGGCAGTTTCAGCGCTGACCTGACGGTTCCGGCGAATAGTCTGCCGGCAAACCTGGAGTACGAGGTCATTCTGACCTACCGCCCTGTCGATGATGCGCACCCTTATGCGTGGAACACTGAGGACCGCGTCCGTGCGGCGCTGCCGGTGGAGTTCAACCTCCCGAAGGCGGCGCTCCCCTCCATCACCTATGATGTTTCGGCTATTTCTGAGGAGCAGATTGCTTCCGGTCAGCCGGTTGAGGTGACGCTGACGGGTACCGGTTTTCAGGATGTCAGCTCCGTGAAGTTCACCCTATCCGAGCATGATGAGCAGGGAAAGGTCACGAACGATAATGTGGCTTCGCTTGGTGAGCTGAAGGCGCCGGATACGGAAGAGAATCAGCGCATTTTCGAGGGCCTGATTCCGAATGGCTATTTCCAGAAGAAGGTCACTATCCCTGCGGGAGTCCTGAAGTCCGGCAAGGGGTATTCCCTGGGTGTTTCCGGTGTAGAAACCCACGGGTGGCCTAAGCTGACGCGTAAGTTCCCCTTCGTTCCGGTGGGCAATAACCCCGCACACATGGCGTATCAGGATAATTCGTTCAGGAACACCCTGCCGAAGGTATCTGTTGCTGCGCAGAATTTTGATCCTGGTCAGGACCGCGTCTATAAGGTGACTATTTCGAATATTTCACCCGAGGTTGACCTGGGGTACTACCTCGATTCTGTGGCGATTTATAACGCTACCTCTGGTGAGCAGGGATCTTTTGCGAGGATTGATGTAGCGAGCCAAGACGATAAGCATGACGAGCTGGTAACCCGCAATGCTGACGGCACTCTGACCGTGGAGGTTGAGTATAAGGTTCACGGTGATACCTACAATAGGCCTTCTTATCACGGTTCGATGGCTGAAGTGCGTGCGGTGTTCTCGGACTCTAAGTATTCGTACGGTAGCCATAAGTTCACGGTGAGCGCCCAGCTTCCGATGGTGCCTCCTGCCGCTGATGCTGTTGACTGGGAGAATCCGGCGAATGTTAAGTTGAAGGTCGATTCGGGAACCCTCAATATTTCTCAGGGTGGCACGGTGTCGGTGACGACTTCCCCGTTGAGCGCTGAATTCCGTCAGAAGTACGCTTTCTACGAGCTGGCTCTGGTGACGCGCGGGTCGGTGTACGTGTATGAGGAGCACCATAGCTATCCGCCTCTCGAGGAGTACGGCGGGGGTCTCAAGGACTTGGATCATCAGGTGCGGGAGAACCCGGACGGTAGCCTCACCTACACGTTTAAGGTCCCCCCGCAGTACCTTGAGGTTGCCAACGGTACGCTCTTCGATGTGGTGATGTCGTACTACCCGTTGGATGAAAATGAGCCGGAACCTTCGAGTAGGTCGAACCGTTTGTATGCCCGCACCCATATTGATGTGGTTCAGGATGCGCAGCCGACCCGTGGGACCTACACCTTCAGCCAATCCGCTATCGATAACCCGTGGAAGGATACGACGCTGCGGGTTGAGGGACGCCATGTCCTCGTGCAGGCTAGGGAACTGATTCCTAATGATTCGCCGGTCATCGCTATCTATGAGGCTGACCCTGCGACGGGAAAGATGGTGGGTGAGCCCGTGTTCACTCAGCAGGTGGACTACACGTACTCCGGGGTTAACTCCAGCTGGTTCCGCAATAACTATTTCAGTGCGGAGCTGAAGATCCCTGCGGGTACGTTGAAGCCGGGCAAGCTCTACTTTATTGGCATGTATGGGGGCGGGTTGCCTTACCCCGGCATGGAGGAGTCTCCGGGTTCTATGCTGAATGATGTTGCTGAGTTCCTTCCGGTGCATTCTCCCGAGCAGGAGTCCACGGGGCCCGCGCTGCACCTTGGGTCAGAGGGCTTGAACCCGTACGCGGAGACGAACTCGTTTACGGCGCGCGCTACCGGGCTCTCTGCACCGGGTGAAGGGTCGTACCGCCTCTCAGTGCAGCATGTTGATGAGCAGGGGCGTTTGACCGGTCAGACGGTGCTCCAGCAGGCGATTCCCGCCGATCGCATCCAGGATGGCAGGGCGGAGCTGAATCTGACGATTGCTCAGCAGTTGAGCTATTCGGGTACGTATCGTCTGGTCTTGGAGAAGGTCACCCCCGGTAAGGATGGTGCCGGTGAGTCGGTGGAGCAGCTTGCTGTCGAGGATATTCCTCTGAAGCTGATGCGTGAGGATGAGTTGCAGGCGGCTAAGCAGTGGTTTGCTGATCGTGATATTTTGCCTAATCCTTCGCCGATGTCCTGGCATAGCGGTGTGACGCGCCACGATGTGACGGTGTCGCTGTACCGCCTGGCGGGTTCCCCGAAGGTTGAGCTGCCTGCAACCAGCCCTTACGCGGATGTAGCGACGAGCGACCCGGACTACGCCGCGTACATTTGGGCTCGTCAGAAGGGCATTACGTTCGGCTGGGCGGACGGCAAGTTCCACCCGGAGGCGAAGCTTTCGACCCCGTCGACGGTGGCGTTCATGTACAGGTACCAGAAGGCGATGGGTCAGGCCATTCCGAAGGCGCCGACCTCTCCCTCGTTGCCGAAGAGCAGTAGCCTGCCGGGCAATAATGACGCGCTCCGGAGTACTACCGGCTGGGAGCATAAGGCTCTTAAGGGTGCCGCTTTCTGGAGTGAGGTTCAGTGGGCTGTTGATCACCGCGTGTGGGGTTACGCCGTGTGGGATCACGGCGTTGACAAGGAACACGTTTATGAGGGCTTTGATTATTCTTTCGTTTCCTCTGGTGATTTGGCGTTGATGCTGTACCGCTTGGAGCACGGCGGTAGCCACCTCAAGTAGCGCCCGGTCGTAGTAACCGGTGGGCTGGAATGTTCGGATTAGTTCGGCTTTTCAGCCCGCCGGTGCCGCCCCGGTTTTTCTTCCCCTGCCCCTGCGAGTTCTTGTGCCCGGCACTAGGCTTTATGGGGCTTCTTCTCCCCTGTTGAGGGTTTTCTTTTCACGCTTTATTTGCTCAACTTTTTCACTTGCTTCATCTACTCACTCGCTTCATTCACCGTACATTTTTTAGATGGGATAATGATGTCTTCATTCTTCACACCACGAGGTGCCCGGTGCCGCTCCACTGCCCCGCGCCGTTCAGCTACCCAGCATCACCCGGCGAGCACCCGCGCGCTCAGCCTGTCACTGCTGCTGGGTTTGAGCCCGCTTGCCGGTATCACCCCGGCGGCGCTGGCAACACCGGCACAGGCTGCATCTGAGCAGCAGGCGCAACCGGCGCAGGCGACCCCCGCCTCCCCCGCTGCAGCTTTGGTTCAGGAGCAAGCAGACAAACAGCAGATTCCTGCGGCTCAAGGCGAGCAGACCAATTCGCTACCGACTTTGCGTGTCACCAGTGGCACGTTAAAAATTGAGACTGGCGGCACGGTGCATGTTGAAGGCACCGGCTTCACTCCCGAGTTCTTGGCGCATCATGAACTGCGTAACCTCACGATTGCTCCGAAGGGCTCTTCAACCTACGCCAACCCCTACCAAAAGGTCGATCACCGCGGCCTTATCTTTGACGCCCCAAAACCGGCCGCTGACGGCAGTTTCAGTGCCGACCTGACGGTTCCGGCAAATAGCCTCCCGGCCAACCTTGAGTACGAGGTCATTCTGACCTACCGCCCCGTAGACGATGCCCACCCCTACGCGTGGAACACTGAGGACCGCGTCCGTGCGGCGCTGCCGGTGGAGTTCAACCTCCCGAAGGCGGTGCTCCCCTCCATCACCTACGATGTTTCGGCTATCTCTGAGGAGCAGATTGCCTCGGGCCAGCCGATTGAGGTGACGCTGACGGGTACCGGTTTTCAGGATGTCAGTTCCTTGAGTTTCACGCTGTCTGAGCAGGGAACAATTAGGACCTACAGCGTGGCTTCTCTGGGCGAGTTCCAGGCGCCGGATACGGAAGAGAATCAGCGCATTTTCGAGGGCCTGATTCCTAACGGCTATTTCCAGAAGAAGATCACGATCCCTGCCGGAGTCCTGAAATCCGGTAGGGGGTATTCCCTAGATGTTTCCGGTGTAGAAACCCACGGGTGGAATAAGCTGTCGCGTAAGTTCCCCTTCGTTCCTGTGGGCAATAACCCCGCGCGTATGGCGTACCAGGATAATTCGTTCAGGAACACTCTGCCGAAGGTTTCTGTGTCTTCCCCGAACTTTGATCCCGGTCAGGACCGCGTCTATAAGGTGACTATTTCTAATATTTCCCCCGAGGTGGACCTGGGGTACTACATTGACTCTGTGCGGATTTATAACGCTACCTCTGGTGAGTCCAAGCCTTTCGCGGTCAACGATGTGGCGGGCCAGCACTACAAGCGCGACGAAATCGTAACCCGCAATCCTGACGGCACCCGTACGGTAGAAATCGAATATAAGGTTCAGGATGATGACGGGTTCTACCCCTCTCACGTGGGCTCGACGGCAGAAGTTCAGGTAACGTTCTCGAACTCTGAGTATTCGTACGGTAGCCATAAGTTCACGGTGAGCGCGCAGCTTCCGATGGTGCCGCCTCCCGCTGATACGGTTCGCCCGGTGAACCCCGCAAACGTGCAGCTGAAGGTCGATTCGGGAACCCTCAATATTTCTCAGGGCGGCACGGTGTCGGTGACGACTTCCCCGTTGAGCGCTGAATTCCGTCAGAAGTACACCTTCTACGAGCTGGCTCTGGTGCGACGTGGATCGGTGTACGTGCATGATTGGCGTAATAATAATCCGCCTCTCGACCAGTACGGCGGGTTTCTCAAGGATTTGAAGCATCAGGTGCGTGAGAACCCGGACGGTAGCCTCACCTACACGTTTGAGGTTCCCCCGCAGTACGTTGAGGCGGCGGACGGCGAGCTCTTTGACGTGTTCATGTCGTACTACCCCTCGGATGTAAATGAGCGGGATTTGTTGAGTCCGATATATCGTATTTACATCCGCGCCCATATTGATGTGGTTCAGGACGCGCAGCCTACCCGCGCGACCTACCGTTTCAGCCGGTCTGCGATTGATAACCCGTGGAAGGATACGACGCTGAGGGTTGAGGGTTGGCACGTCCTCTCGCAGGCTAATAACTTCGCGGGGGATGGTGAACAGCCGGTTCTCGCCTTGTATGAGGCTGACCCTGCAACAGGCAAGATGGTGGGTCAGCCCGTGTTCACGCACACGCTGGAGTTCACTAACCAGCAGGATAACTACGGCACGTTCCGTAACAACTACCTCAACACGGAGATGACGATTCCGGCGGGTACGTTGAAGCCGGGCAAACTGTACTTCATGGGCGTGTACGGTGGCGGGGTGCCTTACCCCGGCATGGAAGATTCTCCGGGTTCTATGCTGAATGATGTTGCGGAGTTCCTGCCGGTGCATTCCCCCGATCAGGAGTCCACGGGGCCCGCACTGCACCTTGGGTCGGTAAGTTTGAGCCCGTACGCGAAGACGAACTCGTTTACGGCACGCGCTACCGGGCTCTCTGCACCGGGTGAAGGATCGTACCGCCTCTCGGTGCAGCACGTTGATGAGCAGGGTCATTTGACCGGTCAGACGGTGTTCCAGCAGGCAATCCCGGCTGACCTCATCAAGGACGGCAGGGTGGAGCTGAATCTGACGATTGATCAGCAGCTGAGCTATTCGGGTGCGTACCGTCTGTTTATGGAGAGGGTCACCCCCGGTAAGGATGGTGCCGGAGAGTCGGTGGAGCAGCTTGCTTTCGAGGATATTCCTCTGAAGCTGACGCGTGAGGATGAGTTGCAGGCTGCTGAACGCTGGTTTGCTGAGCGTGATATTTTGCCTGGTCCTTCGCCGATGTCCTGGAATAGCAATCTGACGCGCCGCGATGTGACGGTGGCGCTGTACCGATTGGCGGGTTCCCCGAAGGTTGAGCTACCTGCTTTTAGCCCGTATGCGGATGTGGCAACGAGCGACCCGGACTACGCCGCGTTCATTTGGGCTCGTCAGAAGGGTATTACCTTCGGTTGGGCGGACGGCAAGTTCCACCCGGATGCGCCCCTTTCGACCCCGTCGACGGTGGCTTTCCTGTACAGGTATCAGAAGGCGATGGGTCAGGTCACGCCGAAGGCGCCGGCCTCTTCTTCGCTGCCGGGTAACCAGGATGCGCCCCAGAGTTCCGGTGGCTGGCAGCATAAGGTTCGTGAGGGTAGCGCTTTCTGGCGTGAGGCTCAGTGGGCTGTTGATTACCGCATGTGGGGTTACAGCGTTGACGGGGAATACGCCTATGAGGGCTTTGATAATTCTTCCATTTCCTCTGGTGATTTTGCGTTGATGCTGTACCGTATGGAGCACGGCGGTAGCCACCTCAGGTAGCGCCCGATCGTGGTGAGGAGTGACCGGTGGGCTGGAATGTTCGGCGTAGTTCGACTTTTCAGCCCGCCGGTGCCGCTTCTGTTTTTCTTCCCTGCCCCTGCGAGTTCTTGTGCCCGACACAAGGCTTTACGGAGTTACTTCTCCCCTGTTTTTTGGGGTTTTCTTTTCACGCTTTATCCGCTCGACTTCTTCACTCTCTTCATCTACTCGCTCGCTTCACTTACCGTACAGTTTTTTGTAGATGGGATAATGATGTCTTCATTCTTCACACCACGAGGCGCCCCGCGCCACCCGGCGAGCGCCCGTGCGCTCAGCCTGTCCCTGCTACTGGGTTTGAGCCCGCTTGCCGGCGTCACCCCGGCGTCACTCGCAACACCGGCACAGGCGGCACCTGACCAGCAGGCGCAGCCAGCACAGGCAACCCCCGCCTCCCCCGCACCGTTACCCCCTGCTGCCCCTGTAGCTGAGGATAAGAAACCTGATAACCCGGTTGGCATGAAGCTCACCTCGGGCACCCTCAATATTTCTGAGGGCGGCACTGTCTCTGTGACCACTGCGCCGCTAAGTGCCGAGTTCCGCGCGAAGTACACGTTCTATGAGTTCGGCATTGTGGAGCGCGGTAAGAATTACCTTCAGTCACATTACGGCGATCCCCTTCCTGAGGCGCAGTATGGTAGCAAGGTTGCCGACCTCCGCGCTGAGGGCAAGGCCCACGATAATCCTGATGGGAGCGTCACGTTCACTCTTGACATCCCGAAGCAGTGGATGATGGTTCCGGAGGGAACCCTCTTCGATGTGGTGTTGACCTATTACCCGTCCGATAAGCCTGACCCACACGACTATCCGTATGAAGATCCCCGTAGTACTGCACGAATTCCTTTGCCCACGGTGCGCGACCCTGAGCCTGATCAGCCGACGTACCGCTACAGCATTTCGGCGATTGATAAGCCGTGGCAGGATACGACTCTGACGGTTGAGGGCTACCATATTCTTCCCCCGAATATCGTAGGCGGGTACGACAGCCAGGCGTACGTCACTCTGTATGAGGCAGACCCGGCTACGGGAAAGATTATGGGACGCCCTGTTTTCTCCCATGTTGTTCCGTTGACGGGCAACTGCTTGCATCACTGTACGGGTTTCCGCAATAACTATTTCGGCACGAAGATGACGATTCCGGCGGGTACGTTGAAGCCGGGCAGGCTCTACATGATTGGCATCTACGGTTCTAATCTGCCTCACCCGGGCGAGGAGGACTATAACGGCAGCTTACTGACCAGTGTTGCGCAGTTCCTTCCGGTGCGGTCTGGGCAGCCGAGCGATAACCAGCCGAACCCTGACCAGCAGTCGGCGCGTCCAGACTTGTACATTCCGTATAAGCGCCTCAACCCGTATCAGGAGATGAATACTCTCACCGCGCGCGTCTCTAATCTTCCGAAACTTACCGAGGGCTACTACCGTTTCTCGGTTCAGGCGACGGATATTTTTGGCGAGCTGACCGGTGAGAAGGCTTTGGAGCAGATTATCCCTGCTGAACACGTTCTGAGTGGTTCTACGGATGAGAAGCTGAACGTCCCCGGCAGCACGCTGAATTATGAGGGGTCTTACAGGGTTGTTCTGGAGAAGGTAATCCCCGGCAAGGATGGCTCGGCGGATGCGGTCGAGCCGGTGGCTTCTGAGAATCTTGATCTCTTGGCAAATACTGTTGAGGAGCGGAAGGCTGCTGTCGAGTGGGTTAGGCAGCAGGCTCTTCTGGACGAGAGTAAGACCGTTTTGAGTCGCCGCGATGTGACGGCGGCGCTGTACCGCCTGGCGGGTGCACCTCATGTTGAGCTGCCTGCAACCAGCCCTTATGCGGATGTGGCGACAAGCGACCCGGACTACGCCGCGTACATTTGGGCTCGTCAGAAGGGCATTACGTTTGGCTGGGCGGACGGCAAGTTCCACCCGGAAGCGAAGCTTTCGATGCGTTCTACGTTGGCGTTCCTGTACAGGTACCAGCGGATGGTCGCACCGGCTCCTGCGCCGGAGTCGAGCAGTTTGCCGTCTTCGTCTGTGCCTAAGAACAGTAGCGTGCCGGGTGATTCTCCGATTCGGGTTTCGCGTTCGCATTGGTCCGATTATGAGCGTACGGATACTACATTCTGGCGGGAGTCGCTGTGGGCTACTCAGCAGTTCATCTGGGGTTATAAGGATTATTCTCGCCGCTACGCTGAGGATTTCAGTTCGGATACTGTTTCCTCTTGGCAGTTCTCACTGATGCTCTACCGCATGACGCACGGCGGCAGCCGTCTCAAGTAGTTGCCCTGAAATAGTTATTCCTAAAAGTAGTTATTTGAGAGTCGCCTCCTGCTGCCACGCAGCCTGATGCTGTGTTGCTTTACAATCGGTGATGGCGGGCTGAAATTTTCGGGCTAATTCGCCCGGCTTTTCAGCCCGCCAGCACTTTCGCTAAGACGCACTGTGCCCCCCCTTTCTACTCAACTTTTCATTCATTTTCACCGTTCGTTTCTCCCCTTCCACTCAACGTTTTCCCTCACTCGCTTCAATCACCTCGCAGAAAACCACTGTGCAGAAAGCCACCGTGCTGAAAGCAACCATGTAAAAAGCACAGTGCAGAACATTAGATGGGATAACCGTGTCTTCCTTCTTCCGACCAACCACCGCTCAGGGTGCTAAGATGCCCGCCCTAAAAGCCTCTGCCCAAAATGCCCGCACTCTAAAGACTCAGGGCAAGAAGGCAATCAGCCTCTCCCTGTTGCTGGGCATGACCCCGGCGCTGGCGGTCACCCCTGCTGTGCATGCTGATGCGGCACCGGCGAAACCCGCACAGACTGCTCAAGCGGCCCCCGTTCAGGTAGATCCTGCCTCCCCTGCCGCATCGTTGCAGGCAACCCCCGTACCCGGTGCCACTACCGACGCTACCGGTATTAGCGATGCCGACAAGATTGATTTGAAGGTCACCACCGGCACTCTCAATATTTCTCAGGGCGGCACGGTGTCCGTGACGACTTCCCCGTTGACCCCCGAGTTCCGTAAGAAGTACAAGCTCTTCCAGTTCGGCCTCGTGAACCGTGGTACCGGTTACGAGTGGTCCCGTACCGGCGAGGCAACCCAATATCCGCTGCACCGCGGCAAGGTTGATCATCTTCGAGATGACGGTATTGTCCGCGACAACCCGGACGGGAGCCTCACCTTCACCTTCGAGGTCAAGAAACAGACCATCCGGGCGACCCCTTCGCCTGCCCTTGACGTGGTGCTGACCTACTACCCGGCGGGCGAGCGCGAGCCGAACGCCGATGAGTATGAGGACCCCCGCCTTACTGCCCGCACTCCGCTCAGCCTGACTCAGGACCCTGAGCCGGATCATACCACTTACGTGTACAGCATGCCGGCGATTGATAACCCCTGGGTTGATACGCAGCTGACGATTGAGGGCTACCATATTCTCTCTAAGCAGCTTGTTGAGCCGGGGAGTGCCCCGGCATATCTGATGCTGTATGAGGTTGACCCTGCAACGGGAAAGATGGTGGGCAAGCCTGTTTTCACCCATAAAGTTCGTTATACGGATTGCGGTGAATACTATTGTTGGAGTTTCCTGAACAACTATTTCTCTGCGGATGTGACAATTCCTGCGGGTACTCTGCGACCGGGTAAGGCGTACATGATTGGTGTCTACAGCGGCCTCTTCCCGGATCCGGATGAGGAGAAGGTACCCGGTAGCCTTTTGACGGATGTTGCCCCGTTTATTCCGGTGCGCTCGCCCAACTCGAACGCCGAGATGAAGGATGCCGCCCCGGTTCTGCGCGTTGAGCCGCAGCAGATGAGCCAATATCGTTCTGACTCACCGCAGGTGAGCCCCTATTGGGAGAAGAACACGTTGCAGGTGCGTGCCGTGAATCTGCCGAAGCTCACTGAGGGCCATTACCGTTTCTCTATGCAGGCTACGGATGCTTCTGGCAATCTGACGGGTCAAAAGGCGTTGGTGCAGGATATTGCGGCTGACCGCATCCGGAGCGGTTACACGGAGGCTACGCTCACTATTCCCGGTGAGACGCTGAATTATCAGGGCGGTTATAAGCTGGTGGTGGAGAAGGTTCTTCCCGGTCGGGGTGGTGCCGCGGATTCTGTGCAGCAGGTTGTTTCTACTGACCTTGGTTTGGTGGTGAACGCGTTTGAGGAGCGTGAGACTGCGAAAAGGTGGTACAAGGCTCAGCAGCTTCCTAAGTCAGAGTCCTATTCTTCTGAGAATTTGACGCGCCGTGATCTGACGGTGGCGTTGTACCGCCTGGCGGGTTCCCCGAAGGTTGAACTTCCTGAGACCAGTCCGTATCCGGATGTTCAGCCTGATGACCCGGACTATGCAGCGATTGTGTGGGCTCGTCAGCAGAGCATTACGTTCGGCTGGGTTGATGGTGGGTTCCACGCGGATGCACAGATTTCTGCTCGCTCTATCGTTGCGTTCTTGTACAGGTATCAGCGTTCGCGCGGTAAGGTGTCGCCCATCTTGCCGACTGCCGCGCCCCAGCCTCGTAATGGCAGCTTGCCTGGGTCGAAGGATTCTGAGCTGAGCACTAAGTATTGGGCTACGGATTTAAGCGAGGGTAGCGCTTTTTGGCGTGAATCTCGGTGGGCTGTGCAGCAACACATTTGGGGCTACGCCGAGGATTGGCGACGCGAGGACTTTACCTGGCCGCAAACGACCACCTACGACTTGGCGGTCATGCTGTACCGCATGGAGCACGGCGGTAGCCACCTCAGGTAGCACCCGGTCGTGGTGATAGCTACTTTGGTTGGCTTTCGTCAAATAGGCGACTTTACGACTCTGTTTATGTGCCACTTTTATTGTGGGTGACTTTTATGTTGCCTTGCCCACCGCATTGTGAATATTCTCAACCTGCAGAGGTTGCATAGGTGCGAATTTTTCGAATGCGGTGGGTTTTTTGTGCTTTCTTTTTTGTACAGTGACCAGTGTTTGTGCTTATCAGCACAATATTTAGGCATATTTTCCACGTCATGCACATACTTTTTAAAGCTATACTTCACCTTAAGACATGCGATAAAACACACAGACAATTTCGCTCTGATGACCTTTCAGGTTCCAGCACGTCTTAACTATTTGCTACGGTGTTTATGCGCACCACACTCGATGCGTGACACCGATAAAAACTGATTGGATAACAATGTCCTCACTTCCCAACCACATGCGCTTTGCGCTACCCAAAAACATGGCTAAGAGCGGCTGCGCCCTCACTTTGGCGGGCGCCATGCTCTTGCCCCTCTCCCCCGCGTTTGCGGCTCCTGCTGCTACTCCGGTAGCAGCCCAGGCTGTTGCACAGGGCGAGGTTCAGGGTGCCCAGCGCCTGCAGGTTACCTCCGGCACTTTTGATATTCTCAAGGGCGGCAACGTGACCGTTAGCGGCTCCGGCTTCTCCAAGGACTTCGTTAAGGGCAAGTCGTTCCGCCTGTACGTTGTTCCGAAGGGTGAAAGCATCGCTTTCCCGCCGCACCGCCCGCGTGATTACCCCTTCTATGTTCAGGATGTTCCCGCCTCCGCTTTTGCGGCTGACGGCACCGTGAACCTGACCGCTTCTATCGACGCTAACTATCTGGAGGCCAATGGCTCGTCCTTCGATGTTGTGCTCGGTTACCGCGATGACGCTGAAGACGGCTGGATTCCCGCGGACGAGGTCCGTACCGAGCTGAAGGTTGCGGATGTTCCCACCGTTGATTCCCCGACCCTGTCGTACGGCGCTTCGTCGGTGAATGCTTCTGAGAACACTAAGGTCACCGTGAACGGTGCCGGTTTCGATAACATTTCGTACAACGGTAGCGAGTCGCTGATTGTTGCGGTTCGTGCGGTTGATCCGGCGACCGGTAAGGCGACCGGCCCCGCGCTGGCTCAGTCAGAGGCTAAGTTCACCTCCTACTCTGCTTTCTTCGGTCAGTACATGGGTTACACCAACGGCCGTTTCTCGACTGTTCTAGACATCCCGGCGGGCACCCTGAAGTCTGGCAGCTCCTATGTTGTGCAGACTTTCGAGTTCAACGTTCCGGAAGATAACGATGAGGCGAACAGCCAGGCGCTGAGCACTCAGGCGTTTGTTCCGGTGAACGGCGAGAACGTTAAGAAGGCCTCTCCTTCGGTTTCTTTGAGCACTGACAAGGTGGATCTGAGCTCTTCGACCACTATCCGTGTGAAGGGTAAGGATTTCAACGTCCCGGCTGGTGCTACCGTGAACGTGCTGTTCTCGGCTGCTGAGGCTGACGGCAACCCGACCGGTGAGGCTCTGGAGAGCATCACTCTAAACGCTGACCGTGTGGCGACCGGCGCGTTTGAGACGACCGTTAATGTTGACGGCACCAAGCTGGATGCTGATAGTCGCTACGCTATTTTCGTGACCGTGAACTACGCTGATGGTGACCGCGAGCGCATCGCGGCTGATTACCTGACGCTGACTGGTGAGTCTGCGAATCAGAAGGCTCGTGAGCGTTTCGCTGATGTTCCGGCTGCTCACGCAAACCACAAGGCTGTTCTGTGGGCTGCTGATCAGAAGCTGATTGATTCTCGTGAGAAGGATTGGTTCGGCGTTAATGATGATGCGACCCGCGGTGAGCTGACTGTTGCTCTGTACCGTCTGGCTGGTTCCCCGAAGGTTAATCTGCCGGCTACTAGCCCGTACGCGGATGTGAAGACTGACGACCCGAACTACGCTGCGTACATTTGGGCTCGTCAGAAGGGCATTACTTTCGGTTGGTCTGATGGTAAGTTCCACGCGAATGCGTCTGTCTCTAATGCTACTGTTGCGGCGTTCCTGTACCGTTTTGATGGTAAGAAGCCGGTTGCTGTGACTGAGGCGCCGTACACCGATGTGAAGGTCGGCTCTGCATTCTACCGTGAGATTACGTGGGCTAAGCAGCAGAAGCTGCAGGTGTTCCCTGGTTCTGAGTACCACCCGTCTGCGCTGGTGAGCCGTGGTGAGCTGGCTGGTTTCTTGATGAACTACAAGGTCCGCTAGAGCTCTATAGGGTCTGCTAGGGCTAGTCTCTAGGGTCTAAAGATTATGCCGGGCTGGCGGTGATGAAACGTTGGTTTTATCCCGCTGGCCCGGCTTTTCTGTGCCTCCTTTAGGGCGGTTACACGGTACTTATAGGACGCCTCGAGGGGTGTGAGTGGGGCTGTTGTCCGCTGCTGGCCCGCAGTTTTTCGGGGTATTTTTGCCGATTAACACGCTAGTGTGGGCTGTACCGCATGTGGGGCGCACCTCATGCGGTACCCGCTATTGGGCGTTTTTCTGGGTGTTCCGCTCCCCTTTTTAAAGATTGTTCTGTGGAGTGTAAATTAATATTTTTCAAGCTGTGGTTTATGCTTAGGACTGTTGTGCCCCCTTGGTGCGCGCCCTTATCCGGCTGGGTGCGTAGAGCTAAAGGGAGCCTATCACACACCGATACATCAACCACATTGAGGATTTATGTCCCAGAATTTTAAGCAGTCGACTGATACTGCCCATAATTCTTCTGCACCTCTGCTGGCGCCGGAGGGCGCCCACGAGGCTTCTTCTCAGGCTGATTCGAAGAAGCGTAAGCGCCGCCGTATTGAGCTGGCTGTTGGCGCTGTGGCGTTGGCGGGTGTTTTGTACCTGCCGTTCTCACCTCTTTTCTCTTTTTATGATTCGTCGGAGGCGCGTCTTTCGTCGGCGGATACTGCTGCACCGGCGACCGCTTCGGCTACTTCTGTTTCTGCCCTGGTGTCGAGTTCTTCAACTCAGGGCCCGAAGATTCTGCGTCCGTCCGTGACGGCGCCGGATGCGAACACTATGTTTGCTGATGCGCCCGAGGATTCTGCGTACTATGCGGGTATCCGTTGGGCTGTTCGCACTCAGACGATGGAGCCGGTTTCTGAGGACCACTTTGGTGTTGAGGATCCGGTGACTCGTGGCGAGTTGATCACCATGTTCTATAAGCTGGCGGGTTCGCCGGCGGTGACCCGTCCGGAGCATTCGCCGTATGCGGATGTTGATGAGTCTGACCCGAACTATGATGCGTACCTGTGGGCGCGTCAGGAGCGTATTACTTCCGGTTGGGTTGATGGTAAGTTCCATGCGGAGGCGCGCCTGTCGAATGCTTCTGCGGTGGCTCTTCTGTACCGTGCTGATGGTGCACAGAAGATTCAGATGTCGGGTTCTTCACCGTTTAGCGATGTGTCGTCTGCGACTCCGTTCTACCGTCAGATTGTGTGGGCGTCTCGCCATGGTGTGTCGACGGTGTCTGAGGGTAATGCTTTTGAGCCGACGGCTCAGACGTCTCGTGGTCGTGTTGCGATGATGATGTACCTGTATTTCCGCACTTCCTAGTTTCTGTGCTTCGTTTTAGCGCTTTGCTTTAGCGTGTTTGTCTGCCCCGCACTCCTGTTTGGGAGTGCGGGGCCGCTCGTATTTTGAGGACTGTGCGCGGGGTTGCCTGGGGGTTGGGGCCGCCTGGGTTTTGGGTTTCCTGTGCGCCGCATCATGCACGCAGTGAAATATTCCGGAAGGTTCAAGTTTCTCTTGAGTAAAGTAGATATTTCGACCTGAAGGTTTGTTAGGGTGGGAGTGTCCCCTGTACCGATAGGGGGACACTCGACCACTTCTCATTGGGTTGGCGCAGATTCGACAGATACTCCCCTATAGAAGACGCAATAATCAATCCAATGGGACATATTTCTAAGGATGTTCCATGTCCTCACTTCCGGGCTCTAAGCCTTCACTTCTGCATGCAACCCGTAGCTGCAGCGCACTGGCGCTGGCGGGTGCGATTATTCTGCCGATGTCTCCTGCGCTTGCTCACGCTGTTGCGGATGCTCCTGCGGCGGCTGTTGCTGGTCTGCCGGATGATCGCGTCCGTGAGAATCCCGCTGATACTTCTGATGATTTCAATCCCCATTTGGGCTACCACCCATTGAAGAACACTGATAAGGATCAGGTGCTGGACTTCTCGGGATGGGGTTTTGAGGGTGATATTAACTCCCCGAAGGGCGTTCAGGTCGTTGTGCGAGAGGTGGGTTTGAACTCCCCGGTTCTGGTGGTTAGCGACATCGTTGAATATAACCACAAGGAGCTGGCTTTCGCTTACCAGGACGGCTACATCCACGGTACGGCGAAGATTCCGGCAAACACCCTGGATAAGTCAAAGGATTATGTTATCGAGGTGTGGGGTAACAACGGCTATGAGGGCGACGAGTTCATTACCCCCGTCGTGGGTCAGGCACCCGAGGGTCGCGGTACCCTGCTGGCTACCCAGGAGCTGGACTTTGAAGGCTCTGACGGCACGACAGCTGCGGATATTCCGGGTAAGACCCCACAGAAGCCTACGTTCAGGTTTCGGTACGACAACAAGGAACAGTGGCTGTACACCGCTGAGGGTGGCACCATCTACGTGAGGGGTTGGGGCTACACCAAGGAGTGGCGTGAGAAGCATGGCAAGGTAGTGTTTTACATTGCTACTTCTCGGGGTGTTCCTGACGACGGTGATTTCCTGCCTGCTAAGGATGTGTTGCTCCGTTTTGAGGAGGGTAAGGATTTCACCATTGCTGAAAACGGCACCCTGAATGCTCAGGTGACGGTTAAGCCCGGTGAGCTGCAGAACTACTATGAGCCTCGTACCCCCTTCCCCGGTGCCCCGAGTTACGAGAAGCGTTACGAGGTGAATTATGAGATTGGCATGTTTACCGAGAAACAGGGTCAGCCCCCGCTGACCCTTGATGATCTGCGGGCTGGCAAGAACGTGCTGTTTCATAGTGCGCTGTACACTCAGGCGTTCCGACCCAGCCCGTTTGCTCCCAAGGTGGAGTACAAGGCTCTGGGTGATACTACCGCTGATCAGAATATTTACTTCTTGGGTACCGGATTCTACGGCAAGTTTAACTTCAACAGGGGTGTTCAGTATGTGGTTCGTGAGAAGGGCTCGAACACCCCGGTTCTGGCGACGAGCGACATTTTTGAGTATAACCACGACAGCCATTTTTCTGAGTTCAAGAACGGCAAGGTACGCGGCGTCGTGAAGGTTCCGGCGAATACTCTGGATCCGGCGAAGAAGTACGTCGTGGAGGTTTGGAGTAACAACGGCTACAAGAACGGCGAGAATGCCGGCCCTGTGGTGGGTAAGGCGCCTGAGGGCCGCAGTGAGCTGTTGGCTTCTCAGGACCTGAACTTCAAGGGGTCTGACGCTGCTGAGGGTAAGCAGCCCAGCCTGACTGATGAGCAGCGTAAGGAACGCGCTACCCGCGGCGAGCTGACGGCTGCGCTGTACGCTCAGGCTGGTAGCCCCAAGGTAAACCTCCCGGTGGTCTCCCCCTGGCCGGATGTAAAGACCACCGACCCGAACTACGCCGCTTACGTGTGGGCTCGCCAGAAGGGCATTACTTTCGGCTGGTCTGATGGTAAGTTCCACGCGGATGCCGGCATTTCGAACGCTACGGTTGCGGCATTCACCTACCGTGCAGCGGGTTCCCCTACCCTTGATCATGACTGGCACTCGTACACTGATCTGACCCCGGATTCTGCGTTCTTCCGTGAGATTGTGTGGGCTGGTCAGAACAAGGTTGCGCTGAGCACCAGCGGCACGTTCAATCCCAAGCACATGGTGACTCGCGGTGAGCTGGAGGTTCTGATGATGGCTTTCTAGGTTCGCTAAGATAGCCATCTGAATAACCCCGCGTTCCCGAATGGTTTTTCTGTTCGGGAGCACGGGGTTCTGTTTTCGGGGTTTAACGTGCTGAGTTTTAGCGTGCTGGGTTCAGTTTTTAGCGGCTGGTCAACCTGGGAAAACCCTCAGAACCTTCAAGTCTCTCTTGAGTGTTTCCTGACATCTGTTCAGCCCTTTGATAGGGTGAAATTGTCCCCGAAATTGACGGGGACATTCGACCACTTCTCATTGGGTTGGCGCAGATTCGACGAAGATTTCTCACTCCCCTTTTAGAAACTGCATTGGCGCGATGGGTTCGACCAATAAGGAATGATTATGTCCGCTCTTCCGAATTTCAAGGCTTCGTCCTTCTTCCGTGCAGCACGGGGTTGCGGTGCATTGGCGCTGGCTGGCGCGATGGTTTTGCCGATGTCTCCTGCGCTTGCTCAGAATGTTGCCGCGGATGCTCCTGCGGCGGCTGTCGCTGGTTCCCTGCCGGATGATCGCGTCCGCGAGAATCCTGTTGCTACTTCTGATGAGTTCGCTCCTCATTGGCGCTACAACGCTTTGAAGGATACCGGTAACGATCAGGTTCTGGATTTCTCTGGTTGGGGTTTTAACGGTGACATTCAGTCCCCCAAGGGTGTTCAGATTGTTGTGCGTGAGAAGACCCTGAGGGCGCCGGTTCTGGCAACCAGCGACATCATCGAGTACAACGACCCCGAGTATGCGTTCCAGTACCAGCATGGGCTCCTCAACGGTAACGTTAAGATTCCCGCTAACACCCTGAATAAGGCAAAGCAGTACGTTGTCGAGGTATGGGGCAACAACGGCTACCAGGAGGGTAGCGAAGACCTGGTGACCCCCGTTGTTGGCAAGGCACCCGAGGGCCGCGGTACTCTGCTCGCTTCTCAGACGCTGAACTTCAATGGTTCTGACGGCACGACGGCTGCGGATGTTCCGGGCGCTAAGGCCACCCAGGAGGACGCTCCGACGTTCGAGGTTCTGTACGACGGCAAGGCTCAGCTGCTGTACACCTTTGAGGGCGGTACCGTCCACGTGAAGGGTTCGGGTTTCACTAAGGAGTGGCGTGAAAAGCACGGCAAGGTGGCGGTTTACCTGGCCGCTTCTCAGGGTGTTCCCGACGGTAGCCTACTGCCCGCTGATGATACGCCGCTGCGTTTTGAGGAGGGTAAGGACTTCACCATTGCTGAGGACGGCACCCTGGATGCTCAGCTGACGGTCAAGCCGGACGTGCTTCAGCGCTACTATGAGCCTCGCTACTACTTCCCCGGTATCCCGACTTACGATGTGCGTTACGAGGTTGACCTGGTTGCTGAGCAGCAGGGTCAGCCCCAGCTGACCATTGAGGATCTGTGGGCTGGCAAGAATGTGATTCGCCGTATTGCGGTGCAAACTCAGGCGTTCCGTCCCAGTCCGTTTGCCCCCAAGGTGGAATACAAGGCTCTTGGCGATACCACCACTGATCAGGACATTTACTTCTCGGGTACCGGTTTCTACGGTGAGATTCACTCCGTCAAGGGTGTTCAGTATGTAATCCGTGAGAAGGGTTCGAACACCCCGGTTCTGGCGACCAGCGACATCATTGAGTACAACCACCACGACCGTGCCTTTGAGTATGTGAACGGTGTAGTGAACGGCACCGTGAAGGTTCCGGCTAACACCCTGGATGCTTCGAAGAAGTACGTGGTGGAGGTCTGGGCTAATGACGGCTACAGTGAGAGCGGCGAGTTCCTTGCCCCCGTTGTAGGTAAGGCACCTGAGGGTCGCGGTGAGCTGTTGGCTTCTCAGGATCTGAATTTCAAGGGCTCTGACGCTGTTGAGGATAAGAAGCCTAGCTTGACCGATGAGCAGCGCAAGGAACGCGCTACTCGCGGCGAGCTGGCGGTGGCTCTGTACCTTCAGGCTGGCGCGCCCGAGGTGAAGCTGCCGGAAGTCTCTCCGTGGTCGGATGTGAAGACTGACGACCCGAACTACGCTGCGTACATTTGGGTTCGTGAGAAGGGCATCAGCTACGGCTGGTCGGACGGCAAGTTCCACGCGGACGCAGGTATCTCGAACGCTACCGTTGCGGCGTTCACCTACCGTGCGTCTGGTTCTCCTGCGGTGAAGGGCGATTCTCCCTATGCGGATGTTAAGCCTGGTGCTCCGTTCTATCGTGAGATTCTGTGGGCTAGCCAGAATTTGCCTACTGTGTACGGTGGTTCTTATTTCCTTCCTAAGCAGCTGCTGACTCGCGGCCATCTGGAGACTGTTCTGGCGGCTTTCCAGTCTCGCTAAGCTGACTCGCTAAGCTGGCTCTGTTTATCGTCTAGCCGCACGAATAACCCCGTGTTCCCGAGCAGGTTTTCTGTTCGGGTGCACGGGGTTCTGTTTTTTGGGGGGTTCTGTTGTCAGGGTTTAGCTTGCTGGGTTTGGCTTGCCGAGCTCAATTTTTAGTGGCTGGTCAACCTGTGAAAAACCTCAGAACTCTCAAGCCTCTCTTGAGTGTTCTCTGACATCTACCTGAGGGTTTGATAGGGTGAAAATGTCCCCGAAACCGACGGGGATATTCAACCACTTCTCATTGGGTTGGCGCCGATTCGACGGAGATTTCTCACCCCCAGAAACCCTATGAACCTGCATCATCCCGGTGGGTACGACCCGTTAGGATGATGCATGTCTCCGCTTCCGAATTCTAAGTCTTCTTTCCTCCGTGCGGCGCAGGGTTGCGGCGCACTGGTGCTGGCTGGCGCTATGGCCCTGCCGATGACTCCGGCACTCGCCCAGGATGCGGCACCTGTTGCTGATGCACCGGCGGCAAATGCGGTGACCCCCAAGCCGGCTGCTCAGGACGCAGCAGCGCAGCCGACGTACTCCACTGATTATGACGGTATTCTGTACACCGGCGAGGGTGGCACCGTGACTCTGAAGGGGGCCGGTTTCACTAAGCAGTGGCGTGAGCAGCACGGCACCGTTGTCTTCTACATTGCTGCTACGAAGGATCGCCCCGGTAATGCTGAGCCTTCCACGTCGATGCTCCGTTTTGAAGAGGGTAAGGACTTCACCATTGCCGATGACGGCACTTTTGAGGCGAAGCTGACCATCAAGGCTAAGGCCCTGGAGAGTTTCTACACTCCCATCGATTATTTCCCGGGTATCACCCTGGATGAGGTACGTTACGAGATGGGTATTTTGACCGAGGCTAAGGGTCAGCCGCAGTCGAGCATTGAGGATATTTGGGCTCGTAAGAACGTTATCGACCACGACCCGATGTACACCCGCGCTTACCATCCGCAGGTCCTGGCACCTAAGTGGAAGTATGATGCTCTGAAGGACACCACGAAGGATCAGGAGCTGCTGATTCAGGGTGAGGGTTTCGTTGGTGAGGAGCTGCCCGGTCGTGAGGGTGTCATGTACGTGATTCGTGAGAAGGGCACCGGCACCCCCGTCCTGGCGATGAGCGATATGAAGTCCTACTATGAAGGTCCCGATGGCGTAACCCGTCTGGAGGGAGGCACTCTTTACCGCACCATCAAGCTCCCCGCAAACACCCTGGATCCATCTAAGCAGTACGTCATTGAGGCGTGGAGCGACTACGACTACGACCTCACCAAGAAGGACAGGCCCCTCATCACCCCGATTGTTGGTTTGGCGCCGGAGCACCGCGGTGTTCTTATGGGCCGTCAGGATCTGAAGTTTGAGGGTATTCAGGACTTCGCGGATGCTACCGTACCTAAGGGAGAATACAAGAGCCTGACTTCGAAGCTCACCTACCAGGAGCAGAAGCAGCGTGCCACTCGCGGCGAGCTAACGGCTGCGCTGTACGCTCAGGCTGGTAGCCCCAAGGTGAACCTCCCTAAGACCTCCCCCTGGCCGGATGTGAAGACCACCGACCCGAACTACCCCGCTTACGTGTGGGCTCGTCAGAAGGGCATTACTTTCGGCTGGTCTGATGGTAAGTTCCACGCGGATGCCGGTATTTCGAACGCTACGGTTGCGGCACTCACCTACCGCGCGGCGGGTTCCCCAGCTGTTTCCGGTGTTTCTTCGTTCACGGATGTTAATCCGAGTTCCGCCTTCTACCGTGAGATTCTGTGGTCCACTCAGCAGTATGTCATTAATCCGGATTTCGGCGCTTTTAATGCGACGGACCTGGTGAATCGTGGTCAGCTGGAGCAGATGCTGTTCAACTTCCAGAACCGCGCTAAGTAAGGCGGACTAGTTCCAACCTGAATACCCCGTGCATCCTGAGAAGTCCTCTTCTCACCTGGTGTGCGGGGTTCAGCTTTTATCGGCTGATCAACCTGTGAAATGCCTCAAAACCTTCAAGCATCCCTTGAGTGTTCCCTGACATCGTTTCGAGGGTTTGATAGGGTGAAAATGTCCCCGAAACCGACGGGGCTTCCAACCACTTTTCTCATAGGGTGTGTGCAGATTCAACGGCGAATTCCCTACCCGCCGTTGAGCCCGCAGATTCCTGCGAGAAACGACTTTAAGGATGTGTTATGTCCTCGCTTCCGAACTCTAAGTCTTCTTTCCTCCGCGCAGCTCAGGGTTGCGGCGCGCTGGCGTTGGCTGGCGCGATGGTTCTGCCGATGACCCCGGCGCTGGCTCAGAATGCGGCTCCTGCCGCTGATGCCGCCGTTGTTGCCGCCACCCCGCAGGCGGCCAACCAGGTCGCTGCCGATACCCCGACCCTGGATGTGTCTCTCCCCAATGGTTACAACTACGACGGCGTAAACATCTTCCTCGTAACGACCGAGGGCGGTACCGTCCACGTGAAGGGCGCGGGCTACACGAAGGAGTGGCGCGCCCAGCACGGCACCGTAGCGCTGTACATTGCTCCCGCGAACTACGCGCCCTCCGGCTACGAGATTCCGACTTCGAAGATGCTGCGCTTTGTGGAGGGTCAGGACTTCACCATTGCCGATGACGGCACTTTTGAGGCTGACCTGAAGGTTGAGGCGTACAAGCTTGCCGCCTACTACTTCGTTGATGACGATTACGCCCAGGATCCGACCGGCGGCACCAAGTACGATGTCCGCTACGAGATTCACGTGGTTGCTGAGCAGAAGGGTCAGAAGCCGCTGACCACTCAGGAGCTGTGGACCAGCAAGAACGTGGTGAGCACCCAGGTTCTGAACACTCTGGGTAAGAGGGCAGAGCCGTTCGCACCGCGTCTGGGTTACAACGGTGTGGCTGATCCCGCAAAATCGCAGGATCTGAACGTTGGCGCTCAGGGCTTCCACGGCAATATCGACTCCGTTAAGGGCGTTCAGTTCGTGGTTCGTGAGAAGGGCTCGAACACCCCGGTTCTGGCAGCCAGCGACATTATCGAGTTTGACCACCCCACCATGTACTCAGCGTACCGTGACGGCAACCTGTACGGTAACGTGCATCTTCCGGCGAACACCTTGGATGCTTCGAAGAAGTACGTGATTGAGGTCTGGGCTAATGACGGTTACAGCGAGAAGGGCGAGCTGCTCGCACCGGTCGTGGGCAAGCCCACCGAGGGCCGCGGCACCCTGCTCGCGTGGCAGGACCTGGACCTGAACGGTACGAACGGTTACCGAGACGCAAATCTGCCCAACGCGCAGGATCCTAAGAAGGACGACCAGAAGCCTGCTCCTTCCGATGAGAAACTGAAGACTCCCGCAACCCGCGGTGAGCTCGCAGCTGCCCTGTACGTTCAGGCAGGCACCCCCGAGGTGAAGCTGCCTGAGACCTCCCCCTGGCCGGATGTGAAGACGGACGACCCAAACTTCCCCGCTTACGTGTGGGCTCGTCAGAAGGGTATTACTTTCGGTTGGTCGGACGGTAAGTTCCACGCGGATGCCGGCATTTCGAACGCTACCGTTGCGGCGTTCGCTTACCGTGCGGCTGGTTCGCCCGCGGTTAAGGGCGACTCCCCTTACAGCGATGTTGCTCCCGGTTCGGCGTTCTACCGTGAGATTCTGTGGGCTCAGCAGAACAAGGTGGTGCTGAACGCTAGCGGCGCTTTCGATGCTCAGCATATGGTGACTCACGGTGAGCTGGAAACTCTGATTGAGGCATTCCAGGCTCGCGCTAAGTAAGGTCGTTTAGACCTCCTGCGTCCCCCTCGGGTTTTACCTTGAGGGAGCGTGCGGCGCGGTGCATCGGATAGCTCTCTGGTTCCCCGTGCTCCCGAATGGTTTTCTGTTCGGGAGCACGGGGTTCAGCTTTTAACAGCTACCGCTGTGTGAGATTTATCGAAACCTTAAAGTATTCCTTGAGTGTTTCCTGGCAATCGTTCAACGCTTTGATAGGGTGAGGATATCCCCGAAACCGAGGGGGATTTTCAACCACTTTTCTCATAGGGCGTGCGCAGATTCGACGGTAGATTCTCAGCCTGCCGGTAAGCTTGCGTAGCCCCGGAGAAATGACCCTAAGGATGTGCTATGTCCTCGCTTCCGAACTCTAAGTCTTCTTTCCTCCGCGCGGCTCGGAACTGTAGCGCGCTCGCACTGGCGGGCGTGATGATTCTGCCGCTGACCCCGACGTTAGCCCAGGACGCAGCCCCCACCGCAGACGCGCCCGTTGCTAACGCACCAACTGCCAATACCCCCACCCCTGCAACTCAGGATGTCGCGGATGAGCCGTCTTTCACTGTTGATTATGAGGACTACTACTTCCAGAACGGCCGTGACGTCTTCAAGCAAGAGGGCGACGGCCTGTACACCGGTGAGGACAGTAAAATTACGGTTCTGGGCACCGGCTTCACCAAGGAGTGGCGCGAGCAGCACGGCAAGGTTGTCATCTACATCGTGCCCGAGGAGAACGTCCCCTATAACGCTCTTCAGATGACCGACACTCTTCTGCGGTTTGAAGAGGGCAAGGACTTCACCATTGACGATGACGGCAGCTTTGTCGCCCCTCTGAAGGTTAAGGCTAATACTTTGCCGAGTTACTACACCCTCACGGAGTATTTTCCGGATATGACTCTGGACAAGGTGCGTTACGAGGTTGGCATCCTCGCCGAGTCCGAGGGCCAGCCGCAGTCAACCGTTCAGGATATCTGGGCTCGCAAGAACGTTGTGACGCATCACGGTCTGAGCACCAATGATTATCACTTCGATACCTTCGCACCTAAGTTGAAATACGACGCTTTGAAGGACCCCACGAAGGATCAGGAGCTGCTGATTCAGGGTCAGGGCTTCGTAGGGAATGACATCCCCGGTGCTGAGGGCATGATGTACGTCATTCGTGAGAAGGGCACGGGTTCCCCCGTCCTGGTTATGAGCGAGATGAAGCATTATGTCCACGGTGATGATGAATATGAGACGAGTCTGGAGGGAGGCTTCGCTTTCGTCAATCTCAAGATTCCCGCAAACACGCTGGATCCGTCCAAGCAGTACGTCATTGAGGCGTGGAGCGACTACGGTTACCCCAGCAAGACGGATAAGACTCTCATCACCCCGATGGTGGGTTTTGCCCCGGAGCACCGCGGCGTTCTTTTGGCGCACCAGGATTTGAAGTTTGAGGGTGTCCAGCGGTTCACGAATGCTTACGTGCCCGTAGAGGAACGTATGTACTTTTCGACATCGTTGAACGACGAGGAACAGAAACAGCCTGCCACCCGCGGTGAGCTGGCTTCCGCCCTTTATGAGATGAAGGGCAGCCCCAAGGTGGACCTTCCTGAAGTCTCTCCGTGGCCGGATGTGAAGACGGACGATCCGAACTACGCCGCCTACATTTGGGCTCGCGAGAAGGGCGTTACTTTCGGCGGACCTGACGGAAAGTTCCACGCGGAGGACGGTCTCACGAATGCAACCGTTGCCGCAATGATTTACCGTGCGTCTGGTTCACCGGAAGTATCGGGTGTTTCGTCCTTCCCGGATGTTACGCCGGATTCCGCATTCTATCGTGAGATTCTGTGGGCTACCCAGCAGAATGTTATTACTCCCGAGACCGGCATGTTTGAGCCGAATCATGCTGTGACCCGCATTGAGTTGGACTGGATGTTGTTTTATTACCGGCATCGTGTGATGAACCCTATCACTACCGGTCTGTATCGCATTGCTAACTAAGTAGGCCAGGTAACTAAGTAGACCGAGCCGGTTCTAGCCCGGGCACCTCGTCACAACGGACGGGGTGCCCGGGCTCTTACGCGCTGAGGGAATCTGCGCGGATTCTTCTAGAGTTCTCGCCCCTAGAATTCTCGCCCTAGAGTTCCCACGCGGGGACTGCGGCGGTGCTTGCCGAGTGCGCGTCCTGACCGGTTGCCACGCCGGTAGAGACGGTGAAGTCCCACGGGTCGGTGTTCAGTGCGGACAGCTTCGTCTCGATGGTGAAGCCGCGCTCGGCGAGCAGCTTGCGCAGGCGGTCGGCTGCCGAACGCAGCCACAGCGATTCGCTGGCCGGGTGGGAGCAATCAATCAGCGCGATATTGTTGCCGGTAACTCGTGCGGTTTCGCGGAACTCGCTGGCGGGGTGGTGGCGCAGGTCGGCGGTAATGTACACCTGCGCGTCGGTGGCGCGCACAGCGTCGAAGAGGGAGTCACCGGCACCACCGCAGAGGGCGACGCGGCGGATCGGCTGGTCGGCGCGTCCGGCGATGCGCAGGCCGCCGGCGGTTGCGGGCAGTGCCGCAGCGAGGCGTTCTGCCAGCTCCTTGAGGGTGATTTCTTCGGGCAGGGTGCCGAGGCGGCCGGTGCCTACCGCGTGTTCCTGCTCGTCGAGTACCTGGGTTTGCGCTTCGGTGAGCGGCTCGCGGTCAATCAGGCCGATAGCGTCGCAGAGTGCTTCGTTCACGCCTTCAACGGCGGCATCTGCGTTGGTGTGCGCGCCGAGCAGGCCGCATCCGCCCTCGATGAGGGTGTGCAGAACGTTGCCCTTGTAGTCGCTGTCGGGGATGAACTTTGCGCCGCGGAGCAGCAGCGGGTGGTGGGTGATGAGCAGCTGTGCACCTTCGGCTACGGCTTCTTCGGCGGTGGCGGTGAGGGCGTCTACTGCGAAGAGGACGGTGCTCACTTTAGCGGCGCCACGTCCGGCGACGAGGCCGGAGGCGTCCCATCCGGCGGCGAGCTGCGGCGGGAAGAGCGTGTGGAAGGCGTCGACGACTTCTGCGAGGGTGGGGGTTTCTAGTTTTTCAGTCATACCTCTATTGTGGCAGGTGGCGCGGCGGGACAGGGGGCACAGCGGGACAGGGGGGCGGGACTGCGGGCGGTTTACGCCGAAGCCTGCGGCTGTGCAGGAATATTGTGCGGCGCTGCGGTGTTCTTTAGGTAGTGTGGTTTTCTAAATGTTAGTTCAAGGCTCACTATTCGAGGAGGAATCATGACTGATGTTGTACTTGCCGGCGGCTGTTTCTGGTGCTTGGATGCGGTGTACCGCCAGTTCCGCGGGGTTGAGGCGAGCGTTTGCGGCTACACGGGCGGCGATACTCCCGACCCCGATTATCGTTCGGTGTGTTCGGGTACGACCGGGCATCAGGAGGCGCTGAAGCTCAGCTTTGACCCGCAGGTGATTGACCTGGATACGGTGTTGGATATTTTCTTCACGAGCCACGATCCGACGAGCTGGGATCGTCAGGGTGCGGATACCGGTTCGCAGTACCGTTCGGTGCTTTTCTACGCGGATGAGCAGCAGCGTGAGGCGTTTGAGCGTGCGGTGGCGCGTGCTCAGCAGCTGTACCCCTCCCCCATTGTTACGGAGATTAAGCCCTTGGGCGTGTTCTATGAGGCTGAGGAGTATCACCAGAATTATTACGCGTTGAATCCGGCGCAGGGTTATTGCGCGTTTGTGGTGAGCCCGAAGGTGGCTCAGGCGCGCCGTAATTTTGCGCATCTGCTCCGTTAGCTGCCCCGTTAGCTGCTCTGTTAGCCGGTGCATCCGGTTCAGTCGAGGCGTATTACGTCGTCCACCCCGTAGCTGTATTTTGTTGTGCGGCAACTACGGGGTGTCTTCGTATGCGCCCGGCTATTTGTTGTTCGCCTGCGCTTTAGGGTTGCTATAAGGTACGCCCGGTATGATGGGGGTGTCGACTCACTCCCCCCCCCTCATCCGTTGACTTGTCCGTTGACCTCACCGAAAGACTGCTGATGACTAGCTCCTCTTTTAAGCCCGTCGCTTTGAGCCGCCGCGCCGTGTTGGGTGCGGGCGGTGTTGGTCTTGTTGCCGTGTTGTCTGCGTGTGCGCGTACGGTGCATCCGCCGGTTGTTGCTGAATCTGAATCGGCGAATGCGAGTGCTTCGGCGAGCCCGTCTGCTTCGCCGGCGTTGCCGTCTGCGAATAAGTCGTATAAGGGTAAGGTCACGTTCGATAACTTTGAGAAGAACGGCGAGTACGTTCCTGCCACGGCTGAGAAGAAGGCGCAGAACGTGCCCAAACCGCTCATGCCGGAGAAGGTGCAGGAGCTGAGCATTGACGGTATTTATGCGCTGATTGGCTATTGGATTTCTAGCTTTAATTATTTGGCGTTGACGGGTGATATTGAGCCGTTGAAGAAGACGGACCCGAGTAGCGAATACTATAAGGAGCTTGAGCCGATGGTTAAGCTCTATGAGACAGGGCGCGGCTGGATTTACGATACGAGTGAGCCGATGTCTGTGTACCTGATGACGGACACTCCCACGCAGGTTGAGGGCGACCGTATTCGTTATTTCTGGCGTGCTCGTTCTCTGGTTGACCAGAATGCGAAGAGGCATCTGACGGAGGGGGACAACCGCGATAAGTCGCTGGCTAGGGCAGAAGATTCTCAGGGGCAGGCGATGAGGATTGTTGTGGAGTATAAGGAGGGTGCTTGGTTTATGAGCACTCAGAAAGATAAGGATGCTGATAAGAGCACGGAGTCTGCGAGCCCCTCAGCGTCCTAGTGCACTAATTGCAGCTTTTTAGACCTTTCTTCGCAAAAGGATATAGGTAGTGGTATTTGATATCCATTCATGTGCTTAGGGTATAATGATGGTGTCAACTCACTCTATTTCCTTTGTTGACTTCTTTTGAAAGGCTGATTATGACGAGCCCTTCCCCCACCTCTGTTGGTATGTCCCGCCGCGTGGCACTGGGTGCAACCGGTGCCGGCGTACTGGCTGCATTGACTGCGTGCGCTAGCGATATTCGCCCGTTGGCTGATAGTTCCCCCTCCGGTGAGGCTTCTGCGAGTGCGTCCGAAAGCGCATCCGCGAGCGCCTCGGCTAGTGCTTCGGCATCTGCTTCTTCCAGCAAGGCCTACAAGGGCTTTGTGAAGTTCGATAACTTCGAGAAGAACGGCGAATACATTCCCGCCACTGCCGAGAAGAAGGCGCAGAACGTGCCGAAACCTCTCGTTCCGGCGAACATGAACGAGCAGAACGTTGATGGTATTTACGCCTTCATTGGTTACTGGCTGGCGAGCTTTAACTATGCGCTAATGACGGGTGATACTGAGCCGATGAAGAAGGCTGACCCTGCAGATGTGTATGTTACGGATTTCCAGGAATTTGCGTATATGTACGAGAATGATCTGGGTTGGATGTATGGTGTGGATACCCCGGTTACTATTGAGCTGATTACTGGTTCGCCTCAGAAGGTTTCCGGTAGCACTACCCGTTATAACTGGCCAGCTTACATGAACGACAGCCCTGATGCGAAGATCCATCGTGAGGGCAAGTCTGACGTACCTTTTAAGACGGCTTCTAGCCCGAACGGCAAGCTGATGAAGGCTATTGTGGAGTACAAGGATGGTAAGTGGTTTATGCTCACCGGCGATGAGGACTCTTCTTCGAAGGCTTCTGACTCTTCCTCCAGTTCTTCTTCTGTATAAGATTCTCGTCGTACTGAATGAAGACATAACAGTTTGAGATGAGCTTCTCCCCCGCCCGCGGTAATGCACCGTGGGCGGGGTTTCTTTATGCCGAGACTCGGTGATGCTTTGCGGCAGCGTTAGGCAGAGCTTTGTAATCGACGCTATATGACGGCTTCTGAGGGGCGGCTGTGTGCTTACCGGTATGATGGGGTTGTCAACTCACTCAATTTCCTTTGTTGACTTCCTATGAAAGGCTGATTATGACGAGCCCTTCCTCCACTTCTGCTGGCATGTCCCGCCGCGTGGCACTGGGTGCGACCGGTGCCGGCGTACTGGCTGCATTGACTGCGTGCGCTAGCGATATTCGCCCGACGGCTGAAGGTTCAGCGTCTAGCTCTGCTTCCGCGGGTGCTTCCGAAAGCGCCTCGGCTGCTGCTTCTTCGGACAAGTCCTATAAGGGCTTCGTGAAGTTCGATAACTTCGAGAAGAACGGCGAATACGTTCCCGCCACTGCCGAGAAGAAGGCGCAGAATGTGCCCAAGCCCCTCGCCCCGGCGAACATGAACGAAGATAACGTTGATGGCATGTATGCGTTCATTGGCTACTGGCTGGCGAGCTTTAACTATGCGCTAATGACCGGTGATACTGAGCCGATGAAGAAGGCTGACCCTGCAGATGTGTATGCGAAGAGTCTGCAGGAACTTACGATCATGTACGAGAACGATCTGGGCTGGATGTACGGTACGGATACCCCGGTTACTCTTGAGCTGACTAGTGGTTCACCGAAGAAGGCGTCCGGTAAGGGTACCCGTTACGACTGGCCGGCATACATGAACTACAGCGCCGATGCGAAGATTCACATTGAGGGCAAGTCTGACCAGCCCTTTAAGACCGCTTCTAGCCCGAATGGCAAGCTGGCGAAGGTTGCCGTGGAATACAAGGACGGTAAGTGGATTATGCTCACCGGCGATGAAGGCTCTTCTTCGTCGGCTTCCGCTTCTTCTAGCTCTTCTGCTGCCTAGGTCTTCTGTCTAGACCCCACCATAACGGTTCAGGCATAACAGCTTGAGCTGAGCTTCTCCCCCGCCCGCGGTAATGCGCCGTGGGCGGGGTTTCTTTCTGCCAAAACTCTGCCGAAACTCTGCCGAAACTCTGCGGAACCCCAGGGTAGGAAACCCAGGGAACACCCAGGGGAAAACCCCGCGGATGTTCGGGTTCGGCGGAGGGCGCCTCGGGTACGCTTAACGTATATACATTGACGTACTACATGCGGTCTTTACCTGCAGGTTGTGAGCTTCGTGCTGACGGCTTTGGGGGTGAAGGTTCCAACGAAGGACTTCCGATGACTACTTTCTTCACTCGACGTACTGCCCTGGGTGTTGCTGTTGCTGGCGCGCTTTCTGCGTTGACTGCGTGTGCCAGCGATATTCGCCCGCTAGCTGGCGGCACCGGCTCGGCTTCTCCCTCGGAGGCGGCGACCGCCTCCGAAACTGCTTCCGCGTCGGCGTCTGCGAGCGCTTCTCCTTCGGCATCTGAAAGTGCTTCTGTTGCTTCGGGTCTTCGCTCTTCGGGCAGGAAGTATAAGGGCATCATTACTTTCGAGAATTATGTGGAGAACGGCAAATATGTTGCGGCGACCGCTACGAATCCGGCTGAGAATGTGCCGAAACCTGCGCCTCCTGAGAACTTCAAGGAGCACAGTGTTGATGGTGCGTACGCTTTCTTGAGTTTCTGGCTGGCAAGCTTGAACCATCTGATGATTACGGGTGACCCGGAGCCGATTGAGATGGTTTACTATAAGGGCTACGGCTGGGAGAAGTATCAGAGCACAATCAAGCTGTATGCATCGGGTGCTGGTTGGGTGTACGGTACGGAAACTCCGTATATTGTTGAGCTACTGACTGATGCTCCTCGTGAGGTTCCCGGCAGCAATAATACTGCCTTCATTTGGGAGGGCCTCGCCCATATGGACCCGAAGATGAAGCGGCATTATAGGAGTCAGCCTGATAAAGAGACGAGCGCTGAGGAGTCAAAGAAGAAGGTGGCGAGGTTCCGTCTGGAGTACAAGGACGACAAGTGGGAGCTGTCTAGCGCAGCATAGTTGCCGTCTGGCGGAGGGTTTCCTCTCGTGGTGATTTCTCTGTTATAAGACCCCGCATCTGGTAAAACGCTGGGTGTGGGGTCTTAATTTTCTGAACATTCGAGGTGGTCGCGGGGCTATTTGGTGGCTCTCGGGTACCCTTAAATGTATATACATTGACGTACTGATAGGCCTGTACGGGGTGCGTATGCCCACCACGGTGTGTGGCGTGATTTGCTTTGTATTGGCTCCAACGAAGGGCTTCCGATGACTACCTTCTTCACTCGACGTACTCTCCTGGGTGTGGGTGCGACCGGTATTCTTGCGGCGCTGACTGCTTGCGCTAGCGATATTCGCCCGCTGTCGCAGGACTCGCGGTCGCAGGGTTCCGGCGGTTCCTCCGGTTCGCCTTCTGCTGCTGCTTCTGGTGCGGCTTCTTCTGCGAGCGCCTCTGCGTCGCCTTCGCCCACTGATGATCACACTCCCGGCTCGTATGTTGGCCCGATTAAGTTCAATAACTACGAGCGGAACGGCACCTACATTGCGGCGAGTGCGAATGCACCGGCGCAGAACGTGCCGAAGCCTCTTATCCCGGAGAAGATGAAGGAGAACAGCCCCGAGGGCGCCTACGCGCTGATGGGTTATTGGCTTGCTTCCCAGAATTATCTGATTCTGACCGGCGATGTTGAGCCGCTAATGAAGGCGGATCCGGCGAAGGCCTTTTTGAAGAACTCTAAGACCATGATTAGGCTCTATGAGTCGGGTCTGGGTTGGATTTACGGTTCGGATCAGCCGTACAAGATTGAGATTGCGGAGAATGAGCTTCAGCCGGTTGCTAATAAGCCGGACCGTTATGAGTGGCTTGTAACCGTCGCGTATGATCCTGCCGCTAAGTACCACATTGAGGGTGAGCCTGATGCGACTATCGTTGAGGAGGAAAAGACGATTCCCCGCACGACGAAGTTCATCATGGAGTACAAAGAAGGCATGTGGCGCATGCTTTTGAACAACAATAGTTAGTTTCCCTCATCTTCTGATACGCACTACTTAAGGATTTCTGATGACGACTTTCCTTTCTCGACGTGCAGCCCTACTAGCTGCCGGTGCAGGTGCTATTACGATGCTGAGCGCCTGCGCCAGCGATGTCCGCCCGCTGGCTGATAGCTCCGCCTCCGGTGAGGCTTCCACTTCTGCAAGCCCTAGCGCCTCTGCGGGTGGTTCTTCTGAGAAGTCTTATCTGGGGCCGGTAAAGTTCGATAACTATGAGAAGAAGGGCGAGTACGTCCCCGCGGATGAGACGCACAAGGCGCAGAATGTGCCCAAGCCCCTCCCTCCGGCGAATATGCATGAGAACAGCATTGATGGTGCCTACTCTGCCTTTAGTTTTTGGCTTGCCAGCGTCAACTATCTGGTGCTCACCGGTGACGATGAGCCGTTGAAGCAGGCTGACCCTTCCGGCAGGGATGTGAAGTCTTTCCATGATTACGTGACTTTTTATGAGTCCAATGAGGGGTGGTTTTACGGTTCGGAGCATGCGCTTCAGGCTGAGATGATGACCCCGCAACCTGAGAAGGTATCGGGTAGCGACTCCCTCTACTACTGGCGTATCACGCTGTCCAAGGACTCTAAGGCGATGATGCATGTTGAGGGTAAGGGAAACAGGCCTATGTACCAGAACACTTCCATGGAGCCTGAGCTTTCCGCCCTGAAATTGTCGTATCAGGACGGTAAATGGTTCACTTACCCCACTAAGATACGCGGACAGGGCACTGCGAGCCCGAGCACCAAAGCATCCGATGATGCTAACTCTAAGACCGCCTAGAGCATCTTTGCAGAGTTCACCTTAGGGCGGGGGTATACTTCGCTCACAGGCTTCATAAGGTCTAGGGCTTCCTCCCCTGTCCTACACATTACTTAAGGATTTTTCATGGCAACTTTTCTTTCCCGACGTGCGGCACTAGCAGCTGCTACCGGTGCCGGTGCCGCTGCGGCGCTGACTGCTTGCGCTAGCGATATTCGTCCGCTGGCTGATAGCTCCGCCTCCGGTGAGGCTTCGCCTTCGGCAAGCGCTTCTGAGTCCGCAAGCGCATCCGCCTCGGCATCTGCGTCGTCTTCCGCTAAGAAGTCGTACAAGGGCACGGTGAAGCTCGACAAGTACGAGAAGAACGGCGAGTACGTTCCTGCCACGGCTGAGAAGAAGGCGCAGAACGTGCCGAAACCTATTGTTCCGGAGAAGATGAACGAGGCAACTATTGAGGGCATGTACCAGTTCCTCAGCTACTGGGTGGCAAGCTTCAACTACATGTTCATGACCGGTGATTACGAGCCGCTCAAGAAAGCTGACCCTGCCGGCGAGTTTGCGAACGATCACAACAATGTTGTTCTTGTGTACTCCACCGGCAAGGGCTGGGTGTACGACACGGATGCACCGGTTACCGTTCAACTTCTGACCGATGCCCCGAAGAAGGTCGCTGGTGGCCCCAACCGCTACGATTGGATCGGACGCTTCATCCAGGACCCCAAGGCGAAGCTCCACATGGAAGGCCAGGAACCCACTCCCCTGGTCGAGGAGGGATCTTCCAAGAGCGAAGCGACTAACTTTGCGATGGACTACAAGGACGGCTCCTGGTTCATGGTCAGCGAGGAGGACTCCTCGGATGTGGATTCTTCCAAGAAGAATGAGTCTAAGGCCTAGAACACCAACGCCTCTTACGGGCGGTCACTTTTAGATCTAAGGGAAGCTCCTGCATGTAGTTGAGATTGCGTGCGGGAGCTTCCCCTTTTTTGCTTGCATGGCTTTTGTGTGCGTGGCTTTTGTGTGCATGGCCTGCATGCGGTCGTGTTGAGTTGTTTCCCCAGACGAGCAGATGCAGGCTTCGAGCGTGTCACCGAACCTGCTCGGGTACGCTTAAAAGCACACGAACAAACCATTGAGGGGTTCTCATGCCTACCTTCATTACCCGACGCACCGCCCTGGCTGTCACCGCTGCCGCCGCGCTCGCTTCCTTGACTGCCTGCGCGAGCGATATCCGCCCGCTGGAGGACCCGAGCGTAGTTGACCCGATGCGCCCCTACAAGGGCGAGTTGAAGTTCAATAGCTACAAGTCCACGGGAACCTACCGCCCCGCAAGCGCCACGGAGAAGGCAGAGAACCCGCCCATGCCCGTCCCTCCCCAGAATATGAAGTCGAAGACGACCTCGGGCATGTATGCGGCGGTGGGCTACTGGGTCGCTTCCCTGAATTATATGGCGATTACCGGTGACCCTAAACCGCTCAAGGTCGTGGACCTGGACGGTATCTACGTGCAGAAGATGAAGTCGTACGTAGAGTTGTATGCAAAGGGTGAAGGGTGGATGTACGGCACCGAGACGCCGCTCATGGCTGAGCTGACCGAGGAGACCCCGCAGAAGGTTGACGATCAGCAGTACCGTTGGAAGGGTATTGTCCGTGGCCATAAGGATGCTGTTCTCCATTACGTGCCCGAGGACAGGGACATTCGTGTGGGCGAGTCGAGCGGTGATTCCAGTAACGATGAGGTCACTTTTGTGTTGAATTATCGAGACGATGCGTGGATGGTCACCGTTGAGACGAAGAATTCCTCGACGGCTTCTCCCGGTTCCTCGGGCGGAAGCGGTTCTGGCCTCAACGTTTAGGATGCAGCGGCGCAGAAACATACCAGCGCAGGAAAGCGGCGGTGTAGGAAAGCTGCAGCACAGGAAGATGATGACACTTTCCCCTAGTAAACGGCACTTTTCATTAGCTAACGTAGCTTTTGTAGCATTTTCCAAGGTTTGATAACGAGTAAATCATAAACATACCCAAATGCACTAAGGTACCCTGAAATAGATACACCGATAATCTATTGAAGGGTACCTTATGTCTACCTTCGTGACCCGACGCGCCGCCTTTGGCATCGCCGCCACCGCCGCGCTCACCTCCTTGACCGCCTGCGCCAGCGATATCCGCCCGCTCAGCAACCCGAGCACAGCCGATGCGCAGCGCTCCTACAAGGGTGAGCTGAAGTATAACAACTACGAATCGCGCGGCACCTACGTTCCCGCAACCAGCTCGATGAAGGCGGAGAATCCGCCCAAGCCTGTCCCTCCTGCAGAGATGAAAGCCAAAACGACGGAGGGCATGTACGCCGCCATAGGGTTCTGGCTGGCTTCTTTCAATTACCTTATGATTACCGGCGATATTGAGCCCCTTAAGGTTGTGGATATGAACCGAAATGATATCTACAAGGCCGAACCTTTCGTCGAATTTTACGAGAAGAACAGCGGCTGGGTGTACGGCACTGATGCACCGTTCTCAGCGGAGCTGACCGAGGATGCTCCGCAGAAGGTTGACGAGCAACAATACCGCTGGCTGGGTGTTGGCCGTTACAACAAGGAAGCAAAGATCCACTACACAGATGGTAGGGAGCTCACCATGGCCTCATTGAGTAGCGGCCCTGGTGATTATGAGTTCTTCTTTATCTTGGAGTATCAGGATGGTGCATGGACGGTTTGGAATGAACCAGCCAAACTTACGACGAGCCCGCCCAGCTCAAGCGCAAGTAGCTCCGGCGCCTCCGTTTAGAACCCCGGTCATATCGTAGTCGTGTGAGAGCCTTGGGTCCCGTGTTTTTCGTCATCTACCGCCGCTTTTACCGTGATGGAGGCGCACACAACATTGGGCTGACCGCTCCCCTGCGATATTCTGGAATTAGTTCAATACCGGCACATACTTTATTCACCTCAGAAAGATTCCCATGTCTACCATGTATACCCGCCGCACCGCCCTGACCGCACTGGGGCTGGGCACCGCAGCGCTTCTTGCCGCTTGCTCCTCCAAGTCTTCCTCCGAGTCTTCGGCGACCGCGAGCGCGTCCGCTACCGAGTCTTCGACCGCGAGCGCTACCCCGTCTGTCTCCCCCACCGCGGAGGCAACCACCACCATTGAGCCTGGCCCCAGCATGAAGGGTGAGGTTGTTCTCGCCGATTACTCCTCCACCGGCACTTTTGAGCCCGGCACCAAGGAGCACAAGGCTGTCAACGTTGCGATCCCGGTTGAGCCGGCGAAGCTGCGTGAGAACAGTGTTGAGGGTCTGCACGCGTTCATCGCGTACTGGCAGGCTACCCTGAACTACCTGCTGCTGACCGGTGACGGTACCCGCTTCACGAACATTGACCACACCGGTGACTACTCGACTGTGGCTGAGTTCTTCCAGAGCATGTACGCTTCGGAGAGTGGCTGGGTTATCGGTTCGGAGCGTCCGATGGTTCTGTCGCTGACTGCTGACCGCCCGACTAAGGACACTCGCACCGGCTACTACACGTGGGCATCCGAGATGGTGATTGATGGTGCTGAGGGTGCTGGAGTGTACAGCAAGACCAATGATCGTGTGCAGCCGCTAACCGAGGTGTTCAAGTACCCGGGTAAGCCGGTGGCCGGTCAGATTGTGGCGCACTACCAGGACGGCACGTGGCGTATGGTGCGTCGTGCTCCGGGTACTGCGTCTGCTTCGCCGGTTCCGTCGCTGAGCCCGAGCGCTTCTGCGGAGGCGACCGCTGCAGGTTCGGCGGAGGCTACTACTGCTTCTGCTGAGGCGTCGGCACAGTAATTTCTATACCGCCGAGAAGCCACATGTGTTTCGAAAAGCCACAATCATGGTGGCTTTTCGAAACACATGTGGCTTTTCGCTTTTACTCTTTCTTTGAAAAAGACAGATATAAACAAAAAAGCCTTGATTCCGAAGAATCAAGGCTTTTTTCCTAGTGTGACCCCAACCGGTTTGTAACGGTGACGGAGGGGCATGATGCCGAGCGCGCGAGGAAATCCATCATGCCCCGGAGTGCCGCGACGTAAGGAGCGGCGCCGTGAGAGGCTCACGGCGGCACCACAAAATCTAAGGGGTCTTCCCAGCGGCACAGATATAAACAAAAAAGCCTTGATTCCAAAGAATCAAGGCTTTTTCCTAGTTGTGACCCCAACCGGATTTGAACCGGTGTTGCCGCCGTGAGAGGGCGGAGTACTAGGCCGCTATACGATGGGGCCGTGAGATTTACATCTCTTTTACCAGGTCCCCCTGGCAACACATATAACTATACAGAGGTTCCCGGAAACAACCAAATCGAAAAGTGGTGAATTGGGTCACATATTTTACACTGAGTGCAGGGCCCACCGTATGGGCTCTTTTTCAGCTATGCCAGCCAGCTACACCAGGCACTCCCCCGGCAGCTTCCATCGCCACCACACCCCGCCTCCACCCAATAAGCACCTCACAAAACGCCACGGCATCAAGGCACAAAAATGCGCCCCGCACAGTGTACGGGGCGCATCCGCTCAAACTAGAGCAAGAAACTATGCCTTACGGCGGCGAAGCACCATCACAGCAGCACCAGCAATCAGCGCAAATGCACCGACAGCCGCCAGGCTCAGAACACTCTGAGCACCAGTCTTAGCCAGCGAGCCCTTGCTCTGAGGCGCAGACTTGGTCGCAGAAGCGCTCACCTGAGAATCAACACCGGAGCTCTTAGGCTGAGACTCAGACTTTGCCGAAGAAGAGTTCTTCAGCGGCGCGGTCTTCGTAGTAGTTCCCATCTGGTCGTTAGCTTCCTCGGTCTTCGAAGGTTCATCCTTCGGCTGCTCAGCCGCAGGCTTCTCTGCTACTGCAGGTGCAGACGCGGAAGGCGACGCCGAGGCAGCGGCGGGGAATGCCGGCTCATCAGCCTCATTGCGGTTATCTGCGTTGCCAGCGTCCTTCGCGTCATTAACAATCAGCGAAACAGCCGAATCATAATTGCGGTTGGTAGCAACATCAGAACCAGCAGTAACGGTGCCGAGCATGTAGCCCTGGCTGTACTGCATGGTGTTTGCCGGAACACGCAGAGTTGCCTCGAAGGAGTACTTGCCGGTGCGTGCGTTGTAGACGAACGCGCTTGCCGGAACGATAGTGGAGACCTTCTGAATGTTTGCCAATTCGCTATCGGTCAGCTTGTCATAACCCATCGACCACTCGCCCTCCTTGACCAGGAACAGGCGGAGACCTTCGGCCGGCGGCTTATCATAGTCGTAGCCGGACACGTGGAAGGTGTAGGGGCGAGTAATGTCGACGGTACCCTCAGCGAAGTTCAGGGTGGGGTCAATCAGCACTGCGGTAGCCTGCTTCGGGTAACCCTGGAAGGGAACCTTTGCGGGATTAATAGTCGCGGTGGAGGTGAACTCACCCTCGGAAACCTTAGCGTAGAACTTCACGATGGAGTTCGGAACCAGCTTCTGCTGCGAGGAAGGAACAGCCTTGCCGTTACGGTCCACGGTCGCCTTGGAGGTGTAGGTGTCAGTCAGGGAGCCGTCACCGGTCTTCGCGTTCAGCACATAGGGTACTGCCGCGGTGGTGTTGGCGATGTCCTGCTTATCCACTGCAATGACGGAGCCGTCCTCGGCGATGGTCAGGTCGTTAGCCTTACCGCCATTCATCTCAACCTCACCGATTACACGGTCGGTCTTAGCGTCGAAGATGGCGATCTTACCGGTACCGAAGTCGGTCACGTACACCAGGTCGCGGTCCTCGTCGTTCTCCATGGACAGCGCCTGGGTGCCGAACTTGACGAACTTCTTGAACGCACCAGTGGTCAGGTCGTAGACGGAGATACCGGAGTTTACACCATCCACGCCCTGGGAGGAGACGTAAATTTCGTTCTCGGAGTGGTCAATGGTGACGTCAGAGGGGCGAACCTCAACAGATGAGTTCTCGCCGCGGGTCTGAATAACCTGCTCGGTCTTGAAAGTGTGGGTATTGATGACGAAGACCTTGCCGCCGGTGCGCTCAGGCACGTACAGCTTGTCACCGTCAACGGTCATGTTCATGCCGATGTAGCGGGTACCGCCATTGGGGGCACCTTCCAGCTGCAGCTTGGTGACCTCGAAGGTCTTCATATCGATTGCGGACACGTAGTAGCGGCCGGTCACGAACACCTTACCGGAGTTGTGGTCCACCAGCACGGAGCGGGGGTGCTCAATCCAGTTCGGGTCGCTCTCTGCAATGCCGTGGTTAGTCCAAATCTGCTCCATGGTGTTCTGGTCGAACACAGACAGGGAGTTGTCGGTGGTGTTAGTAACCCACACGGTGCCGGACACATCATCAACAGTGATGCCGTACGCGGAAACGTAGCCAAATTCGCCGTTCTTATCCAGCTCGAAGGGAAGCGCTGCCACTTCTTCAATCTGAAGAGTGTCTGCGTTGACACGAGCAATAGTGGAGGCGAGGTCGCCGCGTGCACCCACGCCGACCATCCAGATCTTGTGGTTCGCCTTGGAGTAGGCAACCTGGTACTGGCCGGGCAGACCCTGGGTAATCTGCGCGACGGATGCGGAGGTGTCAACAACGCGGCTCAGCGATGCGGTGGAAGGAGCCGATGCGCTGGAGGCGGCGGTCTGGTTTGCGGTGTTCGGTGCTGCGAAGGAGGCAGGAATCATGGCTGCGCCGGAGATTGCGAGCGCGAGGGAGCCGACGGCGAGCCCCTTCAATGCTTTACCCGAGGAGGGAGTGAGGTTCAATGTGTGTCCTTCAAATGTGTAACGGAAGTGCTCACATGCCGCATGCGAATGCTAACGAGACACCCGCGAATATGCGGTGACATATTCGACGGCACGAAAAGCAGAAATGTAGGTAACGCATAAATTTACCTACCTTCTAATCCTCAGTGTTTTCCCAGGAAAATACAAGCAGCGACGTGGGTGTGTTTTGTGTTTTTATGAGCGAGCCCCTAATTCGCCTTCAGTATCACGTGAAGGTTGAGCTGTTTCCAGGGTTTTTCCTTGCTCTTGCGAGCAAAAACCCCGGTCACTAGGGGTATTGTGATGCTTTTATATTTACACATTAATGTAAAAGTTTAGGTGAGGCGCGCCAGCAACATTCACCTTGGGCCACACATTTTTTCGACATTCAAAACCTATATTTTTACAGACAAGTGCACATATATGAATATGTTTTAAAACCCCTACCCAGCATTAGCCCAAGCAGGCACACAAAAGGCGGGTACCCCCTCCCCCCAGATTCGAAGAATCCAAAAGAGAAAATACCCGCCTTCTCACGCGTTACATCGAGCATTTACGCCCGAAAGCTAAACGCTACACTTTATGCCTTGCGGCGGCGCATCACCAGAGCAGCACCAGCAATCAAAGCCACAGAAGCGAAAGCAACCAGCGGCATCACAGCATTAGCACCGGTGTTCGCCAGAGCGCCACGCGAAGAGCCAGCCTGCGAGGAACCTGCGTCGCTCTTAGCTACCGAGGAGCCACTGCCCAAATTATCGGAGCCACCTGCAGAGGAGCCACCGTTCTTCACAGCCGAACCGGACTTATCAGCCTTCACAGCATCCGGAGCAGACTTGGAGTCCTGTGCACCGGTCTTAGCGTCAGACTTCGAATCAGACTGAGATGCCTGGTCCTTGGAGGTCTGATCCTTAGCCTCTGCGGTGTTCTCAGACTTAGCGTCAGACTTCTTATCCTCAGGCTTCGGGTCAGCAGGCTTCGGGTCAGCAGGCTTCGGGTCTGCAGGCTTCGATTCCTCAGCCTTCACACCGGTCACCGTCGGGTAACCCGCAAAGTCCAGCGAAGTCGGAGTGATGCCCACCGGAGCTGCGCTCGCGTCGGTGTCCTTCACACCAACCTTGAACTTCAGAATCGAGTTAGCCTTCAGCTGCTGAACCGATGCGGGAACGTCGTTACCCTGGCGGTCCTTGGTGGGCAGGGTGGTGTACTCGCTGGCGGTGGTAATCTCGCCGGTGGTGCCGTTGAGAACGTAGGGCAGGGTCACCTTCTCGTCGCGGTCCTTCTTGTCGAGAACCAGCACGGAGCCGTCCTTGAGCAGGGTCACGTCGTTCGCGGCTGCGCCGTTCATCTCGACCTCGCCGATGACCTCGTCAGCGCGGCCGTCGAAGACAGCCACCTTGCCGGTGCCGAAGTCGGTCACGTACACCAGATCGCGATCCTCATCGTGCTCCAGTGCGAGCGCCTGGGTGCCGAACTTGACGAACTTCTTGAACTCGCCGGTGTTCAGGTCGTACACGGAGATACCGGAGTTGACGCCCTTCACACCCTGGGAAGAGACGTAAATCTCATTCAGCGAGTGATCCACCGCCACGTCGGAGGGGCGAACCTCAACGGTGGAGTCCTCACCCTGAGTCTGGATGGTCTTCTCAACCTTGAAGGTCTTGGTGTCCACGACGAAGAGCTTGCCGCCGGTGCGCTCGGGCACGTACAGCTTGCCGCCGTCCAGGAACAGGTTCATGCTCACGTAGCGAGTACCGCCGTCGGGTGCGCCTTCGAGCTGAATCTTCTCAACCTGCTTGGTCTTCAGGTCGATTGCGGATACGAAGAAGCGGCCGGTCACGAATGCCTTGCCGGACTCGTGGTCAACCAGAACGGAGCGGGGGTGCTCGATCCAGTTCGGGTCGTCTTTCTTCACGCCCTCGTTGGTCCAGATGAGCTTGAGGGTCTGCTGGTCGTACACTGCCACGGAGTTGTCGGTGGTGTTGGTGACCCAGACGGTGCCGTCCACGTCATCAACGGTCACGCCGTACGCGGAGGTGTAACCGTACTGGCCCTTGTCGTTCTTCTTCACGGGCAGCTCGGCGAATGCCTCGGTCTGCAGGGTGTCTGCATCCACGCGTGCCAGGGAGGAAGCGAGGCCGCCGCGCGCACCCACGGTGGGTACGAACAGCTTGTGGTTCTTCTTGGAGTAGCCGACCTGGAACTGGCCGGGCAGACCCTGAATGATGTTCGCAACGCTACCGTTTGCATCCACGGTGCGGTGTGCCTCGGTGGAGGGGGTGGTAGAGTCGGTTGCCTTGGTCTTGGTGGCGGTTGCCGGGTAGCCCTGGAACTCGCGGTTTTCGGGGGTGACCTGCTTGACCTCGGAGTTGTCGCCTGCGGTTGCGGTGACCTTGAACTTCAGGATGGAGTTCGCCTGAATGTCGGAGGTCTTGGCGGGAACCTCGTTGCCCTGCTTGTCCTTAGAAGGCTTGCTGGTCACCTTGTTGGAGGTGCTGACGGTGCCGGTGGTGCCGTCGAGGACGTAGGGCACGGTTGCGGTTGCGCCAGCCTGCTTGTCCACAGCGATTACGGAGCCGTTGGGCAGTACGACCAGGTCGTTTGCCTTGCCGCCATTCATGGCGACCTCGGCAATCAGCTTGTCCGCTGCGCCGCCGTCAATCACGCCCACCTTGCCGGTGCCGAAGTCGGTCACGTACACCAGGTCGTTGGCCTCATCGTTATCGAGCGAGAGCGCCTGGGTGCCGAAGGGGATGAACTTCTTGAACTCGTGGGTGGTCGCATCGTACACGGATACACCGGAGTTCTCACCCTTCACACCCTGGGAGGAGACGTAAATTTCGTTCTGGGAGTGGTCAATAGCCACGTCGGAGGGGCGAACCTCGCCGTCCTTATCGCCCTTCACAGAGATGGTCTTCTCGACCTTGAAGGTCTTGGTGTCGATCACGAAGAGTTTGCCGCCGGTGCGTTCGGGCACGTACAGCTTACCGCCGTCCACCAGAATGTTCATGCTGATGTAGCGGGTACCGCCATCGGGTGCGCCCTCAAGCTGAATCTTCTCAACCTGCTTGGTCTTCAGATCGATAGCCGAGACAAAGAAGCGACCGGTCACGAAAGCCTTACCCGACTCGTGATCGACACGCACCTCGCGGGGGTGCTCAATCCAGTTCGGGTCGTCCTTGCTCAGACCCGCATTGGTCCACAGCTGCTTCATGGTCGCCTGATCGTACACGGCAACGGAGTTATCGCGGGTGCTGGTCACCCACACGGTACCTTCCTCGTCATCGACGGTGATACCGTACGCACCCTCGTAGGAGTAGCCCTTCGCGTCCTGGACGATGGGCAGCTCAGCAACTGCCTCAATCTTCAGGGAGTTCGCGTCAATACGAGCGATAGTGGAAACGTGCTCGTCGCGGTCTGCAGTGCCCGCAACCCAAATCTTGTTGGTCTTCTTGGAGTATGCGACCTGGAACTGACCGGGCAGGCCCTGGGTGATCTTTGCCATCGCCTTGTCGGTGATGGTGCGAGCGTCGCTGCTCTGGCTTGCTGCCCGGGTGGATTCTGCCGCGAACGATGCGGGGATGGTGGCAACGCCGGAAATTGCCAGTGCCAGCGATCCAACGGCGAGGCCCTTGAATGCCTTGCTTGATGCGAGCTTCATATGTATGTCCTTTTTCGTGGGTGGTGTGTGGAGGTGCGTCTCTCCGCCACCGACGGGTGGTGAGGTACCGCGTTTTCCCTGCTCTCTGGTGTGGGTTTCGTGGGCCCACGAGGAAGGAAACTAGTCTTCACACAGTATTTAGTAAGGCAACCATTAACTTACCTTCTAGGTAATACTTACTTAGCGCACAGGATTTTGCAAGATTTTAGGTATATATAACGCAAAATTTCATATGCCAGGCACAGCCTGTCACTAAAACTCCCCCACTAAAACTCCCCGAAGTGCGGCAATACAGCAGCGAGGCACGACATGGCACAGCAAAACCCCCGCCTCCAGCAAAGCCAGAAGACGGGGGTTCCACGCACCCCAACACACGGTGCCGGGGTGACACAGTGCCAGGGGTGACTAAAAATTAGGAGACATACGAGAAGTCAGTGAACAGCAGGTTCTGCAGCTTGTAGCGGCGAATGAAACGAGCCAGCTCCGCGCGAGTAGTCGGCGCGGTCGGGTTAAACACACCCGAAGCATCCAGCACGATGTCGTTCGCGCCAGCCCACGCAACGTAACGGTGCAGAGTACCCGCACCGAGCACGTCGCGGAAACGAGAACCAGCGCCCTCCTTCATTTCGGTCAGCTGAACCTCCGCGTTGTACTGGAACAGCACAGCCGCCAGCTCCTCGTGAGAAACCGGTGCGGTCGGGTCAATCTTGTCGCCACCAGTGAGCGGCTCGGTGATTTTGCGGTCACGAGCCCAGTGCAACGCGTTCGCGGTCGGGCGGCCTGCCGCATCCGCGAAGGGTGCAACATCCGAGTTTTCACTCACGCCAGCGTGACCTGCAGCGTGGTTCAGCAGAGCAATAAGCTCCTCGCGGGTCACAGGGCGGTCCGGCTCAAACGCGCCAGTCTGCGGGTTCGGCATCAGCCACTTCTTCTGGTTCGCCATGCGGATATCCTCAGCGAACGGGTGGTTATCCGGAACATCCTCGAAAGAAGTCTTCAGGATCTTGGTCTCAGCCACGGGGATGCGCGCAGCAATCTGGCGGGTGATCTCCTGACCCCACGGGTCGGAGCAAATATCCAGCTGCAGGGCGTGGTCAACGCCCTCACCCTGCATCAGCTCGATGGGGAACTGGTCGCTACCGCTGAAGCTGTCAGCGTCACCGTCAAATTCGGGGGTGAGCGGCCAGGAGCGCAGAGTTTCGAAAGAGTCGTTACGAACGTAGCCGTGGCGTACGGTCAGGGTGGTGCCTTCGGTGAGAAATTCGCGCAGACCGTGTGCAGTGTAGTTGACGGTCATACCGGTTTCAGTGATGGTGGCGCGCTGAATAACGAGGTGCGGGCCTTTAGTTTCCTCGGTTGCCGGGGCAAGGTTTGCGGGAGCTTCGTCTGCATGAGCGGCCTGTGCCTGCAGGGCAAGTGCGCCTGCGGCTGCGGCTGCGGAAGCACCCTTTACGAAGAATCGTCGTGAGAGTCGATGGTTAAGCAAGGGCATGATTGTCCTATTCAGTTCTTGTTTGAGTTGAGTGAGTTACGGGTGGCAGGACGCACGGACAGCGGCGTAAACGGTGAGTGAGGCCGATACGGTGGTTCCCTCCCCTGTGTGCGTGAGTGAGACGCAGCGTGCGGGGTGCGGGTGTCTGTCGGGCGGATGTGCGGTGAGTGAGACCGGCACGAGTTCCCTGACCCAGTCATCTAGCGTACCTTAAGGTTTCTTTAAAACGAAGATGAAACGGTGGTGATTTTACGCCCATTTTTGGTGTTCAACGAAGTAGGGGCGTTATCTGGCAACGTTTGCCGGAAGTTGGTATGGGTTCTTGATGGGGTGGCTTTGAACCGCTCTGCGCCGAGGTGTTCCGGGGTATGGAATATGTGGGGTTCTGAGGTTTTATGTGTGACACGCCGATTCAAACCCTTTTCAAAGAGTTATAGTTATTGGTACCCTATCACTGTTTCTATATCCTAACAAAGGAGTTACCCATGGAGGCCAAGGAATTCTCTGAGAAGGCCCTCCTCTTTTTCGCCAAGTCCAAGTACGCCGACCTCTTCGGCGTGGCACTGGTCATCGCCATCGCAATCGCCTCAGGATACCTGGGCACCACCCTCGACAAATACGTCGACTGGGGCCCGATTACGAACTTCATTCCCCTCGGCGTGATTTCCGTGATTAACGTGGGTATTTCAATGATGTCTACCCGCCTGACCGGCCGCCTCTCAAACATCGGCAACGTGCTCGGCATTATTAACACGGCACTGTCTGGCGCGATTGACTACATTATGGGCAACAAGGCAGCAATCATCACCTACCCGGTGACCTTTATCGTGTACACCTTCGCAATTCGTAGGTGGCAGAACTCCGAACGCGGCAAGGCGATGGAACCGCCGACCGGCACGAAGGGCCAGCTGATTATTGGCGGTATTGTGGCGGGTTCGTTCGCGTTCTCCCTGGTAGCGAACTATGTCGGTTACGGCGGCAAGACCTCGTTCCTGTTCTGGATCACGACCGTAGTGTTTGGTCTCTCCCTGTCAGCGAACATTCTGAACGCGCTGAAGCTGACGATGCAGTGGCAATTCTGGTTCCTGTACAACACCGTGCAGTGCATCAAGGCACTGACCCAGGGCAACTTCGCGAACGTCGGCAAGTACATTTTCTACATCATCAACAGTGTGGCAGCGCTCCTGCTGTGGACCCGAAACGGCACCTCAGCCAAGGGGGCTGTAGCGGCGGCAGCGTAGGGGGTACTCCCCCGGGTACGCTAGTGCGCTAGAGAGCTAGCCACCGAATATCCGCTGAACGATACACAGAGGGAGGGGCCCTCCGGTCATTCAACCGGAGGGCCCCTCCCCTGCATTTTGCGGGCATACTTGCCGGCTTCGATAAGCGGCTAGGTTAGCCCATCGGAATCGCGCTACCCTTCAGAACCTGACGCTCAGGAGCCGAATCACTACCCACCTTCACAATGGGGAAAGCAACAAACGCCTGAACACCCTTCTCACGAAGAATCGCCTTCTCATCCGCCAACTCAGACACGAAAATGTCAGAGCTCAAAGAACCGCGTTCCATCGCCTTACCAACCTCGTCAACCACCCGGCGGTAAGGGTGGCTGCGCAGGACGGTTCGCAACCGGGCGGGCGTAACCTTTCCGGAGGATACCGGAAGAACCATGAGCCGCGGGTGCAAAGCGTTGTACGGGTACGCACCGGGGGTCACGCCGATTCGGTGGACCTGATGAATCACCGGGAAGTTCGCAACACCCACCAGCGCGCAGAAGGCAAGCGCGGTGTCCGTCGGCTGCGGGACGGTGAAGCCGGTTCCGGTTCGGGATTCCGGCTTATTATCCAGCGAGTCGTACAGGGTCTGCCCGGTAATACCGCTGAGCATCGCGGAAGGTTCCCAGGTTGCCAGGTCCGCGCACATCAGGCGCAGGCGGTCCTTGACGAATTCCTGGCCCTTATTGCGAGTCTTCATCTCCCAGCGGGATGCACCGTGGTCGGGGCGAGGTGCCTTGGAATCAAAACGCCAGTAGGAAGGTTCGCCCAGGCCGGAGATCCAGAGCAGAGATAGCAGGTCGTCACGTTCCATCAGCGCATCCAGATGAGCCTGTCGGGTCTTCTGGTGAGATGCCCAGTCGTCCGGGTACTTCTCCGCGTCGATTCCTCGAATACGCGGGGAGAACGGGGAGAAAACAGCAGCTTCCTTACCCGCACCGTAGGACTGGTTGACGTTCACCCAGCTGTCTTCAGCGGCCAGGGAAGAAACGTAGGAGTGCACGCACTCGGCAATTTCTTCCTCTGACATGCCTTCAGCATGCATCTGGGCGCGCGGCTGACCCTCCTGAGACCAACCGACAGTAACGGTTCCGGGGTGCTTCTGCTCAACCATCAGGGACAGCCCGTAGAGGGCAAAATGGGTCAATGCCGAGGTGTAGTCACCGGCAATAGTCAACGTTGCCATTAGTGTCCCTCCCGTGAAATCTGGGCATCTGCTGCGCGTTCTACAGCTTCAAGGTAGGCGGTAGCGTACGGGCCGTAGGTGCGGCTCGTCTGCTCCATGAGGTTATCCCAGTAACCGACGTTGAAGAGTCGGGTCGCCTGTTCCTTGAGCGCCTCGTAGTCCGTTCCCTCAGGCAGGTAGCCTTCCTTGAGCAGGAAGCCTGCGTCGTGGGCGAAGGAGAATCGGCCGTGACCGTGGCTGCAACCAATAATGCGCAACACCAGGTCGCGGTGCTCCCCCACCTTTTCGGGCGAGGCCGCAACCATGAGTGCAGACAGCTGCTCGTGACGCCAGCCCCTCGGCAGGGCGCTACGGCTACGGGCGCGGTACGCCTCGGCCACGGAACGGTGACCACTCTTTGCAAGAGCGTCCGCATCCGGGTCTGCGCCTAGCATCTGTTGGAAACGTAGGTCACGTTTACCCTCGTCGTGGTACTTTGCCGCCAGTTCCAGTGCCTCAGAGAATTCCGGCGCCAGGCCGAGGTTCTCGGCAAGCTGGCGGGTACGCTCAGCAACATCGTTCTGGTGGTCGTCCAGAAGAACAGGATCGGTCGGGGCCAATTCCTGAGCGATATCGGAATCTTCAACAGACTCTTCGTCGGTCACAACGGCGTACCAGGCGATAACTTCCTGACCGTCCTCAGCCTCGGTAGAAAGCTCAGAAGCAATCCTCGTCTCACTGCCCGAACTTTGGCTGTCGAGCAGTTCCGCTGCCTCTTCGGGTGAGAGACCCAGGTAATCCCTGAAGTCTTTCTCACGGTCCGCGCACTTTTCGTACACGTAGAGCTTGGTGCCATTGGGGAAGGGCACAGCCTCCAGCTTGTCCTTCGTGGAGGGAAGCTCACGCTGAGTCACAGCAATGCCCTGGTTCGTGAACGGAACACTGCCGGTGTCAAGAAGCAGAACGTCACCGGGAGCCAACGACTGACTGCTCTCTGCCCCGTGATCAGCATCCTGCCACAGGGAAATTTCACCCTGACGGTAAAGGAACTTACGCGGCTTCACGCCGTGCTCATCCTGGTAGTCCAGAATCTCCTGGAGAATCTTCAGATTCGCAGGGAAGGTCTCCCTGTCGCTCGGTGCAAAGTAGCTGGTCTTGAGAATCTCCATGGCGGCAGAAGTGTTGCTCGGCAGGTTATCGCGCACAATAACACCACCCATCGCAGTTTCTGCGTCCAGGGAGTCGTGCAGCCACAGGTCAAGGTCCGGCTCATCGTAAGGGTCCTCGTCGGTACGCGAGAATTCCAGCAGGTCAGACCATTCCGGGCGCTGGTAGAGCAGACGCTCCGGGGAGGACTGTACCGGCGGGTACTTGACCATTGCGGCGGGGTTCACCGACGGGTTCTCAGTACCGTTGAGCACTTCGAGCCATGCATACGCATTGCTCAGGTCAACCGCCTTGTAGGGCGGCGCGTCCTTCTTCACCGAGTCACCGCTCGCAGGCTCAATAACGATGACCTTGGAATCCTTACGGCGGCCCAGACGGTTGACACGTCCGAAGCGTTGCGCCAAGGAAGAGGCCGGAGCCAGCTCGGTCACCAGGTCAGCAAAGTCAACGTCGATACCAACTTCAAGAGTCTGGGTGGCAACAACAACCTTTACGGACTCATCACCGCGGGTACTGAAGAGGTTAGGGTGGTCTTCCTGCAGCTTTTCCAGATCCGAGGGGCGCATGCGTCCTACGAGAAGCTGAACCTCTTCTGCCTTTTCAAGCACCTTGTTCTTAACTAGCGCTTCCTTGATGGCGATAGCCGTCCGCACATGATTGACGATACAGCCGACAGTGTATGCTTTCTTGGAGCTTTCACCCGCCTCACGGTGAGCAAGGCGCTCCATAATGGCGTCCACAGCAGCATCCACGACCGCACGATTACCGGGCTTACCATCCCACTTATCAATGGGGCGAAGCATCAGTTCCTTATGCGAGTAGACACGTTCGCGCAGCTCTTTATCATTCGAACTATCGAGAGCCTCAATATCCACGCCCAGGGTGGTCGATTCGCTGTCCTCAGTGGAGGGAGTAGCGGTCGTCTCGACCACCTGCAGGGTGGGAATACCCAGGTCAGCCTCACGTTTCTGCAACTGCGCAATACGCTGAGTGGTGTGCAACAGCTGACGGTTCATGTGTGCCTCGTCGAGCACCATGACGGTGTCCATGGTCAGCAGGGCGGTCTCACGCGGGCGGGCAGCCTTAGTGCTACCGTAACCGCGGAAGAGCGCTCGCGAACCGTACATGTCGGGAGTTGCGGCAATGATTGCGCAGGCCGAAATGTCGGTTACCGGCAGGGCGCGGTTCGAGAGTTCGCCACGGATGTGGCCAACTTCGAAGGGGGCGCGCCCCTCCTCGTCGTTGCGGGTCTGGAAGCTCTGGAGAGCTTCAGCAACCCTACGCAGAATATCGGGCTCGCCGGATTCATCAGCGAGCACGTCATTCATGCAGCGGAGAATCTCGCGGGCGCGATCTGCCTGGCTGTCGACCAGCGCACGACGTCCCACGGTCACGCAGAGGCGACGGGGAACACGCGGCGCGGCGCCAACCGCTGCGAGCGCATTCGCGAAGAGGTGAATATCAACCACGGAGGACTTACCGGAGCCGGTCGGTGCGTTAATACGTTCCGGCCATACGCCGTGCTCGCAAATGTGGTCGAGCACTTCTTCCTGCCAGCTGAAGGGGCGGTGCCCCCCGTTGAGTGCAGCAAAGAACTCACCGAACTCATCACGAGTGATGGAGGGCAACGTGGTAGCGGGGCTAGTCATGCTCTTCCTCCTTCTTGCGGCGGTCGTATTCTTCGGTGGGCACGTCGAACGGAACCAGCAGGCCGCCGCCCATGTGGCGGGACTGGCCGATGGCTACGAGGGTCGTGTCCGTTGCCAGGTTGCCGAGGTCTACGATGCCGCGCCACGGCTCTGCGGGCAGAGTGCGGGGCAGCTTGTAGGCGTAGGCGGCGGGGTTCTGGGTTACACGGTGGGCTTCCAGGACCTTGGCTTCAGCCTTTTTAGCGACCTGGTCCCTCAAGCTGCGAATTCGTTCGCGTGAGGTTTCAGCCTCAGGCGCTTCGAAGCTGTCACGCCACACGTAAGCCATGGAAAGCAGAGCGGCGTCAGCGAAGGTCCAGGCCTTCGTCTCGGTCTTCTTCGGGCGGTTGAAAACGCGCGATTCGGGAACGGCCGCGCTGAGAGTACGCCACAGGCGCTTGTACCCGGTCTTGGGTGCATCCCAGAAACCCTGCGCGGGCAGGCGCTTCTGTCGAAGCTTCACGGTCAGCCGGGGGAAGTCCTGAGCGTAGAGGGTTTCTACGCTCCTGAGTGCGATACCGAGTTCTACTGCCTCATCGGTCGGGGCGTTTGCCGGGACCAAGACGAGCAGGACTCCCTTAGACTTCACCTCACGACGCAGATAGTCGGGCAGGTAGCGGGTAGGCAGGTACTGCAGCGCCAGGCTGTTGGCAGGCTTGTGACCCTTGGGGTACCTGCCGGTGATGAGGCTGGGCGCACCGAATCCTGCAGCGGCTACGAGAGCCTTGTGCAGCAGGGAGCATGCCTTGACGTACTGTTCGGGCTTCAGCTCTTCACCGTCTACTTCGAGGAGCCACAAGTATTCCCAGGGGCTGGTGGAGGTTTCAGCCTCCACAGGCTGGTACTTGATGGATCCCAGGCCTGCGGTGGGTACCGATGAGGGGCGCATCGTGTCGCTCGCGGCGGTCTTGTCGCCTGCCTTGGTGGGAACCTTGGCGGGGTACGCTTCTGCGTGAGCACGCATGAGCGCGTCAACTCGGCCGGGCACGGGCACACGGACGGGCATGCCGCCTGCTTCGAAGGGACCCGACTTAGTGTCGATGGTGTGGGTGGGTTCCACGTCTCCGGTGTAGAGGGCGGTGAAGCTGCTGGCTTCTCCGAGGGAGGGTACTTCGCCGCAGAGCTGGGTGATGGTTTCCGCGATGTCTGCGGGCACCTTATCGTACTGCCAGCCGATGGTGTCAGATACAGCCCAGCCGTCGGACACAGCACGACGTTCAGTCTGCCGCCCGTTGGCAGAGCGCGCTACCTCGCGGTACATAAAACGGTCCATCTTGTTGCGTGAGCGGTACACGGGGCATATGTCGGGAAGCTGCAGCCCGGTCGGGGGGTTCTCCTCAAGCCACTTGAGGGCCTTGAGAGATTCTTCCGAGGGGGCGAGCTGCCCGTTTTCGATAATTGCGTGAGGTCCCTGCGCAGCCGCGCTGAGGAGTGCGGCCTGCAAGCGGGCAGGGTCAGGGAAGGCGTCGGGGCTTCCGTCTGCCTTGTGGCCCTGGTATACGCCGAGCGGGAACCTCGCGAGAATTCCGAGGTTCGTCATATTATTCAGCGTCCTCCGCGGTGGCGTTCTTAATGATGATGGGGTTGCCTTCAACCTTGAAAGTCTGGCCGTTCCAGTCAGCCACGCCAGCCTTCTTGGCGTTCTCGATAGCTTCGAGTAGAAGCTGGTCGGTGTGTTCAACGGTCAGGGGTGCGAAGGTCTTCTTCTCACCGAAACGCTGGTCGAGGGTGACAACGGGTGCGGCGGATTCGATCAGGTCGCAGTTAGCGCGGATGTAGAGTTCACGCTCCGCACGGGCGATAGCATTGAGGCCGAGCGCGGCAAGGAGTGCACGGGCAGCAACGTTCTTGTTTTCGTCCTGACCGAAGCGCAGCTGACGCAGGCTAGCGAGGCTCAGAACCCAGGAACGGATGATACGGCGGCAAGCGACACCGCCAATTTCCTCAACCGAAGGCGGGATGCTACCCAGACCGAGAGGGGATGCGGAGATACGGGCGTCAGCCTTGGCCTTCTTGATATCGTTACGACGTGCCCCAATATTGCCCGAGCTCAGTTCTGATTCCTGGTCGTTGACCAAGGATTCCATATCCTTGGGGGTAAGCTGCACACTAGCAGCGACAGCGTCAACACGAGCACCGCTACGACGTGCCTGCTGCTCTTCGCCACTACGCTCCTGATCGGCGAGAACGCCGATGATTTCACCGACGAGGGCGCTGCGCAGGCGGACCTGGTTGCTCTTGCGGGTGGAGTCCCATGCGCCGAAGAGGAGCGCTGCGGGGGCGGTGTTGAGCAGTGCGCTCATGTCTGCGGGGGTGCAGTTGCGCAGTGCGCGGTACTGGTCGTTTTCAGTGATGAGCTTGCCGTCGATGGTGCCGGCGCGGAAGTGGCCGTCGAAGATTCGGTGGGAGAGCTCCATGTCGGTGTATTCGACGGGGCCGTTTTCAGTCTGGTAGGTGACGACGGCGCGGGGAATCTTGACGACTGCTTCGTCGCCGTACTGGCGACCCTGTTCGATGGCGGCTTCTGCGCGGTTGAGTTCGGACTGCTTGCTGTCGATGAGGACGACGGTCTGAGACTTACCCTTGACGACCTTCTTGGCAGTCTTGGAGTCTTCATTCTTCGTGGATTCGTCCTGGTTCTCAGGCTTCTCTACGATGTAGCGGGTCTCGTACACAAAAACGGACTTAGCAGCCTGCCCCTTGCCATCAACGTACTTGGCGGGCGCCACGGATGCGTGGGGGCCTGCTGCGGGTTCGAGTTCGGTGCTGGAGGTGATGACGGAACCACCGCCGAGTTTGACGTTCTCGATGAGGTCGGCGAGGGTAATGTTGTTCTGGGATTCGTTCTGGGACATGGTTGTCTCCTTATATGTTGGGTGCACGTTTGCTTCGATGCGTTGGACGTGCACGTTTACTTGTATAGCTTTAAGCTACATCGGTTTTCCGAATGGTGCGCGTGTTTTCGTCACGCTACTGATTCGGTATGCCATTTCCTTCTCCCCTGTGCTGTCACGGCCCATATTTTGGGTGGTGACAGCACAGGGTATGAAAGGTAAGCATATGGCCACACAAGCGGTCAGGATACCGGCAGATTGGGAGACTCCTCCGTACTGCCGATATACTGATTAGGTTATGTCTGCTGCAACAGGCATAACCGCCGCTTGATGCGGTAAATACTTATTGAACAAAAGCCGCCCGTTGCGCCTCGCGTAGCGGGCGGCTTTTTGCTCGTAAGAGCAGTCGGAACATGTCCTTCACCTCCAAGGTCGGGGCTAGAGTCGCTTCAGCAGGTTACTGATGTGACCTCCAAACCAGTTGATACCTTCAAGATAGCATTAAGTTCCAGAGCATTCAACTACAGATAACCCCACACCCCATAAACTGAATATTACGTATATACACTTACAGTCTCTCCCCTGCCGCTAATAGATAGGAGGGGAGAGCCTGAGCACAGAAAGCCTCTGGGCTCGCATTTCGTAACCCAGAAGAATTTTCTAATGATTTACCCCAGAGACTGAATATTACGTACCTCAATGAAAGCTTGCACCATAACAGATACAAGGAGCAGGTAAAAAGGTATATCTCAGGATTTCATCAGACTTCTCCATTATCCCTACAGAACCTCTGCGGCGCAATCAACTCAGTTTTCTATACATGACTTCACCATAGCGTTGTTGCAGATTACGCGCATCCGATTTGGTCATTTCAGACCCATATCGCTGCCACGAGAGATCCGCAGTAGGTGCCGCATCTAGCTTGTCTTCGTGTTTTAAGGAGAATAGCCCCGTTCTAGAAACCAGGGTGGTTTCCAGAACGGGGCTACGCAACCCGCGTAAGCCTTCCCGACTCATGCTCAGAATCGCAATGAAAATCCCCGCCCAAAGGTAGAGAAATACGATACCGTCTCGTTCCATGCCGTTATCAGGGTCGGTGCCTCAATGAAAGTCCCCGCCTGAAAGCGAGGAAATAGCTAGCAAAACTAGCATGTTATGGCATATCCAGGCTGTGGTATGAAAGTCTTGCGGATTACGTACCCAAAGTGTACATCACGCAATATCTATGCTTACCGCGGCTTCGTCATCCGAAGGTGGAGAAATGGCTCTTCAACCGTTACGGCAACGATCATTCCAAAGCCTCAATGAAAGTCCCCCCCCCTGAAGGCGGGGAAATGCGAGGAAGGGAGGGTGAGCGCCGGGTAGGCGAGGTCGGGCCTCAATGAAAGTCCCCGCCCGAAGGCGGGGAAATCCCGGCGTAGTTCGCGACATCCATCAGCCCAGGGAGCCTCAATGAAAGTCCCCGCCCGAAGGCGGGGAAATTTTAATTCGTTCGTAAAGGCTAGGACACAGAAGAAGCCTCAATGAAAGTCCCCGCCCGAAGGCGGGGAAATGAGGGGGAAGCTGCGGGACTGGTGCTTGAGTGCTGAGGCCTCAATGAAAGTCCCCGCCCGAAGGCGGGGAAATTTCCGGGGGCGGGGGTGGTGAGCTTAGAGCACACCTCAAAGCCTCAATGAAAGTCCCCGCCCGAAGGCGGGGAAATTGGTGGGGCTCTTGCCTCGGTGCTGGCACTCACTGCGCCTCAATGAAAGTCCCCACCCGAAGGCGGGGAAATTTCTGAACCGGTGCAACTGGTGCATCTGTGAGATGCCTCAACGAAAGTCCCCGCCCGAAGGCGGGGAAATGACCCTCAATGTCACCCACAACAGTCTTAGAAACAGGCCTCAATGAAAGTCCCCACCCGAAGGTGGGGAAATGTTTCCGAAGAAACCGACCGCGCGCGAAATGCCAGCCTCAATGAAAGTCCCCACCCGAAGGTGGGGAAATTATTTGTGACCCGGCGGGGCAAGCGACGGGTTATTGCCTCAATGAAAGTCCCCACCCGAAGGTGGGGAAATTTGCACAGGATTATCTAGGTAGCCGTAGCTCATCAGCCTCAATGAAAGTCCCCACCCGAAGGTGGGGAAATCGTCGGCTTTTTGATGCTGGTCTGTCTCATGGTCTGGCCTCAATGAAAGTCCCCACCCGAAGGTGGGGAAATGCGTGCTTATCTTGGGTCGGAGAAGGTGGCGGCGGTGAAGCCTCAATGAAAGTCCCCACCCGAAGGTGGGGAAATCGCTGCGCCGCACGAATCAACATTCGCGTGAGAGGATTGCCTCAATGAAAGTCCCCACCCGAAGGTGGGGAAATCTAATACCCGGGCGTCCACCCACCTTCACCATGAAAGCCTCAATGAAAGTCCCCACCCGAAGGTGGGGAAATTGATGGAGAGAATGCCCGCCCGTTGAGTACCGCTGAGCCTCAATGAAAGTCCCCACCCGAAGGTGGGGAAATTAGGGGTTTTGGCGCTTATTGGAGGCTTCATTGTGCCTCAATGAAAGTCCCCACCCGAAGGTGGGGAAATCACAGCCGGTGCACCACCGTGTGGAAGCGATCGTGAAAGCCTCAATGAAAGTCCCCACCCGAAGGTGGGGAAATGAGAAAAACATCAAGAGTCAGAGGGGATTTTGTCGAAGCCTCAATGAAAGTCCCCACCCGAAGGTGGGGAAATGCTCAGGGGTAGGAACCGGCACAGGTACCGGGTCGGGCCTCAATGAAAGTCCCCACCCGAAGGTGGGGAAATTGCACCGTCAGGGCAAAGCCCAGCTCCACGTTCTCGCGAACGCCTCAATGAAAGTCCCCACCCGAAGGTGGGGAAATCTGGTATCGTCGGCGCTGGTGAGGCTAAGCCGATTAGCCTCAATGAAAGTCCCCACCCGAAGGTGGGGAAATCGCTTGCGCGGGGAACACACTAACCGACAATAACCGCCTCAATGAAAGTCCCCACCCGAAGGTGGGGAAATTGGCACGTCTAGCCGTACAGGGGTAGGGGCGGTCAGAAAGCCTCAATGAAAGTCCCCACCCGAAGGTGGGGAAATCTCGTTCACTACTGGGGGCTGATACGTTTCATCGACGCCTCAATGAAAGTCCCCACCCGAAGGTGGGGAAATTGCGCTAGGGCGCGGTCTGCACTCTCAACCTTCGCGCGCCTCAATGAAAGTCCCCACCCGAAGGTGGGGAAATTTCACGCAGGAGGGGCCACACTTAATTAATCTCACCGCCTCAATGAAAGTCCCCACCCGAAGGTGGGGAAATCGCTGACCGACGTTGATAAGAACGTTGTTAAGCCGCCTCAATGAAAGTCCCCACCCGAAGGTGGGGAAATCGCCCCGGCGGGTACACACACGGGCTAAACTCACTGGCCTCAATGAAAGTCCCCACCCGAAGGTGGGGAAATAAGACATTGTGCGATGCGCAGTTGTGGACGGTGACGGCCTCAATGAAAGTCCCCACCCGAAGGTGGGGAAATCTCTACCCTTGGCAGAGCGCGGAGAATTTGAAGAGCCTCAATGAAAGTCCCCACCCGAAGGTGGGGAAATCACCGCGGTCTTTCGGCAGCAACAGCTTCGGGACCGCCTCAATGAAAGTCCCCACCCGAAGGTGGGGAAATAGCCACCCGAAACTGACCCGCAATTATGCGGCAGAAACGGGTGCTTTGCGAGAACCTCGCAGCAGGCCTACACAAAAATTATATCCAAGTAGCCGTTTAGGCATTTAAACACTATTGACAAGCCAAAACATCACGCGAGCGACACGCCAAGATTACGTCACGTGCCAGGTGCTCGCGGAGACAGACAAAGCCTCCAAAGGCCATTATCCCCACCTCTACTACCCGTCCGCAATCGAACTCGTCATTCCCTCACTCCCCTGCCGCGCGTCGCTAGCGAATGAGCAGCACGCGGCTAGAGAATGAGCGCATCCGATTCGGTCACCTCGCGCGCCCGGCCGATGTAGCTGAAGGTCGGCTCGTCTAGGCGGGCCAGCAGCCCCAGGTCGCAGAAGAGCACTGAGTCCTCGTCCGGATCGATGAGTTCCTGAACCTCGTCTTTGATGCGTCGCACCTTGGCGGGGGCCGCATCCACAATAAAGACGCTGTACTGAATACGGTCCCCATAGCTAAGAATGAGCTTGGCCAGCTTGGCGCGCCGCCGGTCGCTGGGCACATCGTAAGCAATGAGTGTTCGTCGGGCATCATCACGCATTATCGTACGGTCACCCCCATGTACTCGCGGGTAGTTCCGTTAATTACGCCCAGGAGCATGCGGGCCTGCACCTCAATAGCGCGGCGCCAGGACACCGAGTACCCGTAGGTGGGGTGGGTGATTTCCGTAGCCATCCGCTTCTCGAACGCGGCGATGACGGTCTTCCGCCCTTCGGGTGTGAGCCGGTAGCTACCACCAACCGCGGTGAAGGTTGATGCTTTGACCTGCTTCCTATTGATGAGAGACACCACCACAGAATCCGCGATGACGGCACGGAACTCTTCCATGAGGTCAAGCGCGAGCGCCGGCTTATTGCGAGAGCTGCTGTGTAGGAACCCGGCATGAGGGTCGAGCCCACACGTGAGAATCGCGCGAATGCACTCTGAGCTGAGCATCCCGTAGGCATAGTTCAGCAGAATGTTGATGGGGTCGTTGGCGCCTCTCCCCTGCCGCCCGGTCCAGATCCAGCCGAGTTCGGTGAGCACATCTTCTTTGAGCATGGTCGCGAAACTACCGAAGTAGAGCGAGGCGGCTTCACCTTCGAGGCCGAGCAGTTCCGGAATTGAGGTAGTTTGCGGCGTGTGCTTCTGGATGTCTCGCATGGCACGGCATGCGTCTGCGGCGTGGCCGTTGCGACGCAGCAGGGTCGCTTGGTTTGCGATTTTGCTGGCAATCATGGCGGCCGCTATAGGCAGGTGCCCCTGCGCTGAGAGTACGTGTTGTTGCACGCGGGCCAGTCCATTCGGTCCGGTGCCGGGTTGCGACCAGCCGTAGACCCTGCCGGTGCTGGAGCACCAGATGATGGTGCAGTTGCGCCACATGAGTTCCCGCAGGAGTGCAGAGGAAACGTCGATGTTTCCGTGGACGACGAGACTGTGCACACGTTCGAGGGGTACGCTGCTGGTTGTTTCGCCGAGGTGCTGCACGATAAGGCGTCCTTGCTGGACGGTCGCCCTTGATCCTTGCGTGGTGAGGTGCGCTACTTGGCTGTCGGGGTTGCTAGCAACGACGCGTGTAATGTTTTCTTTTCCGTAGGATTCGTCGGGTAGGCACACCGAGATGTGGGAGCACCAGCTACAGCGAGGTGAGTCTTCGAGGGGTTGCGGCGCTGTCGGGTTGTCGATGAGTGCGCGGGTGGTGTGTACGTATTCTTCTGCGGTGCGGATGTCTTCGTCTGAGATATCGACGGGCACAGTTTTGTTGTGGTTGGTGAAGTGCACCGCGCATTCGCTGACGGTTTCGCCGGCTTCTTCGAGGCAGATTTTCTGAAGGGCAAGCTGCACCCTGTGGGCGGGCGTGACGGATGCGTTGCGGCGTACGGGTGTTGCTTTGTATTCGATGATGCGGGTAGAACCGTCTTCTTGGGGTTCGATGGCGTCGCATCGTCCGGTGAGTCCGAGGCGTGTTGATGAGATGGTGACTGCGCGCTGTTGTGTGCCGCGGGATGTTTTGGGGTCGTCAACTCGTTTGTGGGCGGATTGCCCTTCTTGCATTTGCGAGGTGTCGGTCTTTTCGCCATTGGATTCGATCCATGCGCGGCGGGGGCAGTACACGGTGTGCATGACGAGTGAGATAGGAAGTTCGTCGCCTGCACTGTAGGGGGTAGACATCGGTGTCTCCTTGGTGTGAGCGAGTATGGTGGGCAGTCAGCTTTGGCTGCTTGGTTTTGAGGTTAGCACTGCGGCGGAGTGTTTTGGCTTATCAGCGAGTTTATGACGCTATTCCGGCGTGTTGAGTTTTCGGCTTGGAGGTGTGGAGGAGGCGGGTAGCAGCTGGCGGGTGGGGTTTGCAGTTGGTGTTTTAGCCTCATTGTGTAGCGAAAAAGCTCCGTTCCTGGACTGTGGTAAATCCAGGAACGGAGCGGGGATAAGTTAGAGAAAGTCCCTACAAAAACTGTAGGGAAATTGCTGAGTTGAGAATCTTTCATTATTCGCCTTGACCTCAATGCCTTAATAAATGTCCCTACGGAAGGGTAGGGAAAACTGGGTGGTCTTGGAGGCGGCGCCTGCAATGTAGTGACCTCAATGAAAGTCCCTCCAAATAGGAAGGGAAATAAGGCTGGAGGGTTGATGTCACCGGCCTGTTTGCCTCGCCTCAATGAAAGCCCTTCCGGAAAGGAAGGGAAATCTCAGAATATGCACCAGACTCACTGGATGCAAGAGGTGCCTCAATGAAAGCCCCTCCAAAAAGGAAGGGAAATGCCACCGGGAATCATGTACCCGCGGGAGCGGCCGCCTCAATGAAAGCCCCTCCGAAAAGGAAGGGAAATCGGCGGCAGCCCCTGCCCGGTTTTCGTCGTCTTCAGGCCTCAATGAAAGCCCCTCAGAAAAGGAAGGGAAATCAGGGGTAATCGTCCGTGCCGGTGACCTTGCCGCCGCTGCCTCAATGAAAGCCCCTCCAAAAAGGAAGGGAAAGGAGAGCACCGGCACCTCAACCTCGATAGCCTGGCCGCCTCCATGAAAGCCCTTCCCAGAAGGAAGGGAAATCACCGACCTGAACCACGTCCAGACGGACAACGGATTGCCTCAATGAAAGCCCTTCCCAGAAGGAAGGGAAATTGGGGAATCCGACCGCTCCACACCTTGATTGTCGGCGCCTCAATGAAAGCCCCTCCAAAAAGGAAGGGAAATTGCAGGCTCATGTCCAGGCCGCCGTGTGCGTTGCGGTGGCCTCAATGAAAGCCCTTCCAAAAAGGAAGGGAAATGGCCTTCCATGGTGACATTCAGCCCGCCAGTTTTCCGCCTCAATGAAAGCTCTTCCCAAAAGGATGGGAAACCCCGAGGACAGCCACTTGCCGATGGTCGGCCCCTCTACGCCTCAATGAAAGCCCTACAAAACTGTAGGGAAATGGGGTGTGTCTCGGCTGCGCGCGGTTCGCGTGTCGAGCCTCAATGAAAGCCCCTCCCAAAAGGAAGGGAAATTTCGCCATATCGGTGGACCAGTCACCGAACCGGGGGAAACCTCAATGAAAGCCCTTCCAAATAGGAAGGGAAATACCGGCTCTACGCGGCGAAATGGATCCCATCGAGCGGCCTCGATGAAAGCCCTTCCCAAAAGGAAGGGAAATTCGTTGGTACGCAACATGAGGTGTTCGCTCAGCTCGCCTCAATGAAAGCCCCTCCCAAAAGGAAGGGAAATCCCGCGCCAGTGGTGGTGCGGACAGTAAACAGCTGGCCTCAATGAAAGCCCCTCCGAAAAGGAAAGGAGATCTCCACAACCCGAACCTGGCTTTCGTCGCAAAGGTCCTGCCTCAATGAAAGCCCTTCCCGCAAGGAAGGGAAATTTCGGTGGCGGCTGTGCGGTTGGTGGTGGTGTCGGTGCCTCAATGAAAGCCCTTCCCAAAAGGAAGGGAAATGCGTAAAAACGGGTCACACCGGACTCATAAACCGCCCGGCCTCAATGAAAGCCCCTCCGAACAGGAAGGGAAATAGCATCTTGTTGCGGGGGTAGCCGCCGGTATAGAGGCCTCAATGAAAGTCTCCGTTGGAAACCGAAGAAATCAAGTTGAGTCTCCGCCAAGAGTAACATCATCGGTTGGCCTCAATGAGCCCCCCTACCCGAAAAGGTAAGGAAAATTTAGCCGTCAGCACGGCATCATTCAGAGAGATACCGCCTCAATGAAAGTCTACACCTCAAGACGTGGCACAAACGGTCCAGCAGTCATCCTGGGGGGAATATTAATCTGGCTTCTTGATAGGTTTCTACGAATCAGCGAGGAAAATGCGGCTATTCCAGCAGCTCAGGACCGTGGCAACGCTCCTCAACGAAAGTCCCTCCGAAAAGGAAGGAAAATGTGGTGAGCGTGCCCGCAGCGGTCACCAGTTCACTCTGCCTCAATAAAAGCCTCCGCTAGAAAGCGAAGAAATTGCTCGCTGAGCGCCTCCGCCATGAACGCGCCAAGCCTCAATGAAAGCCCTTCCAAAAAAGGAAGGGAAATGTTGAGCCGCCACAGCGCAAAATCCGTGCAGTTCACGCCTCAATGAAAGCCCCTCCAAAAAGGAAGGGAGAAGACTCGCAAGGCTTCTTCTTCGGTGAGTGCACGAGGCCTCAATGAAAGCCCTTCCAAAAAGGAAGGGAAATCTCGTGAACACCGTCGCCCGGGTGCAACCCGTCGCCGCCTCAATGAAAGCCCCTCCAAATAGGAAGGGAAATCCAGCCACATGAGCACTTCGCGTCCGATGCGGCCGCCTCAATGAAAGTCCCTCCCAGAAGGAAGGGAAATATCGAGCGTGTGACCGGACACGCCGCCCGAAGTCACCGCCTCAATGAAAGCCCTTCCCAGAAGGAAGGGAAATCTCACCACGCGACCCAGCAACCGCGTTCAGAGTCACAGCCTCAATGAAAGCCCTTCCCAGAAGGAAGGGAAATCCTTGGATAGCCTGGACGGCTTCGAGGCGCTCAAGAAGCCTCAATGAAAGCCCTTCCCAGAAGGAAGGGAAATCCAGACTTGAGGGTTCCCCTTCATGGTCTTTGCGGGCCTCAATGAAAGCCCCTCCAAAAAGGAAGGGAAATGACGCGCAGCCGCCTCAACCTCGCCCGGCAAATTGCCTCAATGAAAGTCCCTCCCAAAAGGAAGGGAAATCCTCGTGAATACCGTTGCCAGGGTGCAGCCCGTCGCCGCCTCAATGAAAGCCCTTCCAAAAAAGGAAGGGAAATGAGGATGGTTTGGGCTTCTACTTCGGCAAGTGCACAAGGCCTCAATGAAAGTCCCTCCGAAAAGGAAGGGAAATCTGTGTTGGCTCGTGAGGGCATGCTCGGCGAATCTGACCCTCAATGAAAGTCCCTCCGAAAAGGAAGGGAAATCCAGCTGGAGAACGGGGCAACCGCGCAAAGCACAACCCCTCAATGAAAGTCCCTCCGAAAAGGAAGGGAAATTGCGTCGCCCGGACCCATGGGCTTGGCAGTGGCGACCCTCAATGAAAGTCCCTCCGAAAAGGAAGGGAAATACACCCCAGACGGCCACAACCTCACCCGGTGCCAAGTCCCTCAATGAAAGTCCCTCCGAAAAGGAAGGGAAATCAATTCACCGACAGCAATAGATGGAGTCGCCAGATACCCTCAATGAAAATCCCTCCGAAAAGGAAGGGAAATATGGGTGTTTCGTTCTCGATGTAGCCTTGATAATGCTCCCCTCAATGAAAGTCCCTCCGAAAAGGAAGGGAAATAGCACGGGCAATCAGCGCATCCAACGTCGCGTCACTCCCTCAATGAAAGTCCCTCCGAAAAGGAAGGGAAATTCTTGCTGCTGGCGGCTATCGTGCTTGTGCTCGCTCCCTCAATGAAAGTCCCTCCGAAAAGGAAGGGAAATCGGGTCATGGTGTTTCCTTTCTTAGTGGCCGGGGATCCCTCAATGAAAGTCCCTCCGAAAAGGAAGGGAAATGCGCGGGTTCACACCTATTCGTGGGCAACCACGCGGCCCTCAATGAAAGTCCCTCCGAAAAGGAAGGGAAATAAAGTGGTCAGCCCTCCAAGGGCTTGTTGGGCGCGCCCTCAATGAAAGTCCCTCCGAAAAGGAAGGGAAATACAGCGGCAACAGGGCTAGCGGGCGGGGTTTCGATCCCTCAATGAAAGTCCCTCCGAAAAGGAAGGGAAATTCGTATTCGTGGATCTCGCGGCGGGCTTTCGGGCTCATCCCTCAATGAAAGTCCCTCCGAAAAGGAAGGGAAATAAGACGGGTGAGAACCGGGCGGCTGAAAAGATCAGGCCCTCAATGAAAGTCCCTCCGAAAAGGAAGGGAAATCCCCGTCAGGCTCCGGGCGTGGGTCGATTCATGACCCTCAATGAAAGTCCCTCCGAAAAGGAAGGGAAATCCCTCGCGCAGCAACCGGACATAAGATCTTCTGGACCCTCAATGAAAGTCCCTCCGAAAAGGAAGGGAAATCAAATTCGACCGCGTACCCGCCATCCGCGAGCGCCTCCCTCAATGAAAGTCCCTCCGAAAAGGAAGGGAAATGAGCAGGCACTCAAAGAGCGCGGCGCACCTGTCGGCCCCTCAATGAAAGTCCCTCCGAAAAGGAAGGGAAATTTAGCTCTGATCAGGTGGCTCTCGATACCAATGAGCCCTCAATGAAAGTCCCTCCGAAAAGGAAGGGAAATCTGGTCACTCAATTTCGAACCACCCCGGTTTCTTATCGCCCTCAATGAAAGTCCCTCCGAAAAGGAAGGGAAATATCGCTGATAGAGCGTGTTGATGAGCTGGAGAATTTCCCTCAATGAAAGTCCCTCCGAAAAGGAAGGGAAATGCCGTAATCATTCTGTGAATGTTACGTGTTTATTCCCTCAATGAAAGTCCCTCCGAAAAGGAAGGGAAATTTAGCCACAAAATAGGTAAGCGAGTTACCCGAAATACCCTCAATGAAAGTCCCTCCGAAAAGGAAGGGAAATTTGATGATTTCTTCTTCCTCGATGTCACTGTTCCAGCTCCCTCAATGAAAGTCCCTCCGAAAAGGAAGGGAAATACGTGTTGCAGGTGAAATTGATGCCATGCGCACAAACCCTCAATGAAAGTCCCTCCGAAAAGGAAGGGAAATTTCGTCAACAACAAGCTCAAGAACCGCAAGTAAAAACCCTCAATGAAAGTCCCTCCGAAAAGGAAGGGAAATGGGCGAAACCCGCACGACCACGGGCCTGGAAATGACCCCCTCAATGAAAGTCCCTCCGAAAAGGAAGGGAAATGGCGAGAGGTGAACACCCTCGATTACACCATCAATGCCCTCAATGAAAGTCCCTCCGAAAAGGAAGGGAAATAGAACACCAGCGCGAGGACGAACAGCCCAATAACCACCCTCAATGAAAGTCCCTCCGAAAAGGAAGGGAAATCCCGCACCCGCGACCGGTACCCGCACCGAGTACGTCCCTCAATGAAAGTCCCTCCGAAAAGGAAGGGAAATTTCCTCGTGCCCGTCAGTGGCGACCAGAGAGTTCACCCCTCAATGAAAGTCCCTCCGAAAAGGAAGGGAAATTCGGTCCCGGTTCGTAGCGCCCGGTCATATCGGCGTCCCTCAATGAAAGTCCCTCCGAAAAGGAAGGGAAATCACATGATCTCAGCGGTCATGATGACCACCTGGCGCCCCTCAATGAAAGTCCCTCCGAAAAGGAAGGGAAATGTTTTGACTTGCGCCAGGCACCCAAATAGGTTTATACCCTCAATGAAAGTCCCTCCGAAAAGGAAGGGAAATTGCACGCTTACGCTGACGCGGCATCGGATACCGTCGCCCTCAATGAAAGTCCCTCCGAAAAGGAAGGGAAATTCAAATTCTCCTTCTCTCTCAAATCCTTCACATCACCCTCAATGAAAGTCCCTCCGAAAAGGAAGGGAAATCAAACGCGCGGATCCAGATTACGCCGTCATCTTCGACCCCTCAATGAAAGTCCCTCCGAAAAGGAAGGGAAATAGCCCCCGGGGTAAGCCCTAATGATCCTCGATACGGGCCCTCAATGAAAGTCCCTCCGAAAAGGAAGGGAAATAGCTACCCGAAAATAGCCCGCAACCATGCGGCAGAAACGGGTGCTTCGCGAGAACCTCGCGGAGGCTACACGCAAAATTATACACTCCAACCACATCTACCCCCGCATAACTCCCTGGCAAGGGAAGAAACCATGCGAGCGACACGCCATGTTCCCGTCACGTACCAGGTTCTCGCTCACACAAAGACCCCCGCCGGGTGCTTCCTAAGCGACCCGGCGAGGGTCTTCACGTATGAGAGGGGTTGGCGCGGTTCAGGTAAACCAGACTAACCAAGCTAACCATGCAAACCGGGCGAGCTTCGAGTCTCACGGGACTAGAAAGAACAGCGCATCAAAACCCGAGCCGGCCAAAGCTCGGCCCCGGCGAACAGCGGAACTAGCGCTCCGACTCCTCACCCAGCATGCCCTCACGAGCCAACGCAGTCAAACGAGACACCGCACGGAAATACTTCTTCTGATAACCACCAGCCAGCATCTCCTCAGTAAACACCTTGTCAAAAGGCACACCCGAAGAAACAATCGGCAAGTCCTTGTCATACAGGCGGTCAGCCAACACCACAAAACGCAGCGCCACCGACTGCTCAGTAATCGGGTGAACATCACGCCACGCAATACCACCCAGGCCATCAATCAGCTGACGGTAACGCGACGGGTGCACCTTCGCCAGATGCTCCACCAGGTCAGCGAAGTTATCAACGCCAACAGTCTGGCCGCCGAACACTTCCTCAACCTTCGCATCAAACGCATCATCAGCAACAGGCTCCGGCGCAGCAGGCAGACCACGGTGACGGAAATCCTCACCATCCACACGGTGCACCTCAAACTGCGAAGCAAGCACCTGAATCTCACGCTTAAAATCCTCAGCCGCGAAACGGCCCTCACCCAGCGCACCAGGCAGCGTGTTCGAGGTCGCCACAAGTTTCACGCCAGCATCCGCCAGCTCACGCATCAGACGAGACATGAGCACAGTATCACCCGGATCATCCAGCTCAAACTCGTCAATACACACCAGCTTGTAGCTGCTCAACGCCTCAACCGTCTTACGGAACGTCAACGCACCCACCAGGTTCGTGTACTCCACAAAAGTACCGAACGCCTTCGGGCCATCCACATAATGCCACAGCGACGCCAACAGGTGAGTCTTACCCACACCAAAACCGCCGTCAAGGTACAGGCCAGCCTTCGTCGAATCCTTCTTCTTGCCACCAAACAGGCGACCAAAGAAACCGGCACCAGCGCCGCCACCATTAATCTTGTCGCCAAAATCCTTCAGCTTCTGCACAGCCTCAGCCTGCGACGGCTGATTCGGATCAGGAATGTAGCTATCAAAAGACACTTCACCAAAACGCTCAGAGGGGCGGAAACCCGCCAGCAACTCATCAGCAGAAACGCGAGGGATGCGGTCGGTCAAGTGTACGGTCGTGGTGGGCACAAAAACTCTTTTCTTCAGTGACGGCGATGTGACTTCCGCTTTAAGTGTAGTACTGTCTAACACCCCGCGTGAGCCGCATGAGTTGCCCGCCACATTACGGGCATGGGGAGGGGGCTGGGCGAGGTGGTGGTGGAGTGCGGGGCTGCTCTGTTTTGTTTGGGCTGAGCGGGCCAGTGGCGTCCGAGCACGGAGGCTGAGGTGGAGTGTGTTTTGGGCAGGGTCTGTCTTGGGCGGATGCAGTGTTCGATAGGTTAGTGTCTTCGCCGTGGGTTTTAAACCCGCGGAGGAGGCAATAGCCTATCGAATATTCCCTTAACCTATCGGCTATTACTCTGCCCCGCTATATACTCCCCTAGCTTGCTGTTCATTCTTTTGGTCCGCGGCCCTCTCCCCTGGTCTGTTGCGGGGGATCTGGTAATGGGTTACGGATTTGTGCCATAGGTTAGTGTCTTTGGTCGTAGTTAAAAGCCATGGTCGAAGACGCTAAACCATGGCACAAATTCTGCAGGGGCGGGGCCTTCGTGAGTGTAGGTTTATTTGATGCATAAAGCATTGATGTGTACGAATACTGGCGTTCAGATACTATTGCACTCAAAGCAACGCAAATAGACACAAAGATGCGGTAGGGTGGTAACTGTAGTGTTCCATAACGCATTGATGCATTTGTTGGGTGCGCTACGGGGCTGTTTTCCTTCCGGTGGTCAGTTTGACCTGTGAAAAACGGCCCGACCAGTAACTAAACACCACACCATCACCGACGATAGGAGCGTACCTTCTATGGATTCGACCATTCTCAACCGCCGTACCCTGTTGGGCAGCGGCGCACTTGCGGGCCTGGGCGCCCTACTTGCGGCGTGCGGCCAGCAGGCCAATAACGAGGCGAGCGCCTCGGCATCATCGACCGCAGCACCAAACGAATCTGCCTCGGCATCTGTAGCGGCTTCTGAATCTCCCTCGGCGAGTTCTACTCCGAGAGTAACTCGCGGGTATTCAGGTAATTCCAAAGCCCCGGATGGTGAGTACCGTAAAGCCGATGAGTACGGCCCTGCTCAGAATGTTCCCAAGCCTCGTAATGAGCCCGCTCAGTACCCCGAGACGGAAGAAGGCCTCTACCGCATGATGAAGGACTGGGTTGTTGCGCACAACTACGCGATCCAGACCGGTGACTGCTCCTACGCTTTCAAATATGTAACGGAAGAAGCGGAAGAATATGAGTTCTACCTGTATATTCAGGGTCTTTACCAGCGCGGAGGATGGGCTGTTGACGGGTTGGATAGCTACCAGCCAGAGGGCCCGCTTATCTACGATGAAGCAAAGAAAATGTATCGTATGAAGCACCGTCGCTTCTGGAGCACAGTTATGTACGTGGAATCTAATGGCCACCTCACAATGAAGGCTAACACTGACACCAGTGACGATACTTTCTACTTCCTTTTCACCTATTCCGACGGCTATTGGAAAATTGCTGGAAGTAAATCAGAAGAGGAACTGTAGAATAAAATGAATCTAATTCGTTACCCAAGAATATTTATTTGTGTTGTATTAGCAACAACTTTTTCAGCTATAGATAATCCATCCGCAATAAGTGCAGAGTGTACAACTAAAGACTCTAGTGGACATTGCGTGCAAGTGCCCGGTCAGCCAAATCAGCGTCGCGGTGATTCCACCTCACGTAACCAAGAAAAACAATCCGATTTGCCCTCAAATGATGAGCATTCTGCAAAACCAATAGGTGGATCCTACCATAATTGGATTGATGAAATACATCAAACTCACAGGGTCAACAAAGACAGTGGTGGCGTTGATTACTATGCGCCACTTGACGGAAATAATACATGCTATACGGAAGATTACCGTCCTGGAAAGCAGGAATACTCGGAATATGCGCTAGAAGATGGAATGGCTGTGCAGACGGTAAAAAGAGGGGGCGGGTTTGAACTATCAAAGTTCTGCAAACCTAATGATGCTAAAACCTTCACTTCTAATGACCCGGCCCAGCCCAAGGGTCCCACCATTGAGGAAATGCTCCAAGAAGTTGAGGACCAATTCGCTAAAACCGATATCCAGGCCCCTGTTTTGAAGCAGTCCTATAACCTTGGCTCTGGTCAGGGCGAGGATAATCCTAACGTCTACAAGAACCAGGCCGTCAACTTCTACGTCGACGCACCCACCGCACGGTGGGAAGGCGACCTCATGATTGGCCACGTGGAGATGGAGTCCTACCCCACCCAGATGACCATCCAGTACGGCAACGGTGACGAGGGTAGCTTCTACACGATGGGTAAGCCGGTTAGCAGGACACGTGGTGAAGAGTCACGCAAGACCGCGACCAGTTATGTCTATAAGCGTTCAGGTAATTTCCATGCCTACGCAACGGTGTCTTACTCTGGTCGTTTCCGCGTGAACGGTGGCGACTGGCATGCTCTGGATGTCGTGTTGACGAAGGAAACTGTCGATCCGCTGCTGATCCGTGTGTGGTGGGTTGATGTGGGACGCGTAGCCGGCGACTGCAGCTACGACGACACCCGTTGGGGTTGCAAGAACGACCCCACGATGGGAATGAACTGCCTCCCGTTTCTTGGACACCAAAAATAAAGTCCAAGAAACAGGAGGCT
>CAUTJW010000010.1:0-78995 GCA_963539245.1 Rothia mucilaginosa
GCGACCCCGACGGGACTTGAACCCGCGACCTCCGCCGTGACAGGGCGGCGCGCTAACCAACTGCGCTACGGGGCCTTGTTGGAATCAACAGAAATAAATTCTATATCATCAAACTTGGCTTTGCAAATCGTGAGATTTGCAAGTACCCCCAACGGGATTTGAACCCGTGCTACCGCCGTGAAAGGGCGGCGTCCTAGGCCGCTAGACGATGGGGGCCTAGTCGATCGAACAGGTTCAGTTTTCTTCATCCCGTCGTTCGAACCTCCACTAGTCTATGTCAGGTTTGCGGAGGCGCGCAAACCGTTTTGTTCGATTTTGCCCGATTTTGACCCCCATTTTCGACCGTTTATAGCCTGGCACATATACGTTTAAGCTTGTCAATGAGGATTCAGAAAAACTTCAAAAAATTTTAAAATTTCTTCACAACACCCCATATCAGGGGCTTTTGGAGGGGTTTTCGCGGCTTTTGGGTGCCCACAGAGGCTTCGAGGAAGCCCTATTTTCCACTCTGATTTCCGCAGATTTTCTTCAGAATCTTCCAAAATTTTGTTCCGAAGATACGCGAAGAGAGCCCAAAGATCTTTGGATGCCCCTCCGTAAGAGTTCCGAAAATCCGCCATTCGCCCTCTCGCTCACCTCGCGGCAGCCCAAACATCCAAAAAATATCTCCGAAAATTTTCAGTAATTTCTGGGGTGCCTAGATAAGAGGCGCTTGAGCAAGCACCGCTCAGAGCGCAAAAACCTACAAGAAAGCGCACGGCGGATCCTGCGGTAGATTTCGCGGTGGGTCCTACGGGGGATTCCGCGGTACATCTTTGGTGGATCTTGCGGCGCATCCTCAATGAATCCTAATGAATCTTGCGACACACCTTTCAGCCGCATCTTTCAGCGAGGCTTACCCCGGCTTCCCCTGCCTCCCCGAAGCCCAAAAAATGTGCCGCGCAAAGCAACTACCCGTCAAGATGCACCAAAATGAAAATATTCACTCCGGGGAATACAATAAAACGGCTTGTCAGACGCGTATTTTTCACTTTATGCAAGTAAATACAGAATTATGACAACACAGAAATATAAAGATTTGATAAACCTCTAGCGATTGACAAGGAGAGATGAAAGCCCGCTGAAAATACCCCCTGAATTGGCTTGAAGCCCCCTCTTTGAGCACCGTACTATAGAGGGCGTGAGGTCACTTCCGGACCTTGCAGCACGGGGCCACTTCCGGAGCCCCAGACGTAAAGTCACCGCACATTACAGCACCGATAAACCGAATAGAGATCCGAAGGGGGATCCAGTGTCCGCAACGATGAACCGTCGCACGGCATTCCGCGCGCTTGGCGTAGGCACCGCAACCGTCGCTCTCGGCTGTGCAGTTGCACCCGCAGCGCAGGCACAGCAGATGGCACATCCGCAGAAGGCAATGACTGCCGACCAGCAGCTCAAGCTGATTCTGCGCCGCCTCGAGCAGGTACCTGCCCGTTTGAAGTATGCAAAGCCTGGATCCTCCAACCGCGTTAATAGCGGCATTGAGAGCGCACTGGGCAACCTGACCACCGTCCAGGGCACTGACGCAGGCCGTCAGATTGCAAGCGCTAAGGCCGCTGTCCGCAAGTCTGATGGACGCGCCCACGCAGCGCTCTCCCCCGTTGGTGTTATTGCCTGCGTTGTCAGTATTGCAAAGTTTGTCATTCAGCTGGGCATCGCCATTTACAAGCTTATTAAGGCACTCGTTAACGCCTTCAAGCAGTGGAAGACCTTCAAGAACATCGTGAAGGCCGTCATTTCTGGTGAAGTCCGCAAGAAGCTGGGTACTGAAACTGAAACCGTACTCAAGGCCATTTTGGGCATTGAAGACGTCCTCAAAAAGTGTGCATAGCCTACACACCGTACGGCTATGCGCTTGTTTAGAGAGCTAATCTTGGTGTTTCTTTAGCTTTCTAGACCCCGTTAAGGGATGCGCCGCACGTGAAGCCACTGCATGGGCTCGCTGCGCGTCCGGGTAGCCGGAGGGTATGTCCTCGAGTGTCTTCGGCACCTACCCAACCCACCCCGCATAACCTCATGGTGCGGGGTGGGTTTCTTTAACCGCTCTTTCGATAGCTCTTCGGGGCGGGCGCTTCTCGAGCTTGCCCCCCTCCCCCCGCCTCCTTATATATAGACAAAAATCGACCCCGCACCGGCTCACGGTACGGGGTCGATTTCTATGCTCTACGTACTCAACGTAAGGATTACTCGCCGCGGGAGATGTTGATCATCTCGTCGCGGTCCACAACCTTCACGCGGGCGCGAGGCTCACCGGCTGCATCCTTGGATGCTGCGCCCAGTGCCTTCTCGTGATCGTCCAGGCGGTGCCAGCCTTCCCAGGTGGTGTACTTGATGCCCTTGGAGTCCAGGTAGGCGCTGAATGCCTCTGCGTCCGGCTCGGTTGCGGTGTAGAGGTTCTCGCGGTCCTCGAGCAGGTGGGTGATGGTCTCGAGTGCGTCAGACTTGGTGGAGCCGATCAGGCCGACGGGGCCGCGCTTAATCCAACCGGATGCGTACAGGCCGGGAACGACCTCGCCGTTCTCGTCCACGACGCGACCCTCAACGTTGGTGATGACGCCGCGCTTGTCGTCGTAACCGATTTCGGGCAGTTCGGAACCGAAGTAACCGATTGCGCGGTAGACAGCCTGTACGGGGTAGTCCACGTACTCGCCGGTGCCGATGATGCCGCCGTTGCCGTCGAGCTTGTTGCGCTCCATGCGCAGGCCCACGACCTTGCCGTCTTCGCCGAGGATCTCGTGCGGGGACTGCAGGAAGTGCAGGTGCAGGCGGCGGGATGCGGTCTGCTCGTTGTTCTTCTGGTCTTCCAGCCAACCGCGCAGGGTCTTCATCATGACCTTGGTCTGTGCGTTCTTCTCCATTGCTTCTTCGGAAGCCTCGTCGAACTGGAAGTCCTCTTCGTACAGGACGATGTCCACGTCGCGGGAGTGTGCGAGTTCGCGCAGCTCGAGCGGGGTGAACTTCATCTGTGCGGGGCCGCGGCGACCGAAGACGTGCACGTCAGTCACGGGGGAAGCCTTCAGGCCCTGATAGACGTTGTCGGGGATTTCGGTGACGAGCAGGTCGTCAGCGTGCTTGGAGAGGATGCGGGAGACGTCCAGGGCGACGTTGCCGTTACCGAGCACTGCAACCTGCTCAGCTTCGAGCGGCCAGGTGCGGGGGTAGTCGGGGTGGCCGTCGTACCAGGAGACGAAGTCTGCTGCGCCGTAGGAGCCGTCCAGGTCGATGCCCTTAATGTTCAGGGGTGCATCAAAAATCGCGCCGGTTGCGAAGATGATGGCGTCGTAGTGTTCGCGCAGGTCGGCGAGGGTCAGGTCCTTGCCGTATTCGACGTTGCCGAAGAAACGGATGTCGCCGCGGTCCAGGACCTTGTGCAGTGCGGTAATAATGCCCTTGATGCGGGGGTGATCCGGTGCCACACCGTAGCGGATCAGGCCGAAGGGGGCGGGGTAGCGGTCGAAGATGTCGATGGCGACCTCGACGGCGCCGGTGCGGACCTCTTCAGACTTGGTGAGGATGTCGGCGGTGTAAATACCGGCGGGACCTGCACCAATAACGGCGACGCGCAGGGGGCGTGCTGCTTCAGACACGAAAATCTTCCTTTCGAAGTTCACCGTCCTGCGCCCGGTGCGGCGCGAACAGGCGGTGAGCTTAGTGTTCACTTCCTGCCTATTTTACCGGGGATTGACGGGTGTTCGGGGGCTTATATGTCTTCGCCCACTAAATAGGACAATTTTCTGTCACCTAATCCGGGCGGTAATCCGAGCGAGGTCACCTGATTCGGGCGGGGTGGTGCATCCAGCCCCGGGGCCTCCGCACGCAGCGGGCATAAAAACGGGCATAAAACTGTCCCACCCTCCGAGGTGCAGGAGGGCGGGGCAGGGTGTGGAACACGCATCCGCGTGGATCTTGGGTACCTCAACCGCAAACTAAAAGCCCCCGGTACAGTGAGAAAAACTCACCGCACCGGGGGCTACAAATATAAGGCCTGAACGTACAACCCGCACAGGGCTGCACAGACTAGGAGGCGGGGGCTAGGAGGCGGGTACCGCCTCGAAGGTCACGACCAGTTCGTCGCGCTCACCGAAGCGGGTCAGGTGACGGTTCAGCACATCCGCCAAGTGGGCTGCCTGCTCGTCGCTTTCGGCGCGCACCTCCACGAGGAGGGCGCCTTCGGTTTCGCGCAGGTCACCGTAGCCGCGGAAGATGCCGTCACGGTTAAAGGTGAGGCGCAGGCCGTCGGGCAGTTCTGCGGTGCCGAGCTTGCGGCCCATGTGTGAGCCGAGCTGTTTGATGTATCGGGCGGGGCGGTCGGTTGCTACGATGGCGCGCTGGCGTACCGGCAGGGATTCTGCAGCGGGGTAGCTTTCGGTGGGAATGGCGGTGTTTTCCTGCGGGGTTTCAGTCACGGTGGACTCCTTCTTATCGGTGCCGAAAAAGGCTCACCACACGGAACCCTGCATCCGGCGACGCATTGTTTCACCTCGAATATAGCAGGAACTTAGGGTTCACTAACCTAATGTGTCATCGTTGTTCGCGCAGAGGCGATAAACAACCGTTCTTTACGCACCTACCTCTTGAGCTTAATCTCAGCGGCAGCACCCAAATGTGCCGAAATCACCGCATCGTCCAACCGTTTAAAATCCGACCGGTCAGTATACGTAATCGTCAAAACAGCCTTCTGCCCATCGCACAGAAGAGTCTGGGAGAACTCAACATTCTTCGCAGCCGAACGAATAGCATTAAGCTCTTCAGTCCGCGCAAGAGCTTGCTGCACATCCTCCGGTGAAGAAGCTGTTGCACAAGCTGGTGTAGTGGTCGAATACTCATTCAGCCATGGCTCAAAAGCTCCGCCCCAGTACAGGCCCAGAAGAGCGCCAACAAACACCACGCAAGATACTAGAACGCCCACCACTTTTCGCGGCAGATGCCGCAATCCGTTTTTTCGAGGGGTGTCGCCTCCTGAATTTTCCGGCACACGATCATACTCATCACGAGCTAGAGGGCTCCTGGTCGTCATGATTCATTCTCCTTCCGATGAGAATTTACGTTTACATCCGCCAATCCCGAATCGGGAATTCTGGTAGGGCTTTCAAGACGGCATAGCCTATCGCAAGCGGCCATCATATCCGCGTCATGAGTCGCCACGATAACTGTGGCTCCACGCCGAGCAGCAGAGCTCAAAAGCTCAATAACCAATGCCCGGTTCTCAGCATCGAGACTTGCCGTCGGCTCATCCGCAAAAATGTAGCGCACACCCTTGTGGATTGCCCGAGCAATGCCCACTCTCTGCTTCTCACCACCACTCAGCAGGGCAGCCGAAGTACGCTCCTTCCCTTCAAGACCAATGATGCTCAGAAGCTCGCGGCTCTCATCCGTAATTCGAGCACGACCAAAGGTCCTACGATCAAGCAGAATATTCTCGATAACGCTCCATTCCTCAATAATTCCGTAATCCTGAAAAACAAAGGAAGCTTCATCAGCCCAGAACGCCAGACGCTCCTTCTCACGAACACGTTCCATATGGCGACCCCCGATAACCACCTCACCCTCATGAGGCGGCATCAGCAGACCCAACACATTCAAAAGCGTCGTTTTACCGCATCCGCTCGGACCCACAATTCCAGTTAATTCCCCCGCATATGCCTCAAAGTGGGGACTCTGGAGAATGGGCTGCCCCTGCGCATACACCACAATATTGCGGGAGGCGATAGTTACCTCAGGATGTTCCCCATTACTAGAAGAGGGATAAACAGTATTCCTCATCATTCACTCCTATACGTGACGACGGTGAACCGTCGCGGTGAAGATACGGCTAAAACTCAGTCTCAGCACCATTGCCAGAATAGTGCCGTACAACAGCGGTGCCGCCAACGCTGAAAAAGCGTACTCTGCTCCCTGCACCAGAAGAAGTACCAACGCCGCAGCAGAGCAAAGGCACACAATGCAGGTTTCTTTCAGAAGGTACCCACTAAAAATTGTTCTAAGAGGCAGACCAGCAGTACGTAAAACAAAATCATTACGAGCACGAGCCGCAAGGGTAATGTACGTATTAATTGCTGTACCAATAACGAGTGCCGCGCAGAGAATTGCTAGGCCCACAAGATACGCAACATACCGGTTACGTTCGAGCTGCGCGATGTAAAGGTGTTCCTCTCCCGCGCGGTCCACAGAAAGTAGGGTCTGCCCAATTTCCTCAGCGTTGTAGGCAGCCCGTACAGACGCAGGCTGAGAGACCATGATATTACCGGTAGTCAAGGCCGCAGAAATAAAGGAAGGTTGTAGATTCTGAGTCGCCGATTCGGTTACCACAAGAACAGGCTTTTTATAGTTCAGAAGCCGTGAATCCTGAGAGCTCAAAGCAGGCACCTTTACCCCCGACGAGTTGGTTTTATCCTCCACAGTGAGCAGAGTAAATCCGCGATCTTCCCGGTCTTTCTGGTGGAAAGAATACTCTGCACGCAAAGACTGAGATCCAGGGAAGCTACTATCCTCAACATTCTTGAACGACAAGCCAAGACGTTGCTGAAGAAGGTCCACATAGGCGCGGTTCACCATAAGGGCGCCATCGTATCCGCTACCCTCCAAACCCTTAACGTTTTCCAACGCATAGGACAGGAGGACACCGTTCCGTGATTCAAGAGAACCTAAAGCACGCACTGTGGCCTGGTCGTAGGAGGCGAGCGCTTGTTCATCCCGTATCGTCGCTTCAGGCACGTTCACCCGTAAGGTGTACTGGTCAGAAAGAAGAGACCAGCCAGCCGCCGAATCGCTCCTACCCAAACTCACTTGAGCGCTTGAGACCAGACCCGGAATAGTGCACGCCACTAAAACCACCACAGCATACTTAGCGATTGCACTCGGAACTGTAAAACGTCGATACGCCGGTTCCCTACGTCCCACAGCATTAATACTCGGCCAAGTCATGAGGTTGATCAGCAGTAGAGCAACCAGCATGAGAACGGTAAACACGGCAAAAATCAGCGCCGTAACCCCCATCAGTTGAGGAAGATGCGCCACGCCGTACACGTACCCCTCTACGCATCCCATGCACAATGCTGTTACCGCTGCAGGGGGTAGCGCCAGGAGCAGGAGGTCTTGTGCGTCTCTTAGCTGCAGACGCTGTGGGGAGTATCCGTTCAGAAGCAGAATATTCTGAGTTCGCGAACGGACCGACAACCATCCCATGATTGCGGTACAGAAGAGCACAGCAAGGCAGATAAGGCTCGTCAGAGAGCCCGAAGAAGTAACTGCCCCGTAGACAACACGCACCGGGTTAACGGAGGTAACTTTAACATCCATGCCTTGTTCACGGGCAAGGTTTTCAAAAGCACGCACAAATTCTTGGCTACCCGCTAACGCATATTGGCCGTCAAGCGAGGAATCCCCCAGTGCTCGTGACGGATATTTTTTCCCGTGCTTATCAGGGTCGAACCAATCGATAGTTTCACCGTCAGAGCTCAGTGAATTCGCCCCGAACACGTAGACGGATTTTCCGTGCCAGAAATCTTCGGGGTCGGCGACCACCTTGAGTAGCTGGGCACCATCGGCAGCGTAGCGATCCACCAGAGTATCAAAGTTCTGAATCAGCTCAGACTTAGACTGTTGCGAAGCACGGAGAGAAAGCTGTGCCTGCACATTGGTACCCAGAGGAGTCTGCGTCTCCAGGACAGAGATGAGGGCGCTACCCAGCAGAAAGGTCAGAACCGTACACAATACTGCGCACACTCTCAGAGCATTTTTCATCGTTGAATCCCCGTCTGTAGCGGGTGGGTCTAAACTTCACCACCGCAGGCCTGGTGCTAGAAGACTACCACCTTCACAACCTAAATGGTATAGATTTTCGAATTATTTAGATTCAAAACATATATTTTTTTGCTAGTCAGCGGATTTTATAGTTTCTACAGTGCCTTTTCAGGCTTTCTGAACGAAAGCTGGGAGTTTCCTGGATTAACGCTTAGAGAAACTTTAACCGTAGAATATTTCGGTAACAACAGTGTCACCTCCCCAACACACCGGGAAGTGGCACTTTTTTATGCGGGCTCGGAACCCCGGTGCCCGCCCCGACTATGAGTATCTACGGATTTTCACGAATGTCTTCTGAGAACACCGCGGCTCCCCAGACCCCCAAGGCAGAAGCCAAGGGCGCACTGGACCGTTACTTCAAAATCACTGAGCGAGGCTCCACCATCGCCGCCGAATTCCGCGGCGGCCTCGCCACCTTCTTCGCGATGAGCTACATCGTCGTGCTGAACCCCCTCATCATCGGCCTCGGTAAGGACGCATCCGGCAACGACCTCGGCGTACCGCAGGTCGCAGCAATGACCGCACTGGTCGCAGGCGTCATGACCATCCTCATGGGCGTCATCGCCAAGCAGCCCTTCGCCATGGCGGCAGGCCTCGGCGTGAACGCGCTGCTGGCAACCACCATCGCCTCCACCCCCGGACTGACCTGGCCCGCCATCATGGGCCTCGTCGTATGGGCTGGTGTGCTGATGACCATCCTCGTGCTGACCGGCTTCCGCACCGCAGTGTTCAACGCGGTCCCCGAATCGCTCAAGGTCGCAATCGTCGTCGGTATCGGCTTCTTCATTGCCTTTATCGGCCTCGTCAACGCGGGTATCATCCGCCGTATGCCCGACGCAGCAGGCACCACCGTGCCCGTCTCCTTCGGCGTGAGCGGCCACCTGCTCGGCTGGCCCACCCTCGTCTTCCTCTTCGGCCTGTTCCTCACCATTGCGCTGTTCATCCGCAACGTGAAGGGTGCAATCCTCTACGGCGTGCTCGCCTCCACCGCCCTCTCCATCATCCTGGAGAAGGTCGTGCCCTCCGGTAGCTCGGTTAAGTCCCCCACCGGCTGGTCCCTGAACGTCCCCGTCTGGGACTCCAACACCAGCAAGCTGCCCAACTTCTCCCTGTTCGGCTCCGCTGACCTGTTCGCTGCCTTCGGCACCCTCGGCGGCATGGCTGCTGTTCTACTGATCTTCACCATCCTCATCTCCGCGTTCTTCGACGCAATGGGCACCTCCGTCGGTCTCGCAACCGAAGCAGGCACCATCAAGGACGGCCAGATCGAGAACGTCGACAAGGTCCTGCTCGTGGACGCCCTCGGCTCCGTAGCCGGCGGTGGCACTTCCTCCTCCTCCAGCCAGATTTTCGTGGAGTCCGCAACCGGTATCGGCGCGGGTGCACGCACCGGCTTCGCGAACGTCGTCACCGGCGCATTGTTCCTCGTCGCAATCTTCCTGTCCCCGCTGGTCACCATCGTGCCCTTCGAAGCTGTTGCACCCGCAATGGTGTTCGTTGGCTTCCTGATGATCCGCCAGGCAGTGAACATCGACTGGAACGACTGGGGCCTGGGTATCCCCGCGTTCATGACCATCATCTTCATGCCCCTGTCCTACTCCATCGCGGACGGTATCGGCGCAGGCTTCCTGTCCTACGTCTTCATCCGCCTGGTGCAGGGTCGCGGCAAGGACGTGCACTGGCTCATGTACGTGGTTTCCGCAGTGTTCCTCATCTTCTTCGCTAACGGCCTGATTACCGGCTGGATGCACTAAATACATCGGGTGCCGAACCCTCCACACGTGGAGGCGCAGGCACCAGCTGGGCGGGGTATCGGCACCTTTGGGGTGCCGGTACCCCGCCCTGCGCTATTCTTCCCCAGCAGCCGACCTAACTACAGGAGCGGGGAAATACCACATCACCGACTGAACCGCCGCACACAACGCGTTTTAACGGCACAAGCTACGCGGCGGCGCCTACAATGGTTGAACCATTGTGGCGCCCGACCCGGGAAATGCACCCGCAAAATTTACCCGCGAAACCGGCAGCGCAACAGTACACACCGAACAACATCAACGGATCCTCACATGTCTGAACCCCAGAAGGCGGCAGCACCCACCGGTGCGCTCGACCGCTACTTCAAGATTTCCGAACGCGGCTCCTCCATCGCCGCAGAATTCCGCGGCGGCCTCGCCGCGTTCTTCGCCATGAGCTACATCGTGGTGCTGAACCCCCTCATCATCGGCCTCGGCAAGGACGCATCCGAACGCACCCTCGGTATCGCACCCGTCGCGGCTGTGACCGCGCTGGTTGCCGGCGTGATGACCATCCTCATGGGTGTTATCGCCAGGCAGCCCTTCGCCATGGCGGCTGGCCTGGGCGTGAATGCGCTGCTCGCCTCCACCATTGCCACCACCCCGAACCTGACCTGGGCAGACATCATGGGCCTGGTCGTTCTTGCCGGTCTGATCATGACCGTTCTGGTGCTCACCGGCTTCCGTACCGCGGTGTTTGAGGCGGTCCCCGAGTCGCTCAAGACCGCGATTGTGGTCGGTATCGGCTTCTTCATTTCCTTTATTGGTCTGGTCGACTCCGGTATTATCCGCCGCATGCCTGACGCTGCCGGCTCCACCGTTCCGGTGACCCTCGGCGCGGGCGGCCACCTGCTCGGTTGGCCCACCCTCGTCTTCCTCTTCGGCCTGTTCTTCACCATCGCCCTGTTCATCCGTAACGTGAAGGGCGCGATTCTGTGGGGCGTGCTCGCCTCCACCGCGCTGTCCCTGATTCTGGAGGCGGTTGTCCCCTCCGGTTCCGTGAAGGAGTCGGCAACCGGCTGGTCCCTGAACGTGCCCTCCTTGGATGACATGAAGTTCACCACCCCGAACTTCTCCCTCATCGGTTCGGCTGACCTGTTCGGCGCGTTTACCCACATTGGCCCGCTGGCTGCTTCGCTGCTGGTGTTCACCATTCTGCTGTCGGTCTTCTTTGACGCGATGGGCGTTTCGGTCGGTCTTGCCGCCGAGGCTGGCACCATGAAGGACGGCAAGGTTGAGGACATCGACAAGGTCCTGCTCGTGGACGCTTTTGGTTCCGTTGTTGGTGGTGGCGCGTCCGGTTCGGCGAACCAGATTTTCGTGGAGTCCGCTACCGGTATTGGTGCGGGTGCACGCACCGGTTTTGCGAACATTGTGACCGGTGTGCTGTTCCTGCTGGCGATTTTCATCTCGCCGCTGGTCACTATCGTTCCCTTCGAGGCGGTTGCTCCGGCGCTGGTCGTGGTCGGCTTCCTGATGATTCGCCAGGCTGTGAATATTGACTGGACTGACTGGGGTCTGGGTATTCCGGCGTTCTTGACCATTATTTTCATGCCGCTGTCGTACTCTATTGCGAACGGTATTGGTGCCGGCTTCGTGGCTTACACCTTTATTCGTCTGGTGCAGGGCCGCGGCAAGGATGTGCACTGGCTGATGTACCTGGTCTCCGCAGTGTTCGTGATCTACTTCGGTATGGGCATCATTAACGGCTGGACTAGCTAAGTCCAACAGTCTACATATTTGCTGAGGGCAGGTTCCTGAGGCGGCTGAGAACGTAAGTTTTCAAGCTGTCGAAGGACCTGCCTTTTGTGTATCTGGTTCGCTCATGCACGTTCCTTATCGTGCCCGGGCGCGGGCGAAAATTCATGGCAGAATCATTCCGTTTCCGGTATGATTCTGCCATGATGTCCGTTCAAGAGTATGCCCAAGAAGCTCAGGTTTCAGAGCGAAGCGTGCGCGCCCGCCTAGAACGCGGAATGCTCCAGGGGCGTAAATTGGGAAGCCGCTGGGTTGTCGACGCTCTCCCCGCAGCGCACCGCAGTAATGCTGGCCGCCCTATTTCCTTTGAATCATTCAACTCCCTGGCTCGCTACTGTGACGGGCAGTCGTCTGTTCTATCTGCTGAGGAACGCCGCAGGGCAAAAGAACGCGCCTCAGCAATTCAGGAACAGGGCTCAAGCTCCATTGAGCGCTACCGAGCCCGCCGCGGGCTGAAAGTGCATCATCTGCAGGCTCCTCCCGCTGAGATTCCGGCAATTTTGGAAGACCCTGCACTCTCCCTTACCGGCATTAGTAGCGATATTTCGCAGGTGTACGGCTCAATGGTGGATGCATACGTTTCAAGCCGGGACTTAGAGAACATCATTTTTCTCTACAATCTTCTTCCAGCTTCCGCGGATTCAGCGAACGTCATCTTGCGTGAATGCGATGAGCCGCCCCATATTCTTCCCCTGCACGTGGCGGTAGATCTTCTAGATTTGGGGGATTCGCGAAGCACCGCTGAGGCAGAGCGTATTCTTCAAGATTCTGTTTTCAAGGAAGCGTCTTAGTCATGAACGCATCACCTATTTTGATTCCTGCTATTGGGGCAGAACGCGCCTCATGGCTTGGTCTGGCTGATATTTCAGAAATTATGCCGCAAGGATGGTCGTTGGCTGGCGGAAGCATGATGCGCCTGTTGGCTGCGGAACGAAGCTACGCAGGTTCTCGCTCCACCCACGATATCGACGTTATTCTTGATATCCGCGCTTCCCGGGCGCATATTCGTCAGTTCCATGAGGCTCTTAGCAATGCCGGATTTTCAATTGCCGGGTTCAATGCATCCGGCCAAAATCACCGGTGGGTTCGCGGCGAAGCTCAGATAGATATCCTCATCCCTTCAGGGCAATCGGAGACTGCCCGCACCTATGAATATCCGGGGTTTGGCCGCCTACTAGAAACTCGTGGCGCTCAGTTTGGGCTTGAACGCACCCGTAAAGCATCTGTACTCTGCGCTAACCGCCAATTTACAGTCAACGTTCCTGATGGTTTGGGCGCCCTGTACGAGAAAGTATCAGCCCTGCTCAACAATGGAGATTCCGATAAAAGTCGACATTTCCGAGACATTATTCTTTTATCTTCGGTCCTTAATTCTCAAGAACGTCGAGATATCCTGACACTTTCTGGAAAACAGATATATCGCCTTTATGACGGTCTCTCAAGATCGATTCACGAACACACCGGCATTATTTCTGACCGCGAGCTAGAGGTAGCCTCGCGCTTAGAGAACTATCTTGAAAAACTGCTAAAAGACAGAAGCTAACCAAAACAAGAAATGGCAGAATCATTCCGGTTTCGGAATGATTCTGCCATTTCTTTTATGCCCGCACTATGCATGTGTATAAGGGGCGTTAGCGGACGTCACCATCCACATAGAACCAGGCGCCGCCCACCTTCTCAAAGCGCGACAGCTCATGCATGCTGCCCTTCACCCGCTCCTCCGCAGGAACACCCGGCACCGAACGGTAATACGCAACGAACTCCACCGTACCGGACGCATCAAACGGGCCACCCGAAGCGCCCAGAATATCCAGGCGATACCAGCGGATATCATCCTCCAACTCCAAGACGGCCGGGCGAGTGCTCGGATGCCAGCTCGCCAGCAGATACGCCGCATCCCCGGTCGCAAACGCGGTAAAACGCGAGCGCATCAGCTGTTCCGGCGCGGGAGCAGTCAGCGTGCCGGAGGCTGCAAACTCGCCCAAGAACCTGCCGCAGCAGGCGCCGTACACCTCGCCGCTTGAGCAGGGGCAGCGGTCATCATGGTTCAGTTCAACCTGGTTCAGTTCAGTCATGCCACCCAGTATAAAGAAAGCGCCGCATCAAAAAGCACAGCGCAAAGAAACACCCGCTCCGCCGGGGATACACATCCTCCAGCAGAACGGGCGTTCTTGTTTTCAATCGTTAAGTTTGAGCGAACCTACACGGTACGCATCAGCGGCAACGCTTATTCAGCGATTGCGCGAGCCGGGGTGTCAGCAGCCGAAGGCTTGCCCACGTATGCGCCGCGGTACTTAGCAGCCGGGTGGGAGTCAGCAACCTTGGTGTGACCCTTACCGAAGATGTTCTCACGCAGGGTGTTGCCCTCGTACTCGGTGCGGTAGCGGCCGCGCTTCTGCAGCTCGGGAACAACGTACTCGATGAAGTCCTCGAAGGAACCCGGGGTGACGTGGTACGCCAGGTTGATGCCGTCCAGGCCGCCCTCGTCGATCCAACGCTCCAGCTCGTCAGCAACCTGAACCGGGTCACCAACGATGACCTCGCCCATGCCGCCGAGGGTGACGTGCTCAGCGATGGCCTTGCGGGTCCACTTCTTGTCCTTCGCCTGCAGGGTGAAGGGGGTCAGGAAGGACTGAATCGACTCGGTCTGCACATAGTTCAGGACCTCGTCCTCGTCGAACTGGGACAGGTCAACGCCGGACCAGCCGCCGAGAATGGTCTGTGCAGAGTCGAGGTTGATGTACTTCTTGTAGTCCTCGTACTTTGCCTTTGCCTTCTCCTCGGTCTCATCCACGATGATCGAAAGCATTGCAAGGATCTTCACGTCGTCGCGGCTACGGCCCTGCTCCTCTGCAGCGGCGCGAATACGGTCGGTCACAACGCGGGTCAGGTCCGGGCGCAGGGCGCTGATGAACACAGCCTCAGCGTGCTTACCGGAGAACTGCTGGCCACGGCTGGATGCGCCAGCCTGGAAGATCACGGGGGTGCGCTGCGGGCTCGGCTCAGTCAGGGAGATGCCGGGCACGGAGAAGTACTTGCCCTTGTGGCCAATCGGGTGGACCTTGGAGGGGTCAGCGTAGATGCCGCGCTCGCGGTCCTTGATGACTGCGCCGTCTTCCCAGGAGCCTTCCCACAGCTTGTAGCAGACGTCCAGGAACTCGTCAGCGATGTCGTAGCGCTCGTCGTGCGGGATCTGGGTGGGCAGACCCTGGTTCTCAGCAGCCGACGGCAGGTAAGAAGTCACAACGTTGAAGCCGACGCGGCCCTCGGTCAGGTGGTCGAGGGAGGCGTAGCGGCGAGCCAGGGTGTAGGGCTGCTCGAAAGTAGCGGCAGCAGTCACGCCGAAGCCGAGGTGCTCGGTCACTGCAGCCATTGCAGAAATCTGGGTTGCGGGGTCATTCACGGGAACCTGAGCGGCACCCTCGATAGCGGGAGCGGCAGAGTTCTTGTACACGTCGTAGACGCCGACCACGTCAGCGATGAACACGGCATCGAACAGGCCGCGCTCAAGGGTCTTAGCCAGGTCAGTCCAGTACTTGATGGTGTTGTACTCGGTTGCGCGGGAGCGCGGGTGACGCCAGAGGTCGAAGCTCTGGTGACCAATGCAGGTCATCTCGAATGCGTTAACTACGATGCGCTTCTTCTGCTCAGCCATCGATTTTCCTTTCGCGAATGATCGGGGACACGATCGGGTTTGGACCCTGCACCCCGCGCGCCGCCTCCTGATGCCTTCTGCGTTCGGTGGTGGCCTTCGTGCAGGTGGCGCGTTCGCGCCGTACTTGCCTCATTCCGTTGAGGCCAGATCATCATCTGGGGCACCCCGCTACGGGAGAGGGTTGCCGCCCGGCTAGCCAGAGCTTAGCGCCGGGACTCATGATCTCGTTGTTTGAGTGTACGGGGCGCGCGGGAGGGAGGTCACGTTTGTGACGAAAAAATCTTTTTGTGACGGGGAACCGAAATATTTCGTGACAAATGCGAAATATACAGTCATAGAAATTCACACGCGCCCGCTGGGTTGATTGAGGCGTGGCACAGCCCATAGGGTTGAAGGAGCAAACCATCCAGAGCGACTGAGAGACCTGGCTCCACGACGTCGCAGCAACCGGCACGGATTCTTCCGCCTCCCGGTGCTAACGCCAGGACCGATGGAAGTGACATGACACTCAACAGTGCAGTAACTGACGTACCCACCAGTGAAAACACCGGCCGACACGCCGTATCCACCGCCGCAGTCCCCCTCAGCTTTGAAGACGTCGGGCAATCTTTCCCCGTGCCCGGCGGAACCCACGAAGTTCTTCGCGGAGTCTCCTTCACCGCAGCCCCCGGCGAGATTATCTCCGTCATCGGCTCCTCCGGATGCGGCAAATCCACCCTCCTGCGTGCAGCAGCAGGCCTGAACCGCATCACCGCAGGTACCGTGCGTATCGGCGAGAAGGCAGTGACCGGCCTCGACCCCCGCGTTGCTATCGGCTTTCAGGAACCGCGCCTGCTCCCCTGGCGCACCGTCGCCGACAACGTGGCGCTCGGACTGCCGCAGGGCACCAAAAAATCTGACGGCGCAGCATCCGTAGCGCGCCTGCTCGACCTGGTCGGCCTGGGCGAGTATGCAACTCACCGTCCCAAGGAAATTTCAGGCGGTATGGCTCAGCGCGTGTCCCTGGCGCGAGCGCTCGCACGCAACCCCGGCGTGCTGCTGCTCGACGAGCCCTTCGGTGCTCTGGACGCGCTGACCCGCATCAATATGCAGGATTTGCTGTTGGACGTGCACCGTCAAGACCCGACCACGATTCTGCTGGTCACCCACGATGTGGAAGAGGCGCTGTACCTCTCTGACCGGGTTATCGTCCTCGGTAAGGACACCCCGGAGGCGCCCGCCACCATCCAGCGCATTGTGACCGTTGACCGCTCTCACCCGCGTGACCGCGCCGATGCAGAGATCACGGCGCTGCGTAGCGAACTGTTGGCTGAGCTCGGCGTGGAAGATAACGCCTAAAGCCGTCACGAAACGCATTTTCTACACATCACATCATCATCTTCAGAAGCGAAAAGATTTCATCATGACTTACTCCCCGTCTCGCCGTACCGCCCTCAAGTCCCTTGCCGCAGCCGCCGCTTTTGCTACTCTGCTTAGCGCCTGCGCCGGTGAAGGTTCCGGTTCCGCTAACGCCTCCGGTGCTGCCGGTGGTGGCGATCAGAACACCGTGACCATTGACTACGCGACCTACAACCCGCTGTCCCTGATTATCCGTAAGAAGGGTTGGCTTGAGACCGCCCTTGCTGCCGAGGGTAAGAAGTTGCAGTGGGTGAAGTCGGCCGGTTCGAACAAGGCGAATGAGGCGCTGCGTAGCGGCAATATTGATGTTGGCTCGACCGCCGGTTCGGCGGCACTGCTGGCACGCGCTAATGGCTCCCCCATCAAGGTCATTAGCCTGTACTCGCAGCCGGAGTGGTCGGCTCTGGTGACCCGCAAGGATTCGGGCATCACCAAGGTTGCGGACCTGAAGGGTAAGACCGTTGCCGTGACCAAAGGTACCGACCCGTACTTCCTGCTGCTGCAGGCGCTCAAGCAGGAGGGTATTTCTGCTTCGGATCTGACCATTCAGAACCTGCAGCACGCCGACGGCCGCACCGCCCTGGATAACGGTCAGGTCAACGCGTGGAGCGGCCTGGACCCGATCATGGCTGCCGCCGAGGTGGAAAGCGGCGACGTGCTCTTCTACCGCAACCTGAACTTCAACACCTACGGCTTCCTGAACGCGACCGAGAAGTTCATTCAGTCCAACCCGACCGCCGCACAGACCATCGTGGACGTGTACGAGTACGCTCGCGCCTGGGCTAAGAAGAACCCCGAAGAGGCTGTGAAGATTGTCGAGGAGGAGTCCGGCATTAAGCACGAGACCGCCCAGGTCGTCATGGAGCGCACCCACCTGGATATTGACCCGGTTCCGGGCGCTAAGCAGGTTGAGGTTCTCAAGGGTGTCGGCCCGATTCTGGTCGAGTCCGGCGACGTTCCCTCCCAGTCCGACGTGGACAAGGCACTGAACAGCATTGTGGACGACCAGTTCGCAAAGAAGGCTGACAGCGCAGCCGTCGAGAAGATCGCAAAGGTGGTTGAGAAGTAATGACCGCCGCAACGATTACCGCCGCCTCCAGCGCTCGCGCTGAGCGTGCCGAGAAGCGTGTCTCTTCCGTGAAGCTGCCGTCGAACCCGTTCGCCGGTAAGCAGTACCTGGGCCTGATTCTTCCCCTGGCGCTGATTGCCCTCTGGTACATTCTGAGCACGAACGGCGTGTTCACCCAGGTTCAGCTGCCCTCCCCCGACCGTGTGGTCAGTGCCGGTGTTGAACTGGCGCAGCGCGGCGAGTTGGGCCGCCACGTGGCGATTTCTACTCAGCGTGTGCTGATTGGTTTCGGTATTGGTGCCGTGCTCGGCCTGGTGCTGGGTGCGCTGATTGGCTTGTCTGCGCCGGTGCGTCTGATTGCCGCGCCGACCATTGGTGCGCTGCGTGCCGTGCCCTCCCTGGCGTGGGTTCCGCTGCTTCTGCTGTGGATTGGTATCGGCGAGAATTCCAAGGTGACCCTGGTTGCTATTGGTGCATTCTTCCCGGTGTACACCACGGTTTCTGCGGCTCTGGCGCACGTTGACCCCAAGCTCGTGGAGGCGGCGCGCGCCTTCGGTCTGAAGGGTCTGCGCCTGTTCACCACGGTTCAGCTTCCCGCGGTTCTGCCGTCGGTGGTGTCGGGTCTGCGTCTGGCGCTGGCTCAGGCGTGGCTGTTCCTGGTCGCCGCTGAGCTGCTGGGTGCGTCCATGGGTCTGGGTTACCTGCTGACCGATTCGCAGAATAACGGCCGCACCGACCGCCTGCTGCTGGCTATTGTGGCGCTGGCGGTGCTCGGTAAGATTACCGACGCGCTGGTGGGCGTGTTCGAGCGCTGGGTGAAGGCGAAGTACCCCAGCAACTAGCACCACAGCTAGACGCAACGCTCAGCACGCGCTGAGTTTTAGGAGAGATGTCCGCCGCGTGGTTGCTCCTCTGAAGGTGAGCTAATCATCGCTACGCGCCGGAGAAAGAAGTCGGCGGGGAAACCTGTCGCCTACTGAATGATGATGATGAATCCCGCCCCGCGCCCCACAGCAGTGAGCGCGGGGCGGGGTCTTTTAAATATGTCGGAATATTACGAACCGATACGCAGCATGCCGAATATGACGGTCCCCTTTGCGTCCGAGCCCGGAGCGCGCTTTACTAAGAAGGCAAACCATCCAGAGCGACCGAGAGACCTGGCTCAATGACGTCGCAGCAACCCCCTCGCCAACGCACACACAGACCCCACGGTCACACAGACAGCGGCACGGCAAGCAAGGGTGCTAATGCCAGCAACCGATGGGAGAATAATGGGACTGCCCACCCCCTACTCGTTCACCGACCCGCTGAACCCCACCCCGAACCCCGCCCACGAATCTGACGAGGCACGCGTCGCGTTCTGGGAGAAGCAGGCACAGCGCCTCACCTGGGCTGAGCCCTGGCACACCGCGCACCGCTTCGAGAAGCCGAAGTCCCTCGGCTTCGATGAGGACGGCATCGAACAGTTCACGATTCCTGAAATTAAGTGGTTCGAGGGCGGTAAGCTCAACGTCACCTACAACTGCGTAGACCGCCACGTGGAGGCGGGCCGCGGCGACAAGGTCGCCCTCTACTTTGAAGGTGAACCCGGCGACCGTGAGGCCATCACCTACGCCGAGCTGCAGCGCCGCATCGCGAAGGCAGCGAACGGTCTGCTGTCCCTGGGCGTGCGCAAGGGTGACCGCGTGGTCATCTACCTGCCCGTCATCCCCGAAACCATTATTTTCACCCTCGCCTGCGCGCGTATTGGCGCGATTCATTCCCTCGTGTTCGGTGGTTTCTCCGCCGAGGCGCTGAAGTTCCGTGTGGAAGACACCGGCGCGAAGGTCCTCATCACCACCGACGGCCAGAACCGCCGCGGCAAGGTCGTTCCCGTGAAGGTAAACGCTGATGAGGCATGCTCCGGTGAGAACAACATTGAGCACGTGATCGTGGTGGACCGCACCAGCGCCTCCGACCCGGTTGCGCACGCCGCTGTGCCGTGGACTGAGGGCCGCGACGTCTGGTACCACGACCTGGTGGACGATCAGCCGGACACCCACGCCTACGAGCTGCACGACGCCGAGGATCCGCTGTTCATTATTTACACCTCCGGCACGACCGGTAAGCCCAAGGGCCTGGTGCACACCATGGCAGGTTACCTGGTGCAGACCGCGTACACTCACGCGCTGCTCTACGATCTGCTGCCGGATTACGTGGACGAGAACGGCGTGCTGCGCCCCGACGAGCTGTCGGCGGTCAACGACTCGGAAAAGGTAGAGTCCACCGTTCACTGGTGCACCGCCGACCTGGCCTGGGTGACCGCGCACACCTACGAAATTTACGGCCCGCTGGTGAACGGTGTCTCCGAGGTGATTTACGAGGGTACCCCGAACACCCCGCATTACGGCCGCCACTTTGAGGTCATTGAACGCTACGGTGTGACCAACTACTACACCGCACCGACCCTGATTCGTTCCCTCATGGGTGCGTTCCCGAACGGCCCGGAGCCCGGCAAGTACGACTTCTCGACCGTGCGTCTGCTCGGTTCGGTGGGCGAATCCATCAACCCGGAGGCGTGGCGTTGGCTGCGTCAGCACGTGGGCGGCGGCACCGCGGCGTTCATCGACACCTGGTGGCAGTCGGAGACCGGTTCGACCGTGTGCTCCCCGCGCCCGCACGACCCGGCGTTCGCGCCCGAGGGCACCTACCCGGAGGGCACCCCGCACTGCACTCCCCTACCCGGTTGCGCTACCCGCGCCGTTCCCGGCGTGTCCACCCGCGTGGTCGATGAGCACGGCGACCCGGTCGAACCCGGCAAGCAGGGCTTCATCGTGGTCGATAAGATTGGTCCCTCCATGGCTCGTACCGTGTGGCAGAACCCGCAGCGATACCTGGATTCCTATTGGCGTCACTACGGCGAGCGCGGCTGGTTCCTCGCCGGCGACGGCGCGAAGGAAGACGAAGAGGGTAACGTGTACATCCTCGGCCGTATTGATGACGTGATCAACATTTCGGGTCACCGCCTGTCCACGATCGAGATTGAGTCGGCTCTGGTGACTCACCCGGCTGTGGTTGAGGCTGGTGTCTGCCCCGTGGAGGATGAGCTGACCGGTCACCAGGCGGTCGCCTACGTGACGCTCACCGATGAGGGTAAGGTCCTGACTGAGGATGAGTTGAAGGCAGCGCTGACCGCGCATGTGCGTGAGCACATTGGCCCGATTGCTAAGCCGAAGGACGTTGTGGCGGTTGCCGATATCCCGAAGACCCGTTCGGGTAAGATTACTCGCCGTCTGCTCGGTGAGCTGTACCAGGGCCGTTCTTTGGGCGATGTTTCGTCGCTGCAGAATGAGGAGGCGCTGGGCCACATCGCGCAGGTGCTGGTGGATACCGGCCGCGTGGTCGAGGCTGTCTAGGCTCCGTAGCTGGCCTGCAAGCTGCGTAGAGTAGCTGCATAGAGTAAAGGTGCGGATACCGAATGATGATTCGGTATCCGCACCTTACTGTTTTATTGAGCTGGCAAGGGTATTTATCGGCGGTGTGCCGCCCAGCCAGCCTACTTAATCAGGCCCAGCGAACGAGCGTGTTCGGCGGTAATGCCGCTCGGTTCAATGTGCTCGGGGCCCTTGTCCTTCTCGGGGTGCTCGGTCGCCTGGAAGCGGATCATCTTCACATCGTTTGCCGCGCCCAGGTTCGTGATCATGCCGTCACCGTTGAGGTCCACGGATACCGGCTCGGTGTCGATCTTGCCGTTGCCGTTGAAGTCAATCGGCTGGTTGGCGGGCTTGCCCTTGTACAGGAAGCCAGCCGCGCGGGGACCGAAGCCGCGCGCCTCGTACAGCTTCGCCTCGTTGAGCATGCGGTACTCGGCGGTGGAGTAGCCGAAGTAGCGGCTACCGTCAGCCATGGGCACGCCGGTGAGGGTGTACTGGTAGTTCATGACGCTGTAGTAGTTGGGCTTGTAGTTGATTTCGTCCCAGCCGCCGTGGCTCAGTGCGAGGTTGTGGCCGAGCTCGTGCACGAACACTGCCACGCGGATGTCGCTGCTTGCCGTGCCCCAGAAGTGCGGGCCGACGGTGACCATAAAGTTACGACCGCCGAAGTTAGCGATACCGGAGGAGTAGCTGTTGTCGTAGTAGTCGCCCCAGATCATGTAGTGGAAGGTGCCTTCGCGGGCGGGGTTGAACTTACCTTCGGTTGCCTTGATGCGGTGGAGCGCCTTGAATTCGCTGTCCAGTGCCTGGTAGCTGATTTCGTTGCCGCCGCCGAGGTTGTACTTGGCGCTGCGAGCGCTACCTGCGTCCAGGTGAATGTTCACACCGGTGGTGCCGTCGGGGTTGCGCAGGGGCAGGTCGGCGTAGATCTTGGTGATGCGGTCCAGTTCGTCTTCGCTGGGCAGCAGGCCCGCCATGTAGTCCATCTCGACGAAGATGTCCTTGTGGTTGGGGTCGGCGCCCAGTGCGGGGAAGTCGACGTCGATCTTGCCGTCGCCGTCGGCGTCGTAGCCCTTCAGTTCCCAGGTGTTGGGGATGCCATCGCCGTCGATGTCGGGGCTGTAGGCGTTTGCCGCGGGGGCTGCGATGGTGCCCAGGCAGAGCACTGCGAGGGAGGCAAGCGTGACGCGTGCGCTCTTCAGAAATGCCATGTTGTGTTCCTTAGTGTGTGGTGACCGGTGGTGTTTCGGTGGAGCTTGCCGGGAGGACGTTCTCCACGGTTTCCATGATGCTCCCGTTTCACGCGCTAGGTGAGCTGGGTGCCGTAATGTTCATACATTGAGGTAATAGTTGAGATAATTTTGAAGATGAGCTGAATTACATTAGAGTATCAGTAATTCAAATCACACGCATCACCACATTCTTAATGACAAGAGAGATCCCATGACTTCTTCCCCTAATACCGCGCGCAACCTGAACCGCCGCTCCCTCGTCAAGGGTGCCGTCTGGAGCGCCCCCGTTATCGCAACCGCCGCAGCGGTACCCGCCTACGCGGCATCCACCGACGCGCAGGAAACCCCGACCCTGAAGTTCGGTGTCTTCACCCAGGCGTTCAACTCGAACCCCTCCAACGACTTTGATACCCGCTACGGTCTGGACTCCTACACCGTGCAGGTTCCCAACATCACCGCAACCTCCACCACCCCGCAGAGCCGCGGCGGCGGCACCTTCACCCCCGGAGGTAGCGTCGGCGCCGGCCTGTACGGTGGCGCGGGCCTGTGGATTTCCGCGCCCATCAACTCCAAGGGCGAGTTCCAGGGTAGCTCCTGGCTGTACCCTCAGGCGCACCTGCAGGTGACCTTCGAGTTCACTTTCCCCACCGCCGCGGACGTCACCGACCCGCTGCTGTGGGACACCGAGAACGACGTTGAGATCCCGGCACTCGCCAAGAGTGCGGGCGGCGCAAAGACCAACAACCCCGCCGTGGCGGCGTTCAACGGCATCGCATACACTGCGAAGTTCTACGAGCCGACCATCGAGGACAACGTCTGGACCGGCGTACTGGACATCCGCACCTCCGACTACCTGGAAGCCACCGCGAAGGACGGCGTGAGCTACGCACAGGTGCTGGCTTCGCTGGTTCCGGTGTACTTCACCGAGGTGACCTCCAGCTACACCCTGACCACCACCGCTCAGATCACCAGCGGTAACGTCGCAATGCAGCTGACCGAGGGTGGCGAGTACACCTTCCAGGACCTGGCTGGTTTGCGCGCTTCGGCAACCATCAGCCGCTAACGCCACAGCAAGCAGAGAGGGGCCCGGCATCCATACTGGATGCCGGGCCCCTCTGCTTTAGGACTCAGCCTACCGGCTGCCGCCGAGGTAAATTGTCGCAAAAAGTAGTTCCCAAAAAAAGAGAACTGTATTACAATGTATATATAGTCTTTAGGAACGAGGTACCAACTATGGAAAACCTAGTAATTTCAGTCTTTAACACCGAAAGCGAAGCTTATCAGTCCTTTGCAGATTTGAAGGCTTTCCGCCAAACTCAGACGACCAAGGTTGCTCAAATCGCCCTGGTCAAAAATGAAAACGGTCATATCGTTGAAAAAGAACGCTATGATTTTGAAGATTCAACGACGAATGCAACCCTAAAAGGTGGCTTGCTCGGTGCAGTTATCGGGCTTTTGGGTGGTCCTATCGGCGTCTTGTTTGGTTATGGTATTGGTAGCCTCAATGGTTTGGTTGCTGGTGCTACCGTTGATACGGCAGAAGCTGGCCTGATTGACGTTGTTTCTCAAAAATTGACTAACGGTGAAACAGCCGTTGTTGCCTTGGTGCAAGAAGACAACGAAGCAGTCATCGATGCTTACTTCACCAAGTACGACACCCAAATCGTGCGTTGGGATGTAGCAACCGTCGTAGCCGAAATCGAAGCAGCTCTGCAAGTCCAAGAAGACCTCTACAACCAGGCGCGTGCACAGATGAAGGCTGAACGTAAAGCCGAACGCAAGGCTAAGCTTGAAGAATTCAAGGCGAATGTCAAAGCAAAGTTTGACAAATTGAAAGCGTAAGCACCCAAGCATCTCATAAAAAATAGGCTATCTACTTCTGGTAGATAGCCTATTTTTTTAAAAACTAGATTTTAGAAAGAGGAAGTGAGGATTTTGGCTCAAGATCTTGAACAAATCAAGGAAGACAATGGCAAAAATACCAAACTCAAGGTGGGGATTTTAGCCATCTCTCTTTCTCCAGGTGGATGTTGATGCCGGTGGTGCCGTTCGGGTTGCGGAGGGGAAGCTGGGCGAAGGATTCGGTGATGCGGTCGAGCTCATCCTCGCTAGCGAGCAGACCGGGCATGTAATCCATCTCCACGAAGATGTCCTTCTACAGCGGGTTATTGCGCTCTCACGAGGTTTCAACACCTCAGGGCAACAATAACCCGCTTCATCATACACAGAGTGCATATAGATTTTCTCCGGTATAGCACCATATCTCAGGTTATGCACCGCTTATGCCGTAAAAGCGCTCTGATAAGCCTTCTATTTAGTGTTTTCTGACTCAGGCTCTGCCTCAGCGTTCTGTGCGGCGGCTTTTGCCTCGGAGGTCTTCTTGGAGGCGTAGAACAGGCACACGACCGCGCCCACCGCCGCGGCAACCAGGGGTAGCATCATGGAATCAGCCATTGCCGCCGCGTAGGGTTCACGCAGGACCTGCGGAAGCACGCCTCCAGCAGCACCGCCGTGAGAGCTACCGCCCGCTGCGGCAGCCGGGCCCAATGCGGACAGGTGCGAGGTAATCGCAGAAGCCATAATCGTCGTAATCGCAGCCGAACCGAGCACCGACGCCATCTGACGAGTCTCGTTATACACGCCCGAACCGGCACCGGCACGCTGCGGCGGCAGGTTACGGGTCGCAGACACCGACAGCGGACCCCAAATGCAGGCGTTCGCCGCACCCAGAATAATCATCGGGCCAACCATCAGCCACAGGTTGCCTTCCGCAACCATCGTCGGGCGGAGCAGAGCAAAACCAACAACCATCAGCGTAAAGCCAATCACGGCAATCCACTTCGGGTCGTTACGGTTCAGACGCGCACCCACCACCGGCGCCAACGCGCCCGAGAACAACGCCATCGGGGCGGTCATCAGCGCAGCCTGGGTCGGGTCCAGGCCCTCCACCTGCTGCAGGTACAGGGTCAGCGGGAATGCCATGCTGATAGCGACCACACCCATAGCGGAGATAGCCACATTCGACACGGAGAAGTTACGGTCACTGAACAGGCTCAGCGGAACCAGCGGCTCACGCGGGTTAATAGCCTGCCAACCAATGAACAGACCCAGCACCAGAATGCCGGCAATAATCAGACCCCACACGCTCACCGCAATACCGGTGCCCAGGAACGAATCGGTCATGGTGCCCCAGTCGTAGGTGGCACCTTCCTGAATACCGAAAACTAGCAGGAACAGACCGACCGCCGAAAGCACCACGCCCAACCAGTCGAAGCTGTGCTTCTTCTGCTCAAACACCGGCACGTTACGCCACGCCAAGAACAGACCGACCAAACCCACCGGAATGTTCACGAAGAAAATCCAGCTCCAATTCAGGGCATCCACGAGCACGCCGCCCAGAATCGGGCCAACCAGCGAGGCGACACCCGCCGTCGCACCCCAAATACTCATCGCAACACCGCGCGCATTCGGCGGGAACATCAGCGTAATCAGAGACATGGTCTGCGGGGTCATCAGCGACGCACCCAGGCCCTGCACCACGCGGGCAGTAATCAGCGATTCAACGTTCGGTGCCAGACCACACCACAAGGAAGCAAGCGTAAAAATAGCCATACCGATCATGTATAGGTTCTTCTGACCGAAGCGGTCACCCATACGGCCGGTAATGAGCAGCGGCACCGCATACGCCAGCAGGTAGGCGCTCGTCACCCACATGCCCTCCGACAGGGACGCCTCCAAATCCCGCAGCATGTGCGGCAGGGCGATGGTGACAATATTGCCGTCCACCAGGATCATGAAGAAGCCAATGACGAGGGACCAGAGAGCAGGCCAGGGCTTATACGGTGTCTTCGCCGGGTTACCGACAAGAGGCGCTTTTTTAGGGCGGGAACTCATGATCCTCCAGTGGATGAGCGTTGCGGGTACAGTCTGCGTGTTCAGCGTTGCCGCTAATAAATATCACCCCATCTTACTCCCCTTGTGGGCACGGCTCCGGTTGCTCTACCCTAATTCAGCTGTTCACGACGCGTGCGCGAGGCAACCAGGCAACAGGCGCCCTGATGCCACCCCGAAGCACTCTGAACCCACTAGACTGAAGCTATAAAGCTAATCCGGGCGCCGCAACCGGCGCTCACCCCCATCAAACCACCCTCAACGAGACGACCACGGGAGGACCCATGGGTTTCTTTGATTTCTTCACCGACCGCACCCCGGCAGAACCCGCCGAAATCCGCCTCGTCGCTTTCGTCAGCGGCAAAGTGCAGGGCGTGGGCTTCCGCTGGTGGTGCGCCGGAACCGCCAAGCCCATGGGGCTGACCGGCTACGCCGAAAACCTCGACGACGGGCGCGTGAAAGTCGTTGCGGAAGGTACCGCCGTCTCCTGCGCTCGCCTGGTAGATATTCTGCGCGGCGGCGACACCGCGGGCCGCGTGGATGAGGTGCTCGTCGAGTGGGAGGAGCCGTCCGGCTCGTTCCGCGGCTTCGGCATCAGGTAGCGCGGACTAAAGTAGCGCGGTTTAGCTAGCCCAGAGCTAGTCAGACCAGAGCGCCGCGAACTGGGCGCGGGTCATATCGGCGCGGCGCACCCGATGCTGCACCGGGTGGCCGTTCTCGTCGGGGCGGCCGGAGCTCGGGTCAATATCGTCGTAGATGCCGGTGAAACCCGCCTTAACCGCCACCCGTTCCGAGGGCTCGTTACCCGCCAGGGCGGTCCAGCGCACACTCTCAAGACCCAAGCCAAGCGGGTCGAAAGCGTAGCCGAGGACGGCACGCAGCGCCTCGGTCATGTAGCCCTTGCCGCGCACTTTCGGGGCGGCATAATAGCCCAGTTCGGCGCGGGTTCCGGGGCTTTCGGGGGTGCCCTCGGGCAGGCGCAGTTCAATGGTCCCGGCAAACACGCCGGAGGCGTCAATCGCCCAGCGTTGAATCTGCCCGGCGGCAATCTGGCGGGCGGTGGTGAGCAGGTAGTCTTCGGCGTCGGCGCGCGTGTAGTTCAACGGGAGGCGGGTGTAGCGGAGGGTTTCTTCGTCGCGGCAGGATTCCACGATGTCGGGGATGTCCGCCTCGCACAGGTGGCGGAGGGTGAGGCGCTCGGTAATGAGTTCGGGCTGGTTGGGCTCTACGTGTTCGCTGTGCTCAGAAAAGTCGCTGTGTTCGGGGGTCATGGTTCGAGCTTAAACCCTCGGGTTTGTGCGTCGGAAAAGCTTTTGTGAACATCCCAGAATATTCAGTGACGCAAATCACGACTTAATACTCGCATTTTCACCCGTCATCACTTGATTATTATGAATTATTCATAATAAAATAGTCATCGAGCCCGCCCATTGGGCACCACTTAGAACAAGCGCCGCGCAACGAATCAGCGCGGCACGAAATAGAAAGAAGAACACCATGGCAGTTCTGACCATCGGCGACCAGTTCCCCGCATACGAGCTCACCGGCGTTGTCCCCGGTAAGCTGGCTGACATCGAAGCAACCAAGCCCGAAGACTACTTCACCACCGTCTCCTCCGAGGGTCTGGACGAAGGCACCTGGCGCGTCGTCTTCTTCTGGCCGAAGGACTTCACCTTCGTTTGCCCCACCGAGATTGCAGCATTCGGCAAGCTCGCTGACGAGTTCGAGGCGCGCGACACCCAGGTAATCGGTGTTTCCGTTGACAACGAGTACACCCACTACGCATGGCGCCGCTCCCACGAAGAGCTCCTGGACCTGCCCATCGTCATGGCATCCGACCTCAAGCGTGAGCTGGTCAGCGCACTGGGCATCCTGAACAAAGACGGCGTTGCAGACCGCGCAACCTTCATCATCGACCCCCACAACACCATCCAGTCGGTCTCCATTACCGCTGACTCCGTCGGCCGTAACACCGACGAGGTGCTCCGCCAGCTGGACGCACTGCAGTCCGACGAGCTGTGCGCATGCAACTGGCAGAAGGGTGCAGCAACCATCGACGCATTCAAGGAGATGAAGTAATCCATGAGCATCGATAACCTGCGTTCCGCTCTGCCTTCCTACGCGAAGGACATGAACCTCAACCTGTCCTCCCTGCCCCGCATCACCTCCCTGACCGAGCAGCAGCTCTGGGGCGCAATCCTCGCAACCGCAGCAGCAACCAAGGTTGACTCTGTTGTTGTTGAGATTGCTGCAGAGGCTAAGGAGCACCTGAGCGACACCGCTTACGAGGCTGCTCTGGGTGCTGCGACCATCATGGGCATGAACAACATCTTCTACCGCACCCGTGGCTTCCTGCACGGTGCATACGATGACCAGCGTGCAAACCTGCGCATGCAGATCATCGGCAAGAACGGTGGCATTGAGAAGCTGGACTTCGAGATGTTCGCACTGGCAGTGTCCGCAGTCAACGGCTGCTCCCACTGCGTTGAGGCTCACGAGCACACCCTGCGCGAAGAGGGCGCAACCAAGGAGCAGGTCAACGACCTGATCCGCATTGCTGCAACCCTCGGTGGCGTGGCACAGGGCATTCAGCTGGCTGAGGCACTGGGCTAAACCCACTCAGCATTAGAGCACACACAGAAGCGGCGCATCCACCCCATCACGGGGTCGGATGCGCCGCTTCCTTTATGCACAGATTATGCCCTGCAGTAGCTAAAAACGCGTTGGACGGCTTTCCTAGCTCCCTCGATTTGGCGCTATACAATGCCTGTATGCGGTACTGTATTTTGGACTCCACCAGCCCTCTTCCCAGCGTAGAAGAACTCACTGAGCTTTACGATTCTGTCGGCTGGAGCGCCTATACCAAAACGCCTGAACGTCTCATCCCGATGCTGGAAGGTTCACGGTATCTATACACCGCACGAGAGGCGACTACGGAAGGAACAGGACGGCTCCTCGGGCTAGTCCGCGCCGTCGGGGACGGACAATCTATCGCCTACATTCAGGACCTCCTAGTGCATCCGCACGCCCAGCGTCAGGGCGTTGGCTCTGCGCTTCTAAAGCGTGTCATTGATGACTTTGACCGAGAAGACATTCGACAGCGACTCATTACTACCGACGTCGCTAGTGAACACGCCGTTGCGCTCTACAGATGCTACGGCTACGCCCCCGTAGAGGTAGCAGGATGCATCACCCTTGCATGCTATCGATGAGGCAATATCTCGCATGCAACTCAACTCGTTCAAACTGGCTGAGGCACTGGGCTAAACCCACTCAGCGTTAGAACTTACACAGAAGCGGCGCATCCACCCCATCACGGGTCGGATGCGCCACTTTGTTTTAACTACTTTTGGCTGTCCGCAGCGCCAGTGCGCAGGGCTGCATCCCAGCTACTCGCCAGGCGCGTCGCCGCGGCCACCAGAGCCGCCAAATCCTCGGCGTACACCGGGGTCGAGCGCACGCCCGCACACCAGTCAATCGTGCCCAAACCCAGCCAGGGCTTACCGGGGAAGAACTCGCGCCGCAGCGCCACGCGGCGCTTACCCAGGGCGCGGCGACCGGGCACGTACCCGCCGCGGCTGATGAACAGCGCCTCGCGGCCCTCGGACTCCACCAGCACCTCCAGTGCCCTCAACGCGGGAACCCAGTTCGGCTCCCCCACACTCGCCAGGTCGGCCGACTCGGGGTATTCACTCTTGTGCTCGGCCACGCTCACGCCCAGGATGTACTGGTAACGCACTTGCCCGAGCTCCTGCGGCAGGCCGCGGTCGGCGGTCTGAATCGTGCCGCACAGGTGGCGGGCGACCGGCTTACCCTCGACAGTCACGCCGGCCAGGGGCAGATCGGGGCCGTCCAGATAGAGCCCCACCGCGCCGGTACCCGTAATGTTGGGGCGCACCGACCAGCCGGGAAGCGCCTCCTCCAGATGGGGTATAACCCCCTGCAGGACCCCGAAAACTTCGTCGCGCGATACCGCCACGGCGGCTCCTTTCACCTTACGCAAATTTCGTCTAGTCCCAGCTTAGCGAGCGCTCCGCTTACGGGAGGGTAGCCACACCATGAGCGCCGACAGCGCCGCACCGGCAAACATCATGATCACCATAGACTCCACCACATTCAGGGGGCTCAACGCCAACAGCAGCGAAGAAATGATGCCGCTACCGTACTGAAAGGACCCAGCGCAAAAACAATCATGACAGAGCATTGGGGGTGGAGATTCACTCATTCTACGCCCATCTTTTAGCGCGCCCACAAGCTTCTCCGTTACGTCTCAGAGCTCGTCATGAGCACCTCTCAACTAGGAGCAGAGGCGGCGGCGGGTCTACAATAAATCGGTGCCATTTCAGGTACGCGCACAGGCAGATAGAGCCGGATGCGGTGATAACGTCGTCACCCGACCCCCCGTTGCGCACACTTCCCCTACCGGCACCCCACAGCACACATTACGTACGCAGGAGAACGCCCATGCACGAGCTCTTTGACCCGGACCAGGTATTCCGCATCGTCGACATTGCCGCCGTTGTCGCTAACGGCCTGCTCGGCGGTGCCGTGGCGCGCGCCTTCCGGTTCGATATTGTGGGCTTCTTGCTGCTCGCGGTCGCCTGCGGCATGGGTGGCGGTATGATCCGTGACATTCTGCTCAACTCGGGCCTGCCGGTGGCGCTCACCGACGGCGGCTACTGGGTGGGCGCTATCGGCTCGTCAATTCTGGCGTACAGCCTCGATTTGAGTGCCCGCTGGGCAACCCGAACCATGCTCATTATTGACTTTGTCGGCATGGGTGCGTGGGCGGCAACCGGCACCATTAAGTCCCTGAACCTGGGTCTGCACTGGCTGCCCGCTATCGCGCTGGGTGTGACCACCGCGGTCGGTGGCGGCGTTATTCGTGACATCATGGTCAACCGTATTCCGGCAATCTTTGGTGGTAACTCTCTGTACGCTACCGTGGCGTTTGTGGGTGCCGCCGAGACCGCCCTCGTGACGGGCCTATTCCACCGCCCGAACCTGGCGATGGGTCTGTCCATTCTGCTGTGTTTGGTGCTGGGTGTGCTCTCCCATATGAAGAATTGGCAGCTGCCGACCACTCCGGCTGAGCTTCGTGTGCCTCGCCCGCGCCTCTTCAATTTTGGTAAGCAGGAGGACCGCACCGTCGCTAATGAGGGCTGGTCGCCCGGTGAGCCGCTCACTGAGCAGCTTGAGATTATTAACGCTGAGCAGCTGGAGGAGTACCGCCGCTCTAAGGGGCTTTCAGAGTAAAAGCCAATATATGCTGAATATAGAATATGGGCTGGTTTCCGCTGGTTAGATGCTTATCTGACGGGCAGAAACCAGCCCATATTTACTATGTACAGTACAACTAAATCGTGTACTCAGTGCTGTCGTACACGGTCAGGAACTTGCGGATACGCTCATCGTCCGAGGCGAAGAAGCCATTCGGCTCACCGTTATAGCGCAGGGTACCGTTCTCCAGGAACACGATGCGGTCTGCGACCTTCTTCGCAAACGCCATATTGTGCGTCACGATGACCAGGGAGCGACCCTCCTTCGCCAGCTGCATCAGCACGCGAATCACCTCGGCCTCAAGCTCGGGGTCCAGGGCGCTCGTCGGCTCGTCGAAGAGCAGGTATGCCGGTTCCAGCGCCAGGGCGCGGGCAATCGCCACGCGCTGCTGCTGACCGCCCGAGAGCGACTCCGGGTAGGAGCCGGTCTTATCGGCTAGACCCACCTTGGCGAGCAGCTCGCGGGCGCGCTCCTCAGCCTGCTTGGCGTCCAGGGTGCCGTTGAGGGTCGGGGCGAGCGCCACGTTCTTCAGCGCCGTGTAGTTCGGGAACAGGTTGAACTGCTGGAACACCATCGCCGAGCGGGAGCGAATATCACGCACCTGCGCGTCGGTGAGCTTCTGACTGTAATCCACCTGCGCGTCATCAATGGTGAGCGTGCCGGACTGCGGGGTTTCCAGCAGGTTCAGGCAGCGCAGCAGGGTCGACTTGCCGCTACCGGAGGGGCCCAGAATCACCGTGGTCTCACCGTCGGGGATGTCCAGGCTGATGTTCTTGAGCACCTGCGTCTCGCCGAAGCTCTTCGACAGGGAATCAACGCTAAGCATTGTTGCTCCTCACGTAACGGTTGCTGTACTTCTCCAGCGCCGACTGCGCGGCGGTCAGCAGAGTGAAAATCACCAGGTAAATAATGGCGACTTCGGAGTACATTGCCAGCGGCTCGAAGGTACGCGACGCGATCTGCTTACCGGTCTGGAACAGGTCAACCATCGAAATAACCGACACCAGCGAAGTGCCCTTAATCAGGTCAATAAAGTTGTTGCCCAGGTTCGGCAGCGCGATGCGCACCGCCTGCGGAATCACCACGTGGCGCAGGGTCTGCATGCGGGTGAAGTTCAGGGTTGCCGCCGCCTCAAACTGGCCACGGGGAATAGCCGCCACCGCGGAGCGGAAGGTTTCCGCCACGTACGCGCCGGTGTGCAGGCTCATCGTGATGATCGCGGCACTCCATACGTCCAGTGCGATACCGACCTTCGGCAGGCCGTAGAAGACGATGAACAGCTGAACCAGCAGCGGGGTGCCACGGAAAACCCAAATGTACACCCACGCCAGCCAGTTCACCGGCGCAAAACGGCTCGTACGCGCGCCAGCAGACACAATGCCGACCAGCAGCGCCACCGCGAACGAAATCAGCGACAGCGGGATAGTCACTGCCAGGGTCGAGCCCAGCAGCTGAGGCAGGGACTCAGCCCAAAGATTCAGGTAGCGTTCCATGAACGGAACTCAGCTCCTTATAGAAAGTATTAGTTCTTCGGGGAGAGGTCTTCGCCCACGTACTTCTCGTAAATCGCCTTGATGTCACCGTTCTGCAGGTGCTTCTTCAGCGACTCGTCGATAGCGTTGCGCAGGGCGTCCTGGCCCTTAGCCATCAGGATGGAGGAGTTGCTGCCGGTACCCAGGTCACCGGAGAGCAGGCGCAGGTTAGCGTCCGGGTGCTCCTTGAAGTACTCAGCGAAGGACACGGAGTCGTTCGCGGTCATCTCGGCGCGGCCCGAGAGGACCTGTTCGATAGCCTCATCGAAACCGGAAACAACCACGATTGAGGCGCCCTTCGCCTCCACCATCTTGCGGAAGTTCGAGGTCTCGGACTGCGCCGAGGAGTGGCCGGAAATCTCGCTCACGTTCTGCAGGGAAGAATCCTTCTTCACGGCAACCTTCGGCTCCGAGTACAGGTAGGGTACGGAGAAGTCGTACTTCTGCTTACGCTCGTCGGTTGCGGAGACGTTGTTGATGACGATGTCGTAGCGGTCAGCGTCCACGCCAGCGATCAGCGAATCCCAGGGGGTCTCGATGAACTCGGCGGTCACGCCCAGATCCTTAGCGACCAGGTCGGCGATTTCCTTCTCGAAGCCGACCAGGGCGCCGTTCGAGTCGTGGAAAGAGAAGGGGCGGTAGGTGCCCTCCAGGCCCACACGGATCTTGCCGGCAGACTTGATAGCCTCCAGCTTGTTGGTGCTGGATGCAGTGCTGCTGCCGTTGGAGCCGCACGCTGCGAGCAGTGCAGCCAGGCCGGTGAATGCGGAGCCTGCGAGGACGGTGCGGCGGTTAATCATTGCGGACATAGTGTTCTTCTTTCGTGTGCTGGTCGATGCTCTTCTAGTTGCGGGTTGTCACCCTGCGGTAACTCGGGGGCATCATGCGGTGTGCCCCTCTCTGCGGGTGCAACGCTGGCTATCCTACAGCTATTCCAGACCCGAGAGAATTCAACGTAATATTCCGTCATATTCTCTCATCGGTGCGGGATAAGCCACGGAGACATCAACCACGACGCAATTTCAGAAGTCCTGGCGGGTGAGCCCTTTCCGGGCCCCTTCCGAGCCTTTCACGAAAGCTTAGGAGGCGGGGCTCAAGTCCTCGCTCACATGCTTCTCGAAAATTGCTTTGAAGTCGCCGTTGCCCAGGTGCTTCTTGATGGAGGCGTCAATCGCATCCTTCAGCGCGGTCTGGTTCTTGGGCAGCAGAACGGCGACGTTGGTGCCGGGGCCGACCTCACCCTCCAGCAGGCGCAGGTTGGCGTCCGGGTGCTCCTTGAAGTACTCGGCAAAGGACACGGAGTCGTTGGCGGTCAGCTCGGCGCGGCCGGTAAGCACCTGCTCGATGGCCTCGTCAAAGCCGGTAACTTCGATGATGGTGGCGCCGCGCTCCTCCACGAGCTTGCGGTAGTTGCTGGTGGCGCTCTGGGCGGCGCTATGGCCGGAAATTTCGGAGGCGTTCTTCAGGCTCGAGTCCTTCTTCACGCCCACGCGGGCACGGGAGTGCGCGTAGGGCACGGAGAAATCGTACTTCTTCTTACGTTCCTCGGTGGGTGCCACGTTGTTGAGCACGATGTCGTAGCGGCCCGCGTCCACGCCGGCGATAAGCGAGTCCCAGGGGGTTTCGATGTACTCGGCGGTCACGCCCAGGTCCTTGGCGAGGGTCTCGGCGATGTCGTACTCGAAGCCGGCGAGCTTACCGGAGGCGTCGTGGTAGGTGTAGGGGCGGTAGGTGCCCTCCACGCCGATACGGATTTTGCCCGCGGACTTGATGGACTCCAGCAGGTTGGAGGAGCTCTGTGCGGAGCCTGCGCTGGAGCCGTTACCGCCGGAGCAGGCGGCGAGCAGGCCGGTGGTTCCGGCGAGGGTCGCGCCCAGTAGCAGGGAGCGTCGGTTCAGCACGGCGGAGGTGTTGAGAATGGTCATTCTTGGTTCCTTAATCTACGTTGATGTGTGGTGTGAAAGTTGAAATCTGCGGTATGGACCGGCGAGGTTCGCCAGCAGTATGAACCGGCGGCACGAACCTAGCCGGCGAAGGCGGCCTTCATGCCAATCTCCAGGGCCGCGGTGAGGTCCTGAACATCCTCAATGCCGATTGCCAGGCGCACGAGGCGGTCATCCACGCCGAACTCATCGCGATGCTCCTGCGCGTAAGCCCCGTGCGTGGTGTGCGCGGGCAGGCTCACGAGCGATTCGATACCACCCAGGCTCACGGCGTTTACGAAAATGGGCAGGGAGCGGGCAAAGGCCTGCGCATCCCCTCCCTCCGCAAGTAGCAGCGAGAATACGGAACCAATACCGCGGGCTTGGCGTGACTGAATCTCGGCCTGCTCCTCGGAAGAGCTACCGGGGTAGAAAATCTGCTCAACCTCGGGACGCTCGGAGAGGAACTCGATGAGCTCGCGGGCGTTCTGCTGCTGGCGTTCCAGGCGCAGAGCCAGGGTTTTCACGTCCTGCAGTAGGCGGTAGGAGTCAATCGGGGGCAGCAGCGCGCCGCTGACGAGCTGACCGCGGTGTAGCTGAACCGCAAGATCGGAATCGTTCGTGGCGGCCACACCGGCGAGTAGATCCGCATGACCGGCAAGGAACTTAGTAGCCGACTGCACGGTGATGTCCGCGCCAAGCTCCAGGGGGCGCTGCAGGTACGGAGTCATAAAGGTGTTATCTACGATGAGCAACGCCCCGTGGCGGTGCGCCAGCTCCGCAATGGCTGCAATGTCAGTAACCTGCAGGGTCGGGTTCGTGGGGGTCTCCAAGAAGACGGCCTTCACATCGGGGGTGAAGTCATCATCGGAGAGAACCGAAAAATCGCTGATGAAGCGGGTCTTCACGGCGCGCTTGGGCAGCTCAGTCGTAGCAAAACGGTAGGTTCCGCCGTAGGAGGGCATGCCCAGCAGCAGGGTATCGCCCGCCTCCAGAACGCCGAGGGCCGCCGCGGTGGCCGCCATGCCGGAGGGGTACGCGTAGGCGTGCTCGGCCCCCTCAAGCGCAGCGAGGGTCGTCTGCAGGTTATCGCGGGTGGGGTTCGCGCCGCGCTGGTACATGTAGGTGGTGTCCTCACCTGCGGTACCGAAGGTGCTAGCCAGGTAGACCGGCGGCACGGACGCATCGTAGCGGGCATCGTGCACGGCGTGGATGGTGCGGGTCGTGAAACCGGTCGGTTCGAGCTGGTTCTGCTGGCTCATGGTGGTTCTCCTCCGTTCGGGCTACCCCGAAGGCGGGCGTAGCTGTGTGTGTCGTCGTGTATCTGAGATTTACCCTACCCGCATTTTTTATGCCGTTCTAACCCCGCGTCACGGGGGTTAATATGTTCACGCAACGTCATATAAAAATGCAGTGAGGGTGCACAAAATACCCGAATCAAAAACATTCTTTTACATTGAAAGAAATACGTTAATCCGGGTATTTTGAGTAATTATTATGGGTGACATTACACCGCGTATTTGGGGCACCTCGAATCACGCGATACGGTCGTGCGGTGCCTCATGTTCAGGGACTATGCCTGATGCGCCAGGGCTGCGGTCAGGCCGCGCTCCAAATCCTCGATAATGTCCTCAATCTCCTCGATGCCGATGGCCAGGCGGATGAGGTTGTCGCTCACGCCGTATTCGTCGCGGTGCGCTTGCGTGTAGGCGGCCTGCACCATGAGCGCGGGACGAACCACCAACGACTCGATACCGCCCAGGCTCACCGCGTGGGTGAAAATCTTCAGGGCTTCGAGGAAGGCGGGCAGGTCTGTGCCGTCCACCAGCTCCATGGAGATGAGCGCGCCCAGGCCATTCGCCTGGCGGGCATGCACCTGCGCCTCATACTCGCTGTGCGAACCCGCGTAGAGCACGCGCTTCACGGCGGGATGCGCCTCCAGGTAGTTGATGACCTCGATGGTGTTCTTCTGCTGCTGGGTCAGGCGCAGCTTGAGGGTCTTGACCTCCTGCAGCAGGCGGTAGGAGTCGGTGGGCGAAAGCATTGCGCCGGTAATCATCTGCAGGTGCCAGAGGCGCTCGGCGAGCGCGTCATCGTTGGTTGCGGCGACGCCTCCGAGTAGGTCGGCGTGGCCGCCCAGGTACTTGGTGGCGGACTGCACGCTGATGTCTGCGCCCAGGTCGAGGGGCTTCTGCAGCAGCGGGGTCATAAAGGTGTTGTCGACGACCACGATTGCGCCGTTGCGGTGCGCGATTTCGGCGATGGCGGCGATGTCACTCACACGCAGCAGCGGGTTGGAGGGGCTTTCCAGGAAAACCATGGTCACATTATCTGCGAAGTCCTCGTCGGTGAGGGCCGTGAAGTCGCCGATGAAGCGGGTCTTGACGCCGCGGGCGGGCAGCTCAATGGTGGCGAATCGGTAGGTGCCGCCGTAGGAGGGCATACCCAGCAGTAGAGTTTCGCCTTCTTTCAGGATTCCGAGGGCGGCAGCGGTGGCGCCCATTCCAGAGGGGTAGGCGAAGGCGTGCTTGGCGCCTTCGAGGGTTGCGAGCGTGATTTCGAGGGCCGCGCGGGTGGGGTTGCCGCCGCGCTGGTAGTCGTAGGGGCCTTCGGTGCCGTCACAGGGCTGGGCGTAGGTGGTGGTCGTGTAGATCGGAGGCAGGATGGAGCCGTACGGGTTGTCGCGGTCCGTAGTGTGAATTGCCTTCGTCGTGAATCCGGTCATGCTGTCCTCGGCTAAGGTTGGGCATAAAATGCGGGGATAAATACACTGCTAGCTTAGGGCTCTTTTGGGGTACTGACTAGTTTTTTCTTTTCTGTGACCGAGTGACTTTTTATGACCGAAAAACGGCGTTATATTTCGACATTTTAGACATATATTTCGTCATATTTCGCGTGAAAAGGCCCGGCGGTCGGTACGCGTGTGTGCTGAGTACCGGCCGCCGGGCTCCACACTAGGATACCGGTTCAGCACCCCAGAACATAGAGGTAAGGTTTACCTCAAAGCTAAACCGCCCTCCACAAGGGGCGATGCTGCACCCTCAATCTCGCCTAGAACGCACCGGATGCTCCGCCGGGCACTACATTAGGCGCTATATCAGGCATAGATAGAAGGAGGGGGCGCACCCGGGAATCACCCCGGGTACGCCCCCCCTCTCTTAGTCCTATAAGAGCATCGGTGTTATATAAGGTATTTCCTCTGGTCTTCCAGTGAAGGCAGAAATACGCTTGATTCCTTGGGCAAAACCGCTGCTCTCCTTACTTCGGTTCGCCGTAGAACCGAACATAAAAAAGGACCCCCTCGAGATGCGCTTAGGTAAACCCAGAGGCGGAGGGGGGACTGTTACTACAACAATAACATTGGAGCTACGCGCTCTCAAGGGATCTGGGCGTTTTCCCTGATTACCTTATGCTTGCTTATCTCACTGTGTCAGCATCAATAGAAGGAGGGGCGTACCCGGGAATCACCCCGGGTACGCCCCCCTCTTTCAAACACTCACAAGTTCAAACGCTCACAAGCGCCTAATTTTTTGTAATTACAAGCCGCAGCGGCTCAACAGCACAGGCTGCTTACTTCGACAGCACCTGACGCTTCGAAGAAATCACACCCGTGTTGAAACCAGCCAGGTGCAGGCCACCGTGGAAACGCGCGTGCTCAATCTTCACGCACTTATCCATCACCACGTTCAGGCCGGCAGCCTCACCAATCGCGGCAGCCTCCTCATTCCAGGAGCCCAGCTGCATCCACACGGTCTTCGCGCCCAGATCCACAGCCTCCTGAACCACGCCCGGCAGGTCCTCATTACGGCGGAAAATCTCCACCAGATCCGGGACCTCCGGCAGGTCCTGCAGCGACGGGTACACCGGCTGACCCAGCACAAGCTTGCCCTTCGCAGCCAGAATCGGGTTCACAAAGTACAGCTTGTACGGCGAAGCCGACTGCAGGTACGTCGCCACAAAGTACGAAGCACGCGAAATCTTATCGCTCATACCCACAATCGCGATGGTGCGGGTGTTACGCAGAATGTTCAGACGCTCAGGGGCGGAAGGACCCACCCAGGTACGCTTCTCAGTCATTACTTTTCCTCCTGAGTGGTAGTAGGCAGGGAGCAGGATGCGCCAGCAGCAGCCTCAGCGGCGGCAGCGTCCTCGGCGGCCTTAGCGGCGGCAACCGCCTCCTCAGCCTCCACAATCTTGTCTGCGCTGGACTCACCCACGCGCTCACCGGCGTGGTTCAGGCCGGTCGCGTAGGTCAGTGCCTGGTCCAGGTCCCAAATGATGTCTTCAACATCTTCCAGACCCACCGAAATACGGATCAGGTCCTCGCCAACACCACCAGCAGCCAGCTGCTCAGCGGTCAGCTGCTGGTGCGTGGTCGAACCCGGGTGCAGCACCAGGGTACGAGAGTCACCAATGTTCGCCAGGTGGCTTGCCAGCTGCAGCGCGCCGATGAACTCGCCACCGACCAGGCGGCCGGACGCCTTCTCGGTGCCCTTGACACCGAAGGAGAACACGGAACCGACACCCAGCGGCAGCAGCTTCTTCGCGCGCTCGTGGTGCGGGTGGTCTTCCAGGCCGGCGTAGTTCACGTAGGCGATACGCTGATCCTCAACCAGCCAGGCGACAACCTGCTTAGCGTTCGCCAGGTGCGCATCCATGCGCTGCGGCAGGGTCTCAACACCCTGCAGCAGGTTGAACGCGGCCTGCGGGCTCAGCGACGGGCCGAAGTCACGCAGCTGCTCAGAACGCAGCTTGGTCAGGAAGCCGTACTCACCGAAGTTACCCCACCAGGACACGCCGTTGTAGGAGGGAACCGGCTCGGTCATGGACGGGAAGTTGCCGTTACCCCAGTTGAAGCGACCGGACTCGACGACGATACCGCCGAGGGTGGTGCCGTGACCGCCCAGGAACTTGGTGACCGAGTGGATAACGATGTCCGCACCGTGTTCGAGGGGACGGATCAGGTAGGGGGTGGACAGGGTTGCGTCCACGACCAGGGGGATGCCCGCCTCGTGTGCGACCTCTGCGAGGCCTTCCAGGTCGGCAACCTCACCGGAGGGGTTCGCCACAATCTCGGTGTAAATCGCCTTGGTGTTCTCGGTCAGTGCCGCCTTGTAGTCGGCGGGGTCGGTGCCGGGCACGAAGGTGGTCTCAATGCCGAAGCGGCGCAGGGACACGTCCAGCTGGGTGACGGTGCCGCCGTACAGCTGCGAAGAAGCAACAATGTGGTCGCCCTGCTGGCACAGAGCCGCGAAGGTGATGAACTCGGCGGCCATGCCGGAGGCGGTCGCTACCGCACCAATACCGCCTTCGAGGGAGGCGATGCGCTCCTCCAGGGCTGCGACGGTCGGGTTGGACAGGCGCGAGTAGATGTTGCCGTACTTCTGCAGGGAGAAGAGGTTCGCGGCGTCGTCAGCGTCTTTGAAGACGAAGGAGGTGGTCTGATAGATGGGGACCGCGCGGGCACCGTGCTCAGCGTCGGGGGTGCCGCCCGCGTGTAGTGCGCGGGTGCGGAAGCCGAAAGTGTGTTCAGCCATTGGTTTGCTCCTGGTGTATCTGCCCGCCTGCGTGCGGGGAGTCGATAGTGGCTCGACTTTATACTGTGCCACCAGCGGCGGGGTGCACCAAGTGCGGGTACCTATATGTCGTTTATTGCGGATTATGACGGGCGGGGTTGAGGCTTATAACCTCAACCCCACCTACCACTGCACTGCACTATTCTGCAGGGTCCGGCTCTTGCTCGGGTCCCTGTTCTTCTTTCACATACCCTGCATCATCCAGAGGGGAAAGATATTTCTCAAATTCATAATTTTTACCAATTAGACGATTCCGTAAAACTCCAGGCTTAACACCAAGCCGCACCCCAACCCAAGAGACAATAATAATCTTTAACATATCAATTGCCTCAAAGACTGCATCGTAATTTATCTCTTCCCCACCGTAATGCTTTACTGAATTGTAAGCATTATTAATCTTATCTGGCCATTCAGGAAGGTTATGTAACACTTTCTCATTCATATCTCCCTCATCTTTTCTCACATATGGTAATACACCTTCAGAGATTTGATTAATGATGTTTTGCAGAGCTCCTTTTAGATATGCCCTACCTTTATCAGTGAAAGATTCCTCAGGGAAATCAACCGCAATATATCTTCCGAGTGCCTCAACCCCAGAACATAGGTTGAAGAGCTCATTTTCAACCACTCCATTACCCCACCTAATAGTAGCCAGAATCGGATTTAAAGCACGGGGATATTTTTTAGAAATCTCAAGCCACTTTTCAAATCCATTAGATTCAATGTCATTGTATGTAAATATAAAATCTTTATTATTAACATCAATATTTTTAGTCGTCTCCCACCGCTCTGAAATAACATTTCTCCATGCCCTACCATCCGAATCTCCCTTATCCTCTTCATGAGAGACGGAGATTGAAATAAATTTATGAACACTCCATGAAGAGACCATCATCAAATCTCTAATTGCATCATGATATTTCATAGCATCATCAAATGAAATTTCTTGATTGCAATACATCTCAAGACAGTCACGAGATTCATATACAACTCTAGTCGACGAGTTATTGGGTATAACCGTAAAATTGGATTTAAATTTCATCCCTGATGCTTCATCAAGCAGAATCTCTCCAGCAGACACAGCCTTTGTCTCCACCGAATTTACATGAGGTAGACCATCTATATTCTTGTATGTGAGACACGTTTTTAAGGTGCTCATCTGGAACCATTGGGATAGATTCTCGATCTCCGTCCGGTAGCCATTAAAACAATTTGTATTGTATTTTCGTGATGAAAAGATTGCTGCCCCTACTGAGACTTTTTGAAGGACCCCGCCAAGACTCCTAAAAATATTAAACATTTTCTCTCTATATCCAGATATCCTACAATCCGCAAGAAGAACCAGGCCACGGTCATCCATAAAATACATATTATTAGGAACGTTATATTGATATTTTGTTCGATCCGGGTCATCGCTATAGAACGTTCCCTCCGTCCCCCACCGAGCCGCCGGAGATGAAGAATAACGGCTTTCCACCGGAATAAGAGCTTGGACTCGATGTCCATCGCGCACTAGAGTAGCCGGGATTCCCTTCCCTTCTTTTACCTCACCGGGGTATAACCACCCCACTCTAACCTGGCCAACCTCAAGAGTATTATTAGACATTTGCAACCTCCCCTTTCTAAAGAAGATTAATAACTAACGAAATTACATATATTACATATAGAATTTTTATACAAGAATTATCTATATCGAGCTTGTCATATCAGGCGTCATAACAACTGTCATAACAGAAGTTGTTATGACGATTGTTATGATGTGCAATCAATCAGTGCCGATAAAATACCCGGTTTTAGCCTGCAAATCCTGGGTTTTCAAGACTCAAGGCGCGAGGAAAATATCGCATCATAACAACATCATCGCAGGATCATAACAACTTCATAACAGAAATTGTTATGATGCTGTTATGACGTTGCGAAGAATAAATTCACAACATTCCTGCATAAAGTTGTACCGCTAAGTTTTAGCCGCAGGACCATTCAAAGGCAACATTGGTGAAGTCGCGGGCGGCAAGCGCCTCCGGGGTAATCAGCCAGTTCGCCGCACCGGCATCACCCCACATAATCTCAATCTCATCGTCTTCGTTCTCCTCATTCTCCGATTCAGAGACGATAGTCAGCAGGTTCACCGTGTGGCCGCGCAGCTCCTTGAACTCTTCACGCGGGTCATTCTGCACGAAGAACGGGTATCCGCCCACGTGGGAGTATTCTTCCTCCGATTCGAAGGGCTCCGTCAGCTCGTAGAGTGCTTCGCGGCGTGCCTGGTTCTTATACGGGTTCTCGTGTGCTTCGGGCAACTTCTCGTCCGGGTAGATTTCATCCCACTTCGCACCAAAAACATCGTAGTAGTCGTAGCCGGAGGCGGTCACACCCTGCTCACGCACCTCAAAGGTCATGCCGTACTCAAGCTCAAGCGGGCCGCTCTCACAGTCGAAACCGCCGATGGGCCAGCCGCCCTCGTCCCAGTCCACGTTGGGGAACGGAGCATCCGGGTTCGGCTCACCCAGAGTCTCGTAGTAGATAACACGGAAGTTCTTCTGCGAGGTCGGGTTCTCATAATCAAAACCCCACAAGCATTCTTCGTCGTTCGGGTCCATCCAGAACTGCAGCAGACCGGTGGCGGGGTACAGGTCATTCTCGGGCAGCTCAGCGCAGTTAATCTGCGCGATCATACCCAGCGGCTCACCCTTCTCATTGGTCGGCGCAGACTCCCCGGCAGGCAGGTACGGGCGGCCACCAAACTTGGAAGCGGTCTGCGGCAGCGGTTCGGCGGGCACGAAGGGCTTCAGCGCGATAGCCTTCTTGCGGGCGCCCTCCTGGTTGAGCAGGTCGATAACGTGCTTCGCCTGCTTCTCAATGTCCTTGAACGGCTTGTTGTCGAGCATCTTAGAATCTCCTCATTGATGATGTGAAAGTAGTACGGTGCCTAACCGCAAGCCCACTCAAAGACGACCTGCGAGAAATCGCGGGCGGCAAGCGCCTCCGGAGTAATCAGCCAGTTCGCCGCACCGGCATCACCCCACATCACGTACACGCCCTCATCAGCGTCCTCACCCCACTCAGATTCGATGGTCAGCAGGTTCACCGTGTGGCCGCGCAGCTCCTCGAACTCGTCGCGCGGGTCATTCTGCACAAACGAAGGGTAGCCGCCGATATGCGAGTAATCCCTCTCCTCCGATTCAAAGGGCTCCAGCAGGTTGTAGGAGGCGTCACCTCGTGCGTTCGGTTCCTCGGGAAGCTTCTGGTCCGGGTACATTTCGTCCCAGGCGTCAGCGAACTGGTCGTAGATTTCGAAGCCGCCGTCCAGGAAGCCCTGCTCCCAGGTCTCGAAGGCAAGCGCGTACTCAACAACCTCCTCAGCGGTACCCTTGCCGTCACGGCCAAAGGGCCAGCCGTAGTCGTCCCAGTTCACGGTCGGGAACGGGGCATCCGGGTTCGGTTCACCCAACGTCTCGTAGTAGATCACGCGGTGGTTCTTCTGCGAGAGCGGGTTCTCGTAGTCGTAACCCCACAAGCACTCTTCGTCGTTGGGGTTAATCCAGAACTGCAGCAGACCGGTCACCGGGTACAGGTCATTCTCGGGCAGGTCGGCACAGTTAATCTGCGCAATCATGCCCAGCGGCTCGCCCTTCTCATTGGTCGGCGCAGACTCCCCGGCAGGCAGATAGGGGCGGCCACCAAACTTGGAGGCGGTCTGCGGCAGCGGCGCTTCGGGGCGGGTTACCTTCAGGCGGATCGCCTGCTTGCGGGCGCCACGCTCGTTGAGCGCGTCGATAACGCGGCGTACCTGCGCCAGGGTCTCTTCGGAGGGCTTATTCTTCGGCATTACGTGCTCATTTCGTCGGTGAATTAATCGGTGTGGAAGGTTCGGTGTGTCAGGCGCGGGCAACGGTACCGCTGCGCCTTCTACCCCCATTAGACCCTATTTCGGGCGGGCGCGCACCGAATCCGGTCACGAGTGCATCCGGCGGGCAAAAAGCAGGTGCACAGCGCGCAGAAAGCCCCGCACCCTCACCCTCATGCGCGGGCATAAGAGGCAAATACGGGGCTTCCCGGCGAATCTCTACGAGAGGCTAGAACCTTTAGAGCGCCTTCTCGATGGTCTCCAGAACACCAAGCGCGGCAGCGGGGCCAGCGTTCAGGAAGAACATGTCAGAATCCACGCTATGCGCGTGCTTCTCGGTGACGGCCTTGAGGGTGCTCCACAGCGCCTCACCGGTCAGCTTGGACTCGTCGCCGCCCTGCACACCGTAGAACAGGTAGTCGCCGTCAGCCTGGTCGAGCTGCTCGGAGCTCAGGTCGATGGAGGTCTTCTCAACCTGCGCAGCTGCGGGGCGTGCCAGGGATGCGTCCACGCAGATGGAGCCCACGAACGAGGACTTCGCGAAAATGCGGGTGCGGTCAGCGGAAGCGTACAGGAAGGAGAAGGTCTTCTCGCTACCAGCCTTCTGACCGACCGACTTCGCCTTGGAGTTGTACTCCTCCATGAGCTTCTCAGCCTTCTCGGTGGTGCCCAGCGCGGCGGCAATCAGCAGGAAGTCCTGCTTCCAGTTGATGCCGGTGCCCTCGGTGACCACAGTCGGCGCGATCTTGGCGAGGGACTCGTACACCTCATCCTTCTTGTTGGTGTTGTTGATGAGGATCAGGTCGGGCTTGAGGTTTGCGATAGCCTCAAGGTCCGGGTCGGTGCGCTTGCCGACCTTGGCGATCTTGTCGAGCTCTGCGGACTTATTGGAGAACTTGGTCTTCAGGTAGGCGGGGACCAGGTCGGCGTCACCGGCGGTTGCCGCGCCAACAGGCACAATGCCCAGGGAAAGTACGCCGTCGAGCTGACCGGTGGAGAGAATCACGACCTTGGAGGGTGCGGATTTGATGGTGGTTTCACCGCGGAAGTGCTTGACGGTGCGGGGGAATTCGCCGTCAACGGTAGTGGTGCCCATGCCGGAGGGCAGGGCTGAGGGTGCAACCTTCTTACCGGTCGCCGAAGCGGATGCGGAGGAGGAAGAGCCGGAAGTGTTGGAGGAGCCGCAAGCCGCCAGGGCGAGGGCGCCGAAGGAACCGAGTGCGAGTGCGCCGAAGGAGCGGCGGGTGATCTTGTTCGTCATATTTGCCATTTTATTAGGATAACCTCATATATGCATATGCGATACTTAATAATCATCTATTGATACGTTAAGCATCCTCCGCCCACCCGGGAGCGCACCGCTCCCCCACTACCTCCAAGGCATATGACCCAACAGACCACCACCTCTTCCGGCCCCGCCGTCAGCGAAGCTTCCCTGGCGAAAATTCGTGCCCTCTCTGCTTCTTCGGACGCCGTATCTGGCGCCTCTTCGGGCGGCCGGGGCGGCAAGTCCATCTCGCGCCTGGCGGTTGCGCTCATAATTGGCGGCGTTCTGCTGGTACTGCTCTGTGCCCTGTCATTTGCGGTGGGTTCGCGCATGTTCGCCCTGGACCGCTCCATTGACGGTTTCCTCCACCCGGAGGCGAACACCATCGAGTCGAAGCTGATTTGGGCGAAGCGTGCCCCGCGTACCGCCGCGGCGTTGCTGGTCGGTGCCGCGTTGGCGGTGTCGGGTGTGCTCATGCAGGCGTTGAGCCGTAACCCTCTGGCTGAGCCGGGCCTGCTGGGTGTGAATTCGGGTGCTGCCGCCTCCGTGGTGGTGGGTGTGGGCGTTTTTGGGGTGTCGTCCCCGTTCGTTCAGCTGTGGCTGGCGCTACTGGGTTCGGGTCTGGCGGCGGCGCTGGTGTTCGTCATGGGTCTGGTAGATTCTAAGCCGAACCTGGATTCGACGGCGCGTCTGGTGCTCACGGGTGTGGCGGTGAATGCCTGCCTGGGCACGATTACCGGCATTATCACGATGTTTAATTCGAGGGCTTTTGACTCGCACCGTTTCTGGGTGGTGGGTTCGCTTGAGAACCGCACCTTTGAGCAGGTGCTCTCGGCGCTGCCCTTTGTGGCGTTGGGTCTGGTGCTGTCGTTCATGCTGATTGGTCCCCTGCGTGCCCTGGCGCTCGGTGAGGATGCGGCAGCCGGCCTAGGCGTGCCGGTGACGCTGGTGCGTGGCGCGACGATTATTGCGATTATGGCGCTGTGTGGTGCGGCGACTGCGATTGCGGGCCCGATTGGTTTTGTGGGCCTGGTTGTACCGCATGTGGTGCGTCTGCTGGTGGGTTCCGATATTGCGCGCGTGCTGCCGCTATCGCTGGTGTACGGACCCGTGTTGGTGCTTGCCGCCGATATTTTGGGTCGCGTTCTGGTCATGCCCAGTGAGCTTGAGGTGGGTATTGTGACCGCCTTTATTGGTGCCCCGGTGTTGATGGTTCTGGTGCTGCGTTTGAGCACCGGCGCGCGCGGCGCGAAGAAGAGCCGCATGGGTAAGAAGGCGCAGGCGCACGAGGAGGCGGGTCCGCCTCACGTGTCGGAGCACGGTCTGCATCGTGCTCACCGCCCCGTTCTGCGTGGTTCATCTGGTTCGTAGGTCCCGGTTTCTGAGAGGTTTTATTGTGAGCGTTGTATCTCGTTCTGTAGCCGGTTCTGTGCGTATCCCGGGGCGTTACCGCACCCCTATTCCGCGTACCCTGCTGGTGGTGGCGGTGCTTGTGGCGGCGGCGGCCGCCTCCCTAGTGTTTGGTAGTTATCAGATGAGCCCTGATCAGGTGTTTCGCCTGATTTTTCAGGGTGAGGGCACGGAGATTGAGCGTCAGCTGGTGTTGAATCAGCGTCTGCCGCGTATGCTTGCCGCCGTGGTGGTGGGTGCAGCTTTGGGCTTGTCGGGCGCTATTTTTCAGTCGGTTTCGCGTAATGCTCTGGGTTCGCCGGATATTATCGGTTTCACGGTGGGTTCGGCTACCGGTGCCCTGTCGGTGGTGCTGATTGGGTCGTTGAGTTCTACCGGTGTGGGTATGGGCATGGGCGCTATTATTGGCGGTTTTGCGACGGCGGCTGTGGTGATGCTTCTGGCGGGTGCGCGCGGTGGCGCGACGATGGGGCAGAAGATGGTGCTGATTGGTATTGCGGTGAGTGCAATGCTCAGTTCGGTGAATGATTACCTGATTACGCGCGGTGATTTGGAGAAGGCGGAGGCGGCGAAGACCTGGCAGCACGGTTCGCTGAATGCTCTGTCGTGGAATCAGATGTCGGTTCAGGCGGTTCTGCTGCTGGTGGCTATTCCGCTGGTTCTGTTGTTGACGCGCCGTCTGCGCACCCTGGAGCTCGGCGACGATTTGGCGGCGGGTTTAGGTTTGCCGGTGAAGAAGACCGTGAACCTGCTGGTGGCGGCTGCCGTGCTGCTGGTGGCTGTGGCGATTTCTGTTGCGGGTCCGATTGGTTTCTTGGCGCTGGTTGCCCCGCAGATTGCGCGCCGCCTGTGGAATACTCCGGGTACGGCGATGTGGCATTCGGCGCTGTTGGGGTCGGTGATTTTGGTGCTGGCTGATTTTGTGTCGGCTCGTGCGTTGGCGCCGTTCCAGATTCCGGTGGGCCTGGTGACGGGCGCGTTGGGTGGCGCGTACATGCTGTGGCTGCTGTACCGTCAGCGCTAGTTGCGCCGCTTGAATCGGTATAAGTGACCGGGTGTTCCCCACTGTGGGGGCACCCGGTTTTCTGTATTTCACGGGGTTTCACCGGGTTTCGCGGGTGGTTTCAGAGGCGATTGCAGAGGCGGTTTCAGATTTTTCAGAATTTTCCCAGTTTTACCCCGGGGTAGATTAAAAACTGCTTATCGTGTCAGGGGTCGCTCATAGAGTGTAGGTGTTGGAAGGGACGATCCTTCCGACCGGGCACGCCGTCTCCTGCGGTGTTGCCACTAGGTTGATTCAGCATCTACGGAAGGAACGGTCATGGACAACACCACTCACGAGAGCCAGTACGCAAACGCAGAGATTTCCTGCACCGCCGATGAGCAGCTGTGCCGTGATGCAGAGTTCAACCTGCTGATGCAGGCGGGCACCATTGTTCGTATGGAGCGTTTCAACGTGGATGAGCTCCGCGGCGTTCTGGAGCAGCTGGTGGCTGACGGTTCGTGCTTCCGCACCGCGCCGGCGTCCTCGACTATGGGCCGCGTGATGCGTCACCTGACTCAGGGCGCTTCCGGTTACGAGGCGAACCTGGCTGAGCTGCGTGCGGCGGCGCAGAACGCTCTGCTGTTCGTGTTCCCCCTGGAGAAGGACCTGGAGATGTGCCTGCGCTTTGAGCGTGTGCAGGGTACCGGTCTGGCGTTGACTCGCCTGGGCGTGAGCCCGGTCAATGGTGACCTGTGGACTCAGCACTGGGCGATGCGCGCGCTGGAGTGCACTGGCGGCGTGTTTGCGGTGGAGTCCGCTCCGGGTGCCTGCAATTTTGAGCTGCGCCGCGAGATGTTCTACGCGATGCTGTCGCTGGTTGAGCTGTCGACTTTGGGTCTGTCGGCTGAGCCGGAGGACTTCTACATGTTTGCCGATTCGGAGGCCGTGTGTAAGAAGTTTAAGCGTGAGCGTCGTGATTGCCGCCGCGCTATGCGTGCCCAGTACGACCGCGCCGCATAAGGTATATCGTGTATGCCTTATGCGGCATACGCGCATATCAGAGCCATTTGTTCTTCTTGAAGAACCAGTAGAGGAGCAGGCAGGAACCCACCATGAGTAGCAGCGCGGCGGGGTAGCCGAACTCCCATTTGAGTTCGGGCATGACTTCAAAGTTCATGCCGTAGACGGAGCCAACGATGGTGGGCACCATGAGCAGCGCCGCGTAGGCGGAGATTTTCTTGGTGTCGTCGTTCTGCTGCTGACCGAGCAGGGTGTCGTGCACTCGCAGGGCGTTTTCTAGGGAGCTACGAAGGTCCTCGAGGCGTTCTTTTGTGTGCACCACGTGGTCAAGCACGTTGCGGAATTGACGGGCAAGCTCGACCGCTTCTTCATTCTTTTCTTCTTCGGATACGCCCGGGTAGGGTGAGGGGTCGAGCGCGCCGGTGCGCATCCCCTCGATAATGCGGCCGATCATGGATTCGAGGGGGCGGCAGGCACGCTGGAAGTCGATGACCTGGTTGAGCAGTTCGTAGATGCGCTGGGCGAGGGAGTTGGCCTCTTGCCGCTCGCTGGGGGAGAAGAGGATGTCTTCGATTTCGTCGTTGTCGTTTTCGAGTCCGTCGAGCACGGGTGCGTACCCGTCGACGGTGCTGTCGAGGATGCGGTGCAGCAGTCGGGCGGGGGATGCGTCGGGGGTGGCGTAGAGCAGGTTGAACTGGTCGTTGATGTTGCGGTCGCTGCGCTGTTCGTCGCGGACGAGTGCGAGGGTGTAGCGGGGGCCGGTGAAGAGGTGCAGTTCGCTCAGGCGCACTTCTTCTTCTTTGTCGAGGTAGATGGCGGGGCGGATGACGGTGAAGAGGGAGTCGCCGTATCGTTCTAGTTTGGCGCGCTGGTGGCCTCGTCCGGCGTCTTCGATGGCGAGTTCGTGCAGGTTGAAGGTTTCTTGTAGCCTGTGCAGTTCGTGGATGCCGGTGTTGGCGTATCCGAGGGCTACGGCAGTGTTGGGTTGCTGGTAGGCGTTGAGAGTTTCTTCTTCGGGTGCGCCTACGCGGATGCGGTCGCCGCTGGGGTAGATGGCTCCGGTAATGTAGGTCATCGTTGTACTCCTCTGAACGCTTTGGCGCCACGTGTGCGAGGCGCTCTTTCCAGCATACGGCACGCGCCCCGCCCGGTCACATGCACGGGCTCGGGGTGTTCGGGATGCTGTGTTGGGGTTGAGGTGTTGTGGCGAGTCTTGGATTTTCTTTTTAAGATATCTGGGGGTTGTAGAGTTTCAACCTTCCCTTGAGGACTAAGAAAGTCTACACTTCTAGTTAATGAGACTGGGATTGTCTTAGAACCAACCACTATTTTCTTTTGAGGAGTCAACGATGCTGTTGAAACCGTTTGTGAAGGGTGCGGCGTGTACTTTTGCCGCTGCCTCTCTCTTGTTGTCTGCGGCGGTGCCTGCTTCTGCGGCGCAATTGCACCCTAAGACTTTTTCTCCTTTTCCGGGTGATGAACTGGAAGTTACTTGTATTAATGAGTCTGAGTACAATACCCGGGGTGATTACCAGGATAAGGTGATTGCTTGGGCGGAATGCACTGGACTTATTACTCACGGGCGCCGTCTTTATCTTCAGAAGAATAAGAATGCTCCCCAGCCTGCGATGACTCGTGGGCAGCTTCTTGAGTTTCTGTACCATGTGAAGGGCAGGCCCGTGGTTAAGGATCTTCCTGCTACTTCACCGTACAGCGATATCTCGGTCAATGATCCGCACTACCCTATTGCTATCTGGGCTACTCGTGAAGGTATCAGCAGCGGATGGGGAGACGGAAAGTTCCACTACAACGAGGTAGCTTATGAGGCGACTGAGGCTCTCTTCCTATACCGGATGTACGGCAAACCTCAGGTGGACCTTACCCCCGTCCCCGAGGATTTCAAGCGTTGTGTGAAAGAGGGCGGAGATATGCATAAAGCATATAGCTGGCTGGGTTGGACACCTCAGTGTGGATATGACAGTGATGTTAAATTCATGACATTTCTATCTGTTTTGCGAGATCTTGACGAGCGCGGAATTTTATAAGTTATAAAAAATAAAGATAGGCTCTGAATATTGATAATTTCAGAGCCTATCTTTTATATATTAAAATTCAACGTTAGTACCCAGATATTTATTCATTTCATATTTTTGCATATCTGTATATTTCTTCGGGTTAGTTTTAACTTCTTCTTCAATGTCATGCATTCCGTACCGCATGACAAAGTTATTAATCGTGACATCCATATACCCTGCACGCCACGGGCCAAAGTGAACTTTCCATGAGTAATTCTCAGGATGCTTCTTACGATGCTCATCGTAGGCATCACCACCAACTACCACAATATCCCTACAATTACTCTCAAAGTAGAAACCCCATCGTGCAGCACGTACATTTTTCTCCTCTTTTACATCGCTGTCACCTACTTTATGGGGATTATCGGAACGTGGAGAGATAAATTTACATTCATGCGACCAATTGCTGATATACCAATTGGCTGCTTGATTATTTTGAGCATTGCCATGAACTGTTCTGAAATAGCTAGATGATTCGCCAATGCAACCATCAAAGATATTACGTTCAAAATCACACACCCAGCCATGACCTCCATTTTCTTGAGCAGTGCATCCGATGAACATATTACGACTTGCCGCAACATACCACCCTGCACCAGCCTTACCAGCATATGCGTAATGCGGCTTTCCCTCCTGACGCGACTGATACAGCGAATCCCCAAACGAATACCGGTGGTTATACCAACTCGTTGACTGCGAAAACTTACACTGCGAAGCGTAGACCTCAATACCGGCATAATTCCTGCCACACTTATTGGCGTCGGATACATCCAACATACTGAACTTATTATCAGCTGCACCGATACCATCCACATTAATTGCCTTATGACCAATAGGTTTACCCACAAGGAATCCCTGCCTCCACGTCATACGCACGCGAATGTCATGGACCTTCATAGCACGATCATTGAGACCCAAAATAGCAACTCCCATATCTGTATCCCAGATTTCCAGGTTCTCTAGTGTCGCAACTGCTTCAGGCTCAGGTCGATAGTTTTCATTTGCATAGTACGTATGCAAAATAACTCCCGCAACACCCTTCATAATGGGAGTATGCCGAGCCCGACTATAAGGGTCGTCCCTATTTAGACGAACATTATCAGCATTCGTACGAATAACTAAATCACGAACCCCAAAACGCATAGGAGCCTCAGAGAACCACTGATTAGCCCCCTTATCACCTGGCTTTGGCTTTTCCGGTCCAGCAACAAGGTAAGATCCAACGTGGAAAACACCAACACACTCCGCTTCGTCTTCGTCCTTCTGCACTAGGCCACCGCCAGGATGAGCAATAATCTGTGTGGCCTTACCATGCCCAAAGATTTCAACCCGGTCAAGTAGCTGAATAAAAGGAGCACTGACCCTGTACTTTCCAGCAGGAATTTCTAGAGCTCCACCTCCAGCTGAAGCCAAAGTCCTTACTGCATCATTAATGGCCTGAGTACAATCTTGAGACCCATCAGCTTTCACCTGCGGATTACTCAGGAGATTAATGTAGTTTTTCGTGTGATTTTGCGGAGTAATTCCACCTTGAACTTCATCAGCATGCGCATCAGCATATACCATTGCTGAGGTAAACGGAACTGACAATGCGGCGCCAGCAATCATTGAGCGGCGCGATAATGCAGACATCGCTGTCTCCAATCGTGTTGAGTGAGCATATTAAATGCATCCAGCGCATAAGTATTTTATGACGCATTAGCACTTAAATCCTGTATACCGATGCGGTATATCTTGGATGTTTTAATCTTATCACTCACGCGAAATAAATTTTATCCATATTTATGGTTTTTGGATTTATTCATTTAAAGATAAACCTCATATTAGATAATTATTTAACCCTGACTACAGAAAAGTCTACTCATTACTATAAGCATTTATCAACGTCAGAATGACACTAATTCAAAATAGTGCCCTAAATAAGACAGTATGTTACAAATTATCGCAGCTAAAAGGACCCCCGATGAGGCATTTAAAGCCTCGCCAGGGGTCCTTCGCGTCAGTTTTTAGTCTTCGTTGATGAGGTCGCGAACCACAATGGTCTGGTCACGATCCGGGCCCACACCAATCGCGGAGATACGGCAACCGGAAATCTCTTCCAGCTTCAGCACGTACTTACGGGCGTTCTCGGGCAGCTCATCCAGGCTCTTCGCATCCGAAATGTTCTCGGTCCAGCCGTCGTAGTACTCGAAAATCGGCTTAGCGTGGTGGAACTCAGTCTGAGTCATAGGCATCTCGTCGTGGCGCACACCGTCAACGTCGTAAGCCACGCAGACCGGGATCTTATCCAGGCCAGTCAGCACGTCCAGCTTGGTGATGAACAGGTCGGTGAAACCGTTGATGCGCACAGCCTGACGCGCCAGCACGGCGTCGTACCAGCCGCAACGACGCGGGCGGCCAGTGTTCACGCCGAACTCGCCGCCGGTGGTGCGCAGGAACTCGCCCATCTCATCGAACAGCTCAGTCGGGAAGGGGCCAGCACCCACGCGAGTAGTGTACGCCTTCTGAATACCAATCACACGGGAGATGCGGGTCGGGCCCACCCCCGAACCGACGCACGCGCCGCCGGAGGTCGGGTTGGAGGAGGTCACGAACGGGTAGGTGCCGTGGTCAACGTCCAGGAAGGTTGCCTGGCCGCCCTCCATCAGCAGGGTCTTACCCTCGTCCAGTGCCTTGTTCAGCAGCTGGGTGGTGTCCACAATCATCGGCTTCAGACGCTCAGCGTAAGACATGAAGTACTCAACGATCTCGTCAACCTCAACGTGGCGGCGGTTGTAGACCTTCACCAGCAGTTCGTTCTTCTGGCGCAGTGCGCCTTCAACCTTCTGACGCAGGATCGACTCGTCCAGGATGTCCTGAACACGGATGCCGAGGCGGCCAACCTTATCCATATAGGTCGGGCCGATACCGCGGCCGGTGGTGCCGATAGCGCGCTTGCCGAGGAAACGCTCAGTCACCTTGTCCATGGTCTGGTGGTAGGGTGCGACCAGGTGTGCGTTAGCGGAAATCTTCAGGCGGGAGGTGTCAGCGCCGCGGGCCTCAAGGCCGTCAATCTCAGCGAAAAGAGCCTCGGGGTTAACAACCACGCCGTTACCAATCACGGGGACGGCGTTCTCGCTCAGAATACCCGCGGGCAGCAGCTTCAGCTCAAACTTCTGGCCGTTCACCACCACGGTGTGACCGGCGTTGTTACCGCCGTTGGGCTTGACCACGTAGTCTACGCGGGGGCCGAGCAGGTCGGTTGCCTTACCCTTACCCTCATCGCCCCACTGGGCGCCCACAATCACGACAGCTGACATTTTGTGCTCCTTGAAAGCCTTGAAGATACGCACCGGATTTCACGGCGCGGCGGCGACCTACCGCCTCATGATCCGGGTAGGCATACCTCTTCTAATGATACCGTGCCCGTCCCTTTAAGTCCCGTGTGACGGGGCGGTAGGCGTTCCGGATCCGGTGCCGGTGAGCCTCACGGGGCACGGCGACGCCCCCATCCGATATTCGGACGGGGGCGCTACCGGTATGAGCTGATGAAGACTACTTGATGATCTCGATGAAGGTCATCGGGTAGGTGTACTGCTCACCGCGGTTTGCGGCCATAGCAGCCAGGCTGTGGAAGATAACCATCAGGATAGCCACAACCATCGGGACGACCCACAGGATGATGCCCAGGATGCCGAAGGTCAGAATAATCAGCAGCCAGGAAGCCATGCTGATGACCCACAGGGAGAAGTTGAAGTTGAACGCGCGGCGGGATGCTTCCTTAGTGAAGGAGTAACCGGGCTTGTCCTTGTAGATGAACCACATGACCAGCGGCGCGAGAATACTTGCGGTTGCGAAGGACAGCAGAGACAGAATTGCAGAAGCCAGGTGCGCGAGCATCGCCATGTTCTGGTCGTCCTTGGAGGAGACTACGTAACCGTTGGGCTGCTGACCCGGCGCCTGCGAGTAGGAGGGTGCCTGCTGGGAGTACTGGTTGTACTGTTCAGGGTTCGGGTTCTGGGACATCTTTCTTTTCCTTAATCTATCGATGAGTGGATACAGCTAATCGTTGAGGTGCGGCTAATCGTTGAGGCGCGGCGGCAGGCTAACTCGCCGTTTTCGGCGGGTGCCCGCCTCGCTCTGCCAGGTCGCAACGCTCGTGATGGTTTCACCCTATCAAGGCAAGGTAAATGGAATATTAACCCTCGCCGGACAGCAGGCGAAGAAACCCGAATATGACAAGAAAAAGACGCCCTGCCCCTCCACGCGGTCATATGTGCGTGGAGGGGCAGGGCGTTATACGGTTCTGGGCGGCATGCTTCGGGGTCTAGCCCTGTTTCTCTACACCGGGTGAGCCAGGATGCGCGGCGGGCTTATGTAGCGCGGCAGGCTCGCGCTGTGCTGCAGGCTCGCGTAGCTTTGCGCGTTCCTGCTTTTTCAGCGCCTCATACTCATCGAAAAAACCCTGTTTCTTCGTGTAGCCGTTGATGCCCGTGTAGTCGTCCGGCAGGCGGTTGTACACCAGGTAGTACCAGAACTCGGCATGTGTCGTCTTTGTTTTCTGGATGAGTTCCCTCAGCCGGTTCTTATGCTTCACCGCCTGAACAATACCCACAATCCACAGAATCGGCACCACCAAAAATGATCCCACACCGATAGTGATGAAGAAGAGCAACATCGACATGCCGGCACTAGAATCGAACATGCTCACCAAAGGAACCAGCACAAACGGGTTCAGTATCAGTAGGACAATAAGCACGGTCTTCCAGAATGTGCGCTGACTCTCGATCTCTTCAATGTTGGAGCCAGCAAACGGATTATTGATGGGTACATAGCCCACCGGTTGCTGCTTGGCCGCCCGCGATACGGGGTTCTCCTCAATCTTGACCGGGTTCAGGTGGACAGCACACGCCTGCATGGGCGCGGAGGATTCAAGCGAGCGGTCCAGCAGGCGCATTTCGATAAGTTCCGAGTCGGGGATGCCGAAGAACGGCTCAGGAATAACCGGCAGAATAGCGCCCGGATGCAGACCGAGGTGTTCCAGCCGAACGTACTCGCCGTAGGCGTGCGTTGCCTGAGCCTGCATAGCCTGGGCCTGCTCTTGCTGAGCCTGTTCAGTGGAGGCGAGCACTACCGGGTGGTTCGCCTCCTCGTCCTTGCGAGATTCGTGAGTGTCTTCTGTGGTATCTTCTGGGGTGTCTTCCGGCTCGTCGATGTCGTCGGCGTCGTGGGAGTCTTCGGGTTCGCCCTCTTCATGCTCAGCGTCTTCATCTTCTAAGTCTTCTAAGTTCTTCCGAGCGGAGTCGTAGCGCTTGGGGGCACCCGGGTAGACGTATTCATAATCGGGGTCGGGGTGTTCTAGCTCTTCGTCGTCGGATTCTTCATATAGCTCAGCGTCTTCTGTCGACGACTGCTGGTCCATGAGTAGCGCCATGTATTCCGGGACGGACTGGTCGGTGTCCCAGAGGGGCTGGTACGCCTCTTCCTTCTTTGCAGTTTCCCTCTTTGCGGCTTCATTCTTTGCGGCTTCATTCTTTGCAGTGGGGCGGTCTGTCATGGTCGTCTCCTTTGTTTACCAGACATACTCCTAGCGGCACCACCGTACCAGCGTGCGCTGGGCACTCCCTTGAAACCTACCGAACGAAAGCTGAGAAAAACCCCCGAACAAGCGCTAACACTGAAGTGTTAACACTGCCGGGGGTCAGCACTACGGGAGCTGGGGTATTCAGAGGAATCTTTTATGATGCATCCGTGTGGTTTGGGGCGTTCGGCGGCGCAGGGGTGGGAGCCGCCGCCGCAGAGGACATCGAAGACGTTGCCCCCAGGATTTCCTGCATTTCCTCGGCGTTCTTGGGCAGACGGTCGTACACCAGATAGAACCAGAACTGCCCAAGCGGCATGGCCTCCTGCTTCAATTCCTGGCGCTTCCGATCGAGCCGGTACAGCGTATAAATCAGCGCGCTAATCCACAGGAACAGGGGAAGACCAAAAGTCACTGTGGTAATCATCAAGAAGATGTAGAAGACATAACCACCAGCGCCAGAAACCCCGGTGCTAGAAGCCAAGAAAATATAAGTCAGGGGATTAAACACCACACCAATGAAAAAGAGGGCGATGAGCTCAGGCCAGGCCTTCTTCCACAGGTCTGATCCGCTCACCTTGCCCGCAACCGGTGCCGCAGGGATGTACCCGATAGGTCGAGGCGCACCCTCTACTTTCTCGCCCAACCAGGAGGGGAACGCGGACGGCGCCTGCTGGTTTGCAGATGCAGCAGTATCCGTGCCCATGGGGGACATTCGGCGCATCGTAGGGCCCGGGCGACCGTACAGCGGTCGGTTCAGCACCGGGTGCCCTGTCGCCGACGGGAAAAAGTTTGCAGCCTGCGCAGAGGGTGCGGGAGCAGAAACCGACAGAGCGGGCGCTGCAGAATCGGGCACAGCGGGACTGGGCGCTGTCAGGGCGGGTGTAACCGTATCGGCAGGCGCGGATGCAGAACGAGCCTTCTGTATCGCCAGGACCTCCTTCACCGGCTCGGGAATCTCCCCGGTCGGCGCGGCAACCGGCGTTCCATGAAGCAGCAAAGCCGAGTAATCGGGGGCGGGCTGATCCGTATCCCACAGGGGCTGATACTTACCATCGCTCTTCTCGGTCGGGTTCTGCGGGTTTTTCGGTGCTTCGCTATGCTCCGCCACGGCAACCTCCTCCAATGCTTGTCTGCTGTTATGTGTCTGTTGTGTTGTCTAAAGTGTGTGTTCAGTACGCGGGGGCTCATCTGCTTAAGCCTCGTCCGATTCGTTAAGCCGCACAAGGCTCAGAATCCACGCCATACACCAGATGATGCCGGGGATCCCCATGAGCCCTGCGCTCACCTGATTCACCGTCACAAAGAGAGCTGCGACGAGTGACCCATCCCCGAACAGGCCCGCAATGGAGAGAATCGCCGCCGCAATATACGGATTCAGGACGGAAACGGCAAAGAACAAAAGCCGCGCATTCCCCTTCTGAGACGAAGTGGGCAGGGGGCCAGGGTCCATCACCGGTTGGTCGATACCATCATCTTGCTGAGGCGAAGCGTCGCCCTCCTGGTTTGTTTCAGAGGGCGGGGCGCACTCGTACACCAGCCGGAACGTGAGTTTCTCCTCGGCCTTACGCCTCCAGATGAGCTGCACCATCACACCTAAGAAATTGATGAGAGCCCACAGGGAGAAAATGAACAGTACCAGCGGAAGAATACCGATGCTTAGTATCAAAAATCCTAGGGATGCCACAAAAAGAGATTCCAGGGTTTCTTCGCCCAGAATAGGACCTGCCAGTATATAGGCGAAAGGATCCGCCACGATAGCCAACGCTAGGTACGCCAGCGCCTCCACCACGCGTCTGCCAGTGTCCGGCTTGCGGTCAGGAACCGGCACGGGGCTGTAGCCGACCAGCTCACCGCCGTGTTCCTCCGGCGATTCTCCATTGGGGAGAGTTCCCTGAACATCGTCCGCGTGGATGCGCATCAGATCTGGATCGGGACGACCGTAAATAACCTGCGGCGCCACCTTCAAAACACGCTGACGAGGGGAAACAGACTGGTTTTCGATGGGCTGATTCTTATCGGCGGTCATGATTCCTCCTCATCAGTGCAATACAGCAATGTCGCAGGTGAACTACCGTCGAGCGGGGTGCATTCGTACACCAGCATTTTTGATAGATGTTCAATAGATGGTTTTACACTAACAACCCAACCTGAAAAGAAGCTGAGCCCGAGCGCGAATGAAAAGCATGAAAAAGAAAAGGGTCGAACATGTCCACAATTTGATGCATTTAGAAGTAATAAACGCTTCACAAGCCATTTTGAGGTGTATCCTAGTTCACATCTAGTGTGTTCAAGTTCATCTAGAACCCACCAGAAAAAACACACCAGCCTCCCCCAACACTGTGGGAGCCAAGCAAAGGAGCACCGTGCAACACACCGCCTCCCCAAACCCCCGCGGCCGGTCGCACCGACGCCGAATCGGCAGCGGGCTACTCACCCTCAGCATGGCGCTGAGCCCCCTCGCAGCACTGGGCACCACCGCCCACGCCGCAGAAGACCCCGACGCCGTCAAGCAGGTACTCAGCGAAAGCATGAAGAACGCCAGCGGCACCGTCACCGCCTTCGTCCGCTTCAAGGGTAAGGGCGCATTCGAGCAGACCCAGCCCGCAGGCGTACTCGCTGGCACGCAGGCACCCGTCAACCGCAGCTCGCAGGTGCAAGCCATCGCCTCCCAGGTGCAGAGCCAGGCACAGCAGGTCAGCAGCCAGTCCGGCGCGCAGGTCCTCTACACCACCCACAACGCGGTACGCGGCGTGGCAGTGCGCGGTGACGCCGAGTCCATCAAGGCACTCGCCAACCGCTCCGACGTAGAGAAAATCTCGCCCATCCTACCCAAGTACCGCCAGAACGCGGGCGCCGCCGTTGACGCAGGCTCCCTCGCCACCTGGACCGGCACCACCAACCCCGCCGGCGCGGGCGGATACACCGGCAAGGGCGTGAAGATCGCCGTCATCGACTCCGGTATCGACTACACCCACACCGACTTCGGCGGTAGCGGCAAGCTCGAAGACTACGAGAAGGCATCCAAGCTCACCGAGCTGCCCTCCGCAGACTCCGGACTCATTAACCGCACCAAGGTCGCTGGCGGCTACGACCTCGTTGGTGACGCCTACGACGGCACCAACACCCCAACCCCCGACGGCAACCCGCTCGACTGCACCACCGGCGGCCACGGCACCCACGTGGCGGGCACCGCGGCAGGCTACGGCGTGAACGCCGACGGCAGCACCTTCACCGGTGACTACAGCAAGCTCACCGCAGAGCAGCTCAAGACTATGAAGATCGGCCCCGGTGTTGCCCCCGAGGCTGAAATCTACGCCTTCCGCGTCTTCGGTTGCAGCGGCAGCACCAACGTCGTCATTGAGGCGCTCGATCGCACCCTTGACCCCAACGGTGACGGCGACTTCTCCGACCGCGCGAACGTGGTCAACATGTCCCTCGGCGGCGAATTCTCCCCGCAGGACGACCCCGAAGCCTACGCCGTTGACGCGCTCACCCGCGCCGGCGTGCTCTCCGTCATCTCCGCGGGTAACGCCAACGACTACAGCCTGCGCGGTGACACCTACTCCAACTCGGGTCACCCCGCCACCGCATCCAGCGCAATCACCGTGGCTAACGCCTACGGCTCCACCCGCGCCGTCGATGCTGCAGAGCTGACCGACCCCGCCACCGGCACCACCCGCAAGGTACGCGGCGACTACAGCGTCTCCTACCCCTGGGCACAGGCAGGTAGCAAGGAATTCACCGGTGAAGTCACCGCAATCTCCGAGAACAACCGCTACGCCTGCAACGCCCTCAGCGCTACTGAAGCGGCAGCTGTAAAGGGCAAGTGGGTGCTCATCGACTGGGCTGAAGCTAACGGTGACCTCACCTGCGGCTCCAAGGTGCGCTTCGACAACCTGGAGGCGGCAGGCGCCAAGGGCGTACTGCTTGCAGGCCATGACGAAGAGCCCGGCCTGGGTATTGCCGGTAACGACACCCTGCCCGGTTTCCGCCTGGCAGCATCCGCCGCTAAGGACCTGCGCGCACAGATCACCGCAGCAGAAGCGGCAGGCAAGCCCCTGACCGTGCGCCTCGGCAACGACCTGAAGTCCTCCCTGCGCGTGGACACCGACAAGCTGGATCAGCTGAACCCCATGAGTGCCCGCGGCTTCCACGGCAGCTACGGCTACACCAAGCCCGACATTGCGGCACCCGGCTCGTACATCACCTCCGCGGCGGTAGCGACCGGTAACAACTCCGTGACCTTCAGCGGCACCTCCATGGCGGCACCCTACGTTACCGGCTCCGCTGCACTGGTCATGCAGAGCCACCCGACCTACACCCCCGCACAGGTCAAGTCCGCCCTCATGAACACCGCCACCCACGATGTGCGCACCGAATCCGGTGCCGCATACGCGGTGGACCGTGTGGGTGCTGGACGAGTCGACACCCTCGCTGCCGTGCAGTCGAAGTCCCTCGTCTACAACGCTGACAAGAGCGGTACCGTGTCCCTGAGCTTTGGCGTGCTTGAGTACGCACCGGATGCGGGCGTTCAGACCCTCACCCGCGAGGTGACGGTCGAGAACACCGATTCCGTGGCACACACCTACGCCCTGTCCTACGCTGAAAGCACTAATATTCCCGGCGTGGAATATTCCTTCCCCTCCTCGGTCACCCTCGCACCCGGTGAAACTAAGAAGTTCGAACTGAGCGTGCGCATCGACCCGTCCAAGCTGGAGAAGACCCGCGACGCGGCAATGGACGCAACCCAGAACGCAACTGACTACTACACCGGCAAGGAAACCGTTCCCGCACAGTACCGTCAGTACATTGCGAGCGCATCCGGCCGACTCGTCCTCACTGAAGACGGCACCAAGGCACTGCGCCTGCCCATCCACGTGGCGCCCAAGCCCGTGAGCACCATGCACGCTGCCGAAGACACCGTCACCTTCGCCCAGAAGCCCTCTAGCGACGAGGCACAGAAGGCAGACACCGGCTGGACCAAGTCCCAGATTTCGCTGCGCGGCACCGAGGTCAACCAGGGTGGCTACCGCTCCCTGCTTGGCGCTTTCGAGTACGGTGCGAGCGTGGACCGTGTAGCTCCCACCTCGCTGTCGCTGAACAGCAACGTTAAGGCGAACCTGCAGTACGTTGGTGCTTCCTCGGATGCGCCCGCACTGAAGGCTGCCGGCGGCAACGCCGATGACGGCACCCTGCGCTTCGGTATCTCCACCTGGGCGAACTGGGATGTTGTCTCCTACGAGAACACCTTCACCGTAGAAATCGACACTGACGGCAACAACCGCGCCGACTACAAGCTGGTCACCGACCGCGCTAAGGGCCTGGACTACCCGCTGGTTCGCCTCTACGGCTACAAGAACGGCAACCTCGTTGAGCTCGCCTACTACCCGCTCAACGGTGCCTGGGGTGATGTGGACACCAACATGATGGACACCAACACCCTCATCATGGGTGCACCCCTCAAGGACCTGGGCCTGACCAGCGCAAACAACCCGGACATCCAGTACCGAGTTAGCGCAACCACCCAGTACGAGTGGGGTAACGTCAGCGAAACCGGCTGGATCAAGTACCGCCCCTTCAGCCCCAAGCTGTGGTTCAGCGGTGACTCCTCCGCCGTGGCTGGCCTCCACCCGGATGCCTCCACCACCACCCTGACGGCGCACCGCTCCGCTGACGCGATCCCCGCACTTGGCGAGTCCGGCGCACCCGCCAAGGCGCTGCTGCTGCACCTGCACAACGGCACCGGCGACCTCTCCGGCACCAACGGTGCCAAGGGCAACCGCGCCGAGGTGCTGAACATCAAGGAGCAGCAGACCGAGTACATCACTCCGTCCCGCTTCACCGATGTGAAGAACACCGACCAGTTCTACACCGAGATTTCTTGGTTGGCTCAGCGCGGCATCACCACCGGCTACACGGACGGCACCTACCGCCCGCTGGAGTCCGTGGAACGTGGCGCGATGGCGGCGTTCTTCTACCGCATGCAGGGTTCCCCGCAGTTCACCGCCCCCTCCACTCCGAGCTTCAAGGACGTGCCCACCACGCACCCCTTCTACAAGGAAATTGAGTGGATGAAGGCTCAGGGCATCACCACCGGCTACTCGGACGGCACGTTCCGCCCCTCCGCACCGGTGAACCGTGACGCCATGGCTGCGTTCTTCTACCGTGCGGCGGGTTCCCCGCACGTGGATCTGCCCGCGACCAGCCACTTCAGTGACGTGTCTACCGATAACCAGTTCTACCGTGAAATCACGTGGCTGGCTTCGAAGGGCATCAGCACCGGCTGGCCGGACGGCACCTACCGCCCGGTAACCCCCATTGCCCGCGATGCGATGGCGGCGTTCATCTACCGCTACACCGAGAAGGTTGCTAACCAGGCCGGCCGCTAGACGGTAGTGAACCGTTAGCGAACAGTTCGGGTTCCCTCCTGCCCCCTGCATGGGGTGGGAGGGACACCCGGAACCGGCAGGCTCCGGGGCCTGAAGATCCCGGTGCCTCTTAAGTTCCGGAGTCTCTCAAGTTTTGGTGGCGGTTTCACCGGCGGACGCACTCACTCGTCGTCTGCCGGTGGGGCCGCCTCCGCACATCACCGATATACAACCACAGAGCACACAGCACTATCGAAAAACAGATAATCCGAAGGAGGATTCCATGACAACGCCTCATGCGCCACGCCGCAGAATGAAGGCTGTCGGTGCGACCGGTTTGAGTGCGGCTCTTGCCCTTACTCTCGGCGTTCCCGCCACTTTCTCTGCAGCTCACGCTCAGAGCCCCCAGCAGGTCGAAGGAAGTACTGCGAGCGCATCCGGTAACGCTGCTTCGCGTATCAGCCCGGGTCTGCAGAAGGCTGAAGGCCAGATCACCGTGTACGTGCAGTTCAAGGGCAAGGGCGCGTATGAGCAGACCCAGTCCGCGCCTGTTCTGGCACGTAAGGAGGCGCCGGCGAACCGTCAGGCGCAGGTGCAGGCTATTGCAGCCCAGGTGCAGTCGCAGGCTCAGTCTGTGGCGGCCGCTTCTGGTTCGAAGCTGATGTACACCACGCATAATGCTATGCGTGGTGCGGCGATTACTGGTGATGCTGCGCAGATTCGTGCGTTGGCGGAGCGCCCGGATGTGGAGCGTATTTCGCCGATTATCGCGAAGGAACGCATGAACTCCGGTAGCGAGATTGATACGAAGACTCTTGCTACGTGGACTCGTGAAAATACGGGGTACACGGGTAAGGGCGTGAAGATTGCGATTGTTGACTCCGGTGTTGACTACACGCACGCTGATTTTGGTGGCCCGGGTACGGTGGATTCGTACCTGAAGGCTAAGGCGATGACGGAGCTTCCGTCCGCTGATTCGGGTCTGATTGATCGTAATAAGTTCATTGGCGGCATTGACCTGGTCGGTGATGACTACAATGCGTCGGTACCTGAGAAGTCAACTCCGCAGCCGGATAATAACCCGCTGGACTGCCGTCCGGATGGTTTCGGTTCTGGCGGTCACGGCACCCACGTGGCGGGTACTGCCGCCGGTTATGGTGTGACGGCGAACGGTACGACTTACCGTGGCGATTACAAGAACCTGACGGAGGAGCAGCTGAAGGGCATGTCCATTGGCCCCGGTACTGCTCCTGATGCTCAGATTTTGGCGATTCGCGTGTTCGGTTGCTACGGCAATTCGAGTGTTGTGATGAAGGCGCTTGATACCGTGATGGACCCGAATGGTGACGGTGATTTCTCTGACCGCGCCGACATCGTGAACCTGTCGCTCGGTGGCGAATTCGCCCCGGCTGACGACCCTGAGTCGTACATGATTAATACGATGGCGCGCCAGGGTGTGTTCACTGTCGCCGCTGCCGGTAACGCCAATAACTACAACGGTGTGGGTGACACCTACTCTGATTCGGGTAGCCCCGCGAATGCGGCTGCCGCACTGTCGGTGGCGAACGCCTACGGCTCCACTCAGCCGATTGACCGTGTCCGCGTGACCACGAAGACTGGTTTGGAGTGGTTGCAGGGTGATTATTCGGTGAACTTCGATTATTCGAAGGCTACCGCTGATCAGCTGCGCGGCGAGGTTGTTGCCGCGCCGAAGCGTAACCGTTACGCTTGCGAGGCTTTCACCGCTGAAGAGGCGAAGGCTTTGAAGGGTAAGTGGGTTTACTTCGAGTGGGATCAGGACGATTTGACGTTCCCGTGCGGTTCGAAGACGCGTTTCGATAACGTTCAGGCTGCCGGCGGTGTTGGCGTGGTGATGGCCGGTAAGGCTGAGCGCTACACGATCGGCATTGGTGGTAATGCGACTATTCCGGGTCTGCGTCTGACTGCTTCTTCGACGAAGGACCTGGAGAAGGCTCTGGCTGCCGGTCCGGTGACCGTTGAGATGAACCTGGACTACAAGGCTTCGGGTCGTAGCTCCCACTCGCACGCTTTTGATCTGAATTCTTCGAGTGCTCGCGGTCAGCACGGTTCTGACGGCTTCATTAAGCCTGACCTTGCGGCGCCGGGTACTGAGATTGTGTCTGCCGCTGTGGGTATGGGTAATAAGGGTGTTTCCTTCACCGGTACCTCCATGGCGACCCCGCATGTTGCCGGTGTTGCCGCTCTGGTGATGCAGGCGCATCAGGATTACAACCCGCAGATGATTAAGGCTGCGCTGATGAACGGCGCGTCCACCCCGATCAAGAATGAGCAGGGTGCGCAGTACGCGGTGGATCGTGTGGGTACGGGCATGGTGAATGCTCGCGCCGCCGTGGACGCGAAGGTTATCGCGTACGATGCGAAGACCCCCGAGCGTGTTTCAACCGCGTTTGGTGTGTTGGAGTACACCCCCGATTCGGGTATTCAGACTGTTCAGCGTGAAATCGTTCTGGACAACACCGATTCACAGGCTCACACCTACACTCTGAGCTACGAGGCAAGCACGACCATCCCGGGCGTGGAGTACTCCTACCCGCAGCAGGTGAGCGTGGGTGCCGGTGAGCGTAAGAACGTGACCGTGACCGTGCGTATTGACCCGTCCAAGCTGGAGAAGACCATGGACCCGGCGATGAGCCCGGACCACGTTGCTCAGGACTGGACGACCGGTAAGACTCTGGCTGCTGGTAAGCGCCAGTACATTGCGAGCGCTTCTGGTCGCCTGATTTTCTCTGAGAATGGCCGCGAGGCGATCCGCCAGTCGATTCACGTGGCACCGAAGCCTGTCTCCGCGATGCGCGTTGATGCGTCCCGCATTGATTACAAGGGCACTGCCGATAAGGAGTCCACGGTGACTCTGCGCGGTACGACCCTGAACCAGGGTGGTTACCGTTCGCTGCTGGGTGCGTTTGAGCTGGGTGCGGTCAGCGACCGTATTCCGTCCGGTCAGCTGAAGCTGCCGTCAAACCAGTCTGTTGACCTGCAGTATGTGGGTGCCGCCTCGGACGCTCCGGCGTTGAAGGCTGCCGGCAAGAACCCGAACGATGGTTCTCTGTTCTTCGGTATTTCGACCTGGGGCACCTGGGACAGCATGCACTGGGGCCGTCAGGTACAGGTGCAGATCGATACGAACAACGACTCTGCCGCAGATTACGTTCTGGAAGTGACCCGCGAGAAGGGTCTGGACTACCCGCTGGTGAAGGTCTGGTCCATCTCCGGTAACGCATCCACCGTGGTGGCTCGCTACCCGCTCAACAGTGCCTGGGGCGACACCGACACCAACATCATGGACACCAACACCATGATTCTGGGTGTGCCGCTGAAGGACCTGGGCCTGACCGCTGAGAAGGCTCAGACCATCAAGTACACGGTGCAGACCGACACCTGGTACAACGATGGCAACCCCTACGTGGACACCACCTCGGCTATCGAGTACTCCCCCTTCAACCCCGGTGTTTGGTTCACCGGTGAGGAGTCGGGCGTGCCCGGCCTGTTCGTGGACCGTGACGGCGGTCAGCTGACCGTTCACCGCAAGAACAACAACAAGGAGCGTCAGGCTCTGTTCCTGCACATGCACAACGCGACCGGTGACCTGAGCGGCCGTAAGACCGCTAACGGTGTTGCCGCTGGCGACCGTGCGCAGGTCGTGAAGGTGGCTCGCACCATCCACGATGCACGCTTCACCGACGTTCCGGCGGATAACCAGTTCTACCGTGAAATCACGTGGATTGCTGCCCGTCAGATTGACCGCGGCTACCAGGACGGCACCTTCCGCCCGCTGAACAACATGGACCGTGCAACCATGGCTGCGTACTTCTACCGCATGAGCGGCTCGCCGCAGTACACCGCACCGTCCACCCCGAGCTTCTCGGATGTTCCGCTCAACCACCCCTACTACAAGGAGATTGAGTGGATGAAGGCTCAGGGCATCACGACCGGTTGGCCCGATGGTACGTACCGTCCGGAGGGTTCAGTGAACCGTGACGCGATGGCTGCGTTCTTCTACCGTTACGCGGGTTCGCCCGAGTACACTGCCCCCGCGCAGGCTCGTTTCACGGACGTTCCGACCGATAAGCAGTTCTACCGCGAAATTTCGTGGCTGGCTGAGCAGGGCGTGACCACCGGCTGGCCCGATGGTTCGTTCCGCCCCGTGGAACCGGTACACCGTGACGCTATGGCGGCGTTCGTGTACCGCTACAGCACGGGTGTGCTGAAGGAAAGCCCTGAAATCTAAGGGTTCGTAAGGTTCTACCGCTGTAGGTGCTTACCTCAAGGTTGTACCGAGGGAGCCGTGCCGTTGCAGTTTATCTGCGGCGGTGCGGCTCCCTTTTTTGTGGCCGAGTACTTTCTATTGACGCGTAATGTTCCGTAATACGAGTCTGACTAGGTTATATAAAGAATCGTTGAGACAATGAATGAAGGTTTCTTCACCAGGCGGCATGAACCTTGACGTTCACGCCACACAGACGCACTGGAGACGCACCGAAGCACTCTCGGTGCAGAACCCTTGCCGTACAGCTCTCCGAGCAGAACTCTCGGCGCAGAACCTCGGTACAGAAACCGCTAAGAAACGCACCATCACTAAAAAGGAGCATTCAGTGGCAACCTTCCCTGAAGCTACCCCCGCGCGAGCAGCCCGGCACACACAGCCGGGCCGCCTCAAGCAGCTGGCACGCAGCTGCGGCGCACTTACCCTGGGGCTCACCCTCGGGCTGACCGCCCTGCCGTTCGGTACTGCCGCCTACGCGGCACCGGGCGTAGTACACGGCGCAGACCGGGACGCACCCCACCATGACACCGGCACCGGCGAGAACAACAACGAAGTTCTCTCCCCCAGCCTGGACGGCGCCACCGGCGAACGCGCCGTGTTCGTCCGCTTTAAGGGCCAGGGCGCATACGCCCAGACCCAGCCGGACGCGGTCCGCTCCCGCGCGCAGGCACCCGTCAACGCGCAAGCACAGGTGCAGGCAATCCGAGCCAGCGTGCAGCAGCAGGGCGCCTCCGCGGCGAAGGAATCCGGCGCGCAGGTCCTGTACACCACCCACAACACGATGCGCGGCGTGGCACTCTACGGTAACGTCGAGCAGATTCGTGCGCTCGCAAACCGTGACGATGTGGAACGCATCAGCATCATTGAGGACATGGCACCGCAGAACAGCGGCACCCTCCTCGATACGGACACGCTCTCCGTGTGGGCGAAGAGCCCGGCGAACCCCGCCTCCACCGGTTACACCGGCAAAGGCGTGAAGATTGTCGTGCTCGATACCGGTATCGACTACACTCACGCCGATTTGGGTGGCCCCGGCACGCAGGAGGCCTTCGAGAAGGCGAAGGCATCCGACACGATTCCCGAGGGCAGCTACGATCCGAAGAAGTTCCTCGGCGGCTACGACCTGGTCGGTGACGACTACAACTCCGCTAAGAAGGAGACCTCCACCCCACGCCCGGATGCTAACCCGCTTGACTGCGGCGGCCACGGCAGCCACGTGGCGGGTACAGCGGCAGGCTACGGCGTGAACGCGGACGGCTCGACCTTCCACGGCGACTACTCCAAGCTCACCGAAGAGCAGCTCAAGGACATGAAGATCGGCCCCGGCTCCGCACCGGACGCCCAGCTGATTGGCCTGCGCATCTTCGGTTGTAAGGGCACTACCGCGTTCGTCCCCAAGGGCCTAGACCGCGTGCTTGACCCCAACGATGACGGCGACTTCTCGGACCGCGCCGACATCGCAAACCTGTCGCTCGGTAACGAGTTCGGCGTGTTCGATGAGACCGTGAACTACGCGGTCGGCTCCCTCTACCGCGAGGGCATCCTCTCCGTGGTTGCGGCGGGTAACGCCAACAACTACAACGCCGTGGGCGACACCTACTCCAACTCGGGCGGCCCCGGCACCAGCGCCTACGGCCTGACCGTGGCGAACTCCATCGGCTCAACCCAGCTGGTGGACCGCGTAAAGATTCTCGCCCCCGCGAACGAGGCAGACACCTACGGCGACTACTCGGTGAACTTCGACTACGCAAAGGCGACCAAGGAGCAACTGCGCGGCACGGTGGTGCGTGCCGCCTCCCGCAACCGCTACGGCTGTGAAGCATTCACCGAAGAGGAAGCCGCCGCTCTGAAGGGCAAGTGGGCTCTCATCGACTGGGCGGACGCTGACGGCTCCGCACCGTGCGGTTCGAAGGTGCGCTTCGACAACCTGCAGGCGGCGGGTGCAACCGGCGTGGTGCTCACCTCGAACACTGAGGTCGGTGACACCGCTATCGGCGGTAACTCCTCCATTCCGGGCGTGCGTCTGTCAAAGAGCCAGGTGGACCGCCTTTCCGCGCAGATTGATTCGGGTGAGCTGACCCTGCAGCTCGGCGAAAACCTGCGCGACTCGATCCGCGTGCCCAACGGCAAGCTGGATCAGGCGAACACCTCCACCGCGCGTGGCCTGCACGGTTCGCACGGCATCACCAAGCCGGACGTTGCGGCACCGGGCACGAACATTTCCTCCATCGAGGTTGGTAGCGGCACCGGTTCGAGCGTGAAGACTGGTACGTCCATGTCCACACCCTTTGTTGCCGGTGTTGCGGCGCTAATTATGCAGGCGCACCCGGAGTACGGTCCGCGCATGATTAAGACCGCTATCATGAACACCGCCGACCACCACATGCAGGACGCCTGGGGCAACCCCTACGCGGTGGATCGTGTGGGTACCGGCCGCATTAACACGCGTGCGGCGGTGGCTGACCGCGTCATGCTGTTCAACGCGGCACGCCCCGAACAGGTTTCTGACACTTTCGGCGTGCTCGAGTACACCCCGAACGCCGGCGTGCAGACCCTGCAGCACCGCGTGAGCGTCGAGAACACCGACTCGGTGGCGCACACCTACACCCTGAACTATGAGGGCAGCACGAGCATCCCCGGTGTGGAGTTCTCCTACCCGCAGTCGGTGTCTGTGGGTGCCGGCCAGAAGGCAACGTTCACCGTGACCGTGCGTATTGACCCGTCGAAGCTGGAAAAGACCCGCGACCCGTCCATGTACCCGACCCAGGATTCGGTGAACTACTCGACCGGTACGGTGACCATTTCGGGCGCCCGCCAGTACATTGCGAGCGCTTCGGGCCGCCTGATCCTGACCGATGCTGACTCTTCGGCTACGGTGAAGACCCTGCGCATGCCGCTGCATGTGGCACCGAAGCCTGTCTCCGCGATGCGTGTGGCTGGCTCCGATATCGCCTTCGATGCGGAGGGTTCCGGCGCGACCGAGCAGACCCTGACCCTGCAGGGTACCGCGGTGGATCAGGGCGGTTACCGCTCCCTGCTGGGTGCTTTTGAGCTGGGCGCTTCGAGCCCGCGCATCCCGACCGCGAAGCTGGGTATCGGCTCGGATTCCCGCATGGACCTGCAGTACGTGGGTGCCGCCTCGAACGTGGCTGAGTTGAAGGCTGCCGGTGCGGACACCTCTAACGCGCGCCTGTCCTTCGGTATTTCCACCTGGGGTAACTGGCAGGAGGTGACCCCGCGCGGCTCCTACTACGTGTTCGTTGATACCAACAAGGACGGCACGAGCGACTACCGCCTGCAGACGGTGCGTGAGAAGGGCCTGGACTACCCGCTGGTGAAGGTTTCTAAGCGCAGCAACGGCAAGTGGGTGGCCATTGAGAACGGCCTGTACCCGCTGAACGGCACCTGGGGTGATACGGACACCAACATCATGGATTCGAACACCCTGGTGATGACTGTTCCGCTGAGCGTTCTGGGTCTGGATCCGAACGCCGAGTCCACTGAGATTTCGTACTCGGTGACCACTTCTAGTGCGTTCTCCGCTACGACCGTGGTTGATACGACTGATTCGGTGGTGTTCAACTATGCGACGCCGAAGCTGTGGTTCAGCGGCGATTCAGCGGGCGTGCCGAACCTGTTCGTGGATGCGCCGGGTGCCGCTCTGACGGCTCACCGTAGCGCGGAGGCGAAGGGGTCGGCTCTGTTCTTGCACCTGCACAATGCGACCGGTGACCTCTCGGGTGTGAACGGTGCAGCCGGTGAGCGCGCACAGGTTCTGCCTGTATCGATGGCTTCCGAGGCTCCTGCCGAGAACGCGCATTTCAAGGATGTGCCGGCGGACTATCCGTTCGTGAATGACATTAACTGGCTGGCTCAGCGTCGTATTACGACCGGCTACCCGGACGGCACGTTCCGCCCGAACGGTTCGGTGGAGCGCGGCGCGATGGCGGCGTTCTTCTACCGTATGGCGGGTTCGCCACAGTTCACTGCACCGTCCACTCCGAGCTTTAAGGATGTGCCGCGTGACCACCCGTTCTATAAGGAGATTGAGTGGATGCGCGCTCGCGGTATTACGACCGGCTGGTCGGATGGTACGTTCCGTCCGAATGCTGCGGTGAACCGTGACGCTATGGCGGCGTTCTTCTACCGTTTTGCGGGTTCGCCGGCGTATTCGGCTCCTGCGGTGTCGCCGTTTAGTGACGTGTCAGCCGGTAGCCAGTTCTATCGTGAGATTTCGTGGCTGGCTGAGCAGCGTATTACGACGGGTTGGGCTGATGGTTCGTTCCGTCCGGTTCAGCCGATTGAGCGTGGCGCGATGGCGGCGTTCTTGCACCGCTATAACGTGCGTGTGCTGAATAACCGCTAGTCGGATGCGGATGTGAGGGCCGTGTCGGAGTGGAGTTTTCTGCCCCGGCACGGCCTTTTCTGTGGGCTGTTATGTCTGCGGCGTAGTCTTAACTTATGCGTGAGTTACAGGTTCAGAACGGCGAGGATGAGACGCTGTCAGCTATCCAGGATGCCCTCAATCAGGAGGAGCTTCTGAACGCGGCGGCTGACTTCGTTGACCGCTATGAGAGCGTCTTTGAAAGACTAAGCCACTGATATTCCTTTGAAAAAATACCCCCGGCAGATGCTGTACACATCTGCCGGGGGTACTTGTTTGCCTCACCCTGCCCGAGGCGGGCTAGTTAGCGCTGGCGGGCTTCTTTACGGTTGATTTTCTCAATGGCGGCTTCCACCTTGGACTTGCGGTGACTGAGCTTCCAGAGGCTAAAAGACTGCAGCAAGGTACTCTTACCTATCTCCACAAGGGAGGGCAGCCCCTGCCCGGTAAGCGCCTCATCGATTTCTTCCGGGGTGGCGCCCTGCTCCTTCATCTGCTCGACGATGATGTTCGCCTCCGCTATTTTCCCCGAGGTGAGCGGGTGGTTTTCGAGGCTGGTTTCGATGTCTACGAGCTCGTCGTAGAGTTCAGTTTTTGTTTTTGCCATGGTGCTGTCTTCACCGTCCTTGGTTGACGTGTTCTGTGGTGTAGCGGGTGTGTGGATGTTTTCCCTCATCACCGGCTATTTTGAACGGTATTTGAACCGTATGTTCATGCTAACAGCCGCACGGGTTGTCACACAGGGTTTTTACCGGTGAGTATGCTGTGTATTTTCAGGGCTGAAACGATACTGAACCCGCCGCGTACGCCACGCTGAACGGACCGTGTGGAACACTACCTCGCCTCCCTCGGCGGTTCACCGCACAGGCTATAAGGTGGAGCGTACACTTAAGTCATGCGTGAATTACAGGCACAGATCATCCGTGAAATGGGCGTCAAGCCCAACATGACCGAAGAGCAGGCACGCGAAGAAGTGGAGCGCCGCATCCAGTTCATCTGCGACTACCTGGAAGCCACCGGAAGCCGCGGCCTGGTACTGGGCATCAGCGGCGGCATCGACTCCACCCTGGCGGGCCGCCTCTGCCAGCTGGCGGTGGACCGCCTCAACGAGCGCGGCCGCACCACCGAGTTCGTGGCGGTGCGCCTGCCCTACCGTGTGCAGCACGACGAAGAGGACGCGCAGGAGGCGCTACGTTTCATCCAGCCCACCCGCTCCCTGACCTTCAACATTGCCGAAGCCGTGGACGGTTTCGACAGCGCCTACACTGAGGCGACCGGCGAGCAGATCAGCGACTTCAACAAGGGTAATGTGAAGGCGCGCGCCCGCATGATCGCCCAGTACGCGATTGCTGGCGACCCCGGCTACCTGGTGGTCGGCACCGACCACGCGGCGGAGTCCATTACCGGCTTCTTCACGAAGTTCGGTGACGGCGGCGCGGATCTGCTGCCGCTGGCTGGTCTGAATAAGCGCCAGAACCAGCTGTTGCTGCGTGTTTTGGGTGCGTCTGAGCGTCTGTGGGCTAAGCCGCCGACTGCTGACCTGCTGGACGGCGTGCCCGGCCGTACCGATGAGGATGAGCTGGGTCTGACCTACCCGCAGATTGACGACTACCTGGAGGGTAAGGAAATCGACGAGGCGGCAGCTGCGAAGCTGGAGCAGATTTACCTGCGTAGCCGCCACAAGCGCACTACCCCGGTGACGATTTTTGATTCGTGGTGGAAAAACTAGGCGGAAGAACTAGCGCCTCCACTAGCGTAGAAACCAACGCAAAAGCCCCAGCTCCTTTGATGGAGCCGGGGCTTTTGCTATGTTTTTGCAGACCGAGGATTATGCCTTCTGTTCGGGCTGTGCAGCGGTAGCCTGGGCAGCCTGGGCATCAGATTCCTCAGAACCTTCAGCTTCAACCTCAGGCTCAGCCGGGGGTACCTTCGCACCGCCCGTGGCGAGGAACAGCACCAGACCCAACGCGCAGGCGAGCACCTGGGTGAAAGGGAACGCCCAGGTCAGGCCCTTAAATCCGAACCACATGTTGCCGAAGTACACGGCGGGGAAGAACAGCAGCGCAATGCCGAGGGTCATCAGCATCGCCGGGCCGCCCTTACCGGCCGCCTGGAACCAGGACACAAACACGATGCTGACCGCGTTGAACACGGCGGCGAGCATCAGCGCGACCAGGACCTCTTCACCGGTGGAGACCAGACGCTCATCACCAACCACGGCAAGCAGTTCGCGGCGGAAAATCAGCACCGGAATGGTGATGGCCGCGGAGGTAATAACCGACAGGATCGTTGCGGTGCGCAGCGCCTGCTTCACGCGGGCGCCGTTGCGGGCACCGTACGCGTAGGCGTACAGCGGGATACCACCCATGCACAGGCCCATACACAGCATTTCGGGCACCATGTTCAGGCGCATTGCCAGGCCGAACGCCGCCACGGTGTCGTCACCGTAGGAGGCTGCGAGGTTGTTCAGCAGCAGGGCGGCGAAGATCAGGTTCAGGCTCTGAATGAGCTCAGCGGCACCGACCGCAACCACGGGCTTAATGATGGCGGGGTCGAGGGAGAAGTCGCGGATGTTCGCGGAGAAGTTCTCGCTCTGACGCATCAGGAACAGCAGGTAGTACAGCATGGACGCACCGTTGGCCAGTAGCATCGCCCAGCCGGAACCGGCAATACCCATGCCCATGATGGCAATGAACAGCACGTCGAAGATGCAGGTGACGACGGTGCCGACAATAATGCCGTACATGGACTGCTTGGCGTAGCCCTCGGAACGGACCAGCTGTTCGAGGGTGAACATGCCAATTGCGAGGGGCGCTCCGAGGAACATGAGGTGCACGTAGATGCGGGTCGGCTCGTAGGAGCCGCCGGAGGCACCCATGATGCCGGTAATCGGGTCGGCAAGGATGAAGCCGATAGCGGCCGCGATAACGCCTACACCGAGTGCCGAGTAGAGCGCGAAGGAGGTGACGCGGTGGATTTCGTGGGCGGGCTGGCCTTCGCCAAGCTTGCGTGAGGCGAGGGTGGAGGCGCCCAGACCGAACAGGCCAGCAATTGCCATGATGACGCCGAAGACAGGCACGCCGTAGCCGGTGGCGGCGAGCTCTTCAACGCTACCGTAGTGGCCGACGAAGTAGGAGTTCACCACATTGTAGATGCTGGTGATGGCGAGGCCGAGGGCCATGGGCACGCCGAGGGAGAGGAGTGCCTTGAGGATGGGGGCGTCTTTGAGCAGGTAGATGTTCTGCGGATCTTCGCTTGCGCCGTGGGGACCATGCGGGCCGTGTCCTGCGGCGGGTGCAGTGTTTTTGGAGGCACCGTTTTTGGGCGCGTTGTTTTCAGAGGCACCGTTTTCGGGTGCGGTGTTTTCAGTCTGCTGAGGTGTCATAGATTCCTGTGGTTCTGGTCTGTGTTGTGCCCGGTGCGCGGTGAATGACGCGGTAAATAGCGTGGTCTGCGCGAAAAACGGGCTAGTGTATTGTACCGTCTCCACGTAGGGGTGGGTCTAGAGGTTTGGACATAAAAGGTAACGAGGCACCCTTCCCCCGCTGTCCGGGGTGGGGCGCCTCGCCTCATACGTATCGCATGTAGGAGTGTGAGCTATTCGAGCTCAACCGGACCGAGCACGCGAACCTCCTCAATATCCAGGATTTCCTGAATCGCGTGGAGCACATTCGTGTCGATTATGCGCTCATTACGCAGGCGCTTGAGCACGCTACGTTGCTTCTCCAAATGCCGCAAACGCAGCTCTTTCTCAAGGTCGCCCGCTTCAATAATGCGGCGGGCTTCTTCCGGCGCATTCGCACCGTCTTTACGAACAGTGTGCAGGTTGCGGTGTATACTCGCGTTGTACATCTGTTCGTCGGCAATGCGGTCGATAATCCACTGTGGTGCACCAATTTCCTGGCCGATCTCAGCCACAGAGTCGAAGGACTCGGCAATGATCGTGCGCACTGCTTCATTAATCTCATCTTCTTCGGTGGTATCAACCGGAATTTTCGCCCACCTAATAACGAGCGGCAGGAGCATCCCCTGAACCACCATCGACAGCAGAACCACGCCCGCAACAACAAAGATAATAAAGTCACGCGCGGGAACATCAGTCGGCACGGAGAGAGCCACCGCGAGGGAAACACCGCCGCGCAGTCCCGCAAAGGTACTCACTACACGGCCACGGAAAGTTGTGCGCAGCTGCTTCTGCTTTTCTGAACGGTCAAGGGCACGAATAATACCGATCGAGACGTGCAGGAAAATAAAACGCGCCGCAATGGAAACAAGCCATGCCACCACAATCACGGCGAACGTCAAAGCCCACGCATAGTTGTATTCATGAAGAACATCATCCACAGGCGCTGTGGCGCTGGGCAGCTGAACACCCACGAGCACGAAGAGCGCACCGTTCATGACATAGGAGACAAACGACCAGATGGGCAGACCGTAGAAACGGTTTTGGGGTTTGATGGTATCCGGTCCGCGATAGGTCAGGTAGAAAGCGGCGACCACCACAGCCACCACTCCGGAACCTTTCATGCCCTCAAAAGGCTCGATCTCTTCAGAGAGCAAGAAAGCAATAAACGGCACGGTAAACATGAACACGCTGAAGTTCATGGGGTTGCCGATGTGCGCACGCAGCTTATCTGCACCCCATCCGACGGCCAGGCCAACGAGAGTTCCAATCAGGAACGAGAAGAAGAACATTCCGGATGCAGTCCCCAGGGTAAGTTCATGACCACCCGCAAGCTGCAGGGCGAGTGCGAAAAGAACTAGGGTGGTGCCGTCGTTAATGAGTGCTTCCGCTTTAAGGGTGGTGATGGAAGATTTGGGGAGTTTGCCGTTGAGCGTTGCCACGGCCACAGCATCGGTGGGGGCGAGCGCCACACCGATAATCAGCGCCACATGCCACAGGTAGACGCCCATAAATGTGTGAAGCACCCAGGCGATAACGAACGCCGTGAAAATTACGAGCACCGTGCCCGAGAGCAGAATGCCGCGCAGACGAGCGCGCGCCTCACGCCAGGAGGTGTTTCGGGTCTCCCAGAACAGCATCACGGGCAGGAAGATTTCGAGAATCACGTGCGGGGGCAACCCAACCTCGCGCACCTCGTGCATGGCGTGAACGGGGATGAGCGCCAGTACAAGCCCCGTGAAAATGAGCATAATGGCGGGGGTTATCCGTATTTTATGGGCGAGGATATTACCCAGAAGAATTGCCAGCGATAGGGCAATGATGACTTCAAGCAATTTGGTGTATTCCTTTTGGATGTGGCGGCTGGTTCATGGTGTGCGTCTGATAGACGGCTGATATCCGCAAGTGTGCGGGTGCCAGGGTGCCCAAAATGTTTTGCTCGTTCCCTGGGCCGTGAGGCTTCCGCGTGGGGTTGAGTGCGGGCGTAACTTTCATATTTTACCGATGTTCAGCGCGGGTGGGTAGATGCTCACCGTGAGCAAAACCTGCCCTATGACCGCTCGAGGTGTGAGTTTGTGGGGGTGGCGGGCACCGTGCATCCGGCGGGTCTGCTCAGCCGGGCCTGCTCAGCCCATGAACCGCCCTACTCTAACCGCTTTTCATGACGTTTTGTGTCGTTCTGACGTGAACTTGGGGTCGTACTGTGTCAGAGAACAGAAAATCCGACCCCGTGAGTGCGCGCGAACACTCAGAACGTGAGAAGATAAGGTCATGACTGATAACAACACCGTAACCGGCAGCCCGCTTGTTAAGCGCGGCCTGGCCGACATGCTCAAGGGCGGCGTCATCATGGACGTCGTCACCCCCGAACAGGCTAAGATCGCTGAAGATGCTGGCGCTGTTGCCGTCATGGCTCTCGAGCGCGTTCCCGCGGATATTCGTGCGCAGGGCGGCGTGGCTCGTATGTCTGACCCGGACATGATTGAGGGCATCATTGATGCTGTTTCGATCCCGGTCATGGCGAAGGCACGCATCGGCCACTTCGTTGAGGCTCAGATTCTGGAGACCCTGAAGGTCGACTACATTGACGAGTCTGAGGTTCTCTCCCCCGCTGACTACGTGAACCACATTGATAAGCACCAGTTCAAGGTTCCGTTCGTGTGCGGTGCTACCAACCTGGGTGAGGCTCTGCGCCGCATCACCGAGGGTGCCGCTATGATTCGCTCGAAGGGCGAGGCTGGCACCGGTGACGTCTCTGAGGCGACCAAGCACATCCGCACCATTAAGCGTCAGATTGCTGAGCTGCAGGGCCTGTACAACACCATGCCCGACGAGCTGTACGTGAAGGCTAAGGAACTGGCTGCACCGTACGAGCTGGTTCTTGAGGTCGCTAAGACCGGCAAGCTGCCCGTGGTCATGTTCACCGCTGGTGGCGTGGCTACCCCCGCCGACGCTGCGATGATGATGCAGCTGGGCGCTGACGGCGTGTTCGTTGGTTCCGGTATCTTCAAGTCGGGCGACCCGGTTGCTCGCGCGAAGGCTATCGTGAAGGCTACCGCGTTCTACAACGACCCGGAGAAGGTCGCTGAGGCTTCTCGCGGCCTGGGCGAGGCTATGGTCGGTATTAACGTTGCTGACATTCCGGCACCGCACCGCCTGGCGGAGCGCGGCTGGTAATTCGTGCGCGCACCCCGTATGCGGGGTGAGTGTTTGATGAGGGGGTGGGGTTCGCTGAGGCGGGTCCCACCCCTTCTTGTTTTTATTGTTTTGTGAAGGGAGCGGTGATGGTTGAGAAGGTTCAGCCTACCGGTGTTTTGCCGGGTGAGGGTTTGACGGTTGGTGTTTTGGCGTTGCAGGGCGGCGTGAGTGAGCATGCGGAGATGCTGGAGTCTTTGGGCGCTCAGGTGCGTTGGGTGCGTACTGGTGAGCAGCTTGAGGGTCTGGATGCGTTGGTTTTGCCGGGTGGTGAGTCGTCGACGATTGACCGTTTGACCCGTATTTTTGGTGTGCGTGAGCCGCTGATTGAGGCGATTTCTTCGGGTCTGCCGACTCTGGGTACCTGTGCTGGCCTGATTATGTTGTCGGAGCGTATTGATGATCCGGCGCCGGGTCAGCAGTCGCTGGGTGTTTTGGATGTTTCCGTGGGTCGTAATGCGTTTGGTTCGCAGGTTGATTCTGCGGAGGTGCGTCTGCCGTGGCTGACCCCTGCCGGTGATGAGGTGGTTATTGATACGGCGTTTATTCGTGCGCCGATTGTGACTGGCACTGGTGAGGGTGTGCAGGTGACGGCTCGTCATGAGGGGAAGATTGTGGGTGTGCGTTCGGGCAACCTGATTGGTATTTCTTTCCACCCGGAGGTTACGGGCGATACGACGGTGCATGAGGAGCTACTGGCTCTGGCACGCGAGGTGAAGGGCAAGTAGCCCCTCCCCCCCCCCCAAAAAAAATAAGCCCGTTGAGGACCGTTTAAAGAGTTGTGGCGGTGACCGTTGTTCGGTCACCGCCA
>CAUTJW010000011.1:0-77496 GCA_963539245.1 Rothia mucilaginosa
GGGGCCGGGCCCGGGGGGGGCGCCCCCGCCCCCCCCCGGAGCGGCACCAACACCCGCCACCCCGCCCCCCCCCCCCCGGGGGGGCGGGGGGGGGGGCCCCCCCCCCCCCCCCCCCCCCCGCCTCGCTGTATTTTTACTGCCTCCTGCTCATGGGGGGGGGAGGCTAGGGTCGGGGTGCGAGCGCCTCCAGCACCTGTTGCTGGACCGCCGCCGTATTACTTGCCACCAGGGACACCGGGTGCACACCGGAGACTGAAACACCCGCGTGCTCAGGCAAATCGCCCTTCAGGGTGGAAGCGACGCCACCAGCCTCGCGGATCAGCGGTAGTAGCGCCGCCACCTCGTAGAACGACAGGGATGCGTCCACGACGGTGTCCACAGCACCCTCAGCGAGCATACACGCCGCCCAGAACGAACCGTACGCACGGGAACGACCCACTGAGCACAGAAGCTGTACAAGCTCGCCAGAGCGGTCTACAGCGCCTTCCGAGGCTGCCTTCCAAGAGGAGAGGTCGGTGTACGCGGCAGACAGCTGATCCAGCTGAATCAGCGAAGACACCTCAAGACGAGTCGCCTGCGCCAAGGACTTACCCGTGTACGCGCCCGAACCGCGAGCAGCCCACCAGCGGCGACCCAGCGCGGGTGCAGACACCACACCCACCACCGGCTCACCCTGATCCAGCAGAGCAATCAGAGTCGCCCACACCGGCACGCCGCGGCGAAAATTATCCAGCTCAGCAATCGGCGCAATCACCCACTGGCGCGCCGCCTGACCGTTATAGCCGGCATGCGCACCGGCAATACCGTCACGAGTACGCACACGCGACAGCTGCGCGCGCAGAAGCTCCTCAACCTCCTCAGCCACACCCGAAGCGTAATCGGCAGGCTCCTGCACCGGTTCCTGCGGCTCCGCGGGCTGCTGAGTAGCCTGTTGCCACGGCGCCAACGGTGCCGCAGCGGGTGCCGCCTCGGCGGGCTCTACCACCTCGGATGCGGGGGAGAAGACCGGGCGGTCACGAAAACGCATGGCGCTCACACGATCGACGCTATCGGCAAGAATATGCGCAAGACGCAAATCGTCGGTGTACTGCTGGGGACGGCTCATAGTAATGCTCTTCTTCAGGAATCGGTGATGTAGTCAGCAAAAATGTGTGTGTAGTGCAGGGGAGAGAACCTAGACGAGAGCGCCCAGTTCCTTCTCCGAATCGCCCTCTTCAGGAGTCAACAGCAGCAACTTACGCAAGGACTCCAGGCGGGCGGGACCGCTCTCACCGGCATGACCGGCAGCAACGTACGCCTCCAGACCGCACTCGGGAGCCTGCGCCGCGTGAGTACACCCCTTCGGGCAATCCGCCGCACCGGGCGCCAGGTCCACGAACGCCTCCACCACGGTCTCCGGCGGCACATGCGCGAGACCGAAAGAACGAATACCCGGAGTGTCAATAATCCAGGTGCCCGGCTCCATCGGCTCACCATTCGCATTCACCGGACGCAACGCCAACGCCGACGAGGATGTGTGGCGGCCACGGCCCGTCACCGCGTTCACATGGCCGGTCGCACGCTCGGAGCCGGTCAGCGCATTCACCAGGGTTGACTTACCCACACCCGAATGGCCCAGAAGCACCGACACCTGACCCAGCAGCTCCTGCAGAAGCTCCTGAACCGGTGCCGACTCCAAACCGGCAGCGCCCTCCTGACTCGGCGCCAAACCATCCGAAGACGAAGACAGCACAATCTTCAAACCGCTCGCCGCATAGTAATCCAGCAGGTTCTGCGGGTACCGCACATCGGTCTTCGTAATGCACAGGATCGGCTCAATCCCGGCGTCAAACGCCGCCACCACGGCACGGTCAATGAAGCCGGTGCGCGGCTCCGGGTTCGCCGCAGCAACCACAATCACCAGCTGCTGAGCATTCGCCACGACCACGCGCTCCGACGGGTCGGTGTCGTCCGCGCTACGGCGCAGAATCGAGGTGCGCTCGCCCAGCCGCACAATGCGCGCCAGGGTATCCTTCGCGCCGGAGGTGTCACCCACCAGGTCCACAAAGTCACCGGTCACAATCGCGGTGCGGCGCAGCTCCTTAGCGCGCGCCGCAATGAGGGTACGCTCCTTCTCGGTACCCTCATCAACGACGACCGACCAGCGGCCGCGGTCCACCGTAATGACCCTGCCACGAATCGCTTCTTTGAAGGTCGGGCGGTCCTTCGTGCGGGGGCGGGAACCCTTCTTATTCGGGCGCACGCGCACATCCGACTCATCCCATTCGGAGAAATCGCGCACGTTCATGCGGGAAGAACCCATTTAGATGACCTCCTGGTCAGCGGTAGCATCAGCGGTGGAGACGCCGGTCTGCCACTGCGCCAGCATGTCCTCCCACATCGCCGTAAATTCGGGCATGGTCTTAGCGACGGTGGCAACGTTCTGCACCACCACGTTGCCGCGGCGCAGACCAATAATCGCCGCGAAGGTTGCCATGCGGTGATCGTCGTAGGTGCGCGCCAGAACCTGCTCAGCCTCAGCGGGGATGGGCGCCTCAATCACCAGCGAATCGGCGGTGTCGTGGGCGCTGCCTCCCAGGCGGTTAATCTCAGCGGCGAGCGCGGCGAGGCGGTCCGTCTCATGACCGCGCAGATGCGCAATACCGGTCAGCTCAACGCGGCCCTTCACGAAAGCACAGGCGGCCGCCATGGTCGGCGCCAACTCGCCACCGGCAGACAGGTCAAAGGAGAAATCGCCCTCGGGAAGCTGCGCCGGACCGGTCACGGTCAAATGTCCCTCAGCGTAGTGCACCCGGGCACCCAGCGCGGGCAGAAGCTCACGCCACATATCGCCCACCTGGGTCGTACCCGCCGACGAGTCAGCCGCGGGTGCCGGCCAGTGAGGAATAGTCACCGACTCGCCGGTGACCACGGCAGCGGCAAGGAACGGACCGGCATTCGACAGGTCCGGCTCAATGGTCATCTCAAAGCCGGGGAAGGAACCGGGGTGAACCGTCCAACGGTACTCACCGCCCTCTGCTTTGTTGTTGTGGCTCGGGTAGTGCTCCTGCACCCGGATACCCATCTGGCGTAGCGCCTCCACGGTCATCTGAATGTGCGGGATGGACGGCACCGAAGAACCCTCGTGCACCAGCACCATGCCCTGCGGCAGGCGGGGCGCCATCAGCAGCAGAGCCGAAACGAACTGGGACGACGTCGAAGCATCAATACGAACCACGGGCGCCTCAGAGACACCCTCCGCGCTCGCCAGACCGGGGGAGCGCAGCACGAAGGGCAGAGCGTTCTCGCCCTGCTCACACTCCACCTGCACACCCAGCTGACGCAGACCCTCCAGAACCGGACCCATCGGACGCTGACGGGCGTGTGGGTCACCGTCAAAAGCGAACTCACCCGGCAGCAGCGCCGCCAGGGCAGGCACAAAACGCATCACGGTACCGGCAAGACCGCACTCAATCGACACCGCGCGTGCCTGAGCGGATTCTACCTGCGCAAAGTTGAGGGGAGTGACCTTTACATCCGGGCCGAACGGCGAATCGGTCGGCACCAGCTCAATACCGGCACCCAGCTGGCGCAACGCCTCAATCATCAGCGCCGAATCGCGCGAATGCAGGGGCGCACGCAAATACGAGGGGGAATCAGCCAGAGCAGCAAGCAGCAGATAGCGGTTCGTGAGCGACTTAGAACCCGGAATATGCACCAGCGCGTTCTTGCCAGAGGCTTCGCTGGAGGCGGGTGCCAGGGGAGCGGGCCAATCACCGGGGGAAAGCTGCACTGCTGCGTCGCTCATACATCCTCTTCTGGTTCAAATCATGGGGAGGGCGCAGAATCAGAGAGGCTGCGCCGGTTGACGTCTACCCCTATTCTACCGGTTGAGGGTTTGCGAGCCGCTGAGGGTTGCCGCGCTGAGATAGACAGCGCGAACCAACCAATACGCGGGAAGGCGGCGCACCGTTATTGGTGCACCGCCTTCACTCATCGTCAGTTTTCTGTCCCCTCAGCGAGGCAACAGCTTGGGGAAGTTTAGAGCTTTGCCTCGGCGCAGAACTTCTGCACATCCTGCAGCAGGCGAGCCTTCAACTGCTCGGGTGCCTGCTGAGCGCACGAAGAACGCATCTTCTCACGCACCATCAGCTCAAAGTCCTTCACATCCGCGCACTCGGGGCAGGCATTCAGATGCGCCTGAATCGTGCGCAGCTGCTCGGGGCTCAGCTCCCTATCGAGGAACTCGTAGAGGTGCTTGAGGGTCGACGAGCAGGGCTGGCCGCCGCAATCCTCCAACGGCTCGGAAGCTACGGGGGCTTCGGCGGCTACAGGGGCTTCGGAGATGGAAGAATTCTTGTCTGTGCTTGACATCGGGGTTCCTTTCACACGGAAGGTATAAAGCGTTAGGGGAGAGCCACCTCAACCTCATGGGGGGGGCTAGCTCACGTGGAGAAGAGCGGAACTAAGAATCCGCAGGCGCCTTAGAACGAGAGCTCTCCGGCGGGGACTTTACGCCCTTGGCCGCCTTAGTGCCCTTGGTAGCCTTAGCCGGCTGAGCCTTAGCACCCGCCTTCGCGGCAGCTTTCGCCTCAGCCTTCGCTTCTACCTTTGCGATAGTCGAAGGGCGCAGGCCGTTCTCACGCGCATAATCGAGCAACTTCTCACGCAGAATCCGGCGGCCACGATGCAGACGAGACATCACCGTGCCCATGGGGATATCCAGAATCTCCGCAATATCCTTGTACGCGAACCCCTCCACATCGGAGTAGTACACCACCATGCGGAAATCCTCAGACAGCTCATTCAGAGCCTCACGAACCTCCGTGCTCGGCAGGGCACTCAGTGCCTCCGCCTCGGCAGAACGCAGACCCACCGCATCATGCTCACCGGCCTGAGCCAGCTGCCAATCCTCCACCGTCTCACCCTGAGACTGCTGCGGCTCACGCTGACGCTTACGGTACAGATTGATGTACGTATTCGTCAGGATGCGGTACAGCCACGCCTTCAGGTTCGTACCCTCGGTGAACTGGTGGTACGAGGCGAAAGCCTTCATATAGGTTTCCTGCACCAGGTCTTCAGCATCGGCAGAGTTGCGGCTCATCCGCAGGGCGGCAGCGTAGAGCTGATCCACATACTGCATAGCGTCCGCGGTGAAGCGTTCGCGCAGCTCGCGGGTATCCGCCGCGGTGTTGGTTTCAGCCATGTTCTCTCCTCTACAGGAACGCGCCAGGCGTCCACTGTCATAACGTAGAATTCTTCTCTTTATTCCGCAGATAACTCAGCGGATCTGCGGGTAAAGCAAAACCCCGGGTCCGAATAATATCCGAAACGCCGGGGTTTTAAAGTGTATGCAAGATACCTTATGCGTTGGGGCGCTTACCGTGGTTTGCGCCGCCCTTACGACGGTCCTTGCGCTTACGACCGCGCTTGCTCATCAGAGCCTCCTTATAGTGTTCATGGATGCGCGCCCCACCTTCGCGGTGCGCGCTCCCTATTACCTGCCCTAGCAGAGGCGGTCACCGAAAAACGGTGCTCCACGCTATAAGGGCAACGCCGTCTATTTTTTCATAGAAACGGCATGATTGCATCTTGGAACCGGGATATGAGCGAAAAAACACGAACTTTCTTCGCGTCTTTTCGCTCTTCCGGCCAAGTCCGACTAGGGGAGCGGGCTCTTAGCCGTGCTCAGGAATGTTCAGCCAGTTGTACCAGCCGCGGTGCAGAACCAGCCACGCCATCAGACCGTAACCGGACTGACCCGGACGACCGTCATTAGCGGCAAGGTCGTTGCGCCACTGCTCGTGGTGCAGCAGCGGGTTGAAGGTGTCCACGTACACGTGGTTACGGCGGGTCACCACATCCGCGTACGCCGCCGACAGGTCAGCGATACGGCGGTTACGCTCAGCGTCCAGGGTCGGCGGCGGACCAACAACCAGAACCTTAATGTTGTTCTGCGACGCCATGTCCACAATGTTCGCCAGGTTCAAACGCGAACGAGCGCTGGTCAGACCCAAATCAATGTCAAAGGTCGACGGAGCAATAATGAGGCGGTTATCAGCACCGGGAACGAAGCGGCGGCGCGCCTCCTCGAACCAGCGTGCATTCAGCTGCTCGCTACCTTCATTGGGTGCGGCAAGGTTATATGCCGCAATGGATGCAGTGGTCTGCGGGGTGCGCGCCATAACGCGACCAAACCAGCCCAGGGTACGGGGGTCGCCAACACCGGCGAGCAGGTCATCGCCGACTGCCACAATTCGAATATTGCGTTGCTCCACGGAATTCTTTCTTCAGCAGGATGCGCCCGCCGTGAGAGGCGGCAAGGCACGTGAGTAATAGTCTTCATATCTAGGATAAGCGCTCTTGAGCCTCTTTTCGAACTTAATACCCTCTTCGGCAAGCATCCGAGACTAAAAAACCCGTCTGCCCGCCAGAAACATCTGACGGGAAGACGGGTTTTGAAGAGCTAAAACCTTAGCAGTTTAGCCGTAGAAGACCTTAGCCTTCGAAGACCTGCTTGAGCAGAGCCTCAGCCTCAGCGGCGTGCAGCTTACCGGTACCGGCAGCAGGGGAAGCAGCTGCGGGGCGGGACGCAAGACGCATACGGCGGTCGATCAGCGGCTGCAGGTTCAGAGCCATGAACGGCCACTGACCCTGGTTAGCAGGCTCGTCCTGAGCCCACACAACGTCGGTAGCGTTCGAGTACAGAGCCAGCTGCTCCTTGATCTCGCTCTCGGGCAGCGGGTACAGCTGCTCCACCGAGACAATAGCGGTCTTGGTGTCGCCGCGGCGCTCGCGCTCTGCTTCCAGATCGTAGTAGAGACGGCCGGACACGAAGACCAGACGCTCAACCTGAGCCGGGTTGATGCCCGAACGATCGCCAATCACCGGCTGGAACGAACCCTCGGTGAAGTCCTCGACGGAGGACGAAGCAGCCTTCAGACGCAGCAGCTGCTTGGGGGTGATCACCACGAGCGGCTTGTACGGACGGTGCTGAGCGTGGCGACGCAGCAGGTGGAAGTGCGAAGCCGGGGTCGAGGGGCATGCAACAGTCATGTTGTTCTCAGCGCACAGCTGCAGGTAACGCTCAACACGAGCCGAGGAGTGGTCAGGACCCTGACCCTCGTAGCCGTGAGGAAGCAGCATAACCAGCGAGGAGCGCTGGCCCCACTTCTGCTCGGAGGAGGACACGAACTCGTCAATGATGGTCTGAGCGCCGTTCGCGAAGTCACCGAACTGAGCCTCCCACACTACGAGCGAGTCGGGGCGCTCTACCGAGTAGCCGTACTCGAAGCCGAGAACGCCGTACTCAGAGAGGAAGGAGTTGTAGATACGGAACTTGCCCTGGTTCTCAGAGAGGTGCTCCAGCGGCGACCACTCTTCATCAGTGATGTGGTCGTGCAGAACAGCGTGACGCTGAACGAAGGTACCGCGCTGAACATCCTGACCGCTCATACGAACGTCGGTGCCCTCCATCAGCAGCGAACCGAAGGCGAGCAGTTCGCCCATACCCCAGTTCACGTTGCCGGTACGGCCCATCTCGACACGCTGCTCCATGAGCTTCTTCAGCTTCTTGTGGATGGTGAAGCCCTCAGGAGCCTTACCGAACGCATCAGCGATGTGCTGCAGGGTCTCGCGGGAGATTGCAGTCTTACCGGAGTGAACGACCTCGGTGTTCTGCTGAGCAGCGGGCAGTTCCAGACCGGAGACGTGCGCACCAGCAGGAGCCGGTGCCGAAGACTGAGTCTCGACGAAGATAGCGTCCAGCTTCGAGTGGTAGGAGCTCAGAACTTCGTCTGCCTCTTCCTGAGAGACATCGCCACGACCGACCAGGTCCTGTGCGTACAGGGTGCGGGTCGAGGGCAGGACGTCAATATCCTGGTACATCTTCGGCTGGGTCATCGACGGATCGTCAGCCTCGTTGTGACCGCGGCGGCGGTAGCAAATCAGGTCAACGACAACGTCGCGACCGAAGCGCTCACGGTACTCGAATGCCAGGCGTGCGGCACGAACCACAGCGTCCGGGTCATCAGCGTTGACGTGGAAGACCGGAGCCTTGGTCATACGCGCAACGTCGGAGGCGTGGGTTGCGGTGCGGCCGTCGTTCGGCAGGGTGGTGAAGCCAATCTGGTTGTTCACCACAACGTGCACGGTGCCGCCGGTGGTGTACGCACGCAGGCCAGCCATCTGCAGGGTCTCCATGACGATGCCCTGGCCGGCGAACGCTGCGTCACCGTGAATCAGGATCGGCAGGACCGGGTGGCCCTCAATGCCCTGCTCGTGGTAGACGTCCTGCTTAGCGCGGACGATACCTTCGAGCACGGTGTTTGCAGCCTCAAGGTGCGAGGGGTTAGCAGCCACGTACACCTGGGTCTGCTTACCGGAATCGGAGGTGAAGACACCCTCGGTACCGAGGTGGTACTTCACGTCACCGGAGCCACCCTCGTAGGGTGCTGCGGTGCCGGAGAACTCACGGAAAATCTGAGCGTAGGACTTACCAGCAATGTTGGTCAGCACGTTCAGGCGACCGCGGTGTGCCATACCGATGGCAACGCCCTTCAGGTCGTTGTTAGCGGCCTTGTCCAGAACAGCGTCCAGCAGCGGAATCAGGGACTCGCCGCCCTCCAGGGAGAAGCGCTTCTGGCCCAGGTACTTGGTCTGCAGGAAGTTCTCGAATGCCTCAGCCTCAACCAGCTTGGAGAGAACACGCAGCTGCTCCTCGCGAGTGGGCTTAGCAACGCCGCGCTCCAGACGCTCCTGGAACCATGCACGAACCTCGGGGTCCTCAGAGTACATGTACTCAACGGACAGAGAACCGGAGTATGCCTCGTGCAGACGCTCCAGGATGGTGCGCAGCGGCAGACGCTCGGAACCGCCGAAGCCACCGGTCGGGTAGACACGGTCCAAATCCCACAGGGTCAGACCGTAGTTCTCCAGCTTCAGGTCCGGGTGCGAACGCATCTTGTAACCAACGGGGTTGGTTGCTGCGGTCAGGTGGCCGTGCACGCGGTAAGCGTGAATCAGCTGCTGGATACGTGCAACCTTGGAAATCTCGTGAGCGTCATCGACGTGGTTGTCGCGTGCCCAACGAACCGGCTCGAAAGGAACCTTCAGGTCGCGGAAGATTGCGTCGTAGAAGTCGTCGCCGCCGAGCAGGTAGTGCTCAACCAGCTTCAGGAACTCACCGGAACCTGCACCCTGAATGACGCGGTGGTCGTAGGTGCTAGTCAGGGTGATGATCTTGGACAGGCCCTGCTGGGTGATGAGCTTCTCGGACAGGCCGCGGAACTCGGCCGGGTACTCCAGTGCACCCACACCGATGATGGCTGCCTGGCCCTTGGAGAGGCGGGGCACCGAGTGGACGGTACCGATACCACCGGGGTTGGTCAGCGAAACAGTGGTGCCGCGGAAGTCCTCAATGGTCAGCGCGCCGTTACGGCCACGCTTAACGATGTCGTTGTACGCATCCCAGAACTCGCGGAAGCTCAGCTTCTCAGCGCCCTTGAGGTTCGGAACGACCAGGTTACGGGAACCATCGGGGCGGGGCAGGTCAATAGCCAGACCAAAGTTCACGTGCGCGTTGTGGATTGCAACGGGCTTGCCCTTCTCATCCACACCGTAGGTGACGTTCATCGAAGGCATAGCAGCCACTGCGCGAATTACTGCGTAACCGATGATGTGGGTGAAGGAGACCTTGCCGCCACGGGTGCTTGCCAGGTAGTTGTTGATGGCAGTGCGGTTCTCAATGAGCAACTTTGCGGGGACCGCACGAACGGTGGTTGCGGTGGGGACAGTCAGCGACTCTTCCATGGTCGTGACGACTGCCTTAGCAGGGCCGCGGAGGGGGACAATCTTGTCTTCAGCAGGTTCCACAGTTTCAGCCTTCTTGGTAGCAGCGGGAGGGGTGGGGGCAGCAGGCGCAGCCGCAGGCTTCGGTGCCGCGGGGGCGGGAGCTGCAGCAGGCGCTACAGGTGCAGCGGCAGGTGCGGCGGGTGCCGCAGCCGGAGCTGCACTAGCGGTACCGGCGCCTCCCAGCGCCTTATCGATGGTCTCAAAAATGGGCCACCATGAAGGGTCCACGAGGTTCTTGTCCTTCTGGTAACGCTCGTACTGTTCTTCAACGAACCATTCGTTACCGGCAAATTCCTCAGGCACCAGATGTTCTGGCAGATTTGGCACGTTAAACGCCTCTTCCAATTAGTGTGAATTTATCCGTCGCGTCCGGGACTCACCCGGCATAGACGACCCGCGTCTTCGAGGGGCGAATCATCACGCTGAGCATGTGCGCATCGCCTTGGGTGGCTGTTGTGTGCGGGGTGTGCACCGTACCAACCTGCCTAGCGTGCCGTGAACGTCGGGGTTCATCCGCTTACCTGGCGGCACACTCATGCTCCTATGTATAAGTGTAAAGAGAAGCACGGCGAACTTTCCAGCTCATCGCGCCATATCCGCAATGCAATTTTTCACTCTTGCCGATTCGCGATGAGCCGCGTGCGCACCAAGCGCAGTCTTGCACGTGTGAGTAGGCACTCTAAGGCACCTGGAAGAGGCGAAACCTTCGCTAAAATATGGGGTATGGATGACCCTTTGAGTAAGACTCTGACTACTAGCCAACGCAGAATACTGCTGGCACACGCTGCGCCCTATGGCATCAGCACACCCGAAAACAACCCCTCCTCGGGTGCTCAGCATCTGGACAGGTTACCCGTTGAATCTCTACACCAGAACCAGCGCAGCGCAAACCACCCCGCGGAGGCGGTGACCGCGTGGATCTGATACTCCTGTTCATCGGCCTACTCCTCATCCTGGGTACCGGCTTCTTCGTCGCCGTAGAGTTCTCCCTCGTGGCGCTTGAAACCGCGACCGTGCAGCAGGCAAAAGACTCCGGCGATAAAGCCGCCGACGCCGTCCTGCGTTGCCTCAAAACCCTCTCCACTCAGCTGTCCAGCTGCCAGATCGGCATCACCATCACCACGCTGCTGACCGGTTACACCCTCGACGCCGCCATTAAGGCGCTCACCACCGGTGCTGTCAGCTCCTTGGGTCTGCCCAGCAGCGTGACCGATGTGCTCACCCTGCTGCTGGCAATGCTCATCGCAACCCTGCTGTCCATGGTTGTTGGTGAACTACTGCCCAAGGGCCTCGCCATTGCCGAACCCTACACTGTGGCACGCCGAGTTGCCCCCGCACAGCTGGCATTTACCCGCGTCATGTCCCCGCTCGTGCGCCTCATGAACGGCTCCGCCAACTGGATCCTCGGACGCTTCGGTATGGAAGCCAAAGAGGAACTCTCCGCCGCACGCACCCCCGAAGAGCTCTCCTCCATGGTGCGCCGCTCCGCGGAAGAAGGCACTCTCGACTCCGACGCGGCACGTTTCGTGGACCGCACCCTGCGCTTCTCCGAGCTGACCGCCTCCGAAGTGATGACCCCGCGCGGCCAGGTCGCCATGCTCGAAGACACCGCACCCGTCACCGAAGTCATTGAGCTGGCACGCTCCACCGGCCACTCCCGATTCCCCCTCTACAAGGGCGACCACGACAACATCGTGGGCGTCGTGCACGTGAAGAAGGCAGTCGGCGTGCCCCCGGAGGTACGCGAAACCCTCGAAGCTGGCGCCCTCGCAGAAGACGTGCTGCAGGTCCCCGAAACCCTGCACCTGGACGCGCTGCTCACCCAGCTACGCCAGGGTGCCCTGCAGCTCGCCGTGGTCCTCGACGAATACGGCGGAACCGCCGGCATCGCAACCCTCGAAGACCTCGTCGAAGAAATCGTCGGCGAAGTCTCCGACGAACACGACCGCGGCCGCACCGAACGCCCCCTACGCTACGGCAACGGCGACTGGGTGTTCTCCGGCCTGCGCCGCCCCGACGAAATCAACACCCTCATCCCCGGGCTCGAGGTTGAGGAAAGCCCCGAATACGAAACCGTCGGCGGCTTCATGATGGAACGGCTCGGCCGCATCCCCGAAGTGGGCGACAGCGTCCCCGTACCCGGCGGCACCCTGCGCGTGGACACCCTCGAAGGCCGCCGCGTGGACCGCATCCGATTCACCCCCGCACCTAGCGCACAGGAACAGACCGAGAAGGGAGGCAACGCATGAACGACTGGGTAGCCATCGCACTGCTTGTCATTCTGCTCGCCGGAAACGCCTTCTTCGTCGCCGGTGAATTTGCCATCATGTCCACCCGACGAGCACAGATCGAACCGCTCGCCGAAGAAGGCAATAAGCGAGCGCAGACCGTCATCTACGCGCTAGAGAACGTCTCGCTCATGCTCGCCACCTGCCAGCTGGGCATCACCATCTGCTCCCTGCTGATCCTGAACGTCTCAGAACCGGCACTACACCATATGCTGGAGGTGCCCCTGCACCTGGTCGGCCTGCCCCACGCAATCGTGGACGTCATCGCCTTCGGCGTCACCCTGATCCTGGTCACCTACCTGCACGTGATCTTCGGCGAGATGGTTCCCAAGAACGCCGCCGTGACCCTCGCCGCCCGCGGCGTGGCTCTCTGGATTGTGCCGACCCTGGTGACCTTCTCCAAGATCTTCGCCCCCGTGGTCGCCCTGCTAAACAACCTGTCCAATAAGCTGCTGGCGCTCATGAAGGTCGAAGCGAAGGACGAAGTCGCCTCCACCTTTACCCTGGGCGAGCTGCAGACCATTGTGGCAACCTCAACCGCGGAAGGCACCGTGGAAGACGACGCCGGCGTGATTGAAAGCGCCCTCGAATTCACCGAGAAGGACGTCTACGAAATCATGGTGCCCGGCGATAAGCTCGTCACTCTGCCGTTCGGCAGCACCCCCGCCGAACTGGAACGCGCCGTGGCACGCAGCGGCTACTCCCGCTTCGTCATTACCGACAGCGACGGAACCTACATGGGCTACCTGCACGTGAAGGACGCCCTCGCCATCGCCCCCGAGCGGTTCGAGGAGCCCTTCCCTTGGTACAAGCTGCGTTCCCTCGACACGCTCACCCCGACCACCGATATTGATGACGCGCTCGCCTCCATGCAGCGCAGCCGAACCCATATCGCGCAGGTGATGGACGAGCACGGCACCACCCTCGGCGTGGTCTTCCTCGAAGACGTGCTGGAGGAGCTTGTCGGCGAAATCAACGACACCACCCAGGACGCGGTGCGTGAGCGTGTACGCCGACAGCAGTCGCGTGAAGCCCAGTAACCGCATGAAGCCCAGTAACCGCATCGTGAGATACCCCGAATAAAATACCCGAGTAAAACACCCGAGTAAAACGGGGGAATCTTGAACACAGCCCGCCCCGCACTCTCGTGAAAGAGAGCGCGGGGCGGGCTGTTTTACTATCAAAAACGGTTGATGGGCGCACGTAAGGGACAGGCTCAGGCGGCGGCATGAAGCGGCGGCAGGGGAGCGGAGTAGGTATAGCTAAACATCCATGCACCATAAGCTATTGACAGGGAAAAGGGTAGCCTAACACCACTTAAAAGAGAGCAATAAAGAGTTGTTTATACGGGTGTGCGCATGATGTAGTTAAGAAACCTACAGACTAGAACGAACCGAAAGAGAGCCCTCATGTCGCACCCGAAGATCACCCGCAAGCACTTCCTCACCGCAATGGGCTCACTCGCCGCGTCCTCCCTGCTGCTGGCAGGCTGCGCAACCGAGAACAGCTCCGGTTCGTCCTCCTCGGCTGGCTCCAACAACGGCAAGGTGAAGGTCGTCGCCTCCACCGACGTCTACGCAGACATCGCCAAGCAGGTCGGCGGCGACTACATTGAGGTCACCGCGCTCATCGCCTCCACCAGCACCGACCCCCACTCCTACGAAGCCACCAGCGCCGACCGCCTCAAGGCGAAGGACGCATCCCTGATCGTCATCAACGGCGCAGGCTACGACCTGTTCCTCGAAGACCTCGCCGGCAAGGACAACGCCTCCCAGAAGATTGTGAACGCGGTCAAGGTCAGCGGCAAGCTCACCGACGCCGAATACACCCACCTGGTCGAGGATCACCGCGGCGGCGAACACCACGAAGACGGCGGCGACCACGCCCACGCACACGAGTTCAACGAGCACCTCTGGTACGACTTCGAAACCATGAAGAAGGTCGCCCAGAAGATCGCTGAAGAGCTCGCAGGCCTCGACTCCGCACACGCTGAGGCGTTCCGCACCAACGCATCCACCTTCTCCAAGGAACTGGACGCACTGGACGCAGCAGCTAAGGCAATCCCCGGTGAAGGCAAGAAGTACCTGTCCACCGAGCCCGTGCCGGACTACCTGATTTCCTCCACCGGCGCAGAGAACGCAACCCCCAGCGAATTCGCTGAGGCAGCCGAAGCCGGCAACGACGTTCCCGCACTCGTCCTGAAGGAAACCAAGGACATGGTCACCGAAAAGAAGGTCCAGCTGCTCGCCTACAACGAGCAGACCTCCACCTCCCAGACCAACGAGGTGCTGCAGGCAGCTAAGGACGCCTCGGTGAACTACGTATCCTTCACCGAAACCCTGCCGGAAAACACCAACTACCTGGCATGGATGAAGACCAACGTCAGCAACCTCGAAAAGGCGCTCTCCTAAGTGACTGACAACAATAACGGTGCCGCCCCCGCGATTTCCATTCGCGGGGGTAGCCTCGCTTTCGGGGCCCGCACCCTCTGGAAAGATCTAACCCTCGACATCGGCGCAGGCGAATACTTCGCCGTGCTCGGACCCAACGGCTCCGGCAAGTCCACCTTCCTCAAAGTCGTTCTCGGCCTGACCGGACTCAACGCCGGCGAAATCTCTGTGCTCGGCAAGCCCGCACGCCTGGGCAACGCCGGCGTCGGCTACGTACCGCAACAGAAGTCCATCCCCACCTCCACCCCGATGCGCGCCCGCGACCTGGTGGGACTAGGCGTGGACGGGCACCGCTGGGGCATCCGCCTGCACGGCCGCAAATACCGCGCCAAGGTGGACGAGCTCCTCGAAGCCGTCGGCGCGACCGAGTACGCAAACGTGCCGGTGGGTCTGCTCTCCGGCGGTGAGCAGCAGCGTCTGCGTATCGCTCAGGCGCTCGCGAACGACCCGAAGATTCTGCTGGCTGACGAGGCGCTACTCTCCCTGGACCTCAACCACCAGTACGCGGTGGCTGAGCTGATTCACCGGTTCAACCGTGAACGCGGTGTGGCGGTGGTGTTCGTGACCCACGAAATCAACCCCATCATTGAGCATGTGGATCGCGTTCTCTACCTGGCGAACGGCCGTTTCACGGTCGGGTCGGTGGAAGAGGTCATGACCAGCGAGACTCTCACCTCCCTGTACGGAACCCCGGTGAGCGTGCTCAAATCCAATGGCCGCTACGTGGTGGTGGGTGAGACTCACGCCAGCGACCACTGCCATATTGAGGGCACCGACCAGAACATTCACGGCTCCCACCTGAAGTCCGGTCTTTCTGAACCGCAGCGCACTCTACACCTTCCGGGAGGAACCACTCGATGACCATTCTTGCTTCCCTCCCCGCTCTGGCTCCGGTTGCCGCCGCGCAGAATGATTTGCTCTCCCGTATCTTCGTTTTTGACCGCTACGGCGAGCTGCTGCAGATGCTGCAGAACTCCATTTTTGCTGGCGCTGTTCTGGGCCTTATCGGTGGTTTCGTCGGTATTTTCGTGATGATGCGCGACCATGCCTTTGCGGTGCACGGCGTCTCTGAAATGTCTTTCGCGGGTGCCGCCCTTGCCCTGTTGCTCGGCTATGACGTGGTGACCGGCTCCATGGTCGGTTCGATTGCCTCGGCTCTGCTGATTGCCTTTCTGGGCTCTAAGGCGAGCAACTCGAACTCGGTCATTGGTGCGCTCATGCCGTTCGGCCTGGGCTTGGGTATTCTCTTCCTCTCCCTGTACCAGGGCCGTAGCGCGAATAAGTTCGGTCTGCTGACCGGTCAGATCGTGTCCGTGGATGCCGACCAGCTGCACACCATGATTATTGGTGCGGTGGTTATTATTTCCCTGCTGGTGATGGTGTGGCGTCCGCTGAGCTTCGCCTCCCTGGACCCGGAGGTCGCGCGCGCTAAGGGCGTGCCGATGCGCTTTTTGTCCCTGGTGTTCATGGTGATTCTGGGTATTGCTGTGGCGCTGTCTGTGCAGGTGGTCGGTTCGCTGCTGGTGCTGGCGCTGCTGATTACTCCGGCGGCTGCGGCGATGCAGGTGACTGCCTCTCCGGTACGCACCCTAATCCTGTCGGTGCTGTTCGCGGAGGCGTCCATTGTGGGCGGTATTCTGCTGGCTCTTGCCGGTTCGCTGCCGATTAGTCCCTACGTGACCAGTATTTCCTTCCTGATTTACGTGGTGTGCCGTGTGATTGGTGGCGTGAAGCGCCGCCATAGCGCGTCGGGCCGCCAGCTGGCTGAGAAGGCATAAGATCTATAGAAAGAGCCCCACCTCGGGAATGAGGTGGGGCTCTTTCGTTGTCGTGCTGTGTTAGCGCTACGGGTCATGTACCCGGTGCGCAATGCGGGCTCAACCTGTGTGGCGTTGTGTTGTCCTGTCCAGATGCCCTGTGTGTCGTGCTGTAGTGGCGCCGAAGATCTTTGAAGACGCCGTATCCTTCGTTGAGAAGGTTTTCCCCGGTGGGGGAGAGCTCCTCAGATGGAGGGGCTTAGAGGTTGCGGCTTAGCCTGCAACGTTAGCGTGCAGCGCCGCCCTGCGATTCTTCCTCGCGACGTGCCAAAGTGCAGTCCGGGCAGTAACCGGTCACTTCAACCACGTGCTCCAGCTCCGAGAAGCCGTGCTGCTTACCCATGGCCAGTGCCCAGTCCTCGAGGGCGGGTGCTTCCAGCTCAATGGCGGTGCCGCATCGGCGGCAGAGCAGGTGGTGGTGGTGATCTTTCACCCGGCAGTGGCGGTACAGGGTCTCACCCTCAACGCCCTTGACCGAGTCGAGCTCACCGGCGTTAGCCAGCGACTGCAGCACGCGGTAGGTGGTTGCGAGAGAGACCTGTTCCTTGCGGTTCGCGAGGGTCAGGTGCAGATCCTGTGCTGAGATGAAATCGCCGAGCTCTTCCATGGTCGCCTTGATGATGCGACGCTGGCGGGTATTTCGGGCTTCGGCGGGCTTCGTAATTCTCCGTACGGGAATATGAGTGTCCATTGCTGAACCTTTCGGGGCGGAAATCCGTCCCATTGTGTGGTCGATCTTGTCTTACGACTTTACACTAGAGGCGTTCAAAAGGTGGTTGATTTGCGCTTTATCTCAAAAATTGAAGTTACCAACAGGCACGAATGAGGGTTAACGGTAGACTAAAACTATGAAAATGACGAAGCACACCCACTCATGTATCCGCCTTGAGAATGAGGGGCGCACCCTCGTTCTTGACCCCGGCAACTTTGCTGCAGAAGGCGAACACGCCACCGCGCTGGAAGGCGCCGATTACCTGTTCGTGACCCACGCGCATCCGGACCATTTTGACGGCCCGTCGGTGCTGCCGCTGATTGCTCAGCGTGCCGAGTCGCAGACCCCGTTGAAGATTTGGGCTCCCGAGGCTGTTGCCCAGGTCATTAAGGAGGCTGTGCCCGCTGCCGAGGTTACCGTTGTTTCCTCTGATTCTGAGTTCAGCATCCCCGGTTTTGAGGTGAAGACCTACGGCGGTCAGCACGCACTGATTCACCCGCTGATTCAGACCATCGCCAATGTCGGTTACCTGATTAACGGTGCCTTGTACCACCCGGGTGACTCGCTGGTGGTTCCTCACCGCGTGCGTGCGAATACCGTTCTGGTGCCGATTCACGCGCCCTGGTCGAAGGTTCAGGAAGTCATTGATTTTGTGATTGCGACCGGCGCTCAGCGTGTGGTTCCGATTCACAATGGCATGATTAACCAGAACGGCACCGGCATTATTGAGGGTCTGGTGACGAACTTCGGCGCGAAGTACGGCACTGAGCTGAAGCACCTGAACCCCGGTGAGAGCATTGAGGTTGAGGCGTAAGCCTGACCACTGAGCTTCAAACGTGCCGGTGACGGCGCATGAAGGAGATTATTGTGAGCACGATTTTTACCAAGATTATTGAGGGTGAGATTCCCGGCCGCTTCGTCTGGAAGGACGAGCACTGCGTCGCCTTCCTGGACATCATGCCCCTGTCGGAAGGTCACCTGCTGCTCGTTCCCCGCGCAGAGATTGACCGTTGGCCCGACCTGCCGGCTGAGCTGGCGGCGCACCTGTTCGCTGTGGCGCACAAGATTTCTGGTGCCCTGGATCAGGCGTTTGATAAGGACCGTGTGGCTCTGATGATTGCGGGCTTCGACGTTCCGCACACCCACATCCACCTGTTCCCGGCTGACGGCATGGCTGACTACGATCCCGCTAACGCGAAGAAGGATGCTACCGCCGAAGAGCTGGATGCGGCTGCTGAGAAGGTGCGTGCTGCCCTGCGCGAGCGCGGCCACGGCGAGTTCGTGCCGGAGGCATAAGCGCCCTTTACAGCGTGTATAAACACGACAGCGCGTATAACCACGAAGGAGCCGCCCTCTACACAACAGTAGAGGGCGGCTCCTTCGTTGCTATATCCCGTTGCTATGTTCCGGCGGGAAAGAAGCTTAGTGCTTTTCAGCCTTGGAGATCTGCTCAGCCAGGTCCTCGGGGGAGAGGTTAGCGGAGGAGAACTCGGGGGTCAGCGGCAGGTGCAGCTGCAGGCCGGTACCGGGGCAAATCTCGACCTTTGCCGAGCGCAGCTTGAAGTCGACCACGTGACCGCCCTGAACGCGCTCATCATCGATAAAGTGGGCGTGGCAGCCGGGCACCGAGATGCCCTGCTCGTAGATCGGGGTGCGGAAGCCAACAATCGTGCCGGTCACGTTATCGAACTGGACAATGTCCTCATTCTCGGTGGCCGCAACCATCTTCGGGTAGGGCTTCTCCTGCTTGATGACGGTGCGGGTGCGGACCCATTCGAACTCGCCGTAAATCTTGATGGCGTACATGTAGTTCTTGGAGACGGTGAAGTCATCCAGAATCTGCGAGGCAGACTTACGGAGTAGGTTATGCGGTAGTTCGCGCTTAATCATGGGCACGAAGTTGGTGACCACGGCGTAGGGGGTCTGCTGGCGCAGGTCGGGCAGGGATACGGAGCCGTCGTGGCGCACCTGGTAGCAGACGCCGTCGAGGACGACCATTTCGCCGTCGAGGCCGTTGAAGGTACCCACACCGAAGTTGCCGTGGCTCAGAAGCTCACCGATGGTCATCTCGCCATCGTAGATGCCGTCCAGCAGCTGGGACATGAGGCCGGTCTGAAAAACTTCGTTACGGAAAACAGTTTCACCGTTTAGGATGGTCGGCTGATATGCCATGAGATTTCTCCTCGTTACAGTGGATGCGGCGTCAGACGGGTCGGTCGGTCATCGGCGATACTCGCCCTAGCTGATGCTGAGAGTGTGAGGGGCGGTAGGGAGAACACGGCATTCGGTGTCGTTTCTCGCGGAATTCGTAGGTGCCGCCGGCCGGGCGCACGCACTTTCATTGTACGCCCGTGCAGGAAGAACCCCGGGACTAGCGGGTACGGCATCTTATGATGTGGCCCTTGCACGGATTACCCAGGCGCGGATCATCTAGGTGTGAATTCCCCAGGCGTGAATTACCCAAGCGCGGCTGACTTAGCGCGGCTGATATACCGCAAGCAATGCGAGGGCATAAAAATAGACTGGCGTTCCCTCCGGTTGCACGACGAAAAGGGAGGGAACGCCAGCACGAACAGCTTAGCCCTTAGAGCCGCTCTAAGCGCAACTCTAAGCGCAACTAAGACACACGAAGCTTATCACGGCAGAAAAATATTAGACACGAACCGTCACCAAAATAGTACGGCGATCCTGCATTCCGCAGAAACCCTGCAGAAACCCATCGGAACACACAACAATGGCCTATATGCTCCCCAAGGGAACATATAGGCCATTGCATACTATTCGAAACGTAGCCCTATGCGGGGCAGGGCTCAGAGCTCAAATCTAGAAGCCTGGAATTAGACGCCGTAGTACAGCTGGTACTCAAGCGGGTGCGGAACCAGCGAGAGCGGCTCCAGCTCGTTCTTACGCTTGTAGTCAATCCACGCCTGAATCAGGTCCTCGGTGAAGACGCCGCCCTCGAGCAGGAAGTCGTGGTCAGCCTCCAGAGCAGCCAGAGCCTCCTCGAGGTTAGCCGGAGCCTTCTTGATGTCCTTAGCCTCTTCAGCGGGCAGCTCGTACAGGTCCTTATCGATCGGCGCCGGCGGCTCAATGCGGTTACGGATACCGTCCAGACCAGCCATCAGCTGAGCAGCGAACGCGAAGTAGGGGTTAGCGGAGGGGTCCGGTGCACGGAACTCCAGGCGCTTAGCCTTCGGGTTGGTGCCGGTAATCGGGATGCGGATACCAGCGGAACGGTTACCCTGCGAGTACACCATGTTGACGGGAGCCTCGTAGCCGGGAACCAGACGCTTGTACGAGTTCACGGTCGGGTTGGTGAACGCCAGAACAGCGGAGGAGTGCTCAATCAGACCGCCAATGTACCAGCGTGCGGTGTCAGAGAGGTTAGCGTAGCCGCGCTCATCGTAGAAGAGGGGCTCGCCGTCCTGCCACAGCGACTGGTGGCAGTGCATACCGGAGCCGTTGTCACCGAACACGGGCTTAGGCATGAAGGTCACGGACTTGCCCCATGCGTCTGCGGTGCCCTTGATGACGTACTTGAACTTCAGCAGATCGTCCGCTGCCTTGGTGAGGGTGTCGAACTTGTAGTTGATTTCTGCCTGGCCGGCTGCGCCCACCTCGTGGTGGCTACGCTCAACCTCAAGGCCAACCTCGTCCATTGCTACGCACATTGCGTCACGCAGGTCAGCCTGCTTATCGACGGGGGAGACGGGGAAGTAGCCGCCCTTGACGGGGGTCTTGTTGCCCAGGTTGCCGCCCTCTTCCTTGCGGCCGGTGTTCCAGGGAGCCTCGTCGGAGTCAATCTTGAAGAATACGGAGTTCGGCTCGACCTGGTAGCGGACATCCTCGAAGACGAAGAATTCAGCCTCGGACGCGAAGAACGCGGTGTCTGCAATGCCGGTGGACTGCAGGTAAGCCTCAGCGCGCTCAGCGACGCCGCGGGGGTCACGGTGGTAGGGCTCGCCGGTGCGGGGGTTCACGATGGAGCAGATGATGACCAGGGTCTTCTCAATGCGGAAGGGGTCAACGTACGCGGACTGAACATCGGGGATCAGCTGCATGTCGGACTCTGCAATGCCCTGGAAGCCGCGGATGGAGGAGCCGTCAAAAAGCTGGCCGTTGACGAAGAAATCGTCATCAATCGCCTTAGCGGGCAGGTTGAAATGCTGCTGCACGCCGGGCATGTCGGTGAATCGGATATCGACGAAGACTACTTCTTCGTTCTTGATAAAGTCGAGAACTTCCTGGGGGCTGGTAAACATGAGGACTGCTCCTTGTTTGACTGACCGTGAAGGAGGGTATCTTCCCTCATCGCATTCAGTCTGTGGTTTAGTTTTTGGCCGCGGGCAAAACCCTGTGACATATCAAGCATAGTGGTTATTCTTTGCGCGTGCGTGACTATCGTGTTTCGGTAATGTTACAAATCTTGGAAAGGAGTTACATCTGCGTTGCCTTATGAAACACCGCAGAGAATCTAACGCCCTCTGGTAAAGCCAGCAGTAATGCCGGCAACAGGGCAATAACCGGGCGTAACAAAAGGCTCCGACCCTCCCCACTTGGGGAAGAGCCGGAGCCTTCAAAACCTTATCTCAGCGTCTCGCTTAGCGGCCGCGCATCGCACGACGGTCCGGGCGAGCACGCATCGGGTCAACGCCCTTAGGAACAGCGTTCATCGGGTTACGCATAGTGTTCAGGGTGCTCAGGCGACCAGAAATAGCCTGCATTTCCTGCTGAGTCAGAGCCTTCGGAAGCTTGTTCATCGTCTTCACAACGTCCTTGAGCTCAACCTGACCCTCTTCGTGACCGGTCTCAATCACGTGAACCGGAACGCCGGGAGCCACACGGTTCAGGTGCTTCTTCTCGGTGTTCACCAGGGAAGTCACGCGGCTGTGAGGGCCCTCGGTCACCAGCACAATACCGGGACGGCCCAGCGCACGGAACACCAGATCCTGGTGGCGGTTCGCAGCAACGGGCTGCTCCTCAACAATCCAACCGCGGCGCACCGAATTCATCGCCGCACCACTACGACCGGGCTGGTTCTCAATCTGAGCAAAAGCCGCAGTCTGCGCGCGGCGACCCAGCAGAAGCATCGCCACAATAGCGGCAACGCCCAGACCCAGAATCAGGAAAGTAATCCAGTTACCCAGGGCAATACCGATGAGGAGGAAAACCAAAAGGGTACCCAGAGCCGACAGACTCAGAATCCAACCGATATTCGGGTCGGACTTCTTGGTCATCTGGTAGACCTGCTTCATCTGGGCGAAAGTGCCCGGAGTGCGTTCCTTCTTCTTTTTCTTCTCTTCGCGCTTATCTGCCACGATTCTTCCTCGGCTGGTTCTTCCGCGGCCCCGAGAAGCGCCTCAAACGCTCACGGAACCATAGTGACGTAACGATGCAGTGTATGCCTGCAATTTTTCTAGTTTACCCTACCCGCACAAGGGACGGGGCATAAGGGGAGGCTCCCCGAACACCGGACGAACACCGGGTTCGAGGAGCCTCAACGCTCTCAGAAAGATTCTGAAAAGGCTTAGTAGCCCGCAGCCACCAGGGAGGAGGCTTCCTGCAGGGCTGCACCCTCACCCTCAATGTGGGCAAGGTTCTCAGGGATCGGGTAGCCGTTCTTACGCATTGCACGAGCCCACAGGCGACCTGCACGGTACGAAGAACGAACCATGGGACCCGCCATAACGCCAGCGAAACCAATCTCCTCAGCCATGTTTGCAAAATCCACGAACTGCTGCGGCTTCACCCAACGCTCAATCGGGTGGAAGAGCGGGCCGGGGCGCAGGTACTGGGTGAGGGTAATGATGTCACAACCAGCATCGTGCAGATCGCACAGCGCCTCGTAAATCTCGTCATCGGTCTCGCCCATACCCAGAATCAGGTTGGACTTGGTGACCATGCCGCCTTCCTTAGCCTGGGTAATAACATCCAGGGAACGCTCGTAACGGAACGCCGGGCGAATCTGACGGAAGATACGGGGGACGGTCTCCAGGTTGTGCGCGAACACCTCAGGCTTAGCGTCAATCACCTTCTGAACATGCTCGGGAACACCCTTGAAGTCGGGGACGAGCATCTCAACGCCGGTGTTCGGGCACATCTTGTGAATCTGGCGGGTGGTCTCTGCGTACAGCCACGCACCGCCGTCTTCCAGGTCGTCACGAGCAACACCGGTCACGGTTGCGTAACGCAGACCCATGACCTTCACGTTCTTAGCAACCTTGAACGGCTCAGCGTAATCAACAGCAACGGGCTTGCCGGTCGCAATATTGCAGAAGTCGCAACGACGGGTGCACTCGGAGCCACCAATCAGGTAGGTTGCCTCACGGTCTTCCCAGCACTCGTAAATATTGGGGCAGCCGGCCTCTTCACACACGGTGTGCAGACCCTGACCGCGAGCAAGCTCGCGCATCTCGTTGTATTCGGGGCCAACAATAGCCTTGGTCTTAATCCAGTGAGGCTTCTTCTCAATGGGAACCTCAGCGTTGCGGGCCTCCACACGCAGTAGCTTGCGTCCTTCAGGTGCGGTGCTCAAAAGTCTTCTCCTTGGTCTCGATGTGCCCTCTGTGCAGGTGGGCCACCTTCTATATTACGCCCGCTCAGGCGTAGGTGAAACTGGTTTTCGTATATGACGAACAAAGCCGGACGCGTTACGTACACGGCCCGTTCGATGATTCTCGGCTGCGTCTAACCCTGCGTTTAGTCCTGCGCCGCGACGGGCTCGAAGGACTCCGCCAGGCGGTCCTGATACTTCAGAAGCTCCGCCTCCAGCGGCTCCAAAATATCGGCGGGGGTGACGGTGCGGCCCAACTGCTCCGAAATAGTGGTCACACCGGCATCGCTAATACCGCAGGGAATGAACTGCTGGAACGGCGCGGTGTCATTGCAGCAGTTAATGGCGAAGCCGTGCATGGTGGTGTTACGCGAAACACGCATACCCAGCGCCGCGATCTTCTTGTCCTGGGTGATGCCGTCGCCCAGAATCCACACGCCGCTACGGCCCTCAACACGCTCACCCTTAATGCCCAGACCAGCCAGGACGTTAATGATGATCTCCTCAATGATGCGCACATACGCCACCACGTCAATGGGTTCGGGCAGACGCAGAATCGGGTAGCCGGTCAGCTGGCCGGGGCCGTGCCAGGTCAGCTTGCCGCCGCGGTCAATCTTGACGACGGGGGTGGACTTGTCTGCGGGGTACTCGTGGTCTTCGGTGCGTTTACCGGCGGTAATCACTGCCTCGTGTTCGAGTAGAAGAATCGTATTCTGGCGGGTGCGGTTAGCCACCTCATCGTGGATGCGGTACTGCTTGTCCAGGCACTCAACATAGTTCACATAGTTCGGGGCGAAGCCCACGCGTTCAATCGTCACAGACATACTTTCTACCTTAGTACTGCTAGTGGAGGGAAGAAAATTAGGGCGCCCTGAATCACGTGATGAGCGAACACGTCGAAATGTTACGTGAGGGCGTGCTCGGGGGCAGGAAGGACGAAGGGGCAGGTAAATACCTGAATTTATCCGTGGGATTCTTTGGGGTGCTTGAAGCATTTTAGCGTGCTTGAAGATATTATTTAATGCAATTTGATAACATGATGGTATGAGAAGCAAAGAAGCACACGTTCTGGAAAGCATCGCCAACCCGGCTCTACCCACCCTGCAGATTGTCGAGTACCGGGGAGAGGCCACCGAGAGCGCACCCTCCGTAACCTCCACACACCCCGCGCGCCCCCTGCATTCGGGACGCTACACCCTGCGCATCATTCCCCAGTCCGCTCCCTCCGTACCGCCAGCTTCTACCGCGCCCACCCTGCGGACGGCAGCCAACGGGTACGGATTCGAGGAAAACACGGATGCATCCGCTCAGGGGCACGCCCAGCCCCCGCAGGTAGCCGCCGCCCTGCGTAACGCGCCCGGACTCGCCAAGCTCCACGCTGTTACTGGTGAAAGCGCAGATCAGCTGTGCCTGTGGTACGAGCCCCTCGATGCGGGCACCCTCGACAAGCTCCTGCGAGCTCGCACCCTGAGCCCCGCCGAGATCATGACCCTGGCGCGAACCCTGCACCGGGCGCTCAGCAGCCTCAAAAAGGTGGGGGAGGGGCGCGCCGAACTCAGCGCCGAATATATTGGCCTGAGCGCCGCCGGAGTGCCCAAGCTCCTGCTACCTGATGCCGTCTACCGTGAAGCGGCTGCCCTAGAGGCGGAACAGCTCACCGCCGCCTGGGACAATTACGCACGCTCCGCGGCCGCCCTGCTTTGGCAAGCAGCCTGCGGGCACGCGCCGGAACCCTCCGCCGCCCGCGTACCCCTCTCACTGCGCATGGTTTCAGCGGGTATGGGAGCCACCGGCACCGCAACTGAAGGGGCACCCAGCAGCGAGTGGATTGAACGCCTCGGCAGAGCCCTCGAATACCTGCTGGATGCACCCGCCCAGGAGGCGGCGCTCGCCGGGCTGAGCTCCGTGGTCGCCCTGGCGGAGGAGGTGCCGCCTCGCCCGCTCAACGTCTACCTGAGCTGTTCAGAAAGAGCCCGCGCCCTAATTCCCGCAGCCGTGGAACCTGCGCCGGTACAGAAGCTCTCAAAGGCGCAGAAGGCGCAACGTTACCTAACAGAACGTTTGCCGGGCGTGAAGAAAGCGGGGCGCGTAGCTACGACGGGTACATCCCGCCTGACGGTGCTACGCGGTGCGTTCACCCGCCCCACCGCACGACTGGGGCTGGCAGCGCTCGCGCTGGGGGCTATCGCGCTGCCTCTCGGGTTCACCCTCTACGGGCAGAACGCCCCGGCAACGGCACAGCCCGTATCCGCTCAAGCCGTGAATGCAGCGGGGGAGCAGGCACCCGACGGCACGGCAACACAGGATCAGAGCGCACAGGAGGAGAACGCACAGGACGAGACATCGCGGGGCGAGCAGATCCTGCGAGCCCTCATCGACCAGCGGAACCACGAACGGCGCATGCGAGGCGGCGCAGAGCTCACCCTAGACACCGCCGAAGAACTCAGCCGCGACAGCGAGAACATCCGCGTGATGGCGGTGGTCTCCGCACCCGGCTACCGCGCCGATAAAACCGAGCAGGAAGCCCGCAAACTCAGCGAAGAAAACGGCGTCACCCGCCAGAAAGTCATCTTTGACCTGCACCGCGGGGAGAAAGGCTGGGAAATAGCCCGTGCCGAACCCGTCCCTGCATAGCTGACGCTGTATAGCTGACACAGCTGACACTGTAGAAATGCGAACACAATAAAAACGGACACAACAAAAGCGGCGGCCCCACCCACCGAAGTGGATGGAGCCGCCGCTTTTTGCTCACCGTCCGGGAAAACCCGGAGAGCTACGCTCGGTTACCCATCAGGGCGCCGCCACAAGGAAACTTCCTTGAATCTTTGCAGGTCTTAGAGGCCCAGCTCAGACTCGAAGTTTGCCTCCTCCAGGCGGGTCTTGAGGGTGTGCAGGAAGCGACCAGCGTCCGCACCGTCGACCACGCGGTGATCGTAGGTGAGGGACAGGTAGCACATGGAGCGGATAGCGATAACGTCGTTACCGTCAACATCCTTAACAACCATGGGGCGCTTCACGATAGCACCGGTACCGAGGATTGCAACGTTCGGCTGGTTGATGATCGGGGTGTCGAACAGTGCACCGAAGGAACCAATGTTGGTGATGGTGAAGGTCGAACCCGACAGCTCCTCGGGGGAGATGTCGCCGGTACGTGCGCGGCCACCCAGGTCGCCAATAGCCTTTGCCAGGCCAGCAATGCCCAGGTCAGAAGCGTTCTTGATGACCGGAACCAGCAGACCCTTGGGGGTGTCCACAGCAATAGCGATGTTCTCGGAGCCGTGGTAAGTAATCTGCTTGTAGTCTTCGGTCATGGAAGCGTTCAGAGCGGGGTGCTGCTGCAGAGCCTCAGCGGAAGCCTGGACGAAGAAGGGCAGGAAGGTCAGCTTAGCGCCCTCACGAGCAGCGAAGCCGTCCTTAGCCTTTGCACGCAGCTGAACGATGCGGGTCACGTCAACCTCGGTGACCTGAGTCAGCTGGGTGGAGACGTCCAGGGACTCACGCATACGCTTTGCAATAACCTGGCGGATACGTGCGGTCTTCTCGACGGTGCCACGCTTGGGGGAAACCTCGAAGGTGTGCGGTGCCTTTGCGGAACCAGCAGCCGGAGCAGCAGCTGCAGCGGGTGCAGCAGCGGCGGGAGCAGCGGAACCCTTAGCAGCGATAGCAGCCTGAACATCCTGCTTGCGGATGCGGCCACCAACACCGGTGCCCTTGACGGTGGACAGGTCGATACCGTTGTCCTTAGCGAGCTTACGGACCAGCGGGGTCACGTATGCTTCGCCCTCAGCAGCTGCCGGAGCGGCAGGTGCAGCGGGAGCTGCAGGAGCTGCGGGGGCAGCAGGAGCAGCAGCGGGTGCTGCCGGAGCTGCGGGAGCCTCAGCAACCGGAGCCGGAGCAGCCGGAGCAGCCGGTGCAGCAGCAGCGGAAGCGTCGCCGATGATAGCCAGAACCTGGCCAACCTCTGCGTCCTCATCCTCGGGGATGCGGATCTCGAGCAGGGTACCTGCTACGGGGGAGGGAACCTCGGTGTCAACCTTGTCGGTGGAAACCTCAACCAGGGGCTCGTCAACCTCAACCTGCTCGCCAACTTCCTTCAGCCAGCGGGTAACGGTGCCCTCGGTGACGGACTCGCCCAGTGCGGGCAGTACGACCTCGATGCCTGCAGCAGCAGCTGCGGGAGCAGCCGGAGCAGCGGCGGGTGCTGCGGGAGCAGCAGGAGCCTCAGCAACCGGAGCGGGAGCTGCGGGAGCCTCAGCAGCTGCGGGAGCAGCCGGTGCAGCAGCGCCGGAACCGTCGCCAATGATAGCCAGAGCAGCGCCGACCTCGACGTCCTCGTCCTCGGGGACGAGAATCTGCTCGACAACGCCTGCTACGGGGGAGGGAACCTCGGTGTCAACCTTGTCGGTGGAAACCTCAACCAGGGGTGCGTCAACCTCAATGGTGTCGCCGACCTCAACGAGCCAGCGGGTAACGGTACCCTCGGTCACGGACTCGCCCAGTGCGGGCAGTACTACGGTGTGGGACATAATCTTTCCCGTTCTCCTTGTGAATGCTTGAACTAGAAAAATGTGAGCGGTGACCCGGATGCGCGCCGTATGCGTTGAAGCACGTCGACGCGCATCCGGATAGGGGCGTTGTTCAGCGGATACGCCCGGCAACCGCTAACGACCAACGGTCGTTAATACTAAGCTGACGCGCTAACGCCAGTCAGCAAAAATTATGCGCTGTGCAGCGGGGTGCCGTTCAGGACCATTGCAGCCTCACCCAGGGACTCGTTCTGAGTCGGGTGTGCGTGGATGAACTTAGCGACGTCCTCGGGGAATGCTTCCCAAGCAACCCACATCTGAGCCTCACCAATCTGCTCACCCATGCGCTTACCAATAGCGTGAACACCAACGATGGGGCCGTCCTTCTGGCGGACAACCTTCACGATACCGGTAGCACCGAGGATAGCGGACTTACCGTTACCAGCCAGGTTGTACTCAGCGGTCTCAACGTTCTCAGCGCCGAACTTCTCCTTAGCCTTCGGCTCGGAGTAACCAACGGAAGCGATCTCCGGGTCACAGAAGGTGACCTTGGGGATGTTCACGTCTTCAACGATGGTGGGGTTCAGACCAGCGATTTCCTCAGCAACGAAGATACCCTGCTGGTAACCGCGGTGAGCCAGCTGAACGCCGGGAACGATGTCGCCAACAGCGTAGATGTTGCCAACGCCGGTGTGCAGGCGCTCGTTAGCCAGGACGAAGCCGCGATCCATGGGGATGCCCTGCTCCTCGTAGCCCATGTTTGCGGTGTTCGGGCCACGACCAACAGCGACCAGAACGATCTCTGCCTCGAAGACCTTGCCGTCAGCCAGGGTGACCTTAGCACCGTTAGCGTCCTGCTCAACCTTCTCGAAGAGGGTGCCGGTGTTGAACTTGATGCCGCGCTTCTTGAACGCACGCTCCAGAACCTTGATGATTGCCGGGTCCTCGTTGGGAACCAGGTTCGGCAGGCCCTCGATGATGGTGACGTCAACGCCCATAGCGTTCCACATGGATGCGAACTCGCAACCAATCACGCCGCCGCCGAGCACGATAGCGCTCTTGGGCAGGTAGTCCATCTCCAGTGCCTCAGTGGAGGTCAGAACGCGACCCTCAATGGGCAGACCGAAGGTCTTGGAGACCGAGCCGGATGCCAGGATAATGTTCTTACCCTTGTACTCCACACCGTTTACGGTGATGGTGTCCTGAGCGGTCAGCTTACCCTCGCCGGGGATAACCTCCACGCCCTTCATCTTCAGCAGGCCTGCAAGACCCTTGAACTTACCGGAGACGATGCCGTCCTTGTAATCGCGAACCTTGCCCATCTCGATGGACTGCAGAACAGCGTTAACGCCAACCTTGGACGCCTCGCGTGCCTCTTCAGCCAGCTCAGCAGCGTGCAGGTACGCCTTGGTGGGGATACAGCCGGTGTGCAGGCAGGTGCCGCCGACCTTTTCCTTCTCGATCAGGCCGACGGTGAAGCCTAGCTGGCGTGCGCGAATAGCTGCAGAGTAGCCAGCGGAACCGCCGCCGAGGATGAGGATGTCGAATTCTTGAGCCACGATATTGCTCCCTTGCATAGTTGTGGGGGCTAAAGACCCCTGCAATGAGTTCTTTACCAATTTATTGGTAGGTTCCCCAGCATGCGCGAAAGGCCCGCGACTCACAAAAATCGCGCGCCCCTCCGCGTACGCAGAAAAACACTTAATACAACAATACCCCCGTTGAGGGTCGTTTAAGTTCACTCAGGGCGGTTTTAGCTGATTAATCACCCAAACAGCGCAAATTTTTCACCACTCAAGAAAAGCGGTGCGTCATAGAACGGCGTGGTGACAGGACCACCACAGCGGTCGCACAGAACGCAACCAAGAAAAGACACCAAGAAAAGATGCCAAAGAAAGACGCAGAGGAGGGCTCCCCGGTAGAAATACCGAAAAGCCCTCCTCTGATTAGTTAGCTCTATGCTGTGCGGCTACACACCAGATAGGGGTGCACCAGATGAGGGGCACCAGTTAGGATGCTCCAGTTAGGGCGCGCGCCCAGCCAAGCAGACTACTTAGCGTAGGACTGGATGAAGTTCACCAGGGTAGCGGTACCGAAGCCGGTACCCTCCTTCGGGGTGAAGCCGTAGGGTGCCTCCTCGTTGAACGCGGGGCCCGCAATATCCAGGTGAGCCCAGGGGATGCCCTCGCCCACGAACTCCTTCAGGAACAGGCCCGCAGTCAGTGCGCCGCCGTAGCGGGAACCAATGTTCTTGATGTCAGCAACGGGGGACTCCAAGCTCTTACGCAGGTAGGACTCCAGCGGCATCGGCCAGTACGCCTCACCCGCAGCGGCACCGGCTGCAATCACGCGGTCACGAATCTCCTCGTCACCGAGCAGAGCCGCAGTGCGCAGACCCAGCGCAGCCATAGCGGCACCGGTCAGGGTAGCGATATCCAGGATGACGTCCGGGTTCGACTCAGAAGCCAGGGCAATACCATCAGCCATGACCAGGCGGCCCTCAGCGTCAGTGTTCAGCACCTCAACGGTACGGCCATCACGCATGGTGATAATGTCCTCCGGGCGCAGTGCGTGACCGCCGGGCATGTTCTCAGCCAGGCACAGGTAACCGGTCACAGCAACCGGCACATCCAGCTCAGCGGAAGCAACCACAGCGTTCAGCACGGCAGCAGCACCCGCCATATCGCACTTCATGGTCATCATCGAAGCGGCAGGCTTCAGCGAGTTACCACCGGTATCGAAGGTAATGCCCTTACCAACCAGAGCAACGTGAGCCTTCGGGTTCTCCGGGGTGTACTTCACAACTGCAAGAACCGGCTTGCGGGGCGAACCCTGACCAACACCGGAAATGCCGCCGAAGCCCTCCTCAGCCAGGCGGTCGTGGTGGAACAGCTCAATCTCAATGTTCGAGTAATCCTCAGCGACCTCAGCAGCGAACTCAGCGAAAGTCTCCGGGTACAGGTGCGACGGAGGCAGGTTCACCAGACGGCGAGCATCCTTAGCGGTCTCACCCAGAACTAGGGCGTGCACCAGAGCCTCTTCAGCCTCTTCCTGATCAATCGAAGAAACAATCAGAATGGACTCGATCTCTTCCTGGACCGAATCCTTGGTCTTGAAACGCAGGCCCTCCTCAACGAAGTTACCCAGCACAGCGCCGTGAGCAATAGCCTCAATTTCCTCGACCGAAGAAACACCGAAGTCGAAAGCAATCTCCTCAGCGGAACCAACCAGCTGACGGGCCGCAGAACCGGCAGCGTAACGCAGAGCGTCCAGGCGCTCCTGACCCTCAGCAGCATCAGAGCCCAGACCCGCCAGCGCCACAATGCCGGCACCGGTGTCCTCAAGGCCGGGCAGACGCAGCAGCTGATCGGGTGCACCCGAGGCGCCCAGCGCCTCCAGCAGCTCGTTAATACCCTCAACAGAGTCCTCAGACAGGGAGCTCGGCGCCAGGTATGCGCCGTCCGAACCCTTCAGAACGCCCAGAACCAGAACGTCAGCTTCGAGCGCTTCAAGGTCGGTGCTGTGAATAGACAGAGACAGAGACATCGTTACTCCTTTGCGTATGTCTTCTCAAAATAGTCGGGGCACATCCTCGCGCCCGAAAAACTCAACTGTAGGCCCTCGAAGAGTGAGGATGAATACCGCCGCGCAAAGCCGCGCGGACTACTGCTTCTACTCTACACGGATATGCAGGAGAGCGTGAGGTTCAGCTCTCACCCCGAACAGCTAGCAGAGCAGAAAAAACGCACAAGACGCCCAAGCTACGGTGCCATAAGAACGCCGGCAAGGAGCCAAACAAGTTCACCTACTGCGAGAAAAGCCCGCACACTGTCGAGACAGTGCCGTAGTGGCATAAAATGAAAGACTACGGAAAGCGTCAGATAACAGAAGACGCCCCTTCGCCCCAACACCTCGGGTTCCGGCAGAAACACTCAGCCCACCCCGAACGCGGCGCGAACCAGACAGAAGTGAGGAGGCGTAATGCTCAACCCCGAAGACCTCTACTTAGCCAACACCAAAATATTGGACGATCCCAGGATGCACGGGCTAACCCTCATCATCGCCCTCTCCAGCCCGCAAGACGCAGGCTCCACCGCGGGGCAGCTCGGGCAGGTGCTGCTCAGCGAACTCAAAAACATTGAAATCGTCGAGTTCGACAGCGACCAGCTGCACGACTACCGTGCCCGCCGCCCCTACATCCGCTACGAAAAAGACCACTTCGAAAAGCCGCAATACCCGCAGCTGAAGCTCTACGCCGTAGAAGACAGCCTCGACAAGCCGTTCCTGCTGCTCACCGGCGCCGAACCGGACCTGCAGTGGCAGCGCTTCGAAAAGGCGGTGCTGACCATCGCCCAGCGAGTCAAGCCCTCCCTGGTCGTGCTGGTCTCCGCATTCCCCATGCCGGTGCCGCACACCCGCCCCTTCCCGATTACCGCGCACGGCTCCCGCAAGGACCTGATTCGCGGCATCTCCCCGTGGAAGCCCAGCGCGGACGTACACGCGACCATCACCAACCTGCTGGAAGTTCTCTTCACCGAAAACGGAATCGACACCGTCGGCTTCGGCGTGAACATTCCCCAGTACATTTCGGAGGCGGACCTACCGCAGGGCACCCTCACCGCCCTCGAACACGTGGGCATGGCGGCGCACCTCTCCCTGCCCACCGAGAACCTGCGCGAAGCCGCACGCCATGTGCACAGCCAGATCAACGATCAGGTCCAGCAGAACCCTGAAATCGGTCGCATGATTACGACCATGGAGGAGAACTACGACGAGAACTTCCGTACCTCCGACATTGCGGTTCCCCTCTCACGACGCGACGCGCACAACGTGCCCAGCCGTGACGAGATTGGTGCGCTCTTCGAGCGGTTCCTCGACGAACAATAAGGTGCGCGCGGTAGAGGATGCTGCGGAGGCGTGCGAGTCATAGGGGCGCGAGCATAGGGCAGCGTCATAGGGGAGCGGGGAGTTGCCCGTCGGGAACCTGGATCATGGATACCGTCTGGCACGTCGGATACCGCCCGCCAGGTATTGCGTGACAGGTATTGCGTGACAGATTATGACGCGGCACCCCGCGCCGCTGTGGACAAACCTCGGCGCATAAACGAACAATACGAATAAATCTGTGGAACCTTCGGATACATGAACCGAAGTATCCACAGATTTATTTGTTTAACTCCGAACCCGCGCAAACCATGCCACGGTGAAGGCATGAACGCAAACAATACCTCCAACGGCAATACCCCCAACAGCGACCACCTCCGCAGCGATTACTTCCACAACGACCACATCCACGGCGGCTACGACACGCCCCCGCCCATCCGCAACGAATACGACGTGCTCAGCTGCGCCCTCCACCAGCACGGCTACTGGCCCGACCACTCACTCATCATCCTCACCGCAACCGACAACACCCTCGGCCCCAGCCTGCGCGTCAACCTACCCGACGAACCCTGCACCCACAGTGAACGCGCCGACTTCCTGCACGAAACCTTCACCAAACTCCCCACCTGCCACAACGGTGAAACCCTCACCCGCTTCTACGCCATCATCATCGACGGCGACAACACCGTACGCCAACGTCAATTGCACCCCAACACCGCACAACTTGCCGCCATCGAAGAAATCCAACGGGACGTCGACACCCAAATCCCCATCAACGCATGGCTGCACCTGCTCCACGACCCGCGCATCGTCAGCGAACTACGCTGCGAAGACGTCATCTATGCAGGAGGTGCCAGCATCTGGGCGCTCAACCCCGAACAGCAAGCGCTCACCCTCCTCGCACCCATCGAAGAAATCCGCTACAGCGGCTACTACATCTGGCTCACCCGCCACGGCGACACCATCGCCGACACCGCCCACCACAACTACGCCCACAGCCCCTGGGACACCGACCCCACAACCAACCCCGAAACCCGCCACGACTGGGAAAACGCCGTAGAACTCTGGGACCACACCTACGCCACCCGCCACGACGAAGCCCGCAAAGGCGTCCGCACCATCTACCGCCAAGCCCAAATCGATCTGTGCTACTGGGACGCCGCCATCAACGCCGCCGCGCACCTGCTCACCACCCACCCGGTTGATGATGCCGATGCGCCCACCATCGGTGACGCGCCCACCATTGGCGACGCACTCCGCGAACTCATCCCCGCTGAAGTCGCCGGGCACCTACGCGCCTCCATCGCACCGGCAGCACTCACCCCGATCACCGCCGAAATGCTCACCTACCTCGCCGGATACGGGCTCAACCACGCCCAAAAAGCGCTCGCCTACCTGCACTACTCCGCCCAATACACCTACCACGCCTTCGGCGGCGAATACCCCAGCACCAACCTCGCGCCGCTCGAACCACCCCACTACGGCACCCGCATCACCCGCAAAACCTACATCCCCGCCAGCTTCACCCACGCACTCAGCGCCACACCCGGCACCGAACAGGCACACGTACGCGCTGTGCCCGAAAAATGCGTGCAATGGCAAGACTGGATCCGCCGCACCCACCGCACCATTCAGCAGAACCGCAGCATCCAGCACGATAACCTCAACGGCTGGACACTCGAAAACCTCACCCCCGCCGACCTCGCCAGCGCCGCCGAACTCAACACCATCAGCCGCGACGTGCTCCCACTCCTCGAGGAACGCCCCAAAGACCACAACGCCCACAACAAACTCGAAAACCTCCAACAACGAATCGACGAAAGCTGCACCAACAGCGAATACCTCACCAAACACCACGCTGCCTACACCCACTACCTCAACGCCCTCAAAGGAAAACTAGACAGCCCCCACTGGGCACGCCTCAACGCACTCGAACTACTCACCAGCCTGCTCACACCCCACAGCACCGACGGAGAATACGCCGCCCTACGCAACACCCAAGCCTGGGCCAACTGGTACAAGGGCTACAGCACCTACGCCCGCCTACTCCGCCAAGAAGCCCGCCGCCACACATTCGGAAAGGACCTCAACATCCTCGACGTACACCTCAACGTAGGCAACCTACCCGCCTGGATCAAACACACCATCTGCGGCGAACCCGGAACACACCGCCGACCCATCAGCACCCTCAAACCCCGAAAACCCTAAAAGCCGGGCGGTAACGGTGCTAACAAAACGTGGGAGGGGCGCGCCACCACCCGGCACGCCTCTCCCACATGCGCCCACTCCCGCGTACAATCGCACCCACCCGAAAACATCCCCAAGCCCACCCCAACCAGCGCGTCAAGTTGAAAGCAACCAAAAATCTGCAATACTTATATATTGACCCCGTACAGTCAATGCGCTATAACGCGCCCTCAAACCGCTCCACACAACGAGCAACGGAACCCTGCAAACCACCCAACGCGCGCGGAATAAAACCCGCCACCACAGCGTTAAACCGGACAAACGCAGCAAACACCCCGACCGAGGACGCCAGCACAGACTTGACAGGGTCTTAGGTGTTTTGCAAACAAAACACCCCACCACAAGCCAGAAAGGGTTCTAGTGGCACCTGCAACCAGCAAGAAGACCGCGACCGGCGACGCAACCGAAGAAACCGTCGCAAAAACCACCACCAAGACCACCCGCACCAAGAAGGCAACCACCAAAGCCGCAGCGGCAACCGAAGACACCACCGGCGCAACCGCCGAAACCAGTGCCGAGACCACTGCCGAAACCGAGGCAGACAAGCCCAAGCGCACCCGCAAAACCACCACCACCAAAACCGCAACCAAGCGCAAGACCGGTGGCCGCCGCAAAAAGAACGACGACGACGAATTCGACCTCGGACTCGACGAAGAACTCGAAATCACCGACGGCGAAGACGAAAATGACGAAGAAGACGAAGAAACCGCAGCCAAAATAGAAGAAAAGAAGGCCGCAGAAGCAGTAGCAGCCAAAGGCTCCGGCTTCGTCCTCACCGCAAACGACGACGACGACGCACCCGCACAGCGCGTCGTCACCCCCGGCGCAACCGCCGACCCCGTCAAGGACTACCTCAAGCAAATCGGCAAAGTCTCCCTGCTCAACGCACAGCAGGAAGTCGACCTCGCCAAGCGCATCGAAGCAGGCCTCTACGCCGAACACAAACTCGCCGAAAACCCCGACATGGACAAAGACCTCAAAAAAGCCCTGCGCTGGGTCGTCCACGACGGCAAGCGAGCCAAAAACCACCTGCTCGAAGCCAACCTGCGACTCGTCGTCTCCCTCGCCAAGCGCTACACCGGCCGCGGCATGCTCTTCCTCGACCTCATCCAGGAAGGCAACCTCGGCCTCATCCGCGCCGTCGAAAAGTTCGACTACTCCAAGGGCTTCAAGTTCTCCACCTACGCAACCTGGTGGATCCGCCAGGCCATCACCCGCGCCATGGCAGACCAGGCCCGCACCATCCGCATCCCCGTGCACATGGTAGAAGTCATCAACAAGCTCGCCCGCGTGCAGCGCCAGATGCTCCAGGACCTCGGCCGCGAACCCACCCCCGAAGAACTCGGCAAGGAACTCGACATGACCCCCGAAAAGGTCATCGAAGTCCAGAAGTACGGCCGCGAACCCATCTCCCTGCACACCCCCCTCGGTGAAGACGGCGACTCCGAATTCGGCGACCTTATCGAAGACTCCGAGGCAGTCGTCCCCGCAGACGCAGTGTCCTTCACCCTTCTGCAGGAACAGCTCCACTCCGTGCTCGACACCCTCTCCGAGCGTGAAGCCGGCGTGGTCGCAATGCGCTTCGGCATGACCGACGGTCAGCCCAAGACCCTTGACGAAATCGGCAAGGTCTACGGCGTGACCCGCGAACGCATCCGCCAGATTGAGTCTAAGACCATGTCTAAGCTCCGTCACCCCTCGCGTTCGCAGGTACTGCGCGACTACCTGGACTAGGAAACATCACCTAGATTGAGCGGACGTAGCCGGTTCCCGCTCGCGGTACAGCTCTGCACAGCAGACTTGCGGATGGTGCTCATGGCATAGTTTCGCATGACCGGCACGCGGACAATACTCGCGGGGGAGTGCCCCCTCTGCGGCGCTGAGCGCCTTGAGGACGGAGCCCCCGCTCCGCATCGCCGCTATGCCGTCTAGGTTCAGTTTCGCTAGTTCTAGCACATACAGAAAAGGCTCTCCGAGATACCGGAGAGCCTTTTCTGTACCTATATAGGTTGCGAAGGATATTTGCGCAGGTAGGATTCGTGAGACGGCTTGCGGACGATACTCGCGGGGGAGTGCCCCCTCTTCAGCGCCCGGGGGCGCTTCGAGGACGGAGCCCCCGCTACGCATGTCCGCTGCGCCGTTGAGGTTCAGCGCCGCTACAGGCTCAGCTGGCGCAGATAGCGGTCCGCCACCGCCTCCACCTGATCCAGCCCGCGCACACGACCCAGCGCCTCCGACCACGCATCAGCCTCATCGCCACCCACCGGGAAACCAGCCGCCGCCCACAACGCCGCCGTCATCGCACCCACCGAATCCGAATCCGAATCCATCGACACCGCACGGCACAACCCCTCAAACAAGGCGCCACGCACCGTCGCATCATCAGCATCAGCAGGCAGACTCTTCACAGCATCCGCCGCGCACCAGAGAGCCACACCCAACAGCTCAGGCGCCGTCCAACCCGTACCAAAATGCTCCGCCACAGCCTCCGGCACCGGCACCACGCCGCGCTCCAGCAGCTCGACGGCACGACTCAGCGCCGCCGCCGTACGCGAAGCATCACCCGGAATCGAATCATCCGCCGCCACCGTGCCGCACCAGTCAAGCACACGGCGGGCAGAATCCAACAACGCATCAAACGAGCCAGCCGGAGACGCCAACAAATCACGAACCAACAACGCATACGCCGCCGCCGAAGCCAACGCCTCCGGATGCCCATGCGTCAACGCCGCCGCACGCACCGCCAACAAAACCACCGTACGCTCCTGCGCTACCGGCAACACACCCAACGCCGCCGAACGCACCAACGCACCACTACCCAAAGCATCAGGATTCAACGACTTCGACACCAACTGCATCTCACCCGAACCCAACGCCCGCAACGTCGCCGCACCCGGACCACGACGAGCCGTCAACTCCGACGAACCATCAATCTCACGATCCAACGAAAACGGCGCAGACTCCGGCAGAACCTCACCAATACCGCGGAACCACCGCAAATACGCCAACCACAAACACGCCAACTCATCCGCCGCCGCGCCCTCATTATTCCACTCCAAAACCTCCGTCAAAGCATCCAGAGTGAAACACGTCAGCTGCGTATCATCACTGACCAACAGCTCACCAAACGCCGAATCCCACGGCTTAGGGGTACGCTCCGCAATCTGCTCAGCCGACAACAGCTCCAACGGATAACCCAGCGCATCACCCAACGCAGACGCACGCAACAAACTGCGCACCCTGCCCGCAAACTCAGCCGAAACCTCAGGTGCACGTGTGAACTCAACAGAAGAAAAACTCATAGGGCGATTATCCCATGTGCGTTCAGGATGCGCGGGGGATGTATCGGGCGGCTTCGTGCTCATGCTCGCGGGGGAGTGCCCCCTCTTCAGCGCCTGGGGGCGCCTTGAGGACGGAGCCCCCGCTCCGCGCGAGTGCCTGCGCTGCGGAAGGTTCCGAACCGCGAATGACGAACTGTGAGGCGCAAAATAAGACACAATGCCATACTGAAACCATGAAGATCCTGCACACCTCCGACTGGCACCTCGGCCGCACCTTCCACCGCAGCCCCCTCACCCGCGAACACCAACAGTTCATCGACGAACTGCTCACCTACGTGCACGCCGAAGGTATCGACACTCTCCTCATCAGCGGCGACGTCTACGACAGCACCATCCCCACCGCCGAAAGCACCACTCTGCTCGACCAGGCACTCACCCGCCTCATGCGCGCCGACGTGCAAGTCATCCTCAGCTCCGGCAACCACGACTCCTTCCGCCGCCTCAGCTACGGCGCCGCCTTCTTCGAAGCCTCCGGCGTGCACCTACGCACCACCATCGAAGACGCCACCCGCCCCGTCGAACTCACCGACGGCGCCTTGCGCGTACACGTCTACGCCATCCCCTACCTCGCCCCGCGCCTCCACGCCACCGCCCTCGGCGTCGACCCCACCCACCAGGCAGTCCTCGGCGCCGTCACCGACGCCATCCGCGCCGACGCCGCCGAACGTCACACCCGCGGCGAAGGCGCCGACCGCATCATCGTCATGAGCCACGCAACCGTCAGCGACACCACCGGCAGTGACACCGCCGGCAGCGCAGACACCACACCCCGCAGCGACTCCGAACGCGACATCAGCGTCGGCGGCATCGACTGGGTACCCGCTTCCCTCTTCGACGGCTTCGACTACGTAGCCCTCGGCCACATCCACAAGCGGTACCCCGTCACCCCAACCATCCGGTACAGCGGCTCACCGCTCGGCTTCTCATTCAGCGAAGAACACAACCGCAACGGCGCCTACCTCATCGAACTCACCCCCGGCGAAGAACCCACCATCAGCGGCCACGAATGGGCAACCCGCGTACACATGAAAACCCTGCGCGGCACCATGGACCAGCTGCTCAACAGCCCCGAAAACAGCCCCTACGAGCAGGGCTACTACTGCCGCATCGAGCTCACCGACGAAACCCTACCCGTCGGTGCCGTCGACCGCCTGCGCAGCCGCTACGAAACCATCTCCCACTTCAGCTACCGCAGCACCCAACCCGCCGCCGACAAACCCGCCGCCGCACAACCCACCCGCGACGCCGACCCCGTCGACACCTTCGACCAATTCCACCAATACGTACGCAACCGCCCCCTCACCAGCGAAGAACGCGACGTCATCACCACCCTCAGCGACCACATCAAAAGCCACAAGGACAACGCATGATCCTGCACACCCTCGAATTCGAAGCCTTCATGGCATACCCCAAGCGCCAAGAAATCAACTTCGACACCCTCAACAGCGCCGGCGTATTCCTGCTCAACGGCCCCACCGGCGCCGGCAAAACCACCATCCTCGACGCCATCTGCTACGCCCTCTACGGCGAAACCAGCAGCGACCGCGAATCCGCCAAACTGCACTCCACCTACGCGGCACACAGCGGCACCAAACCGCGCGTGCTGCTCGACGTGACCCTCCACGGCAAGCGCCTGCGCATCGACCGCACCCCCGCCTACAACAAGCCCATCACCCGCGGCGCCCGCAAAGGCCAGATGCGCGAAGAAAGCGCCAAAGCAACCCTCGCCGAACTCGCACCCGGCGCCGACCCCGCCGACGAAAAAGCCTGGACCCCCATCTCCAGCAGCGTCGCCGAAGTCAACCGCACCATCGCCGAACGCACCCACCTGACCAAAGAACAATTCCTCAAAGTCGTACTCCTGCCGCAGGGTCAGTTCGCGCAATTCCTCAAGTCCAAGCCCAAAGAACGCAAAGAACTGCTCAAAAAGATGTTCCCCGTCGAACACTACGAACAGCTCTTCGCCGCACTCACCGAAGAAGCGAAAACCGCCCAGCAGGAAGTCGCCCAGGACGAAAACACCCAGCGCGGCTACCTTGAACGTGCCCGCGTAGAAATGCTCGCCCTGCAGGCGCTACTGGATGTTGCGGATCCGGACGCTGAAGATGCTGCAGGGGAGGGCTCCGCTACCGAAGACCCTGTGGAGGCGGAGACTTCCGAACAGCTCACCGCTGAGAGCGTCACTGCCGAGAATGTCACTGCCGAAACCCTCGACGCATGGGTCGCCGGCGGAGTAGAACGCGCCCGCGAAACCTCCGCACGCGAAAAGCAGGAGCAGCAGCGCCTCACCGACGAAGCCGACCGGAACACCCGCCTGCTCGCCGAACGCGCCCAGCTGCAGGCCGACTGGCGCGAATACGAGCAGCTCTGCGAGCGCCGCACCCGCCTGACCGTACGCGCCGACGAGCACAAGGCGCAGCGTGAAGAGCTGGCGCAGGCACGTGCCGCCGCGCCCCTGCACGCACAGTACGCGCAGGTCCATGCCGAATCGCAGGCGCTCGCCGCCCGCCAGCAGGAGCAGGCGGCCTGTGCATCCGCGCTGGATGAGACTGGTCGCGCCCTGCTTGCGGCACTCCGCGATGAGGAAACCTCGGCAGAGGTCATCTTCCCCGAAGAGACCACCTTCGCCGCACTCCCGGATTTCGAGCCCGCCGAGCAGGAAACCCAGCTCGAGGCGCTCCTTGACACCCTGCGCGCCCTGCAGAAGAAGGACGCGCAGCTGACCGACGAGGAAGCCGCCGCAGCCGCCCTGCTGAAGCAGGCAAACGCCCTCGAACAGGACAGGGCGCGTGCCGAAAAGAGGCTGAGCGACCTCACCGCCCAGGCCGAGCAGCTCGCCGAAGAACTCGCCGGCTACAGCACCGCCGACGAGGAGCGTACCCTCGCCGCGCACCTGGTCACCGAGGCGCAGCAGAAGCACGATGCAGCCCAGCAGATGCAGCAGAAGCTGGATGCCGCCTCCGCCGCGGTTGCTGCGGCCCAGAAGCAGAGCAAGCGCACCGCCACCGCCGAGCAGAAGGCGCAGGAAAAGTGGCAGGCTTCGGCTCAGCAGGCGCTCGCCGCCACGGAGGAGTTCAAGAACCTGCAGGTGCTGCGCCTCGCCCAGGCCTCGTCTCTGCTGGCGCGTGAGCTCAAGGACGGCGAACCCTGCGCGGTCTGCGGTTCAGTGGAGCACCCCGCTCCGGCGCGGATTGCCGAGGGCGAGCAGCTGGTTGAGCGTGCCGACCTGGACGCCGCCAAGGAGCGTGAAGACAAGGCACACAAGCAGGCGCGTACCCACGAACTGGCTAAGGATCGGGCGACCAAGGCACATCAGGAAGCCTCCGAGGCGCTTGCCGCCGCCCGCACCCAGTACGAGACCCTGGTGGCTCAGGGCGAGTGCGATGTTGAGCAGACTGCCGCCCAGCTGCAGCAGGCGCAGACCCGCCTCGCGCAGGCTCAGTCGCGCGTGACCGCGCGTGACGGCGTGCTGGTGAAGGTTGAGCGGGTGCGTGCCGAGCAGCAGAAGGCTCAGGAGGCGCTACGCACCATCGAGAGCGCGGCGGTTGAGGCTCAGACTCGTCACCGTGATGCTGCGGCGCGCTGTGAGGCGGCTGCGGCTGAGTTGGCGCCTGCTCGTGCAGCGGTGGGTTTTGCGCAACGTGTTGAGGCTGTTGAGGGTTACCGTGTGGCGCATCAGCGTCTTGCTCGTGCAGTGTTGCTGTTGGGGCAGGCGCGTGAGCGTCATGCTTTGGCGGCGGCGCAGGCTGAGCGTTTGCTGGCTGAGTCTTCGTTTGAGAGCGCTGAGCTGGTGCAGGCGGCGGTGCGCACCCCCGAGCGTGTTGATGCCCTGGAGCAGGCTGTTGCCGCGTATGAGTTGGAGCATGCCCGCCTCCTTGAGGGCTTTGGTCGTGAGGCGATTGTTGCGGTGGCGGCGCGTGCCGCCGCTGGTGAGCAGGCGCCGGATGATCTGCAGGGTGTGCGTGAGCAGGTTGAGCAGTTGCGTGCGGCGGCGCACCGTTTGACTCTTCGTGAGGGTGAGCGGGAGAGCATGCTGCGTTCTTTGCATGTGCTGCGTGGCGAGTATGCGGCGTTCCGTGCGAAGACGGCGCAGCGTTATGACCGTGCGCAGATGTTGGCGAACCTGGCGGCGGCTGCCCGCGGTGACACGCTGGGCGGCTATGAGCATCAGGTTGACCTGGTGAGTTACGTGCTGGGTGCCGAGTTTGAGCGGATTCTGCACTCGGCGTCGCTGCATCTGGACCGGATGAGTGAGGGCCGCTACGGCATGGTGTTCAGCGATCACCGTGCGAAGGGTAGCCGTTCCGGTGGCGGCCTGAACCTTGAGATCACTGACACGTGGACGGGTGAGCCGCGTGAGGCGTCGTCGCTGTCCGGTGGCGAGTCGTTCTTGGCGTCGCTGTCGTTGGCGTTGGGTTTGGCTGAGGTTGTTCAGGCGAATAACGGCGGTATCGAGCTGGATACTCTCTTCATTGATGAGGGTTTTGGCACGTTGGATGCTGAAACTTTGGACATGGTGATGGGCACGATTGAGTCGCTACGTGATAGCGGCCGCACTATTGGCCTGATTTCGCATGTGGAGGAGATGAAGAACCGTATTCCCGCCCAGATTGTGGTTGAAAAGGGTCAGAACGGCTCGTCGGTGAGGGTAAACTCCTATTAGGCATAAATTCGCTTCCGGGCCTCTGTTGTAGCATGTCCGGCGGCTTATTCGTGAAAGAGATGATGACCTCGACACCTCAGGATAGGGACCCGAACTCAACGTATCGTGTGGAACCTTCGGCTGATGCGCGCGCTAGCGCATCCGCGCCGGAGGTTCCTCCGCGCACCATGAAGGTGGCGCCCGCCTCCGATTCGCCGGATAAGTTGCGTGCTTCGGGCACGGGTATTCCCACGGTTCCGGGTACGTCCCTGACGGATGTGGTGCGCAGTAACGACCACGTGTTGCAGGAGTTGCCGCCGCGACCGGTTCCTACTGCGGATGAGGTTAATACGAACGCCTCGGTGCCGGATATTTTGCGTCAGCATTGGGCGTTGTTCCTGCGTAACGGTAAGGAGCAGCGTTACCATCTGCGCGGTGTGCTCCGTGATGAGGGCTTTGCCCGTAATGTGTTGACGATTCTGTTCCATATTCCGGCGGCTTCTTCGGCGTTTGCGCTGTATATTCTGTTGGCGAGCCACCTGGGTAGTGTGCATGATGGCGGCTATGCGGTGGCGGCGTTTGCTGGCGCGTATTCGGTGCAGATTATGCTCGGCCCGATGCTGGTGCGTGCCCTGGGTTTGAGGGCGTTGCTGGCGATTACGTCGGTGCTGAATATTGCTGCGGTGCTGAATATGCTGGTCATTGGTTGGCGTTTGACGGTTGACCCGAATAACGTGAGTACGACATACCATGCGCTCTCTTGCGTGGCGATGGGTTTTACGACTCCGCCGTGGACGCCGTTTGCGTTGGAGTCGCTGTACCGCCGCAACTATAAGTACAGTGATGTTCGCTTGTCGACAGCTGTTTCTTGGGGGACGACGGCGAACCTGTCGATGTACCCGCTGGCTGCTCTGCTGGTGCGGCTGGGCGATGCGTACCTCACCCCGAATCATGAGTATGCGGGCTTCTGGATCACGATGATTCTGGATGCGCTACTGTTCATTGTGGTTCTGGCCGCGCCGATGTGGCTGCCGGATATTTCGCGTATTCGCATGTCTCCGCCGAAGAATCTGGTCCGTCCGAATAAGCAGACGGTGGTGTTGATTCTTGGTCTGGTGCTGCTGGGTGCGTGTATGGGCGCGGTCGGTTCGGGTCTGCTGGGCTTCTCGCTGATTCACGGTTCGATGAACCTGTTCATGGCGATGGTTGCGACCGGTACCGGCGCGATGGTGCTTGTGTCTTTCCCCGTGGTTTTGGGTGCCCGTTCGGTGAACCCGTGGCATGGCTGGCTGGCGAGTGGCGTTCTGCTGATTATGGCGGCGCTGTACTTGCCGGCGAGCGATGATACGTCCACGATTTTCTATGCGTTGGTGCTGTGTGGTGCGGTGCTGGGTGTGGCGTTTGGCGGTCATGAGCTGTGGCTGAACCGTTCGCTCAAGCATATTCCGGATGCTCAGGCGAGCTTCTTTACCCGTTCGATGCTGGGCGTTGGCATGGCGATGGGTAGTATGTGGGGCGGCTATATGGGCGATGCTCCGTATTACCGTAATGCGTTTATGGTCCCGGTGATTATTGCGACTCTGTATTTTGCGTTGGGTCATTTGTTTGGCTATTTGTGGCGTGAGGAGCATGAGGAGCAGCTGGCTCCTTGGGATCAGCTGGAACGTAATTAGCGCATGTTTAAAAGGCGGATGCCCCGCCACCTTCTGCAGGTGGTGGGGCATCCGCCTTTTGTGTACCGTGCTCGGTTTGTGGTGAGCCTCGGCGTGAGAACCTCAGTGTGAGAACTTCAGCGTGAGGCTACCGGTTTAGTGACCGCGCTTGATCCATGCCGGAAGCTCGGGTGCTTCCAGGCCGATGCCGGTGCTGTCGCCGTGGCCGGTGAGGACCGCGGTGGACTCGGGCAGGGTCAGCAGGCGGGTCGAGATCGACTCGATGATGGTGTCGAAGTCGCTGTAGGAGCGTCCGGTTGCGCCGGGGCCGCCGTTGAAGAGGGTGTCGCCGGAGAAGACGACGCCTTCGCTGTTTTCCCAGCTGAGGGTGGGTGCGTAGAAGCACACGGAGCCGGGGGAATGGCCGGGGGTGGCGAGGACCTTCAGTTCGGTGTCGCCGATGCGCAGTACATCGCCGTCAGCGAGTTCGTGGTCGAAGTCCCAGGAAGGGTACACCATTTCCCAGAGCACACGGTCTGCGGGGTTCAGGTAGACGGGTGCGCCGAAGCGTTCTGCCGCCTCCTTGGCGCTGCGGATGTGGTCGTCGTGGGCGTGGGTCAGCAGAATCTTCTCCACGGTGCGGCCTGCGACGGTGCGGGAGATCTTGTCGACGTCGTGGGCGGGGTCAATGATGATCACGGAGGAGTCATTGCCGATGATCCAGACGTTGTTGTCGACGTCCCAGCAGCCGCCGTCCAGCGAGAAGGTGCCGGAGGTGACGACTCGTTCAATACGTTCGCTCACGCTACGCTCCTAGAGTTCCACGACCGAGCGCAGCACGCGGCCGGTCTTCATGGTTTCGAATGCTTCGTTGACGTCTTCGAGGCGGATGCGCTCGGAGACGAAGCCGTCCAGGTCGAGGCGGCCGAGCAGGTACTGGTCCACGAATTCGGGGAAGTCGCGGGAGGGCAGGGTGTCGCCGTACCATGCGCTCTTGATGGAGCCGCCGCGGCCGAACACCTCATCCAGCGGGATGTCCCAAGTGGTGCCGGGTGCGGGCACGCCGACGAGGACGACGCGGCCAGCCAGGTCGCGTGCTTCGAATGCCTGCTTGAAGGTGGGGGCGATGCCGACAGCGTCGATGACGAGGTCTGCACCGAAGCCGCCGGTGAGTTCCTTGATGGCCTCGACGGGGTCGACCTTGGAGGAGTTCACGGTGTGGGTTGCGCCGTGTTCGCGTGCGCGTGCCAGCTTATCCTCGTCGATGTCGACGGCGATGATGGTGGTTGCGCCACCGAGCTGTGCGCCTGCGATTGCTGCGGTGCCGACGCCGCCACAGCCGATGACTGCCACGGACTCGCCGCGCTTGAGCTCACCGGTGTTCAGCACAGCGCCCAGACCTGCGGTGACGCCGCAGCCGAGCAGACCGATGGCTGCGTACTGTTCGGGGCTGATGTCAGCGGTGATCTTGGTGCACTGGCCAGCTGCGACGAGGGTCTTCTCAGCGAAGGAGCCGATACCCAGTGCGGGGGTGAGTTCGGTACCGTCCTCGAGGGTCATCTTCTGGGTTGCGTTGTGGGTTGCGAAGCAGTACTGCGGCTGGCCCTTGCGGCATGCGCGGCATTCGCCGCAGACGGCACGCCAGTTGAGGATGACCAGGTCGCCGGGGGCGATGTCGGTGACGTCATCGCCGACAGCCTCAACGATACCTGCGGACTCGTGGCCGAGCAGGTAGGGGAAGTCCTGGCCGACGCCGCCGGTGACGTAGTGGTGATCGGTCTGGCAGACACCGCAGGTGAGGACCTTGACGAGTGCTTCTCCCTTGCCGGGGTCGGGTACGTTGATGGTGGTGACGGTGACGGGCGCGTCCTGGGCGAGGGCTACGACAGCCTTAACCTTGTGCATGGTGCTCCTTTGCTGAGGCGCGGCTGAGGTTCAACCGCAGATAAAGGTTTTTTGATACGTTCCCATTCTAAGAGCTAAGGCATACCTGATGCACCCCGGGGCTGAGCGTGAAGCCCCCAGGTGAATGTGACGTTTTATGACGTTGTAACTCAACCCGCCCGGAACCCGCGTAGCCTGCGGCTACTTACTCTGCCGCCTCCACCTCTGCTGCGAAGGCGAGCGCGCCGCGTCGGAACGCGCCCGAGGTCAGTGCGTTCACGTGGTCGCGGCCGGGCAGGGAGATGAAACGGTTGAGCGGGTTGTTGCCGCGCACCATGTCGTAGAGTTCGGCACCGTCGGCGGCGATGGTGTCCGCGTCGCCGAGCACGACAGCAACGGGTGCGTGCGGATGCGCGCCCGGGTGACCGGCAGGTAGGTTCGGGGATCCGGCACGCAGGGCGGGCACGTCGAAGAACGGGCCGAAGGGAATCCGCACGAACTTCAGCAGTGCGTCGGGCTGAATGGGGGAGTTGTCAATAATCGAGGTGAAGGAGGCAATCGCCTCGTCGGTGGAGTCCGCCGCCGGGGTTTCACTATCCGCCGTGACGCTGGTTCCCTCGTGCGCTTCGAGCATGGAACGCAGGGTAATGAGGTGGTCGTGTAGGGGCAGGCCGCCCAGGGTGAGGGACGCGACCGCCTCCGGGTGGGTGAGGGCGAGTTCCCAGCCGACGCGGGCGCCGAAGGAGAAACCGATAACGTGCGCGCGGGGCTCCAGTTCAACGCCGAGGTCGTTCTCGGTGGCGACGGTGCGCAGCAGCTGGGCGAGCAGATTGGTGAACAGGTGCATGGGGGTCAGCGGCTGACCTGCAGCATCGACAGGGGGCACCGAATCGAACGGAATTGTGCGGCTGCGCACGCTCGTGTTGTCGGGGAGCTTGCAGTCGATGGCGTGCATGGATTCGGGGTCTTTGAGGTATTCGTCTGAGTGGTAGGGCAGGGTAACGATCAGCACGGGGTATCCGGCGCGTAGGTATTGGCGGATCCAGCTGGTGCCGCCGTAGAGCTGTTCGCCGCGGGTGGCGAAGCCGTGAATCATGAGGGCGGGGATGCGGCTTTTGAGCTGCTGCGGCTGGTAGAGGGTGTACTCGAGGTCGGGGAGCACGACGGTGGGTGTTGCTGCATTGGGTACAGCAAAGGGCGCGGGAGAGAAATCTGCACTGGTCATATGTCTATCTTAGTGACCAGCGCAGGGTCTCTGTCCCGTGCCCTTTTATATCTCGTGCCCTTGATACTTTGAGGTGGTACGCGCTCAGCTGAGCTGCCGCTTAGTTCTTCTGTGCCGCATCGGTTGAGTTATCGGTGCCCGGGTCGAAGAGTGCCTTCTGCTGAGAGTCAGCCTTCGCCTCAGACTCGGTAGCTTCCGCCGTGGCGTCTGCCTTCGCCTGCTTCTGCTGCAGCTGCTCCTTACCGTTTTCGATGCGTTCCTTACCGTCGGCAATGAGCGTGCGAATCATGGTGGTGTTGGTGTCCACCGCCTTCTGTACGCGATCCGCAATGGAGGGGCCCTTCGGCTTGGGGAGCATTCCCTGGCCCACCGCCTGCTGCTGCAATTCGCGTCCGGCGGACATGAGGCGTTCGCGCTGTTCTTTCATCGCACGGGATGCGGTGGTGCTGCGCGGCTGAACCTTCAGGAGTCCGCGGTCGTCTTCGCCGGCAATGATTTGGCGCATGAGCATGATTTCTGCGTCCAGGTGCGCGCCGAAGAGCAGCATATTGTTCATAATCCAGATGAACAGCAGCATCACGATCACACCACCGATCAGGCCGTAGGTGGCGTTGTATTTGCTGAAGTTATTGGCGTAGAGGGTGAAGCCGAAAGCACCCAGACCCATACCCGCCAGGGCGAGTGCCGCACCGGCAGAGAGCTTCCACGCCTTGAATCGGCGCACGTTCGGGGTTGCCGCGTAGAGCAGGGTAATTAGGCCGATTGCCATGAGCAGAATCAGAACCCAACGGCCGTTGAGCCAGATGAGTTTGATGAGTTCCATGTCCACGGTTTTGGGTACATACTGACCGGCCAAATCGAGGACAGTTACGCCCAGTAGCAGCATAAGCATCATGAGTACCACGAGGATGATAATCACGGTGGTGACGAAGACGTTCAACGGCTTGAGAATCCAGCCGGGGCGGCCTTCACGCACACCGTAGACGGTGTTGAGTGCTCGGCCGAAGGATCCGGTGTACCCGGAGGCGGACCAGATCGCACTGAGGATACCGGTCAACAGCACCAGGCCTGCACCATGGTCGCCGGTAATCTGCTTGATGGGGTCTTCCATAATGGCGTACATCTGGGCGGGCGCGTTGTCCTTGAGGAAGGCGAGGATGACCGCGGCGCTTTCCTCACCGTGCCCAAACACACCCAGTAGCGAGACGATCGCCAGCAGGGCGGGGAAGATGGACAGCACGGTGAAGTAGGTGAGTGCTGCCGCCATGTCGCTTGCGCCGTTTACGCCGAACTTGAAGATGGCACGGCGCAGGATGTAGAGGATGCTGCCCTTGGGGAAGTCGCGTAGTTTTACGCTTGCGTACTTGGGGGCTGCGGGCTTCTTCTTACGGGAGAAGAGTCCGCGTCGAGCTCCGGCGGACACCGTGGTTGAGGAGGTGTCCGTGGAAGAGCCGGTGTGTGCAGCCAATGGGGCTCCTTGAATGAGTGGGATGTACACAGTGGTGCGCCTGTTAGCTTTAGCATGCGGGTTTCAGCGTGCGGGTTTCAGCGTGTGGGTGCACAGAAGGGGCGGGGAGAACAATGAGCTGTCCTTCCCGCCCCTGCGGTGACATTATAGGGTTTTCTAACCCTCCCACATTTTTCTGCGAGTGCAGATAGGTGACCTGCTGGTCAATTAGAGAGGGTCGCCGCTCCGAAAAGCTTCAAAAAGCCTTGTCAGATGCTGTTGTCGACTAGCTGAAAACTAGTTGTGAATACCCAGAACCTTAGCGGTGTGAGCCATCAGCTCATCAGCCAGGTCGTGGTTGTCGTTGAGCTTCACGCCGTAACCGGGGATGAGCTCCTTCAGGCGAGACTCCCAACCGGCAATCTTGGAGGGGAAGCACTTAGCCAGCAGGTTCAGCATAATCGGAGCCGCGGTAGAAGCACCGGGGGATGCACCCAGCAGTGCCGCAATGGAGCCGTCAGCTGCAGAAACAACCTCGGTACCGAACTGCAGGATGCCGCCCTTCTTCGCGTCCTTCTTCATAATCTGGACGCGCTGGCCGGCCTCGATGAGCTCCCACTCGCCGCCATTAGCCTCCGGGTAGTACTGGTGCAGGGTCTCCAGGCGAGCGTTCTTGTTCTTGACCAGCTCGGAGAGCAGGTACTTGACCAGGGAGAAGTTGTCCAGACCTGCACGGGTCATGGGGTACAGGTTGTGCAGGCGCAGGGACTTCGGCAGATCCAGTACGGAACCCTGCTTCAAGAAGTTCGTCTTGAAACCGGCGTAGGGGCCGAAGAGCAGGGCGCGCTTGCCGTCCACGTAGCGGGTGTCCAGGTGGGGCACAGACATGGGAGGCGCACCCACCGAAGCCTGACCGTACACCTTAGCGTTGTGCTGGCTTGCGGTAGCCTCGTGGGTGTTGCGCAGGAACAGACCGGAAACGGGGAAGCCGCCGTAGCCCTTACCCTCTTCAATGCCGGACTTCTGCAGTAGGTGCAGGGCGCCACCACCGGCACCGAGGAACACGAACTTCGCGTTGATGGTCAGCGGCTCTTCCTTGTTGATGCGGTTAATCGCGTCAACGGTCCAGGAGCCGTTGGATTCGCGGTTCAGGTTGGTGACCTGGTAGCCGTAACGAACCTCAACGCCCTTGGTCTGCAGGTAGTCGACCAGCTGCTCGGTGAGGGCACCGAAGTTCACGTCGGTACCTTCGGGGGACCAGGTTGCGGCCATCTGCTCGTTACCCTTACGGCCCTTGACGGTCAGCGGTGCCCACTCAGCGATCTTGTCGCGGTCAGCGGAGAATTCCATGCGCTCGAAGAGCTTCTCCTTGCGGAAGGAATCGTAGCGTGCAGCCAGGTACTTGGAGTGGTCCTCACCGAAGACCAGAGACATGTGGGGTACCGGGTTGATGAAGCTGGTGTCAGTCAGAATATTCTTCTCAACCAGGGATGCCCAGAACTGGCGCGAAACCTGGAACTGCTCGTTAATGTTCAGCGCCTTGGCGGCGGAGACAGTGCCGTCGGGACCAGCGGGGGCGTAGTTGAGCTCGCACAGTGCCGAGTGGCCGGTACCTGCGTTATTCCAGGGGTTGGAGGATTCCTGAGCAACCTTGTCGAGGCGTTCGAGCAGGATAATATTCCAGGTCGGTTCGAGCTCCTTGAGGAACACGCCGAGGGTGGCGCTCATGATGCCGCCGCCGACCAGGACGACGTCGGTTCGTTCAGTACGTGCTACCACTGAATTCTCCCTTGGGGTGAGGGTGCCCGTCCTTGGGCACAATGACTGTGGGGTACATCATCTAGCCTACTCCTTTTGGCGGGGGAGGCATAGCTAGAATCAGCAAATAACAGGAGAGTGTTGCAGTTCACATAGTGGCTTCCCTGGAAGGTAAAAACCCTCTAAGGCACGCCAAACACACATGCAACGCAATACTCAAACCTGAACTGTCTACAACTTGCGCAACTTACTGAACAGCTCAATCGCATTCTGCTCCGTTTGATAACCCTGAACCTCACGGCTCACAGCCACCTTAGACGTCACATTCAGCAGCGGAACCGCCGGCATGAACTGACCCAGCTGAGACAGAACCTTCGCGTACAACTCACGCTGCGAATCCACCGAATCGGCAGAATCTGCGGTACGAATCGCCTCCAGAATCTCCGTAAAACGAGGCGACGGCGCCACAGCCGCAGCAGTAGGCGACGGCGAAGGAGTTGCCGACGGGCTCGGCGATGCAGAAGCCGACGCCTCCTCCTCAGGAGTCAACGGATCCGGCGAATAGCTCGGGTGCGGGCTCGGAGTCGCAGAAATCCGTACATTCGAATCTGAACCGCCCGACGAGGGCACATCAGAACTCTTCTTCGTCAAACCAGTCGTCATATCCGACGGCGCATTAGCAATCAACGAACGCACCTGATGCTCAGCAATCAGCGGCGCCAACACCGGACCAAAGAACGCATACGGGTCACGGTACATGCCGTAGAAACCCGCCAAGGTAATACCGCGCTCAGAAGAAACCTCACGGCTCTTCGACAGATACTCAGACCACGGCAGAGGCACCGGCTTAATATTCAGGCCCACCTCAATCAGCGAAGCCACCATCTCCGAATACACCTTCTGCGGAGTATCCATCCACGGCAGAGACACATCGGCAGGGTAGTAACACTCAATCACCTGATTGTCGTACCCAGCAGTTGCCAACAGTGAGCGCGCCATATCCTGATTACGGTCCGTGTAATCCTTCGCGTCATCAGCCTTAATGCGGAACGACGGCGAAATCAGCGTCTGCGCATCCGAGGTGCCCTGCGGATAATACTGACGTAGTGCACCGCGATCCACAGCATGCGAAATAGCGCGACGCACCGAAATATTCTTCAACACCGGATGCGCCGTATTCAAACCCAAATACACCAGCGAGAACGGGTCACGGCCCGGCGTCTGATAGCCATCACGCGCCAACTGACCCAGATCAGACGAATTCACCTGATCACACGCATCAATGTGACCCTCCATCAGCGCAAAATAACGCTTATCCGACGAAGTGAGGGTCGAAATCTGAATCTCATCCAGCTCAGGTGCCTGACCATCAAAATGGGTATTCTTCAGCAAGCGAACCGTGCCGGCCTCGAACGACTCCACACGGAACGCACCCGTACCCACCGGGCTACCCGTCAGCTTCTGATCCGCACCAAAAAGCGAAGGATCAATAATGCCAAACGCCTGCTGCGTCAAAATACGCGGGAATGCCAGAGAAGGACGCGACAGCGTCACCACCACAGAGTTACCCTTCGCCACCACCGACGAAACCAACGGCAAGAACGACTGCACCACAGAGGACTGAGCGGAATCCGACTTCTGCGCACCCTTCTTATCGCCCGGATGTGCAGCATCAGAAGCGCTCGCAGAAGTCGATGCAGAAGCAGACGCGCTCGGGGTAGCAGTCTCAGAAGCACTCGCAGACGGAGTCGCCGCACCCGACGGAGACGCCTGAACCGGCGCAGGCTCCACCGCCGAAGGATCAATAGAACCCGGCTTCGGCACACCAAAACCCCACGCAAACAACGGCTGAGCAGGCACCGCATGAGCAGCAGTACCCTCACCCGTAGCCAACGTCTGCCACCTCTGGAAATTCTGCACCACAGCATCCGCAGTCAACGCAGAACCGTTACTAAAATGCGCCTCACGCAACACAAACGTATGCACCAAGCGGTCATCAGAAACCGTCCACTCACTACACAACGAATCCTGAACCTCAGGATCACCCGTGTAATGATTCGCCACCAACAACGTCTGCAAAACCTGCGCCGTCACCTGATACGTACTCGCCACAGGAAACAACGCCGGGTCCAAACCCAACGGCGCCGCACCCTGCGCAAACCGAAACACGCGACGCGCATCAGCAGACGACGCACTCGCCGAAGAACCAGCTGACGAACCAGCAGAAGACTGACCAGAACACGCAGAAAGCGCCAAACCAGCACTAAAAAGCGCGCCAAAACGCAAAACGGCACGTCGACTCAAGCCACTCGAGCCGGCAGTAGCTCGCAGCAGCGCATCAGAACTGCCAACAGCTGACGATGCATAAGGCTGATGCTGCACGGGAGGGTCCTCTCTTCCGTCGCGGATGCTTATCTTTCAGGATAACGGTTCAACACCCAACCGGGCGAGACACGCCCACCCCGGCAAGGCGCATACAAGAGAACCCGCCGCCACGAAAACCGTGACGGCGGGCCCAATGTGAATGTGTGTGCGCGAGGGGGGACTTGAACCCCCACGCCATAAGGCACAGGAACCTAAATCCTGCGTGTCTGCCAATTTCACCACTCGCGCGTAGCGTCACCCCACATCCGAAGATGCATGCGTCTGAGGCAACAAAAAATTAGTGTACACCAGGAACCCAGGTTCTCCAAGCCTTAAAAGAAGCCCTCATAGGGCAAAAAGTCCGCAAACACGCCGAACAACAGCCCTCTCAAGAAGCAGTAGAACGGCGATACACAAACCCCAGAAAACGTGACCCTACTTCGGGTCAATACCCAAATCACGACGCAACTTCGCCACATGACCCGTCGCACGCACATTGTACTGAGCCACAGAAATAACACCCTGCTCATCAATCACAAACGTCGAACGAATCAGGCCCTCATACACCTTGCCGTAATTCTTCTTCTCACCCCATGCACCATACGCCTCAGCCACAGCATGATCAGCATCAGACAGTAGCGGGAACGTCAACGACTCCTTCTCCACAAAACGCGCAATAGCCGCCGGCGAATCCGGAGAAACACCCAACACCACGTAACCCAACGACTTCAACGACGCCAAATTATCGCGGAAATCGCACGCCTCCTTAGTACAACCCGGAGTCGAAGCCTTCGGGTAAAAATACAAAATCACCTTGCTGCCCGCATAATCACTCAGACTGTGCTCCTTACCTGACGCATCAGCAAGGGTAAAAGCAGGGGCCGGGGTGCCCGGCTCAAGACGAACGCTCATCAATAACTCCTCAAAACATCAATAGAGATCAGCAGGGGAGCGGCGGATGCGCCCCACACAGTACCAAGGGCGGACGCGCCCCATGCAATACACACAGTCTAGTGTCCCACACACCCCACCCAAACAATGTGTCCAGGTTCACCACAAATCAACTTGCGTACACCACAAAAACTCGCGTATAGTATTTTTCTGTTGCAAGGGAAACCTTGAAAAACAAATAAGCGCCTCTAGCTCAATTGGCAGAGCAATTGACTCTTAATCAATGGGTTCTGGGTTCGAGTCCCAGGGGGCGCACTTCACAAGAAGTCCCGCTGATTCTTCGGAATCGGCGGGATTTTTGCGTTCCCGGAATAAATACATTTTTGAGACTTGAGGTGCATATTATCCTCTTTGCTCCTGCAGGGGACCCGTCCTCGCAGAGCTCGGACACCCTGATGTCGCGGCAGAGGATATATGCACCTGCGCGTGTATCGGTATTTGGGGTACGCTGCGGTCCCGCCGGGGTTGCGGTAGATTCGCGGTGGTTTAGTGTGTGCGCCCCGTGCCTGGCGAACTGGGGCGGGGGAGGGCTGTCGCGTTTTGGTGTGTTGCGTGGTGGTTAGCCTGGTGCGCGCAGAGGGGCCGGTGCCGTCCGCAGCGACATCAGGGTGCCCGAAGCGAAGCGAGGGCGGGTGCCCCTGTAGGAGCGAGGATGTGCACCGTCCCTCAAGCCAGTAATGTGGCAGACTCAAGGCACACGAAAGCCCGCCGCTGTCACACAACAGCAGCGGGCATCCAACACGAAAAGTCTCCGTTACAGGACCGGCCAAATCCGCGTCACAAACTCACGGAAATCCTCCACGTCCTTACCCTGCTCCAACAAGCCAACGCCAAAACGAGTCGCAACCTCAGCATTATCCTCAAACGACAAATAAAACGAGCTGCCATTCACCGACTCAATCGTCACCGCATCATCACCCACACGATACGCATGCAACGCATTCGTATTATCGATCGTCGTAGCCGTACCCGCAGGCGTCAACGCCGGCAAATTCACCGGAGCAATAATCACCTCATCAGGTGCATCCTGATACCCAACAATAAAATGCTGCTGATCAGGATACTGATGCAACGCCAAATCAGGATTACGGTAAACAGCACGACCCGTCGCATACACCAAATTGTATGCACCGTAATTAATAATCTGCTCGTCAAAAACCGGGTGCAGAACCCGAATGAGTTCCTCACCCGTCAAAAACTCGCTACTCTCAACAGAGTTACGGGGGTCAACAACCTCTGCGTACTTACTTGCTTCGGTCAGCTCATCAGCGACCGGGATAATCGGTTCGGTCATAGCTTCAGTCTACCGGGGTAACCAACGAAGGTCACGAGTATTTCGCACATATTACGCGCCATGACGCCCAAAAATGCGAGTTTTTCTCACCTGTTCAAAAACCTGCGCTAGAATTCACGCACGCGCGTAATGTGTCCACATCATGAAAGAAGAAGGTTGACTTGGGGGTTTCCGTGCAAAAACCACCACGACACCCGATAGAGATTTGACTCACCCCCTCTCAGAGCGCACCATAGAAGGGTGAAGACAGCAATGTTCCAGCGAATTCTAAACCTTGTCGACGTCGCCTAGGGCGAGTGGCAGGGTCTATTCACTGCGACTGAGCGCCCCTACCGCTACCACCAACAGCGAGGGGCATTTTTTATAGCTTGGTACCCCCGGGCATAGGATGCGTGCGGAACACACAACACCCACGCAGAACATTGAGTACAACGAAGAACCATTAAGACACGAGGCATTTCCATGACCATGGGATTTTCCACTTCTGATGACGCGGCAAACGCTCCCGCAGAACGCATGACCGGTTCTCAGGCAATCGTCCGCACCCTCGAAGACCTGGGTGTGACTGACGTATTCGGCCTGCCTGGTGGAGCTATTCTGCCGACCTATGACCCCCTGTACGACTCCAAGAAGGTCCGCCACATCCTGGTCCGCCACGAGCAGGGCGCAGGCCACGCAGCCCAGGGCTACGCAGTGTCCAGCGGCAAGACCGGCGTGTGCATCGCAACCTCCGGCCCCGGCGCAACCAACCTGCTGACCGCAATCGCAGACGCAAACATGGACTCCGTCCCCCTCGTCGCAATCACCGGCCAGGTGTCCACCGCACTGCTCGGCTCCGACGCATTCCAGGAAGCTGACATCGTCGGCATGGCAATGCCCATCTCCAAGCACTCCTTCATGATCACCGACCCGCAGGACATCCCCCGCGCGCTCGCAGCAGCATTCCACATTGCATCCACCGGCCGCCCCGGCCCCGTGCTCGTGGACGTCACCAAGGACGCACAGGTCGGCATGATGGAATACCGCGGCATCCCCGAAGACCTGGAGCTGCGCGGCTACACCCCCGTCACCCGCGGCCACTCCAAGCAGATTCACGAAGCTGCAAAGTTCATCACCGAGTCCAAGCGCCCCGTCTTCTACGTCGGCGGTGGCCTGGTACGCTCCGGTGCCTCCGAAGAGTTCCACAAGCTGGCTAAGCTCATCGGCGCACCCGTCGTCACCACCCTCAACGCAATCGGCGCGTTCCCGGACTCCGACCCGCAGAACCTCGGCATGCCCGGCATGCACGGCACCGTCCCCGCCGTCGCCGCAATGCAGAAGTCTGACCTGCTCATCACCCTCGGCGCACGCTTCGACGACCGCGTCACCGGTAAGCTCGACTCCTTCGCACCCGAAGCTAAGGTCATCCACATTGACGTTGACCCGGCAGAAATCTCGAAGATCCGCTTCGCAGACGTGCCGATCGTCGGCGACCTCAAGTACGTCCTGCCCGAGCTGACCGACCTGCTCTCCACCGAGTTCGCACAGCAGCTGCCGAACCTCACCGAATGGTGGAACGAGCTCAACGCAATCCGCAAGGACTACCCGCTCGGCTACGAGAAGCCCAACGACGGCCTCGGCTCGCCCGAGTACGTTCTCGAGCGCATCAGCGCCCTCACCGGCCCCGACGCATACTATGTCACCGGCGTTGGCCAGCACCAGATGTGGGGTGCACACTACATCCAGCAGGAAAGCCCCCGCCACTTCATCAGCTCCGCAGGCCTCGGCACCATGGGCTACGGCGTACCCGCCGGCATGGGTGCAAAGGTTGCACACCCCGACTCCACCGTGTGGATCATCGACGGTGACGGCTGCTTCCAGATGACCAACCAGGAACTGGTCACCTGTGCACAGAACAACATCCCCATCAAGGTTGCTATCATCAACAACTCCTCCCTCGGTATGGTGCGCCAGTGGCAGACCCTGTTCTACAACGAGCGCTACTCCAACACCGACCTGAAGGACGGCCACGGCACCGTACGCATCCCCGACTTCGTCAAGCTCGGCGAAGCATACGGTTGCGCCACCTTCCGTTGCGAACGCGACGAAGACGTGGACGCAACCATCAAGGCTGCCCTCGAAATCAACGACCGCCCCGTCGTCATTGACTTTACCGTCAGCCCCCACGCCCTGGTCTGGCCCATGGTCCCGGCAGGCGTATCTAATGACAAGATTTGGATTGCGAAGAACACTTCGCCCGAGTTCGATCGTGAGGGAGAGAACTAATGTCTCAGCACACTCTGTCCGTTCTGGTAGAAGATAAGCCGGGCGTTCTCACCCGCGTCTCCGGCCTGTTCTCCCGCCGACTGTTCAACATCCTCTCCCTGGCTGTGGGCCCCACCGAAAACCCCGGTGTCTCCCGCATCACCGTCGTAACCGAAGGTGACGCCCACACCATCGAGCAGATCACCAAGCAGCTGAACAAGCTTGTTCACGTGCTGAAGGTCGTCGAGCTTCCCACCGACTCCTCCACCCAGCGCGACCACATCCTAATCAAGGTCAAGGCAGACCCCGTAGTCCGCCTGCAGATCGTTCAGGCAGCTGACCTGTTCCGCGCATCCGTGATCGACGTTTCCCCCGAGTCCCTTGTCATCGAGGCAACCGGCTCCCAGGAGAAGCTCAACGCACTGCTGGATGTTCTGGAGCCTTACGGTGTTCGTGAAATTGTTCGCGCAGGCACCATCGGCCTGGCACGTGGCCCGCGCGCTATGAGCGAGCGCATCTAGCACAAAATACCTGACGCTACATTCCCGTAGCAGTTCTCCCGCCCGCACAACCGAAACACACGTATTCGCAGTGCGGGCGGGGGAGCGCCAGATATGGTAAACCCCGGTACAGTAAACCCCTGTACCCCCGACCATGCAGGGCACAAATACTTCCAGCCAAAATCTGAGAAGTGCTCTCGTAAACCCGCACCCCAAAAGCTATCAAGTAGAATAGTCAATGTTGAGCCCAGCCTGGGCCGCATACCAAACTTACTGAGGAGAAGAAATGGCAGCAACCATTTTCTACAACGACGACGCAGACCTCTCCCTGATTCAGGGTCGCACCGTAGCAGTTATCGGCTACGGCTCCCAGGGTCACGCACACGCACTGAACCTGCGTGACTCCGGCGTGAAGGTCATCGTCGGTCTGTCCGAGGGCTCCAAGTCCCGTGCCAAGGCTGAGGCAGAAGGCCTGCGCGTCGCAACTGTTGCAGAAGCAGCAGCAGAAGCAGACGTCATCATGATCCTGACCCCGGACCAGGTCCAGGCAAAGGTCTACGCAGAGAGCATCGAACCCCACCTGAAGCCCGGCAACGCGCTGTTCTTCGCACACGGCTTCAACATCCGCTTCGGCTACATCACCGCACCCGAAGGCGTTGACGTTGCAATGGTCGCCCCCAAGGGCCCCGGTCACACCGTCCGCCGCGAGTTCGAAGCAGGCCGCGGCGTTCCCGCCCTGGTCGCAGTTGAGAAGGACGCATCCGGCGAAGCACTCGCACTGGCACTGTCCTACGCAAAGGGCCTCGGCGCAACCCGCGCAGGCGTCATCAAGACCACCTTCACCGAAGAGACCGAGTCCGACCTGTTCGGCGAGCAGGCAGTCCTCTGCGGCTCCACCTCCCAGCTGGTTCAGTACGGCTTCGAGGTCCTGACCGAAGCTGGCTACCAGCCCGAAATCGCATACTTCGAGGTCCTGCACGAGCTCAAGCTCATCGTTGACCTGATGATTGAAGGCGGCATCGCTAAGCAGCGTTGGTCCATCTCCGACACCGCAGAGTACGGCGACTACGTCTCCGGCCCCCGCGTGATCTCCCCCGAGGTCAAGGAAAACATGAAGGCTGTCCTGGCAGACATCCAGAACGGCAACTTCGCAAAGCGCTTCATGGAAGACCAGGCTGCAGGCGCACCCGAGTTCAAGGAACTGCGCGCAAAGGGCGAGGCACACCCCATCGAGGCAACCGGCCGCAAGCTGCGCGAGCTGTTCTCCTGGAACTCCGTTGACGACGACTACACCGAAGGTTCCGTCGCTCGCTAAGCGGTAGCTCAGCAATAGCTTTCTAAGAATCCGGTGCTCCACCCACACCCCACACGGGGGAGGGGACGGGGCGCCGGATTCTCGCTATTTCAGGCTAAATAGCACCACCCACCAAATGTGTGATGCAGTTCATGCTCGCTCGAGTTGCGGGCGCCCACAGAATGCCGTATAGTATTTACTTGTTGCAGGGGAAACCCCGAAAAACAAATAAGCGCCTCTAGCTCAATTGGCAGAGCAATTGACTCTTAATCAATGGGTTCTGGGTTCGAGTCCCAGGGGGCGCACTTCACAAGAAGTCCCGCTGATTCTTCGGAATCGGCGGGATTTTTGCGTTCCCGGAATAAATACATTTTTGAGACTTGAGGTGCATATTATCCTCTTTGCTCCTGCAGGGGACCCGTCCTCGCAGAGCTCGGACACCCTGATGTCGCGGCAGAGGATATATGCACCTGCGCGTGTATCGGTATTTGGGGTACGCTGCGGTCCCGCCGGGGTTGCGGTAGATTCGCGGTGGTTTAGTGTGTGCGCCCCGTGCCTAGCGAACTGGGGCGGGGGAAGGCTGTCGCCTGTTTGGTCTGTTGCGTGGTGGCTGGTGTTTTGCGTGTGGGGTGGGGGAGGGCTGTCGCGGTTTAGTGTGTTGCTTGGTGGTTGGTGTTTTTCGTGTGGGGCGGGGGAGGGCTGTCGCGGTTTAGCGTGCTACTTGGCGGCTGGAAGTTTAGGCTGGTGCGCCGTGTTTTCCGGAAGCGCCCTCAGGGTGTCACACGGACGCTCTCCGCAGCGAAGCAAGGAGGGGCGGAGCGTCCGGGTGACGGGTGCCCCTGCGTAGGCGCGGAGGAAACAGGCGGCGTGGCAGCCATGTTACATGGTGGCTTGGTGCTTATCGCGTATCAGAGTGTAACCCCGGTGAGAGCCTCGCCTAATACTGCGGTAAACTGAAAGTTATGACTGCAACTCCGTTCTACATCACCACCGCCATCTCCTACCCCAATGGCAACCCGCACATCGGCCACGCCTACGAAACCATCGCAGCCGACGTGCTAGCCCGCTTCAAGCGCCTCGACGGCTTCGACGTGCGCTTCATGACCGGCACCGACGAGCACGGCCAGAAGATGCAGACCACCGCCGAAAAGCTCGGTAAGACCGCCAAGGAACTCGCCGACGAGAACTCCGCACGCTTCAAAGCAATGAACGACGCGCTGAACATCAGCTACGACCGCTTCATCCGCACCACCGACCCCGACCACTACGTCGCATCCCAGGCCATCTGGAAGCGCATGGAAGAAAACGGCGACATCTACCTCGACAAGTACGCTGGCTGGTACTCCGTACGCGACGAAGCCTACTACGCAGAAGACGAAACCGAAGTACGCGACGGCCAGCGCTACGCCATCGCCACCGGCACCGAAGTCGAATGGACCGAAGAAGAATCCTACTTCTTCCGCCTCTCCAAGTACGGCGACAAGCTCCTCGAACTCTACGCCAACGAAGGCTACGTCTACCCCGAATCCCGCCGCAACGAACTGATCTCCTTCGTCAAGGGCGGCCTCAACGACCTGTCCATCTCCCGCACCACCTTCGACTGGGGCGTACCCGTACCCGGCAACGACAAGCACGTCATGTACGTGTGGGTCGACGCCCTCACCAACTACCTCACCGGCCTCGGCTACCCCGACACCGACAACGAACTGTTCACCAAGTACTGGCCCGCCGACCTGCACCTCATCGGCAAGGACATCACCCGATTCCACTCCATCTACTGGCCCGCATTCCTGTGGTCCGCCGGTTTGGAGCTGCCCAAGCGCGTCTTCGGCCACGGCTTCCTGCTCGTCAACGGCGAGAAGATGTCCAAGTCCGTCGGTAACGTCGTCGACCCCGCAAACCTCGTCGACGCATTCGGCCTCGACGCCGTACGCTTCTTCCTCATGCGTGAAGTGTCCTTCGGTCAGGACGGCTCCTACTCCGAAGAGTCCATCATCAACCGCATCAATTCCGACCTGGCAAACAACCTCGGCAACCTCGCCCAGCGTTCCCTGTCCATGGTCGCCAAGAACTGTGGCGGCGCCGTTCCCACCCACGGCGAATTCACCGAAGCCGACCACAAGATCCTCGACGAGGCGGCAGCCCTCTACGAGCCGGTCCGTGCAGACTTCGACGAGCAGGCATTCCACCGCGCACTCGACCGCATCTGGACCGTCCTCGCAGACACCAACGCCTACTTCGCAGAGCAGGAACCCTGGACCCTGCGCAAGAACGGCGAGCTCGACCGCATGAACACCGTACTGTATGTAACCCTCGAGGTCGTACGCCAGGTCGCCCTGCTGGTGCAGCCCGTCATGCCCGACGCAACCGCCAAGCTGCTGACCCTGCTCGGTGTACCCGAAGGCGACGCACGCCAGTTCGCAGCCCTCGGCACCGCACTCGTGCCTGGCACCGAGTTGCCCGCACCCGCACCGGTGTTCCCCCGCTACGAAGCGCCCAAGGCGTAACGGTTGCTTGAGTAATAGCGGCTGGCGCGTGAGATAGCGCCGTAACGGATAGCGTGAGAAAGCCCCCGGATTCCCCACTCTAGATGGGGGAGGAGCCGGGGGCTTTTCGCATGCATATATGCATATATAGGTGTAGGCGCGAGGCAGAGAAGCGGGGGGGGGAGAGAAAAAGAGAGAATGCTGATTGAGCCGCCACTCATCCTTAAGGATGAGGTCAGCGCCCCGCCCAGCCGCCCACAGGCTCATCTCAGCCCGTGGAATTAGTGGGGAACCCCGCATCCGTAGGCAAAGACCCGGTGAACACCCGCCAAAATCAACCTGGAGGATGAGAAAAACCCTGTAGTCAGCGCCATACTGCGTGAAATAATTGAACTATGACTACGACAACTCCTCACGCCCAGACGGCACAGCCCGCCGTCTCCGCACGAAACCTTTCCAAAACCTACGGCATGGGTGAAGCTACCGTCCACGCCCTCAACAACGTCTCCGTTGACTTTGAGCAGGGCAAGTTCACCGCCATTATGGGCCCCTCCGGTTCCGGTAAGTCCACGCTGATGCAGACCATCGCAACCCTGGACACCCCCGATCCGAACCCGGCAACCTCGATTCGTATTGGCGGTACCGAGCTCTTCGGCCTGAAGGACAACGCCCTCACCGAGTTCCGCCGCGAACACATCGGCTTTATTTTCCAGGCGTTCAACCTGGTGCCCACCCTCACCGCGGGCCAGAACATTGACCTGCCCCTGGGCCTTGCCGGTAAGAAGCCCGACCCGCAGTGGCGCGACTACCTGGTCAAAACCCTCGGCCTGGAAACCCGACTCGACCACCGCCCCGAACAGCTCTCCGGCGGTCAGCAGCAGCGCGTCGCCATCGTGCGCGCCCTGCTTGCACGCCCCGAAGTGGTCTTCGCCGACGAACCGACCGGTAACCTCGACTCCAACTCCGGCGCCGAGGTGCTGCGCCTGCTGCGTGCCGCCGCAACCGACCACGCACAGACCATCCTCATGGTCACCCACGACGCAAATGCCGCCTCCTACGCCGACCGCGTGGTCTTCATCAAGGACGGCATGGTCGCCGGCGAAATGATCGAACCCACCTACGACGCCGTCCTCGGCGCAATGGCACAGCTGGAAGGTCGATAAGCCGTGGCAACCACACTGAACACGGTGGCGCGCTCCAACCTGCGCGCCTCCAAAGGAAAATACATCCTCACGGGCATAGGCATCGCGATCTCATCCTTCTTCATCGCCGCCATTATGATGCTCACCAACTCGTTGCAGGCGACCGTCAACTCCTCCGTTGGTGACGTGCTCTCCCGCGCCGAGGCGGTCGTCGCCTCCGCCGCTACAACCAGCGACGGTAAAGACAGCACCTCTATCTACCTGACCCGTGACCAGATTCAGAAAGTAGAAAAGAGCGACCTGCTCTCCGGCTACTGGGTACAGTACGCCGTCACGGGTTCGATCGGTACCGGCGACCAGAAAACCCCCGTGCAGTACAACCAGCTGCCCGCCGACTCTAGCCTCTTCCCGTACAAGGTGCAGGGTAAAATCCCCAGTAGCAACCACGAAATCATGGTCTCTACCTACTTCGCGAAGAAGCACAACCTCTCGCTGAACGGCAAGGTCACCAGCACCGACGTTGTAGAATCCGTCAGCGCCCCCGGTACTGACAAGACCGCCGAATACACCGTCGTCGGTCTGTTCGACCCCGGTTTTGAAGGCTCCACCACCAACCAGGCTGTCTTCATTGGCGGCACCAGCCTCGGCGAAGCCACCCTGAAAGCAGCCGAGACAGAAAACAAGAGCTCCGCGGCAGGATACCGGGGCATGGCTGGCGCGAACCTCATCTACCTCAAGTTCAAGGACGGCGTAACCGACGCCAAACTCAAGAGCCTGCAGGATACCCTCAGCAGCGGCGACACCAAGAACGACCCGCGCGTTATGACCGGTCAGAAGCTGCTGGAAGACTACCAGAAGAGTATCTCCACGGTCTTCACCTCCATTAGCGTGGTCCTGGGTGCCTTCGCGGCACTGGCTCTGCTGGTTTCCTCCTTCGTCATCTCCAACACCTTCGCGGTGCTGGTCGGCCAGCGCATCCGTGAGCTGGCTCTGCTGCGCACCCTCGGCGCCCGCGGCGGCTCCCTTGTACGGATGCTACTCATCGAATCCATTACCGTGGGCGTGGTGTTCTCCCTCATCGGTGCGCTGCTGACCTTCCCGGTCGGTGCGCTGGTTGGTGCGAACCTCACCAGCATCATGATTTCGTACTCGATTACCCCGGTGATTATCAGTACCCTGATCTGCACCCTCGTGACTGTGCTTGCCTCGCTCTCCCCGGCACGAAGCGCCCTGCGCATCTCGCCCATTAGCGCGATGAGCGAGCACACCAACCTTGAGGTGCGCAAGCCCGGCAAGGTCGGCCCGATCCTGGGTCTGGTCTTCGGTGTCGCAGGTATCGGCCTGGCTATGCTGGCTCAGAACCAGGGTTCCGGTGAGGGTGCCGGCAATAAGGCCATTGCCCTCATGATGGGGGCCGCGCTGTTGCTCGGTATTGCGGTCTTCCTCCTCACCCCGCTGGTACTGCCCCCGCTGGTACGTGCCCTCGGTAAGGTCACCCGCACCCAGACCGGCAAGCTGGCGCTCGCCAACGCACTGCGTTCGCCCAAGCGCACCGTCTCCACCGGCCGCGCCGTGCTGGTGGGTACCCTGGTCGTGTCGACTGTGCTGACCGGTTACTCGGTGCTGAGCGCCTCACTGACCAAGGCTCTGGATCAGCAGTACCCGATTTCTGCGCAGGCGAAGTACAGCTCGTACGACCAGTCTGAGGCTGCCTCCACCGTGACCAAGGCGGAAGGTATCGCCTCCAAGGTCAAGGGCATTAAGAACGTTCAGGCATCCGCCGTCGGTTACGCAGCCGGTGTGGTTGACTACACCGTCGAGTACGAGGGACAGACCGCCAACCAGAATTCCGACCTGGTGGCATTGAGCTCCTCCGATTTGAAGGCAATCCTGCCGGGCGAAAACTCGAACCTTGCCGACGACACCGTGCTCGTGCCGCAGGGCCTCTGGAAGTCCGCTGGATTGAATGAGTCCAGCCGCCTGAAGGCGCACGGCCCGCTCGGCGAACTGGAACTCAAGCCCGTCAAGTCTGAAACCAAGCAGACCCTGCTGATTGTCAACCCTGCCACCGCCGCCAAGCTGCAGGACGCCAAGAACCCGCAGGCAGTTGCCAACCCCGCCGCTGAGGAAGCCCAGAAGCGCATGGAAGAAGCAATTGCGAGCGGTGATCAGGAAGCTCAGACCAAGGCGGCACATCTGACCGTCACCAGCCAGGCACGCGGTAATGACACCTTCGTTCTGGTGCGTGCGGCATCCCCGCTGACCAGTAGCGAGAACGTGACCCTGCAGGCTGACCTGAACCGAGCCAGCCCGGACAGCTCCTTCACCGGTGGCCTGCAGGAACGTCAGACCTACGACCAGCTGCTGACCGTTATGCTGACTTTCACCCTGGTGATGCTCATGCTCGCAGTGGTCATCTCGATTATTGGTGTGGCGAACACGATGACTCTGTCGGTCAACGAACGCCGCCGTGAGAATGCGATGCTCCGCTCGCTGGGCCTGTCCCGCAAGCAGCTGCGCCGCATGATTTCCATTGAGGCGATTCTGATTACGCTCGCCGCAGTGGTGCTCGGTATGGTTTCCGGTGCGGTGATTGGTAGCCTCTCGGCGCAGATTATTATGTCTTCCATGAGTGCTTCCGCCCCGCTGGTGCTTGATCTGCCGTACGTCTGGTACGTAATCATCCTCATTGTGGGTGTGCTCGCCGCGATGCTCGCTTCGGCGCTGCCGGCGGCTCGTTCGGCTCGCATGTCCCCGGTTGAGGGTATGCGCGGCTAACCCGGCATAGTCACAGTATTCGGTGTAGCCCCGGATACTCGGCGTGAGATAGTGATGCCCCGGAGGGTGCCTCGATATGGAGGCACCCGCCGGGGTTTTACTGTGTCCTCTAGTTTGCTGCGCCCTCTAATCTACTGGGCTCTCAGATTCTTGGAGCTGACCTCTAGCCTGGCTTTGCGCGTATGATGGGTGTATGAGCACTAGCCACCCCAATCTACGTCGCGGGTACACGCTACCCCATGAAGCGGAGGTTCTTCAGATCCTCCGTGACGCTGGTGTGCGCCGTGCCCGACTTTTCGGTAGCGCCGCCCGCGGTGAGCTGACCGAAACCAGCGACCTAGATTTTCTGGTGCAGATGCCGGGCGTTGCCCCTTTTGACGAGTTCATGCAGATGGTGGATGCTCAGCACCGCATTGAACAGCTGACCGGCCGTAGCGTTGATATGGTGACCCAGTTGCGTCCCCGCATCTACGCGGAAGCAGAACCGGACATGGTGGAGCTGCCGCTATAAGAAGTTGCCTGAGCTGATGAGCGACTTTGAACGAATCATCAATGAGGTACAAGAAACCACCTAACTAAAAAGCCCCGGAGGGTGCCCCGATTAGGAGGCGCCCGCCGGGGCTTCACTGTGTCCTCTAGTTTGCTGTGCTCTTTATGCTGTTGTGTCCTTATATAAGGGGGGCGCTAGTGGGCGATACCCGCCTCATACGCCATAATGACCGCCTGCACACGATCACGCGCACCCAACTTCGCCAACACATGCGACACATGCGTCTTCACCGTCGCCTCCGACAACACCAGCTCCCGCGTAATCTCCGCATTCGACAAGCCACGCGCAATCAAACCCAGCACCTCAAACTCACGTGGCGACAACTGCTCAATCAACTCACGATGCGGATAATCCTGCACAGGCTCAAAGCTTGCATGCTCAGCCGGAATAAACGTCGCCTTAGGAAGCTCAGAACCAGCAGCCGGGGGAGTAGCCTGCACAGAGTCGGCAACAGGAGCAGCAGGAACAACAGGAGCGGGGGAGTCCAGCACCGGAATCATCTGCTCCAACAGGCGGCGAGTCGCAGACGGCGCAATCACCGCATCGCCGCGGTGCACCGTACGAATCGCCTCCAGCAGCTGCTCTGGCGGAGTGTCCTTCAACAAGAAACCGCTCGCCCCCGCACGCACCGCCGAATACACGTACTCATCAATATCGAAGGTGGTGAGCATGATAATGCGCACCCGCTCATCCGCCTCACAATCACTTCCCCTACAATCACTTTCCGCACGCTGAGCGTCACGCTCCAGAATACGGCGCGCCGCCTCCAGCCCGTCGCAGTGCGGCATGCGCACATCCATGAGGATGACATGCGGCGCCTGCCCCTCAGAGACCATACGGTCAAAAACGTCAATAGCCGCCAGGCCGTCATCAGCTTCCATGACGACCTGCAGGTCCGGCTGGGAGTTGACGAGCATGCTCAGGCCGCCGCGCACCAGGCGCTGGTCGTCAACGAGCATCACGCGGATCGGTTGGGTGTTCTGCGTTGCGGAAGAGTACATAGTTTCAATCCTAGTCACAGTGGTGGGTATAAGAGGAGCGAACAGGGTATAGAGATATTAGAGGTCGCGGTAGGGGAGCGTCGCCTCAACGAGCCAGCCGCCGTCGGGCTGCAGACCGTAGGTGAGGGTGCCGTGGTAGAGGGCGATGCGCTCGCTCATGCCGCGCAGACCGTTACCGCTACCGGGTACCGGGCTGCTGGCGCGCTGATTCGAGGCTGAGGTCGAGGCAGGGGAAACAGCGGAAACCGGGTCGTTCTGAATCCGCAAGTGCAGACCGTCCTCGCCCCAGTGAATGGTGACGGTGGTTGCCGCGCCGGGGGAGTGCTTGAGCGCGTTGGTGAGCGCCTCCTGCACGGTGCGGTACGCCGCCAGCTCGGCACCCTGCGGCAGGGTGCGTGCCATGGTGCCGGTGATTCCGGTGAAGGTGACGGGTAGCCCGGCGCGGCGGCTCTGCTCCACGAGGGCGGGCACGTCGCTGAGGGTGGGCACGGGCGCGTAGGCGGTTGCCTCGTCCGTGCGCAGTAGCCCGAGTAGGGAACGCATCTGGGTGAGGGAGTCGCGTGCCGTATCTGCGATGAGTTCGAGGGTCTGCTCGGCAATATCCGGTGTGCTCTGCTGCTGAACCTGACCCGACTGCTCAGCCTGACCCGACTGCTCTGCCTGTTGTGTTTGCTGTGCGCGTGCGGTGCGGGCGCTCGCGGCGGCGTAGCGTGCCCCGTCCGCCTGGGAAATAATGCTGGAGAGCGAGTGCGCCACAATATCGTGCATTTCGCGGGCGATGCGGGTGCGTTCATCCTGCGCGGCGAGGCGGCGTTCCTGTTCCTGCTCGTATTCGAGGCGGCGGGCGCGTTCTTTGAACTCTTCGCTGCGCAGTTCGCGCATGCGGCGGGAGTCGCCGAGGAACCAGAAGACGGTGAAGATGGATCCGCAGAGCACGCCGAGCATCAGGGAGATGAAGATGCGGGCGGGTATGTCGTCCCAGTGGTAGAGGAGTGAGAGCGAGGCCTGCACGGTGACGGCGAGTGCGCCAACCCAGCCGAGGATGAGGGCGCGGAAGCGGGCGCGGCGGGTCCAGTGCCTGCCGGTGTGGTAGGCGGCGAGGCTGACCGGCGGGTAGCAGGTGAGGGCGAGTGAGTCGGGGAAGGGGGACACGAGGGTGAGGCAGAGCGCCGCGATGACCACGTAGATACTGCCGTAGGGGAAGCGGTAGCGGAAGTAGAGCGCGGTGGTACTGCAGAGCGCGGAGATGACCGGGATCCAGCCGTAGCCGTTGATGAAGGCAACGGAGAGCACGCAGCAGAAGAACTGCAAGTGCGCGACGACGATGACGTTCATCCAGCCGCGGTTGTCTCTGAGGTAGCTTTGCACGCGGCTGGAGGCGGTGATGGCGTCGGCGGGTAGGTCGTTGCTTTCTGTGCTGCCGCGGGTATGCGTTACGGCGTAGCCGGGTTCGGCTGTCGCTGTGCTGTGCTGTGGGTTCTGCTGGGGTTCGGTGTGCTTGAGGGGCATGTTTCCAGTGTATCGGGGTGGTGGGGCGAGGCTGGGAGCCTCTTTCTACTCTCACATGCAGGGATATTTTGTGGGTTTGTGTGTGGGGGTGTGTGATTGGGTGAGTATGACACGCCGAAAACGGCTATTTTTAGTGACCTTAGTTACTTTTTTGGAAAATATTTCTTCAACTGTAACTTGAGAGTTTGGGGTTATATGGGCTTCCAATTCGGGTTTAAGAGACCTGTAACTCCCTTAAGTAACCTATTTTGGTTGAAAAACCTTCAACCAATGCGGAGAGTTTAAGGGAAACCCCCTCATCAAACCATTTTTGGAACCATTGCGGGATAGGTTCTTGGTGGGTATAGTTTTAGCCGTACCGAAATTCTGCGACCATGAGCTAAGACCTCACGGAGCGAACACCAAGCGCTCTGAAACGCAAAGTCCCTATGCAGGGGACCGGTTACAGCATTATGTCGTTATCACCAAGAGGTTAGGCGCAAGCCTACTTCACTCACTCGAATCTCATCAGGTGACGTTCTTCGCCGCACACGACGGCGGGTGATAACTTTTATTCCTCAAAATGACATCACTCTCGAAGGACATACATGTCTACTAACATTTCTCGCCGCAAGGTTGTCGCTGGCGCAGCATGGGCTGCTCCGGTTGTTGCAGCATCTGCTGCAGTTCCCGCTTTCGCATCTTCCACCGTTTGTGACTGGGAGTCCAGCCCTGCATACACTGCAGCAGGCACTAATGCAGGTGGTAAGGGCACTACTTCTTTCGTTGTTCCCGACCTGGTTGACAAGATCAAGTTCGAGGTCGTCGGCGGCGCTGGTGGTACCAACTACGCTGATGTCGCAGCTGGCTCCGGTGCTAAGATCACCGGTATCATCGAGGTCAAGCCCGGCCAGACCGTTCAGCTCATCGGCGCAGCCGGTGGTATTGGTAAGGGTGCACTGAACCCCGCAGAGGGTGGCGAGGGCTACGGTAACGGTGGTTCCTCCAACCTGCCCACCCCGATTCCCGCAAGCGTTATGCAGAGCGTTAACGCTATCTGGTCCCCTAGCTCCACCCTGAAGCGCATCACCTACTCCGCATCCGGTGGTGGCTCCTCCGCTCTGGTCATCAACGGTACCCCTGTTGCAGTTGCAGGTGGCGGCGGTGGCGCTGGCTTCGTGAACGCTGGTGGCGCTAACAACAACTTCGATTACATCTTCCCCGGTGCTGTTGACGCAGGTCGCCTGTGGCCCTCCGGCGCAAAGCGCAACGCTTACCCCGTGATTGGTTCCACCGGTGGTTCCGCTGATGGTGCAGCAGGTTCCGCAGGTAACCAGGGTGCACTGACCTACTCTGCTGACACCTCCGTCACCACCACTGTTAACGCAGGTGAGGGTGGCTCCGCAGGTATCGGTGGTAACGGTGGTTCCAAGACCGACCTGCCCTCCGGCAAGTCCCCCAACGGTGTTCTGGGTTACTCCTCCACCAACAACCAGGAGATCTACCACTCCTCCAAGTCCGGTAACCAGGGTGGCGACGGCTTCAAGGGTAACGGTGGCGACGGCGTGGGCTCCTACTCCTACCTGATCGACAACAACGACCGCACCATCAAGGAAGTTGTTACCGTGAAGGCAACCGGTGAGAAGAAGGCTCTGGAGTACTCCTCCATCGGTCACAACTTCAACGGTTACGAGTCTGTCATCTCCGCAGGTGGTGGCGCAGGCTACGGTGGCGGTGGCTCCGGTGCTTCCACCTCCGCATCCGCAATCGTTCTGACCCAGAAGTGGAACAACAACCCCGATGGTCTGCGCCAGAACGTTGGCTTCTCGCAGTTCGGTGGCGGCGGTGGCGCTGGTGGCTCCTACGTTGCTCCCGGTGTTTCCGGCGGTACCATCGAGTCCGCAGGTAACGCACCCACCCAGAGCGGTACCCGTGGCAACGGCTACGTCAAGGTCACCCTCTGCAAGCGCACCGCGTAATTGCATAGACCTTTAGAGCTCTCACGCTGAGTGAGAACTCATAACGATATTCCCCGGCTGATTATCAGCCGGGGAATATTGTTTTAACCGGCAGAGGCAGGGCTCCCCAGAATCCAGCACCTTAGATTTCAGACCCCAGATTTCAGGAGGTGCTGCGGGGCAGGCAAAGGGGTTAGCCCAGAGTCTGAGAACCCGCCCGCACACTCTACCGCCCACCCGCGGCGCGTATTACGGTAGAGGCATGACTGAAGCACGTAGCATCGACCTCGCCGTCATCCCCGGCGACGGCATCGGCCCCGAAATCATTACCGAAGCCCAGCGCATCCTCACCCGCGCCTGCGAGCTCGAAAACATCACCGTAACCCCCACCCACTACAAGCTCGGCGCCGAGCACTGGCTGGAAACCGGTGAAACCCTGCCCGACTCCACCATGGAATCCCTCAAGCAGCACGACGCGATCCTCTTCGGCGCCATCGGTGCAGACCCGCGCAGCGGCAAGATCCCCTCCGGCCTCATCGAACGCGAAATGCTCCTGAAGCTGCGCTTCGCCTTCGACCACTACATCAACCTGCGCCCCTCCCGCCTGTACCCCGGCGCAGTCTCTCCGCTCGCCAACCCCGGCAACATCGACTTCGTCGTCGTGCGTGAAGGCACCGAAGGCCCCTACATCGGCAACGGCGGCGTCATCCGCGGCGGCACCCCCCACGAAATCGCCACCGAGGTCTCTCTCAACACCGCACACGGTGTGGAGCGCCTGGTGCGCTACGCCTTCGAGCTGGCATCCACCCGCCGCAAGAAGGTTACCCTCGTGCACAAGACCAACGTGCTCACCCACGCCGGCCGCCTCTACAACCGCTACTTCACCGAAATCGCGGCCGAATTCCCCGAGGTTGAGACCGACTACCTGCACATTGACGCGACCACCATCTTCATGGTCACCGACCCCGCCCGCTTCGACGTGATCGTCACCGACAACCTCTTCGGCGACATCATCACCGACCTCGCAGGTGCAGTCACCGGCGGTATCGGCTACGCGGCAAGCGGCAACATCAACGCCGTTGGCGAGTTCCCCTCCATGTTCGAGCCCGTACACGGCTCCGCACCGGACATCGCCCGCCAGAACAAGGCAAACCCCACCGCCGCAATCCTCGCCGGCGCAATGCTGCTGCGCCACCTCGGCCACGATGCCGCCGCAGCCCGCATTGAGGACGCTGTCGAGGCAGATATGCGCGAGAACGGTGCCAGCGTGCGCGGAACCGATCAGGTCGGCGCGGACGTGCTCGCACGCCTCAGCTAATACTGGCTCGGCTAAAGTTCACGCGGCTAAAACTCATCTGCCGTAGCAGCTGAACGCAAAACACCCGTGAAGCCCGGAAGGAACACACCTTCCGGGCTTCACCCATATCTCCACCCGCACAGCCCGTGTTCACATCCTGAATGGGAGAAAAGGCGCGCATGCGGCAAACGCATCTTTCCGGTACCCTAAAACAGGTCAGGCACACCCGCCCGGCACCTCGGCGGTGGACACCATCCACCACTAGCTTTGATGCATCCGACTAGCACAGACCGCTAGATGCACCCATCTGCCCCGCACGACAACGCGCCCGGCGGCACACACCGGTCCCTCGCCCCGCCGCGAGAACCGCAACTCAAAGAACGCCCACAGAGGCAACTAGACGAAGAGGAACGCAGAACGATGGCCATCGAATTCAGCCACGAAGCAAACCAGTCACCCGCCACCGCCGAACGCCGCGCCGAAATCCTCGCAAACCCCGGCTTCGGCGACTACTTCAGCGACCACATGGTCACCATCGACTGGGAAGGCGACTACAAGACCGGCGGCACCTGGTACGACGCACGAGTTCACCCCTACGGCCCGCTCGTCCTCGACCCCGCAGCATCCGTCTTCCACTACGGCCAGGAAATCTTCGAAGGCGTCAAGGGCTACCGCCACGCCGACGGCTCCGTATGGACCTTCCGCCCCGAAAAGAACGCGGCACGTTTCGCGAACTCCGCACACCGTCTCTCCCTGCCCGAACTGCCCGCAGAGACCTTCATCGAATCCCTGCGCGAACTCGTGAAGATGGACGAACAGTGGGTACCCACCGGCGACGGTGAAGCCTTCTACTTCCGCCCCTTCATGATCGCAACCGAGGCGTTCCTGGGCGTTCGCCCCGCACGCCACGTGCAGTACCACGTCATCGGCTCGCCCGCAGGTAACTACTTCGGCACCCCCGAACCCGTAGACATCTGGCTCTCCACCACCTACGCCCGCGCAGGCGAAGGCGGCACCGGTGCGGCAAAGTGCGGCGGCAACTACGCGGCGTCCATGATCGCCCAGACCGAAGGCGAAAAGCACGGCTGCAAGCAGGTCATCTTCAAGGACCCGCACCGCGGCGACGCTATCGAAGAGCTCGGCGGCATGAACGTGTTCTTCATCTTCGGCAAGGAAAACAAGATTGTTACCCCCGAACTGACCGGCACCATCCTCGAAGGCGTGACCCGCTCCTCGCTGATTCAGCTCGCCAAGGACCGCGGCATGACCGTCGAAGAGCGCGCCATCACCCTCACCGAATGGCGTGAAGGCGTGGCAAACGGCGACATCACCGAAATCTTTGCCTGCGGCACCGCAGCAGTGGTCGCACCCATCGGCAAGCTCAAGGCAGAAGACTTCGAAATCCCGGCACCCACCGAGCACTTTGGCGAAATCTCCAAGAGCCTGCGTGAAGAGCTCGTCGGTATTCAGCTGGGCACCGTTGAGGACCGCCACGGCTGGATGACCCGCCTCATCTAAAACGTGAATCTCAAAAACGTGAATCTAACGTAACCCGCGAAATCCCCGCAGGATGCCCCGCCCGACCCGCACGTCGCACGGTGAGCAGCCCGCGGGGATTCGCTGTGCCCGGTCAGTGCTGCGCCCGGCGAATTGCCCGGCGAATAGTGCGCGCGGCGTTGATAGCGCGAGGATAGGGGAGGGGAGGCGCACCCCGCCGCCCTTCCCTGCTGAAACCTATCCCGCCGCCCCAACCCTCGAAGGCTGGTACCCTAGAAAGTATGCGTATTGCACGATTTACCGTAAATAATGAGCTCCACTTCGGGCTGGTAGAAGGCGACGCAGGCGAAGAAACCCTGCGCGTACTCGCCGGCGACCCCTTCTACTCGGGCATCGAACCGACCGGCACCACCTACCCCATCGACCAGGTGCGCCTGCTCGCCCCGATCATCCCCCGCTCCAAGGTGATTGGAGCGATCGCAAACTGGGCTGGAACCGAGGCGCCCGCCTCCCCGCAGTTCTTCCTCAAGCCCAACACCACCGTCATCGGCCCCGGCGACCCCGTGACCCTGCCCGAGTACTCCGAAGCCGTCAGCGCAGAAGGTGAACTCGCCGTCATTATCGGTCGTATCGCCAAGTCCGTGCCTCTTGAGCGCGTACACGAAGTTATCTTCGGCTACACCGTAGCCAACGACCTCACCGCCCGCGACCTGCTCGAAGACCGCCAGTGGACCCGCGCCAAGGGCTTCGACGGCTCCACCCCGCTCGGCCCCTGGATCGAAACCGACCTGGACACCGACTCGCTGAACATCACCACCTGGGTTGACGGCGACGTCGTGCAGGAAGGCAACACCTCCGAAATGCACTACTCCGTAGCCGAACAGGTTGCCGCAGCCTCCGAAATCTTCACCCTGCTGCCCGGCGACGTACTGCTCACCGGCACCCCCGCCGGCATCAGCGTACTGCGCGACGGCAACGAAGTAGAGGTCGAAGTCGAAGGCATCGGCTCCCTCGTCACCCGCGTGCGCGACTAAACAGCCCGCACCCAAAAACGTAACGTACATCCTGAAACACACCGTCAAGGAGACATCATGACCGAATACCACGGTCCCGTACTCAACAGCCCCGCAGACACCCGCGTCCGCTTCTGCCCCTCGCCCACCGGCACCCCGCACGTGGGCATGGTCCGCACCGCCCTCTTCAACTGGGCGTACGCACGCCACACCGGCGGCAAGCTGATCTTCCGCATCGAAGACACCGACGCGGCACGCGACTCCGAAGAGTCGTTCAACCAGGTGCTCGAATCCCTGCACTGGCTCGGCATCAACTGGGACGAAGGCGTTGGCGTCGGTGGTCCCCACGAGCCCTACCGCCAGTCCGAGCGTAAGACCGCAGGCATCTACAACGAGATCTTCGAAAAGCTCGTTGAAGGCGGCTACGTGTACGAAGACTTCTCCACCCCCGACGAGGTGAAGGAACGCCGCAAGGCAGCCGGTCAGGACCCGCAGCTCGGCTACGACAACTACGACCGCAACCTCACCGAAGAGCAGAAGGAAGCCTACCGCGCCGAGGGCCGTAAGCCCGTGTGGCGTCTGCGTATGCCCGACGAGGACATCACCTTCAACGACCTCGTTCGCGGTGAAATCACCTTCAAGGCCGGTACCGTGCCCGACTACGTGGTCGTCCGCTCCAACGGCGACCCGCTGTACCCCTTCGTGAACCCCGTCGACGACGCACTCATGGGCGTCACCCACGTGCTGCGCGGTGAGGACCTGCTCTCCTCCACCCCGCGCCAGATTGCGCTCTACCGCGCGCTCATCGACACCGGCGTGACCAGCTTCATCCCCGAATTTGGTCACCTGCCCTACGTCATGGGCCAGGGCAACAAGAAGCTCTCCAAGCGCGACCCCGAATCGAACCTCTTCCTGCTGCGCGACTCCGGCTTCATCAAGGAAGGCCTGCTGAACTACCTGTCCCTGCTGGGCTGGTCTCTCTCCGCAGACCAGGACGTCTTCAGCATCGACGAGCTCGTCGAGCACTTCGACGTACACGACGTTGTCGCCAACCCCGCACGCTTCGACGTGAAGAAGGCAGAGTCCATCAACGGCGACCACATCCGTGCGCTCGACCCCAAGGACTTCCGCGACCGCCTCATCCCGTACCTGCAGGCTGCAGGCGTACTCGGCGAAACCCTCACCGAGCGCGAAGAGCAGGTCCTCACCGAAGCTGCACCCCTCGTCCAGGAGCGTATGCAGCTGCTCGGCGAAGCACCCGGCCTGCTCGCATTCCTCTTCAAGGCTGACGAAGAAATCAGCACCGCAGACGACGCACGCAAGCAGCTCAAGGAATCCGCACCGCAGGTCCTCGCCGCCGCAATCGAGGCACTCGAGCCCCTCGAGGACTTCACCGCAGCCAACATCGAGGCAGCCCTGCGCGCCGCAATCGTCGACGGCCTGGAAATCAAGCCGCGCCTCGCATTCGGCCCCGTGCGTATCGCAGTGTCCGGTGAGCGCATCTCCCCGCCCCTGTTCGAATCCATGGAAATCCTGGGCAAGGAATCCTCCCTCGCACGCCTGCGCAAGCTCGCCGCTGAACTGAGCTAACCATGAGCCAGCCGAATAACCAATCCATCATCGGCAAGGCGCTGCTCAAGGGCACCCTCATGGCGCTCACCAACGCCTGCATTATCTGGCTGTTCGCCTACATCGCCGGCTTTGACCGCTCCGTGTGGATGGTCATCATCATTATTGCCGGCGCAGCGCTCGCCTACGTGACCGCATTCCTGGAGGCACGCGCCATGCAGAACGCGGCTCGCGGCGGCGACGTGAGCAGCTCGTCGTCTGTCGTGGATTCTTCGGATTCTTCTGACTCTTCTGGCTCTTCGGACGAAGAAGAGGAAGACGACGACTTCGTGGACCCGGGCCCCGACCCGGACGCGGGCGACTTCGACGCCGGAAGCTCCAGCAGCTCCGACTACAGCAGCTACAGTAGCTCCGACTACTCAGGCGGCGGTGACTCCGGTGGAGGCGACTCCGGCGGTAGCAGCGACTAAGCTCTAGCTAGTTTTGGTGCGCTCGCAGGTACCTGCGATGTGTACTTTGAGAGCTCCAGCTCAAGAAAATCCCCTGATCCAGCGGGAATCAGACGACCGAAAAGTCTGAAGAAACCCGGCGGATAAGGGGATTTTTTATAAATTTGAGAATATTTTTTGTGATGGGTATTTCCTGTAAAACTACTAGCCAGTATCTTTTGTGGGGGTGAATCTGGTTCCATTTGGGGGAGTGTGGCAAGAATTTGGTTTGCGCACTCCGGCAAAGGCTCGTATAGTAGTACTTGTTGTTGCGACGAACTGAAAAGTTCAAAGCGAAAACATGCGGTTGTAGCTCAGTTGGTAG
>CAUTJW010000012.1:0-59331 GCA_963539245.1 Rothia mucilaginosa
GCGTACTTGTGGGGGGGGCGGCCCCCCCCCCCCCCCCCCCCCCCCCCCCCCCCCTGCGGCTGTATAAAAAAAGGCGGGGGGGGGGGGGGGGGCCGCGGCCCCCCCCCCCCCCCCCGCCTCGCTATTATCGCTATGAGAGCAAGCGTTGCCTGTTTTAGGACAGCATCGTGAGGGTGCCGAGCAGACCCAGCAGGCTCAGACCCGAGATGATGTACGCCAGAATGTTGAAGGTCGTCATCTTCGAGGTGTACTTGGTGGTGTGACCGGCGTTCACCTTCGCCGAGTAGATGGCAAGCCAGATAGACACGCCTACCGGGATCAGACCCACGAGCAGTAGAGCAATCACCATGATGTTGGGGCTCAGACTCAGATTGGAGCTATAAGCAGAGGAGCTGTAATCGCCGGAGCTGGTCCTTGCCTCAGCGTGGAGTGCCGCGACCTGAATCCACGCGTAGAGGGTCAGTGCCAGGGCGCCCAGGGAGGCGCCGAACGCGCCGATGGAGTAGAAGTAGCCGGGGCCGCGGAAGTCGCCGGTGGTCTCGCCGTAGGGGCGGCGGTGCTCAGCCGGAACCCGGTAGATGTCCGGGATGCGCTGGTAGCTGTCGTCGCGGTCGCGCACGTTAGCGGGTGCCACGCCCAGGGCGGGGCCAGCGGGTGCTGCGCCGAGGGGAGCGCCGGGTGCTACGCCTGCAGGTACCGGCTGCGGGGAGTTTGCGTTGTTCTGCTCCGGGAAGGAGGGGGCGGGAATCTGGTTTTCCATGGTGTGTCCTTGAGTGGTTGTCATAGCGGTTGTGTAGCTGCCGCGTCGTAGCGGTGGCTTCCCTATGACCGGCTAATCTGTGGCTCTGTGGTTGCTCTCGAATATTGCCGGTGAGATTGAATGAACAATAACGCCGAACAACGATATCTACCCTTCGATACTACGCCATAGGGTGCGTTTTCGTCTTCTCTGATGACGTTCTCATTACAATGCGGTCACCTGAGCACCCTCGGGCACACCGGCACTCCCCGGAACGGACCGACAATACAGACCGAAACTTGGGCATAAAAATACCCGGCAGGTGACGCCGTGGGGCGTCCTGCCGGGTGGTAGAAACCTACCGCGGTTCTTCCTCTTAGAAACTTCTAAGCGATGTTTTACACACTAGGTCCTTTAGGGGGTCCCTTAGGGAACTTTGAATCACTCTCAAGCGTCCTTCTGGCTGCAAAAGTGACCAAAAGACCTCCTAAAATTGCACTTAGAATTGATACTGGATTAAAGAACTCTCCGTCTCTGGCAAATGAGATAATCACCCAGAACACCGGAACAATAGTGAGAAAAAATCCTAGTGTAAATATATTCTTCGTACGCATTGGACCTCTCCCAGGTTAAAGAGTGAGAGTGCAGGACACTGCTGCAACAGCTAGCGCAGCGGCAATTACTGCCGGACCTCCAATGGCTTTTCCAAAACCACCAACGAATGCTGGTCCTAAAGCTCTTGCAATATTTCGGTGTTCGTGTAGGAGATGTGCGTGAAATTTCTTATTCCCCATAAGCTTTATGATGAATGCGTTCCCACGTCACATAGTGACGTATCTTACATCACTACTCAGTAGTCTATCAGAGAGTCTCGTCAGTTGTAACACGTAAATTGACCTTACATGAAAAATATGCATCTTCTTTCATACACGCTCTCAGTGGCGGGTCCACTGCCGCATCTAATCGCGCGGTCGAGGCCCATGATGGTGGCCACCACGCCGGTACGCCCCGGAACGGACCGAATTTGGGCATAAAAATACCCGGCAGGTGACGCCGTGGGGCGTCCTGCCGGGTGGTAGAAACCTACCGCGGTTCTTCCTCTGGATTGGAACCGATAATCACCGCCGCACCCAATACGGGATAGCGGACGGCTGGGAGATCGTGGAGATGCGGGGAATCGAACCCCGGTCCGATGTGGCTTCGATGGGGCTTCTCCGTGCGCAGTTTATGCGAACGCTACTTTTCGGCTCCGGTACTTGCATAAACACATATACCGACGAACCTAGTCACGTAAAAGTCCCGCTAGCCCCCGCAACAAGGGCTAGCAGCAGTGGCCTTTTAAGTCGATGCCGGTAACTGAGCCAAAGGCATGCTCAGGCCGACAGACGGCAACTCGCGCTTAGGCAGCGAGTGCGAAGTCAGTGCGCTTAGATTCTGCACTTAATTTTTTGCAGAGGGCGTTAACGAGATAACCCTGCATCCTCGGCACGCTTCACCCATCTCAACTCACATCGTCGAAACCGATCATCCCCCTATGCTTTTATCAAAAAGCCCACCGTCTTCTGAAAGTTTTCCTCAACATACCTTGATGCCGCGGTGCCATTCAAACACGGTAGAGATTCAGTATATCGGAGGTGTTTAACGGTGTGCAAGTCCCCCACCCACACAGGTGGACCCCCTCCGCTAGCGGCGAATACAGCAAACAGACCAGCGCAGTAGCAACACCGTAGCCTGACACAGCGCATAAAAAACGGGGTGAGGCGCCCCAGAATTCTGGGAGCCTCACCCCGTTCGCGTACCGCACTGGGTAGCCAAAATTAGGCAGTCAAAATTAGGCGGCTAAACCTTAGCGGTGAGCCGGAACAGTCATGCGGTTGTTCGGGTTATCACCAATCTGGCAGACCACGTTACCGTGACCGTCATCGGTACCAACCTCAAGGCACTTCTGAGTGGTCTGGAAGAAAGAAATGTATACGAAAAGCATGCAAATCGAAATCAGGACGGACACCGCACCGGTGATAATACCGGTCAGCGCAAATGCCCTACCCGCGCCAATTTCCTTAGTCTTCTTCAGGGACAGCACGCCCAGAATAATCGCGGCAATACCCAGCAGAATACCAAACACGAGGAAGCCGGTCAGCACAGCCGCAATACCGAGAATCATCGCCGCCAGCGCCATGCCGGGAGCCTTCTTCGTCACGGGAGCCGCATACGGGTAACCCGCGGGCTGGCCGTAACCGTAAGCATCCTGCTGAGGCTGCTGGTAAGAGTTCTGCTGATAAGAGTTCTGCTGGTAGTTGTAGTCAGCGGGCTGCGCCTGGTAGGAGGCGTCCTGACCGTAACCGTACTGGTTCTGCTGAGCGGGCTGCCCCTGGTAGGAGGCATCCTGACCATAGCCGTACTGCTGCTGCGCGGGCTGAGCCTGGCCGTAGGTATTCTGCGCTGCAGCACCCTGAGTAGCAGCACCCTGAGCGGCGTTCTGGCCATAAGCATTCTGAGAAGAAGACTGCGCACCGAACTGACCGTACTGGTTCTGCTGTGCCGAGTTCTGCGCAGCGGCGTTCTGCTGAGTCTGGCCGTAGCTGTTCTGAGCGGATGCGTTCTGACCGTAATCCTGGCCGTAGGTGTTCTGCGCTGCAGGAGCCTGGCCGTAATCCTGACCGTACGAGCTCTGGGCGGAAGAATTAGGCTGCTGAGCAGCGTAGGGGTTCTGTGCGTTCCCCTGGTTATTTCCGTAGTTATTCTCAGACATCCGTCGTTCTTTCCTTCACAGTTGCAGCGAACAATTTATACTCGCCCAACGCACCATTGCGCGCTGAGTTCGGTTCCATTATATAAATAAGCCGTCATCTGGGTCATCTGTGAAGTCCAAGATTTCAGATTCAGCCCCCAGAATCCACCAATCGGGCAGATTCAGCGCCGAAAAAGAGCAAGGGACCGAATAGTTCAACACTATTCGGTCCCTCAACGGTTCAAAGACTCAACGCGATTTAACGACGGTACACCTTGTACTCATCGGGGCTCATCGTCATGGTTTCACCATGAATGGTGCACACGTAGTTGCCGTTCGAATCCTGCACGGCCTGCTCAGCGCAGTCGCCGAGCATGCTAAGGCCAATCATGCCCAGAACCAGCACAACAATAGCAACAATCATGCCCAGCGCACCGGTGACAATACCACCAATCGCCATGCCCTTACCGGAGGCGGTACCGTTCTTCACCTTCACCAGGGCAACAATACCCAGAATCACGCCAACCAGACCCAGCACGCCACCGAAAATCAGCCAGCCAGACAGCAGACCAATAACACCAAGAATCAGCGAAGCAATCGCCAGAGCCGAGCTCGGAGTCGGCTGGTAGCCGGGGTAGCCGCCCTGCATGTTGTATGCGGGTGCCTGCTGCGGTGCGGGGATGAACTCGCCCGGGTTCTGCTGGTAGTTCGGGTTCTCAGACATGTGTCTCCTCAAAAACGTATGGTGCTCGCGGTACACCGCGAATTTTCAACCATTATACGCGAGGAACCGCGCCCCGCCCCTACCGGCAGTCACCGAATCAGCCGCGCATCCCGCCGTTGCCTCAGCTCTAGCCGAGGTTGCGGTAACGCATCGCGCGGCGCGCCTCCAGGTCATCCTGACGCTCACGCAAAGCCTGACGCTTATCGTACTCACGCTTACCGGTCGCCAAAGCAATCTCAACCTTCGCACGACCATTCGAGAAGTACAGCTTCAACGGAACCACCGTGTAACCGGTCTCCTTCAGCTTCTGCGCCAACTTATTAATCTCAGAACGATGCAGCAGCAACTTACGGCGACGACGAGCCGCATGGTTCGTCCACGTACCGTAACCGTACTCCGCAATATGAATACCCTCGAGCCACATCTCGTTATCGGTCACCTGGCAGAAACCATCCACAATGGACGCCCCACCCTCACGCAGAGCCTTCACCTCAGTACCCAGCAGAACAATGCCCGCCTCATAGGTATCCACAATGTTGTAGTTGTGGCGAGCCTTCTTATTCTGGGCAATAATCGCGTTATTCGGGTCCTTCTTCGCGTCTTTCTTCTTTTTCTGAGCCATCACTCAATCCTTATACGTCTTAGCTCTCTTCAGCCGCGCGCCCCGAAGCACGCCAGCGAATACCAGCATCAATAAAGGCGTTCAAACCGCCATCCAAAACATTAGAGGCATTACCCTCCTCATAGCCGGTGCGCAGATCCTTCACCATCTGGTACGGATGCAGAACATAGGAGCGCATCTGATCACCCCAGCTTGCCTTAATGTCACCGGCAAGCTCCTTCTTCTTCGCATCCTCCTGCTCCTTACGCAGCAGCAACAGGCGAGACTGCAGCACACGCAAAGCCGCCGCACGGTTCTGCAACTGCGACTTCTCATTCTGCATCGACACCACAATACCGGTCGGCAAGTGAGTCATACGCACCGCCGAATCCGTCGTATTCACCGACTGACCACCCGGGCCCGAGGAGCGGAACACGTCCACCTTAATCTCAGACTCGGGAATCTCAATAGCATCCGTCTGCTCAATCAGAGGAATCACCTCAACCGCCGCGAACGAGGTCTGGCGGCGGCCCTGATTATCAAACGGCGAAATACGCACCAGGCGGTGAGTACCCCCCTCCACCGACAGGCGACCAAAAGCGTACGGCGCGTTCACCTCAAAGGTCACCGACTTCAGGCCCGCCTCCTCAGCGTAGGAGGTGTCCAGAACCTTCGTCGGGTAGCCGTTCTTCTCCGCCCAACGCAGGTACATTCGCAGCAGCATCTCCGCGAAATCAGCAGCATCCACGCCACCGGCGCCCGAACGGATCGTCACCACAGCCTCACGCTGATCGTACTCACCCGACAGTAGCACCAGTACCTCAAGCTCCTCCAGCTTGGCGCGGATCTCACCGCACTCGCGTTCAGCATCAGCGAGCAGCTCAGCGGCGGTCTCCTCGTCCTCAGCTTCGGCAAGCTCCACCATCACCTCAACATCATCAATGCGAGAAGACAGCGAACGCAGACGATTCAGCTCCGACTGCTTATACGACAGTGCGCTCGTCACCTTCTGCGCGTTCTCCACGTCATCCCACAAATCGGGTGCGGCAGCCTGCGCAGACAGGTCCTCAATGGCGCGCTCAATCCCCTCCATATCGCTCACAGCAGCAATAGAGTCGAAGATTGCGCGAAGCTCTTTAATCTCAGCAGAAAAGTCGAAGGATGCCATAGCTTTTAACACTATCGCGAAACGGCCAGAAAGTCCCGCCGTTACAGCCCGCAACAGCCCACAGCGCAGAAGGATGAGGCGGGCAGCGTACAGAAGCCGCACATCGGGAACATAAAAAGGGCATAAAACGAGGGCGCATCCGCTAGCCGTTACACTACCTTGCGGATGCACCCTCGCAGTCTATGGGGCTCACAACGCCTCTAATCGGTGGACGGGCCCTGACTCGTCTTCAAACGCGACGAACCATGAGCGGTCACCTCAATACCATCAGGCACCAGAATCGACAGCAGCGGCGGACGAATACGAGCCGACAGGTACACGTGCACACTGTGGTCAGAATCCACGGACACGTTCTCCAGGCGCAACGCCTGAAAATCCTGCCCCGGCTGAACCTCAGCCAGGTACGCACTCGCATACTCCCACGCCGCCGAACCGTTCGCCTCCTCCGGGGTGCGGATCGTGCGGGTAATCGAGTTCGCCTGAGCGTCCGCCACATCCTGCAGATGCTGAGTCTGCAGATACGCGCCGGTAATCGCCACCGTCACCGAACCGATGAGCAGAAGCAACGCCAGCATACCCACAATCAGCGGGGCAATACTGCCCTCTTCCGGGCCTGAGGCGACCGGGTCTGAGACGAGCGCCCGGCTCTGCGCACTGGCTCGAGTTAGCAGGTGGGCACGCGCCTGACGGCGTGCGTTAGCGTAGCGCTCTCGCACAGAGGAAAGCAGGCGAGCCGGCGTACCGTTAGGAATCAGCATGACCAGACCCCCAACTCGTCGCATGAGAGCTCACCGGAATCACGCCGCCACCCATAAACGAAGGCAGCAGCGGCAAACGCGCCTGAACCGTCACCGTGGCGTACGCCTTCGTACCTGAGACGCACTCCCCCGACGCACAGCTCAACGACACGCTCACATCGGAGGGCTCAACCCCGTAATCCGCGGCAGCATGCACCGCCAGGCGCTGAGCCAAATCAGGACCGACCGACGAATCCTGCGGCTGCTCCTGCACGTACAGCACCACCTGGGCGCTCGCCGCATGAGCCGCCATCACCGAAGACTGCAAGCTAAAAATCGTCAGAATGCCGTAGAGCACCGGGATGAACAGAGTAATACCCAAACCCAGGAACTCCACAATGGCGCTACCCTCTTCGGGGCTGTGCCGACCAGAACGAGGCCGATCAGAAAGAGATCGATTAGAGCGGCTCTTCAAGCGTTCCATCACGCGCTGCCGAAGCGAAAAGCCACTAATCACCGGAACGATGCTCCGCATAAATCGCATGCCCCTTCACCTCAATAGAATCCGGAAAACCCCACGGACCCAGCACCGGCAAAGGCGACTTCACCGTCACCTCCAAGGTGCGCACACCCGTAGAATCACTACTCTGACGGTACGAAATATTCTCAGCATACGAAGACGGAAGAGCCCCTTCAATCAGCTGACGGGTACGCTCCATGCCCTCCTGCGGAGTGCGGTCACGCATCGTACCGTAACGTGCCCCAGCCGCCGCAGCATCCACCAACATAGTTCGTGCATACAGGGCGAAAGAAACCTGCAGAATCGCCATGGTCAGCAACACCAACAGCGCACCGACCATGACGAATTCCGTGCTGGCGTCACCGCGCTCGCTATCCTCCACAGAATGTTCCGCGGAGGATAGCTCAGCGGCAGTCAGCTCAGAAGCGATGCGGGGCATACGCATTACTGGTGAACCAGAGCAATCGCGTCGTTGAACATCTTGGTCAGAGCGGGCTGAGCAATCGCCAGGATAGCGGCAACCAGCACGGCGCTCATCATGGTGATCATGACCCAACCGGGCACGTCGCCACGCTCGGGGTCATCTTGCTTGTTCTTCAGGCGCAGAGCCAGCACGGATGCGACAGCCAGGGCAATCAGCACGGTGAGGGTGGTGCGGAAACGACGGAACATGATTTTCTCCTTCTATCAAAGGGTGTAGTGTGTGGTTGGTGCGGTGCTCCGGGCAATCAGCCCAGCCCACCGCGGTGCGACCGGTACGGTGTGTACCCGCCGCAAAATCTAAAAGTTCAAACGCATGAGCGACAGGCCCGGGAAGACCGCAAAAATGACGGTCAGCGGCAGGATGAAAAACACCACCGGGGCGAGCATCGCAATCTCCTTCTTACCGGCTGTTTCCATCAGCTCACGCTTAGCGTTATCGCGCACATCCTGAGCCTGCGCACGCAACACATCAGCTAGAGGGGTGCCGCGCTCAATTGCAACAGCAATACCCTCGACAAAGCGACTCAGAGCCGGAACGCGAGTACGCTCCGCGAACTCCTGTAGCGCGCTTAAGAGCGAAACGCCGGTGCGGGTCTGCGCCAAAATCTCAGAAAACTCCCGAGCCAACTCGCCGCGAGAAGTCAAACAGATACGCTCCAAAGCCGCCAACGCCGACTCGCCCGCCGTCACCGACAGCGCCATCATCTCCGCCAGCGCCGGGAACTCAGCAACCAGCTGCTTCTCACGCTTAGTCACCGCCTCACCCAGCCACCAGTCACGCGCCAGAAAACCGCTCAAACCGCTCACCAGCACCAGCACAAGAGCCACCAGAATCGAGAAACGCTCCTGCACCACGCCGATGACCGTCAGGGCACTCATGACGGTCACACCGGCAAGAGCCCACAGCAGCTGCTCAGCACGAAACGCGCTCACACTCTGCGAAGAGCCAGCACGACGCAGACGCTCCTGCACCGAACTATCGCTCAACGACGAGCCACTCAACGACGAAGACAGCGAACGCAGAAGCGGCGCGCAGAACGCCGAAATCGCCTCCAGCAGGCTCGGCTCGCGACGCTCCTGCTCCTTCAAGAGCGACTCACGTAGAGTCTCACCGCGCAGCTGCGACGCCACACGATCCGAGAACGAAATACTGCGAGTATTCAGCACCGATGAAAGAATCAGACCCACGCCGGTCGCCAACAGCAGACCAAAAATCAGAGGCAGGTTCATTCGAAGACCCTCCGTTCACGCGGCAACTCACCAATACGCAGCATCAGACGGTACGCCGCCAAAGAAATAGCGGCACCGGCAATCATCAGCATCGCACCGGCAAACGAGTTATAAACCATGCGCGCGGCAGGCTGAGTCGCCATCAGACACAGCACAAACCAGGGCGCCACACAGGAGAGACGAGCCGCATTCACAGTCCACGACTGACGCGCCAGAAGCTCCGAACGGGTACGCGCATTCTCACGCAGAAAATCACTCAGCGTACCCAGCAGCTTACCCAGGTCCGAACCGCCCACCTCACGGGCAATCTTCAAAGCCTCGATAATGGTGTCCGCCACCGGGTCAGAAAGGTACTCCTTCAAACGGTTCAGCGACGGCACAAACTCACCCGACGCACGGTAATCACGCGAAAAATGGGCGAAGGCATCACGCAGCTCTTCCGGGCCGCGGTACGAAAGCTGAATCAGCGCCTCCGGCAGGGACAAACCCGCACGAATCGCTGAACGCAGGTGGTCCACCGCATCCGGCCACAACTGCCAAATACGGGCATCCGCCGCGCGGGCACGATGATTCACAATCACGCGAGGCGCCGCAAAACCACCAATCAGGCCCAGCAGACCCAGCGGCAAAAGCTGAGTAAGCATCAGCAACAGAACCGACGCGCTCACACCGCTGGCAACGCTCACCCACATGAACGTGCGTGGAGTCAGCGAATGCATACCTGCCTTACGCAACGCCACAACCAGCGCCGGGTCGTTACTCGGCTTCGGCGGCTTGCCATTATCCGGAAAGCAGGAAAGATAAATCAGGCAGACGCCCAACCCCAAAATCAGGCTCAGAAACAGAGGCATTACTGACCCGCCTTCGCCGCCGCCAGCACCTGCTCGGGGCGGTGACCGGCACGAATCCAACGGTCCGGGTTCGGCAGCTCCAACGCCACGCACATCATCTGACCGTCACGACGCACAAACAGCGGGGACATTTCAATCACGCCGTCCTCAACGCGGCCGCCCAACATGCTAATCTCTTCGACCTGACGCTGACCGCGCGAATCACGCCCGCAATGCACCACAATGTCAAAGCAGGACGCCACGGTCGGCACCACGAACGCCGAGGAAATATTCTCGCCCGCCAGCAGCGGCAGGGTACAAATCTTGGTCACCGCGTCACGCGCCGAGTTCGCGTGAATCGTGCACATACCCGGTAGACCCGCGTTGAGCGCAATGAGCATATCCAGGGATTCCGCCTCACGCACCTCACCAATGAGGATGCGGTCCGGGCGCATACGCAGAGCCTCCTTGACCAGGCGGCGCAGCTCAATCGCGCCGGTTCCCTCAAGGTTCGGCTGGCGGCACTGCAGACCCACCACATCGCGGAGCGGAACCGCGAGCTCAAAAATTTCTTCGCACGTAATCACGCGCTCACGCGGCGGAATAGATGCCGACAGGCAGTTCAGCATCGTGGTCTTACCCGCCTGGGTCGCACCCGACACGAGGATATTCATGCCGCTCTCCACCGCCGCGTGCAGCAGGGACGCCGCGCCGGCACTCAGCGAGTTCATGCGCACCAGATCGGGCAGGCGGCGGGCACGCACCACAAACTTACGGATATTGATGCTCGTGTGCCTGCGAGTAATATCCGGAATCACCGCGTGCAAGCGGGAGCCATCCGGCAGGGATGCGTCAACAAACGGGGAGGAAAGATCCACACGGCGGCCCGAGGGCTTGAGCATGCGCTCCAGCAGGCTATTGATCGCCTCAGCACTCAGGTGCAGGCCGGTCAATTCACTTTCGCCGTTACGGGCGATAAAGATTTCATCGGGAGAGTTGATCCAGATTTCTTCAACGCTCTCATCATCGAGGAACGGCTGAATCACGCCGAAGCCGCAGATTTCATCGTGCAGGCGCTGAATCACGGATTCGCGGTCGCCCAAATCGGGCAGGGAGATGCGGGTGCGTCGCTGTTCGTAATCGTTCAGGTGCTCGTCGATGAGCCCGCGAACGGCGCGCTGGTCCTCGTGCGGGTCCAGGCTGCGGTGGCGCATTGCCTCACGGATATTTTCTTCGAGCAGAGTTAGATGCTCCGCCCGGGTATCCAGTACGGTGTTCTCCATTGAAATGATCCGATGCTGTGCGTGGTGTGGTTGTGTGGAATACGGTGAAGCATTGATACATCAATGCCATCATCACCCTACCCTCAGCGCATCAAATTTATCAAAATGTAATAAAACGCCCCTTAATATTTACGAGTATAGTATTTGAGTATTTTTGATGCACAGAATTGCACACATCGTTACCCAATGTGCATCAAAATCCAAAACGCCTAGTCAGCTGTGACTTGCAGAACAGTGGCGCGCGCACCCCTCGAACCGTTTACCGTTAATCACCGCCATATTGCACTCGGTGCACACGTAACATTTCGTCTTAAAACCCCGCAGCCATCCCTGCCGCCCCTGCCGCCGCTACCGCCCATGCCGAAACGTTAGAACCCTATACAGCAACAGCAACTTCTCGGGCACAACTTCTCGGGCACAGCAAAGGGGCGTGCACTCCCCCATCGGGAATACACGCCCCATCACCAGCAATCACCTAGCGGCTAGTCGCCGCCACGAATCACCTTCACGGCTTCCTTAATCGGACCGTCAAAACGCAGGTTACCGTGCTCCAGCACCACGCCGCGGTCACAAATCTTAGACACCAAATCCAGGTCATGGCTCACCACGACAAGAGTCTTACCGGCAGAGCACAGCTCCTGAATCTTCGCAATACACTTCTTCTGGAACGGCTCATCGCCCACCGCAAGAATCTCATCCACCAGGAAGATATCCGGGTTCGTATGAACCGCAACCGAGAACGCCAGACGCAGGTACATACCCGAAGAGTAGAACTTCACCTCAGTATCGATAAAGTCGTGAATCTCAGCGAAATCCACAATCGAATCGAAGGAAGCCTCAATCTCTTCCTTGGTCATACCCAAGATCGCGCCGTTGAGGTACACGTTATCGCGACCGGTCAGATCCGGGTGGAAACCAGCGCCCACCTCAATCAGACCCGCAATATTGCCGCGAGTGAGAACCTCACCCTCATCGGCGCGCATCACGCCAGAAATCATCTTCAGCAGCGTGGACTTACCCGAGCCGTTCAGACCCAGAAGAGCCACACGCTCACCCTGACGAATATCCAGGCTCACGCCGTTGAGCGCATTGAACTTCTCCGAAAGATCACCCTTGCGGCCCTTAATCAGCCACACAAAAGCTTCCTTCATCGAACGGGTGTGGCGCAGAACGAAGCGCTTCACCAAATTCTCCACGTGAATCACCACGGGAGCGTCCGGGCTCACCGGCGGGAACTCAAGCTTCTTAATATCCACAGAATCAGAGCTCCTGGGCGAAGTTGCCCTCAAACTTACGGAAGAGCAAATCACCAATCAAAACGGTCAGCAGAGAAATACCAAGGGCAATCGGAGTCCAGAAGCTGAAGAGATGCGGAACCACCTGCGAAGCAGGAAGCGCCAAATCCTCAGGACGGAGCGTCGGATGCCAGAAGCCATAGTGGAACAGCTCCACCGCAACGGTCAGCGGGTTAAGCATGAACACGTTGAACACCCACGGGTACAGGGTGTCACGCACCATGGTCCAGGAGTACAGCACCGGCGAGAACCAGGTAGCCACCATCAGCAGCATGTCCACAATGTTCTCCGAATCACGGAAGAACACGTTAGCCACACCGAAAATCAGACCCAGACCATAAGACAACAGCATCACGATGAGCATGCCCGCCAGAATCGACCCAAAGGCCAGGAAGGTCGGGGACCAGCCCACCAAGAAGCAGGCCAGCAACATCACGGCGATCTGAGGCACAAAATGCACCAGAGCCACCCACACCGTCGACAGCGAGAACAGCTCACGCGGCAGGTAAATCTTACGAATCAGCGCGCTGTTAACCACCATGGCGCGAGCACCATTGCCAAAACCCTCCGAGAAGAAGTTAATGGCAATCATGCCCGAGAACAGGTACACCGCATAGTTGTGCATACCGCGTTCCAAGCCAAGGAACATACCCATGGCAATGTAGAACACCAGGAACTGTACACCCGGCTTAATGTACGACCACAAAATGCCCAGCACCGAGCCGCGGTAACGGACCTGGATTTCCTTATCGACCAGCAGTCGAAGCAGGTAGCGGTTCTTCACCGCATCCAGGATGCCGCGCCCACGGCCGGGCGCCTTCAGGGGAACAGACTTCAGATCGTTCATCGGGTCAGCTCAGAATCCGTATGCTCAGCGAAGGTCTTAGCCCACGCATCGTAGGAGGCAACCTCAGCAGCCTTCGAACGGTACTGCTCACGCAGCTTCTCCCAGCCGGTCACCAGCTGAACGTGCAACTTAGCAGCCTGAGCCAGCTTCGACTTGAGCTGCTCGGGGTCGCGGCGGTACCAGAACAGGCCGGTACCCTCAGCGTTAGTCGCCAGAGCCGAATCGAACTTCGACAGGGTCCACCAGTTAGTCTCACCGTAGTTCAGCTGAATCTGCGGGTGAGCCTTCGCCTCTTCGCTCACCGGCTTGAACAGCTGACGAGCAACAGTCTTCGCGGTCCACGAAGCAAGCTTCTTGTAACCCGGGGATGCGAAGGAACGGCGACCACGGAACGGAGGCTTCTTCGTCTGAATAGCCGGGAAGTCATCCACGTTCGGCTTCACCTGAGACTCCGGGTACTCCTTAGCCATCGCACGAATCACCGGCAGACGCTGCGAGAGCGAGGGGTGCAGGTGATCGGGGCCGGAGAGCAGATCCTCAAGCGCCATCAGGCGGCCAGCCTCGGTGTAGTACTGCATGGACAGGGTGTGCTTGACGTCCAAGAACAGGGACTCCAGCAGCACGCGGCCACCCTTATCGAAGGGCGAGTGCAGCAGCGCCGTAATGAGGCGGTTGCGCTCGTGGTAGTACGCCTGCCAGCCGACGGAGTCATCCTTATCGGTCCAGGACACGTGCCACACGCCCGCACCGGGGAAGGACACGGTAGCGAAGCCCGCGGCCTTAGCGCGCAGACCGTACTCAGCGTCATCCCACTTCAGGAACAGGGGCAGAGACAGACCGATTTCCTTAATGACGGTGGTCGGGATGAGGCACATCCACCAGCCGTTGTAGTCCACGTCCACGCGGCGGTGCAGCCACGGGGTGTTACGCAGGTTGTGGTGGCCCAGGTTGTGGCCCATCGCCATGTCTTCGTGCGGCTTAGCGTAGAAGTTACGCCACGGGTCAACAACCTCACCGAACGCGTGCAGGACCGAACGGTCAAACATGTCGAACATGTGCGCACCCACGATGGTGGGTTCCTTACAGTAGTTCGCGAAGGTCACCATACGCAGGATCGACTCGGGCTCAACGATGACGTCGTCATCGAGCAGCAGCACGTAATCGGAGCCGTTGTTGACAGCCTCGAACATGCCGCGCGAGAAGCCACCGGAACCACCCAGGTTGCCCTGGTTGATAATGCGGAACTTACCGGAGAGGGGCTTGACGACCTCTTCGAAGTCCTCGTGGTCCTGCACCTTCTGGGTGCCCTGATCCACAATCAGGAACTCGTGCACAGCATCGAAAATCTCGGGGCTCTCACCCAGAGCACGAATGTTGTTGATGCAGTACTCCACCTTGTTCATGGTGGTAATCTGCACGGTCGCCTGACCGGCCTTCACGTCTGCGCGGGGCTCAATGTCGCCCAGCCAGTTCGCTTCAATCAGCTCAAGGTCGCCGGTGCCAGCCAGGTCGAACCAGTACCAGCCGCCGTCACCGAACGGTGCCAGGGGCAGGGTGAAGGTGTTGGTCTCCTCGCCGGAGAGCAGCTTCGCATCCACGCGCTGAATCACGCCACGGCCATTGGACTTGTACACAATGACCATGCCCTCACCGCGAGTCTGAACGCTCAGCACGACCTTCTTCAGGTCGGTCCAGCGGCGCCAGTACGAAGCGGGGAATGCGTTGAAGTACGTACCGAAAGACAGGCTCTGGCCCGCGTTCACGGTGATAGAGCGGCGGCTGTTCAGGCTGTTCGCGGCATCACGGTTCGCGCTGGCGCTCGACACAGACTGACCGGAGGTGTTCATCGCCTCCGCAATGGAGGTGGAAGCGTCACCATCAATACGGGTGGGCAGCTGAACGCCGGTTGCAACACTCGCATCCACGTACAGGGGGACAACGTCGGTCTCAACTGCGCTCGGGAAAATAACCCGCTGCAGGTTCTTCAAAGTCTTATCAGCCATGGTTACGCGTCAACACCACCGGACTCGAGCTTCGCACCGTCAGCGAAGTGCGGGCGGATCTTGTTGTCGAACATGGACAGTGCAGCGCCGATAGCCATGTGCATATCCAGGTACTTGTAGGTACCCAGGCGGCCACCGAACAGCACGTTGTTCTCGCCCTTAGCCAGGTCGCGGTACGCCAGCAGCTTCTCACGGTCCACGGAGGTGTTGACCGGGTAGTACGGCTCGTCACCCTTGTTAGCGAAGCGAGAGTACTCGCGCATAATGACGGTTGCGTCCTTGGTGTAGTCACGCTCGGGGTGGAAGTGACGGAACTCGTGGATGCGGGTGAACGGAACATCAGCATCGGGGTAGTTCATCACGGAGCAACCCTGGAAGTCCTCAATCGGCAGGACTTCTTCTTCCAGGTCGATGGTACGCCAGGACAGGTCGCCCTCAGCGTAGTCAAAGTAGCGGTCAACCGGGCCGGTGTAGACCACGGGAATCTGACCCAGGACGTTCTCACGAGAGTACTGGTGACCGGGCTCGAAGAAGTCAGTGTTCAGGTGCACCTCAATGTTCGGGTGCGCCGCCATACGCTCCAGCCATGCTGCGTAGCCGTCAACGGGCAGACCCTCGTACTTGTCGTTGAAGTAGCGGTTGTCATAGGTGTAGCGAACCGGCAGGCGGGAAATGATGGATGCGGGCAGCTCTTCCGGCGGGGTCTGCCACTGCTTAGCGGTGTAGTGCTTGATGAACGCCTCGTACAGGGGGCGGCCAATCAGGGAGATACCCTTATCGTTCAGATTCTGCGGGTCAGTACCAGCAAGCTCGCCAGCCTGCTCAGCGATGAGCGCCTTTGCCTCTGCGGGAGAGTAAGCGGCGTTGAAGAACTGGTTGATGGTACCCAGGTTAATGGGCATGGGGTACACGATGCCGTTATGGCGGGTGTACACGCGGTGTACATAGTTGGTGAACTCGGTGAAACGGTTCACGTACTCCCAGACACGCTCGTTGGAGGTGTGGAACAGGTGCGCACCGTAGCGGTGCACCTCAATACCGGTCTGCTTCTCCTTCTCGCTGTATGCGTTACCACCGATGTGGGAACGGCGGTCCAGCAGGGCAACCTTCAGGCCCAGCTCAGTGGCAGCCTGTTCTGCGATGGTCAGACCAAAGAGGCCCGAACCGACTACTACGAGGTCAGCGGTCAATGTTTTCTCCTGTATTATCACGGCGCACCGCCGCTTCTGCGAGGGCGGTATTCACCTACCAGATTGGACACATCCGAGGGTTCTCAGTCGCGCCGCAATCCGCACGGTTGGGTACAAAAAGCCCCTCCCGCGATGGATATAGTCATAATCTAAGATACCTGTTTATCAAGCACTACGCATACTTATGACGTGCTTTTAGGGGCTTTTGGACTATTGTTCGCACACTCTTTCCCTGGGTGAATATTCTTCGCGAACCCCGAGGTTAAGCGGGTTCAAGAAAGCTCTTTCTTCTGCGTATTTTTGCGGTCCGTTTACGGAGAAGGAATTTTATTTACGGGTAAATATTCACCCCGCTCTTTATTTACTGCGGTGGTTAGCCGCCGCGTAGAGCCGCAGATATAGGGGCGGGTCGAGGTGAGTTTTTCAAGGCCCTCATTCACTGCCAGGAAGCACCCCTACCGGCACATTTGGGGATGCGCACTGGTACAGGCAAGCGGTGGTTGGGGCGGTTTATCCACAGCTTTTGAAAAATAGAGTGAAAAATTCAAAAAATACGAACATTTTAGTTTATGTACAGACAATTTATTGAGTTTTAATGTTTTTTAATGTTTTCTGGGGGTATGACTCTCTTCTTTCTCGACCACCACAACACCACCGACGCGCTCCCCTACCCCCGCGTACTCCGACTCGACGGCGAGGCGGCACCCAACGGAATACAGCTCAACCCCGGTAGCGCAGACAGCGCAAACCAGCAGGCTCTAGAGCAGGCGCTCAACCACGCCCTGCAACACTCTGCACCCGGCGCGCACTCTAAGGCGCGGGAGACGACGTTCCAGCTACGCCCGGCACACGATCAGAACCCCCTCAACGCCTCGGATGCGCTAAATATCCACATTCCGAACGAATCTCAGCCGCAGAATTCTCAGCCACTGAACGCGCCCGCCGTCAGCCTCCTGCACATTCTGCGCGGCCCCGACGCGGGCGCAACCTTCCCCATCAGCCGCGGCCGCACCAGCCTCGGTAGGGCGGCTCTAGCTGCCCGCGGAGGAGAACAGCCACGCCATATTCACCTGCAGGACCCCTTCCTCAAGCCGGTGCACGGCAACTTCTACGCCGACAGCTCCGGCATCCGCTGGATTGAGAAGCGCCCCGCCGCAAGCGAGGGTAGCGAGAAGGTACAGGGCGGCAAGAGGGCGCAGGGAGGCAAGAGGGCACAGGGCACTGAGCCGCGCATCCTGCGCTGGAACGAACCTTTCCGCCTGGGCTCTTCACTTTGCATGCTCACCTCCCCCAGCGCTGACGGCGAACGCACCGCCGAGAAGGCGAGCACCGCCACCGCTACCCCCGGCTCTTCCCTCGCTTCTTCCCCCGATTCTTCCTCTGACGAGTCCGCGCAGACGCTCGCTCCCCTGGGCGATGCCGGCAACCCCTTCGAGCCGGTGGTGGTAAACCCTCCGGCGCCGCGTAAGCTCAAGCAGATTCTGTTGAGCGTGTGCCTGCCCATTGTGGTGGGTCTGATTATTGCGCTGGTGACCGGCATGTGGTTCCTTCTGCTGATGTCTGCGGCGTCTTCGCTGCTGATGCTTCTGCATTTCTTTGGCGGTCGAGCGGAGAACCGTGCCGCATCGCAGCAGACTCATCAGGCGGCACTGCAGGAGAAGGAACGTGCCCTCGCCCTGCCGACCGTGGGCGACCTGGCGATTTCGGGTCCCTCTGCCCTGCATGATGCCGCCTACCCGGCTATTGTGCTCGGGTGCGGTCCTCGCCACCCCTACCTGCGCGGCCGCAACCTCCCGCTGGGCACGCTGGAGAAGCAGGATGCACCCCACTATCTACCGCTCCCCACCCCGGCTCTCGGTCACTACCTGAAGCTGGAGGAGGCGCATCTGCGCGCCTACCTGGTGCAGCTGGTGGCGGGTTATCCGGGTTCGGTGCACGTTCTGCTGGCTGGCGCTGATAGCGCTGATCAGCAGCGAATCAATCGTCTGGTGCAGACTCTGGCTGTGGTGCCGGGTGTGAGCGTGCATTGTCTGCCGGGCGTGCAGCAGGAGAAGTATCTGCAGGCGCTGCAGAGCAGCTTGCAGTCGGAGCTTTCCGCATCTGTTCCGCCGCTGGTTCTCATGCCCCTGCGGGCGAGCGCTATCTACGCTCCGCTGCTAACCGCGCTGACCTCTGGGGCGGTCGCGGAGTCTTCGCAGTCCCGTGTGTTCGCCTCCCCGCGTGAGCAGAAGGTGAACGCCCCGGCGCTCTGCGTGCTGGGCAGCGCTGAGGGTGATAGTTACGCCCATGCGCCCGGTGCGCTTTTTGGTGCCGCCTGGGTTGAGTGCGTGAGTGAGGGTAGCCACCGTCAGAGTATCCGATACCGTGCGCAGGGTTATGTGGCGCCTGCGGTGCAGCCCACCGAGGGTGTCTACCAGGTGCACCCTCTAGCGTGTGAGGGTCTGTGCCAGCACGCCGATGGGCTCAGCGTTGAGGCGTTCTGTGCCGCTCTTGAGAACCTGTACCGCGCCGGCTGCGAGCAGGAGCAGGGCGCGCTCAGTGAGGCGCAGGTGCACCAGTCGGCGCATCTCTTCTCGTCCCTCCAGTTCTCTTCCCTCCAGGCGCAGAACGCGCGGCAAAAGAACCGCACCGAGGACATGGCGGTGGAGTCCGTTCTGCAGCGCTGGTCCGCTCAGCGTTACGCCTCCGATATTCGCTGCTACCTGGGTGTTTCTTCGGGCGGCTCGCTGAATATTGGTCTGTCTGAGCACGGTCCGCACTGGCTACTCGGCGGCACGACCGGTGCCGGCAAATCGCAGCTGCTGCGTTCGCTGGTGCTCAGCGCTGCGCTGCGTTACCCACCCGAGCGCCTCGGTCTGATTCTGGTGGATTTCAAGGGCTCGGCGGGTTTGGGTCCTCTGGCTCAGCTGCCGCATGCGCTCAGCGTGTTGAGCAATTTTGATGTGTCCGCGGTGGAGCGTGCGCTCGAATTTTTGCGCGCCGATATTCACCGCCGCGAGGTGGATCTGCAGGCGCTCGGTGTGAACTCCTACCGCGACTACTCGGCGTCATGCCAGGCGGCGGGCACGACTCCGCGCTACCCCGAGCTGCTGATTGTGGTGGATGAGTTCCGCATGCTCATCGATTCCATGCCGGATGCTATGGCTGAGCTGATGCGCATCGCCACGATTGGTCGCTCGCTGGGTCTGCATCTGGTGTTGGCGACTCAGCGTCCGCAGGGTGCTATTTCGCAGGATATTCGCGCCAATATTGCCACGAGCATTTGCCTGCGCGTGGCGAGCGCTCAGGATTCCTATAACCTGCTGGAGCATGAGTCTGCGGCGTATATTTCGGCGGCGCATCCGGGTGCCGGGTACGTGCGCCTGCCGGATGGTCGTTCTCTGCCGTTCCGTGCCCCGCTGGTGGATGCGGTCCCCTCGTGCAGCGATGCCCGTCCGGTGCAGGTGCTGGGTCTTGAGGAGGGCGGCTGGCGTGAGCTGACTGCCGCTTCTGCCGTTCAGACGTTGGGTGGTCATGAGGATGAGCTGCTGATTCGTTCGGCGCAGCAGCTTCGTGCGCTCTATGAACGCGAGTACGCACCGAGGAGTCACGCACCGAGAGGTGAGCAGAAGAATGCGGCGGTTCAGGATGAGTATTGCCCGATTCCGCCGGAGCTTCCCGAGAACACCCCGCTGCCCGCGGTACAGGCGCCGGTGAACGAACCGGTAGCGTACGGCATTGACCCGGCGGCTGCCCCGCAGGAACCCGCTGACTCTGGTGCCGCATCCGAAGGGTATCTGTTGGGTGAATTGGAGATTGCCCGCTACGGTGTGCGCCGCCCGATCAGCTGGTCGGGTCAGCAGTCGCTGGCGCTGCTGGCGCAGAGCGCCGAACGGGCCCCGATGCTCTACGGGCTTTTAGCGCAGGCGTTCGCCGCCCGCACGCCGGTTGTTCTGATGACCTCTGACGGTGCGCTCTACCGAGACCTGGAACCCTACGCCGGTGCCTTTGAGTCGCTCGTGGGGGCGCAGGAACTTTCGCACCTGCGGTTCTGCCTGGAGCAGCTACGCACCCCGAACCTGTGGGGCACCGAGGCTTCCACCCGCCCGCTCATTGTTGTGGACGGTCTGGACAGTTGGTTGGAAGCGCTGGTTCGCCAACCCGATACGGAGAACCTGCTCTACGATCTGCTCTCGCAGGGGTGCCGTCGCGGCTATTCGGTGGTGTTCACCTCCGCGTTGAACCCGCGCGGTCGTTTCGCCGCTGCGGCGCATTCCACGCTGTTGAGCCGCCGCTTCCTGGATGCCGACCTGATGCGTTCAACGAGCAAGGACTACCCCACTCCGGGGCAGAGCCACTACTGCGTGGAGGGTGCCATCAATGAGGATTTGATTGGGGATCAGCCGCTGAGCGCTTCGATTCTTTCGCCCTGCGTTGCGGGTTTTCAGGAGCTGGTTCAGGTTCTGCGGGGTAACGCCGCGAGCGCTTCTAGCGGGTCAAACACTCGCCCCGGCATGCTTCTGCGGCAGTTCCCCGAATACTATCGCATGCCCTCGACCGAGTACGTGACCGCCGCCCACGCCGCCTGTAATCCGCAGGGCGCTAAGCTCTTGGTCGCGTTTGACCGCCGGCAGATGCCGGTGTGGTTGAGCGCCCCAGCTGGCGCGGTAGTTCCGGTGCAGGGTTCCCGGTCGGCGGGTAAAAGCACCCTGCTGGAGAGCATTGCTCAGCTCAACCCGCAGCTGAGCACCCTCGTCCTTGAGGGCGCTGGCGGAGCTACGGGTGCTGGTGGCGCTACGGGTGAGCCGCCGAGCGTGGAGCGTACCCGTGCACTCCTAGGCTCGGTGAAGAACCCCGCGCGCACGCTCGTGTTTGTCGATGACCTGCAGTATCTCTCCCCCGCCGTTCAGCAGCTACTTCTGGAGCGTCGCGGTGAGTTCCGCGCCATGCTAGTCGCCTACACACCCTGGCCGAGGCGCGCCTCCTCACCCCTGCTGGCTGCGCTCATGGGATGCTCACGTGCACTTCTGCTCACACCCGCATCCTTGGCGGATGCCGACATGTGCACGGTGACCGCGCTACCGCTGGATCGATTCACACAGGGCGAGCAGCCAGCCGGTCGCCTCGTGGTGGTGGATGGCGCCTCCGTGTGCGCGGCGCAGGTTCCCCTGGCACTGAGCACTGCAGCGCAGGCTGTAGCAGCAATGCAGAAGGTGCCTGCAGGGATCTAGAGCCGAGCACTCTAGAGCCGAGCCAGCTAGGGTTTAGCGGCGTCGGCTGTACTTCTCCGCCTCTTCGCCCGATGCCTCGGTGACCGCCTCAATATAGCGGCGGCTACTGGGCATGAGCACGAAGATGAAGGCAACCGCCGCGCCAATAACACCCGCAATCGTGATGGACTGGCCGATGTTCAGGCCGTAAGCGCTCACGTTCATGACGAGGGTGCTTGCGGTGACCCACAGGGCGCAGAGGGTAATCAGGATCATGGGCAGGCGCGAACCGAAGCGGCCGCGGTAGAAACGCAGGCCGAAGTAGGTCATGCCCGCGGCGATGAGCACCTGGAGTACGCCACCCACAATCGCCTGGGCGGTAGACATACCGCTGACGATGAAGGGGTAGAGGATACCGCGAATCAGAATGTATGCCGCGAAGGTTTCGGTCAGAACGAATGCGTAGATGACGTTGAATGGGCGTGACGTCACGGTGGGCTCCTCAGGGGTAGTGTTGGCGGCAGACCGGGTGTATTCGATCCGATGCGCTGGTATGTTTCCGATGTGCCGGTGCGTTAGCGGGTGGGCGCTCCCCCGTCTCGGGTGCACCGCCTCGTCATCGGTGCGGTATGTCGGGGGTAGGTACCGCTTTATATTATGCCTGAGGCGCCGCTCACCCAGCCGCCCACGTCTCGCCTATGAGACGGGGTTCAGAAGATGAGTGTCAGTATGCGATTCCCCACCCTCTCAATTAGACAAAGGTTTGCCTAAGTGATAGATGCCTCAGTGTAATACTGAAGTTTTTAGAGAAAAGTACTTGTCACATCCGCTCCAACATGCGAAAGTTGATAAGTCAATTTTCACCCTAACGTTGGGTGAGCATCCCATCAGCGGATGTATTTGACACACGCACAGGAAAATAGATGTGTCTTGCCACCGCGTGAGACCGTAAATCATGAAGGAGGTCCACCGTGGATTGGCGTAGTCGTGCAGCTTGTTTGGACAAGGATCCGGAGCTGTTCTTCCCCGTAGGAAACACCGGACCTGCCCTGTTGCAAATTGAAGAGGCCAAGACCGTCTGCCGCTCTTGCGAGGTTGTAGACGTCTGCCTGAAGTGGGCCATCGAGACCGGCCAGGACTCCGGCGTATGGGGTGGCACCAGTGAAGACGAGCGTCGTGCGATGAAGCGTCGCGCAGCTCGTGCCCGCCGTGCATCCTAACTTCCGGAGTATTCAATAGGGCATCAAAAGCGTGGTGCAGTGATTCAATGTCACTGCACCACGCTTTTGCCATATACAGAGTGCCATATACAGAATATCTAGACAGCAAACTGCCGCCACCCCGTGCTCGGGGCGGCGGCAGCTCTATAACGTCATACGAGCAAGGGGCTTAGACGAGCACCGCGGTGATGACCACGCGGGTACCGGTCGGCTCGTTAGCCTCCCAGCGGATCGAGCCGTTCAGCTCACTCGCCACCAGGGTACGCACAATCTGCATGCCCAGGCCTTCCTTGCCGGTCACCGGGCGGTAGGCGTCCGGGCCGGACTCTTCAATCTTCTTATCGCCCATGCCCTTACCGTCATCGGTAATCACGACGGTGAGGATATTCTCGCCCTCATCGTTGGTGCCGCGAATACCCTCGAGGGTCACGGTGCCGGTCTCGCCGTCCAGGCCGTGCTCCACGGCGTTCGCGACAACCTCGTTAATGACCAGAGCCAGAGGGGTAGCGAACTGGCTCGGCAGCGCACCGAAGGAGCCAATCAGCTTGGTGGACACATGCTGGCCGGGGGAAGCAAGCTCAGCGGCAAGGTGGAACTGACGCTCAATCAGCTCGTCAAAGTCAACGTTCTGAGTCAGACCCTGCGAGAGCGCCTCGTGCACGGTAGCAATCGTTGCCACGCGGCGCATCGCCTGCTCCAGGCCCTGACGCGCCTCCTCCGTGGTCATGCGGCGCGACTGCAGGCGCAACAGAGCGGACACGGTCTGCAGGTTGTTCTTCACGCGGTGGTGAATTTCGCGGATGGTCGCGTCCTTCGTCATGAGCTCCAGCTCGCGGCGGCGCAGCTCGGTCACGTCACGGCAGAGAATCACGGCGCCCTCACTCTCAAGGTGGGCGCGCCTCTGCACCAATAGCGGGATGGAGCGCATGGTCACGCGAGCGCGGGCAATAACCAGTTCGGTGCGCAGGTCACTACGACCGGCCAGGACCAGCTGCAGGGTTTCATCCGCCTGCTCGCCAGAAGGAAGCATCGCGCGGGTGACATCGGCAAGGTTTCGCTTTTCGAGGTAGCCGGTCATGCCCATGCGGTTGTACATGGAGTTCGCATTCGGGGAAGCGACGACCACACGACCGGAGGGGTCGAGCACAATAATGCCGTCAATCACGCGGGGGTTGCCCTGAGTGTTGTTGCCCTGAGCGAGGGGGTCGGGCCACAAGCCGGAGTGCACCATGGAGAGCATGGTGTCAGCGGCGAATTCGTAGACCTCGTCGCTGATGGAAGGGTAACCATTAGGGGTAGCGATCTTGTGGCTGGTCAGCAACGCAATGGTGCGGTTGTTGCGCACGATGGGCACGAAGGTGACGTTCACGCGCGGGCGGGCGCCAACGCCTTCACCGCTTCCTTCGTCGGTGTAGGTGCTGATGTTCTGGTCGATCCAGACGCGGTATGCTTCGTCACGGATGCCGTCTTCCATGTCATGGTCGATGATGTCGTGGTGGAAGAGGGTACGGACGTTGGAGGGGCGCACGTGCGCAAAGGCACGGAAAGTACTGGTTTCGCTGGGGCCGGAGACGGCATCCGGAGAACTGCCGTCGGCAACGATGTAATCGGTGGGGAACCATAGAACCAGATCGCTCTGAGCGATATCAGAGATGACCTGCCATTCACCCATGATGAGATGAACGCGTTCAGTGTCGCCGGGACCGAAGTCGCAGGCGCTCATAATTCCTTCTGCAAAAGACATATGTTTGTGTGCTTCCCATGAGTTCGGGTAGGTTCAACTATTTTACGGTTTGCTCGCCGCAATTCCCATTCAAACGGCAATACCTGGAATAGTTTACAGAGCATTTCTTGAAGCATGCTTTTATTCCCAAATATGACGCTGTGAGGTGAGATAAACCCCTCAATTTTGAAGTGAAATATTCGCACTACTCCCCTACCCTAAATCCGCTTGAGACGGAGAAAACCCGACCTGCCGGAGTCTCTGAACGGGGCACCCCAACAAGCCGGGTCTTTGAGCAGCGCTAGTTTTATCCGACGAGCTTATCTGACGGACTTATCTAACGGGCTTATCTGCCGGGCTTACGCGCCGGGGCGTACAGCGTACATACCCTCAAGCATCGCCTCCAGGGACTGCACCACCGCGTGGCGGGGCGCCACCTCCAGCAGCGCTTCACCGTTGCGGCGCAAACGGTCCATGACCTTACGCTCGTACGGAATCACGCCGGTGAGCGGAACCTGCAGGTAGCGTGCCCAGTTATCGCGCATTTTCGCCTCGGGGTTGAACCCGGCAGCTTCGCGGCGGCTACGGTTGAGCCAGTACTGCACATCCGTTTCGGGGGCGAAAAGATCCGGGCGCGACTGCACCTCGCGGGCGAGGTTAATCAGGCGCGGCAAGCCGATGACGTCCGCTTCACCGAGCGCAATCACGCGGTCGGCGCAGGCGAGCGCGGTGAGGGTCGCGGCGTTACGGCGCGGTGCCGGGCCGTCAAAGGTCAGTTCCTCGTCGACCTCGATGGGGGCGGCAACATCGCAGATGACCAGGTCGTAGCGGTGTTTGAGCCATTCGAGTACTTCGGAGAAGGCGCGGGCGCGCACCTCGGGCCAACGCGAGGAGGAAGTGATGCCGCTCAAGAAGTCGAAGGTGCCGTTTTTGAGGGGCACGCGCTCCATGATGGCGCCGGCTTTTTTCTCGTCGAGCTGGGCGCGGTCGGCGTCCGAGCAGAGAATTGCCAGGCCGGATCCGGTGTCCTCGAGCGCCATGAGTGCATCCAGGCTGGGTGCGTAGGTGTCTGCGTCGATGAGGCAGACCTGCTGACCCTGCTGCGCCGCGAGGGCGGCGAGGTTGAAGGCAATGGTACTTCGCCCGGGCGCACCGTGGGTGCCCCAGACGGTCACGATCTTGCCGAGGCGGTGGCCGGGCTGGTAGCGGGAGGGTGCCTCAGGGTCCTGGTTGATGTCCGGGTGCTGAGGTAGGGTGCCGTCGTTATTCTCGTTCTGCACGTGCAGGGTGTAGTCGCTGCCGGGTGCGAAAGAATCAACGATGGCGGCGGCCTGGCTGAGCACGGATTCCTCGTTGCTGGGTGCAACGGAGGAGGCTTCTGCCGGGTCGTGGGCGCCGGGTGCGCCGGGGGCGTTTCCAGCGGGTGCCGCGGGGTCGATTCCGTAGCTTCCGTAGTCGGCGCCGTAGGGCGCGGCGGTGTTTGAGGCGGCGCCCGCGGCGGGGTCGTAGCCGTAGCCAGCTGGGCTGTGTCCGCCGTTATCGTAACCGTAGCCGCTGTATCCACTGTCATAGCCGTACCCTGCATCGTAGCCGTAACCGGCGTCCTGACCGTAGGCGGCCTCGGGGCGGTGGGCAACGGGCTGAACGGGCGGCTGAGCCGGAATCTGCGAGGGCATACCGTAACCTGCGGCGGGTCGGGCGAGTGCCGCATCCACAGCCTGTTCGAGCGAGCCCAGGATCTCCTCGAGGGCAGCTTCGGGGCGGATGCGGTGCGCCTGCGTGGGCAGCGGCAGATTGTCCGGGGCGATAACCGCCAGGAGCACTTCGGAGGCGGCGAGCGCATCCACGGTGGATGCGCTCATTTCGGCGGGCACGTGGGCGCAAAGCAGCACGCGGGCGATGCCGGTATGCGCCATGCCGACGGCTTCGCTGAAGTCCTGAACGGTGCGCGCCACGGAGACGCGGCCGCGCTGGGATTCGATACGGTTCAGGAGCGAGCCGTCATCGCCGTAGAGGATGACGGGGATGTTCATTGGCCCTCCCCGTAGGTGCCGGGGATGAGGCTGATCTTGGAGTCGCTGTTGCTTTCCTTAACCAGGGCAGCGAGGGCTTCTTCCTTGACCCACAGCTGCACGGTTGCCTTGCCATTGGCGCCGAGCACACCTTCGTCGACCGTGACGGCAACGATTTCGGCGTTGGTGACGATGGCGCGGGCACCGTTTTCGGTGCGGTTATCGCTCTTGGTGTCGGGGTTGCGCGGGCCGGAGGTCCACACGTCCACGCGCTCGCCTGCCTTCAGCGCGGAGGCGGCGGTGCGGTCAATGCTGACGGTGGCGAGGCGGCGGCCCGGGGAGGTTTCGGTGCCTACCGATTCTTTGCTGATGAAGTTGCCGGCGGGGATGCGCTGGGTAGCGATTTTACCGTTCATCTGTGCGGCTTCGGCGCGGGTGAAGTACTTGTCTTTGGCGGAGTCGATGTTCGCTTCGACTCGGGCGAGCTTGTCTTCGGTAATCTTCTCGCCGAGGCGGATTTCGCTTTTGGCGGTGTAGTACTCGGTTTTGCTGTTGTTGGCCTGCACGTAGAGCTGTACGCCGGTGATGGAGACGAGCACGAGAAGTACACCGAGGATGAATCGCCAGTCTTTGATGGTGGGCCTTTTGAGGCGTTTGGCGTGGGGCTCGGTGAGGGTGGAACGCTTCGTCGCGTTCTGTCGTATGCGCATGATGTGGTTGTGCCTTTCGGTGCGGAAGCCGGCGGTGATTCCGGTGTTGTTCAACTGACCGATGAGCGAGTGGTGTGTTTTCGATAGTGCTTTGGTTGAGTCTGACACTAACCCTAACAGCATATTTCATTTAGTACTCTCTCTCAACAAGAGTCGTGTTTATGAAATATTTTTGAGTCTTGCCCCTTTTGAAGGGGTAATTAGATAACTTTTCAGCTCATATAAGGCTTTTTGTGAGCAAATTTCACGGTGATGGCATATACTGAAAGTACTCAATAGATGTTCTGTATGGACTCTATGCAAAAGGCCGCCAACGGTGGCTAGGGGGCCCAGGATTTCACTCACGGAAAGGAATAATTCGATGACTGCACCTCGTTTCCTCACTCTGAGCGACGTTGCCGAGGAGCTGCAGGTTTCGCTTTCGCAGGTGCGTGCTCTGGTGCGTAGCGGCGAACTTCCCGCCATTCAGATTGGTGGACGTAACCAGTGGCGTATTGAGCGTTCTCGTTTTGAAGAGTACATTACCGAGCGCCACGAGCAGACCCTGGAGGCGATTGCTTCCGGCAAGCTCACCGCAAAGGCTAAGGTTGATTAGTATTTCAACATGCACCTCGCGGGCGTAATGCTCGAGTGCTTTAAAAGGTCCGCTCCTCTCGTTGAGATTTCAACGGAGAGGGGCGGACCTTTTTGTGTTTATTGTCGCTTTCATCAGGGTATTTATGGTTGTCGAGGCGTTTCTGCGGGCGTGCCCACGGAGGGCACTGCCCGCTATTTGCCCTGTATTTTTAGCGTGAAATACGGGCGATGACTGCGCTAATACGAGCCAGCGGGATGGTGCGAACGCCAGCACCGCCAGGTGCACGGGAGTAGCCGGCGGCGGCGCCCTGCCCGTAACCAGCCTGTCCGTAACCACCCTGCCCATAGGTTCCCTGCGCGTAACCTCCCTGCGCACCGTAGGCTGCACGCGCATGCTGGTCGCGTTCGTAGATGCGCGGGTACTGGCCGCCGTTGAGCAGGCGCAATTCAAGGAAGTCGGCACCGACTCGCTCGATCACGCCGTCGTAGCTGACGGTTCCACCTTCGAGGGAGAGGCGGACGGGTTCGCGTGCCATGGCGAGGGAGCGCAGGGCGAGCTGGATTTTCATGCGGTAGCGTTCGGGGCGAACATCAGCGCGTCCGGGAGCAATGCCGCCTTCCCACCAGAGCATTCCGCGCAGGGGAATGATGATATTCTCACCGCGCGCTTCGATGCTGACCCATTCTTCGCCGACCATTTCGAGCTTGCCTTCGTAGGTTTGCATGTCAGTGGCGCAGATGCGGATGGGGCCGCCGACCTGTGCGAGGAGGCGGTCGTCGAGGGTGATGGTGGAGTACTGGACGCGGGCGACTTGGCGGGCGTCCTGTTCCATATCCCAGGCGCGTTCGGAGGCGAGGCGCACCTCAATGTCTCGTAGGAACTTTTCCATGCTCATACTATGACCCTACCCGAGGAGGGGTGCGGATACGAACCGGGGCGTTTTCTGGTCGAATAATGATTCTTGAGCATGATTTTTGAAGCAAATTCCACCAAATTACATGTTTTTCATACATTTTGATGCTTTTTGCTTCATTTTTGGCGCGACTTCCTGTATAAATGAATCAACACCAAAAGATACCAAACACACCATTTGGAGGTCATCGTGGACCATCTTTCCACTCCGGGCTCAGCCCCCGCAGCCTTCGCTTCACGCTCTGCCGCTTTCGCCTCACGAACTGCCCCCTTCGCTTCACGCCCCGCGGCCGCGCCTCGTACTGTCGGTGCCGGGATAGCCAGCACCGGGGTAGCCGCCGCAGCCGGCTCTGCCACCGAGTCCGGAACTAAGGCAAATTACCAGGACGCACTGCTCTTCATCGCCCCTCCCCTGCTTTCCGCGGCGGTTTTGGGCGTGTTGAGCGTGAACCTGCACCGCATCCCTTCGGCGCATCCTCTTGCTGACGCTTCGTTGCTTTGCGCTGGCGCGGCGGCAATCCTCATTACCGCCTGGTGGTTCATCAGTTTTATCTACGCGCTCTTCTACGCTCGATCTTTGCGCGTTTCGAGCCGCAACGCTGACCGCGCGGTGCTGAAGGTTCCGGCGTTTTTCCGTCCAAGTTTTATGCGCCGCATTGTTCTGACGCTCGGCGGCACGGCTCTTGGAATGGGTGCGGTCTTGGCTCCCGCGCAGGCTGCGGTGGTTACGCCCGGCAACGCCGGGGTAAACGGCACGGAGGGTCTGCCGCAGACAACTATTTCGGCGGTCATGGCTGCAGATTCAATGGGCACCTCAATGGGCACAGCCGTTTCAACGGGTACAGCGGCGGCAGACACCAGCCCCGATACCAGCTCAGTCACCGTCTCAGATGCGGATTCCGTCGGTACCGCCACAGACAGCACCGCCACGGACAGCACCACCGCAGATTCCCCCTCCGCTCCCCTGGCCCTCTCTGCCGAGATTCCCGATATTCCGCTGGCTCCTCAACCCACGGAGGCGGCAGGCTCCCTGCACGATCGCAGCCCGTTCTTCTCCCCTCCCCGCGCTGAGGCGGGCACCTATTCCTACACGGTCCAGGCGGGCGATACGCTCTGGTCTATTGCCGCAGAACAGCTGGGTGAAGGCACCGACGCCTCCACCATTTACAACTACACTCTCGATATTTACGAGGCGAATAGGGACGCTCTGGGGCAGAACGCCGAGCTGCTCTACGCGGGGCAGGTTCTGCAGATTCCCGATCAGCCCGTTCATTAGCCCCCTCGCTACCTCTATTCAGCCATCTCAAATCCGCTGCCTCGGTTCTTCTACCTCACCCGTTAGCTTTTTATTCGCTCAATCTCATTCACTCAACCCACCTCACACATCCTTCTGCACCGAAAGGAGCCGTCATGAGCTTCGCCCACCTTCTCCCCCGCGCCCCGTGGACGCCGCCGCGTTCTCAGCCTGCGCAGCCCGCCTCCCGTAACGATCAGCCTTCCCGCCCGTATTCAAAGCGTCAGGCGGCACGCACCTCCCAGCCGGTGGCTCAGCCTGTGATTGCAGAGCAGATCGCTCCGCTACCGGAGCAGGGGCAGGGCACGATGGCGCTGGTGCAGAGGCGGAACAGCGCGTCGGTCTATTCGCTGTTGCCGCTGCCGCGTTATGAGCAGCATTCGGCGCAGCGCCCGCCGGTAGCGAGGAGGGGCCGCCCGTTGCGCCCTGCGGATGCGTTGGCTCGCCAACTAGAGGGTCGTTGCGCGGGTGTGGCGATTGCTTACTTGGAGATCATGTCGGCTCGTCGTTCGCGTCAGCAGCTGGCGCAGTGGGTGTCAGCGGATTGTTTCCACCGGCTACTGCCCCTCTTCCCGAAGAACCCGCGTCAGGTGCGCAAGGAGATGCTGTTGACTCTTCCGCCGGTTCTGTTGCGGGTGCGAGCGCAGAGGGTGCACGAGGAGCTCTACGAGGCGGTGGCGCTGCTGCGTTGTGCGGATAAGGTTCGCGTGGTGACCATGCAGATGCGCCTGATTTACGGCACCTGGCTGATTACTTCCATCGAGCAGCCGCAGAGCCGCGTAGACGAAGACTAAGGTTTCCGGCACAAAACAGGCACAGACACGCAGAGAGGGTGCGAATCCGGTATTGGATTCGCACCCTCTCTGCGCGTCTATAGCGGTTTCGGATTTATGCCGAGGCTACTTTTCCTTCGAACGCTCCACGTGAACCTGCTCGTGGCCGTCCTCATCGGGGGCGGAGTACTGCAGGAACTTCGGGCGCGAAGGCTCAGCCAGGCGCACGGCAGAAGCCTGAGTACGCTGCTTGGACAGGTCCAGGTTGAACAGGTAGGTCACGGTCTCTTCACGGACCGCGCCGAGCATCGCCTGGTACATGTCGTAGCCTTCACGCTGGTATTCGACCAGCGGGTCGCGCTGAGCCATCGCACGCAGACCGATACCTTCCTTGAGGTATTCCATCTCGTACAGGTGCTCGGGCCAGCGCTCGCCGATGACGGACAGCATGACGCGGCGTTCGATTTCGCGCATGCTCTCTTCGCCGACGCTCTTCTCGCGCTCTTCGTAGATGAGGTGTGCGTCCGCCAAAACTTCCTTCACAATCTGGTCGCGAGTGATCTTGGTGCGGTCGCCGGCGTCCTCAGCGAGGTCGTCCACGGTGATGGAGATGGGGTACACCTGCTTGAGTGCGCCCCAGAGCTCGTCGAAGTCCCAGTCCTCAGCGTGGCCTTCAGAGACGCGGGCGTCAATGATGGTGGTCAGCACCTCGTCCACGAAGCCGGAAATCTGTTCCTTCAGGTCATCACCGTGCAGGATGCGGCCGCGGTCCTTGTAAATCGCTTCGCGCTGGCGGTTGAGCACGTCGTCATACTTGAGCACGTTCTTACGCTGCTCAGCGTTACGGCCCTCAACGTTTGCCTGTGCGGTGGCGATAGCGCGGCTAACGATCTTGGAGTCCAGGGCGGAATCCTCGGGGGCTGCCGCCATGAGGCGGGTTGCCATGCCGGTGTTGAACAGGCGCATCAGTTCGTCGGTCAGCGACAGGTAGAAGCGGGACTCACCCGGGTCGCCCTGACGGCCGGAACGACCGCGCAGCTGGTTGTCGATACGGCGGGACTCGTGACGCTCAGTGCCGAGCACGTACAGGCCACCGAGCTCGGTGACTTCCTCGTGCTCTTCCTTAGCGGCGTCTTCGCAGGCCTTCAGAACCTCGGGCCAGCGTGCCTCGTATTCTTCGGAGTTGGTGTTCGGGTCCAGGCCGAGCTCACGCATCTTCTCGACGGCCTCAAATTCGGGGTTACCGCCGAGCATAATGTCGGTACCACGGCCAGCCATGTTGGTTGCCACGGTGACGGCGCCCTTACGGCCCGCCTGCGCAACAATGGCTGCCTCACGCTCGTTGTTCTTCGCGTTCAGCACCTCGTGGCGCACACCAGCCTTCGCCAGCTGGCGGGACAGGTATTCGGAGTTCTCCACGCTTGCGGTACCAACCAGAATCGGCTGGCCCTTCTCGTGGCGTTCCTTAATGTCCTTGACGACCGCCTTGAACTTGGCAATTTCGTCGCGGTACACCTTATCGGGGTTGTCGATGCGCTGCACACCCTTGTTGGTGGGGATGGGCACCACGCCGAGCTCGTAGGTGTTCATGAACTCTGCCGCTTCGGTTTCCGCGGTACCGGTCATGCCAGCCAGCTTGTCGTACATGCGGAAGTAGTTCTGCAGGGTCACGGTCGCCATGGTCTGGTTCTCAGGCTTGATTTCGACGCCTTCCTTCGCCTCAATCGCCTGGTGAATGCCGTCGTTGTAGCGGCGGCCCGGCAGAATACGACCGGTGTGCTCGTCAACAATCAGGACCTCGCCGTCAATGACCACGTAGTCCTTGTTGTTGGTGAACAGCTCCTTCGCCTTGATGGAGTTGTTCAGGAAGCCAATGAGCGGGGTGTTCTTGGATTCGTAGAGGTTCTTCACACCCAGGTGGTCTTCCACCTTGTCAATGCCGGATTCGAGGATGCCGACGGTGCGCTTCTTCTCGTCTACTTCGTAGTCTTCACCGCGCTTGAGCAGGGTTGCGGCAATGCGCGCGAACTCTGCGTACCAGCGGTTCGCCTCACCGGCTGCGGGGCCGGAAATGATCAGAGGGGTACGTGCCTCATCAATCAGGATGGAGTCGACCTCATCGATAATGGCGAAGTTGTGGCCGCGCTGAACCTGCTCCTCCACGGTCCACGCCATGTTGTCACGCAGGTAGTCGAAGCCAAACTCGTTGTTCGTACCGTAGGTGATGTCCGCGGCGTACTGCTTACGACGCTCGTCCGGCTCCATGGAGGACAGAATCACGCCGCACTCCATGCCCAGGAAGCGGAACACACGACCCATGAGGTTCGCCTGGTACTCAGCCAGGTAGTCGTTCACGGTCACGATGTGCACGCCCTTGCCGCTCAGGGCGTTCAGGTATGCGGGCAGGGTCGCGACGAGGGTCTTACCCTCACCGGTCTTCATTTCGGCAATGTTGCCCAGGTGCAGTGCAGCGCCACCCATGAGCTGCACGTCGTAGTGGCGCTTGCCCAGGGTGCGCTTGGACGCTTCACGGACTACCGCGAAGGCCTCCGGCAGCAGAATATCGAGGGATTCGCCGTCCTTGACGCGCTCGCGGAACTTGTCGGTCTCCGCTCGCAGTTCCTCATCGGTCATCGATGAGAAACTGTCCTCGAGCGAGTTCACCGCCTTAGTGTACGCTTCGAGCTGTCGCAGAACCCTCTTATCGCCGGTTCGGAGGATTTTCTCCAAGAAAGATGCCACTGAGCTTCTACTCCTTGCTTGTTTCGGTACCCTCACCAAGGGCGCGCGAAAGTGCGCGCGGTGAGGCCTTCCTACATATTGTATGGCAGAGCCGCCTAATTCGCCCGTCCGAGCTCTTTTTTACGCTGTGCGCCCACGAGGTGACATTTGGTGACGCTCGAATCTTTCACCTTCCGGTTGAGGCGGAGCCGCCCCATCCGTCTAAAGGAACGTCTAAAGAAACAGATGTGTGGAAGGCAAAGAAAAACCCGGGGGCCTGGAGAAACACGGTGTGTGTTCCCAGACCACCCGGGTCTTGAGCCTGCTCGCTGAGTACGACCTCTAAAGAGCCTTACGCCTCAGCATTCAGCAGGTACGTTAGTTTTACTCGTTGTCCAGAGTAATGATGCCGTAGCTCCAGCCCTTACGGCGGTATGCCGCAGCCGGTGCGCCGGTCTCGCTGTCAATGTACAGGTAGAAGTCGTGACCGACCAGTTCCATACGGTCAACAGCTTCTGCGGGAGTCAGACGCTCACCCTTGAAGCTCTTGTGGCGAATCTCGATGGGAGATGCGGCTTCGTCGGCGAGGGTGACCTCGCTGTTGTCGAATGCTGCTTCTTCAACCGGAACATCCGGCAGCAGAATCTCGGTAATTGCTTCGGTAACCACGGGAATCGAGCCGGTAGCGTCCGCCACGGAGACGGGGTGCTTGCCACCGCGCTTGTGCAGCTTGCGGCGGTCACGTGCACGGCGCAGACGCTCCAAGAGCTTGCCGTAGGTTTCATCGAAGACCGCGAACTTGTCGTGACCCTGGGCTTCGGAACGGAGGACAGGGCCGGTACCAACAACAGTAATCTCAACGCGGATGGACTCGCCACCCAGGTGACCGTCCTTGCTGAACTTGACGTCGATGTCCTTCACGTTATCGCCGAGCTGCGCGAACTTCTGAACCTTGTCGTTCACGTATTCTTCCAGGCGTTCGGTGACCTTGATATTGCGGCCGTAGATGTTGACTTCCACGATCATTCCCTCCAGGTTGGGGGCTTATACCGCGTCCGGTTGGACCCGGTACGGGGGTTCGACTCCAATGCCGTTCCCTTGTATTTATTTTAGTACGAAACATGGTTTATATCACTAGATATGACAAATATTTAGCCCAAATAATAGCTATTCGTCGGTCTGCGAACTTTAACAGCTAAAAATCGTGTATCTCTTGCAACTAACTACAAGAAACGCTACATCTGAGCTTTTTTCGGTACCGCCGCCACGGCGCACACGCCCAGCACCCGCGAACCCGCCTCCTGCAGCACGCGCACCATCTCGGAGGCAGTCGCACCGGTCGTCACCACGTCATCACAGATAATGCTCACCCGCCCCGCACACAGGGCGGGCTCCATGACACGCAAGGCACCGTGCATCCGCTCGGCACGACCCACAGCACCCAGGCCCTTCTGCTCGTTCTGCGCACCGGAAATCGCATCAGAAATAATGGAGGCGCCACTCCCCCGCTGTTTACGAGGAACGTACCCGATAACGTCCACAGCGCGCACCCGCACCGAGGCAGGCAAACGCCGATTGAGCTGACGCACCGCCTCCTGCACCAAAAGATTCGCCGGCGCATAGCCGCGGCGGCGCACACTCTGCGCAGACGACGGTGCCGGAACCAACAGAATCTCAACCGGCGCAGAAGAACCGGGTTCAGCCTGAAGCTCCTCCCGGCGAGCGCGTAGCAACTCATACACGCTACGCGCCAAACCCTCGCCCAGCAGGGGCAACAAATCGGTGCGGCCGGCATTCTTCAACGCCAACAGCGCACGCGGCATGATTCCCTCATAACGGGATGCCGCACGCACCTCAGGGGCACCTCCGCCAGTAGCGCAGTCGCCAGAAGACAGAGGCTGCAGAACCTGTACTTGTTCCACACGAGCCAACGCCGAATGCAGCTGCGGCAGACACGCCTCGCACAGCGGCGAACCTGCACCATAGGCAACCGGCACCGCACAGCACGGGCAGGTACGCGGCATCAGAACCTCACCCAAAGACCCGCCGGCGCTCTTGAGAGCACCCGCAAGCCCGGTCAGAGACTTGCTCAGGGACCCGTTCACGGGCTCGTTCAAACCACGCTGTTCTGAACTCACCGAAAGCACCCTTTCTCGCTCGCGCCTGCCCGAAGCTAACCGGCGTAACTAATCTCGTGCAGAGTCGTATCCAGACGAATCCAGCCGCGCTCCTCCATCAGGTAGCACGAACCGTCAGAACGGTGCGCAATAATATTCGACGTATTATCCGCCGTCGAAATGGTCATCACACCATCCAGGCGGTCCAGCTTCGTCTCTTCACCGCTGAGGGAAATCACCTCAGACTCACCGTTCTTCACGTTCACCACCACGACGCTCTGGTCGCCAGCCCAACGGGCATTACGCGGAGTCACAGAAGAGCTCAGGCGCACCATCTCCGTCAGGCGCAGAGGCTTGCCGGCATCATCACGCACAATGCCGGAAATAATCACAGCCGACGCACCCTCAGTAGACGCCACAATCGCTATGCGCGCACCATCGTGAGAAACGTTCACGCTCGTAAAGTTCAAATTACGCTGCCAGGACAGGCCAATATCCACGCCGCGCTCACGCTCGGTTGCATCCTCAGAATCCGGCTTGAAGGCACGAACAATACCCTCACCATCGGCAGCCCACACCCAGCCATACGCGTCAAAACTGGGGGCAGCCAGAGCGGTACTCTGCCACACACGGCGGGCAGTACCCTGATACACCGTGTACAGGCTCGCGGCATCATTCGCCAAGCAGGCATACACATCCGCCGAATAGCCCATCGCCGGGGAGCTCAACTGGCTCACGCCGCGCAGAAGCAACTGCTCACCCGCACTGCTCATATAGTCATCGCGCGCCACCATCTGGCCGTTCGGATTAATAGCAACCGTGCGGGCGGGAACACCCGGGTTCAGCTTCACCGCAGAGAAGCCGCTCGGTGCGTTCTCAGGAATCATAGTGCCGTTGTAGAACACCTCAGTCTTACCCAGACCGGAGAAGTTCTCCAAACCGTGCATAATCTGCTCACGTACACGCGCCAAACGGTTATCGTCCAGATGCTCACCAGAGAGACGAACCAGCACATCCTGGTTATCGCTCATGTTAGCGGTCTCAAGACTCATCGACTCATTCAACACCGAGAACGCAACATCCTTCAGATAGGACGCCGGACCAGCCATGAGGGTACGCACCAGCAACTCAAAATAGCGGTCCGTATGCGGGAACCAGCGGATATCCGGCACAGCATAACGGAACGCACGATCGTAGAAATACAGGCGGCACGGGCTAAACACGCGCTCAAACTCGGTACCGTCCAGCCACAGACCATCCGGGCAGGAACTAATACGCCACTGGTTATCCTCCATGACCATCGTGAAATTATGGGTCTCAATCTGAGCCTCGGGGAAGGTGCTCGTAATACCCTGGCTGTTCACCGTAGCAGTCTGTTGGAAACGCACATGATACGTACCCTCAGCATTGCCGCTATCGTCGCTACGCGCCTGTACCGTATTACGGTACACGCGGGTGGTACCAATCGGGTTCCAGCGGCCCGCAAAAGAAGAGCTCAAATACTGGCGCGCCACCGCATAGTTCTCGATGCTGTCCACACCGGCACGCACGAAGCCCTCAATAATCGCCTCGGGGGTAGCACCAGCCAGCGGGCCGGGCGCACGCGCCGGAGAAGTATTAACGCTCTTCACGTCCAGACCGCTGCTGTGCTGAGTCACTCGATCGTTCGAAGGAAGACCCGCGCAAGAGCTCACGAGCGTCGCCAAAGACACCGCGCCCCAAGACAGCGCGGCGCGTCGAGAAACAATAGCCCTGTGAGCCATGGAGGTCTTAACCTTCCTCTACGAACAAAGACAAACAATCGCCAACTACCGTTGCAGGCCATCGCAACACGGTGAAAAGATGACCACAGCGAAATAGCAACACCGTGAAAACATATCTGCATTGATTGTACTGGGTGAACAGTGCAAATACGCAAGGATAAGCGTAAATACAGCCGAGCAACACCAACGCACCGATATATGACAGAAGCCTAAAGCCTCTCCCCGTTTGAACCCCTTAGAGCTCGCCCTCAAGGTTCGCTCGAGGAGCAATATTGGGCAGCGTATCCTTCGCGGTCGCCGAACGATGCGCACTCACCTCAGGCTCACCCGTCACCAAAACCGGCGACTCGCCCAAAGGCGCACCGTGAATTAGCGGCAGGTTTATCGTGAAGCAGGCACCGCGGCCCTTCTCGCCCCACGCCTCAATCGTGCCGCCGTGCAGACGCACATCCTCAGCAGCAATCGACAGCCCCAGACCCGTACCGCCCAGGGTGCGCTTACGTGAAGTATCAGCACGCCAGAAACGGTTGAACACCTGAACAGCCTCATCCTCAGACAGACCGATACCGTGGTCACGCACCGCAACACCCAGGTTCGTGGCATTCGCACCCACGTACACGTCAATCGGGCGGGACTCGCCGTGCTCAATCGCGTTGTACAGCAGGTTACGGAGCACACGCTCAATACGCACGCGGTCCATATCAACCATGATGCTCTCATGGCTCGTATGCACGTTCAGCTTAGTATTCGTGCGCTCCAGGTGCGGCAGAGCCTCCTGCAGAATATTCGACAGCACACGCATGAAGTCTTCAGTGTCGATGGTCAGCATTGCGCTACCGGCATCGAAACGAGAAATCTCCAGCAGGTCAGAAAGCATCGACTGGAAACGATCCACCTGATCGTGCAGAAGCTCCACGGTGCGGCTCTGCGTGCGCTCCATCTCGTTACGCGTATCGTACAGAAGCTCCGTACCCAGACGAACCGTCGACAACGGAGTACGCAACTCGTGCGAAACGTCAGAAACGAATCGCTGCTGCAGAGTCGACAGACGCTCCAGCTGAACAATTTTCTCCTGCAGCGAGTCAGCCATCAGGTTGAAGGAATAGCCCAGACGCGCCGCCTGGTGCTCACCGTGTACAGACACACGCTGATCCAGATCGCCAGCAGCCAGCTTCTCCGCCGTAATAGCGGTCTGCGTAATCGGGCGGACCACAAAACGAGTCACAATCCACACCACAGAAAGCACCACAGTAAGCAGTGCGCAGAAACCGCCAAAAAGAACAAAGTTAATATGCGCAATCGTGGCGGAAGAATCCGTCATATCGTACACAAGGAACAAACCGTAATTAGGGTTCTGAGAAATAGAAATATGTGTACCAACAATAAGCACCGGATAGGTACGCTCACGATTATTTTCGACAGTAGTCACCGTAGACGTCTGCCAGAAAATACCCTCTTTATCGCGAACAGTTTGTTTGAAATCATTCGGAATACTCGAAGAATTCAAAGAATTATTACTGCTCTGCTCAGGAATAAAACCCTGCTTACCTTGACCTTCCAAAGGCACAAGAATCCAATTGCGCTTACCCGAGCTACCCGCATCCAGCACGGTCAGGGTACGGCTCACATTACGGCGAATTTCGCTGTCACTACGGGCCTCAGAGGAGTCCAGCACGCTCTGAACGTTACGGAAACCACTCTCCGATTCCGCCAGCGCCTGACCCTTCTGATTCTCAAAAAGACTCGTCGCAATCTGGCTCGACAAGGACCAACCCACCATCAAGAAGCTCAGGAACATCATGATGCCCGCAGTACCCAAAGCACGGAACTGCAGAGATTCCTTCCACAAACGCTGAGCGCGCTGCATCAGGCTCCTACTACTCTGCTTTTTCGCCTTACGCGGCTTGGAAGTGCGGGTACGCGAAGAGGCGGAGGCTACCGCCTCCGCCGTCAAAGCGCCGTGCTCATGGCTCGACTTCGCAACAGACAATCAGGTTATCCCTTCGCCTATGAATAGGTTCCGATTAGCTACCGGAAGATCCCACCAGCTCGGTCGGAATCTTATAGCCAACGCCACGGACCGTCTGGATAAAACGATCCGCACCCAGCTCATCAAACTTAGCGCGCAAACGCTGGACGTGCACGTTTACCAGCGAATCGCTCACATCAGTGTAACCCCAGACCATATCCAGCAGTTCCTGACGGCTCAACGCCTGACCCGGGTGGCGCACCAGCGCAGCCAACAGGTCAAACTCCAGAGGAGTCATCGGAACCTCAGTGCTGTGGTACTTGACGGTACGGCCGTCCATATCCATGACAATATCGCCAATAGACACCACCAGCTGGCGGCTCTCACGCGGACGCAAACGGGTACGAATACGCGCCAACAATTCAGCGTGCTTAAAAGGCTTAGCAATGTAATCATCAGCGCCAGCCTCAAGACCCTTAACAACATCTTCAGTGTCGCTTTTAGCGGTCAACATAATAATCGGCACATTAGAAGAACGACGAATTTGCTGGCACACTTCAATACCGTTCATGCCAGGAAGCATCAAATCCAAAAGCACCAAATCGGGAGTGGAGCGCATAAAAGTTTCAAAAGCGCGGCTGCCATTTTCGCAGAAAACAGCGTTAAAGCCCTCTTGCGCGAGCACGAGGCCAATCATTTCCGCCAGAGCATCATCGTCATCAACCACCAAAATGGTGTGTGCGTCGCTTGCGCTCACAGTACCTCCCTAAAGAATTGTCGTAAATACTTACATAAAAATGCTGATTCTCTAATCATACCGCGCACTCAGCCAATGCACGGGCACACTCTGTCACCCGCGCCAGCGAAGCCGTGGCATCCAGCATACTTACCGCGACTGAAGTCATCCCAGCAGGCACGGAACCGCTCTGAATACGCTCATCAGGCATCAAACCCACCGCACTCAACTGCGTCGGCTCAAGACCAACCTCACGCCACAGGCTGTACAGGCGGTGCACCTGATCAGGAACCCGTGCAGAAGTCACCACCGGCAGCCACAGCTGGGTCTGCGCATCCAGAAGCTGCGCGACGGGCTCCCAGGAACGAGGGTCGCTCAGCGGCGGAACCTGCAGCGTGCCGGGCCCTTTGAGGCGGGCGCGATCAGGATGCAACAGCAAAGCGCAGGGAGCGCCGTCCTCAACACGCATCGCCTTCACAAGGGCCAACGCGTCAAGGGCGGGGCGGGACTGGCTCAGCAGCTTCAGCTCCTGCACAGGCTTGAGCGCGGTGCCATCCACGTCCAGGATGAGCTGCAGATTCAGCTCGGCGAAACGCTCCGAGATACGGCGGTACACCTGCTGATAGTAGTGAGGTTGCAACGCCGACAGGGAGCGGAAGCCACTCACCGTAGGGATGGCCCCCTCCAGCAGACGCTGAAATTCGGATTCATCCAGCTGCACGGCAATCAGCGCCCGCGGAGCTTGCAGAGCCTCGCGCAGAGAACCCATCCAGCGTTCCAGGCCTTCCAGGAACGACTCCAGCAGGTCACGGCTCGCCCCTGCATCACTAATGGCACGCTCGCCGCCGGGCAGATAGATACTGGCGGCAAGAGTCAGCGGACCGACCAGCTGAATCTTATACACCGCAGCGGAACCCTCAGCACTGGAATTGAACCTCTTCTTCTGCGCACCCACACGGTCAGCGAGAAGATTGATATCCGAAAGCAGACGGTCCTGCGCCAAGGCAGACTCGCGTGCTCCCCTGCCGCCGCTATGCACCATGCGCCAGCCAAACGAGGCACCGTCAAAAGCAAGTCCCTCGCACACCGCCAGGGTGCGTGCCAGAGGAGTACTCCGCCAACCCAGCGTCGGCAGATGCGGCAAGAACGGCAGGTGCGGGGCACCCAGCTCCCCTTCCACTCGAGACATTGCTTCGCCCAAATCATCGCCGGGAAAATCACCCCGACCGCTAGCACGCACCAGCGGACGCTCGGTAGCGAGCGCGGCAAGGTCCTGCTCGGTCAGTTCGTCCCCTTCGGGGGCGCGGTACTCACCGGGCAACAGCAAGCGCTCAGGCACCGGCTCGGTGCGGGCATTCTGGCGGGAGGAAGATTTAGGGAGCATAAACGGGTGAGGTTAAGGCAGGTTAGGGAAAAGTACGGGCAGGATAAGAGCGGAGCTTTCGGAGAGGCTGAGATCTCAGAAAGTCTTAGCTTTCAGACTTTTCAGTCTCTTCGTCATGGTCAGCGTGCTCGTTCGCGATGCGCACGTGGTGGCGAATCACCTCAGAGATGATGAAGTTCAGGAACTTCTCCGCGAATTCCGGGTCCAGGCTGGATTCCTTCGCCATGGCACGCAGGCGAGCGATCTGCGCCTCTTCACGGCCGGGGTCGCCGGCGGGCAGGTTGTGCTCAGCCTTCAGGATGCCCACGCGCTTGGTCGCCTGAAAACGCTCCGCGAGGATGTGCACCAGCGCTGCATCGAAGTTGTCGATGGAGCGGCGCATGGCGAAGAGCTCCTCGTAAACCTCCGGCGCGACTTCATCACCCATGGAGGTGGCGTGGGGGTCAAATTCACAGGACGTGTTTTCGGGGCTCATCGGTCTCTCCTCAGTTCGGTTGTGGTCTTCTGTGCGTTGCGCTCAAGCAGGCTGTTGCGGCAACAGCTGGGAATAGCGGGGTGCGCGGCTAGTCGGCGCGGTTAGTCGGTGCCGGTAGAGGCGCTAGCGACAGGGTTTCCTGAATGTCTTCGCGGTCCAGCGAGTAGGCGCGGGCGATGGTGGACTGGCCCAGCACGCGGGTGCCCTGGTAGAGCACCATGGTCTGTCCCGGTGCCACGCCGGAGAGCGGATCCAACAGGCGCACTACGGTTTCCAGGCGCAGTGCGCCTTCTTCTTCAGCTTCGGGGTCGGGTGCCCAGGTCATGTACGCCTTGGCGCGGACCGGGTCAGCGTGCGCGCGCACCTGTGCGGTCACCTCGAACTCTTCGCTACGAGCGCCCAGCTGTGCGGGCTCTTCCAGGAAGCGTGCCGCCTGTTCTACGGGTACGCCCGCCCAGGTGGCGCGGATACCGCGGATTTCGTGCACGGCAAGCAGCTCGCGGGAGCCGACGATAACTTCGTTTTCCTTGGGGCGCACTTCCAGCACGAAGCGGGGCTTGCCGTCGGCGGCGGGGCGGCCCAGTGCCAGGCCCTTGCGCTGGCCTACGGTGTATGCCTGCGCGCCGGGGTGCTCGCCGAGCACCTCGCCGTGGGTGTCCTTGATGAGGCCGGGGCGCATTGTGATGTGGTCACCCAGCCAGGCGCGGGTATCACCTTCGGGGATGAAGCAGATGTCGTAGGAGTCCGGCTTCTTCGCCACGGAGAAGCCGCGCTCTGCCGCCTCCGCGCGTACCTGCGCCTTGGAGGGGGTGTCCGCCAGGGGGAACCAGGCGTGCTTGAGCTGTTCGTGGGTGAGCACACCGAGCACGTAGGACTGGTCCTTGGCCCAGTCGGCGGCGCGGTGCAGTTCGCGGTTGCCGTCTTCGGTGGTGATGACGCGGGCGTAGTGGCCGGTCACCACGGCGTCGAAGCCGAGTGCGAGGGCGCGTTCGAGGAGCGCGGCGAACTTGATCTTTTCGTTGCAGCGCATGCAGGGGTTGGGGGTTCGTCCGGCTTCGTATTCGGAGATGAAGTCGTCGACAACATCTTCCTTGAAGCGTTCGGAGAAGTCCCAGACGAAGAAGGGGATGCCCAGCTGGGAGCAGACGCGGCGGGCGTCCATGGAGTCTTCGAGGGTGCAGCAGCCGCGGGAGCCGGTGCGCAGGGTGCCGGGCATGCGGGATAGGGCGAGGTGAACGCCGACTACTTCGTGTCCTGCTTCTACGGCGCGGGCTGCGGCGACTGCGGAGTCAACGCCGCCACTCATAGCTGCAAGAATTTTCACTGCCTATCCTTCTGTTGTGTTGAGCCTTTAGAAAGGTGCGCCTTGTTGGTGTGGGCGGACTTTCCGTTACTGTAGCTACCCATTGTACGCAGGGGCTCGGCGGGATATTGGGCAGTGCACCCTCAGCCAGCCCTCAGCGAACGCTGAGATTGCAGGCTGAGGGCGGTTGGGTATCTGTTCTTCTGGTTTTCTAGTGCCAGCGGGAAGCGTCCGGCAGCTGCGAGGACAGCCCCGCCTTTGCTGCCTGTTCGTAGGCGGCGGGTAGTGCCGCGATGAGGCGCGCAATATCGGCTCCGGTGGTGGAGTGGCCGAGGGTGAAGCGCTGGGCGCTGCGGGCGGTGTCTTCGTCCAATCCCATTGCCATGAGCACGTGGGAGGGACGGGTCACCCCGGCGTTGCAGGCGGAGCCGGTGGAGCTGCTGATGCCCTGCATGTCCAGCAGGAAGAGCAGGGTGTCGCCTTCTGCGTTGTCGAAGGTGAAGTGGGCGTTACCGGGCAGTCGCTTCTGGCCGGGGTATTCTTCGGTGAGCGGGTTTTCGCCGCTCAGGTGCGCCTGCGGGATGAGCGCGCTAATTGCCGCGACGAGTTCGTTGCGTAGCGCGGCGATGCGGGCGGCTTCTTCTTCGAGGTGCTGTACCGAGTGCACGGCGGCCTCTGCGAAACCTGCGATGGCGGGTGCGTCGATGGTGCCGGAGCGTACGGAGCGTTCCTGGCCGCCTCCGTGCAGGACGGGGGTCATCTGCACGGCGCGGGTTGCAACGAGCGCGCCGATGCCCATGGGGCCACCGATTTTGTGGCCGGAAATTGCGAGGGTCGCTACCCCGCTGGCGTGGAAGTCAATGGGGACCGCACCAAATGCCTGCACCGCATCCGAGTGCACGGGAATACCGTATTCTGCGGCGATAGCGGCAATCTCGGGAATCGGCTGCACCGTACCGACCTCGTTGTTCGCCCACATGACGGTCACGAGCGCAACGTCTTCGGGGTTCTTTTCGATGAGTTCGCGGACGGTCTGCGGGTTGACGCTACCGTGCTCGTCTACGGGGATCCATTCGAGCTGCGCGCCTTCTGCCTTTTCGAGCCATTCACAGGTTTCTTCCACGGCGTGGTGCTCAATGGAGGAGACGAGAATTCGGGTGCGCTGCGGGTCTTCTTCGCGGCGCTTCCAGTAGATACCCTTGACGGCGAGGTTGTCCGATTCGGTGCCGCCGGAGGTGAAAATAACCTCGGCGGGGTCGGCTCCGATGGCGCGGGCGATGCGTTCGCGGGCGTATTCGACGGTGGCGCGGGCGTCGCGTCCTACGGCGTGCAGGGAGGAGGGGTTGCCGCCGTTGCGCATCTGTTCGACCATGGCGTCGATGGCGGCGGGCAGTACGTCGGTGGTGGCGGCGTGGTCGAGGTAGACGCGGCCGTTCTGACGGTTGGTTTCTGCGCTCATGGCTCCTCCTGCTGGGTTGTTGGGCGGTTTTCCGCCTCGCTTATTTTATCGCGCTCTATCCACGCTCTTCTAGGCGTGTTCACCTGCGGCTGGGTTGGCGAGCGCTACTCCCCCGGGACGCACAGGGCTGTTCGGGGGCTGTTTATAGGCTGCGCGGTACACTTAGGAGCGTGTTCAAGATTCTTTTCTATACCCCTGAGATTCCCGGCAATACCGGCAACGCTATCCGTTTGGCGGCGATTACTGGCGCTGAGTTGCACTTAGTGAAGCCGCTGGGTTTTAACTTTGATGATGCGCATCTGCGCCGCGCGGGTCTGGACTATCACGACCTGGCGGTGGTGACGGTGCATGAGACCCTTGAGGATGCGTGGGAGGCTCTCGCTCCGGAGCGTGTCTTTGCGTTCACGACGACTGCATCGACCTCATACGCGGATATTGAGTACCGCCCCGGTGACGTATTCATGTTTGGCCCGGAGTCAGTGGGTCTGCCCGCTGAGGTTCAGCAGGACCCGCATGTGACTGAGCGTGTGAAGATTCCGATGAAGCCGGGCCGTCGTTCGCTGAACCTTGCCAACTCTGCATCCATTGCGGTGTTTGAGGCATGGCGTCAGAACGGTTTTGAGGGAGGCGCCATCTAGCATGGCTACAGCACACCATAATCTGCCGGAGCATCTGGTTCAGCAGATTCTGGAGACAACCCCTCCCCTGGCTGAGCAGATTCGCCTGGATCCGCAAAATAGGGAGTTCACGGAGCAGGGCTGGGAGCCGGTCTATTCGGCCTCGCCCAAGGCGCGCATCGTGGTGATTGGTCAGGCACCCGGCAGGGCCGCGCAGGAGAGCCGTATCCCGTGGAATGACCCGAGCGGCGTGAAGCTGCGCGAGTGGATGGGTGTAACGGATGAGCAGTTCTACGACCCCGAGCTGATTTCGCTGCTACCGATGGATTTCTACTACCCCGGCAAGGGCGCTCACGGCGATAACCCGCCGCGTAAGGATTTCGCGCCGAAGTGGCACTCGCAGCTGCTGGATCTCATGCCGGATGTTCAGCTGATTCTGCTGGTGGGCGCGTACTCCCAGAAGTACTACCTGAACGGTAAGCGTGGCCCGAAGGCCGAACGTAACCTGACCGAGACGGTTCGTGCGTGGGAGTCTTATCTTCCGAAGTTCCTGCCGCTGGTGCATCCTTCACCGCTGAATTTTAGGTGGCGGGCAAAGAACCCGTGGTTCGAGCAGGAGGTCATCCCGGCTTTGCAGAAGCGTGTGGGAGAGGTTCTCAAGGACGCTTAGCCCGCTCGTTCTGCAGTATCGCTATAGTTTTGCCTCGCTCATGCAAGATGCTCCCACCCCGCGTATGGGGTGGGAGCATCTTTATTGTGCGCGTTGTTTAGACTGACCGAGCAGTCTCGTCTGAGCGGATGCTTCTCAGTTGCGCCGCACTGCTACTTCAGGATTAAGGGGTTACTTCTGGCTGTCGGCGTCGCCCAGGGTCACGGTGATGTCATGGGTGGAAGAGCCGCGCTTAATCTTCAGCTTCAGGTCGGAACCTGCCGCTGCGGCACGTACGGTACCGTTGAGCTCTTCGCTCTTGTTCACGGCGTGGCCGTCGGCTTCAATCACTACGTCGCCGACGCGCAGGCCAGCCTTGGCGGCGGGGCTGTTGGATTCTACCGAGACAATTTCAACGCCACCGGGGATGAGTTTGGACGAGCCCGAACCGGTGTCCGCGGGGCTGTTCTTCACGCTCGCGCCCAGGTAGCCGTGGGTTGCCTTACCCTTGGCGATGATCTCGGAGGAGATGCGCTTGGCGTAGTTGGAGGTAATGGAGAACGCCATACCGTCGGCGGTGCCGCCATCCTGACTTGCCTGGCCCTGCGCGTTAATGCCGACCAGTTCGCCCTTGAGGTTCACCAGCGGGCCACCGGAGTTACCGTGGTTGATGGGCACATCAACCTGAATCATGGGGATGTAGTTCTGACCCTTCGAGTCAGCGGGCTGCACGCGGTTGACGTTCGAGACTACGCCGGCGGTCACCGATTCGCTACGACGATACGGTGCGCCGAGGGCAACCACGGCTTCGCCGGAGACCAGCTTGGAGGAGTCGCCCCAGGTGATGGGCTGCAGGTCCAGGCCGGAGGGGCTGATCTTCAGAACCGCCAGGTCAGCGGCAGAGTCCAGGCCCACTACGGATGCGGTGCGCACGGTGCCGTCGCTCAGGCGCACCTCAATGGTGGATGCAGCGTTCGAAGATGCAAGGGTGACCACGTGGTTGTTGGTGAGGATGTGGCCATCCTTATCGAGGATAACGCCACTACCGCCGCCGGTGCTGGAGCCGTTTGACGCCATGATGGTCACGGTGGAGGGCAGGACCTTCTTCGCGGTTTCTGCTACGCCTGCCACGGTGGAGGAGTTACTGATGTTGGAGCTGACGGAGCCGCGGGAGGAGGTGCTGGAGGAGCTGTTGTTCGATGCTGCGATGCCGCCTCCGACGCCCGCACCGACGCCGCCGCCGACGAGGGCTGCGAGCAGGGCTGCGGTGAGCACAACACCGGCGCCGTAACGCTTGTTGTTATCGGTGTTCTGGGGTGCAGACTGTGCCGCGCTAACCTGAGCGGCGGCTGCTTGGGGGTAGGTGTATCCGGGAGAGGCGTATGCCTGCGGGTATGCGTTCTGACCCTGCTGGTAGCTTGCCTGTCCGTTCACGTTCTGCAGGGGACGGGTTGCATCCGTGACGCCGTCGTTGCCGCCGTAAGACCATCCGTTGTTCTGAGTCATAAGTTCTCCTAGAGTCGCGCGTGTGCGTCGCCCTGGGCGCACGCTATCTTTCTACTGTAGAGGGTGTTTTATGGAGTTCTATATCTTTTCGCTGTTGGTTATCGGGGAGTTCCCTGGGAATTTCTCCCATTTTTTCATTCAGTGCAGATTAGTTAGTGTGGGGCGCTCTACCATTCCGCGAAAGTTAGCTTTATTTCCTGGGCTTTGTCCGCTACTCGCTCTCAGGCTTCTCTTTCAAAGCACTCGGTTTTTCTCCACGGTTTACACAGCATGACGCCTCCGCATACACAGCTTCAACACAGAGTCAGTCCGTAATGTTGAAGGCGCATAGAGACGAGAACAAAGGCAAAGGACAAAGGCAAAGGAGAAACCCATGATGATCGGAACCCTAATTTTCTGTGCGATCTTGGCAAGCTCCATCGGCATCGGTGCGGGTATTGTGGCGTGTTGCTCGGGAATGGTGTACCGCCGTCATCGTGCGGAGAAAGCCGCCGAGTTGGCGCAACCGCTGACTACCCAGGCGTTGACCGCCGGTAGGTAGCGCATAGAGTTTGATAGTTTTCGAGTTTGATAGTTTTCCGGGGCGGGAGATGAGAGCCCCGCACCGGAAGGGGCGAGAATCCCCAGTATGTCCCGAAGGGTCGGTGTGAGGACCGGCCCGGGTGTGATAGTGAGTTGAGTGATGACTGATGCGGCGTGAGCCCCTGCATGAGGGTTTGCGCCGCATCGTCTTTTAACCGTGATGCGGGCGCGGGAGGCGCTGGTGGAAAGCCCCAGTGGAAAGCACCGGCGGAAAGCACCCGGTACCCCGTCTACTTCCCTTTTAGCATGCGGTAAGGCGACGGCGTTGCGGGCACCCGGGATTTAGCTGGGTTATGGTGAAGCTATGAGGATTATTTCTGCTGCTTTCGCTCTTCTTGGCGCACTGCCAGTCATGCCTGCGGCGGTGGCGTCTTCTTTGGACGGCGCAACCCGCCTGTACGCGTTGCTTATATTTGTTCTGATTTGCGCGGCGGTAGCATTTTTTGCGTCGTTGAGCCCCTCACGCCGTCGTGCGCGTGAGATTAGGCGGCAGGTGTTGCAACAGCAGCAGAACCAGGCGATGAATCAGCAGGTACCGCCCCAGCAGGCGCCTTCACAGCAAGTACCCCCTCAGCAGGCACAGCCTCAGCAAGTTCCTTCGCAGCCAATACAGGGCGCGGTGAGCTACCCGATGCATTACCAGCCGAAGCAGGCGCAGCAGGGTCATAGTGCTCAGCAGTCGGTGCAGAGCCCTGCTCAGAGCCAGGTGCCGAACCCCGCACAGAACCCGGTGCAGTCTCCGCTCCCTGAGCAGGGTCAGGCACCCTCGCCTCAGCCTCCTCAGCCGGTGGCGGCGCCTTCCCCGTTGGAGCCGATGCAGGTAGGTGGCGGGTCTAGTTCTTCTACGGCGCAGAACCATTCAGCAGAAAGCCCTTCAGCAGAGAACAAGGAGCAGCAGAGCATGCCCCAGAACACCTCGGTACAGGGTGCGGAGCGAGCGCAGCCTGAAGAGCCCCCGAAGCAGGAGGCTCCTCAGCAGGCTCCTGAGAGCAAGCCCTCCGATCGTTTCTCTTTGAGTACCAACCACAAGCTCATTTTCCCGCTCGAGAACGCCCAGCGCAGCCGCTACCCCATGGTGCTTTCTGTCAGTACATCTGAGGATGAAGTTTTTGCGCTGCCGTCGATTAGCGGTGTGCCGGAGCACCTGCTGGTGGGCGCGCAAGAGAATCATGTTCCGCTGAATCAGCGTCCGCGCTGGCAGCAGATCCATATTCTAGAGAACTACCTCATGCGTGCGGTCATGAACCTGCAGACGCTGGAGCGTGCGCAGGTTTCACCGCTACACAGTTTCAAGGAGACTGCCCAGGCTGACCGCACGGTGCTTGCTGCCGAGCTGGAAGAAACCATCCGGGTATCTCGGCTGAAGCTGAGCGGGGCGTTGGAGTTCTATGTATCGTTGCCGCGTTTGGCGGAGGCGCCGGGCTCTTTCGCTTTTGCCCGTGATCATGCGTTCTCCCTGAGTGCCACCGTCATTAGCCTGACGGAGCAGTGCTTTGAGCGTACCTTCCGTTGGCGTCTGCTGGAGGATACCCTCCCGGATTCTTTGAACGACCGCCTCTACGCGGTGCGTTATCTGCGTGAGAGCGCGCAGAAGCTGGCGGCTTTTGTGGAGCTGAGCGATTTTGACCACGCCATGCAGCTTGCCGAGACCTGGAAGAAGACTGCTCGTAAGGACTCAAAGACCGATGAGGCCAAGGTCTGGAATGAGATGACGGAAGTTGCCTTTGACATTCTGCCCCAGTTACGAGAGCGGGCGTTGAAGGGCGTTCAGTCTACGTTGGAGTTTAGCGAGCTTTTCTACCGTTCCAGCGAGGATGGTACGCACCGAATGCTCCGCCCGGAGCAGCTGAGCGAGTTTGAGCTCAAGGGCGTGCAGTCCACACTCGAGGAGCGCCTGGAGAAGGTGCGTCTTGAGCTTCAGGATGCGGAGTTTTGCGCCGCTGTTTTGAGCCTGCAGGCGCGCTCTGTCATTGAGCTTCTCCAGGAACTTCTGCAGGTCGAGCAGGACGGCGTTCTGGCGGAGATTGTGACCGATTTGCGGGCGCTCGCTCATTACTCGCCCGACCTTGCCGAGCTGCCCATCCAGACGTTGATGTTCAGCCGCGAACAGTACGCCCCCGATGGGGAGGATCTGCCGACCATTGGCGAGCGCATCCGTGCCCTCTCGAGCGTGCCCGAGGTTCTGGCGTTCGTTCACTACGAGGGACCGGCACTTCTGGCGGGCGTCGCAGATCCGTATAAGGCATTTTCTGGGGAGGGCCTCTCCGAGGGCCTGCTCTCGGAAGAGAAGAAGTTGTCTTCCATGCCGCTGTCGGTGTTGCGCACCCATTCGCGGCTTCTGCAGCAGGTGCTTCGCCTGCAGAATCTGCGGTTGAAGCTGGCGTGGGTGAGCAGCTGTAGCGGCTATATGCCTTGGTCCCTGGTTGATCGCCATTTCGTTGGTCCCTCTGCCGCTGATGAGGATTTGAAGGAGCTGACCGAAAATATTGAGGCGCTCGCCGATCTTCTGGACGCCCGCTCTAACTCCCAGGTGTATAAAGGCCGCGGCGTGCCGACTACACCCTTCCTGTGGGTGCAGATGCGTAAGCAGGCAGATCGCAGTTCTAGGCTGCTGAATCATGTGCAGTTCTTGGGCTGGATGTACGCCTCGTCTTCACGGGTTCAGGTGGTGGATGGCATGGTACAGAGTATCCACGATGTTAATGCCGCGGAGGTAGTGGGTCACCTGATGAGCAATCTGGAGATTGCGCGTCGGCGTTAACTGAATATCCGGTGAGCCGGGGTCTAGTATGAGGCTAGGCCCTGGCTTTCCTACACACCGGTTTTCCGGTACACCGGCTTCCTATATACCGGCTTTCCTGTATAAAGCCTGGGAAGTCGGTAAACGGGTGGCAAACAGCGGCGCAACATTCTCGTATCTGTGTGTTTGCGTGGCTGAGCCACCGCTACACTAATAATGTGACCAGCACTAAGGCGTGCGATGTTCAAGCACGCCGTGAAGTACAGGTCCGTTCATACTTCACGACAACGGAGGAAAGACCATGACCGAGCACGCCTTTGCGCGTCAGATTCGTCCCGCACGCCCTCGCCTGCGCACTATTCTGGGTGCCACAGTGCTGGCGGCAGGTCTTTCTTGTGCCCCGGCGGTTCTGCCGGCTGGTTCTGCATTTTTGAGCACGTCGGCACAGGCTGCTGACCCGATGCAGATTACGGGCACCACCGTGTACGATTCCACGAACTCTTTGGGTGATACCGCTACCCTGAAATCTAAGATTTCGAATCTGTCGAAGAAGTACAACGTGGATTTGCACGTGGTGACCATTGATAAGTTCGAGAACCCGTCTACTTCTTCGAGCTGGACGAAGGCGCTTGCCACGAAGAACAATTGGGGTTCTGCCGATGTGGTGCTGGTAATTGCTACCGAGTCCCGCCAGGCGTATTTCTTGGCCGGTAGCACCAAGACTCTTTCGAGCGATCAGCAGACGAAGGTGTACCAGAACTACATCAAGCCGAAGCTGCAGAACAGCGACTATTCGGGTGCGGCACTGGCTGCGGTTGAGGGTATCGAGGCTCAGAAGGGAGGTAGCTCTTCTGGCGTGGTGACCGGCGTGCTTGGTGTGGGTGCGGCGGCGACCGTGGGTGCTGGTGGTTACGCGATGTACCGCCGCCGCAAGAAGAAGAACGCTCAGCAGCAGCCTCAGCGTTCCTACGGTGCACCTCGTAACTACTCTCCCATCCCGGAGGTTCCGCTGGAGGAGCTGCGCACTCGCGCCGGTAGCGCCCTGCTTCAGGCTGATACGACGATGAGCCACGCGAAGCAGGAACTGGATTTTGCGCGTGCACAGTACAGCGACCAGCAGGTGGCTGAGTTCGCTCAGGAGATTGCGCGCGCTGAGGATCTGATGCGTAAGTCCTTCCAGCGTCAGCAGCTTCTGACCGATAGCATCCCGGATACCGAGGCTGAGCAGCGTGCCTGGTTGACTGAGATTATTGATAACTCTCAGGAAGTCACCCGTATTGCTCAGGAGCAGGACGCTAAGCTGGCTCAGCTGCGCAACCTGGAGCAGGAGGCACCTCAAGCTATTGAGGCTCTGGCTCAGCGCCTGCCGCAGCTGCGTGCCTCGGTGGAAGAGATTGCCGCCCAGTACCGCGCGTTGAAGGAACGTTACCTGCCCAGCGCTCTGGAGCCCATTTCCAAGACTCCTACCCTGTTGGAGTCGAACATGGTGCTGTGCGCCGCTGAGGTTGAGAAGGCTCAGGCAACCGTTGCTACGGCACGTTCGGAGGCGGTCGCTCACCTGCGCACCGCCGAGGAAGCCGCCTCGCAGATTCAGGCGCTGGGTGCAGCTGTGCATGCCCGTTCGCAGGAACTGGAGCAGGCTCAGCTGGGTCTGAGCACCGATCTGCTGAGCATTCAGCGTGACGTGGCTGAGGCGAAGAGCCTCGCTGCTTCTCAGCGTCGCGATGATTTGGGCGCGGTCGCCGCCGGTATGGAGGCGGTACTCAACCAGGTCAACCAGAGTGCTTCGGCTCGCCCGAATGACCCGCTGACTCTGGCGAACCAGTTGCGTCAGCTCTCCGCTGAGCTGGATAAGGCAATGACGAATATGCGTGCTACCCGCGAGCGTTCTCGTGCGGCTTCGCAGAACCTCGATCGTACGATGCGTTCTGCCTACGCCGCGGTGAACGGTGCGCGTAGCTACATCAATAACCGCCGCGCTGCGGTGGGCCCGATGACCCTGACCGCTGTTTCTGAGGCGGAGCGTCACCTGGGTCAGGCTCAGCGCATGGCTTCTTCGGATCCGCTGAACGCCATGAAGGAAGCCAATATGGCTATCCAGAAGGCGACCGACGCGCAGAACCGCGCTCAGAGCGAGGTCGGCAACTACTACAACAACCAGAACGACCGCGGCGGCGGTAGCTTCGGCGGTGACCTGGCGAAGGGTCTGCTGCTGGGCGCTCTGATGACCGCGATGAACTCCGGCACCAGTAGCTGGGGTAGTAGCGGCGGCCACAGCAGTGGCGGTAGTAGCGGCGGCAGCTGGGGCGGCGGCTTCAGCGGAGGCGGCGATTGGGGCAGCGGCGGCGGTGACGGCGGCAGCTTCTAACCGCCTCCACACTGGCTGTTCTGCCGGTGCTGGCGATCCTGCCGGTCGGTTTCTGCAGGTATTTCTACAGTCTGACCGGCGGGGCACATAGCTTACCTCACCGGTTTTTTCCCCAGTCGGAAAACACCCGAGGCAATTTACCAAAAGTTTAGGTAACAGAAATCAGGCGTGCATCATTTTCACAGCATGCACCCAGAAATCTGCCACATAATTAGTTATACGGGCACGGCTCACGAGGAGCGTAGTGCTCCCCCGCAGCCCGTGAACAGAAAGTAGGAGATTATGGCTAAGCAGACCATCTTCGGCCGTATTGCACAGCTCACTAAGGCAAACATCAACGCTCTGATCGATGCTGCTGAGGACCCGGAGAAGATGCTGGACCAGATGGTTCGTGACTACACCAACAACATCCGCGAGGCGGAGGCTGCAGTAGCACAGACCATCGGCAACCTGCGTCTGCTCGAGAAGGACCACGCAGAGGACGTCAAGGCCGCTCAGGAATGGGGCACCAAGGCTCTGGCAGCTTCTAACAAGGCTGATGAATTCCGCGCAGCTGGCGACGTTGCCAACGCTGACAAGTTCGACAACCTCGCTAAGATCGCTCTGAACAAGCAGCTGCTGGCTGAGAAGGCTGCACAGGCTGTTGAGCCTCAGCTGGCTTCCCAGACTCAGGTTGTCAACCAGCTCAAGGACGGCCTGGAGAAGATGCGCTCCAAGCTTGAAGAGGTCAAGTACAAGCGTGATGAGCTGACCGCACGTCAGAAGACTGCAGCAGCTCAGACCCAGGTGAACGACGCTCTGAAGGCGTTCGACGTTCTGGACCCGACCAGCGAGATGAGCCGCTTCGAAGAGAAGGTTCGCCGCGAAGAGGCACGCGTCATCGGTCAGCAGGAGCTGGCAGCTTCCTCCCTGGACGCTCAGTTCAACACCCTGGACCAGATGGAGCGCGAGACCGAGCTGGACGCTCGCCTGGCCGCTCTGAAGGCAAAGAACGCTCCGGCTGCTCCGGCTCCCCTGGCTGTGGAAGCTCCCACCCAGACTCTCTAAGCCTGGGATTCTCAAGCCTGGTCTAGCGCCTAGCTTCTTGAGCTAAACCTCAAAAGATCCGCCCCGTTCCTGAAGTCATCAGGAACGGGGCGGATCTTTATGCGTTAGGGGATGCGAGCCTTAGTTCGCGTAGATGTACAGGTAACCTGCCATCGCGGAGCGGGTGACCGCAGCGTTGGAGGTGGAACCGGTACCGATACCGTTGGAGGCTGCCCACGCCAGAGCCTGGGACGCGTAGCCGCCCTGGTCCTGTGCCGGGGAGCCAGCTGCACGGTACATGAACTCAGCCATGGTGGACTCGGTGACGGCTTCCAGGGGGCGGAAGTCGCTACCGTTGATGCCCTGCTGGCTCAGCCAGAAAATTTCCTTGTACGCGGGGTGGTTCGCAGGAACGTCGCTGAACGGTGAAACAGCCGGTGCGTTCACGGCGGGGCGACCAGCCACGCGGTACAGGTAGGTTGCCAGCTGCGCACGGTTGACCGATGCGTTCGGGCGGAAGGTGCCGTCCGCGAAGCCGAGCATGATGCGGCGATCAGAGTTCCAGCTGATCTCGTTGTAGTTCGGGTCCGAGTCGGACAGGTCGCGGTAGCCCAGCGCGGGGGTCTTACCGGCGAAGTCCAGGGAGGACGCCAGGATGTGCGGCAGGTCGTAGTCGTGGTGGCTGAAGCCGTCAATCAGCTTCACGCGGGCGTCGGAGAAGCCAGCGCCCAGGTATGCGTTGTAGCCGGACTCGACTGCGCCACGTGCGCTCCAGGTGACGGGGTAGGTGTTACCGGAAGTGTCGTTCGCGCCAACCCACCAGTACATGGGCAGACCCTTGGTGGTTGCATCAGCGTCCACAGAGCCGTCCGAGTCGCCGCCTGCAACCATGATGGAGCCGCCGCCGTTACGCCATGCGGTGTTGTGGTCGGTCAGCTCGTAGGTGATGAATTCAGCGCCACCGGAGTAGCCCATGGTCCACACCTGGGAAGCGTCCAGGTTGTTCTGGCCGATGAAGGAGGAAGCGAAGGAGCGGAAGAACTCACCGTTGGTGTTCGTGTCTTCCCACCAGGTGATGCCGTTGCCGGATGCGTTGGTGTCCGGGGAGATAATAGGCACGAAGACCATGTTGCGGGCGTTAGCGATCTTGCCCATCGCCGCGAGCATGCCCTCGTCGGGGGTGTAGACCTTGGACTCGTCACGCTGCCAGTAGTCACCGTCGAAGTAGAAGACCACGCCAACGGGCTTGGAGTAGTCCAGGTTGTTCGCGTACACGTGGTACTGGGAGGTGGTGCCCGCCGGGGAGGTGTAGCTCTGGTAGGTTGCGGAGCTCATGGTGCGGGCGCGAGGAGCGTTGTTCTGCTTCTGCTCAGCCTTCTGTTCGGTCTTCTGCTCGACCCTGGGAGCGGCGGTTGCCTTGGCCTTGGAGAGCGAGTTGCTCAGAATCTGCGAGAAGTTGTAGTCGAAGTGGCCCGAACCGTTCAGAACGGTCGCGGAAGCGTTGGTGTAGCCGGCGTTGCGGTAGGCGTTGTAGCCTCCCTCAACGGCGCCTCGTGCACTCCAGGTCTGCGGGTAGGTCTCACCGGTACCGTCGTTCGAGTTTGCGTACCAGAACATGGGCTGGGACTTCAGCGCAGCCGAGGGGGTACCCTCGTCCAGGCCGCCGCCAGCGACCATAATGGAGCCGCCGCCATTGCGCCAGGTCTGGGGCTTGGTGTTCAGCTCGTAGGTGATGAACTCAGCGCCACCGGAGTAGCCCATGGTCCACACGTTGGAGGAGTCCACGCCGTTAGCCGCGATGAAGGAGGAAGCGAAGGAACGGAAGAACTCGCCGTTACGCTCCATGTCTTCCCACCAGCTCACGCCAGCATCGTAACGGTTGCCGTCCGGGGAGATGACGGGCACGAACAGCATGTTCTGTGCCGCTGCGGATGCTGCCATCTGAGCCAGTTCACCGGAGGGGTCGTAGACCTTGGACTGGTCATTACGCCAGTAGTCGCCGTCGAAATAGAAGACAACACCAACGGGCTTGGAGAAGTCCACACCCTCAGCGTAGACGTGGTACTGCGAGGTGGTACCAGCCGGGGAGGTGTACGACAGGAAGGTCTGGTTGGTGCGGGTTGCCGCCACACCGGATGCTGCCCGGGTAGCCTGTGCGGTCTGCGCGGGCTGAGCGGCGGGGGTTGCAGCGTTCTGGGTAGCTGCGGGAGCTTGGGTAGCGGCGGGGGTCTGGGCAACCTGTGCCAGGGTGGGCTGAGCGGAAGGCTGAGCCGCCTGGGTAGCCTGCGCGGATGCCTGTGCGGTCTGCGCGGGCTGGAAAGTAGCCGAGGGGGTCGCCTGAGCAGTGTAGGTCTTCTGGATGGGCTGAACCGCGGTCGTTGCGGGAGCCTGCTGAGTCTGCTTTGACTGTTCTGCCTGCTGGCGGATCTGTACAGCAACCTGCGAGAGGGTGGGCTGCACGGTGGAGGTGAACAGGGACTTCGGAGCCTGGGTAGCTGCGCCGGGGATGTCCTGAACGACGGGTGCGAATGCGGAAGCGGGTGCTACCAGAGTGCTACCGAGTACGGAGGGTACGGCGATGGCTGCCAGGGAGCCAGCTTTAACGGTACGGGGGCGAAGTGCCATGGGTTGTCCTCGTTGTTGGTGTTTCGTGGGGCGCGAACGCCCAAGAGTGGTTGAGTGATAGGTCGTCTATAGGTGAGAAGCCTATAGGCGGTCGGCCTGCGAATGTGATGCCGCATGGAGCAAGTCCAGTAACCGTCCCGTGTGTGTTGCGGGGACGTCCTCATGTGATGGAGGGCTGCAGTATTCATTTCGGAGAGCTACGCGGCGGACCGCGGTGACCACGTACTCAAAGCTACCAGGTCAAAAAGCCTTTTCCAGCGGTTTTTTGGGGCTATTTTTGGGTATCGAACAAGATTCAATCTTAACAAGAGCTTTTTCTAAGCTTCTAGTTTAACTTGAATCACCCTCAAGTAGAGGTTGAACGGGTCATTTTTCCTTGATTTTTCGGGGTTTTTGAGCATTTTTTGAAAGAGTTTCAAAAAACTCTACAATTAACTTGAATGTTTCGTATGTGATTACAATCACTTTCGGGGTGAATTGTTGCACTCGAAGCCCAATTTTTGCCAAAAACCGCGGAATTCCGGGGCAAAACGGGTGATTTCCAAGCCCGGAATATAGACACCTTTCGCATATTCCACTTTGAGAATGCACTTTGAGGCAAAAACAGCCCCCTCGCCACTCCCCCACCCAGGCATCCTATCGGACCCCTCATCACGCTCTTGAGACCCGCCCCAGAGCCCCCTTCAGGACCCCTTTCAGATCCCCTTTCAAGGAGCTCAAAAGCAGCGTCTCAAGAAGGCGTAACCACCCTCCAGCAACCGCTCGGAAGTGACTCCACCACCCCCATGGGCACACCCGCTTGAAGCCCCGATAGACGGACTGAGGAATACCTCGAAAGACGCATCGGGAGACGTTCCGAAACCAGTCCAGGGTACTTTCACGACGGTTCTATGAAATTCCGTGAGGAGGTTTCAAGAGGGGTTTCGAGAGGCCGAAAGATCCACCTCAAGCACCCCGGAAGGGGCAGCAGGCTGCCCCCCCATCAGTCTCCCCGAAGCACCGCCCCGACAAGGTTCAGAAGACCCCCTCCGCAGATTACAGAAGGCAGGAGATACGGAGAGGCAGGAGATATAAAGAAAGCCGCCCAGCAGGCGGCAGAAAGGTAGCACAAGAAGAAGAAAAGTAGGCGGCAAATGAAGACAGGTCGCCGACAGGAAAGGTGCAGGAAGGTGGCGAAAGAAGGCAGACCGGCGGTCGGAAGGTGACGGGAGGACAGCAGAAGGAGACAGGTCGGCGGGAGTACGGGTTTTAGGGAATAAAAAAACTCCCGATAGCTAAGCTATCGGGAGTTATCCGTTGCGGGGACAGGATTTGAACCTGCGACCTCCGGGGTCTGCATCTCTTTTTAATGAAACAGTGAGATACAGCCAAGTAATCGTTGATATTGTGCGGTAACCGTCCCCTTATCCTTCCCTAAAGATACTTGAAGTTACCGGCATATCCTCACGAAAGATAGGGAATAAGGTAGGGACTACCTTTCCTCCCTACGCCGTGCTCGGGCTGCCTCGTACAGCGTTGTGAGGTCTGACAGGTCTGAGTATGCCTGTGCGTTCACATCGACCGAGTGGCCGAGCGTTCGAGCACGCAGTAGCGCGTCTACGTCCGTGCGGTACATGGTGTTGAGGGTGGTTCTCCAGACGTGGGTGCGGTGGGTCTCCAGCAGAGGCACTCCGCAGTCGCGAGCCAGATCCTTATAGAACGCCTTGAGAGCCTTCTGAGCGTTGTATCTGTCCCACTCGGTGTCTGGGTTGAGCGGTGCGCCCACAACGTAGGCTCCACCGACTTCATCTCGTCTACGGGTAAGGTGCTCATAGACCGCAGGCTCGACGAGAGCCGCGACGCGGGTGGTGCCTGTCTTGGCGTTTTCAGCCCGAATAATGCACGCTGGGCGGTTTTGGTCGTCGGTGATGATGTCGTCCCACATGAGAGTTCTTGCTTCGCTTACGCGCAGCCCTGTGGCCATTTGGAGCAGGGTTAGGTCGATGCAGCAGCGGTGGACGGCAACGCGGTCCTCTAGCGTGTACCTGCCTCGTTTGGGTGGTACTAGTGTGGGTGACCAGGTATTGGTCGGGGGTTGTGGGTAGAGGTCGAGGTCCTTGATGATGAGCGGACTTCTACCACCGCGATCTTCAAAGGACCTCCTGTTGACTTCTTACCGTGACGGATCATGGGGCAGCCACACACAGAGCACGATGCAGTATTCACAGGAACGAGGCAAACACGACCAACTGAAAGAGTGACTTTCCCGCACCAGAAAGCCGAAAAGTCACCCAACCAGCAACACGTAGTGTCCTATAACCCAGAAAGAAAGCTCTCCCTGGAAGCCACTGAGGCTTCCAGGGAGAGCAGTCAGAGAGTGCGAAAGACGAATACACCGCTATCAAGCGTGAGGCGGCCGATGGGGGAGTCGTAGGTGGCGAGCGCCGGATCAGAATTGCTCGGGGTGATCGCGGTAGGCATACGCCCACACTGTCACGGCGACAGTCACAGCGCGAGTCCA
>CAUTJW010000013.1:0-21761 GCA_963539245.1 Rothia mucilaginosa
CTTACTTTTCAAGATGTTGTTTGTTGTTTGCGTTCACTGTATGGTTTTTGGATAATAACCCTGGACTTCCTTCGGGAGGTTGAGGCTTTTTATTCGGAAATTTTGAATAACGAAGTTATTCGCTAGATTTTCCGTGGTTATAGCAAGAGGGAAACGCCTGGTTCCATTCCGAACCCAGAAGCTAAGACTCTTCGCGCCGATGGTACTGCACTTTTGTGGGTGTGGGAGAGTAGGTCACCGCGGGTTTTTTATTCAAGGGAGGGGAAGACCTTATAGGTCTTCCCCTCTTTTTGTGTACCCAAAAACTCTTAGCATGAAAGACACCTAACTGATTAGAGGTGCAGAGGCTCAGAGATTCAGAGACTTCAGCAGAGAGGCAGAAGAACAGGGGATGCAGCCTAGCCAGACAGCATGCCAACCTGACGCAGGATCGATGAGATGGGGAGCTCACAGATCCATCTGAATGACGAAATAGAGGGCACGGCAGAGAAACTCTTGATACCTTAACAACAAGAGCAGTCCACATCTCTACTCAACGAGTAGAGAGCAAGCAAAGGAGCATCATCATGGCTGATGAGAAGAGCATCTACGAACGCTGGAGCGAAGAACGCCTCGACCCGCCCTTCCCCAAAGAATGGGGACTGGACGAAGAAGACGAAGCCGAGCTGCTCTGGCCCATCTGGCCCCTGCTGTTCATGGGTGAATCTGATACCGAACAGTACGTAGAAACCATCACCGATTATGTGATGGACGTACTCGGGCTGGAATACGACGGCGAAAACGAAGACAGCAAGCTCTGGGAAAAGCGAGTAGAAGACTACGTAGAAGAGCTCATCAAGCGTCGTCGTGCCTTTGCCGCTGAGCTGGGCATTACCCCCGAAATGCAGAAGAACTCCAACCTCAACCGTGCCTTCGCTGCCCTGGAAGAAGAAGGCGTCATCGCACGACAGAACTTCACCTGCTGCGGTACCTGCGCATCCGCAGAGATCTGGGACGAAATGGATGATAGCCGTGAATGGAAGGGCTACATCTACTTCCACCAGCAGGACACTGAAAGCCTGGCAGAGAGCGGCGGCACCTACGTTGGTTTCGGTTCCTTCCTCGCCTACCCCAGGGATGAAGAAGAATGGAATGCCCTGAGTGATGCGCAGAAGGAAGAGATTAGGGCCCTGCATGAGAAGCTCTCCACGCAGTTGCTGCGAGAGACGGTTATTCCCGTACTGGAGAAGCACGGTCTGAGCGTGAAGTGGAATGGCAACTACAATACCCGCCCCTTCATTGGGGGAGTGGAAGTCTACAACATTCCCTAACTGGTGAGCTGAACCTGAGCTGAACCGGGTGGGTGCCTTGGCGTAGCTTGTGGCGGGGGGGGGAGGAGGAACCTCTCAAAGCTACGAAAGTTTACAAGGAAAATAAGCTGAGAGCGTGAGAATACACATCACAGTATCTCAGTCAGAGTATTAACTAGCCGATACGGCACCCATTCGGTAGGCTAGACGGGTAGCGCGGTACGTCCACACGAGAGATAAGGCAGAACCTATCCGCGTGATAGGAACTGATCGACATAGCTTTCAGCTGCTATGTACAGCAGGAAGCTAGAGCTCTAGAACACCCTGCAGGGGATAAGAACAACCCCGTGCCGGAAGAGTCAGGTCATCCGAAGCTTTACTCGGATGACGCTCACTCCAACCGGAGTAGGCTAGAAGAAGTGGACGAACCGCCACCCATATTCCCAACCAAAGGAGCAGGCATGTCGACCGACGCCCGCGAAAAAGCCCGCCAGATTGCGGCCCAGCAGGCCAAGAAGAGCCCCAGCCAGGCAAGCCGCCGCTGGCTCCAGCTCGGCGTACTCGCCGTGGTCCTCGTCATCGTAGGTATCATCGGCTTCGTCGTAATCAACGGCAACAAGAACACCAAGGTAGCAGAAAGCGGCCCGGTGCCCTCCAGCGCCAACGAATACGGCGGTATTGTGCTGACCAAGGACGGCATCGTCCAGAACTCCTCCACCCAGGAGACCCGCGACTTCAAGCAGCTCGCAACCTCGACCTCCTCCGTGACCCCCATGGTCAACGGAACCGCAGCAGCAGTCAACACCCTACCCCCGGGCGTGCAGACCGCTGAAGAGGCATCCAAGAACGGCCAGCCCGTACGCGTGACCATCTTCCAGGACTACAACTGCGTGCACTGTGCAGAGTTCGAGAAGAAGTACGGTGAAGAAATCCAGAAGCTCGTCGAGGACGGTACCATCACCCTGGAAATCCGCAACCTGACCTTCCTGGACCGCTCCTCGCCCACCGCTTACTCCGCACGTAACGCGGCGGCGGCATATTCCGTGGCCAACCAGGTCAGCACCAGCGAATTCCTGAACTACCAGCGTGAGATCTTTACTCACCAGGGCCGCGGCGACATGAACAACCAGCAGATCGCCGACATCGCTTCTAAGCACGGTGCGTCCATCGGCTCCGATATGAACGATGGCAAGTGGCGTCCCTTCGTGGATGTGGTCAACGCTGAATCCGCAAAGAACGGTATTAAGGGTACCCCCACCGTCTTCGTTGATGGCGACCAGTACACCAGCAACGACTTCAGCGCCTTCCTGAAGCAGAAGATTGAAGCAAAGAAGAAGTAACCTCTTCGATAGAAAAACCCGGTAACCTCCACGCGAGGCTACCGGGTTTTTCTATGCACGGTGATGAGCTCGAGGGGTGGGTGAGCAGCATACAGAGGTGGTGCTCATAAGGGGTAAAACGAAGGAAACGAACGTATCAGCACCCCATAATTTAGAAGTATTCTCAACCAAACCCTAAAAGAACAACTGAGCAGACTCAACCAAGAGAATAGGGTACACTGGACAAGTTGCCTCCTTAGCTCAGTTGGCCAGAGCATCTGTCTTGTAAACAGAGGGTCACCGGTTCGAATCCGGTAGGGGGCTCAGAAAAATCCTGGTTCGCACCAGCCTCATAGCAGAGGTGCGAATCAGGATTTTATTGTACGGGTGCCCTGTAGCGTCTATAGGACCCGCACTAGCACATCGACGATCCATCCTGAGGAACCGAGAATGTCTGAAACCCCCGGAACCCTGCAAGCCCGCGCCTCGCAGGGAACCTACACCACTGCACCGCGCAGCATCAAAGCACGCGAAGCCAGCGACTACCCCCTCGAAGAGTTCATTGAATCGCGAGGGTTCCGCCCTGAAATTCAGGGTCTGCGCGCCTTCGCCGTGCTCCTCGTGGTGCTCTACCACGTCTGGTTCGGCAAAGTTTCTGGCGGTGTGGATGTCTTCCTCTTCATCTCCGCCTTCCTGCTCTCGCTCTCCTTCATGCGCAAGATCAACGAAGGCAAACCACTCAATCTCTTCAGCTACTGGATGCACGTCTTCCAGCGACTGCTACCCGTAGCCACCGTGGTTATCGCGGGTACCACCATTGCGTCCTTCTTCGTGCTCGCGCCCAGCCGCTGGTCGCAAACCGTAACCGACGCAAAGAGCTCCCTGTTCTACTTCCAGAACTGGAACCTCGCGTTCAGCTCCGTAGACTACTACGCCCAAAACGCCTCCGTGAAGTCGCCCTTCCAGCACTTCTGGTCGCTCTCCATCCAGGGACAGATCTTCATCATCTGGCCCCTGCTCTTCGCCGCAGTAGCCTATGTCGTGCACCGATTCCGCGGGAACCTCTTCACCACCGCGGTATTCATCTTCAACACGGTGTTCGTCGCATCCCTGACCTTCTCCATCGTAGAAACCGACACCAACCAGGGATTCGCCTACTTCGACACCCGTACCCGCCTCTGGGAATTCGCCATCGGCACCCTGCTGGCAATGCTCACCCTCAAGTGGAAAGCACCCGAAAAGGCGCGAGTCGTCATGGGCTGGGTCGGCATTATTGGCCTGGTCACCTGCGGCGCAATCCTGCCCGTCGAACGAGCATTCCCCGGTTACCTGGCACTCTGGCCCGTCATCTCCGGTGCGCTCGTCATCATGGCAGGCCGCACCAACAGCCGCTGGGGCATCGACCGACTGCTGGTCTCCGCACCCCTGCAGAACCTCGGTAACATCTCCTACGCCCTGTACCTGGTGCACTGGCCCATCTTGATCCTCTACAGCAGCGCCGTCGGAACCTCTCGTGTGAACGTCATCGAAGGCACCATCATCATCCTTGTCTCCATCGGTCTGGCATGGCTACTCATCCGCTTCGTCGAAAAGCCGCTACGCTACCGCAAGGACCCCTTTGTACCCTGGCTCATGATGAAGATGCGCTTCAAGACCATCTTCTCCGTCAAGACCTGGGCAGACCAGCTCGCCTTCATCCTTGCAATCTTCCTGGTCGCCGGCGTGCCCCTGGCCGCCGCACAGACCTGGATTGGCTACCGCAACACCCAGTCCGAGCAGAACGCCGAACTGCAGGTACAGACCGCCAGCGAAAACTACCCCGGCGCCCGGGCTATTGGCGGTGCCCAGCAGGGACTCATTGACAACCCCATCCCCTCTGGTGGTGATGTCAAGGCCCAGTACGAGGGACTGAGTGACCCCTGCACTGGCGTCTTCGCTCCCTCCGACCCGGCACTCGCCAAGTACTGTAACGTGCAGAAGTACGGCCCCGAGGACGCACCGCTGACCATGGTCATCGGTAACTCCCACGCCGAGCAGGCGCTGAGCATCTTCAAGCCCATTGCAGAGCAGACCAAGACCAACCTGCAGACCTACCTGCTCGGTGGCTGCCAGTACCCGGTCCGCTCCGTCAACGCCGGTAACGAATGCTCGGAATTCAACACCAAGATGACCGAGGAAATTATCAAGCGTAAGCCGCAGACCGTGGTCTTCATCGCGACCATTGCCCAGGCACGCTCGAATGACGAACGAGCCGACCCGAGCCTCGACGAGACGGTCCGCCGCCTCACCGAGGCAGGAATCCAGGTCATCGGCCTGCGCGATAACCCGCGCTTCGAGTACAACATCTACGAATGTGCTCAGAAGGCCGGTACCGACAAGAGCTCCTGTGCGCGACCCGCAAGTGACAAGTACGCCGCAGAAAACCCAGCGAAGGAAATCTTCGACAAGTACCGCGACCAGGGCGCCGTCATGGTGGACCTGAAGGACCTGTACTGCCCCGACGGCATGTGCAGCCCCGTGGTTGGAAATATCTACGTCTACTTTGACGACAACCATGTCTCCAAGACCTACGGGCGCACCATGGCGCAGGAAGTCTTCCAGCGTGCAGCGGAAGGCGGCTGGCTCGTCAGTGGGAAAGTAAACTTCTAAAGTTTGCCAATATAGCGGATCCCCCGCGCTGTTCTCCAGAAATGTGAACAGAGCGGGGGATCCGCTATTTTCTTACCCAAAATTAGGATAGGCTAAGTTATGAGGCTCCGGGAGAAGCCGTAGGAGAAGAAAGGACGCCATGAAAGAAATCACCGAACGCACCCTTAAAGTCGAGAACGTCAGCCTCGGCTACGGCGAAACCACCATCGTCAAAGACCTCTCCCTCGAATTCCCCAAGGGCAAAATCACCGCCATTATCGGCCCTAACGGCTGCGGCAAGTCCACCCTGCTACGCGGCGTCTCCCGACTGCTCAAGCCCCTCAACGGCGACTTCACCCTCGACGGCAAGTCAACCCACGAATACTCCATGAAGGGCTTCGCCCGCATGGTCGGGCTCATGCCCCAGCACCCCATCGCTCCCGAAGGCATTACCGTAGCCGACCTGGTCTCCCGAGGACGCTACCCCTACCAAGGCCTCTTCAAACGCAATAGCGCCGAAGATGACGAGGCGGTTGCTTGGGCTCTCGAAGCCACCGATACCATGTCCCTTGCAGAACGCCAGGTCACCGAACTCTCCGGCGGCCAACGCCAGCGCGTCTGGATCGCCATGGCGCTCGCCCAGGAAACCGATATCCTACTGCTGGACGAACCGACCACCTACCTCGACCTGGCACATCAGGTGGAGCTACTCGACCTGCTCTCGGAACTCAACGAACAGCGCGGCACCACCATGATCATGGTGCTACACGAACTGAATCTCGCCGCCCGAGTCGCCGACTATCTCGTCGCGATGAAGGACGGCTCCATCGTTGCCCAAGGCGAAGCACACGAAGTGCTCACTCGCGAGAACCTGCACACTATCTTCGGGCTGAAAGCAGAGGTCGCCGACCCGTTCAACGACGGCAGCGTGGTGGTGGTACCCCACCCGCGTAGCGCGCCCGCAGCTGCCGGTTCAGCTATTGCATCCTAAGAAACCCCTGCTCATATCTGATAAAGAGCCCATAACAGTGGGATACTGGAAAGCAGGACGCACCGAAAGCTAAGCGAAGAAGCCGGCACACCCGCGTGGTGTGCCGGCTTCTTCCATAGATGGGTCATTCTCTACAGAGGCCCGGAAAGAAGAACACAATGACGACACCGCTCCTAGACTCCAAGGGCAAGCTCAACGGTGAATCAGTACGCTACGTGGCAATCGGCGACTCCTTCACCGAAGGTGTGGGTGACGTTGACCGCCGCCGCCCTAACGGACTGCGCGGCTGGGCAGACCGCGTTGCCGAAGGCCTCGGTGCAGTAGACCCGCAGGCGCAGTACGCAAACCTCGCCATCCGCGGCCGCTTGCTCATTCCCATCCTCGAAGAGCAGTTGCCGGTAGCCCTGGAGCTGAAGCCCAACCTCGTCACCTTCTACGGCGGCGGCAACGACATCATGCGACCCAACGTGGATATCGACCAGCTCATGACCCACGTAGATGAAGCCTTCGCCACCCTGCGCGGCGAAGGAATCGAAGTGCTTACCGTAACCGGCCTGGACGTGCAGGGTCAGGGCCCCTTCGCCCGCACCCGCGGCCGCACCGCCACCTACAACGAACTACTGCGTGGCATCGCCGAAGACCACGGCGTGCACATTATCGACTACTGGCGCTGGAATGACTTCCTTGACTGGCGCCTGTGGGCTGACGATCGCCTGCACATGAACGACCTCGGCCACGAACGCTTTGCATCCCGCGTGCTGGCACAGCTCGGCCTGCCCGGTGTGGTCACCGAACCTGTACTGCCCCCGGAGGTGCAGCTGACCGTTCGCGAGAAGGTCGAGCAGGAGGCGCGCTGGGTCCGTGAGTTTGCCCTGCCGTGGATCGGTCGCCGTCTGAAGGGTACGAGCTCCGGTGATGGTGTGAGCCCCAAGTACCCGCAGTGGGTCCCCGCGGCAAGCCTTAAGAACTAGGTTCATGGAGGCTCACGGTACGGTGTAGAACTGTGTGCCGGGGAGTGCCCTGTGTTGTATCTGTGTTGTATCCGCGCCGTATCTGTACCGTATTTGTGCCCGCATCTACGCCGTAACGGGAACGGCAAATCCGCCGTTACTCGTACCGTTGCAAATCCTTAAACTGCCCTTTAAAACCGGGGCGGAAGCGTTAAAACGAGAGTTAAATGCTCTTTAAACGCGTGTTTAAACCTGTTTAACAGCCCTGCGCACACCGCAAGAATCGGTGGCGCGGGGCTGTTTACGGCTTAAATCCGGCTTAAGCTGTTAATCTCACAACATGAATTTCACCGGTGTAATTTATCCCCGGTCACATAGAGAATAACCGTTCTTAAAATGGCGCATTAACGCCTGACTAGGGGCGTTAAAGAATTCCTTAAAAACACCTGGACTTGCAAAAACACCCATTTTTGGTAGAATGGATAGGTATGTTTGCCGTTCGAAGGCAGGCGTGCATCCGCGAATCGAGCACTTCGCTTAAACGAGACGCAATCGGCTCAGAACACCGAGATTCCGCGGATTTTTAAGGCAAAATCCGGCGTGCAGGCTTGCACGAACCCCCGTATTTACCTAGAATTTAACGCTGTTCGTAGTGGTGGAAACGCCTCTCGACACTAATAAGCTTCACCGTTTTTCCCGCGGCGGGGATCGATGCGTGGCCTCTCACCCACGTGACGATCTCAAACACTCTAGCCCGGCGAATAACCCGGTGCTTCTACATTGGTGGCGGGACGCTCACGAGTAACATCGACTGCGTACCGTCATAAAAGTCAATCAATAAAGGAGTGAAACATGGCAGCAGTCTGCCAGGTGACCGGAGCTGTTCCCGGCTTTGGACACAGCATTTCGCACTCGCATCGCCGTAACAAGCGTCGATTCGATCCGAACGTTCAGAAGAAGACCTACTGGGTTCCTTCGCTGCGTCGTAAGGTAACCCTGAACGTGTCCGCTAAGGGCATCAAGGTTATCGATGCTCGTGGCATCGATGCCGTTGTTGCAGAAATCATCGCACGCGGGGAGAAGATCTAGTAAATGGCATCCAAGGCTAAGGACCTCCGTCCTATCATCAAGCTCAAGTCCACTGCTGGCACCGGTTACACCTACGTGACCCGTAAGAACCGCCGCAACAACCCCGACCGCATGGTGCTGAAGAAGTACGACCCCGTCGTCCGCAAGCACGTTGACTTCCGAGAGGAGCGCTAAGAATGGCTAAGAAGTCCAAGATCGCTCGCAATGAGCAGCGCAAGGTCATCGTCGCTCGCTACAACGAGAAGCGTATTGCGCTGAAGAAGACCCTGATCGACGAGAACGCTACCCCCGAGGAGCGCGAAGCAGCACGCGTGGCACTGCAGAAGCTGCCCCGCAACGCTTCCCCCGTTCGCGTGCGTAACCGCGACCAGATCGACGGCCGTCCCCGCGGTACCTTCCAGAAGTTCGGTATCTCCCGCGTGCGCTTCCGCGAGATGGCACACCGTGGCGAGCTGCCCGGTATCACCAAGTCCAGCTGGTAAATCTGGTATTTTAGTTCCTAAACGGTTTTCCGTCGCAAGACGGTCACTCGCTTTAGACTCAAACCTTAAGTCTCTGGAAGGGGCACCCTAATGGCTAAGAACCGTACCGAACTCGTTGCAGAGGTTGCAGAGAAGTCTGGCAAGAGCCAGGCAACCGTGAATGCAGTCCTCGACGCAGTGTTCCAGGTTTTCGAGTCTTCCGTCTCCAAGGGCGAGAAGATCACCATCCCCGGTTGGATGGCAATCGAGCGCACCGACCGTGCAGCTCGTACCGGCCGTAACCCGCAGACCGGCGAAACTATCCAGATTCCCGCCGGTCACGGCGTGAAGCTGACCGCAGGCTCCAAGCTGAAGGCAGCAGTCGCTAAGAAGAAGTAATTCTTGAGACTTTGAATCTGATAAAAGACCCTCACCTTTACGGTGGGGGTCTTTTATTATGTTCGAATGCTTATCCCTTGGTCTAAGGCTGTACGTGGGTCTAAGGATGTACGTGGCGGGGAAGATAGCGAGGCGGGGGCTGGGGTGGTGCACGTAGTGAGGAGAGTGTGCAAGGTGGGTCTCCAGGACCCTAACCTTCAACTCGAGCTATAAAACACAGAAAATAGCCCTGTTTCATAGGGGAGGCTATGATGTGCCGTAGAAAAAATAAAGAAAATTTATACATATGAGTAGAAAGCTATGCATAAGCTGAGCGAAAAACCGCGAATATGAAACCCCGCTGGGAAAAATACTTATACATTGCCGTCCAGGCACAGCTTAAACACAGCAAACTAAAGCTCAATCTTAGACTCACACCCTAAGCTGGAATCACCGGCGAAGGAAAAGCCACACACCATACAAACGGCTCCACCCTCCCAACCGGGAAAACAACCATACAAACCCCGGACGACCGACCTTCCGGGACTCACAAGGAGAAGCCCTCATGGCACGCCATGCTCAGCGTACTTCCGCACCGCCCACCAACCACCGCCTCCGCACCGGCGCAGCCGCACTGTCCATCGCGGCAATCGCAGCACTGGGCCTGAGCGCCTGCGGTGCACAGAACACCTCCAACCCGGCACCCACCGCCACCGCAACCGCTAAGGCATCCTCCACCGCTGACGCAGCGGTCAACGCAGGCAACGGTAAGGTCACCGTCAAGGCAAGCGACGCAGCCTCCCCGAGCGCCACCGCAAGCAGCTCCCAGGGCACCGTCACCGTCACCGAAGGCGGCGTGACCGTCAACGGTGCCGACGGCACTGGGGTGACTGCAGACGCTAGCGGCAACGCAACCGTCAACGGCGGCTCGGCAGCTAACGGCGGTTCGGCATCCAACAACTCCGGCTCCTCCGCAAAGGTCGATGAGAAGGCAGGGGAGAGCGCCGGCTCCAAGAACAACTTGAACGGCACCTCCGGTAGCGTCACCGTCAGCACCGCCAACGGCTACACCGTGATTCAGCTCGACGCTGACGGCGGCTGGTCCTACCACACCCCCAACGGTGACATCGTTGATGTGGAAGCTGACGGCTCTTGGGAACGCGTCGGTCCCAGCGGCAACGTAGAGGTGAACGCAGACGGCTCCTGGGAGCTCGTCGGAACCTCCGGTGTTGTCGAAGTGAAGGCTGACGGCTCCTGGGAGCGGACCGGTCATGGCGACTTCCAGGTACCTGCCGTACCCGTCAAGCCCGCCGGTGCTGGCGCTGACCCCGTCAAGCCCGTCACTCCCCGCCGCTAAGAAGCTGGCTGACGAGCCGGGCGAAAACATGGGCTATCCCACTCGCTAGAATGCGGATAAACGCCCACACGCCCGGATAATCACACCCCAAACTCGATAGAATTAACGCGGTTGGTTACACCGATAATCGTTATGGAATCCCACAAGGATCCTGCGCACGACGCGAATACGTCGCCAACTAGCCGCACCATACTAACAACCACAAGGAGAAACAATGGCAATCGCCCCCGCAATGAAGAAGACCACCGCTGTTCTGTCTATCGCTTTCGCAGGCGCACTGGGCCTGAGCGCATGCGGCTCCCAGTCCTCTTCCACCACCGCGACTGCATCCGCATCCGCTTCGGCAACTGCGTCCGCAAGCGCATCGGCTAAGGCATCCTCGGCGGCAACCACCTCGGCAGCTTCCGCTTCCGCTACTGCAGACGTGAAGGTTGACAAGGACGGCAACGTCACCGTCAAGGCTAACGACGGCGAAGGCAACTCCGCAGACGTGAAGGTCGGCGCAGACGGCAAGGCATCCGTAGACGCTAAGGACTCCGAGGGTAACTCCTCCAAGGTAGAGTCCGACGAAAAGGGCACCAAGGCTGAGTCCAAGAACTCCGAGGGTAACTCCTCCTCCACCGTTGAGGGCGACGTTATCGTTTCCGAGGACGGCGGCTGGTCCATTCAGGGTGACGAAGGTCAGGTAGCTGTACAGGCTGACGGCTCCTGGAGCCGCCAGGACGCAAACGGCCAGGTTGCAGTCAAGGCTGACGGCTCCTGGAGCATCCAGGCTAACAGCGGCCTGCAGGCAACCGTGGACGCTTCCGGTGAAGTAACCTCCATCGTTGGCGGCGAGAAGGCAGATCTGAAGGCTCCGAAGGTTCCCGCAAAGCCCGCACAGGCTAAGGTCACCCCCGTCAAGCCCGCACAGCCCAAGTAAGCTGTCAAGAACTAACAACGGATAGTGACGCTCCCAGAGCGTAACAGTCCGTGACTTATGAAGACGCCCCGTGCGCATCTATACGTGATGCGTGCGGGGCGTTTTGCGTCTTCAAGCTGCACTGAGAAGACCCATGAAAGTAGCGGGGGATGAGAAACGGCACACCATCTCAGGGAGCTTCCAGGTCGCGGTGCTAGCATGAAGGCGTACACCGGGCATACCGGAGTACAGGTCAACCACACTACGCACTGCGCCGTTGCAGAGCGGCGCATACAGAAAAGAGAAACTACAGTGAAGAAGTCTATTGCTGTTCTGTCCCTGACCATTGCTGGCGCCCTCGGCCTCGCAGCCTGCGGCGGCAACTCCGGCGGATCCACCTCCAGCCCCTCCGCATCGGCAAGCGCGTCTGCTTCTGCAACCGCTTCCGCAACTGCCTCGGCACCCGCAAGCACCTCCGCAGCAGCAACCAGCAAGAGCACCACCTCCGCAGCAACTGAAACCACCAAGGCAGAAACCAAGACCACCCAGGGCACCATCAGCGCCCCCAGCGGTCTGCCCAGCGAAGCAACCGAAGCACTCAAGAAGGGCCAGGAATCCGCCGAGCAGGCAACCTCCGCAGGCTACACTGCCAGCAAGAAAGCCCTGGAGCAGCTCAAGGACGAGTCCGACGTGAAGAAGGTTCAGACCAGCGACGGCACCGTCTACTACACCGATAAATTCGCTGCATTCGAATCCAAGGACGGTGCTATCGTCAGCATCCAGAATAACGGTGTATGGACCAGCATCGACTCCAACGGTACGACCATCGTCGTGAGCGAGGACGGCTCCTGGATCAAGACCAACCCCAAGGACAACCTCTACACCGTCGTCAAGGCAGACGGCACCGCATCCGTGCTGAACACCAAGACCTTCGAGAAGGCGACCGACGTCTCCAGCATCGAGACCCCGAAGGCACCCGGCCGCATCGACGGTTTCAGCGGCACCGCTAAGACCCCGGTCAAGCCCACCAAGATTGGTGACCTCTCCGAGGTTGCAGGCGCCAAGTAAAAACTAGCTCCTGCCCTGGGCCGAACAGCCCACCACACTAGGGACACCAACGCCCCGCGCGCATCTATACGTGATGCGTGCGGGGCGTCTTTAATTATTTCTCACTCGGGGATGGAGGGGTTTAAATCTTCGGAATGGGTTGCAGGCGGCGCAATTGCGTCACATGCTTGGGTTCGAGTTCTTCAACGCAGCTGACCTGTAGCAGGCGCATTGTGCGGCGCACCTCTTCCGAGAGGATCTCAATCGTGCGATCCACACCGCGGCGGCCACCCGCCATGAGTCCGTATAGGTAGGCGCGGCCAATCAGCGTGAACTTGGCGCCCAAGGCCAGCGAGGCCACCACATCCGCGCCGTTCATAATGCCGGTATCCACCATAACTTCGGTGTCCTTGCCGACCTCGCGAACCACTTCCGGGAGCAGGTGGAAGGGAACCGGAGCGCGGTCCAACTGGCGGCCGCCGTGGTTCGACAGTAGGATGCCGTCCACGCCTAAATCAGCCAGCTTCTTGGAATCCTCCACGTTTTGCACGCCCTTAATGACAATCTTGCCGGGCCACAACTCACGGATTTCCTTAAGATCCTCGTAATTGATGGACGGATCCATGGCAGCGTCCAGCAATTCGCCCACCGTGCCGCCTGTCGAGGAGAGTGAAGCGAACTCCAATTTGGGCGTGGTGAGGAAGTCATACCACCACCACGGGCGCGGAATCGCGTTCGCCACTGTCTTCAGCGAAAGCTGGGGCGGAATGGAAAAGCCGTTGCGCTTATCGCGCAGGCGCGCCCCCGCAATGGGCGTATCCACGGTGAAGAAGAGCGTATCGTAGCCAGCCTTTGCGGCGCGCTCGACCAAGCCGTAGGAAATCTCACGCTGACGCATCACGTACAGCTGGAACCACAGACGGCCGTTTGGGTTGACTCGGCGTACATCCTCAATGCTGGTTGTACCCAGGGTTGAGAGGGTGAAGGGGATGCCCGCTGCCCCCGCCGCGCCGGATCCGGCAATCTCGCCCTCAGTCTGCATGAGGCGTGTGAAGCCCGTGGGGGCGATACCGAAGGGTAGAGCGGAGGTGCCACCCAGTACCTTCGTGGTGGTGTCTACGGTGGAAACATCCGTCAGGATGCCCGGGTGGAACTCGATATCCTCGAAGGCCTGGCGGGCGCGGGTCATTGACAGTTCACCTTCCGCGGCGCCGTCCGTGTAGTCGAAAGCGGCGGCTGGTGTGCGGCGCTTTGCGATGCGGCGCAAATCGTAGATGGTCAGTGCGCTCTGTAGGCGGTTGCCTGCAAAGTCGAGGCTGGGCTTCTTGAATTGCATAAATTCAAGTAGTTCGCTGGGCTTGGGGAGCTGACGTTGCACCATGGGCGGCCTTTCTCTTGGGGGGGCGCCGCCTGCAGGGCGGGCCTTGGGTGGGGGCGGGGTCATCGGCGAGTCCCGCAGAAGGGTGTGCGAAAAATCGCACCCCCCCAGTCTAAAAATTAAGGGTTGAGTTAATCAATAGTTAGGTAAGACTTAACTTATTAAGTTAAATTTTTCGGGGGTGCCCCAGTGTATCGGTACCGGAGGGCATGGCGAATGAATGAGATGCAATGATTTCCAAACCCGTGCATACCACTTTCGCACTCCTCAACTCACGCAAATATGACGTAATATGACGAGCCGTTACCTCCCGCGTTCACAATGCTCAACTCCCAGCGAACCACACACCCCACGCTGGCATAATGGGGACAGCAAACCAACGCGCCCACACGCGGCGCACCCAACAGGAGAGAGAACCATGAGCGAGAACACCACCCGCAGCGTACGCGTGCGCGCCAGCGAACTCGAAGGCCGAGCCTGGCTCAACACCGGCGACAAAAACCTCACCCTGCAAGATCTTCGCGGCAAAATCGTCATTCTCGACTTCTGGACCCTCTGCTGCATCAACTGCCTGCACGTCCTCGACGAACTACGCCCCCTCGAAGAAGAATTCTCCGACGTACTCGTCACCGTCGGCGTACACAGCCCCAAATTCGAACACGAAGCAGACCCCGTAGCGCTCGCCGCAGCCGTCGACCGCTACCACATCACCCACCCCGTACTCGACGACCCCGAACTGACCACCTGGCAGGCATACACCGCCCGCGCATGGCCCACCCTCGTCGTCGTCGACCCCGAAGGCTACATCGTCGCCCACCTCTCCGGCGAAGGCCACGTACAGGGCCTCACCTCCCTCGTACGCGAACTCGTCGCAGAACACGAAGCGAAAGGCACCCTGCACCGCGGCGACGGCCCCTACGTGCCCCGCCCCAAAGCAGCCGGCACCTACGCCTTCCCCGGCAAAGCCATCGAACTGCCCGCCGAATTCGGCCCCGCAAACCTCTTCGGCAACCGCGAACGCACCTACCTTGTCGCAGACAGCGCACGCCACCGCATCCTGCAGGTAGCAGCCGACCTCAACACCGTCATCAACACCTACGGCGGCGGCGACGACCCCGTAAACCACCCCGTCAAGGGCCACGTCGACGGCACCGGCACCGAAGCACGCTTCAACGAACCCGCCGGCCTCGCCCTCGTACCCGAAAACCTGCGCGAACAGCTCGGCTACGACGTGCTCGTCGCCGACACCGTCAACCACCGCCTGCGCTCCCTCAACCTGAGCACCGGCGAAGTACGCACCCTCGCAGGTAACGGCGTGCAGCGCGTCATCGACGGCGACAACGCCGTCACCGGCGACCCCAACCACATTCCCACCGGCGTGCCCGCCACCGAAATTGCGCTCTCCTCGCCCTGGGACGCTGTCTACTCCCGCGAAGCCGGCCAGTTCATCATTGCCATGGCAGGCACCCACCAGCTCTTCGGCTACGAACCCATCAACGGCACCGTCAGCATCTTCGCAGGCTCCGGCGTCGAAGGCCTCGCCGACGGCCCCGCCGCCGACGCATGGTTCGCCCAGCCCTCCGGCATCATCGAAGCACGCGACGGCAGCCTCTGGGTCGCATGCTCCGAAACCAGCGGCCTGCGCCACATCACCTTCACCGAAGACGGCGTACAGGTCACCTCCGCCGTCGGCAAGGGCCTGTTCGACTTCGGCTTCGTCGACGGCGACTCCGACACCGCCCGCATGCAGCACCCCCTCGGTCTGACCGAACTGCCCGACGGATCCATCGCAGTCGCAGACACCTACAACGGCGCCATCCGTCGCTGGGACCCCGTAACCGGCACCCTTGGTACCCTCGAACGCGGTCTCGACGAACCCTCCGACCTGCTCGTCGAAGAAGTACCCGGCGAAGAACCGCGCCTCATCATCGTCGAAACCAACGCCCACCAGCTCGTACGCGCCTCCATCCCCGCCAAGGCACAGCACGTCGACGAAGGCGCCATCACCACCGCACGCCCCTCCACCAAGCTCACCGGCGGCACCCTCGAATTCACCTCACGATTCACCGTGCCCACCGGCCAGAAGCTCGACACCCGCTGGGGCGACCCCACCCAGCTGAAAATCTCATCCACCCCCGAGAACTTCATCCTGGAAGGCGCCGGCACCTCCACCGGACTGACCCGCACCCTCGTGCTCAACCCCGAAATCACCGAGGCAGTCCTGCACATCACCGCCCGCGCCGCCGCATGCGACGGCACCCCCGGCGGTGACATCCCCGAGCACGCAGCATGCCACCTCTACCAGCAGGACTGGGGTATTCCCGTCATCGTGACCGGTGACGAGGCAGACGAAAGCGAACTCGTCCTCGACCTGCGCGGTATCAACTAGGGGTCTATAACAGAAAAAATTAAGGGTCAGTATTATCCTCGCTCCTACAGGGGCACCCGTCCTCGCTTCGCTCGGACACCCTGATGTCGCTACGGATAATACTGACCCTTTTTCTGTTGGGGGGTCCTGATACCGCTACGGATAGTACCGGTTCCTTGTTGTCTTCAGAATGTTTGTGGTTTCAGAGTGGCTGGTATGTGAAAGGACCGGGTCATCCTCGCGAAGTTCCATGACGATATAGTAATAGTGTCTACTGATTTTACTGATATAGGTGCGTATATTGCTGAATAAATATCTTGATGAGTTGAAACGTGCATGGAAGCATTATTCCAAGAGAGCTGGGAGGGCTTTTGAAGAACCTCAGCCTGGACATGAAGAAAGCTGGATTTACAAGAAAATCCGAAATTTCCCATGGGTCTCTGGGGGAGACAAGATATCGTTTATCAGTGCAGCTGCTGTAACTGTAATATTTATTTATGTATACTGGGTAGTCTTTTACCAGAGTTTTACTCAAGGGTTAAAATATGCAAAATTTCCAAAATTTGAAGAGGTTTATACGCTGTGTGAATATATCCTTCAGGTATGTATTTTGCCCCCGATGATATATCTAATAATCATATTATTTTTTGCCCATGTTTTTGCTGTGGTTTTTAAAAGGGTTTTTGATTACAAAGGTTATTCGATTAGATGGATTGCCGGGAAGTATATAAAATCCCTCGGAGATGCCACAGTTATAGCCATAATTTGCGGTATAGTTACCTTTGCTATATTTGTTTCGGGTGACGACCAGAAAATGTTCTTCTCTTTGGTTGACTATATATCTTTTTTCACTCTCTCGTTCAGCATTTTATGTTCATTTGTATTTTTTATTAAAATCTTTGTTGAAATGAGAAAGTTCTTTAAATATTCCATAATGGCATTAATCTTTCCCGCTGGCTGTCTTGCGGTTTCATGGATCTTCTTCGATGTTATACTGGGTGGCTCTATGTTGAATTCTGTGGCTAAAGCAGTGACTGGAAGCTATATTGATCCACTACTCGTAAAGATGCAGAAAATATTTAATGCTAGCCCCTCTGATGTGGCATCTATTAGGCAGGATTTTTGGGATAACCCTCTTCTGCGGATGGGGCCTTCTTCGCCTGAGTATTCTATTGTTTTGGGGCAGGTGAAATTGGCTCTTTTGCTCCTTGTCGTAATCCTCTTCGTGTTTTTCTGGATACGTGACAGGAAAAGGAATTCTACTGATGAATCATGAAGCTCTTTTTTATAGTATCTAGAAAATAAATTTTTGGGCAAGCTAATAATGCTAAAAATAAGGGTCAGTATTATCCTCTCCTCTGTTAGGAGCGAGGATAATACTAACCCTTTTCCCATAATTACATCTAGAAAGAGACTCGGACCGCCTTCGCATCCGCCTCCACCGACGCCTTCAACGTAAACGGAATCTCCTTCTGCACCTGCGAACGCGCACCCGTAAACAAATCCAACTGAGTAAACGACACCTTCGCCGTACCCGACATCGGCTTCAACGACCACACGCCCGCCGAGCTCACACTCACCTGCGGATCCGCCACCTTCTCAACAGACCACTTCACCTCAGAATCCACACGGCCCGTAAACGCATACTCAAAAGGGCACCCACCAGGATAAAGAGTGCTCTGCTGCGTGCACTTCTTCAAATGATCCTGCACCTGCTCCTTCACCGACGACAACGCATTATCACTCGGCTTCAACTCCATACGCACCGCATGATTCGCATCCTGCGCAGTCACCACCTCATTCACCTTCTGCGCCGTATAAACCGTCGAATCATACGACACCGCATACACGCCCGGGTAAAACACCGGGAACGACGCCGCGCCATCATCCACCGCAACCTTACGGTTATTAATCGTCGCAGCCTCCACACCCTGAATATTCACCCTCACCGACGGCAAAGACGCCTCATCAATAGCCCACTTATCAAAAAAGCCCCAATGCGTGCCCGAACGATGCAACCGAAAATCCGTATGCTGCTGCGAACCCTCCAACGTATAGGACGCACGCACCGTCGCATGCTCACCATCCGCGCTAGTCTCCACCACCTCATACGACACCTCACCCAACGAAGACACCGAACGCCTCAAAGCATCCCCATCCAGCAGCGACGCGTCACCCTCAGGAATCTGCGCACCCAACAAACCACGCGCATACGAACCATTACCCGTACGCAACGCATGAAAATACTCCCGCACCTGACCCGTCGGACCATACACCAGCTTATTCGTCATAACCAGCGCCGCAGCAGCCACAGAAACCGCAACCACAACACCGACCATCCACATTGCCAGGACCCGCTCCACGGGAGAAAAATTACGCATAGAACCAGAGTAACGCAGGTAGTCCGCTAGGTTTCACGCACCGCACACACTAAAGTTGTGTATATGGCAGAACGCGCTCACGAAGTCCCCGCCAAATACGGCGAAGTCACAGAACTATTCCACCCCCGCATGCGCTCCTACGGCAGGCGCATCGAAGCGGCACTCCCCGGCACCATCGTGCTACTCGCCGCGCTCGCCTTCATCTTCTACAAGCGACCCGCCCTGCCGTACACCATCCTCGTACTGCTCATCGGCACCATCGCAGGCGTAAACCTCTACTCAGTCCTCAAACCCACCATCATCGTCATCACCAAAACCCACGTGCTCCGCGCACGCACCTTCGGCTGGTTCGCCGTACCGCTGGAAAACATCGACCACACCATCTTCGTCGAAAAGCTCTACCCCAAAAAAGCCTACGGCCAGAAACTCAAAACCGTCGCCGGCCGCCTACGCTACCGCAGCTTCCCCGCCATGTGGGCCGTCGACAAAGACGGCAAACAGCTCATGCGCATCGACGGCCGCGTCTGGGACGGCAAAACCATGCGAGAAGTCTCCTCCAAACTCTCCGCCCAGACCACCATCTACAAACAGATCAACGTGGTCAACATGGACAAAGAACACAAGGGACTCATCACCTTCAACGAACTACACCCCGGCTGGCGCTCCAGCCTCATGACTGCGCTCGCCGTCATCATCGTAGTGATTCTCTTTGCGGCATCCTTCATGCCCGAAGAACTCGCCCGCACCATCTACCTCATCCACTAGAACACCCACTCTTCACCGGTGCTTCATCTGGATGCGCAAAGGCCCGGCACCCACCCCACACGGGGCAGGCGCCGGGCCTTTTGCACGCCTAGCTCAAGGCGCATTGCGGGCGAGCTTGAGAAGCGAACCTAGCTCGCCGGGCGCGACAGAACCGCCACCAAAAACTCCGAAGAACCCTCAACAAACGGGTGCAACTGCCACGAAGAGTACGTGTTATCCACATTCAGGCCAACCTCGCGGGCATCAGCGAGGAACTGGTCAAACGCATAATCACGGCCCGGACCCGAACCATAACCAACCACCGCACGGCCACCCGGCGCCAACACACGACGGAAATTCTCAACCACAGGCTTACGAGTCGAACGGGCCAAGAAACCCATCACATTACCCGCACACACCAGCAGCTCAAAACCATTCTCCGCAGTAGCGTCACCCTCAATGCCCAGCACCTCCGGCAAATCCACCAAATCGGCAGTAATCCACGTAGCATCCGGGCAGACGCGGCGCGCCTCCTCAATCAGCTCAGGATCAATATCAACACCCGTCACACGGTGACCCAGCGCGTGCAGCTGCTTACCCACACGACCGGGACCGGAACCCGCATCAAGAATCTTCGCACCGCGAGAAGCCATAGCATCCAACAGACGAGACTCACCCGCCATATCATTACCCTCGGCCTCCATCGCCTTAAAACGGTCAATGTACCACTGAGAATGATTCGGGTTGCTCTCCTTACGGACCAACCACAGCGACTTCTCACGCTCAGCCGGAGCGTTGAAACTCATCATTGCCATAAAAACTCCTTAGACAGGGTTGAGGATGCGCCAACAGCCACCAGGCACGGTGACCGCGGCGTATAAGCGGTGTGTGCGCTACGTTCTAGCATAGCCCCACCCGGCACCTACCGGTAAGGACAGACTAAGAGCCGGACGGGGCTATCGGGGCAACGCGAAAGGCAGAAGCGCTACAGAGAAGCTACAGGGGAGCGGTTAGAGGTGGTCGCCGCCAGTATTCGACGTACCCTCAGCAATCGCCTTACGCATCTGCTCCTGACGCTCCTCCTCAGCCAGACGAGCAGCCTCAGCGAACTGCTCCTCAATATCGGTCAGCAGCCCCTCAACCTCTTCCTTACCAGCCACCGGGCCGCCAGCAAGCAGACCATCAGCCCCCAAAACCACAGCCAACGGCACACCATTACCAAAATTCGCGCGCGCACCAGCCTCACGGTCAATCAGCGGAGTCAAACCCTCCGGCAACGTACCCGCCTTACGCGAAGTCTGCAACGACTCAAGACTCGAATACACCGGATGCAACGCCACCTGCGGCAGACGCTCCTGCCACGAAGCCATCGTCTTCAAAAACTTCACACAACCAACACACGTCGCCGACACAAACACCAGCACACGCGCCTGATTCTTAGCCAACGCACGCAGATTCGTGTGACGACCATTCTCCAGATACAGTGCCGCATGCGGAATCGGCATACGAACATACTGCTCCTCGCCGTTCTCGTCATACACCGGCTCCGGCAAAATCACCTGAGCCTGCGGCTCCGGCTGCGCCAAAGCGTCACCGCGGCGAACAGCCTCCAACGTCACAGCAATCAGCGCCGCACCAAAAACCCAAGTCCAGCCGCTATTACCCAGACCCAGCAGAGTCGACACAACACCCGTGCCGCCCCTCAACGCGCTCGCGTGCGCACCAGCCGCCGCCAACAGCAACGCAATATTACGGACCAGCGTATAACGGCTCACCGGCGCATTCGACTCAGAACCGAAACAATTACAACCCGCAGTACGACCCGTCGCCAGCGCGCGCGCAATCACCACCGTGTAGAACAGCATCAGAATCAACGCCAAACCCGAAGCAATCACAACAGGCAAACGCACCGGCGACAACAACAGCACCGCCGCCACAACAATCTCAAACCACGGCAGGACCAGCGACACCGCACGAGTCGGCGCGATCTTCTCCAAACCAAGATTCTGAATACCAGTCACGGTACTCTGCGGGTCCTTCGCCTTAGCAATACCGCTAATCAACAAAGTCAACGCAACAAGTGCCGTACACAAAACAAGCGGCACAGTAGAGACGGTGAGCATAAAACTCCTAGAGTGAGTGTGCGAAAACAGGAGGCGGCAGCAGCGGTTTTTAGGCAGAACAAACCGCGCGACGTGCCGCCGTGTTATACACGATTTTACGCCCTGCACATGGGGGTTTGGCTCTACAAGTTAAGCTCTACGAGTTAAGCGGAAAGCGGTATACGCCCTCGTTCCTACAGGGGACCCGCCCTCGCAGAGCTCGGGCACCCTGATGTCACTACGGGCGATACCGCTTTCCTCGTTTCGGGGCTCTTAGCGACCGGGCGTGGTATGCGCCCTCGTTCCTACAGGGAACCCGCCCTCGCTTCGCTTCGGGCACCCTGATGTCACTACGGGCGATACCGCCTTCCTCATGGC
>CAUTJW010000014.1:0-10774 GCA_963539245.1 Rothia mucilaginosa
GGGCGGGTTCCCTGTAGGAACGAGGACGATAACCGCCTTTCCAAGCGACACCCAGGATGAGCGCCGTTTTCCACGCGGGAACTGAGGAGCTGAGCCTAGTGGCCCGCCTCCTGCCAGGACTTGCCCCAGCCGACCTGCACATCCAAAGGAACACGCAGGGATGCGGCACCGCTCATCTCCTCAACCAGTACGCGTTCGGCGGCTTCACGCTCGCCGGTGGCGACTTCGAGAATGATTTCGTCGTGCACCTGCAGCAGCATGCGGGTCTTGAGGCCCTCTTCGCGCAGGCGGCGGTGAATGTTGATCATGGCGATCTTGATGATGTCCGCGGCGGTGCCCTGAATCGGGGCGTTGAGGGCGGCGCGTTCGGCGGCTTCTCGGCGTACGCGGTTGGGCGAGTCCAGGTCGGGTAGCACGCGGCGGCGGCCGAAAATGGTTTCGGTGTAGCCGTCCTGGTGTGCCTGCTTGAGCACGCCGCGTAGGAAGCGTCCCACGCGTCCGAAGCGTTTGAAGTAGTTGGTGCGCAGTTCGCCTGCCTCGTCGGAGCTGATGTTCAGCTGCTTGGCGAGGCCGAAGCGGGACAGGCCGTATGCCAGGCCGTAGGACATTGCCTTGACCTTGGAGCGCTGCTCGGGGGTGACTTCTTCGGGGGCGACGCCGAAGACTTCGGAACCCACGTAACGGTGCAGGTCCTCCCCCGCTTCGTAGGCTGCGATGAGCTTCTCGTCGGCGGCGAGGTGCACCATGATGCGCATTTCAATCTGCGAGTAGTCGGCGGTGAGCAGACCCTCGTACTCCACACCGTCGATGGGTGCGGGCGCGACGATGAAGGCGCCACGGATACGGCGGCCTTCTTCGGTGCGGATTGGGATGTTCTGCAGGTTCGGCGCGGTTGAGGAGAGTCGACCGGTGGAGGCGGCACCCTGCTGGAAGGTGGTGTGCACGCGTCCGTCGTCGGCGGCTGCTTTCTGCAGGCCTTCGACGGTCTGGACGAGTTTGATGTTGTCGCGATAGGCGGCGAGCGCACCGAGGAATGCGGCACCGTCGGACTCCGGGGAGATTTTGGAGAGCAGTTCGGTGACGGATTCGGCGTCGGTGGAGTAGCCGGACTTGATTTTGCGGGTGTGCGGCAGGGCGAGCTTGTCGAAGAGCACGGTCTGCAGCTGTTTGACGGAGGCGAGGTTGAGGGGTTCTTCGCCGTCGTCGGTTTCAACGGTGTCGCCGATGATGGTGCGTGCGGCGTCCTGTGCTTGGGCTGCGCGTGCGGAGAAGGTGTCGTGCAGTTCGGCCAGGAGCGCGTCGGAGACGGCGATGCCTGCCTGCTCCATGTCTGCGAGGACGTAGAGCAGCGGCAGTTCGATGTCTTCGTAGACCTTCAGCTGGCCGTGCTCTTCCATTTCGAAGTGCAGCAGGCGCGCGAGCTCGTGGATGATGCGGCTGATCTGGGTGAAGTAGCGCAGGTTTTCGACGGGTTCGGCTTCGCCGGGCATGCTGAAGAGGGAGGGTTCTGCCTCTTCTTCTTCGGGCTGGAAGACGAGCTGCGCGTAGGAGTCCTTGGGAATCCAGAGGTAGCGTTCGGCGAGGTCTTCCATGCGTTCGGAGAAGAGCTTGCGGGTTGCGGTGGGGATGAAGCCGCACATGTAGGAGGACAGTGCGGGGTCTTCGACGGCGCCGGCGAGTTCGTAGCCGTGGGCGCGCAGGAGTTTGCGCTGGTTTTTGAGGTCCATGACGATTTTGCGGGCTGCTTCGTCAGAGAGCCAGGCGGCGAGGGCGGCGTCGAGTTCCGGGTCGATGGTGCGGATGTCGATCCAGAGGCTGTTGCTCTTGCTGGTGAGGAGCACGCCGAGCAGTTCGGGGTTTTCTTCGGCGGCGCGGATCTTGGTTTTGGTGACCTTGACGGCGGGTGCGTCGCCGATGGCGGGGCGTGCTACGGGCAGGTTGGTGACCGGGTAGAGGGTCACGGCGCCTTCGAGGCGTTCGGGTACGGCGATGGGCGCGCCCTGTTCGTCGGTGCCGTAGTTTTCTTCGGCTGCGGCGGCGCAGAAGGCGCGGAATGCTGCTGCGTCTGCGTTTTTGGTGGGTGCGCTGGTGGTGATGGGTGCGTAGACGGGGCCGGTGGGTGCCTTCTTGGTGGCGCCCTCCTCCCCTGCTTCTGCGGCGGAACTTGCAGAGCCTGCGGAGCCAGCGGCGCGTACGATGGGGCCGAGGGTGTCGGCAGCACGCTTGCGGATAGTGCGGAACTCTACCTCATCGAAGAAGGTGTTGAGCGCATCCAGGTCGGGGGTGAATGCGGTGTCTTCGAGGGTGATGTCCAGGTCGAGGTCGTTGACGAGCTGGTTGAGGCGGCGGTTGCGCACTACGTTGTCGATGTTTTCGCGTAGCGCTTCACCCTTCTTACCGCCGATCTTGTCGCTGTTTTCGATGACGGCGTCGAGGGAGCCGTATTCACCGAGCCACTTGGCGGCGAAGCCGGGGCCCACGCCGGGTACGCCGGGCAGGTTGTCCGCCTGCTCGCCGGTGAGGGCGGCAAGGTCGGGGTACATGTGCGGGGGTACCTTGGTTTTCTTTTCGACGGCGGCGGGGTCCATGCGCTGAATACCCTTGGAGGGGCCGGTGGTGACCGGGTAGAGCAGGGTGACGTCGTCGGTGACGAGCTGGAAGATGTCGCGGTCGCCGGAGAGGATGAGGACCTTGTAGCCGGCTTCGGTGCCGCGGCGGGTGAGGGTTGCGACGATGTCGTCGGCTTCGTAGTTTTCGTAGGTGAGCGCGGGGATGTTGAGCGCGCCGAGCATCTTTTTGATGAGGTCGATCTGGCCGTTGAAGGCTTCGGGGATGGCGTTGCGGCCGCCCTTGTATTCGCCGTATTCGGCGGTGCGGAAGGTGCCGCCGGGCAGGTCGAAGGCTACGGCGATGTGGCTGGGCTGGTTGTCTTTGATGATGCTCAGCAGGGTGGAGAGGAAGGCGTGGACGGCTTCGGTGTGCTGGCCGTCGCTACGCACGAAGATGTGCTGTCCGGTCTTTTCGGCCATGGTGTAGATGCCGAAGAAGGAGCGTAGGGCGAGGGAGTGTCCGTCAATGAGCAGGAGGGTTTTGTTCTCTGTAGTCACTCTTCTAGTGTATCGAGTCTGAGTTTGCTCGGTGGCGGGCTTCGTGACGGGAAGCTTCGTGACGGCTGGTTTTGTGACGACTGCCGGTCAGTCCTGAGGGTCTGCCCTGTTGCTGGTCAGTCCTACGGGGAGGCGCCCGCGCCGTATTGGGTGCTGGTGCTGTATTGAGTGCCAGCACTGTGCCATATAGCGGAATCACGGGGTGTTCGGAAAGAGTTTTACCTCATATATAGGCGCCGGTGGGGTGCGTTTGGTGAATTTTCTTCCCAAAAATGTGCCCCAAGCCACTATGTAAGGTGGATAATAATACAGTTTCCAGATAATATATAACCTTATTATCGCCTCCAGCGTAGGAAACCCCCACACCCCGTGTATTCATAGGCAGAACTCTACCCAGAATTCACCGGCAGAATTCACCAACAGGATTCACCGGACCGTGAGGGTACCTCCCGCGCTCAACACACAACGAACCCTCATTTAGGAACCCATGAAGGCACTCAAAAAACTTCCCCTCCTCGCGTGGATTATCATCGCGATCGCATCGGGTGTGCTCATCGGCATGCTGACCCCCGGAATGATTAGCGGCATCAATGACGCCACCGGCGCAGCCATCCCCACTGACTTCATTGTGCAGCTCTTCGTCTCCTTCTCCACCGTGTTCAGCGCCTTCCTGAGCTTCGCTATCCCGCTGATTATTATCGGTTTCATCGTGCCCGGCATTGGTTCCCTCGCGCAGGGTGCGGGCAAGATGCTCGGCATCACCGTGGGTCTGGCGTACATCTCCAGCATCCTTGCCGGCTTCCTGGCACTGACCTGCGCACTGCTGCTCTACCCCATCATCCTGAAGGGCCAGCAGCTCGCATCCTTCGATAACCCGGAGAACGCACTCTCCGCCGGTTACGTTTCCATTCAGTTGCCCCCGATTATGGGTGTGCTCAGCGCGCTGGTTCTCTCCTTCATTCTGGGTCTGGGCATTACCGCACTGAAGACCCGTGCGATGCTGAACCTCTTCGAAGACTTCCAGGTCATCGTTGAGAAGATGCTTAGCTACGTGATTATCCCCCTGCTGCCCGTGCACATTGTGGGTGTGTTCGCGAACATGACCCTCGCCGGTCAGGTTGCCAAGATCCTCTCCGTTTTCGGTCTGGTCTTCGTCATGGTGATTATCCTGCACTGGGTCACCCTGGCCCTGCAGTACTCGGTGGCTGGCGCGGTGTCTCACCGTAGCCCCATCCAGATGCTCAAGACCATGATGCCCGCGTACTTCACCGCAATCGGCACCCAGTCTTCGGCTGCTACCATCCCTGTGACCGTGCGTTCGGCAAAGAAAGCTGGCATCTCTGCTCGCGTGGTGGACTTCGCGATTCCGCTATGCGCGACCATTCACCTCTCCGGCTCCATGATTACCATTACCTCCTGCGCGGTGGCTGTGCTGTTCATGACCGGTAAGAGCCCCGACTTCGGTTCGCTGGTTCCCATGATTCTGGTGCTCGGTGTGATGATGGTTGCCGCTCCCGGCGTTCCCGGCGGTGGCGTGATGACCGCAATTGGTCTGCTCGAGTCCATGCTCGGCTTTGACTCCTCCATGATTGCGCTGATGATTGCCCTGTACCTGGCTCAGGACTCCTTCGGCACCGCAACCAACGTGACCGGTGACGCAACCATCGCAGCCCTGACCGAGCGTATCTCCAAGGCAATCGGAGCGAACCCCGATAAGGAAATCCGCGACGAGGACATTGAAAAGGCAGAAGCTATTTCCGCCTAATCCTCATCCGCTCACATAGCGTTTTTCAGCCCCGTCTCCTGAGTTCAGGAGGCGGGGCTGACGCGTACCCGGAACCTCCCCCGCAGGTCAAAGGCACCCTAACCGGGGAGTACACTGGAAGTCATGACTGAAAACAACACACAGCACGCACCCGTCCGCGCGGCAGCACCCACCACCCTCAGCGCAGAAGAAATCAAGGCGCAGCTGACCGAAAGCGGAATCCCCGAACACCTGCACCCCTACTTCCCCCGCGGCCTGGGCGAACTCATCCCCGCCATGGGCATTAAGTTCCAGGAACTCACCGCAGAACGCACCGTCGCAACCATGCCCGTCGCCGGTAACACCCAGCCCATCGGCCTGCTGCACGGCGGCGCCAACGTGGTTCTTGCCGAAACCCTCGGCTCCCTCTCCGCGGGCGTACACGGCGGCGAAGACCTCGTAGCAGTCGGCGTAGACATCAACGCAACCCACGTGCGCCCGGCAGTCTCCGGCGTCGTCACCGCAACCTGCACCGCCGTCAAGCTCGGACGCACCCTGTGCATCCACTCCATCGACATTGTGGATGAGCGCGGCCGCACCACCTGCACGGCGCGCATCACCAACATGCTAATCCCCCGCCCCACTGCATAAATTCCCACTGCATAAAGTCTTACAGCCTACGCAAGTAGCCTAAAATCGTAGAAGCACGGGGTACACAGCCCCCAACACCCACCAGAAGGTACGACCAGAAGGAGCACCATGGCCCGCGAGCGCACCCCCTATTTCAAGCGTTACCCGAAGATTGTGCGCGCCAAGCGCATTGTCCTGCCCATCGCAATCGGTGTGATGCTGGTGTGCCTGGTGACCGCCATCAATAACCCCGGTAGCTTCTGGTGGCTGGGCGTGATGCTCGGTACCGGCGGCATGCTCTGGGCTGGTTCGCCCACGGACCGTCCCATTAGCGGCCCCAACAATGACGAAGACGATTTCAACCGCTACATGCGCTAAGACCGCCTGACGCTACAGCTCTTGCAGCGTTGGGTTACCCCGCAACACTGGCGCATAAACGCTCCGGGTTTAGAAACGCTCCAACTGCCCCGGCAGAATGCGAGCTTCAGAGGTTAAACACTAACGCCCCGTCCCTCAGCTTCACTGTGAGGGATGGGGCGTTAGCGTGTCATGAAAAGGTGCTGGCCAGATGCTGACCGGCTGAAAGCGCATACGGGCGAATCCTAGTCTTCGCCGTAGCGTGCGTTCGTACCTGTACCGTGATGTACTTTATACGTCTCGCATTTAGGAGAGCTGCTTGATGATGGTGTCGGAAACTTCGCGCATGGACAGGCGGCGGTCCATGGAGGTCTTCTGAATCCAGCGGAATGCTTCCGGCTCGGTCAGGTTCATCTTGGTGATGAGCAGCGACTTTGCGCGGTCAACTAGCTTGCGGGTCTCGAACTGGTCGCGGATGGTGCCAACTTCCTTCTCGAGAGCGCGAATCTGCTCGTAGCGGCTGATTGCCACCTCGATTGCGGGGACCAGATCGTTCGGGGAGAACGGCTTGACGACGTACGCCATAGCGCCTGCCTCAACGGCACGGTCGACGAGTTCCTTCTGGCTGAATGCGGTCAGCAGAACGACGGGAGCGATCTGCTCCTTCGCGATTTCTTCAGCTGCGGTGATGCCGTCCATGATCGGCATCTTCACATCCATGAGGACGAGGTCGGGGCGGTGCTTCTGCGCTAGCTCGACGGCGGTCTTGCCGTTATCGGTTTCTGCAACGACATCGAAACCCTGGTCCTTCAGAATTTCGACGATGTCGAGGCGAATCAATGCCTCGTCTTCTGCCACGACGACGGTGCGGGCCGGGCCCTGCTCCTCCGCCTGGTTTTGAGTGGTCAGCTCTGACATTACTCTTCTCCTTATCAAATTGAATCACTTAAAGTCTACAGGAGGGAATAAATGTTCATCTACTTTCTCACCCTGTCCCCCGCGTGTTATATGCGTCCTATGTGCAGGTAGGAGGAGTTTTCTGACGTTATTTTGTGACCCATTCAACGAATCTTGCACCTTAATGCATATTTTGTTCTATACTGCTCATAACTATGAAAACAAAACCGCACAACATAGACGTCACGCGGCGAAATTCACAGTCAAAACATAGACCCGAAAATGACTCTGACATGCACTAACACACCCTCGGGTTAGACACAAACGTAATAAACAAAATATTTATACCGAAACTCCATCACCTGCCAAAGAAGGCCGATACACTGAAATAGGTATTCTCCTCGACTTCTCCGGCACTCGCATTTGACCACCCATACTCGATACCCGGAGGGGATTCATGTCAATCACCCGTCAAGCACGCACCCTGTACTCAGACTTCGTCGAGTACAAGGAACTCGATCGCGCCCCGCTGACTTCCATTCACCCCGGAATTCTCGTCGCCTTCGACTCCACCGCGCTTGCATGCCTCTACAACTACCCAGCCCACATCAGCGACGAAATCCTCCGCGTCTACTCCCAGCTGCGCGGACACGCATTCCTCCCCCACCAGGCACTCAAAGAATTCTGGGCAGCACTCGACGGCGCCTCCCCCGTACCCGCCGCCGCAGACCGCGTCCGCTCAGCGCTCGCATCCTTCAAAGAAACCCTTCCCGAAGAACGCAACTCCCCCTGGAGTGCGCTGCGTTCAGTCACGCACCAGCTGGACCACTCCATCGCGCAGATCATGAGGATCCTCGAACCCACCACCGACACCGGATCCATCAACATGGCACGCCGCGAAGACGACACGATCCTGCCGCGACTGAACCGCATCTTCACCGGACACGTAGGTGCCGCCCCCAGCCCCGAACGCCACGAACAGCAGTGCCGCGAAGCCCTCGAACAGGGCCACCCGCTACTCGCTAACGCCAGCTTCGACGCCGACTTCGCGCTCTGGAACCAGTGCCTTACCGAAGCAACCACCCGCGTGAAAGGCACCGACTGCGTGTTCGTCACCGGCGGTGTGCGCGACACCTGGCTGCGCAACGGCCCGCAGGTACGCGCCGCATCGGGCGGCGAACCCGTACGTCAGCTGGCGAACCGTCAGCTGCTGCGTGAATACACTAAGGCAACCGGAGGCGGCGTATTCCGCATCTACACCGTTGAGGAGATTCTGCGGCTCGCCTCCAATCAGTACGGCGTGACCGTCAGCGACGCCACCTACAATGCGATTCGCGCGGAACAGCCCGTCGCTGTGTAAAGCCACCACGTAAAGTCAACGTCGAGAATAATCCCACCACACTCACCACCATTAACCGCGAGAAGCCACATGTGTTTCGAGAAGCCACTAAAAACGTGGCTTTTCGAAACACATGTGGCTTTTCAGCGTCTAGCTAGTTCTCACGGCTGGCGCGGTACAGCTCAGCGGCGCGCTCCTCCGAAGACTCATCATCACCGAGGAGCAGGTAGCACAGGTACAGAGTGAAGGCGGCGCGGCGGTCGGCGGCGAGCGCCTCCGCGTCATCACCCTCAGGGGTGCTGAAAACGATAACGTCATGCGCCTGAGGCAGGGCGGCGATCAAGTGCGCGGCGGTTTCGTAGCCGTCCTGGTTGCCGGGCAGGGTGACGTGGTGCGGCTCCTGGTTCTTGTCAGCAGCGCCGGATTCCGCTCGGGCAGCCTGGAAGTTAGCCTTGAGGACGTCCTCAATACGGCTCATCAGCTCAGCATCGGGCAGGGTGAGGTCATCCGCATCGAACGCAACGTGGATGCCGTTCAGAGTCTCGTAGGGGTGCTCACCCGCGTAGTATCCGGCGGCAAGAACGTAGCCGGTGAGTAGCTGCGCCTCGGCGGCGGTGAAGGTGCCGCGCGCCTCACGCAGGGCGGGCAGCAGAAGCTCGGCCAGGAGCGGGTGCAGGGACTCGGGGGCGTTCGCGATAGCCTCCTGCAGGGACTCTTCCGCCTCCGCGGTGGGCTCGGCGTTGAGCAGGGTCAGGAAAGCCTCATCGGTGCCCTCCCAGTAGCGGGCAATCAGCACAAGGGTTGCAACGAGTGCGAGAAGTTCACGGTAGTCGCCGGAACGGTCAGCGGCGAAAGTGTTAGCAACAACGCGGGCGAGCATGCGCGCGGCAATGTTCTCGAGGATGTACTCGTCGTAGGCGTTATCGCCGGGCCAGTTTGCGGGGTCGGGAAGGTAGGTTTCGTCCAGGTATCGCAGCACGGGTTCGAGGGGCGCGGGAGCATCCGCCGCGAGTTCGGGGCAGCACTGCTCAACCCAGCTGTTCACGGTAGCCTCGTCAGCGATACCGGTAGCCTCAGCGAGCTGGACGCGCGAGAGGCTGTACGGTGCAACGAGTGCGGCGAGGTCGTCGCCCGCGCCGTTGGAACGGTAGGTGGGCTGGTAGTTGGGGTCGGGAAGAGTTCCGGGGAGGTGGGTGGCTGCCATGGTAGCTCCTTCGCTGAGGTTCGGGGTGAATTGGGCTGTATGGTGTGCGATGCTCGGGACCGCCTGAGGGGTCGGCACTTTTTCTCGCTACGCATCTTCTAGTTTCAGAATATCCCAGAGCCCCGCATCGTGTGCTGCCCGTCGTCATTACCCGCCTATTAACCGCGAAAAGCCACATGTGTTTCGAAAAGCAACATGTTTGGTGGCTTTTCGAAACACATGTGGCTTTTGGAGGCTGCTAAGAAGCACCCGCTCGTAGGAATTCAAAGAATATATTCCCTCTCCCCGCACCTAGTTCGACAATTTTTCGCTTACCCCGGGGTAAATCAAAAAATCTCAACAGCCCTAAACCCTCACCCTATCATTGAGGTACAAGGTCACTGCACGACACCGCACCACCTGCACCGGTGCAGGCCCGCACGGGTCGGGGCAGGTTCCTCCAGATAGGAGAAAAACTCATGGAGTTTGTCAACAAGTACGCACCGATCGTCATCCCCCTGCTCACCGCAATCGCGGGGCTCTTCACCGCTTGGTTCAAGACCCGGGCAGCCCGCGCCGAAGCCAAGAAGGCTGAGGCAGGCACCAACACCGGGGGTACCACGCAGAAGCTCAGCGTCGGCACCATCAACGGCAATGGCAACCGCGTGCACAACACCCACCAGCAGGTCGGCAACGGTTCCGCAGCCATTAGCGGCGACGGAAACCGCACCACCATCGACAACAGCCAGCACACGCACAACCATGCACCTTCCAAGAAGGGGCAGGAAAGTGATGACGATACCTGGGGCAACCTCGCAATTGGTGTTGTTGGCGGCATTCTTATCATGGGTGCATTCATCATCAGCTGGCCCACTATCAGCTGGACCCTCGTAGCCTACTGGGTTACCTGTCTCGCACTCATCGGTTGGCAGGTAAAGCTGCTTAATGCCAAGAGCACTAGCTCCTCTGCACACGCCATTCTGAATGTGCTCTACCCTGCTTCCCTGCTGGCGATTGTTGGTGGTACTTGGTTCACTCTTATCGGGGCGGGTAAGTACAACATGGCGACCATCTACACCACCATCAGCGGACACTACGAGTCTCACCCTCAGGGTGGTATGGCTATGCGTTTCATTGAGGCAGTTACTGCGTCATACGGTGCTGCAGGCTTCACCCTGATCATGCTCAACCTGCTTACTGTCGTCTTCATGGCTGCGGCTTTGCTCCAGTGCTTCAAGTACTCGATTAAGGCTCTGAACGCACTCTATCGCGGCAATCTCATTCGCCCTTCTGTTCAGGAGGCAAGCATGAGCTTCTTCCTTGCTGTTGTGAGCCTGGTAGCATGCCAGCCCGCGCTTGCTGAACATCTGATTGCACAGATCAACAAGTAGCATCCAGTAACTAGATGCTGGGCCGTATTCACTCAACTTATCCACACCCCTCTCGTCGAGAAGCCACATGTGTTTCGAGAAGCCACGTTTTTGGTGGCTTTTCGAAACACATGTGGCTTCTCGACG